>NZ_QLTK01000032.1 GCF_003269035.1 Paraburkholderia bryophila | reverse complement strand
CCGGCTTGAGCGAGTGGCGCGTTGCGATCGCGCGCACGATCGCGCCGAGCGTCTGCCCGTGCCAGCTCTTTTCCCGGCGCTCGTGCATGGCGTTGTTCGAATGCTCCAGCGAGCGGATATGCAGACGCCGTAGCTGGCGGCGCCACCACAGTTCGCATTTCGCGCGAAGCATCTGTTGCGCCGGCTCATCGAAATTCGGCAGCACAACACCGTAAGCGGCACGGGTACGAGCCTCGACGATAAGCGCTTGCTTGGCGCCGAGCCCAAGCGCCGGAAGCACAAAGTCATTGGTCAGCGTGCGCAAAGGCGCATGCTGGATCGTGTTGAGCCGAATTTAACTCGGCGCCTGTGCGGCGTTTGCCAAAATTGTCACATTCGGCGTGAACACCTTCGCGCGGCTATCAACCCCCAAGCCTCGTCCCCGCAAACATTACCTCCCCCCCCACCACCCCCTCCAATTCCGCAATCCGCTTGCGCAACCGCCGATCCTCCTGAAAACGCTCGGTCTCGTCGCGAATCACCGCCACGATCCCGCTGAGTTCGTTCTGCGGCGAATGCAGCAGCGCGACCGTAAAGGCGATCGACAACGCCCGCCCGTCCTTATGCACGGCGGGAACGCGCAACACGTCGTTGCCGTAGCGCGTTTCACCGCTCGCCATGGTCTTGTGATAACCGTCCCAATGGCGACCGCGCAATCGTTCCGGAATGATCAGATCGAGCGACTGACCGAGCGCTTCATTGTGAGTAAACCCGAACATCCGTTCAGCCGCGGGGTTCCAGAATTCGATGCTGCCGCACGCATCGGAAATGACGATCGCATCGCCGATTGCATTGGCCAGTTGCTGGAAGTCGATAACACTTTGCACGGCGCTTCCTTTAAATTGGGAACCGGGACTTGAATCAGAACAGCACAGCACAGCACAGCACACAGCATCGCAGTCGCAGGCCCGACCATTCAGCCGGACCTGCACGCCACCGCCCAGCGTACTAAACCGCTTTGGCTTCGCGCAGATTGAAGATCTCCTGCTTGCTATAGCCAAGGCTCGCCAGCACTTCGTCCGTATGTTCTCCGAGCAAAGGAGACGCCGTCACCTCCGGTTTCATATCCGAAAACTTGATCGGGCTGCCCACCGTCAGATACGAGCCGCGCTTCTTGTGCGGAACCTCGACAATCGTGCCGCTGGCGCGTAACGACGGATCGTTGGCCAGCTCCTTCATCGTCAGGACCGGCGCGCACGGAATATCGAACTTGCGCAAAATATCCACCGCTTCGAATTTGGTCTTGTCGGCAAGCCACGTTTCGATCGTCTTGAAGATTTCGAAGATATGCGGCTGGCGCGCTTCCGCGGTCCTGTAGGCCGGATCGTCGATCCACTCCGGTTTGCCGAGCGCCTTGCAGATCGGCTCCCATGCATGACCCTGGATCGTGAAATAGATGTAGGCGTTCGAGTCGGTTTCCCAGCCCTTGCACTTGAGCACCCACCCAGGCTGACCGCCGCCGCCCGCGTTGCCGCCGCGCGGCACCACGTCGCCGAATTCGCCGTGGGGGTACTGTGGATATTCCTCCAGATACCCTACCCGCTCCAGCCGCTGCTGGTCACGCAGTTTCACGCGGCACAGGTTCAGCACGCTGTCCTGCATCGACACGGCGACTTTCTGGCCCTTGCCGGTTTTATCGCGTCCCAGCAGCGCGGTCAGAATGCCGATCGCCAGATGCATGCCTGTATTGCTGTCGCCCAGCGCCGCGGCGCTGATGGTCGGCGGACCGTCCCAGAAACCGGTGGTGGATGCCGCCCCGCCCGCGCACTGCGCGACGTTTTCGTAAACTTTCAGGTCGTCGTAGTGATGGCCGTCGCTGAAGCCCTTCACCGAAGCGACGATCATCTTCGGATTCAACTCGTTCAGACGTTCCCACGAGAAGCCCATGCGATCCAGCGCGCCGGGGCCGAAATTCTCGACCAGCACGTCCGATTCGCGGATCAGCTTCTCGAGTACCTCCTTACCTTCGGGTTTTTTTGTGTCCAGCGTGAGCGACTTCTTGTTGCTGTTGAGCATCGTGAAGTACAGCGCATCAGCGTCCGGTATGTCGCGCAACTGGTTGCGCGTCACGTCGCCGGAACCCGGCCGTTCGACTTTAATCACGTCCGCGCCGAACCAGGCGAGCAACTGCGTGCACGCAGGGCCGGCCTGAACGTGTGTGAAATCGATGATCTTGATGCCGTCGAGAGGTTTGGTCATGTTGATATCTCCTGGTTTGCCGGATTACTTTTTCGTTGCCGCGCTTTGCGGATTCAGATTGGTGAGGCGGCCGCTTTCCGTGCCGGCGGCTTCGTCGATCACGGCGTTGATCAAGGTCGGCTTGCCCGACGCGATCGCTTCGAGCAGCGCTTTCGTCAGCTCTTCCGGCGTCGTCGCGTGGTGGCCGATGCCGCCGAATGCCTCGATCATCCGGTCATAACGCGCGCCCTTCACGAACACGGTCGGCGCAACGTCCTTGCCGCCGGTCGGATTCACATCGGTGCCGCGATACACGCCGTTGTTGTTGAAGACGATCGTGCACACCGGCAAGTCGTAACGGCAGATGGTTTCGAGTTCCATGCCGCTGAAACCGAACGCGCTATCGCCTTCTATCGCGACCACCGGCTTGCCGCTCGTCACCGCCGCACCGATCGCGAAGCCCATGCCGATCCCCATGATTCCCCATGTGCCCGAGTCGAAGCGTTTGCGCGGTTGATACATATCGATGATGCTGCGCGCGTAGTCGAGCGTATTC
Organism: Paraburkholderia bryophila; assembly: GCF_003269035.1. Taxonomy (GTDB): domain Bacteria; phylum Pseudomonadota; class Gammaproteobacteria; order Burkholderiales; family Burkholderiaceae; genus Paraburkholderia; species Paraburkholderia bryophila. Next base: position 80,337 of record NZ_QLTK01000032.1, on the reverse strand, counting down.
GCGCCCTCGTTCACGACGTTGATGTCCGGCCGCGTCTTCAGCACGTCGCGAATCGCCCGCAGTGCGCTGTGAAAATTCATCGGCGACGGATTCTTGTCGAGTGTCGCGGCCATCTTCGCGAGATTTTTGTTCTTGCGTTCGGCGATCGCGGCAGTCCATTCAGTGTTCGACTTCATGAACCCCGTATCGACGCCGGCGCGCAGCGCCGCCACGCACGAGCCGATATCGCCGATCACCGGCGCGGCAATCGCCACGTTGCTGTCGATCTCGGTCGGCGAAATATCCACCTGCACGAACTGTTTCGGCTGCGCACCCCACGTCTTGCCTTTCCCGTGCGACAGCAGCCAGTTCAGGCGCGCGCCGATCAGCACGACCACGTCGGCGTTCTCCAGCACGAACGAGCGCGCCGCGGACGCCGATTGCTCGTGCGTATCGGGCAGCAGACCCTTGGCCATCGACATCGGCAGATACGGCACACCGCTTTGCTCGACGAACGCGCGAATCTCCGCATCGGCCTGCGCGTAAGCCGCGCCCTTGCCGAGCAGAATCAGCGGACGTTTGGCGCTCTTCAATACGTTGAGCGCGCGTTCCACCGATTCCGTCGCCGGCAGTTGACGCGGCGCGGCGTCGACCACTTTCACCAGCGACTGCTGCGCCTTGACGACGTCGAGCGTCTGCGCGAGCAGTTTGGCCGGCAGATCCAGATAGACGCCACCCGGCCGGCCCGACACCGCGGCACGAATCGCACGCGCCACGCCGATGCCGATATCCTCCGCATGCAACACGCGAAACGCCGCTTTCGCATACGGTTTCGCCGCATTCAACTGATCCATCTCCTCGTAATCACCCTGCTGCAAGTCGACGATCTCGCGCTCGCTGGAGCCGCTGATCAGAATCATCGGGAAGCAGTTGGTGGTCGCGTTGGCGAGTGCCGTCAGACCGTTCAGAAAACCCGGCGCCGACACGGTCAGGCAGATGCCCGGCTTCTTTGTCATGAAGCCGGCAATGGCCGCCGCGTTGCCGGCGTGCTGCTCGTGGCGAAAGCCGATGAAGCGCATGCCTTCCGCTTGCGCGAGCCGCGCCAGATCGGTGATAGGAATACCGACCAGGCCAAAAATGGTGTCGATGTCGTTCAGTTTCAGCGCATCGATCACGAGATGGAATCCATCGGTCGTTTCGGTCGCCTGCTGGGTCGACGTAACGTTTGCTGCGGGCTGGTCGGCTTCTGCCATGACTTCTCTCCTGGGTGGCGGGGTCGTTATGCGTTGGGGTGCGAGCAGCGTGCTTGCGGAGTCGTTCATTTGCGCGAGCCGCTGGAAAAAGGTTGCAGTCGGGCTTCGGCAAGCGCCGCGCCGGCCGGCGCGCCGGAGTTGTCGATCCAGCGCTTTCTCATCGGCGCCAGCACGAACTTCGCGCAGACGGCGGCGGCGATCGAGATCACCGCCGCCGAGATGAACACCGTGCTCCAGCCGCCGTTCGCCGAGAGCAGCGAGGCGACCGGCACCAGCATCGACGCGGTGCCCTTCGCGGTATAAAGCGTCCCGGCGTTCGCCGCGGCGTATTTGCTGCCGAACGTGTCCGCGCAGGTGGCCGGGAAGATCGAAAAGATCTCGCCCCAGCACAGGAACACGGCGGCGGCGAAGAACATGAAGGCGTAAGGGTTGTGACCGAATTGCATCAGCCCGAGCAACGCGACGCCTTCGCCGAGAAAGATCATGAACATCGTGTTTTCGCGGCCAATTCGGTCCGACAGAAAACCGCACAGTGGACGGGTAAAGCCGTTGCACAGATTGTCGATCGACAGCGTCATCGTGAGCAGCGGCAGCGTGACGCCCATCAGGCTGACCGGTAATTTCGCGAAGCCGTATTCCTTGGCAATCGGCCCGAGCTGCGCGGTGGCGATAATGCCGCCGGCGGCCACGAACACGAACATCAGATAGAGCACCCAGAACAGCGGCGAGCGGATCATCTCGCCGGGCGTGTAGTCGATCTTGCTGGCGACCACGCGTTTAGCCGCGATCGCGCCGGCAGGCGGCCTGGGCCGCACCAGCATCGTGGCCAGCAGCAGAATGCAAACGCCCTGAAAAATGCCGAAGAACATGAAGGTGTGCTCGTAGCCCGAGCGCTGGATCATGTTGGCGATCGGAATCACGGTGACGGCCGCGCCGGCACCGAAGCCCGCCGCAGTCAGCCCGGCGGCGAGGCCGCGTTTGTCCGGAAACCATTTGAGCGCGGTGCCGACGCAGGTGCCGTACACGCAGCCCGCGCCGATACCAGCAATCACCGCCGCGACGTACAGCGCGGCGAGACTGCTCGCCTGCGCATCGATGATCCAGCCGAGTGCCGCGCACAGCGAGCCGCCGATCACGACGGGACGCGGGCCGAACTTATCGACGAGCCAGCCTTCGACGGGCACGAGCCAGGTTTCGGTGACGATAAAGATCGTGAACGCGGTCTGGATCGCCGCCTGGCCCCAGTGGTGGGCGTTGTCCATCGGCACGACGAACAGCGTCCAGGCATATTGCAGATTCGCCACGAGCCCCATGCATACGACGCCGATCGCGAGTTGCGCCCAGCGGTGATGCCAGAGAGCGGCGCGGCCGCGCTCCTGTCGGTCGGAATGTTCCATGTCTGCGTCTCCTGCATATTCCGTCGCGCTCGCACGGCGCGTTGGACTTACGTGATCGAATCGCTTCGCTGCCGGTCTGAGTGCAATGAAGCGCCAATGGTCGGTCAGAGGGAACGCGTTGTACGTGCAACCAGCCGGTCGTGGGCGGGTTGGGTGTGTAGCGTGTCTGAGTGGATGCTGCGCGCGCGGATCGATAAGTAAAAATCAAAACATTTTATGGTTTGTATTAGGCATGTCTAATAGACCGGTGGCCGCCCGGCTGCATTGATCGCGGGTAGCGTGATTCACTGTCGGGAAGTGTGAGGGCGCATGGGAGCGCGCGTCCGGGTAAACCAACGCATAAGTGAAAAGCTATGGTTTTTCCAAAAAACTCTAACTGTTGTTTATCGATGCGCTCTTCTACTCTGCGTTCATGCCACTCGCTCTGAGGAGATGACCATGAACACCTCGCCAGTCCAGCCAGCCGATGCCGCCGTCGCGGCGGAAGTCCAGGCGCAGTTATGCGCCTACAACGCCGCGTTCGACGAACTCGGCCTGCGTTTTCGTTGGGACACGCGCACGCTCGCGACGCTCGCCGCGATAGAGGGCGAGCGGGAGCAGATCGAGGCCTATATCGAAGCGCATCATGCGCACTTGCTGAAGGCCTATAGCGCGGTGTTTTTGAGCGAGGCGATTCTTGAGAGAAAGCGCCTGCGTTATCCGGCGCCGCTGTCGATTCAGCTTACGAGCGAACCGCCGTTGAATCGTGCGATACCTCGGCACCCGGCGATCAGCCGGAGCGAGCGGCTGCCGTTCGAGATGGAGTTGCCGGCGCTGGCCGGTATCTAGCCGCGGCGTAGCACGCTGTGGGTGTCCTTACCGCGAGAGGCGAGCGCCGGTTATAACGCGGCCGCTCGCCTCCTGCCGATCGCCCGACCGGATGGCGGGCAGGCACGCGTCAGACCGGATTCAATGCCGCGCGCCCGTCGAGCACCGCCGCGACATTGTCCAATGCCGTGAAACCCATCTGGTCGCGCGTCTCGATCGTGGCGCTGGCCATGTGGGGTGTCAGGAACACGTTGTCGAGTCCCGCGAAGCGTTTGTCGACGTTGGGTTCGTGCTGGTACACGTCGAGACCCGCGCCGAACAGATGTCCCGATGTCAGCGCGTCATACAGCGCGTCTTCGTCGACCAGGCCGCCCCGCGCCGCGTTGACGAACACCGCGCCCTTGCGCAGCAAGCCGAACTCTTTTTTCGCCATCAACGGAACACCGCCGCCCGGCACGTGCAGCGTGAGCACCTGGCAATGCGGCAACATGTCGTCGAGGCTGGCGTAGAACGTCGCGCCATGCTCCGCCGCCGCCTCCGCGCGGCGCACATCGGTGTAGATCACGCGCATGCCGAAACTTTGCGCCCGCTTCGCCACCGCGCGCCCGATCCGTCCAAACCCGACAATGCCGAGCGTCTTGCCGTTCACCCGCGTGCCCAGCATGTCGGTCATCCCGAACGACTTACCCCAGCCGTTGCGCATGATCCGTTCGTATTCCGACGCGCGGCGGCAGGCCGCCAGCACCAGCAGCAAGGTGAAATCGGCCGTGCATTCGGTCAACGCATCGGGTGCGTTCGTGACCGCGATGCCCCGTTCCCGCGCGGCGGCCACATCCATGTGATCGAAGCCCGCGCTCGCGTTGGCAATGATCTTGACCGTCGACGGCAGCGCGGCGATATGCGCAGCCTGCAACCCCGACTTCTTGCCGATCAGGATGGCCGGCACCTCGTGCCGGTTGCAGAAGTCGACGACCGAGGCCGAGTCCATGTCGGACTCGGTCACGAACGCGTGGAATTCGGCCTCGGCGCGATGCGCCACGGCGGTGGGGACCTTTCGCGCAATCAGCAGGCGGGTGGGGTTAGTTTGCGACATGATTTTTCCCTCGATGGATAGACGTCGAGAGCCTACGAAACCGGCGCCTGCGACGTCAATGTTGATTCGATCAATCAACTCCTGCGCCCCGCTTTCGTGCCGGCACGGGCCCCACGCTGCCCGATGGCCTGCACGTCCATTTCCGCGATATAGCGTCTCAGGAAAACCCTGGGGCGCGCCCGTCCGCCAAGTCCTTTGATGTTGATTCAATCAATCAAGCTTGCTGAGCGACCAGCGCGAATGCAACTCTGTTTCCCATGTTCAATGGAATGCTCTGGAGGAGATGAAATGCCTGCATCGAAGAAATTCGCCGCCGTGACGGGCGCCGGTTCCGGCATCGGCCGCGCCGCCGCCGTGGCGCTCGCCGCAGCCGGATTCACCGTCGCGCTGATCGGGCGCCGAGCCGAGCCGCTGCTGGAAACGAAAGAGGTCATCGGCGTGGCCGGTGGCGAAGCGCAGGTATTTCAGGCCGACGTCAGCAACGCCGCCTCGGTCGAGCAGGCTTTTTCGCAAATCGCAACGGCATTCGGGCGGCTGGACGTGCTCTTCAACAACGCGGGCCGCAACGCCGGCGCCGTTCCGCTTGAAGACTACGACACCGATTTCTGGAACGACGTCGTGGCGACCAATCTGACCGGCGTGTTTCTGTGCGCACGCGCCGCGTATCGTTTGATGAAAGCGCAGTCGCCGCAAGGCGGGCGCATCATCAACAACGGCTCGATCTCCGCGCACGCGCCGAGGCCGCATACCATTGCTTATACGGCGACCAAACACGCGGTGACCGGTATCACCCGATCGATAGCCCTGGACGGACGCGCGTTCAATATCGCCTGCGGCCAGATCGATATCGGCAACGCCGCCACCTCGCTCACGGAACGGATGAACAAGGGCGTGCTGCAAGCGGATGGACGCATGGCGCCGGAAGCCAGAATGGACGTCACGCATGTAGCCAACGCAGTCGTGCACATGGCCAGTCTCCCGCTCGAAGCCAATGTTCTGAACATGACCATCATGGCGAGCGCTATGCCGTTCGTCGGCCGCGGATAAATCGTCATTCAGCCAGATATAAAAAAAACCACTGGCCACTGTTTGGAGACACCGATGAAAGTCGCAGAGGAACACAGCCTGCCGGCTGGCAATCCGGCTTACGCGAGCACCACGAAACGCTCCAGAGTTCGCTACGTCGTACTTTCGATGCTGCTCGTGGCGACCATCCTCAATTACGTGGATCGCTCGGCGCTGGGCATCGTCGCGCCGGGCCTTTCGAAAGGGCTGGCGCTCAACCGCATGGAGATGGGCGAGCTGTTCGCAGGGTTCGGCCTCGCCTATTCCATTGCGCTGGTGCCCGGCGGCATATTGACCGACGTGCTCGGTTCGCGCCTCGCCTATGCACTGTCGCTGGTCGGCTGGTCGTTCGCCACGCTCACGCAGGGGCTCGCGACCGGTTATCACATGTTGCTCGGCTCGCGGCTTGCCATCGGCGCGCTCGAGGCGCCGGCCTTCCCTTCCAACGCGCGCGCCGTCACGTTATGGTTTCCCGCCCGCGAGCGCGGCTTCGCGACCAGCGTCTACGTAATGGGGCAATACATCGGCACACCGCTCTTCACCGGCCTGTTGCTGTGGATCTCGGCGGCGTACGGTTGGCGCACGGTATTTTTCGTGACGGGCGGCTTCGGCATTCTGTTCAGTTTTATCTGGTATCGGATCTATCGCGATCCGCAGCATCACGCGGGCGTGAATGCCGCGGAGCTGAATTACATCAACGAAGGCGGTGCGGCCACGCGCAAGCCGCGCGAGAAATTCAACTGGCGCCTCGCGCTCAAGCTGCTCAGCTACCGGCAGGTGATCGCGATCTGCATTGGCAAGTTCTGCAACAACACCTTGCTGGTCTTCTTTACCACGTGGTTCATGACCTATCTGATCGAAGCGCGGCACATGTCGATCATCAAGGTGGGGATTTTTCAGGCCCTGCCGTTTATCGGCGCGACGCTCGGCATTCTGATCGCCGGCGTGCTGTCGGACTTTTTTATCCGGCGCGGCGTCTCGCTGTCCACCGCTCGCAAGGCGCCGCTCATCATCGGCACGCTGCTCGGCGCGTCGATCGTGCTGGTCAATTTCGTGGAATCGAACGAAGGGGTGATCGCCATCCTGACGATCGCGTTCTTCGCACAGGGCGTCGGGTCGATGTCGTGGGCCGCCGTCTCCGAAATCGCGCCACGGCAATACGTGGGCCTGACCAGCAGCATCACCAGCCTCGCGGCCAATATCGCGGCGGTCACCACGCCGCTGATGATCGGCTACATCACCCAGCACACCGGCCACTTCTACTGGGCACTCAACCTGATGGGCGCGATCTGCCTGCTCGGCACGTTCTCGTACTCGGTGTTGCTGGGAAAACTTTCTCGCATCGAACTGTGATGCTGTCGACTATCCGGAGAAACCGTATGATCGAATTCAAATGGGACCATTTGCAACTGTGCTCGGTGGACGCCGAAGCGACCGCCGCCTGGTTCGCGCGCTGCCTGAACGCCGACATCGTGCGCCGGCCGGGACGCGTGGATGTGCGGTTGGGCAGCATCAATCTTTTCATCACGCCGCTGCCGGGCGCGCCAGGCGGGCGGCCGCTTCAGGGCGAGAAAGCGCAGGGCATCGACCATTTCGGCGTGCTGGTGGACGACCTCGATGCCGCGTTCGACCACCTGGTGCGCTGCAACGCGGAAATCGTCGAACCGGTGAAGCAGGTCCGCGCCGGTGTGCGGGCGTGCTTCGTGAGGTCGCCCGGCGACATCCTCATCGAGATTCTGGAGCGCCGTGCCGCCGAGATGACTTTTACCTGAAACAAGGCCAGAATCGACAGCGGATCGGCTGTGCCGGCAGACCCGGCGCCAGCCGCACCGACCGTCCCCTGCGGCCCTTTTCTCTCGCATCCCCGCGCCTGATATCCCATGCGAAACTGGATCACGCTCACCGAAGCGGCCCGACAACTCGGCGTGCAGGCGCAAACCGTCTACGCGTACGTCAGCCGCGGCAATATCGCCGTGATGCCGGACCCGCACGATCCGCGCAAAAGCCTCTACCGTGCCGAGGACGTCGCCGCGCTGTGCCGCAAGAAACAGGTGGGACGTAAGCGCGAGGCGCTCGCCGCCGGCACGATCTTCGGTGCGGAGCCCTGTATTTATAGCGGCATTACCACCTTCTCGAAAGATCGCCCGTATTACCGGGGCCGCGACAGCATCCGGCTGTCGGAAACGGCCACGCTCGAAGACGTCGCGGCCATTCTGTGGAATGCGCGCGCGCCGATTACCTTCGACGCCGGCGATTTGCCGCTGCAAGGCGAGGAGCGCGGCAAGCAATGCGCGTTCACCTCGCTGGCGGCGCTCGCGGCTTGCGGACACTCCACGCTCGGTCGCACGGACAGCGCGTTGCACGTCGAAGCGGGCCGGCTCGTGGCGCTGATCGCGCGCGCGTTCGGCGCGCGCTGCGACGCACCCGGCCAACGCACGCACGAACAACTCGCGCTCGGCTGGGGCCAGCACCGCGCCGGCGCCGAACTGATCCGCCGCGCGATGGTGCTGGTCGCCGATCACGAGATGACGAGTTCGGCGTTCGCCGCGCGCATTACCGCCTCGACTGGCGCATCGTTGCCGGGCTGTCTGCTCACGGGGCTCGCCACGCTCTCCGGCCCACTGCATGGCGACGCGTCGGGTCGCGTGCGGGCCGTGTTCGACGACGTCGAACGACTCGGTGCGGAAAACGTGGTGGCTCATCACCTGCGTTCGGCCATTCCGATTCCGGGCTTCGGACATCATCTGTATCCGGATGGCGATACGCGCGCCGCCGCCCTGCTCGACGTGCTGAGTCCACCGGCGGAGATCATGTCGTTCATCGACCGGGTGGTCGCGCTGACCGGGCTGAAACCGAATATCGACGTCGCGCTGGCGAGCCTCGCGGCGCAACTGGCGCTGCCTCGCGATGCGTCGTTCGCGCTGTTCGCCACGGCGCGGTGCGTGGGCTTGCTCGCGCATTGCATCGAGCAGCTCCGGGTGGGCAAGGTCATCCGGCCACGCGGACGATATACCGGGCGCGCGCTGGAGGACGCGAACACCGGCCTGCCCGAGGCCGACGCCGGCAAGCCGGACTCGGTCACACTCGACAAGAATCGCGTGTTCAAAACGGTGGGGCGCTGAGCAGGCAATTCAGCGCGCCGCCGCAATCGACTCGAACAACGCGAGATTCAGGCGCTTGGTTTCGTTATTCGTCGGGTCCGGCTGCGAAGAGAATTTGGCGATCACCGTCTCGCGCAACGGATCGACGTACAGCCATTGCCCATGAATGCCGATCGCAAAACAGGCACCGCTGGCGTTGCCGGACTGATACCACTTGTTGCGATACTTGCCGTTCGGCAGCCAGTCCGAAAAGCTGCCCTGGCGCCACGCCTCGGCGCTGCCGCCCATCAGTGTGTCGTCGATCCAGTCCGCTGCGATCAGCCGGCGTCCGTCGACCACACCGCCCAGGCGCACCAGCTCGCCGATCCTCGCCAGATCGCGCACCGTCATGCACAGACCGCCGCCCGAGCGCGCCGTGCCCGCGATGTCCACCGTCACGCATGCGTCGTGACGCAGACCCAGCGGCTGCCACAGACGCGTCGACGCGAAGTCCGCATAGCGCTGGCCTGAAGCGCGCTCGATCAGGAGACCGAGCACGTCGGAGTTAGGGGAGCAGTAATGGAACGGACCGCCGTGCTCCCCTGCCCCTTTACGCAGCAACGCGAGCAGCTCGATCACCGTCTCGACCGGTTCGCCATCCCGCCGTGGGTCCAGCAGACCGGCGCGGCGATAGCGGGCGTAGAGGCCGTTCGCGTTGAGGTAGTCTTCGTCGAAATCGAGGCTCGTGCGCATATCCAGCACGTGCCTGACGCGGGCATCGCCGAACGCCGAGCAGGCGAGTTCCGGCACGTAATGCGCGATGAGCGCCTCGGGGTCCAGCAGCCCATCGCCAACCAGCATTCCCGCGAGCAGTCCCGCCACCGACTTGCTGGCCGAAAACAGAATGTGGCGGCTTTGCAGCGTGAAATGCGGTGCGTGATAGTCGGCGACGACCTTGCCGGCTCGCATTACCGTGAGCGCATCGGTCGAGGTCTGCCGCAGAATCGAGGCGACCGTGCGGCGTTCGCCGTCGTGCATCAATTCGTGGGCGCTCAGCGCATCGGCGTCGACCTTGGGTTCTTCCGCGAGACCGGGCGTGGCCGCGATGCGCGCCGTCGGAATCAGTTCGTGGACGTGGCGAAACGCCCAGACGTTCCAGGGCGCGTCGCGCCAGTTGCCATGCCGCACGCTGTCGCGGCGAAAACCGTAGTCGGTTTCGAAGCTTGAAGAGATCATCTTGACTGCAGCCTCCTGAGGCGGCCGATGGTGAAAACGCGTTAAAGCGCCATGCGTCAATGAACGTGCTGCAGGAACTCGCGAAAGCGCTCCCCCGGCGGCGCCGACAACATCTCGGCGGGCTCGCCGTCGTGCACCACGCGACCGGCTTCCATGAACAGCAGGCGCGAACCCACACGCTGCGCGAAGCCCATCTCGTGCGTGACGACGACCATCGTCATGCCCTCGTTGGCGAGCGTCTGCATGACCTTGAGAACCTCTTGGCGCAATTCGGGGTCGAGTGCCGAGGTCGGTTCGTCGAACAGCATCAGCTTGGGCTGAACCGCCAGCGCTCGCGCGATCGCGACGCGTTGCTGCTGGCCGCCGGAAAGCTGCGACGGATAGTGCTGCATCCGTTCGCCCAGCCCGACCTTCTGCAACAGCGCCCCGGCAATCTCGCGTGCTTCCGCCTTCGACCGGCCACGCGCGCGCATCGGTCCGAACATGACGTTCTGCAGCGCCGTCAGGTTCGGAAACAGGTTGAACTGCTGGAACACCATGCCGGCTTCGAGCCGGATGCGTCTGACGTCGCGCGCGGAACCCAGCACGCTGATGTCGTCCACACGCAGATCGCCCGCGCTGATGGTTTCGAGTCCGTTGATGCAACGTAGCAGTGTCGATTTGCCCGAGCCGGACGGGCCGACGATCACGGCGACCTCGCCGCGTTCGACGGCGAGATCGAGCGGGTGCAGTACGACGTGCTGGCCGAAGCGCTTCGAGACCTGCCTGAATTCGATCATGCTCATGGCAAACGCACCCTCCGTTCGAGTACTCGCAGACCCAGCGCAAGCAGGCTGATCACGAGCAGATAAATGAGCGCGACGGCGCTCCAGATTTCCACCGCCCGGAAGTTCTCGGCCATGATCTCCTGGCCGCGGCGGGTCAACTCACCCACGCCGATCACGAGAAAGATCGAGGTGTCCTTGACCAGATTGACGAACTGGTTGCCCATCGCCGGCAGCGCGCGTCGAAACGCGATCGGGCTGATGACGTGCGCCAGCACCTTGTAAAACGGCAGACCCATCGCGAGTCCGGCCTCGCGTAGTCCGAGCGGCACGCCGTCGAGCGCGCCGCGGATGATTTCCGCGTTGTATGCGCCCGAGTTGACGATCAACGTGATGATCGCGGCGCTGGTCGCGCTGATACGGATATCCATCATGATCGGCAACGCGAAATAGACGAACATCACCTGCACCACGATCGGCGTGCCGCGTATCAAGGCGACGTAGACCTGCGCCGGGATGACGGCGAACCGGCCGCCATAGGTCAGCGCCACGCCCGCGAGCACACCGAGCACGACGCCGCCGCCGAGTCCGGCAAGTGCGATCAGCAGCGTGAGCCGCAGACCCTGCAGCAGATCAGGCAGCGCGGCAATCACTGCCGCCCAGTCGAAACTCATGACGCCGCCTCGCCGAACCATTTGCGGTTGAGCGCCTGGAGCCGACCGTCGGCGCGCATGGCGGCGAGCTGAAGGTTCGCGGCGGCGACCAGCGGGCTGCCTTTCTGGAAACCCATGCCGACGTCGAGTCCTTCGAGCGGCGGCTGCACCACCCGGACCTTGCCCTTGCCGGCGGTATTGGCGTAGTACAGCAGTTGCGGCTTGTCGTAGACGACCGCGTCGGTACGGCCCGCTTCCAGCGCGAGCAGCGCGTTGTTGATGCTGGGCAGTTGTTCGAGCGTGGCGTCCTTGACGTGGTCCTTCACGTAGGCCACCGCAACCGTGCCCGTTTCGGTGCCGATGCGTTTGCCGGCCAGATCGGCGGGCGTGTGGATGCTGGTGTCGTCAATGCGGGTCAGCGCGATCAGGCCGCTCTTGTAGTACGGCGTGGAGAAGTCGATCACCTGCTGGCGCTCCGGCTTGATGAAGAGCTGCGAGACGATCACGTCGAGGTTGTGCGTCTGCAGCGCCGGGATCAGTGCGCCGAACTCCATCGGTTGCAGACGCCACTTGCGGTTCAGGCCTTTGGCGACCTCGCCCCAGACTTCGACGTCGAAGCCCGAATAGATGTCGCCCTGTTTGAACGCGAAGGGCGGCGCACCCACGTTGGAACCGACTACCAGTTCGGCGTCGGCGGCAAGGACCGAGCGGGACAACAGAATGGCGGGCCCGGCAGCCAGACCGAGTTGCAGCAGTTGACGACGATTCATGGTGATTTCTCCACGGTAGGTAATCGTGCCCGGTGCGCCGTTTGCAGTGCGGCCGGGTGTTGGGTCATGCGTCGGCGTCGCTACGGCTGCCGTCGCGTTTCAGCGGGATGCGGGTGCCGCTCGTGCGTCAGCGCCACGGTGAGTTCGATTTCGAGCAGGCCGCAGCCCGGCAGACTGGAGACACCCAGCGCCGATCTCGCATGCCGGCCGTTATCGCCGAACACCTCGTGCAGCACGGCCGAGGCTTCGTCCATGACCGCGCCGTGGTTCACGAAACTGGGCGCGGCATTGATAAAGCCGCGCAGGAACAGAACGCGTTCGACCGAACTCGACACCGGCAGCGCGGCCACGAGCGCACTCAGCGCGCGCAGCACGCAGGTTTGTGCCGCGTGCCGTAACACGCTGGACGGCGTTCCGCGATCCACGGGCCCGGCGATGATGCCGCCGGCGGTACGGCTCACATGACCGCTGACGTAGGCGATGTCGCGGTGAATCACGACGCTTTGATACGCGCCACGCGGGGTCGGCGCGCTCGGCAACGTCATGCCTAGTTGCGCGAGCCGGGCTGGAATGTCAATCGTCATGACGGGGCGCCGCTGTGCTCGCCACTGTGCTCGCCGCTCGTCGCCTCACGGCAAACCGCGCCGCCTAGCCAGCAGCCGTCAGGACTGCCGGAGCCGGACCCGGCGTCGGCGTTGAAGCTGAAGCGCACCGAGATTTGCGACGGTCGTTTCATCGCGCGTCCCTGGCGAATCGTGATGGTCCGCGTGGACGCCTCCACCATGCCGTTGGCGAGCAAACCGAACGACAGCGCGGACGCCGCGATACCCGTGGCCGCGTCTTCCGGATAACCAGAGGCGCGCGGGAACTGCCGGGCGTCGAAGATTTGCCGGCCGGCGTCGAAGGTCGCATAGGGATAGAGACCGGTGGAACCGATCCGCTCGCACAGGGCTTCGATCCGGTCAAAGCGCGGTGCCAGCGCGTCGAGACAGGCGGGACTGGCGAGCGGAATCAGCGTTTTGACCCGGCTGGTGCAGGCGTTCTGGATCGGCAGCGGCGCCAGTTGCGCCTCGCCGATGCCGAGCGTGTCGAGGATCTCGTCGCGGCTTAGTTGTGCCTGCGGCAAGGCTTCGATCCGGCCTACGGGTTGGGAGATTTCGACTGCGGCGCCTTCCGGCGTCGCGCCGGTGATGCGCACGCCGACCCGGCCGCTGCGCGTCTGGACCGTCAGCCGGTCGCGTTGCAAGCGGCCGTTTCGATGGAGCAACCAGACCGCGCCGACCGTGGCATGCCCGCACATCGGCATTTCGTGGTTGGGGACCCAGAAGCGGAACTCGTAGTCGCAATCGGAGCCGGCCGGCGCCGGCAGCACGAAGCCGCTTTCGTGGCCGTAGCGCTGCGCGACCTGCTGCATGTCGCGGTCGGACATGCCGGCGGCGTCGACCACGATGGGCGCCGGGTTGCCGCCGCCGGGACCGGCGGCGAACACGCTAACGAGTTCGACGGGATGACGTAAGGACATGGCGGCGTGAACCCCGCTGACCGGGGGATGTGTTTCCATCCGGCCAGATTACGGGGATCGGCGCCGCGCCGCGCGTTCGGGCGGGCCCTAAGATTTGACCGAACGGGCCATGCCCGCGCGCACCTCGGAGGGCGAGTGGCCGCCGAGGCGGCGCATCGCGCGCGCGAGCGCCGCGCCGCTTTCGAAACCGACGCGGAACGCCACCTCGCCGACCGGCAAGTCCGTTTCGGCCAGCAGCCGGCGAGCGTTTTCGTAACGGACCCGTTGCTGGAATTCGCCGATCGAGTGGCCGGTGTTTTCGCGGAACAGGCGCGTCATGTGGCGACGCGAAATGCCGAAGCGTTCTTCGAGCGTGTCGAGCGGAATGTCCTGGTCGGCGTGACGGGTCAGAAAGGCTTCGAGATCGGCCACCAGCGCCATACCGTGCTCGCGCGGCGAAGTCCCCGGTTCCGTTTTGCCGGCGATCACCTCGCCGATGCATTGCATCAACAACGCCGACGACAGCGCCTGGCGGGTCGCCGCGCTGCCATAGGCAGCCCGGTCGTTGCGCAATGACAGTTCCTGCAGCGTGCGGATCGCGGCGGTCCGGCGCACGAGGATCGGATTGCGCGTGCGGCGGCGGAATTCGCCCAGCGAGCCGACCCCGGCGTCGAGCTTGTGTAGCGCGTCGCCGGTCACGTAGACGGCGACGTGCGTGTGCGTGCCGCAGCCTGCGCGGGTTTGATGGGCGCGGCCCGGCGGCACCACCGCGAAGCGATCCTGCGAGAGCCAGGTGCCCGCACGGCGGTCTTCATGGCGAAGCTCCACGGCGCCGTGGCTCGGCAGGATGAACATCAGGCAGTCGTGCCAGTGCCACGGCATGGCGTAGGTGCCGCCGCCGGTGAGGGTTGCATGGCCGTCGTCGGCAGCGACCAGCAGGTCCTTGTCGACCGGCTGACAGAGTTGATCGAACGAGCGCAGCATGGCGGTACTCCTGGGCGATACGGAATCGGTGTCACACCGTTCGGCGCCCGGGACGACGACGTTTGACTCGCACGGCGCTCGACAACGCTCTGGCCGGGTAGGAACGGGTTCCTCAGCAGGATAGCAACTCAAATTACCGCCGGGTATCGGGCCTCGCCCTGTCGCCTGCCGTCGCCTGCCGCCGCTCATTCCACGCGGCGAAGCTCCCGCCGCAGAATCTTGCCCACCGGCGATTTCGGCAACGCATCGACAAAGCGGACGATCTTCGGCACCTTATAAGCGGCCATGCCGGCGCGGCAGTGGGCGATTAGCGCCTGCTCCGTGACGTCCGCCTCGGGCGCTCTCACGACGAAGAGCTTGAGCGCCTCGCCGGTGCGTTCGTCCGGCACGCCGACGCAGGCGCATTCGGCGACGCCGGGAAACGCGGTAGCGACCGCTTCCACTTCGTTCGGATAGACGTTGAAGCCCGACACGATGACCATGTCCTTCTTGCGGTCCACGATTCTCAGGAAGCCCGCCGCGTCGAACACACCCACATCTCCGGTACGGAAATAGCCGTCGTCGGTAAACGCCTTCGCATTCGCCTCCGGTTGATTCCAGTAGCCGCCCATGACTTGCGGCCCCTTGACGCAGATCTCGCCGGCCTCACCCACGCCGACCGCCCGGTCCTGCTCGTCCAGCAGCAGCACATCGGTCGACGGCACGGGAAACCCGACGGTGGCATTGAACGCGGCGATGGACTGCGGATTGAACGTGAGAATCGGCGACGTCTCCGACAAGCCGTAGCCTTCGCGGATAAAGCTACCGGTGATGCTTGCCCAGCGCGCCGAGACGACGTCGATCACGGCGGTGCCGCCACCTGCACCGAGCCGCAGGCGCGACCAGTCCACCTCCTTCAGCCGCGGATGGGCGACGAGGCTCGCGTACAGCGTGTTGACGCCGGCAAAAACGGTCGGCCGCGCCGCCTTCAGCACGTCGATGAAGGCATCGCCATCGCGGGGATTGGCCACCAGCCAGTTAGCCGCGCCGACCGAGAAGAAGGTGAGGAAATTCACCATCAGCGCAAAGATGTGATACAGCGGAATCGCGGTAACGACCACCTCTTCGCCGGGGCGCTGCACATCGGGCATGAAGGCCTTGAACTGCTCGATGTTGGCGACCAGATTGCGGTGCGACAACGCGGCGCCCTTCGAGGGACCGGTCGTGCCGCCCGTGTATTGCAGGAACAGCAGGTCGTGGCCGCCCACCTCCACCGGTTCCAGCTGCCGCGTCTTGCCCTCGGCGATCGCGGCGGAGAACGTGATGGCGTCGCTCAACGAAGCATCGACGGCGGGGCCTGGCATCGCGGCGCCGTCCCTGTTGCCCCAGTCGCCCGGGCTGACCGTGATCACCGTTTTGATACGCGTCCTGCCGATCGTTTGGGCCAACGTGGGCGTGGCGCCGTTGTACACCACGACGACTTCGGCTCCCGCGTCGTTGAGTTGATGCTCGAGCTCGCGCGCGGTGTAGAGCGGATTGACGTTGACCTGTACGCCGCCGATCCTCGCAATCGCAATGAAGGCGATCGGAAACGCGAGCAGATTGGGCAGCATCACCGCCACCCGGTCGCCCTTCCTGACGCCCGCCACTTGCTGAAGATAAGTGGCGAACGCGTGCGCGGCACGGTCGACGTCCGCGTAACTCAGTGTCTGGCCAAACGCGTGGAACGCGGGCTTCGCGGCGAACTGGCGCATGGCGCCGTCCAGCAACGCGTTCACGGACGGGTAACGGTCGGCGTCGATCTCAGTGGGAATCGAGCCATACGACTGGAGCCAGTGTCTCTTGTTCATGTCGGTTTTTTCGCGCAAAGGCAGAGCGTCAGATGATGCGACTATGGCGCGCCGTGCGCAATGTGCCAATGCTCTACCTGGCCAGAATCGTGATTGAAATGGACAAACGAAACGCCGGCGCGCCACGCGCCGGGTCCCACCAGGACGACGACGGCCCGCGCCCACGCCGGAAATCAGGGTGAACCCTATGTACGGCATGTACGGCTACGCGCTGCTCTGCGCCGGCACGATGGCCGGCATGTTCGACACGGCAGTCAAATACTTCGAGCTGGTCAATGGCGTGCTCGACCTGTGCTGGGTCGAGCAGGAAGGCGTGGCGTCGTGGGTCTTCCCGCAGCGCGAGCAGGTCCTGCTACCCGAGGTGGACGATCATATTTATCGCTTCCTGATCGACCTGCAGATCACCGTCCACTTCCCCACTTTCGCGACTTCCCGCTCGTCGAAATCGAAGCCGAGCCCGGGCGTCTGATGCAGCACGATGCGCCCATTTTTGTGGCCGAGTTGCCGATCGATCAGTCGCCGGAAGTTCAGCACCTGATCGTCCCAGAAGTACTCGACATAGCGCGCATTCGGTGTGGCCGCAACCAACGGCGCATGCACGTCGTGAAACCAGTGCGGGCACATCACCACGCCGTAGCTCGCGGCGGTCGCCGCAATGCGCCGCCATTCGCTGATGCCGCCGCACACCACCGCGTCCGTTTGCAGGATCGCCGCGCCGCCCTTGTCGAGCAGTTCCTTGTGATACCAGCGGCCATAGCCGATCTCGCCGGTCGCGACCGGTACGCGCGTGAGTTTGGCGAGGCGCGCGTGATTGTCGATATCGTCCGGCGAGAACGGCTCTTCGACGAAGTACGGATCGTATTGCTCGATGCGCCGCAAATGCTGCAGCGCCTGGGTCGTGTCGGTCCAGCCGTTGTTGATGTCGATCATCAGTTCGACGTCGGGGCCGATCGCTTCGCGCGCGGCGCGCACGCGCGCTTCCTCGTCGCGCGGTGAAAGACGGCCGCCCTTCATTTTTACCGCCTTGAACCCCATCTCGACATAGCTCGCCATTTCCTCGCCGAGCATGCCGGCCGATTTCCCGTCGAGGTAATAGCCGCCGCTCGCATACGCCGGCACCGTGTCGAGTTCCACCGCGCCGAGATACTTGTGCAGCGGCACGCCGTGACTGCGCGCGTTGAGGTCCCACAGCGCCGTGTCGAGAATACTCAGCGCGCGCATCACCGTACCGGCGCGGCCGTGTAGCAAGGCTTCCTGGTACATCGCCTGCCACAGGCCTTCCACCGCGTACGAATCCTGGCCAATCAACACCGGCGCGAGCAACTGCTCGACGGCCACGCGCAGCAACTCGCCACCCGCGCTGCCCACGTAACAGAAACCGATTCCTTCGACTCCATCGGTCGAACGCACTTTAACCAGGCCGTAATGACGTGTCGTCACCGTGCGCGTGGCAAACGAAGTCACACGATCGAGCGGCACACCCGCCGCACAAACCGACACCGATTCAATCTTTGGCATTTCCACACTCCTCCATGTTTACGAACCGTTCGCGTCCGATGCGCGTTCGGTGAGAGCGAAGTGTGATAGCCGGGTGGCATCAAAAACAGTATGCTTTGGCTTCTTCAAAAGATAAAAATTCTATTCGATGGACTCGCGCTATCTGCAGAGCTTTGTCTACGTGGTCGAACTCGGCTCGATCGCCGAAGCCGCGCGCCGTCTCGATCTGACGCCGGCGGCGGTGGCGCAGCGCGTGAAGATGCTGGAACAGGAACTCGGCGCGAAACTGGTGCGCCGCTCCGGCCGCACGGTCGGCACGACCGAGGCCGGCGAGCGCATTCTGGCGCGCGCCCGCGCGGTGCTGCACGACATTCGCGACCTGTCCGCCGATCTGAACGACGAGTCCGTGCTGGCGGGGCAACTGCGGCTGGGCGGCACGCCGACCATGATGACGAGCGTGATTCCCGACGTGCTGGCGGCCCTGCTCGCGCGGCATCCGCAGATCGATATCTATCTGGAACCCGGCAATTCGGTCGATCTGTACCGCAAGGTAGTGAGCGGCGATCTCGACGCGGCCATGCTGGTGCAGCCGCTTTTCGACCTGCCGAAAAGCTGCGACTGGCACACCTTCCGCGAAGAGCCGCTGGTGCTGCTGACGCCCGCGTCGATGCAGGTCGGCGATCCGCACGAGGTGCTGCGGCGCGTACCGTTCGTGCGCTACGACCGCAATGTGGTCGGCGGTCAGCTCGCGGACGGTTACTTGCGGCAGCACGGCATCCAGCCGCATCAGCGCTGCGAACTCGACGGGCTCGATGCGATCGCGGTGATGGTGGACCGGGGGCTGGGCGTGTCGCTGGTGCCGGACTGGCTGATGACGCGTTTTTCCGGCCTCGCGCTCGCCAGATGGCCGCTGCCGCATGCGTTTCCAAAGCGCGTGGTGGGCCTGTTGTGGGGGCGATCGTCGGCGCGTATGCGGCTGGTGCACGCGTTTCTGAAGACCGCGCAGGAAATCGACGCCGTGCACGCCACGAAACCGGATCGAGCTGGGACACAAAAATAATTAAGGTTTGAAGCAAGCGGCTCACGCTTCTTCGCTGTTCATGCTCACGCAATACTGCGTCGGCGCCTGAATGCCATGCACCGGTGCGTCAATACCACGCTGCACCGGGCATTCAAGGACGCGGCCACTCTGAACACCGAAGGAGACAAACCCATGAGCACGCCCTCGTCCCGCTTACGTGGCGCACCCAGCGCATCTGGCGCACCCGGCATAGGCCGCGTCCTGTCGCCGGTCCTCACGCCGTTCAACGCGGACGGCACGCCCTCGCCGGTCCGCTTCGTCAATCATTGCCGCTGGCTGCTGGATCAGGACGTCGGGCTCGCCGTGTTCGGCACCAATTCGGAAGCGAATTCGCTCACCGTCGACGAAAAGCGCGCGCTGCTCGATGCGCTGCTCGAAGCCGGCCTGCCGCCTGAGCGGATGATGCCGGGCACGGGCGCCTGCGCGCTGCCCGACGCGATCGGCATGACCCGCCACGCGGTGGCCAGCGGTTGCGCCGGTGTGCTGATGCTGCCGCCGTTTTTCTACAAAGGCGTGAGCGACGAAGGACTGTTTCGCGGCTTTGCCGAAGTGATCGACGCGGTTGCCGACAGCCGTCTGCGTCTTTACCTGTATCACATCCCACCGGTTTCGCAGGTCGGTCTCAGCTTTGGGTTCATCGAACGGTTGCTTGCGCGCTATCCGGGCGTCGTGGCGGGCATCAAGGACAGCGGCGGCGACTGGCAACACACCGCCACGCTGATCGAAGCCTTCCAGAGCGAACGATTCGACGTATTCGCCGGCACCGAAACGACCCTGCTGTCTACGCTGCAGCACGGCGGCGCCGGATGCATCACGGCGACCGGCAACGTCAATGCGGCGGCGATCGTCGCGCTCGCGCGGCACTGGCGAGACGCCGATGCCGAAGACCGGCAGCAGCGCCTGAACGACACGCGCGCGATTTTCCAGCGCTATCCGATCATCGCCGCGATGAAGGCCGCTGTCGCCTGGCAATCGGGCGACGCGCAATGGACCGCCATGCGCGCGCCGCTGGTCGAACTCGACGACGCGCAGCAGCGCGAATTGCGCGAAGCGCTCACGCGCGACGGCTTCGCCATGGATGGCGCGGCACGACTTGCAGCCGGTTTTCAGCCGCAGAACGGCCACGAGATTCATCACCGGCCCCGTCGGGAGACCAGCGCCGCCTGACCCTCGAGGGCCGCCGCTGGAAGCGCGGCCCGCAGGTCCGTACACTCTCACATCGTTCGCCCGCCACCGCACTCAAAATAACCAGTACGGCGGGCCAGGAGACAAGCCTTGCTCAGTCACACGTCCTACCCCGCCGCGCTCGACGCGACGTCCGCCGACTCGCTGTTCCGCCGGGTCGCGTGGCGCTTCATGCCGTTGCTGTTCGTCGGCTACGTGGTCGCTTATCTGGACCGCGTCAACGTCGGTTTCGCGAAACTGCAGATGCTCGGCAGTCTGCATTTCAGCGAAGCGGCGTACGGTCTCGGCGCCGGTTGCTTCTTTATCGGCTATTTCCTGTTCGAGGTGCCGAGCAATCTGCTGCTGCATCGCTTCGGCGCGCGACGCTGGATCGCCCGCATCATGGTGACGTGGGCGCTGCTTTCCATGCTTACCGCGTGGGTCCATACGCCGTTGATGTTTTACATCGTGCGCTTTCTGCTGGGTGTGGCCGAAGCCGGTTTTTTCCCCGGCATGATCCTGTATCTCACGTACTGGTTTCCGTCGCACCGGCGCGGCAAGATGACCGCACTGCTGATGGCCGGCATTCCCGTCTCCGGTTTGCTCGGCGGTCCGCTGTCCGGCTATCTGATGCATGCATTCAACGGCGCATGGGGACTCGAAGGATGGCAGTGGCTGTTCATCGTCGAGGCGTTGCCTTCCATCGTGCTGGGTGTGGTGATCTATCGCTGTCTGGACGATCGGGTGGCCGACGCCAACTGGCTCACCAGCGCGGAAAAGCGCGTGATTCAGGACGAAATCGATGCCGACGCCGTGGTGCGCACGCATGGTTCGGTGCGCGCGGTGTTCGGTTCTGCGCGGGTCTGGCTGCTGTGCCTCGTGCTGTTCGGCATCGTGATGGGCTCGTACGCGATCGGTTTCTGGCAGCCGACCATTATTCGCGGCACGGGGATCGACGATCCGCTGATGATCGGCTTGCTGACCATGATTCCGTATTCGGTCGCGTTGATTTCGATGCTGACGGTAGGCCGCCATGCCGACCGCACGCGCGAACGCCGCTGGCATATCGTCGTCCCGGCGCTCGTGGCCGCGTCCGGTTTCAGCCTGTGCGCCGCCAGCGCGGACAGTTCCGTCCTGTCGATGCTCGGCCTCACGCTGGCCGTTTCCGGCGTGGTCACCGCACTGCCGATGTTCTGGGCGCTGCCCACCGCCTTTCTCGGCGGCAGCGGCGCGGCGGCCGGCATTGCATTGATCAATTGCACCGGCAATCTGGCAGGCTTTATCAGTCCGACCGTGATCGGCTGGCTCAAGGGGTACACGCATACGCTGGCGTCGGGATTGGTGCTGACGGCGTGCACCTTGACGCTCTCGGCGGTGCTGATTCTGGTGTTTATTCCGGCGAGGCTGGTGAATCGTTGAGGCCGGCCGACACCCCTTAAGCATCGTTTAATTTTTCTATGTTTTGCTCGGCGCCCGTTCCCTCCCTTTTGCGATCATGAAAACCCTCTTCCGCGCCTCGATCGTTGCCTTTACGCTGTTCGCCGCCGCGCTTTCCACGGCCCATGCATCGACGTCGGCGCCGGTGGCCGGCAAGGAATACAGCGTTCTCTCCACGCCGCAACCGGTGGACGCGCCCGGCAAGATCGTCGTCACGGAGTTCATGTGGTACGGCTGCCCGCACTGCGCCGAGTTCGCTCCGTATCTGGAAGCATGGGTCAAAAAGCAGGGCCCGGACGTGGTATTCCAGCGCGTCCCGGTCGCCTTCCGCGACGACTTCGTGCCGCATTCGCGGATGTTTCATGCACTCGACGCGCTGGGGCTGGCATCGCGCCTGACGCCCGTGGTCTTCAACGAAATCTACGTGAAGAAAGACTATCTGCTGACGCCGGATTCGCAAGCGGCCTTCCTCGCCACTCAGGGCGTGGACAAAACCAAATATCTGCAGGCGTATAACTCGTTCTCGACGCAAAGCGCGTTGCAGCGTGACACACGGCTGATCAAGGACTATCAGGTGAACGCGACACCTACGTTAGCCATACAGGGCAAGTATCTGACCGGCCCCGCCAGCACGGAAAGCTTGCCGGGCACGATTCAGGTGCTCGATTACCTGGTGGCGTCGGTGCGGGCAAAAAAGATGTAACGGCTCGCCGCCGCAGAAAATCCGTTATCTGAGGCTCACCGACGTTCCGACGTCGGCGTCGTCTGCACAAATGCACGAATCAGATAACGGTATGAGAATTGATTGGTTCTATCCGGGCGCCCGCATGCCGAGAATAAGCGATCCAGAAATTCGCCCTGTTCCGTCATGCTCAACGCACCCATCCGCCGCACCTTCCGCCATGCTTTGAGCGCGCTCGGCGTGCTCGCCGCCTTCGCTGCCACGACGGCCCACGCCGATGCGACGTTGGACCGGATTCATCAGCGCCACAAGATCGTGATCGGCGTCATCCTGTCCGGGCCGCCGTTCGGTTCGCTCGACCCCGCGACGCAAAAGCCGGTGGGCTTCAACATCGATCTTGCGGAAAACGTCGCGAAACAGCTCGGTGTCGACGTGGAGTTGACGCCGGTGCAGCCGTCGAATCGCGTGCAATTCCTGCAGCAGGGCAAGGTCGACGCGCTGATCGCCAACATGGAAGTGACGAAGGAACGCGCGGAAATTTTCTCGTATCCGCCGACCCCGTTCGAAGAGATCGGCGGTGCGCTGATCACGCGCAAGGATAGCGGCATCAAGACGTGGGCCGATCTACGCGGCAAGTCCGTGTGCGTTTCGCAGGGCAGCAACTATACGAAGCCGCTCGCCGAACAGTACGGCGCCCAGGTGAAAGCGTTCCGCGGCCAGCCGGAATCCCTGCTCGCGCTGCGCGGCAATAACTGCGTCGCCGCGGTGCACGTGGCGCCGACGTTGCGCCTGCTGGTCGCGCGCAATCCCGACTGGAAGGACTATACGATCCCCGTCTCGAACGATCTGATTCCGTCGCCCTCGGTGATCTGGGTGCGCAAGGGCGAAACCGACACGCAGGCGGCGCTCGAAAAAATCGTGCAGAACTGGCATCGCAGCGGCTGGCTGATCGACGTCGAACGCAAGAATGCGATGCAGCCTTCGCAGGCCGTGCTCGACCTGCACGCGAAGTTCAAGGCGCAACCGGCATGAGTTCGCTTGCCGCCGGACTCGCGCCGGCCGCGGCCGCGCTCGTCGATTCGCTTGTCGATTCGCTCGGCAAGCTGGGGCTGAACTACCGTTTCGTGCTCGAAGCGGACGAACTCGCGTCGTTCCTGCACGGCATGCTGGTCACGCTCGAACTGTCGTTGGTCACGGCGTTGGGCAGTCTGGCCGCCGGGGTCGCGCTGGCGGCCATGCTGAGTTCGCCGCGCCTCGCGCTGGCGCGGCCGGCGCGCGTGTTCATCGAAATCACCCGCAACACGCCGACGCTCGTGCAGCTCTTCTGCGCGTTCCTGGTGATCAATATGCTGCTCAGCGAGGCGCTGCGCAATCTGGGCGGCAATCCGTTGACGCCGTTCATCTGGAGCGCGATCGTGATCTCGCTGCACAAGGCCGCGTTTCACGCGGAAGCGCTGCGCGCGGGAATCGAGGCCGTCCCGCGCGCCACCCTCGAAGCTGCCCAGTCGCTCGGTTACAGCCGCCGCCAGCGCTTGTGGGCAGTGCAATTGCCGCTTGCCGTGCGCTTCGCGCTGCCCGCACTCGTCAACAACATGGTCGACCTCGTCAAGATGACCACGGTCGCCTCGGCAATCGCCGTCGGCGACGTGACCTATGCGTCGATCATGATCTGGACGCAGCGCGACAACGTGCTCGAACTGATGATCCTGATCCTGCTGTTCTTCGGCGCGCTGACCTTCGCGATCAATCAGCTGGGACGCTGGCTCGAAGCGCGGTTGAGGATGCCCGGCTATGGCCACTGATACGCTCGCGCCGGCCGCTCGCGACGACCGGCGCCGCCCAGCCGCGCTGCTCGCCGTCGTGGCCGTCGCCGCGCTGCTGGCGCTCGCCGAACATGAGGTGGTGGCGGGCCGTTTTCATACGGCGCTGGCCGCGCTCGCCACGTGGACGCCGGCGCTCGTCGGTTCGCTGTGGGTCAACGTCGAGATCAGCCTGATCGCGATTGCGCTCGGCACGCTGGCCGGTCTCGTGCTCGGCGCGTTGCTGGTCTCGCCGCTATGGCCCGTGCGTGTCGTCACGCGCGCCTATGTGCAGGTTTTCCGCAATGCACCGCTGCTCGTGCTGATCTATTTTTCGACCTATGTCTTCCCGTTCGAGATCGACATCGGCCATGTTGCGTTGCCCTTTCCCGACTGGATCAAGGTCACGCTCGGCCTCGCGCTGCCGGCAAGCGCCAATTTCGCGGAGATTTTCCGCGGCGCGATCCAGTCGATTCCGCATGCGCAGTGGGATGCCGCGCGCTCGCTCGCGTTCAGCCGCGCGCAAATGTTTCGCTGGATCATTCTGCCGCAGTGCGTGCGGCGCATGCTGCCACCGTGGATGAACCTCTACGCCAGCATCACGATGGCCACTGCGCTCGCGTCGCTGGTCGGCGTGCACGATCTGCTCGACACCGCGCAGGTGGCCAGCAATACAGTGGCGCGGGCGGATTTCACGGTCGTGGTCTATTTCACCGTGCTCGGATTGTTCTTCGCGTACTGCTACCCGATTGCGCGTCTCACCCGCTTCATCGAAAAACGCCATGCCTTCAGCTGACAGCCTGCTCGCCGCTCCTTCCGCCTCGCGCCCGCTGGTGCGGTTGCGTGACGTGCACCTCGCGTTCGGCGCGAACCCCGTGCTCAAGGGCATCGACCTCGATGTGCTGCGCGGCCAGGCGGTGTCGATCATCGGCCCGTCGGGGTCGGGCAAGTCGACCATTCTGCGGTGCATGACCGGCTTGCTGAAGCCGCAGCAAGGCGAGATCGAAGTCGACGGGACGCGGGTCGACCAGCTTGCTTCCGAACGCGCGGAAATCGAGCTGCGTAAACGCGTCGGGTTCGTGTTTCAGCAGTACAACCTGTTTCCGCATCTGAGCGTGCTCGACAATCTGATCGTGGCGCCCGTGCGCATTCTCGGCCGCGATAAAGCCGCGGCGAAACGCACCGCTCACGATCTGCTGGAGAAAGTGCGGCTCACTCACAAGGCGAACGCGTATCCAGGCGAGTTGTCGGGCGGCCAGCAACAGCGTGTCGCGATTGCCCGCGCGCTGGCCATGGAGCCGGATCTGATCCTGTTCGACGAAGTGACCTCCGCGCTCGATCCGGAGACGGTCGGCGAAGTGCTGACGGTGATTCGCGATCTCGTCCGGGACGGCATGACCTGCGTGCTCGTCACGCACGAAATGCGTTTCGCGGAAGAAATCAGCGACGTGGTGTATTTCACCGAGGCCGGCGTGGTGGTCGAGCACGGTCCCGCGGCGCAGGTGTTTCGCGCGCCGGTGAATCCGCGGACTCGGGCGTTTCTGGCGCACGGCACAAGTGCGGAGGTGTCGCGTGAGGCGCCGGTGCGAGTGCCGTTGAAACTGGATTTGAGCCGGTTCGCGATTTGAGGTCGGTGTGTGTGGTGAATGCGGTGAGAGTCTTCACCGACTCACCGACCTGACTATCCTGGCTGAACCTCACCGGGGAGCGTCAGATGAGCCTCGGCCGGCACAAACCACGCTCCCGTTATCTGCGCCAACCCATACAACAGCGCGTAGGGAATCGCGCCTCTCAGTATGGCGATGCTCCACAAATCAAGCGTTGTTGTTGTTATCGCGTGGTCCACAAAAGGTAGTGGGCCCGTGAGGAACAACGCTTGCAACGTCACGCAGACATTCATCATCGAATGCGCACCGATCGCGAGCTCGAGGCGTCGGTCGCGCAAGCTCAAGGCGGACAAGCCGAGTGAGTCGACCAGGACCTGCATCTTCTGCCAAAAGTTATATTGCGTATGGATAGCCGCAAAGAGCACGGCAACCAGCGCAACGACAATAATCGTGGAGCGAATATAGTGCCCAAGGGTCTGCGTCAGCCACGCCCGAAAAAACAGTTCCTCGATAAATGCGAGGAATGGGATAAGGATGATCATAGGTATCGTCGCTTCAATCTGGGCGATATCGTGCGGCCATTCGAAGTGACGAAGTAGAACCGAGCCCGTTCGCATCGAAAAGTAGAGTGAAAAAATCACGAGACTGCCCACTTGAGCGGGCAAGCACAGCGCGGCGCCCAGCAAACAGCGTCGAATTTTGAACGTGAGGTCGGTAGAAATCAGCGATCGAAACGGACGTCGCAGAATTTTCCTGCAGATGAGCCGAAGCGCCAAAATGCAGGCGACGACGATCGCTAAATGAAATACCGCAGCCTTGAACGCGTCGGAGATACTGACAAACCGATGGAGGAAAACAATCTGCACGAGTGCGGCAGTCAGGTTGGCCGGGATGCTTAGGGACACGACCAGCACGATCGTCAAAGCAATACTTCGCCAGTCGGTTCGCCCCATTTCGGCGAGATCGATAAAGGCGCGCCAAGCATTGTTTTCCGGTTTCATGAACAGAACGTAAATGAAACCACGTTTGTTAGCAAGCTCCAGATAACCATCTATTATTTACGATAGAAATCGAAAGCATTCTGTAGCGTGTTAATAAGCGCTCTCAATAAAAATCGAAAGCATCTGGTAATTGATCCAAGCTCGGATTAACTCATTCAGCATGAATCGCGCGAATGGACGATTAATCGAAGAGATAACGAAAAAACGGCGCCTGTTCAAAACCAGGCGCCGCGTCTCTTCCCGTTCCCTCCCTCACCCCGCCGCGTACCGACTCGCCGGCCGTTGCAAACCAAGATGATCGCGCAACGTCGTGCCGCTGTACTCGGTGCGAAACAGCCCACGCCGTTGCAACTCAGGCACGACGAGTTCGACGAAGTCGTCGAGACCGCCCGGGAAGTACGGCGGCATGATGTTGAAACCGTCGGCGGCTTCGCCTGTAAACCACTCTTCGAGCGCGTCCGCAATCTGCACGGCCGTGCCCCACACGATCCGGTGCCCACGCGCCCCCGCAACCAGGTAATACAACTCGCGCAACGTGAGATTCTCGCGACGTGCCAGATCGGTGAGCAACCTGGCGCGGCTTTTCAACTGATCCGATTCCGGCAATTCCGGCAGCGGACCGTCGAGCGGATACTTCGAGACGTCGTGACCCAGCCGGTCCGACAGCAACGACAACGCGCCCGTCGTATCGGTCCATTGCTGCAATTGCGCGTACTTGTCCTTCGCTTCCTGCTCGGTTCGCCCGATCACCGGAAACACGCCAGGCATCACATGCAGTTGCGTGCCCTCGCGGCCAAACTTCGGCAGCCGGCCTTTGAGATCGCGATAGAACGTCTGCGCTTCGTCGAGCGTCTGCTGCGCGGTGAAGACCACTTCGGCGGTCCGGGCGGCCAGATCCTGCCCCGGCCCCGACGAGCCGGCCTGAATCACCACCGGATGCCCCTGTGGCGGGCGCGACGCATTCAACGGGCCTTTGACCGAGAAGAAACGCCCCTCGTGGTTTAGCGAGTGGACTTTGGCCGGATCGTAGTACACGCCGCTGGCCTTGTCCCTGACGAGCGCGTCGTCGTCCCAGCTATCCCACAGGCCTTTGACGACATCGACGAATTCACCCGCCATCTCGTAGCGCAGCGCGTGCTCCGGATGATTGCCGCGAGTGAAATTGGCCGCCGTGCGGTCGTATGAAGTGGTGACGACGTTCCACGCCGCGCGGCCGCTGCTCAGGTGATCGAGCGACGCGAACGCGCGCGCCACGTGATACGGCTCGCTATAGGTGGTCGACGCGGTCGCCGCGAGGCCGATGTGGCGCGTGCCCATGGCCAGCGCCGACAGCAGGCAGAGCGGCTCGATGCGCATCGCCATCGACGGATGCGCGTCGGGTCCGCTCGTCAGACCGTCGGCCAGAAACACCATGTCGAATTTGGCGCGTTCGGCGGTCTGCGTGATGCGTTGCATCAGCGCGAGGTTTTCGCTGCCGGCCTGCGCATCGGGATGACGCCAGCCTGCAACATGGTGTCCGGCGCCCTGAATGAAGAGCCCGAGCCGCATCTGGCGGCGGGCGGCGTTGCTACGGGTCGTGGTCATACGCGATTGGCTGCGAAAGCGTTGAAGAGCGTGGCGAGATCGGCGGCGGAATGCATCGTGTCGATCAAGGCGGGAACGAAGGCGAGCGCGTCGGCATGCGCGGTCGCGTCGGCGAATTTCGCGCGGAGATTTTCCGCGCTGTGGAGACGATCGGTCTTGTGGCGGAATACCGTGCCGTTGCGCAAGGCGATCTCGACGCTCGAAAACCGGGTTGCGGGATCGGTCGACGCGCGCGCGGCGGTGTCGTCGTGACGGCGCGTCACGCGGGCGGCCAGCGCCAGCAGATCGTCGCGCACCGGCACATCGGCGAAGGTCGCGACGCCCGGCGAGCCGTCGGTCAGCGCGGCCGCGACCGCGTACTCGACGCTGAAGCGCGCTTCGAGGCCGGTGGCGGGCAGATGATTCGACAGCGGCGTGTCGCCGCCCGGCGGAAAGGTCACCGTCACGCGTTCGATGTCGTGCGGCGTGAGCTTGTGCGTGTCACGCAGGCTCAGCGCGGCATGCACGGCGTAGTGAGTGGCGGTACAGCATGGCCACGGTTTGAAATAGAGACCGGGGCTCGCAATTTGCCACGGCGCGCCCCAACCATCGAGCACGCGTTCCGGCTGCGCCGCGCCGCCGCTGAACACCGCGAAGAAACCGATCGGCCCGTCGAGCGCATCCGCGGCGCCGCGCAAACCCGCAGCGGTCAACTCCGCCGCGAACACGCCGGCTCGCGCCGCGAGACCCGCGTGCAGCGGCTTCGCCTCGCTGCCGAACTGCACGCGCAGTCCGGCCGCCTGCGTGGCCGCCAGACCCAGCGCGTTGTCGATGGCCGGCGCGTCGAACTTCAGCAGAAACGAGACGGCTGCGGCCGCACCCAATGCGCCGAGCGTCGCGGTGTTATGAAAGCCCTGTTCGTAATGACGGCTGCCGAGCGCGAGCCCGAGACGCGCCATCGTTTCGACGCCGACCACGTACGCGTCGAGCAATTCGAGTGCGCTGCTGCCCTGCTTCTGCGCTACCGCGAACAGCGCGGGCAGCAGCACCGTCGACGGATGGCCGCGCACGCTGCTATGCACGTCGTCGTAATCGAGCGCATGGCCCGCGTAGCCGTTGAGCAACGCGGCCTGTTGGGCCGACACGTGCGCCGCGCTGCCGAACACCGCCGCCGCGCCGCGCGAATCCGCGCCGTTGACGGCCAGCAATTTACGGTAGGCGGCATCGCCCGCGCCGGCGAACGCGGCGGCCAGAAAGTCGAGCACGCCCTGCCGTGCGGCGGCAATCGCGGCTGGGTCGGATGAAGGAACGGCGTGAGCGATCGCGGTGGCGAGTGGCCGGCTGATGCCGGCAATCGGCGCCGTGGGAACGGATGCGGGGAGGCGTGACATGTCGAAAGGAAGGCGGAAGTCGTGGAAGCGCGTCGAGCGGGCGCAAGCAACACCGCGCCCAACGTCGAATGCTAACGAAGCCGACGGTCACGACCAACCAAGATTTCCCGCTTTCGATATCGCGGATTCAGCGTTGCCGCTACTCGTTGCGCGGCACCGCGAGAGACTTCTCGAACAGATAACCCGGCGGCTCCGCTTCCCCGAAGTCATGCGCCGATAGCAGCGTATAGCCGTTGGTCTGGTAAAGCGCGATCGCCTCGGGTTGACGCGGCCCCGTGCCAAGAAACACGCGCGTGTAACCCAGCCGCGCGGCCTGCGCTTCCAGTTCGGCCAGTACACGCCGTGCGAGCCCCTGGCGGCGATGCCGGCTGCTCGCCCAGATGCGTTTGAATTCGACCGTGCCGGGATCGGCGTGGCGCATGAACGCACCGCCCGCGATCGCCTCGCCGTTGCGCAGGAGCAGCACGAACGCGCCCTCCGGCGCGGCGAACGCCTCGACCGGATAGCGCTGCATTTCGTGCGCGATCTCCTGCTCGTCGATCAGGCCGGCGTAACGGCTGCCATATTCGTGCGCCAGTTCGTCGAACAACGGACGCGCCAGCGGATCGAGAACCGACACGTACACGAGTCGATCGTCCGTGGCGATGGGGGAAAGCACCGCTGACATACCCTATCTCCTTGCCTGCGCGTAACGAACCGGCAGTTCAGCAGGTGTGGTGAGTGGCGAAACCTGCGCGTCGGCCGGCTGCCAGCCCAGTTCAGGGGCAACGCGCGTGACGACGTCTTCGAGGATCTGCTGGTAGTTCTCGAACGGCAGATCATACGGCAACTCGATCCGCAGTTCGCTTACCTGTCCGAGCACGGGATCCTCCAGCAGACGAGCGACGATTTCATCGGCCGATCCCACCAGGTCCGGCACGAACAGCGTGCGCCGCTCGCCCTGCGGCGCCAGCGTACGAGCGTGGCGCGCTTCGGCGAACTCGCGATAGCGCTGCCGGGTGCGGGCATCGGCGCCATCCGTCGGCACGATCACGCGGCCCAGCGCGATGCGCGGCGCCCGCGTCTCGCGCCAGTGCGCACGGAACAGGTCGAGCTGGTTCACCTGCGCGTCGCGATAGTTGTCGGTGCCCTCGCCGGTCGTGATGTTGCCGATCAGCAGATTGAAGCCGTTACGGCCAGCCCATTCGATCGAACGCCGCGAGCCGCCGCCGTACCAGAGCCGATCCGTCAACCCCGGTGCGTACGGACTCACGCGCGGCCGTACCCGACCCGCCGCCGATTCGACGAAACTGTCTTCAGCGCCGAGCCATTCGCCCGCCAGATTGCGGCGCAACCGCTCGACACGCGCGTGCGAAAAGTCGATCAACTCGGGATTGGCATCGAACAGCCGCTCGCCGAGCAGAATGCCGTGCGCGGGCGCACCCGCGCTCAATCCGATATTCAGGCGGCCGTGCGACAGCACGTCGACGGTGGCCAGATCTTCGGCGAGCCGGAACGGATTCTCGTAACCCATCTGGATCACCGCCGCGCCGAGCCCAATGCGCGTGGTGCGCTGGCTCGCCGCCGCGAGAAACGTCGCGGCCGACGACACCGCGCGCTCCAGATGTCGCTGACGTACCCACGCGCTGTCGTAGCCGAGCGACTCGCCGACGCCGAACAGGTCGAGCGTGCGCTCGAAGCCGGCCAGCGGCGCGTCGTCGGGATAATTACCCGGCGTCAGGAAAGCAAGATGATCGATGCGAACCGCGCACATAGTGGACCTCGTTGTCGTTCTGGTTGTCGTTCTGCGTTGTCGTTCTGAAATGGCGTTGGCGTCGCGCGGAAAATGTTCGTGTCGGTAACACGGAAAGCGGGCCACGCACCGCCCGGTTCACACATCCGGATAGCCCGGCGGATTGGTTTCCGAATGGTCGACGGCTTGGGCCTGCACGCCCCAGCGCGTCAGCGCCGCGCGATACTGGCCGTCGCGGATCAGCCGGTTGGTCGCCGCCGTCAGCGCCGGCGCGAGCCCGCTGCCCTTGCGCGTCGCGATCGCGACGTCGGCCTTGAGCGGCCAGCCCGCGTTGACCGTACCGACGCGCCGGGTCTGCCCTTGCGTGGCGGCCTCGTACGCCAGTTGCGCATCCGGATTGAGGATCGCGTCCACCCGGCCCGACAGCAACGCGAGTCGCCCCGATGCGGGGTCGTCGTCGTAGTACTGCAGCGTGGCCGCTTTCAGGCCTTGTGCCACGTTGCGCCGGTTCCATTCGAGCAGGATGTGCTCCTGGATCGTCCCGGAATTAGTGACGATCCGCAAGCCGGCGATATCACGCGGCTCGCGGATCGCCTTGATCGGACTGTCGTTGCGCACGTAGAAGCCGTGCAGGCCGAGCCGGTAAGTCGTGAAGTCGAACTTCTTCTTACGCGCCTCGGTCACGCCGACGTTCGAGATCACGGCGTCGTAGCGGCCCGACGTCAGACCGAGCGGCCAGTCGGCCCACGCGACCGGCACCAGTTGCAGCCGCAGACCGAGCGCATCGGCCAGCAGTTGGGCGTAGTCGGGATCGGCGCCCACCACGCTATGCGCATCGGTCGCATAGGTGGCGATGGGCGGCGCGGCCGGCGCCACCGCCACCGTGAACACGCCGGGCGTGACGAAACGGTAGGCCAGGGCGGCGCGCGACGCATCCGGATCTTTCGGGGCGCGCACGCGGCCTTTCTGTTCCGCGCTGAAGTCGAAAGTCTGCGCCGCCTGCGCCGCTGCCTGCGCGATGCCGGCATGCCAGGCGAGCGGCATGGCGGTCAGCGCGGCCAGCTCGCACAGAAAGCGACGGCGTGGCGGGTGCGATCGGGTCGGGTTCCGATTCGGCGTGCCGGCTTGTGCTTGTGCTTGTGGTTGTCGTCGTTGTCTTTGTCGCATACGGTCACAGCACCTTCGATAGAAACTCGCGCGTGCGCGGATGAGCCGGGTCGCCCAGCACGTTCGCCGGCGGACCGGATTCGACGATGCGCCCGCCGTCCATGAATACGATCGTGTCGGCCACTTCGCGCGCAAAGCCGATCTCGTGCGTCACGACGATCAGCGTCGTGCCGGAACGGGCGAGTTGACGGATCACATCGAGCACCTCGTTGACGAGTTCGGGGTCGAGCGCGGAAGTCGGTTCGTCGAACAGCAGCACTTTCGGTTTCAACGCCAAGGCGCGGGCAATCGCCACGCGTTGTTGCTGGCCACCGGACAACTGGCGCGGCCACGCGTCGGCCTTGTCGGCGAGTCCCACGCGCGCGAGCAGCACGCGCGCCTCGGCCTCGGCCCGAGCACGCGGCACACCGGCCGCCAACGGCGCTTCGATCAGGTTGCCGAGCACGTTCAGATGCGGGAACAGATTGAAGCTCTGAAACACCATCCCGACGTCGGCGCGCCGGCGTCGCAAGATGTCTTTTTCCCGGAGTTCGTAGAGCGTGCGGCCATCGCGCCGATAGCCGACCAGCTCACCGTCGATATCGATAAAGCCGTCGTCCACGCGTTCGAGATGGTTGATCGTACGCAGCAGCGTCGACTTGCCCGAGCCCGATTGTCCGAGGATGACCGTGACGCTTCCCGATGCGACCGACAGCGAGATGTCGTCGAGCACTTTCAGCGCGCCGAAGCTCTTCGACAGGTTGTGAATCCCGACCCGCCCGCCGACCCGCCGCTGCGCCCAGCCCGCCGCTTCCGCTTCGGCCGCGCTTGAGGCGCTTGAGCCGCTTGACGCTCCTGAAGCACTCACCACGCTCACCGCGCGCGGCGACGCGTTTGCCTGCGCCAGCCGCCCCACCCGTGCATCGTTCCGCGCACCGAGCCAGCGCCCGAACAGCGCGCTCAACGGCGACACCGCCACCTGTTCGCGCGTCGCGCCACGCGCGAAGTACCGCTCGATATGCACCTGAATCGCCGACAGCACGGTCAGGATGATCAGATACCA
Organism: Paraburkholderia bryophila; assembly: GCF_003269035.1. GTDB lineage: Bacteria > Pseudomonadota > Gammaproteobacteria > Burkholderiales > Burkholderiaceae > Paraburkholderia > Paraburkholderia bryophila. The sequence goes on along the minus strand of NZ_QLTK01000032.1, from coordinate 46,763 downwards.
GACGGTCGCAACCATCAGCAGCGGAATCACCTCCAGGTTGCGGTGATAGATGATCTGCACCGTGTAGAACAGGTCCGGCATCGCCAGGATATAAACCACCGAGGTGCCTTTCGCGAGGCCGATCACATCGTTGAACGCGGTCGGCAGGATCGCGCGCATGGCCTGCGGCAGCACGATGCGCCGCACCTGACGTCCACCCGGCAAGCCGAGCGCGGCGGCCGCCTCACGCTGCCCGTGATCGACCGACAGCAGCCCGCCGCGAATCGCTTCGGCCGCGAACGCCGCGTGGTTCAGCGTGAGCCCGAGCACCGCCGCGAAGAACGGGCTGATCAGATCGGTGGTCGATTGGTTCAGCAGCGCGATATGTGTGAACGGCACGCCGATCCAGATGGTCTCGTACAGATAACCCAGGTTGTTCAGCAGAAGCAGCAGCACGATCAGCGGAATCGAGCGGAACAGCCAGATGAACGCCCACGCGCAACCGGCGAGCAAGGGCGACCCCGACACCCGCGCGAGCGCGAGCGGCGTGGCCAGGGCGAAGCCGAACAGCGCGCCGAGCGCCGTCAGCACCAGCGTGCGCCCGAGACCCGACAGCACCGGTTCCGCAAAAAACCATGCCGAGAAAACGCCCCAGCCCCAGCGCGGATTGCCCAGCACCGAGTTCAGGAAGAGCCCGATCAGCACGACGGCCAGCGCCGTGCCGGCGGTCCGCGCGTGATGCCGCGTGGGCACGATCCGGTAGTGCGCGTACTCGTGCCGTTCGGCGGGGTCAGGCACATGCCCCGCGTGCGCGGAGCCGGCAAACGGCGTGGTGGTGTCGCTCATGATGCTGCCCTCCTGCGTTGCAAAGCGTCCTGGTTCATGCGGTTTCCGCAGCCGCATAGCGGCTTTCGCGGCGCGGCAGACCCAGGTGATCGCGCAGCGTCGCGCCGGCCAGGGTGCGGCTGTAGCGGCCGCGTGCCTCCAGCGCCGGAATCACGTAACGCACGAAATCGTCGAGCCCTTCGGCCTGCGCCGGGAAGCCGAGAATGAAACCGTCGGCCGCGCCGGCGTCGAACCAGCGGATCAGTTCGTCGGCGATCTGCTCGCCGGTGCCGATAAATTGCGACTTCGGCGTCGCCACTTCGAGTGCGACCTCGCGCAGCGTCGAGCCTTTGCGCTTCGCTTCGTTCTTGATGCGCTCGGTCGTCGAACGGAAACTGTTCGCACCGAGTTCGCCCAACTCGGGGAACGGTGCGTCGAGCTCGTATTGCGTAAAGTCGTGGTGTTCGAAGAAACGGCCCAGATAGGCGAGCGCATCGTCCACGGTCAGCAGGTCGCGGATCACGCGATACTTCGCCTCGGCTTCTTCCGCCGTCGCGCCGACGATCGGGCCGATGCCCGGAAAGATCTTCACGTCGTCCGCCGTGCGGCCATGCTCGACCGCGCTGTGCCGCACCTGTTGCGCGAAAACCTTCGTTTCCTCCAGCGAAGGCGAATGCGTAAACACCGCGTCCGCATATTTGCCGGCCAGCGCGATCCCCGAATCGGACGAACCGGCCTGGAAAATCACCGGCTGGCCTTGCGGCGAGCGCTGAATGTTCAACGGCCCCGCGACCTGGAAGAAACGCCCCTTGTGGTCGAGCGTGTGCAGTTTTTCCGGGTCGAAGAAGCGGCCGCTGTCGCGTTCCCGCACGAAGGCGTCGTCGTCCCAGCTATCCCACAGCCCTTGCACCACTTCCAGATATTCGTCGGCGATCTCGTAGCGCAGTTCGTGATCGGGATGCTCGCCGCCGTAGTTCTTCGCCGACCCTTCGAGCGGCGACGTCACGACATTCCATCCGGCCCGCCCGCCGCTGATCAGATCGAGCGACGCGAACTGCCGCGCCACCGTAAACGGATGGCTGTACGAGGTCGACAAGGTACCGGCCAGACCGATCTTCGAGGTCGCGGTCGCGAGCGCCGACAGGACCGAGATCGGCTCGAAGCGGTTCAAAAAATGCGGGATCGATTTCTCGTTGATATAGAGGCCGTCGGCCACGAACGCGAACGCCACGCCGTTGGCTTCGGCCTTCTGCGCGATGCCGGTGATGAAGTCGAGGTTGACGCTGGCGTCCGCGGGACCGGCGGGATGCTTCCACGAATTCATGTGGCCGCCTGCGCCGTGCAGCATGATGCCGAAAGTGAGGTTTCGCTGGGTCATGATGGGGTCCGTCAAAAGGGAATGGGAAGAAGTCGGCGGCGCTCAGACGCTGGCGGTCTGCCGCGTGCCGGCAAGTGCTTCGACCGAGGCGAGCCGCAGCGCGTAATCCGCGACCGGCGTGTCGATCACGAATTCCTCGATCCCGAAGCGTTCGTGCAAGGCGTCGAGTTCGGCGCGTACGTCGTCCGGTGTGCCGGTAATCACGTGGGGCCGCAACTCGTCGAGCCGGAAGTCGGTCACGCCGGTCTGCCGGGCGAATTCCGCCGCCGCCTCCGGGCTCGGCAGATTCACGGTCTGGCCGCCGGCAAGGCGCACCTTGAATACCCGCAGCGCACCGACCTGACGTTGTGCTTCGGCCTTCGACTCCGCCGCGAACGCATAGACCGCGAGCAACGGCGTGCGGCCCGTCACGTTGCGATAGGCGTCGAACGAACGCTCGATGTTGGCCTCGTCGCCATTGAAATGGCCGGCGTAGCAGTACTGCCAGTCGTGCTGCGCGGCGAGCGCGGCGCTCTCGGGACTGCCGCCCAGCAGCACGCGTTGCGGCGCTTCGGGCGGCGTCGGCAGCGCCAGCGCGCCGGCCAGCGGATGATCCTCGGCCACGCCCCACTTCAGGAACGCGTCGAGTTCGGCGAGCTGGTGCGCGAAGTCGGGTTTCTTCGCCTTGTCGTGAAACCACTGCAGCGCGCGCGTGGTCAGCGGCAGTCCGCCGGGCGCCTTGCCGACCCCGAGATCGACGCGCCCCGGCGCCAGCGCAGCGAGTACGCGAAACGACTCGGCCACCTTGAACGGGCTGTAATGCTGAAGCATCACGCCGCCCGAGCCGACCCGAATCCGCGACGTATGCGCGAGCAGATGCGAGACGACGATTTCCGGCGCGGAACTCGCGAGGCCCGGCGCGCCGTGATGCTCGGCGATCCAGTAACGCTGGTAGCCCAACGCCTCCGCACGCTGCGCGAGACGCACCGTGAAACGCAACGCGTCGTGAGCCGTTTTACCCTCGGCGATGGGACTCTTGTCGAGAATCGAAAGTGAATAGGACACAGCGAGCCCTCCTGGTGTACCGCCAGGTACATGGGGATGAGTTGGGGAAGTAAGCCGAAAAAAGCGCCGAACGCGGCGAACGAAACCGTTGAACCATTATGGTCATCCGCGCCCGCTTCCGTTCGAGCAAATTTTGCTTTGCATATGAGCAAATCGTCAGAACAGGTAGCGGGCGCGCGCGTAATAGAAGCCGCCGTTCACGCCGGTGGTCGACGCGAACGAATCGTATTGGGCGCCTTCGAGTTGCGCGGCATAAGGCAGCTTGCTCGGATAAACGTCGAACAGATTGTTCGCCCCCACCGCGATCTGGAATTTCTTCGTCACGTCGTAGCGGACTTCGACGTCGGTGATATAGCGGGCGGCATTCTCGAAGTGCAGGAACTGCGTCGTCGAAAAGGCATTCGGCCCGACAATGTAGGTTTCCTCGCTAGAGGTCGATCCAAAGCGCGTTTCGTGCAGGCTCACGCCCCACTTGTCGAGATGCCAGGTGCCGCCGACGATGATCTTGTTCTTCGGCGTCGAGGTGCTCAGCCACGCGATCTGTTGCGCGTTGAGTTCCGGCGCGCCGTTCGCGCCCGCCGCGATATGCGTGACCGACGTCGTGTTGATGTTCACGCCGAGATCCCAGTCCACCTGCCCGAACGCGCCGAAGCCGGTGTGATAGGTGCCGGTCAGATCGAGTCCGCGCGTGCGCGTGTTCGCGCCGTTGGTGAAGTAGCTCGCCGACACGGCCGAGGCCGGAATCGAACCCGGCACCGACAAACCCGCAGCCTGCATCGCGGCGATCGCGGCCGCGCCCGAGGCCGTGCCGCCTTCGACGATGCGGTTGCGGATATCGATCTGGTACGCGTCGAGCGCCAGGTGCAGGCCCTTGACCGGCGTCAGCACGAAGCCGAGGTTGTAGTTGGTCGACTTCTCCGACTTCAGCGGCGCGGCGCCGATCAGTCTGGCCGCGCCCGAGTTGGCCGCCAGCAAACCTTCCACCGAGGCCGGCGATTCGTTGATGTTGCTGTAGTACTGCTCGGCCAGCGACGGCGCGCGGAAGCCGGTGCTGACACTGCCGCGCACGGCGAAGGCCGGGGTGAAGTCGTAGCGCGTCGAGAACTTGCCGTTGGTGGTATTGCCCACGTCGCTGTAGTGCTCGAAGCGTCCCGCCAGATCGACGGTCCATTGCGGCGTGAGATGCGTCGACAGATCGATATACGTGCCGACCACGTTGCGCGAGTTGTCGCTCGCGCTGACGGGCGCGAGACCCGGCAAGGCCTGCGAGCCGCCGTCGAGGTACGAAGCGGGATCGCCCGCCCCCACCGTGTACGTTTCGCGGCGCTGCTCGACACCCCACGACACGTTCACCGGCGCCGGCAGCACGGGCAACTGGAAGGCGCGCGAGAAATCGAGGTTGTTGGTCAACTGCGTGTTGCTGACGGTGGCCAGGTGGAAACGGGTCGGCGTATAGCCCTGACTGGCGAACAGTCCCGTGTTCGCGGAGTTCGTCATGCCGATCACATCGTGGTCGCCACCGTAGGTGGAACTCAGGTCCCATGACCAGCCGAACAGATTCTGACCTTTGATGCCGGTGGTCACCGAGAAGTCGTTCTCGTTGACGGTCTCCGCCGGCACGAAGCCGTTCGGATAGACCTGCGGCAGTACCGAAGGCGGACGGTAGTTCTGATACGCCTGTGCGTTGCGGTGCGCGTAGGTGCCGAAGCCGTACAGCTCGACGTCGTCGCCGAGGTAGTAGCCGGCGTTGTAGCCGACCGCTTCGCGTGTGCTGGCCGGGTCGCCTTCGATCGGATTGTAGTAGCCGTGGCCGGGCTTGAACGAGCCGAAGTAATCGTCCGGCCCGGTGCGCACGGTGTGGTTCTGACGGTTGTAGTCCGCGCTCAGATCCAGAAAGCCCTGACCGCCGAGATCCAGCCCGACCGTTGCGGTTTCGCCGTTCCTGAAACCGTCGCCCGCATAGGTCTGGCCGTTGGTGGTCTGCAACTCGCCGCCGCGCGAATTCTTCTTCAGGATGATGTTGATGACGCCGGCGATCGCATCCGAGCCGTACTGTGCCGCCGCGCCGTCGCGCAGCACTTCGATGTGATCGATCAGACCGACCGGAATCATGTCGATATCGACGCCGGTCGAGCCCTGGTTCAGGCCGCCGTCGAGCGCGATGTTCGCGGTGGTATGGCGGCGCTTGCCGTTCACCAGCACGAGGACGTGATCCGGGCTCAGACCGTGGAGTGTCAGCGCGTCGGTGAGCAACGCGGCGTCGCCCGCATAGGTTTCGTGCGAAATGGACGGCGACAGTTGCACCAGCGCATCGCGCAGATTGTTCTGGCCGGTGGCGCGCAATTGCGCGCCGCTGATCACGTCCACCGGGGTCAGGCTCTGGCTTGCCTTCGTGTCGGTGCGCGTGCCGGTCACGACGACCGTGTCCTGCTGCACGGTGTTGACCGCGACCGTCTGCTTTGTCGTGGTGGTTGCCTTGCCGGCTGCCGTGGCGGACAGTCCGCTATCCGGCTGAGCCGAGGCCGCGGCCGCGTCGTTCGCATCAGCTGGCGCCGCCGGGCCCTGCGCCCATGCCGCGCCGTTGAATGCGAGCGCCAGCACGGCCATCGACAGCATGGTCCTGCGAACCCCCATGACGGGCTGAGCCGCCCGATTTCTGATCTGTGTCCCGCGCATCGACTGTTCCGTTTTGTATGGACGAAGGGCCCCGGCACACGGGCTGATCGCAGCCGTGCGCAAGGCAGTAAAGTGGTAGTGAAAGCGATGAAAAGCGGAGTGTCGTCAGGCAGCGACCGCCGCTGCGACGGGCCGCATCCGCTCAGACTGCGGTCTAGCTTTTGGGCAAACCGGGCGGATTGGTCACGGCCTTATCCACCGCTTCGGAACCGAGGTTCCAGCGGTCGAGCACCTGGGTGTATTTGCCGCTGTGAATCAGATCGTTGAGCAGCAGCGTGAGCGGCGCGGCCAGTCCGCCACCCTTGCGCGTGGTGATCGCCAGATCCGCCGTGATCGGCCAACCGCCGCTGATCGCGCCGACTGCGCGCAAGTCCCCTTTCTGGGCCGCCTCGTACGCCAGCGCCGAATTCACGCTGAGAATCAGATCGGCGCGCCCCGACTGCAAGGCGACGAAACTCACGGCGGGGTCCCCGTAATACTGGATCTGCACCGGCTTGAGCCCATGCGCGATGTTTTCCTTGTCCCATGCCAGCAGGATCTTTTCCTGGTTCGTGCCCGAGTCGGTGATGATGCGCAATCCGGCGATATCCTTCGGTTCGCGGATCGCCTTGATCGGGCTGGCCTTGCGCACGTAGAAACCCAGCACGTCGCGCCGATAGCTCGAAAAATCGAATTTCTCCTTGCGCGCTTCGGTCACCGTCACGTTCGACAGCACTGCGTCGACCTTGCCCGACTGCACCGCGAGCGGCCAGTCTTCCCACGCGAGGACCACGATTTTCAGCTTGCGGCCGAGGCCGTCGGCGACCAGTTGCGCGAGGTCCGGATCGACGCCCACGACGGTCTTCTCATCGGTCGCGTAGGTACTGAGCGGCGGCCACGCCACGGTCATGCCGATCACCAGTTCGTCCTTGGCGACGAACGGAAACGCGGCGGGCACGGCCTGAATGGCCGCGGCGTCGGGCGCTGTGCGAATCCGGTCGTGCCGGTCCGGGCTCAGATCGAGGGCGCCGGGGGTGGCCGCCGACGCGGCCAACGCCACGCCTAACGCCCACAGCGCGAACGCCGAGCGGATTGCCTTGCTGTGCTTCATCGCGGATTCTGCCTTGTCGAAATGAACGAATGGATCGATGCGCGGCGGCAGCGTTACTGCCGTTGACCGAGCGGTTCGGCGCGGCGCAGATCGCTGAGCGATTCGATACGGCCCGGCTCCAGCAAGTCCTTACCGAACGGCAGGCGAAAATGAATCTCCGGTGCGATCGAACGATCGAACAGCGCTTCGTAACCGGTGCTCGCATAGAGTCCGGCCGCTTCAGGCTGCCTGAAACCGGTGGTCAGATAAACCCGCCGGTAGCCCTGGCGCAGCGCACGTGCTTCGAGCTCCTGGACGACGCGACGGGCGAGCCCCTGGCGGCGTTCGCTCTCGTGCGTCCAGATCCGCTTGAGTTCCGCGGTGGCCGCGTCGTAGCGTTTGAACGCGCCGCCGCCAACCGTCTGCCCATCGCGTTGAATCACGATGAAGGCGCCCTCCGGCGGCGCGAACAGTTCGGCCGGATAGCGCAGCATCTCTTCGCTCACCGACGCGGCGCTGTCCTTGCGGAACTCGCGATATCGCGTGGTGTATTCGATTTCCAGCGCGGCCAGTAACGGCTGCGCGATGGGATCGAGCGGAGTGGTATCGATAATCTCGTAGGTCATGATGAATACGGGGATGGCGCTGACGCCGGTCGATGGTCCGTGGAATCTTTAGCCGGTCCGACTTCGAATGTCGTCGAATTAAAAACAAGATAACAGGCCGGCAATGCAGAATGAACCAAACATTTAACGAATGGTTATTCCGTGAATAACGGATATTTAATTCGCGCGGCATGGCCGCCAATCCCCGCCCACCTTGAAGCCGCCGCTACAGCATCGTTTTTTTAATATCGGCGGCTTATTTATTTCAATGCGCTTTCATTAATTTAATCGACGTCGTTATTCGCGCTATAGCGGCGCGATTCCATTCATTAATGGAACGCGCCGCGTTGTCGTCAAACCGGTTCGGCGAGATGGAACAGACAGTCGCCACGCTCCACGGCAGCAGGCACGCGCTTGCACACCACCTGTCCAGCGCTCGCAAAAAATGCGGTGACGGGTTCGCGCAGCGGCGTATCGGGGAAATGAATGCGCGCGGCGGGTTGACCGGCCACGACCTGATCGCCGAGTTCGACGAGCGGTTCGTAGACGCCGCGATCATAGGCGTACACGTAATGGCGCGAACCGGCCACCGAATAGAAGCGCGTTTGCGCCGGTGGCCCGTCCGGCACGAGCGGCCCGCTCAGCAAGCCGATAAAGCCGAGCAGATTCAGCAGCCCTTGCCGTGCGTCGCGCAACAGTTTCGCCTGGACGGTGCCGCCGCCGCCCAGTTCGGTGAGAATCGACACGGCGCCCTGTCGACGCGCCGCGCTCGCCGCATGCACCGGGTTCGGCCGATGCAGAAACGCTCGTGGTAACCCGAAGGCCGCGAGCAAGGACTTGAGCCGCGCCTCTTCCTCGGGATCGCGCGGCTCGATGGCGAGCATGTTGGCGCCGTCGTAAAGCAGCGAGCTGCCGCCCGAATGCAGGTCGATCAGATACTGCGCGCGCGCCAGCAGCGTGTTCTCGATGTAGTCGGCGATCAGCGCGGTCGGCCCGCCTGCCGGATCGCCCGGAAAACTGCGGTTCAGGTTGCCGCCGTCGAGTGGCGAGGTTCTCAGGCCCGCGGCGGCCGCGGGGAAATTCGCCATCGGCAGGAAGATCAGTTGACCGCGCACCCATTGCGGGTCGATCTCGCGGATCAGGCTGGAAACGAGCACCTGTCCTTCGTATTCGTCGCCGTGGTTGCCGCCCATCAGCAGCACGACCGGGCCTTCGCCGTTGCGCACGGAGGCGATCGGAATCGGGATCCAGCCGTACGCGGAACGATGCACCGAATGCGGCAGGCGCAGATAGCCGACGTGACGTCCGTCGGCATCCAGATCGATTTCGTTGTGCAGCGTGCTCATCGGCTGTCCTTTGGCGGGTGTCCCCGGCAGCGTGCCATAACTCTCTCGCGCACGCTCAGTTCATGTACTGTTCGTTGCCGATCAGCCCGATCTTCGTCGCGCCTTCGCGCTGCGCGGCGGCCAGCACGGCGGCCACGTCGCGATAAGGCGCGAGCCGGTTCGGCAACAGATGAATCTCCGCCTGGTCCGGCTGCGCCGCGACCTCGGCCATGTGTTTTTCCAGCTCGGCGTTGCCCGCGAGCGGCGCGCCGTTCCAGCGGATCGTCCCATCGAAATCGATGTCGACCTGCACCACCGGCGGCGGCGCGGCGGGCGGCGGCGGGTTGCCGGCCGGCAGGTTCATTTTCACCGCATGCATCTGGATCGGAATCGTGATGATCAGCATGATCAGCAGCACCAGCATCACGTCGATCAGCGGCGTGGTGTTGATGTCGACCATCACCTCCGGCTCGCCGCTGCTGCCCGATTTCAGGTTCATTCCCACTGTCGACTCTCCGGCGAGACTACCCGCCGCGCGCGGGCGGCTGGGTGATAAAAGAGACCTTCGAAATCCCGGCCCGCTCGCAGGCCGTGACCACCCGCCCGATGAATTCGTAGCGCGTGGTCTGGTCTCCGCGCACGTGGACTTCCGGTTGCGGCAGCTTCACGGACGCCGCCTTCAGGCGCGCGAGCAGCGTCGGCGCGTCGACCTGCTTCTCGTTCCAGAACAGATCGCCGTCTTTATTAACCGCGATCTCGACGCTGTCCGGTCTGGTCTGCAACGGGTTCACCGTCTGCGTCGGCAACTGCACCGGCACCGTGTGCGTGACCACCGGAATCGTGATCAGAAAAATGATCAGCAGCACCAACATCACGTCGACGAGCGGCGTGGTGTTGATCGCGGCGATAATCTCGTCGTCGCCGTCCTGTCCAACGTTCATGCCCATGGCAGTGCGCTCCGCGTGGGTTCGGCCGGGTTAGCCCGGCGTTAGCCGAGGACGGGTTGCGCGACGGCGCTCGGGCTCACCTGCGCGACCGCCGCGCGCGCATGACGCTTCCGGCCCGGCAGCAGCACCGTGTGCAACTGCGCGCCGAACGCACGCACGCGTTCCATCACCGACTTGTTACGCCGAACCAGGAAGTTGTAGCCGAGTACGGCCGGCACCGCGACCGCGAGACCGATGGCCGTCATGATCAGCGCCTCGCCGACCGGACCCGCCACCTTGTCGATCGACGCCTGCCCAGCGATGCCGATGGCCGTCAGCGCGTGATAGATGCCCCACACCGTACCGAACAGCCCGACGAACGGCGCGGTCGAGCCGACCGTGCCGAGAAACGCGAGACCGTCCTGCAGGCGGTTCGACACGTTGGTGATGGCGCGTTCGATCGACACGTCGATCCAGGTGTTGCGGTCGACCGCCTCGAGCAGGGCTTCGTCGTGATGCGCGCCGGCGTCGATGCCGACCTGCGCGATGAAGCGGAACGGCGAGGCCGGATCGAGCTGCTCGACCCCCTGCGCGAGCGACGGCGCGCTCCACAACAGGTCGTCGGCGTGCTTCGCGCGGCGCTTCGCACGCGCCTGTTCGAAGAACTTGGTGATCATGATGTACCAGCTGCCCATCGACATGATCACCAGCAGGATCAGCACGAAGCGCGCGACGAAATCGCCGTTCGCCCACAGCGCACCGAGACCGTAGGGATTCGTCACCTCGGCGCCGGCTGCCACGGCGGGCGGCGGCGCGGGTTGATCGGCAGCAGCAGCGGCCGTTGCCGTGGCCGTGGCTGTCCGCGAAGGCGCGGCGAGCGCCTGCGCGGCCGGGCCCGACGCGCTGCCCGTCGAGACGGCGACGCTCGCCTGAGCCCACACGGTTTGCGGGACGACGAAAACCCCGGCAGCCGCGGCGGGGATCAGCAGGCTGGCCGCCACGGCGGCAAAAGAACGCTGGGTCATGAATGCTCCACTTGATGCGGTCACCGAAATCGGCTGGATTGAAAGGGTTGCGACGGCGGACCGGGCGCGACGCTCAGTTCAGGTTGAACGAGAACGGCACCTGCACGCGGACCGACTGCCCCTGCGAAATGCAGTTGAATTTCTTCACCGCGACGAAGGCCGCCCGGTCGAGAATCGGATCGGCGGACTGCTCGACCTTCTCGTCGGTCACGTGTCCCTGCGGATCGACCACGAACGAGATCGTCACGTCGCCGGTGATGTTGTTGTCCTGCGCTTCCTGCGGATACGCGATCGAACGGCGAATCTCGTCCGAGTTGGGACACACCACGCCGACCGTGTGGCTAACCGGTTTGAGCGCTGCCGGCGCAGGCGGCGCGACCGGTGCGGGCGGTGGCGCGACCGGCGTCGGCTCGGGCACGGCCTGATGCGTGATGGTCGGCGCGGGCGGAGTCGGCGCGACCACCACCTCGGGCGGCGGAACGAACGGCGGCGGTGGCGGCGTGACTTTGGGCGGCGCCAGTTTCACCGTCGGGACCGGCAGCGGCGGCGGCGGCTTCACCGGCATGATGATGCGGGTTTCGATCGGCTTCTGGACGATCTGCACGACCTTGTTCGCGAGGCCGTTCACCAGCGCCCAGATGAAAAACAGATGCAGCACCAGAACCACCGCGAGGCCGGCGTAGCGCCGCAGCGGATGGTGCGTACCTCGTCCGTATTGAGGTGGACGCGCGAGCGGCGGCGTCGATGGGGAAATCAGCTCGGCTGACATGCAACACTCCGTTGGCGATAGCCCGAACTACTTGCAATCGCACGGGTGTAGCTGGCGCGACGCATCGGAAAGTGGCCTACGTTACCGAGATCCTGTATTTCAGTGAACGAAGAATTCGATATTTGAATTCCCGCCGCCGCCTGACCCGCGGATCACGCACGCAGGCGCGCTCCGTGTTCCACGATTACGCAGATCGATAGCAGAAATAGTTGGTTGGGCTTGCCGGATCCGCTCACTAGACTGCGATTCATCTTGTCATAACAAGTCGAATCATGTCGAACCCGGTTGCCCATGTCGCCCCCTCGCCTCTTCCGCTCTACGCGCGGATCAAGGAGACGCTACGCGCACGCATCCTCGACGGCAGTTACGCGCCGCACAGCCAGATGCCCTCCGAACACGAGCTCTGCGCGATGTTCGGCGTGAGCCGCATCACCGTGCGCCAGGCGCTCGGCGATCTGCAGAAGGAAGGCTTGCTGTTCAAGCTGCACGGCAAAGGCACCTTCGTCTCCAAACCCCGGGCGTTTCAGAACGTGAGTTCGCTGCAAGGGTTTGCCGAAGCGATGTCGTCGATGGGCCACGAGATCGTCAATCAGCTGCGCAGCTTTCGCGTGGTCGAGGCCAATCGTCAGGTGGCCGCGCGGCTGAAGCTCGACGAAGGCGCGCCGGTGGTCGAAATTCATCGCGTGCGTTTGCTCGACCGGGAGCCGGTCTCGCTCGAATCGACGTGGCTGCCTGAAGCACTCGGCAAGCGTCTCGCGAATGCGGATCTGGTCACGCGCGACATTTTCCTGATTCTCGAAAACGACTGCGGCGTGCCGCTCGGTCACGCCGACATCGCGATCGACGCGATGCTCGCCGACGACGAAATCGCCAGCGCGTTGCGCGTCGAGGCAGGCGGCCCGGTGTTGCGCATCGACCGTCTGACCCACGACACCGACGGTGCGCCGATCGACTACGAACACCTCTATTTTCGCGGCGACGCGTTCCAGTACCGGCTGCGCGTCGACCGGGACAAAACGGCCGGCGCCGCTCATACGGTCGGACGCGCGCTCGGGCCCAACGCAATCAGGAAAGCACCATGAACACTCATGTACTCGACTACGACATCGTGATCGTCGGCGGTGGCACGGCGGGCCCGATGGCCGCCGTCAAGGCGAAGGAAGCGAATCCCGGCCTCCGGGTGCTGTTGCTGGAAAAGGCCCACGTCAAGCGCAGCGGCGCGATTTCGATGGGCATGGACGGCCTGAACAACGCGGTGATTCCCGGTCACGCGACGCCCGAGCAGTACACCCGCGAGATCACGATCGCCAACGACGGTATCGTCGATCAGGAAGCGGTCTATGCGTACGCGAAACACAGCTTCAGGACCATCGAGGAACTGGACCGCTGGGGCGTGAAGTTCGAGAAGGACGGCACCGGCGACTATGCGGTGAAGAAAGTGCATCACATGGGATCGTATGTGTTGCCCATGCCCGAGGGCCATGACATCAAGAAGGTGCTGTACCGGCAATTGAAGCGCGCGCGGGTGGCGATCACCAACCGGATCGTCGCCACGCGTCTGCTCAAGGACGCGCAGGGCAACGTGTGCGGCGTGCTCGGCTTCGACTGCCGCAACGCGGATTTCTACGTGGTGCGCGCCAAGGCGGTGATCCTGTCGTGCGGCGCGGCCGGCCGTCTCGGCCTGCCCGCATCCGGCTATCTGATGGGCACCTACGAAAACCCCACCAATGCCGGCGATGGCTATGCCATGGCCTATCACGCGGGCGCCGCGCTTGCGAACCTCGAATGCTTCCAGATCAACCCGCTGATCAAGGACTACAACGGCCCGGCTTGTGCGTACGTGACCGGTCCGCTGGGTGGCTTCACGGCCAACGGCAAGGGCGAACGTTTTATCGAATGCGATTACTGGAGCGGTCAGATGATGTGGGAGTTTTACCAGGAACTGCAAAGCGGCAATGGCCCCGTGTTCCTGAAACTCGATCACCTCGCCGAGGAAACCATTCAGACCATCGAGCAGATCCTGCACACCAACGAGCGCCCGAGTCGCGGGCGTTTTCATGCGGGACGCGGCACCGATTACCGGCAACAGATGGTCGAGATGCATATCTCGGAGATCGGCTTCTGCAGCGGCCACAGCGCCTCGGGCGTGTATGTGAACGCGCGTGCGGAGACCACCGTGCCGGGTCTGTACGCGGCCGGCGACATGGCTGCGGTGCCGCACAACTACATGCTCGGCGCCTTCACGTACGGTTGGTTCGCAGGGCAGAACGCGGCGGCGTACGTGACGGGCCGCGAGCATGCCGCGTTGGATCAGGAACAGATCGACGCCGAACGCGCGCGCATTTACGCGCCGCTCGAACGTGACAACGGTCTGGCGCCTTCGCAGGTGGAATACAAGCTGCGCCGCATGGTCAACGATTACCTGCAGCCGCCCAAGGTCACGCGCAAGATGGAAATCGGCCTGCAGCGCTTTGCTGAAATCGCCGACGACATCGCCGCGATCAAGGCCGACAATCCGCACGAGCTGATGCGTGCCGCCGAAGTCCGTGCGATTCGCGATTGCGCGGAAATGGCCGCGCGGGCGTCGCTGTTCCGTACCGAGAGCCGCTGGGGGCTGTATCACCATCGGGTCGACTATCCGCAGCGCAACGACGCCGACTGGTTCTGCCACACCCATCTGCGCAAGGACGACGCGGGCCGCATGGTCAGCGAGAAACGCGCGGTCGAACCGTATGTCGTGGCGCTGACCGAGACCGAACTCGACTCGTACCGCAAGCTGCGCATCCCCGAAGCGGAGCACCGTCCGCTTGCCGATGCGATTGTCTGAATCACAGAAAGGAAGGCCCGCGATGTCCTATACGCCCCACGAGATTTTCCAGCGCAGCAGCGCGCCCGTCACGATCGATGAAAACAGATGCATCGCGGACAAGGGCTGCACCGTCTGCGTCGACGTTTGCCCGCTCGATCTGCTCGCGATCGACGTCAGCAAAGGCAAGGCCTACATGCAGTTCGACGAATGCTGGTACTGCATGCCGTGCGAGCAGGATTGCCCGACCGGCGCGGTGAAAGTCGAGATTCCTTACCTGCTTCGCTAGGCGCCCCGTTCATGACCGATTCCACTTTACTGACTCACGATCCCGACACGCTGGCGCCGGAAGTCGCCGCCCTGCTGCCGCGTCTCGCCGACACCGATGCGGTGGTGCGGCGCATCGCGCTGCTCGAACTGGCCGATCTCGAAGAACCGGATACGCTGCCGCTCATCGCGCACGCGCTGGCCCATGACGGGTCGCCCGAGCTCAGGCGCGAAGCGGCGCGCGTGCTCGGTTCGTGGGAAGAAGCGTGGATTGTCGACGCGCTCTGCCACGCCCTGCTCGACGCCGATCCCGATGTGCGCATGGCCGCCGCGCAGAGCCTGTCCACCTTGAAGGACGAGGTGTGCGGTGCGGTGCTGCACCGCTGGACCGATCACGCCGAACCGTTCGTGCAGGCCGCCGTGTTGCGCGGCTTGCGCGAATTGCGTTACGCCGAGGCGCTGGCGCCCGCCTTGCGAGCGCTTGAACATCGCGACGACAGCGTACGTACGGAAGCCGTCGTGCTGCTGGGCTGGTTGAAGGACGCCCGCGCGTTGGCCCCGCTTGCCGCCATCGTTACCGCCGATGCCAACGCGGAGATCCGGCGCGCGGCGGTCGGTGCGCTCGGCTTCGCAGCCGCCACGCACACGCCCACGCTGACCGCGCTGCTGCAGGCACTGAGCGATCCGGTCTGGCAGGTTCGGGAAGAAGCCGCGACCACGCTCGGCAAACTGCGCGCGAACGCCGTGCACGACGCTCATGACGTACATGAAGCGCTGATCGCCGCACTCACCGACGACTACTGGCAAGTCCGGTTGCGCGCCGTACGTGCGCTTGGGCAAATCGGCGAACGTGCCGCCGCGTTGCCGATCGCGGCGTTGTTGTCGAATCCGATCAGCAATCTGCGCAAGGAAGCCGCGCTTGCGCTCGGCGAATTGCGCGAACCGGCGACGCTGCCCGCACTGCTCGACGCATTGAACGACGCGGACCCCGACGTGCGCAAAGCCGTGCGAATCGCGCTTCAGCAGATCGAGGACGCCAGCCGATGAATGTACCGAGCCGCGTCGATCTGACCGCCGACGCCATGATCCTGTATTGGCCCGGCGCGGCCGCGCAGCGGATCGCCCACCGCACGTTGCGCGATGCGTGTCCGTGCGCGGGATGCCGCCGTTTGCGTAACGCGGCCGGCCCAAACGGCACAGCCACGCAAGCGCACGATGTAGTCGTGACCGAAATCCAGCCGATGGGTTACGGCGTGCAACTGGTCTTCAGCGACGCACACGACCGCGGCATTTTTCCATGGCCGTATCTCCATGCCTTGCCGGCCATTGAAAGCGCTGTCGCGGGGCTCACAGCCTGAAACTGTCGGTCGCGATCAACGCCAATGAAAGCGTGCCGACGAGCACAAGGCTCACCGCCCAGACCGTGTCCAGATTGAACCAGCTCCGCGACACGAATTTCAGCCCGAGGTAGCGGTAAACCAGCCACGCCAGCAAGCCGCCCGCCGCCATCATTGCGGCGGCATGCACGGCTGAAACCAGCAAGGCCATCTGCAGATTCGCGTCGATCAGCGTCTGCGCGGCGCGATGCGCGTGATCCATGCCGTACGAACGGCACAGTCCGAGGTACACCGGCACGAGCATCAGTCCCGCGCCGTGCGCAATGGCCACGGCGAACGACCAGAGCGCGAGACGCGACGGCGGAATCCGCGCCAGCAGGCGCGGATGGCGGCGCTGGATCAGCAGCCACACGCCGAAACCAATCACGAGCACGCTCGCGCCGGCCTGGATCTCGCGCTGCCAGGCGAGCAGGACCGCCAGCATGGCAAACGGCATCATCACCGCGAGCATGGCCAGCACGTGTCCCGCCGCGAGATACAGCAGCGCGCCGCCGAGCGCCCGCGCGCGGCGTTGCATCAAGCCGCTCGACACCGCGAGCGGCCATCCCATTGCCGGGTTGAGCCCGTGATAGAGGCCGCTCGCGAGGACCGCCAGCCATAGGCCGGTCTGCGACCAACCTGCGCCGATCAACTGCCCACCGACGGATAACAGAACGAATCGGTCGAACAGTCGCCGCCTTCCAGGCGGATCTGGTGCGACCGGTAGCCGTCGGGAAACGTGACCCAGAAGTCTTTGTCTAGCGTGAGGCCGCCGCCCGGCTCCACATGGGCCATCACCTTGGCGGCGGGCACGCCTTCCGGATAGAACTGGTCGTCCCACGTGGAATACAGCGAGTTGGTCCAGTAGACGCGTTTGCCGTCGCGGCTGATCTCGATCATTTGCGGGCCGCCGCCGAACGTCTGACCGTTTGCATGCGGCGTGCGCCGCACGATGCCGCCGATATGCACCGAGCCGGTCAGTTTCGGCTTGCGCGGCTCGGTCACGTCGTACTGACGCAATTCGCCGGTGCCCCAGCAGGCGACGTAGAGGTATTTGTCGTCGATGGAAAGATCGATGTCGGTGACGAGCGGCGGCACCGCGCCGAAACCTTGCAGCAGCGGCGGCAGCAATTCCGCCGCGGCTGGTTCGGCCGGAATGGTCGCGGTCTTTTCAATGTGGAACTGCCCGCCTTCGCGCCACCAGGTCCAGATCGACCCCTCCAGGTTGGTGGTGTCGACCACCACGCCGAGGAAGCCGTACTCGCGGCTGGGATCGTGCGCGGGCCGCACTTCGAGCGCCATCTGATGATTCGCGCCGAGGTCGAGCGTCTGTACGTTGCGCCGCGCGCGCAGATCCCAGAAGTGGACCCGATGCCCATATTGATTGGCAAGCAGATCTTCGGGGACGATGCCATTCTCGAACTGCGGCGGCAGCGCCCACTCGCTCGACACCATGTAGTCGCGCGGCAGATTCCACCAGAAGTCGTAGTGCTTCTCCTGCATGCCGCGGTCGATTTCCCAGCGGCCGAGCACGTCGAACGTTTCGCAATCCATGATGAAAATGCCCGGCGGCCCTTCGGTGCCGTCCTTGCCTGCACCGCCCAACGTGCTGATGTAAATACCCTCGGGTCCGCAATGCACCGTATGCGGACGCGAGTACCCCGTTTTGCGGAAAATCTCCTCGGGTTCGATGATCTTGTGAATGCGCGCCTGCGTGGGATGCGGCTTGGTGTCCACAATGTAGATGCGCGAAGAACGCAAGCCTGGAATGATCAGATAGCGCCGTTCGAGAAACGCGTGTCCGGTTAGCGGCGACAACGACGACGAGCAGGCATTCCAGCCGAAGTGATGGAACTCGTCGCCGGTGTTCGGCATGGTCACCGTATGCACCACCTGGCTGTAGGTGGGCGAGCCGGGTTTCACGTCGATCACCGCGAGCGCGTCGGGTTGCGAGAAATCGGGGCTCAGCAACAGCGTGTACGCGTAATCTTCCGGCGGCGCCTCCATCGCGAGTTTCGGCGACGCGTGGAACGTGGGATCGGGGCGCATACCCATGACGGGAGTCTCCTTGTCTGTCTGATTCGGAAGGTTGGATGCCGGATGGTCCTGACCGTGCGCGCTGCGCGATGCGCATGCGCTCCGGTTTAGATTTGTAGTGCACGGCGGCAGCGAGAGCAACCGGAAGTTGCGCCGATTCCGGCAAAGAGTGTGACGATACGTGCCACGCCACGTATCGGACACTAGCAGATCGGATAGGTCGCCGAGGTCGCTGCACTCGCCTCGCGCCGTACTACGCGCTCACCATCCACGACTGGTTCGCGACGAGCCGCGCATAGGCACCACGTGCGGCCAGCAGTTCGTCGTGACTGCCGGCTTCGACCACACGTCCCGCGTCCATCACGAGAATCGTATCGGCGTTCTGAATCGTCGACAGACGGTGCGCGATGATGATCGACGTCCGTTGCGACATCAGTTCCTCCAACGCTGCGCGAATCTGCTGTTCGCTGATCGTGTCGAGATGCGAGGTCGCTTCGTCCATGATGAGGATCGGCGCGTCCTTGAGAAACGCGCGCGCGATCGCCACCCGCTGACGTTGGCCGCCGGACAACTGCACGCCGCGCTCGCCCACGCGCGTGGCCAGGCCCTCGGGCAGACTGTCGACGAAGTCGCTCAGCGCGGCGCGTTGCAACGCTCGGCGCACGTCGGCGTCGGACACGTCGCGGCCGGCCAGACGAATGTTGGCCTCCAGCGTGTCGTTGAACAGATAGGTGTCTTGCGCGACCAGCGCGATGTGGCGGCGCAAGCCGTCCGTGTGCAACTCACGCAGATCGACACCGCCCAGCGTGATACGCCCTTGCTGCGGGTCCCAGAATCGCAGCAACAGATTCGCCACGGTCGATTTGCCCGCGCCCGACGCACCGACCAGCGCCACCGTGCTGCCGGGACGGACCGCGAAGCTCACCTCGTCGAGCGTCGCCGCGCTGCGTCCCGGATAGGCAAAGCTCACCGTGTCGAAAGCCACCGCCGGGTTCGCCGGCACCGGTTGATCGCCCTCCACGATCGGTTCGGGCTCGGACTCCACGACATGCAGGCGACGGGTCGAGGCAATCGTATCGGCCAACTGGCGCGCCACCTGACCGATCTCCGCCACCGGCATGAAAGCCGCCACGGAAACCAGCACCAGCAATGGCAACCATTCATGCGGGAACCAGCCGCGCGCGGCCAGCACCGCGCCGAGCAGCGCCACCGCGAGACCGCCCAGGCCGGTCGCGATTTCGAGCGCGGCGCCCTGACGCGACAGATCGTCCTGCAAGGCCGAGCGCTGCGCCTGGTAAGCGGCGAGATCGTCGAGAAAGACCGCGCGGCGACGTCCCGTGGCCTGGAACGCGATCAGTTCGGCGAGCCCCTGGATGGTCTCCGTGAGATGCGCGCCGACCCGTCCCAACGCGGCGCGCGCGCGGCCGCCCAAACGGTCGATCTTGCCGCGCGCGAGGATCGGCGTTAAACCGGCCGAGGCCAGAAACGGCAGCAGCACCAGCGCGAGCGGCCACGCCGTCCAGGCGAGCAGCGCCAGCACGGCGGCGGGCACCAGCAGCGCGACGAACGCCGGCGCCACGGTGTGCGCGTAGAAATACTCGACGGTTTCGACATCCTGCGTGGCGAGCGCCACCAGATCGCCGGAGCGGCGCCGCAACAGATACGCCGGTGCGAGCCGTTCGAGCTTGGCGAACAGCGCGATCCGCATCTCGGACAACAGCCGGTACGCCATGGCGTGCGCCATCCACGATTCCAGCCAGTGCAGCGTTGCCGCGACCGGCGCGCAGATCAGCAGCGCGAGGGTCAGCGTGGTGACCGGCCGGCCCGACGCGATGCCCGCGACCACCAGCGCGCCCAGCACACCGACGCCAATGAACGCCAGCACCCGGCCGATGCCGCACAGCACCGTCAGCGTGAGTTGGGTTCGCCACGGCCGCACGAAGCGCAGCAAACTGCGCAGCGTGTCGACCCAGCCGATCTCGGCGGCGTCGGCGGCGAGCGCGCGTTCCTCGGGCCCGGCCGCGCGCGACGCGCCGCGGGCCGGCGCGCTCAGCGTGGCGCGCTCGACCGGCGCGGCGACCTGCGGCCCCATCAAGCGTTGATAGACGCCCGGCCGCGCGATCAGCTCGGCGTGCTTGCCGCTTTCGACCACGCGCCCCTGGTCCAGCACCAGAATCCGGTCGGCGCCGATCACGCTCGACAGACGGTGCGCCAGAATCAAGGTGGTGCGGCCGCGCATCAGCCGGTCGAGCGCCTGCTGGATCACGGCTTCGTTCTCGGCGTCCACGGCCGACAGCGCTTCGTCGAGCACGAGGATCGGCGCGTCGCGCAACAGCGCGCGGGCAATCGCGATCCGTTGGCGTTGCCCGCCGGACAGCGTCGCGCCGCGTTCGCCGATGCGGGTGGCGTAACCAGCGGGCAGCGCCTGGATGAAATCGTGGATATTGGCGGCTTTGGCGGCGGCGATCACGTCCGCCTCCGCGGCGTCGTGCCGCCCGAGCCGCAGATTGTCTGCGATGGTGCCGTCGAACAGCGTGGTGTCCTGCGCGACGATCGCGATCATGCCGCGGATCTGATCGGGGTCGAGCGTGCGGATGTCCTGTCCGCCGATCCGGATCGTGCCGGCCTGCGTATCGTGCTGACGCAGCAGCAGACGCAGAATCGTCGACTTGCCCGCGCCGCTCGGCCCCACGATGCCGACGGTTTCGCCGGCGGCGATCTCGAAGCTCAGACCGGAATGCGCGACCGCGCGACGCCCCGGATAGCTGAAGCCGACCTGCTCGAACGCGATGCGTGGACTGAGATCAGGCACTTGCGCGGCGCCAGTGGCGAGCGCGTCGCTGCGGGCCTCCAGCAGCCTGTGAATGGCGGACGCCGCCGATTGCCCGATCATGCCTTGATGCAGCACGTTACGCAGATCGCGCAACGGACGGAACACCTCTGTGCCCGCCATCAACACGATCAGCAAGGCTTCGAGACTCATCTCGCCATGGCTCACCCGCCATGCGCCGACGGCGATCGCCGCGGCCGCGCCGAGTCCCGTGCCGAGGTCGGTGAAGAAGCGCGTCAGCAAGCCGAGCGCGAGCACCCAGAAGGTGCTGCTGGACAACGCCCTTGCCCGTTCGGCGAGCTTCTGCGCGAACGCGCCGCTCTGACCGAACGCCTTCAGCGTGGGCAGGCCCTGGACCGCGTCGAGAAACTCCTCGCCGAACGCCTTGAACGCGTGCGCCCTTGCGATGGCGGCCTGCTTGTCGGCGTTGTGGACCAGCATCGGCAAGCCGAGCGTGGCCAGCGCGGCGACCAGCAGCACGGCGGCGGTCGGCACGTCCCACCAGGCCAGCACTGCGAAGATCAGCAGCGGTGCGCAGGCGGCGATGATCAACTGCGGCACGTAGGCGCCGAAGAAGGTCTGCAACTGCTCGACGCCGTCGATCACGGCCAGCATCACGCCGCCGGTCCGTTCGGCGCCGAACCAGGCCGGTCCGAGTTCGACGATGCGGTCGAACAGCCGCGCCCGCAGCACCGTTTGCACACGCCCCGCCGTGTGCTGCGCGACCACCACGCGACGATGATCGAGCGCGGCGCGCAGCAGCACGCAAACCGCGACGCCCGCCGCGGCCAGCGCGACCTGGCGCACCGTCGCGCCCTGCAACGCGAGCGCCAGCATCCGGCCAAGGAACACGAAGCGCAACACGCCGAACACCATGGCGATCAGACCCAGCCCGACTGCCGCTGCCACGCGTAGTCGCAGCCCGGCCAGCATCGCCCATAACCTGCCGTCGAAATACATGCTTGCCCCTTTTTGATTGCTTGTCGTATCGGATGGATGCGACGTTACAGGGGCGCGCGAAGCGAGGCAAAAGATGGTTTTTCAACGGGTGTTGAGTATCCTACAATACCCCGCATGACCCTCAAGTCCACTAAGTCCCCCAAGTCTCATATCCCGCCGCTCGCCTCGCTGCGCGCTTTCGAGGCGACTGTGCGGCTCGGCGGTTTCGCCCGCGCCGCGACCGAATTGAGTGTGTCGACCAGCGCGGTCAGCCATCAGATCCGCGGCCTCGAAGCCCTGCTCGACGCCCGCCTGCTCGAACGCAGCACGGGACTCGGCGGCATTGGCCTGACCGAGGCGGGGGCCAGTCTGCTGCCGGCCGTGAGTCATGCACTCTCGCTGCTGGAAGAGGCCTGCTCGCAGGTCATGGGGGTGCCGAAAAAACTGACCGTGGCGGCCAACGGCTCGCTTTCGTCGATGTGGCTCGCGCGCCGTCTCGCCGAGTTTTCCGCGCGCTATCCCGAGACGCCGCTGAGCGCCATCACGCTGGACGGCGACCCGGACTTCGCCCGCCATGGCGTCGATCTCGGCGTCGTGCATATCCACGTAGACACGGTGCGCGCCGACGATCTCGTGCTGTTTCGCGAAGAGGTGTTCCCGGTCTGCGCGCCGGAGCTGCATCCGTTCGCGTCGAAGGCGGTGTGCCGCTGCCGTCTGCTGCAGGAAACCCATGAGAATGCGCCCGAATTCGAGTGGCGCAACTGGCAGGGGCAGTTCGGCTTGCCCAGCGATTTCGAAACCAAGATCGTCCGTTATAGCGGTTTCAGTCAGGTGCTCGGTGCGGCGATCGGCGGCGCCGGGATCGCGCTCGGACGCCTGCCGCTGATCGAAGCGGACCTGCGCAGCGGCCGTCTGGTGCGACTTTTTCCCGACCTGTCGCGACCGGCCTCGTGGTGCTTCGTGCTGCGCACGGCCCCGGAGCGCCGGCACAAGCTGCTGGAGCCGTTGATCGAGTTTCTGCGGCTGGAGGCCGCGTCGTCTGCGGCGCAGGCGCATGCGCATGCGCCGACGGTGGCGGCGGGCGTGTGAGCGCCTGAGCGCGGCACTAAGGGCGCCCTAAGCAAGACACCAAACGCGACGCCTGAGCGCGCGCTTGACCGCACCGTGTACCAACCCGGCGGATAGTGAAGCGGGCGCGCCCGGGCGATGGCATCATGACGGCCTCGCGTCTTCATTCTTCAAAGCTTGCCGAACATGTCCAACCTGATCGTCCACGGCGGCCTGCCGTTACGCGGCGAAATCACGCCGTCCGCCAACAAGAACGCCGTACTGCCGATTCTCTGCGCCACCCTCCTCACCGACCAGCCGGTACGCCTGATCGGCGTGCCGGAGATCACCGACGTCAAGAAAATCCTCGACATCTTCCGCGCGCTGGGCAGCGACGTGTCGGTGGATTTTTCGACCGGCATACTCGATCTGCATCATCACGCCACCACCTTCGATCCGGTCACGCACAAGCTGCCCGAAGAGATGCGCTCGTCGATCATGCTGGTGCCGCCGCTGCTCGCGCGTTTCAATGTGGCGCGCCTCGAAAGCGACGTGAAAGGCTGCACGCTCGGCGTGCGCGAGATCGACCCGCACGTCGAGGTGTTCGAGCGTTTCGGCGCGCGCGTCACGCGTACCGACGAATCGCTGATCGTGCGCAATGAGCGGCGCATGGCCGCCAACGATCACTGGCTCGACTACGCGTCGGTCACGACCACCGAAAACTTCGCGCTGTGCGCGGCCGCCGCCGACGGCACCTCCACGCTCACCAACGCGGCGTCCGAGCCGCACGTGCAGGAGTTCTGCCGCTTTCTCGCGATGCTCGGCGTGAGCATCGACGGCATCGGCACCTCGCGGCTCAGCGTGACGGGCGGCCAGCGGCTCGGCGGCGGCGAGTTCCGTTTCAGCGAAGACTTCCACGAAATCGCCACGTTTCTCGCGCTGGGCGCGATCACCGGCGGCGACATCGTGGTGAGGAACACGGCACCCGAACAGTTCCCGCTGATCGACCGCACGTTCGCCAAGTTCGGCGTCGACGTGGTGCATCGCGACGGCTGGTCCCGCGCCCACGGCAACGGCGCGCTGAAAGTGCGCCGGCCGTTCACGCAGAATATTCTCACCAAGGTCGAAGCCGCGCCGTGGCCGTATGTGCCGGTCGATCTGCTGCCGATCTTCGTCGCGCTCGGCGTCAAGGCCGAGGGCAGCGCGATGTTCTGGAACAAGGTCTACGACGGCGCGATGGGCTGGACCAGCGAACTCTCGAAATTCGGCGCGCATGTATTCCTGTCCGATCCGCACCGGCTGATCACGTTCGGCGGACTGACGCTGAGCCCGGCGCGGGTCGAAAGCCCGTACATCATTCGCGTGGCGATTGCGTTGCTGATGGTGGCGGCCAGCATCGAGGGACGCTCCGAAATCATGAATGCGCTACCGATCCGCCGCGCGCATCCACGCTTCGTCGAGAATTTGCGCTCGGTGGGCGCGAACGTGGAGTGGACCAGCAGCGAATAAAAGCCGCTGAAAACACGGGGTTTTATGCGCGCTGGCTACCCCGCCGGGCCGCGCGCTCACGACTCTCATCTTCTGACACAATAGCCCCTCATTAGCCACATTCGTTGCCGCACTCATGCCGGACCGGCGGGCCGTTTCTGCTGCTTTTCGTAGCACGGCACGCCGCCGCCCGCTCCACCACCAGCCGATAAGCGATCATTTGCAAGATGCTGTCTTCAAACTCGATTAACGTCAGAGGCGCGCTGAAATCGGCGGGTGCCGAGCTCGTCCGGTCCATGCACTTGCCGTCGGGCATCGTGGTGTCGGAGTGGACCGGACGCAATACGCTCACCGAGTATCGGAGTTCGAACGAAAACGTACTGAGCGTGTACCTGTCGGGCGGGGAAAACTGCAACCAGGTGTTGGGCCGGCAGATTTTGCGGCGCGGCTTCAAAAACGCGGTCTGTCTGTTTCCCATCGGCGAAGGTCAATCGCAGTGGCAGATCACCGAGCGGCTGAATTTCCTGCACGTGTATTTCGATCCGCGCAACTTCGAGGAAAGCCTGCTCCAGTCGCTGCGCCAGCCGCCGGAGAGTTATTCGTTCCGCGAGGTGTTCCAGGAGGCCTCGCCGGTGATCAGTGCGGCGGCCGCGAGCATCGCGCTTGCCGATTGGGACGACAAGTCGCTGCTGCTGGGCGTGGACGGCCTGATGAGCTGGATTCTGCTCAACACGATCCGCTCGTATGCCGCCACGGATCTCGACGCGCCGAATACGCGCGGCCGCTTTTCGGCGCATCAGACCCGGTTGCTGCGCGACTATCTGGGCGACAACCTCGGCGAACCGGTGCGGCTCGAGGATCTGGCGAGCCTGGTGAATCTCAGCCGGTATCACTTTCTGCGCAAATTCAAAACCACCTTCGGCCACTCGCCGCATGCGTTTCTGACCCACGCGAGAATGAGCCGCGCGCACAACCTGCTCACGAACAGCCCGCAGAAAATCACCACCATCGCGCTCGAATGCGGCTACGCGCAACATAGTCAGTTCACGACCGCGTTCAGGAAGCACTTCGGCTATCCGCCCAAAGCGCTTCGCGGCCTCTGATCCACCACGCTCGTTGTGCGTCACGATTCGACGCGTGCGTCGCGAATCAGGGCGGCAATGTCGTCCGATCTCAGTTTGCGGTGCGAGAACGCCGGCACGCCGAGTTCGGCGGCGAGCAATTGCACCTGGTGCTTGTAGCTGCTTTTCAGATTGTCGTGGAACGCGATCGCGTCGACGCCGCCTTTGATCGAACGGGCGCAGGCCAGCAGATCGGGCAGCCGCGCCGACGACTCATAACGATGTGCAACCAGCCAATGATTCGGCAGCAGATGCGAAAACGCGAGCCCCTGGGTTTCGCCATAGTCGCGCAGCAGTTGCGTGAAGCCCGCCTCGAAATGCGTGCCGCCGATTCCCAGTAGCGAAATTGCCGGTTTCTCCAGCGCTTCGAACGCCGTGAGCAGCGCCCGTGCGAGCACCTCGGCGGCGGCCGGATACGACCATGCGCGCGGCGTGCTGCCGATCTCCAGATCGATCACCGAGGGCTTCACGAGGCTCACCAGCTTGCCTGATGCGGCGCCGTACAAGGGTCCGGACCAGTGGGTCGCTTCCATCCACGTCGAGAATTGCCCGAGGCCGGCCTTTTGCCGCTGCGTTTCCACCGCGAGGAACAGCGCGCGCGTCACGGCCGGATCGACGGGACTGAAGGTGCCGGTTTCGATGTCGCCGGTGGTTTGCACCGTGAAGATCGGATCGGGCGCGTTCTTGCCTTCGTGCCAGTTGACGATGACGACCGCGTCGGCATTGCCGAACGCGTCGTTGAGGATCGGCGCGTAGCGGGGGTAGTCGTGGCTCAGCACGTCGTCGAGTTGCAGCAGATCGCAGCGCACGCTGCCCAGTTGCGCACGCAACACGGGGTGACCGTCCACGCTGCCGTCGGTCGGCGAGAAAGCGCCGGCGGCCAGCAGCCGCGCGAGCACATGCGACGAAACAGGATCTTTTGCCGGGTCGATGCAAAACGCTAGCACGATGTGGTTCATGGCCGTCCTTGGTAGAAATGCGCGCAAGCCGTGAAATCGCGGCTAATTAGCCAACTCAAAACAGCACGAAAAAGACCGACGACGCGGTCATGACCCCCATGGTCCGGTAGAACGCCCGGCCGCGCATTACCCCGCGCATCACGAGTCCAAACAGCGCCCAGATCGAATTGCACGGAAAGAAGATCGCGCCGAGCGTGAGCGACAGCAGAATCGCGTCGGTGTGCACGTTGCCGGTGAGGGGGAGAAACGTGGAACAGGCGGTCGCCGCGAGCAGCCAGATCTTCGGATTCAACACCTGCAGCAAGGCCGCCTGAACGAACGTGATCGGCCGCTCGGTCGTTTTCTTTTGCGCGCTCGACGAATGCGAGGTGAACAGCAGATACGACAGATACAGAATGTACGCCGAACCCACCACCTTCAGCGCGAGATGCAGTTGCGGATAGCGGGCCAGCACGCCGCCGAGGCCCAGCGCCACCACCATGAACAGCACGAACACGCCGAGCGAAATGCCGACCAGCGAAGGCAGCGTGCGCCGGAAGCCGAACTGCGCGCAATTGGTGGTCATCATCAGGTTGTTCGGGCCCGGCGAAATAGTCAGCGGGATCGAAAACAGCGCGACCTGCGAAAGCTGGGCCAGCAGTGCGTTGTTCATCGTGCCTGATTCCCTTTCCGGCGCACGGCCGACGCCGCGTGGAGGTGGCGCAACAGCGCGAAACGGTGCGCGAGTTCGATCAGCGGGCCGCGATCGCGCATGCGGTAAGTCGTGCCCGCGTTGGGTTGCGGTTCGCTGTCCCAGCGCGTGACGTCCGGGTCTATCTTGAGGCGGGCGACCAGGTTGTCGACGGCCCGTTTTTCGGCGCGCGAATAAAGCGTTTCCGAATTGTCGCCCGGCTGGAATTGCACCGTGTGGTGCGAGACGATCGCGCCGGTATCGAGACCGGATGCCACGCGGTGGAGCGTCGTGCTCAGCTTGTCGAATTCGCCGTGATGCAGCGCGAAGAAGAAACAGTGATTGCCCTTGTAGTGCGGCAGATGACCGCCGTGCAGATTGAGAATCCGGTCGGGCGGAATGTGCGCGAGCACGGCCTCGCCGATCTTCTTGGTGCCCATCACGATGTACGCGTCGGCGCCCTCTTCCCGCAAGGTTTCGACGACGCAAGGATCGTTGATCCACGGTGTTTCTATCAGGCGAACGCGGGCGTCGCCGCGCAGCGCCTCCCACGTGAGCGGCGCTTCGTGTTGCGTGAAGTAGCGTTGACGGTAAGCGTCGTAACCGAACAGGCTGCGCCGCCACCGGTGATACAGCGTCCAGCCATACGCGCGGTAATGGCCGTTACGCAGCAAACGGGCAGCTTGAGCGTGGCCGGGTTCGACGATGATCCGTACCTTACCGAAGGTCTTCAGGATTTCGCTGGCCAGATACAGATGATGCGGTCCGTCCGCGCACAGCAAGGTGATGTCCGGCGTCGGGGGCGTGGACGGGATGGATGGCGTCGAGCTGTTCAAAGGGTTCTCCTGAAGCCGCGGTCGAGTTCATGCGCGAGCGTGGCGGCGCGCGCGGCGCGCGCCAGATGATGCCGGCGGGCGTCGCGCAGCTGCGCGTCGAGGGCTTGGCAGGCCGCGCGCGTGTTTTCCGTCGACGGGCCGCCGCCGCCGCTGAGACGTTCGAATACCTGGCCGGCCGCCAGTTCGTCGTTCATGCTGGCGAGCAGCACTCGCGCGCTTGTGTCGGCGGGGGGCGCCTCGGTGGCTTCGGTGGTCGTGCGGGTCGTGCTGGTCGTGTCAGGAGCCGCGAGCGCGCGGCCCACCAGCGTGTGCGCATCGCGAAACGAAGCCTCATGCCGCTGCACCAGTAACTCCGCTGCGAGCGTCGCGCAGCCGTTGCCCGCTTCGAGCGCGCGCCGTGCGGCATCCGCATCGAAACGCATGCCGTCGATCGCATAGGTCAGCACGGTCAGCATCTCCACGATCTGCCCGGTCGATTCGACCAGCGTCTCGATGGCCGTGCGGCTCGCCTGATAGGAGTTGCCGGTCGGCAGATGCGACAGCGACGACACGGCCATGGTCAAGCGGGCGGCGTTGCGTTCGTGAGCCAGACGCAGCCACTCGAGCAGGTACGGGTTGCGCTTTTGCGGCATGTTGGAGGAGCCGCCGTACATCGCGTCCGGCAACGCGACGAGCGCCAGTTCGCGCATGGTCCACAGTTGCAGGTCGCTGGCGATCCGGTTCAGGTTGCCGCTCAGTTCGGTCAGCAGATACACGCCGCGCTGCGCATGATTCTTGTCGCTGATCGCCCGCAGCGAATTCGACGGGCCGCTCGCGAAACCGAGCAACGCCGCGGTGCTGTGCGTGTCGGTGGCGAACGTCGTCCCCGCGCCCGCGCAGGCGCCGAGCGGCGACACGCTCAGGCCGTCATGCAAGGCCGATAACGCCCCCTGCGTGTCGAGCAGGATCTGGCCTTGCGCCACCAGATAGTGACCGGCCGAACCCGGCATGGCCGTTTGATACTGGCTGTAGATCGGCAACAATAGGTGGGCGGTTTCGTTGGCGCGGCGCGCCAGCACGGCGGCCAGTTCGACGGTGCGCGAACTCACCCGCGCCAGCGCCTCGCGTAAAGTGAGCGACAGGTGCGTGCTGTTGATATCGTTGCGCGAGCGCGCCGCCTGGATCATGCCGCCGGTTTCGCGGCCGCACCGGTCGATCACGTAGTTCTCGTAGTCGAAGTAATCGCCGCGACCCGATACGTGATCGCGCAGCAGGCCGGGATCGGCCTCCAGCGCCAGCACGGCCTGCTTCAACGCGTCGAACTGGGCGGCGTTCAGCACGCCTTGCCGACGCAGCATCGTGAGATGAGCCTTTTCGATCACGAGCAGCGTGTCGGTCAGGCCGCCGAAGCCCGGCCCGGATTTGCGGTAGACGATCTCGTGAATCGTCCGCGCGTCGGGCGGCGGATCGCGCCGGTCGTCATAAAGCACCGTGGAACGCATGCGCAGCGACAGGCTTTGCCGCAGCGCCGACATGGCGCTACGGCCCACCGAAATCACATAACCCGCACGGTCGGAAAAGTCGAACTTGCCCGCGTTGACGCCTTCGCTGCGAAAGAGCCCCGCGTCGATGCAATCGCGCGGAAAGTCGATGCCGATATAGCGGCGCCCCACCTCCGGCACCACGAACGCGACGGCGCTATAGAGCGCGGGCGTCGGCACCACGAACTGGCTGCGGCCGGCCAGATAGCTGCGCACGTACAGGTCCGCCATCGACCAGCCGAACGAACGCTCCATCAGCGTCGGAATCATGCCGCCGGCGAGGCGCGCGTTGATTTCGATGATCGACACCACGCCGTCGTGCACCTTCACCTCGGTATGCGCGGGGCCGAAACGGTAGCCGACCGCGTCGAGCGCGCGCCGCACCGTATCGACGATCCGCGCGCGAACCGCGGTGTCGAGGTCGGCCGGAAATACGTGGGCCAGTTCGAGGAAATGCGGCGGCTTGGTGACGAACTTGCGCGTCACGCCGAGAATCTGATGACCGTCGGCGTCGCTGAACGATTCGACCGAAAACTCGGTGCCCGGAATGAAGCGCTGGCAGATCAGATCGTCGCCGGCGTTAAGCGGAAAGTCCTGCGCGCTTTCCACCAGCCGCACGCCGATGCTACCCGTGCCTTGCCTCGGCTTGACGATCACCGGGAAGCTCAGGCGTGCCACGGCTTCGGTGGAACGGATCGTCGTGGTGTGCGGATAGGCGACGCCGCTGTCGCGCAGCACGTCCTGCAAGCGCAGCTTGTCGCGGCATAACGCAATGGCCGCAGCGGAGTTGGTCGGCAAGCCGAGTTCGCCGGACAGCCGCGCGGCGATGTCGATAAACGCGTCGCTGGTCGACACGACATAGCGGATCGCGTCGATCTGCGCAGCGGCCTCGCGTAACGCGTCGACGGAACGCGTATCGCAGAGCACGACGTTCACGGCCGCCGGCAAGCGGTCCAGAAAGGCATAGCGTGCCGGGTCGCCAATGAAGAAATAGACGCTGTCATACAGACACGACACCTCCAGCAAGCGGTGTCCAAAGCCCGTGGTGTTCGATTCGACGTAAATAATCGCCATGGCTTAACGGTATCGTTGAATATCGGCGCGTTGCCAGTTCATCCAGACCCAGTCGGCGCCGGGCGCGTACGCGGTCGGTTGCGCGATCCGTTGCGGGGCGAGCGTGTCGTAAGCGGGATTGGCCGGGTCGGCGGCGTAGGTTGTATCGACGTAGCGCGAGCCGTCGTCCGGGCTCAGGAACACCACGGGCGTACCCGCATAGCGTTCGCGCACGAACCTCGCGACCGCGAACGCCGCGCCGGTGGTCGGCCCGCGAAAATGGCCGGTGGACGAATACAGCTTGCGCGTGAAATGCTCGGCGAAGTCCGAGCCGACCCAATGGACGTCGTCGAACAGGGTTTGCCGGAGGTTCTTCGGCATCACCGTGTTGCCGAGGCCGCGCAGTTTGCGCGGCCCGTCCGGCTGGCCGAACAGAATGCTGTTGAACGTATCGACACCTACCAGCGTGCAATCCGCGCCGGCCGCGCGCAACGCGCCGGCGATCCCGCAGCTCGAACCGCCCGAGCCGACCGGCGCGACCAGCACCAGCCGCTGACCGACGGCGGCGAGCAGCTCGCGAGCCAGTTCGGCGTAGGCGTTCGCGTTGTCTTCGTTGTCGTATTGACGGCACCAGAACGAGCCCGGTTCGTCGGCGAGAATGTCGTGCAAACGGTCGAGGCGCGCTTTCTGATAACCCTGGCTGCCCTTCTTGTCCGTGATGATTTCGACCTGGCCGCCGAGCATTTCCAGTTGGCGCTTATACGACGGTTCGATGGCCGGATCGCCGATCGCGACGAAGCGATGCTTCAGGCGGTTGCAGACGATCGCCATGCCGAGCGCGAAGTTGCCGCTGGATGTTTCGACGACCGTGCCGCCCGGCTTCAGATCGCCGCGCGCAATCGCCTTCCGGATGATGAAGTTCGCGGGCACGATTTTCATCGCCTTGAACGACACCATGTGCAGCGCGTGCTCCGGGTCGCCGATCGGAAACAGCGTGGCGTCTCGCATCGCGTCCAGCGAGGATTCATATCTGAGCATCTGTGTTCCTATACCGTCGTGTATTGACTCGATTCGATCTGTCGCGCGCGCAGCGACGCCTGGACGTGCGCGGTCTTGGCGTGGCGCTCGGGGTCGCCGGCGTCGTAAAGCAAGCCGATGCAGGTGCCCGAATGGGTCGCCACGAGGCCGAGCGCGTCGGTCCCGGTGCGCAGTTCGTGCATCAGACCGATGTGCGGATGAGGATTGAACGCTTGCGACAGGTCGCAACTGCGTGTGGCGATCGCGCCGATGGTGTGCAGGTCGGACGCGCGGAGCGCTTCCTTCATGCCGGCCAGCATGTCGCGGTACTCGTGGCGCACCGCGCTGGGCATCTCGTGCTTGCGGCGGTTGAACTCGACGGTGTCGCATTCGCCGCCGCGATCGGCGGACACGATCGCGAGGCCCGGCGTGGCGCCGAGCTGTTCGTCGAGTTTGACTTCGCGGTGATAGAACGACACGACGCCGTCGTACATCACGCCGTCGGTCGGCTCGATGAAGCGCAGCACCGATTCGATGGTTTCCGGCGCGGGCGTCCGGCCGTAATAGCGGGCCGCCGCGCGGATCGCCGCGACCATGTCGGCCGATGAACTCGCCAGCCCCTTGCCGACCGGGAACGTCGACCGGAAATTCAGCAGGCCGCCGGGCGGCAGGTCGGCGAGGCGCAGATAATCTTCGACCGCGCGACATGCCTTGGTCTTGCGGCTCACGTTGGCGCCGATCCGGTCGGTGCGCGCGGCGCTGAATTCGATCACGCTCTTCAGGTTGACCGGCAGCGTGACGAGAATATGCCGGTCGTCCGGCAACACGCCTTGCATCAACTCACCGAACGTTCCATGGCACTGCCCCGTCGCCGCCCGCAGCGCGTCATCGTGATGCTGAAGCGCCTCGTCCAGCTCATCGTGCTCGAATAGAACAACCATATATCTCCTCGTAAAAAACGCGACGATTTGATAAAGCCGAGCCCGGAGCATAGCGACGGTTGGCCGGTCATTTCTTAGGGGAGATTGCGCAGTGCTATCTGAAAATTGCTGTTTGGCGGCGAGTGGGCTTCGCCTTTGCTTGATTGGCCGTTGAGGCGGTGGGGATCGATGCGCGGGACATGAGTCGACGCGCGATGAGGCGGGCTGAACGATGCTCGATCGACGGGTTTTATGGCGAGCGTCGTGCTGATGAATCTTGAATCGTTATGACGGTTGAATCGTCAACGCGGAAACGTTTGCGTGAGAGGTTGGTGCGGTGGAGTTTCGTGCGTTTGCTGGGCTTCTTGCGTTTCGTTCTAGCGACGATCCGACAGCGACGTGTCAGTCTCCCTCACCCGCGACGGCCGCGCCGTCGATATGGTGTCGCGCCAGCGAGGCCTGCACGAACCCCGACGCCTTCATCTCCTCGACGAAGCTCGCGAGATAAGCCGCCGCGTCCTCACCCCGCGCCTTGGGCACACCCATCGCCTGACGGATCACCATGAAGCGCTGATCGAGCAGGCGTAATCCGCCCGTGTGAGCGGCATCTTTCTGAAGTTGCTGTTTGACGCCGGCCGCTACGTCCAGATGTTGATCGAGAAAACCTTGCACGACCGCCGGCGACGTCGGAATGCGCACCAGCGTGGCGTGCTGAAGCTCGCGTGTCAGAAACAGATCGTAGGCGCTGCCCTTGCCGACCGCGACCGTCACGCCCGCCTGATCGACCTGCGCATTGTGGGTGATCGGCGAGGCGTCGCGCACCAGATAAAAGCCTTCGATCAGCACGTAGGGCTTGGTGAACGCGATTTCCTCGCCACGCTTGGGATCGACGGCGAAGAAGCCGATGTCGGCTTTGTCCTGATTGACGTTCTCGACCGACAGGCCCGCCGATTTGACCGCCACCAGCTGCAACGGCACGCCGAGGCGTCGGGCGAATTCAGTGGCGAGATCGACGGAGACGCCGACCGGTTGACCGGTGGCCGGATCGAGACTGGCCAGTACCGGATTGCCGAGATTGATCGATGCGCGCAGCGTGCCACGCGGGGCGAACACGGAGGCCATGGGGGTCCTTGAAGGGGTGGGTGGGGTTGGCTGCGGGGCGGTTGTGCTTTGGGTTTGGGGTGGCGTTGACGTTGGCGTTTGCGCGAATGCGGATGTTGGCGCGGATATAAACGCGAGCGTGGATAACCCAAGCCCCACAGGCAAGACCGCACTGGTCGCCAGCACAACAGCCGCGGCCCGCATTCTGATCGTGACGCGGCAGGATTTCGTTCTTGAAAGCTTGGTCATCTTCGGCTGCCTTGGGTGACAGAACCAGCATCACATTATGCGGGTTGGCGCGGAAGACTCTACACCGGGCGGCGTGACGCGGTGGTCTGGGGTGTTTTTGGCGCTATCGCTACGCTCGCGGGCGCGCTTCCGAGTCCAGAAACCAGCCACTCACCCCGGATCTAACACAGATGCTAGTTGCACGCTGTGGCGCCGCCTGCCGTCGTGCAGTGATGCATCGACCAATGACTTTGACCAGTCAGAGTGGCCCCACCGCTCGCCCCTACGCCCTGTAAAAAAGGCCCGAAAACCACGTACAACTTTGAAAAATGGCGCGGGTTGGGAGGTGAGACCAAGGCGGGCGCTGCGCAGATCGATATGTCGACCGCACGATCCCACGCCGCGTTGCCACTGGTCCGAAAGCGTTTTACCGAGCTAATAGATCCGTCATCGTCTATCAGGATTTCGACAGTTGCCTGTGGGTTTTCTTGAACCTCACCAATGTCGACTCGTAAATTGCTACCGAGCGCGCAAGTGACGTAGCCAATCCATTGCGATTCAGTGAGGTTGTCCTGGGTAGGGGTCGGCCCTCCTTGCGGAGCAACGGTCGACAAGCAACGGCTAACTACCTGCTCAAGGGGCATAGTCGGCACGTTGTTTGTAATCTGTGCCGCATTGTCCGCGCAACCCAACAACAGAGAAAACACGTAGAAACAGGCGGCGAGGTTCCAGTTCTTCTTTTTCATGTTTGAATTCAGTGCGTTAGTGCAAACCGATCTATTTCCGCTTGTCTTCGATCTCGGGTATGGCGTCGAACGTCCCAAACTGCCCGAACCCTGGCTCGCGACCGTCGGCGTGGATCGACCCACAAGGGACTGTAACGATTTTCAAAAGCAGACGTTCGTCCGAGCAGTCAATCAGACCGTTTAAACCGGCCCAATCCTTGTGAAGCATAGAGGGCAGACGATTCAGGGCCAACGTGTCACACTGAAGTCAGTTGAGGAAACACGTTATTTACAAAACGCTTTGTATTCGTATATTTTCATTCTCTTGAAAGGAAGTTCGATGCTGAGCGATCAAGGCAAGCCAGGTTTGGGCGATGTCGATGCATACGTCGAGACACTCGTGCGCAATTGGCACGCGCCGGGGATCGGCGTTTGCATTGTAAGAAACGATCAGGTATTGCTAGCGCAGGGTTACGGCCATCGCGACGCTGCGAATGCGCTGCCGTTTACCTCATCAACTCTGTTTCCGATTGCGTCCAACACAAAACTATTTACCGCGGTCGCCGCAGGATTGCTGGTCGAACGTGGACTTCTTACGTTCGATGAGCCGATTCGCAATGCAGTTCCCAGTCTGCGATTTCACGACCCGTCACTCGATGCGGCTGTCACGTTACGCGACATGCTCGGACACAAAACCGGCGTGCCTCGTTATGACATGATCTGGTACGAATCGGACTATTCGACGAAAGACCTCTTCGAGCGCATCCGGTTTATGAAGCCGATCGCTCCGCTCCGATCGCGAATTATCTACAACAACATGATGTACGAGGCGGTTGGCCACATCATTGAATTAATAAGCGGAAAGCCGTGGCATCAATTCGTCAAGGACGAGATTTTGACCCCCCTCGGTATGCAGCGGACCTTGTTCACATACGGGGACGCTAAAGAAGATCGTCAGGGGGACTACGCCATACCTTTTTCCGAACGACGTGAAAACGATGAGCTTTGGCAAGTACCTGCTCCGAAAGACGACGACTGCAGTCCAGCGGGCAGCATCGTCGCGAGTCTGGACGACATTGCACGGTGGACGATCATGCTGATGAACAACGGCGCGATCGACGGCAAGCAACTGATCCCTGCCAGTGTTCTGAACGCGACGCTCGCTCCCGGCTTGCCGTGGCCAAACGAATTGAACGATGTTCTTGGCTTCGAATTCGATCTCAATGGCATTTATGGCATGGGGAGGATGACATCGGCGTTTCGCGGTCATCTGTTGACAAGTCATGGCGGTGCCTTGCGCGCATTCCATTCGCAGGTGTCGTATCTGCCGAAAGAAAAGATCGGCATTTCCGTCTTCGTGATCGGCGACCATTGCGCACCGCTCAGCAATGCGATCGGCTTTGACCTCTATAGTCGTGCACTTGGTCTCGATGCGACTGATTGGACGGCGCGCCTGTACGAGTTTGCCGTGAAGGAAAAGACTAAGATGCGTGAGGCACGAGAACGCTCGGTGCCACGCGGAGTACCTAATACGCGCCCGTCACATGACTTGGAAGACTATGTCGGCTCGTACGAGCATCCTGCATACGGACAGCTCCATATAACGGCTGACGGCACGCAGCTTCGGTTTGGTTTTCGCCATATCAACCAGCCGCTGAATCACTTCCACTATGATCGCTTTGACACCCCTGACGACGAGGCGCACGGCGGATGGTCGGTTTTATTTCTTACTAGCGCTCTGGGCGACATCGATCGCGCGGCGATGCGCCTTGATGAGGCAGAGGCCGTGTTCGTTCGTCGGCCGATACGTCCTGATGCGGAGTTGCTTGCAAAACTGGTCGGTACGTACGAGACACCTTTCGGCATCAAGATCAACGTCAAATTAAGTCGTGACGGCGACATCTTGTTATCCAGTCCGGGCGAACCTGAAAATGTACTCGAAACATTCGGAGGCCTGCAATTTCGCAGTAGCGCGTTCCCCGACATCACGTTCGAATTCGTCCTTGAGGAGGGTCACGTCACAGCCCTGCGTCACTGGGACGCGCACGCGGAGATTGAATGGACGCGTACTGACGACGCGATCGGCCGAACAACCGCAAAGGCCGTGTATTAACGATCTGAGCCATGGGGTGACCGTCCGCTTCTGGCCGGTCAGCGTCCTCGTCACGGAGCCGCATGAGTATTCGGCCCAGGCTTCAACTTGAAGCGTCCAACAACAGATCCGCAGTCGTGACAGTGCAGTATTCGGAATCCAGGTTTGCTAGCGAAATCGCGTGGATATCGTCGGCGCTTCGCGGCGTCCCATTCCAGTCGGCCCGGGCGAACGTGAAACAACCGTCCGCAACGAGGTACGTTTGGAAGCCGAGATTGCCGGTCATACGAACGGTTGCCTCGACTGAATTGTTCGTGATGACCCCGACTACAACCAACGTATCAAGGTTTCCGTTATGGAGCCGCTCCTCAAGATCTGTTCCGATGAACGCGCTATTGGTCTGCTTCGGGATAACGGGCTCGCCATTCATCGGAGCGAATTCTGGTTTGAATTCGTGCCCCGGCTGGCCCGGCCTGTAGTGAGATTCTGCGTTGGGGGAATCGTGCCGGACATGCCATACCGGCCAGCCTTCGCTGCGCCATCTCGCGACCAACCGTCTAATTTGCCGCTCGGCGTCGGGATTGTTTCGCACGCCCCAGCTCGGATGGTCGATCGCTTGCTGTAAGTCGATCAGCAAAAGCACAGCACCAGGCGAAGGAAGGACGGACGGCATTCGACTCTCCAATCTGCTCAGATGAGCGACTGTCCCGGATTGTCGTCGAATTTGGTGATGCAGTCGACCGGCCGCTGCTGGCCGAGCTCCGTGCCTGTCACCCGCTCGCTTTCTTCGATGTTCTATGTCTCGCCCCACGTTGCAGTACCGCGTAAGACTCGAAGCCAGGGCCTCGCCTTCGGTACCAGGTAAGTCTGTCGCCGGTAACCACAAACAGATCAGATTCCGGCTCGAAGTTGGGACAAACGAAAGCCTCGTTGCCAAATGAACCATCGCTGCAGAACCTAACGTTTAGCTTGTGACCTCGGGCATTACCCTGCAGTGTCCCCGACCATACTCGCTGCAAGCTTCCGTCACTCCACGCTCCAGACACACTTTCTCCGCGTTGCTCCAAATCTAACTCAGCGCCGTGGGAAAGCCCTTCGTCGGTTTGGTCCTGAAATTCCCAATGGCCTTCAAAAGGGCCGTCAGCCGTCGCTCTCGACGGAGCTATGACTACTGCGAGAAATAGGACGATGGCCCAATTAACTTGCATGTTGATAACGAGGCGATAGGAGTTGTGTGGGCGCCCGATCGCGCATGTGTTATGCGTGATTGTCGACGATTGCGCATCGGAGTCGAACGGCCGACAGTGGCCGGGTACTACCTTATCCAATGAGCATACTGAGTCTGGCCGTCGCACGGCCGCGATCGGTGGCACGCGACCTCGAACAGCCGTTAGCTGGGACTGGCCGAAAGAGTAACCCCTCTGGGCGCAATCACGACCTCATGCAAACGGTACGGACTGTTGGGATCTCGAGTTTGAAGGATATCAATGAAATTCGAAACAAAGCAGACTTGCATCCCCCGAATGAAATGCAACCAGATTTGCTTCGCAAGGCTCAAGGTTTCATTTGCCATGCCGATATAGGTGGCAATTACACAATCAACCTGAGGAATTTATGGTTCGTATCGCATTTGCACTGATCTTTGCCGGCCTGCTCGCAGGTTGCAACTCGACCCTGCATGTCGAAAAGCCGGACCCCACATCGGGCCTTTATGCAACCCACACCGTACTCAAACCCGCTGACGTCCGCGTAGCGGAGAAGTTTGACCCGGCTTACACCGAAATGGTCTATCTGAAGGTCAACGCGGAAACTCCGAACCCGCGTTTCGTAGACTTTTTTGTTGCGGCTTTTAAAGAAATGCACACCTTCAAGAAGATTGTGACGAAAGATGACTTGCAGGCAATCGTTATTGAACGCAACCTCGGCAGCAAGGTACCGAGTGTGTCTGATCTTGTTGGACTTAATAACCTTAGTAAAGAGATCGGACCTTTCCTGATCGTCGAACCCAATGCCGTGTTCAAGGGTGGCTACAACTTCGAGGGAACGCTGAAAGCGACAGATGCCAGCACCGGGAAGACCGTTCTGCTGATCGACATGAACGCGTTCAACATGGCAGGACTGGATGACCCGCTGTTTCACCCGATGCTCAATGGATTTATCAATTGGACACGCAATCAGCCTGTCACGCCGGAAATGCCGACAACCGCGCAGCAGTCAAGCCCTGCAAAACTTTGACGGTTTCGACGAATGTCGGGTGCCGCCTGCAAGGCCGACTGCGATTCGGCAGCAGGCGCCCCGTAGCGGCCAATGGGCCTTGTTCGACAACGGCCATTCCACACGAACCTCTACAACGGGCTGTGTCGCCAAGCTGATGGAGATATGGATCCGTTATGGCATGCAGATTGACCGAAGGTGACCGACAACGACTTAGCGAGCGGCTGGCGGCGGCTACTTATCCCGGCCTGTCCATTCTGGGCGAAGTTCGCGAACGTGTGCTGTCCGGACCTGCTCAATCGATGCCACGTTGCCCAGAGCGGCCTCAATCTCACCGATGCAACCCCAGCAGTCGCCGCCGCAGTTCATCGACAAGATGATCGTGGGGCTGATCAAGTGACCGCCCACATATCCAACATTTCATGGCTATGTATCCGGCATGTGAAGTCGCAAAATTGTCAGGGATTTGTGCAGATAGGTCGAACGTCCTTTCCTGGCCGGTTACTGTTTTATGCTGACGGCATATGCGCGCCGAACCTCATAGGGCTGCGATCGGCAGCACACGCCTCTCCACCGCCATTCGATGTTCCCCGCACTAGACGTCGGAGATCGACACGCGCTCGAAGCGCAAGTCAGGCAGACCTGGATCGAGGCATGGATCGCGCCGCCCGCGAAGCGCTTTCAAACCGTTGCCAGAACCATGCGTGCAGGAGTCGCACCGATATGCAGTCCGTCGGCGCGGTTCGCGAGATAACGCTGGTTCAACTCGTCCGGAGTCCACGTGTTGCTATGGCTGAAGCCCAGTGTGATCAATATCCCGGCCAGGACGTCCGGTTCAAAGAAGCTCTTCCACGGCTCGCCGCGCTCCGCGAATTGTGCCGTCAACTGCTCCATCGCGATACGCATGATCGG
This sequence comes from Paraburkholderia bryophila, assembly GCF_003269035.1. GTDB lineage: Bacteria > Pseudomonadota > Gammaproteobacteria > Burkholderiales > Burkholderiaceae > Paraburkholderia > Paraburkholderia bryophila. Next base: position 6,984 of record NZ_QLTK01000032.1, on the reverse strand, counting down.
CGGCAAGCTCGAAAGCGGCATCACGTATTCGAACAGGACCGCGCTGCCTTTCGCGCAGCCGGCAATGAAGCGCAAGGTGTCAACGACCGCAGCCTCGTCGAGATACATCGTCACACCGAGCCAACTGAAAATGGCCGGTGCCGTAGCATCGAAACCGGCACGCGCCAACCCCTCTGCAAGACCGACTCGCTCGAAGTCGACCGGCACGAAATGCAGCGAGGGCGGCACCGCAATGCCTGCTTCGCGCAGGCGGGTCTGCTTCCACTCCTGCGTCGCCGGCAGATCGACCTCGAAGATACGAGCCGGCGTATCGGGATGCCGGTACGCGGCGGTATCGAGTCCCGCGCCGAGAACCACATACTGGCGAATGCCGCGTTCGACAGCCTCGGCCCACACGTCGTCGGCAAGCCGGCTACGTACGATCACCGAGCTGCGCATCCCTACGGACGTCGGATGACGGAACCTGTCGATGTTGTCACGCAATGCCTGCGCTTCGGCCGGGCCGAGGACGGTCAGTGCAACTGGATCGTCAAGCACCAACGGCCGATCAAGCAGTTGATGCGCGGCCCGCTGCGTCGCCACCATCAGCGCGCTCGGCTTGGGTCCGGCGTCGACCGGTGTCATGTCGTGGCCGACGATATGTGCCTTGTGCAGATAGGCCAATAGCGAATCGTCGAGGCCGACGCCGAGTTGCAGATCCGGTTCGCGCATCAAGGCATCGCGCACGCGTGCCTCGAGGACCGCGTCATCTCCGCAAAAGCTGTCGGGAAACAGTTGCTGCCAGCGCTTGACGATCGCTTGCACCGGCGCGGCACTGGCGTCGACGCCCGCTTCCATCTGTGCCCTCAGTTCGATTACGAGCGCCGGCCATGCTTGATTTTTCGCGGTAGCGAACTGGCGACGCCGTACCTCGTCAGCCTGCGCCGGGCTGAGGTATCTGGCGAACAGCTCGCAGCGCGCGTGCGTAAACGCTGCGTCGATCCATGCCAGCATCTCCGCCGTAATGCCGACAATTTGCTGGGCGCGCGGCTCGCCGAGTTGCAGCATCGTCAGCTTGGTCGCGAGCGCCGGGTCGTTGCGCGTCAATCGGATCACGAGCCGGATCCAGCGCCAGGCCAGTGCCTGGGCGGCATCGCTTACGGTCGGCAGTGCCTGCTGCACGGCAACGCGGACCTCGTCGACGAGCCCGGTCCACGAAGGATCCGTCGGCGGCATCGTATCCGTCCCGGATGCCAGCAGCCCATCGAGTTCATCGTCATCAAGATGCTTTTGGTACATGTTCATCAGCTCCAGAGCGTTCAGCCAGTCGGGCGCCGCGATCTCGCAGTCGGCGGCGATCGTGTCCACGATGTATTGCAAGTGACGACTGAGACGCTGCGCGCGCGATGCCTGCGCGTTGAGCTCCGTGATCTGGCGCTGCAGAAACTGCAGCGGAACGCCGGCCCGTTGATCATCGAGGTTAGCCTTGATGTCCGGCAGCGAATAACCGAACCGCTTCAACGCCTCGATACGATGCAGCCGGATCAAATCGTCTCGTCCATACAGGCGTGCGCCACCGTCGGTGCGCTGCGACGGCGACAGTAGCCCGATTGCGTCGTAGTGATGCAGGGCCCGGACACTCAACCCCGCCTTTTTCGCCAGTTCGCCGATTTTCAATCGCATTACTTTCCTAGTCGTCGGTGTCAACCTTAGAAGCTGACGTAGCGTCAGGTGCAAGTGAAATCGATGCGTTTGCGTTTGGAAGCGATTTCGGCAAGTCGGATTCGATACTTGCGATTAAGCCTTCGGGGTTGAGGGCGCTCCAGAACGGCAGGGGCAATTCTCGAATCTGATTCGGATTTTCTGCTTCGCGGTGTTCGGAGGGGCTGATTGTTAACGATCCGATTGGGGGCCTCGAGTGGCTGTTCCTGGCCGACTACTGCGCGACACGGCGCGGACGGCGACCCGAATTGGCCACGTAGTTTAGCGATAGGCACGCCGCGCTCAGAGGAAGCTCCTGATCAGCATTGTCACCCACCGCCAGGCACCGCCGCAGCCGGCGGCCCGGCAGCGCGCATCGGGATCCGCCAGAAGGCGGCCATTGGCGTCGCTCACCGAACTTGAGTTGTGCAGGAAGTACGCCACGCTGTCTTGCAAGGGATCGAGCCCGTCCTCAGGGATATCTATCCACAGACCGTTTTCGGTATTCAAGTGTGCCGACAGCGAATCGAAATTGAAACTGCCGAGATAATATCGATGGCCGTCGATAAGGACCAGCTTGGCGTGCATCATGCGGTTCTCCCGGTCGGAATATTCGCGCACATCGATCCCGGCATTCACCAGGCCGGGCAGATCGTTGGCATAGGCGCGCCCGACTGCGGGGAATTCCTGTGTGATGCTCGCCAGCGAGGCGCTCACCAGGATCACGTGGACACCTTCGCGCCGCTTGCGCTCAAGCGCCTCGCGCAGTTCCGGTACCAGGATCAGGTAGGGATTGATGATCAGGATCTCGTGCTGCGCCGTATCGAACGCTTGCAGCATGTCCTGCAACGTGCCTGGCCAGCGCTTGTCGGGCCAGTCGTGGACATAGCGCAGGCGCTCGCAGGCGATCGGCATCCAGGCAGGATCAAAATCCGCCCCGGAAGCGGGCGGAACGGCAGGATCATTGGGCGTATCGGAGGCAGATGGCCTATCGGTAACGGCCGGGTCCGTCGCCCGCGCTGAAGTGTCGAGCGGAGCCCGCAGCCATTCGCGCCAATAATGGATGCGCGCCGGGTCCAGCGTCGCAGAACCCTGCGAGACGCGATAAGGAGTTTCGACGTCGAGGAATTTTTCCGGCTCAGGGCGAACCACTTCCGGGCTATTCCAGAACAAGGCGAAATGCTGGGACATGGCGTGCAGGGAGGAAGCATCCTGGCCGGCGTCGCCCGCCACCATCAGATCGCGCTCGCTGAGCCAGTTGAGGAAGCTCGCATCCCAGATCGAGGTACTGCCGATCACGGCCGTGTTGCCAACCAGGAACAGCTTGTCGTGCATGCGATGCGAAATCTCGACGAGATCGGATCGTGGATGGAAGATTCGGAGTTCGATGCCGGGCGCCACCTCGTGCAGGGCGACGATGAACTCGTCCTCCAACGGAAAGTGCGGCTCTGGGCCGATGCCGTCGATCAGCAGCTTGACCGGCACGCCTCGGCGCGCGGCTTCGACCAGATGACGCAACAGCAGGCCGCCGGTCTGATCGATTTCGAAGATGTAGGCGAGGATGCGAATCTGCTCGGTAGGCGTGGCACGGTCGACCAGCGCAATCCGCGACTGCATCAACTGACCGTCGTCAAGACTGGCGACCAGGTCGACACATTGCGCGTGGCCGTGCTGAGAAGAAGCGAACACGCATGCCAGAATGAGCGCTAGCCTTCTCGTTATGGTCATGATGTGGCGTTCGATGTGTCTCGGGCCCTGGGTCCCTGACGGTCTGGAGGGCTTTGACGCGGTAGCGCGGTTAGTTAGTTCGCTTGTTACTTCGAGAAGGTGAACGGAACGGCAAGCGCGAGATAGTTACCGTGGACAAGAGTGGCGCGAATCGGGCTGCATTTTAAGCACTCGGTGGACAGGATATCAGCGCAGTTGAAAGAATAGCTTTCCGGAATGTCCGATTGTCGCCGATTCATGAGCACTGTTCCAACGACAATTTCTGGCCGACTGCTGCCCGGCACGTTCGGCCGCATCTCTTAATAGCAGCCATCCAGTGGCCGTTGATAGCGTATTTCCCAGAGGACAGCGCCGCCGAGCTCAAACTGCCGGGTTTGATCATCCCCTTCGAAACCAGCACGCTCGTAAAACGTTCTCGCACGGCAATTACTGGTTAGCACCCACAGCGACACGTTCCTGTAGCCTATTTCGCCAAGCGAACGGCACGCGTGCTCTATTAGCAACGCCCCGATACCCTGACCGTATCGCGACGGATGCAGGTAGATTGCCTCCGGTATTTTCATTCGATGATCGCTGGTTGTCGGCTGTGAGTGACCGAACTGGCCGAAACGGAGTGGACTCCGCGTTACAAACCGTGAACATCGGCATGCGGCGAAAATCCCCGGCTTTCGAATAAGCGCTCCGATGCAACATTGCCTTTGGTAACCATCGCACAGCATTCCGAATGACCAAGCGCAAATAATGAACCCAATGCAGCGTCGACCAACGTCCCTGCTCTGCCTGACATCTTGCTTGCAGGTGCGGTGGCTACGACGGCGATGACCGGGCCACCATAAGGGTTGTAGTCGCAAACAAGGCATGCCGATTGGAGTCCTTCGGTCTGTTCAACGGTCCACGATGCCTGGGCGATCCATTCGCCGTACCGTCCGCCAAGGATGGCCCTTGCCTTTGATGTGTATTGATTTTCCGTCTGCCCTGCATCGTCGACCGTTCCTTGGAACGCCGCGAAGAAAAGCAGCCCGAGCGCCGATATATCTCCCGACTGTACGTTGCGCAGACCGGCGGGTAGCGGGACTGACGGGTGGAGGTTGCCGGACAGTGCGCACTTCCAAAGCTGCGCCTTACGCTCGTGGGTCGAAGCTGGCATCGCGGGTCACTCTTGCCTGAGAAGTTTGCTGTTCGATGATCCTTAGATTGTCGACGATGTGGAGCTCATCGTCGACCGTCTGCTTCTGGCCGACTGTCGTCCAATGCGGTAGGTATAAGTCGCCCCACAAGTGCCGGTCACGGCTCTACAAAGCAGCCGTTCATTAATCTGCCGTGCAAGCGTACTAATCCGTGGCAGCATGCCCGTCATCGTGGTAGTTTCCTGATTCGGCGCCACGCAAGAAAAAACATAACTTAAGAGAGACTATCTGCATGCTGATTGCGCGAAACGAGCGGTCGAAATCAATGAATGGCCAGTTCATGGTGCACCTTATCGCGGCCGTAATCACCGCGCATTGCACGGTTGCATTTGCCGGTGATTACTCTCCTCCCGTGACCGTCTTGTCCGATGAGAATGTCTACACGGTGAATGGCGATGGCACGTCGACACACGATCAGACGAGGGCGATTCACATTGAGAATGACGAGGGAGTTAGGACCTACGGCCAAGTGTCCTTTCGATACAGCAACGAATTTCAGAAATTCGACGTTATCGAGGCTTATACAACAACGCGAGATGGAGCGCGTATCGACGTTTCACCCAGTGCGATCTTCACCCGTCAGAGTTCGCTGAGCGCCTACGCACCTACTTTCGATGACAACCTTGTCAAGACGATTGTCTTTCCCGGCGTCGAGCCAGGCGCGACCGTCACGATGCGCACGCGTGAGACGCAGGTCACCCCGTTGTTTCCCGGTCAATTTTCGGCTGATGACACGTTTCCCAACGACAAAGCCATCAAGAATGCTAGCGTCACTATAAATGCGCCGTCGTCAATGAAACTGTATGCGGACGTCGTTGATATGCCGGGCGGACTGGTAGCCTCGGACGTCAAAGGCGTACAAACGTGGCATTGGTCGATAAAGGACGCGCCCGCGCACCCTCGAGAAGCGTACGCGCCAAGCATCGACGATCGTAGTCCGCGGCTGGTGGTCACAACGTTTCCCAGTTATGAGGCGGTCGGGCAGGCGTACCTCGCGCGTGCGCAGACTCAAATGGCCGTTACACGCGACATACAGGAGCTGGCCAACGAGGTCACGAAGGGAATTACCGACCGGCGAGTCCAGGCAGATGCCATCTATCAATGGGTCAGCAGAAACATTCGCTACGTTGCCGTATTTCTCGGTTTCGGCGGGGTTGTCCCGCATACTGCACAAGACGTTTTGAACGCTCGCTACGGCGACTGCAAAGACCACACAACGCTCCTTCAGGCGCTGTTGGCTGCGAAAGGTATAAAAAGCAGTACGGTACTTGTCAACGCGGATAGCCGCTATTGGCTGCCTTCAGCCGCTAGCCCGATGGCAGTATTCAATCATGTGATCACCTACCTTCCCGAGTTTGACGTCTACGTCGACTCGACGGCAGGCACGGCCCGGTTCGGCGTCCTTCCGTTCAACGAGGAGGGTAAACGTGCTTTGCTGACGGGCCTTGGGGATGAGCGGAGTCACGTGGTCACCCTTCCACTTGCGCATGCTGACGCCGACAAGGTGATAGTAAGGACGGAGATCATGCTCGACACCCTCGGCACAGTTCGAGGTAATAGCGAAGTCAAAAACCGGGGCGAATATGACTGGATTGCGCGTTCAACATTTGCTCGTCTGCCTGCGGGCTCCGAATCGGTGTTTGCGCAATTGTTGCTGACGGCGAGCGGTGTGGACGGAACAGGAAACTACATTCACGGTGACGTCAATGATCTCTGGAACGCCTTCTCGTTCTCGAGTGTGTTTGAGTTACCCGACTACGCCCCTTTCCCCGGCCCTGGCGCCATGCGTGTTCCAAGAGGGTTGGGCGGCCTCAACAATATCTCCAGCGCCTTTGAGGGGTTAGGATCTGATAGACGGAGAACCCCGTACCTATTTAAAGGTGGATATTTCAGCGAGGTTACCAAAGTGGATTTGCCAATCGCCATGAGGGTGTTGAGCCTTCCGAAACCCGCAAGCGTTACTTCGGCGTTTGGTACTTACACGTCTTCCTATGCCCTTGAAGGCAGAGCGGTCACCGTGACTCGGACGCTTGAATTGACGTCAAGAACTCCGTATTTACAACCGGATGAGTGCCCTGCGCTAAAGAAAATGGCTGCATCAATCAAGCGTGACCTTGCGGCGCAGATCGTGTATCAATGACCGACTTTCTGAGTCTGTAGACCGAGAGGTGGCAACCAAACGACGCGACAACCGAACGCGGAGAGTCGAACAGATCATCTGAATGCCTGCGATTCGGGTGTTGGTGTCGAATGTCGCATGCTGGCCGACCGCTGCACCACGCCGGCGCCCGAAATCGGTAGAGTCGAGATGTGGCGCGGTGGCAGTAGGTTCGGTTTGTCTGTTGCCGCCCCTTTCGTCTGGCGGTGCCCGAGTAACCTCGCCCTAACT
>NZ_QLTK01000031.1 GCF_003269035.1 Paraburkholderia bryophila | reverse complement strand
CCCATTGATGGCCGCAAAGGCAACCAAACGCACTGCGGCGGTCAGCAATCATGCGTCGCATTGCAATCTCCTCGGGTTTCCACACAGCCTGGGTCCGAAGCGGTCGCTAAGCTGGCCCGCGACCAATTGCATGAGCGAATAGCTCACGTAGAACGCACTCAACAACAAACCCGCAGACCGGGCATCGAGATTGAAGTCCTTCGAAATGGGGACGATCGAGATGCTCATTGCCATGCGATCGGCATTGGCCAGTATCCACGAAACTAGAAGCATCACGAGCACGAACGCTTTTCTCTTGCCAGAGTAAATCGCGGTTTTTGCCGCGTCGGCAGCAGTCGCTGACAAAGGGGGCATCGCGTTTTGTTCAATTGGGTGATTCATGGGTCTCGTCTCGCGAGGGAGAATGATTGCTCTGATTAAAAAAGCCTGATCGATCGTCGATCTAGGAGACGCGTCGCCGGATAACATGCCCGGCATGCATGTCCATCGATATTCCGTTTTCGCAAGCAAGCTGGCCATTGACGAACACAGCGTCTATCCCCGCGCTCACTTGCGTCGGACGCTCGAAAGATGCTCGGTCTTCGATACGGCTTTCGTCGAACACGACGAGGTCAGCGTAATGCCCTTTCGCAATCACTCCGCGTCCCTCCAGGCCGAAGCGGCGCGCGCTTAGTCCGGTCATCTTGTGGATCGCCGTCTCGAGGGAAAACAGGCGGCGGGTGCGCACGTAGTGGCCAAGTACACGCGGAAACGTGCCCCATAGGCGCGGATGCGGGCTCTGGTCGTGCGCCAGGCCATCGGAACCTACCATCGCCATCGGATGCGAGAGAATGCGCTCTACGTCCTCATCGCTCATCGCGAAGTACACTGCGCCCGCTGGAGACAAAGCGTCTGCTAAAGATTCGGGATTCGTGCCGCGCGCTTTCGCCAGCTTGAACAGTGATTGTCCGGCTGCGGTCGGGTCCGTTTTTGACCACGTCACGAGAACCTCATCCGACTGACGCACACGCGATGCCAACAACATGGTTGACGATGCGTTGTACGGATAACAGTCAAAGCAAACGGGTTGATGCTGGGACGCTTGCTCGAGCATGGCAAGCGTTTGAGCTGAGCGGCCGTGGTTGTTACGACCCACGAGCTTGTGATGCGAGAGCACGGTATCGATGTTCAATGCACGGCCGATTTGCATTGCTTCGCGCAAGGCATCGTCGATCGCATCGCCTTCGTCGCGTAAGTGCATTGTCACGATGCCGCCTGCATGAGTCAAGGGAGCACCCACGGCAATAACCTCGGCAGCCGTTGCGTGTCGAGCGGGCGGATAGTAGAGCCCAGTCGACATGCCGATCGCGCCTGCCATAAGCGCATCCTCAAGATCTTTCGCCATGCGGGCGGCTTCGTCTTGAGTTGCTTCGCGATCAAGGCGGCTCATTTGACGAACCCGAAGCGTGGAATGTCCTACCAAACACGCGGCATTGAGCGCCGGCCGAACGCGTTCTAATTCGTCGAGATAGTCGCTGAAACGTTCAAAACGCCATGCATCGACGCCTAAGAGATCTAGCGGTGGCGGCGGGTTTTGCGATAGGAGCGGGGCGAGACTGATACCGCAATTTCCCGTGACAACGGTAGTCACACCTTGCGACAGCTTCGGATGTGGACCGTCGGCCACATCAAGCAGCAAACGGTCATCGTGGGTGTGCACATCGACAAAGCCAGGCGCAACGATGCGCCCAGTCGCGTCGTAACGTTTGTTGGCCATGAGCCCGGTGAGGTCGCCGAGTTGGACGATCTGATCGGCGCGAATGCCGACGTCACATCGCGTCCGAGAGTCTCCCGTCCCATCGATAACAGTACCGCCTTCTATAACGAGGTCGAACATTCAAGTATCCAAATAATTCGGTGGGACATCTTGCGAGCAATCATCGATTCGCCAATTTTGATTGGCAAACCACTTTTCCTCCGGTTAACATGAGAAAACCTCATGCATAGCGTCGAGCGTCACCAACCAGACGCGAAAAAATCGCACCGCTCTTGCATTTTCTTCATGGACGATCATGTTTCATGCACCCTCAACGCAGTCGCTGCTTTGTTTCGAGGCAAGTGCGCGGTTGCGGTCCTTCACTGCCGCGGCGAGGGAACTACATCTGACCCAAGGCGCGATAAGCCGACAGATCCAGACACTGGAGGAACGCTTGGGCGTACCACTGTTTGTCGGACGCCGCGACGCGATGGCGCTCACTGACGCGGGGCGCGAGTACCTCGCTGAGATTGCGCCGCTGCTACAGCGGCTCGAACGAGCCACCGTGAACGTGATGGCGCTCAAGGGACGCGGCGGCTCGTTGTCGCTGTCCGTCGGGTCGTCGGTGGGAAATTACTGGCTCATTCCTCGACTGCCTGAATTCACGCGTGAGCATGGCGAAATCACGCTGAATTTGAGGACGCGCGTGGGTGCGGTCGATTTTGGAGTGACGAGCGTGGATGCATCGCTGGAATTCGGCGATGGCCAGAGACAAGGGCTGCATAACGACTTCGTGGTGCCGCTGCAGCTGTCGCCGTACGCGGCACCTTCGTGGATCGCGATGCACGGTGAAAGGGTCGATGCCCGGACGCCAAAGTCAGCGCTGATCCAGCATCTGACGCTTCCGGACGCGTGGGAAGGGTGGTTCGCGCGCGAAGGCATAGCCGGCGATGCAGGCCGGGATGGCCCAAGGTATGAGGTCATGTCGATGGCACTGAACGCCGCAGTCGCCGCAATGGGCGTCGCGCTTCTGCCGTCATATATGGCCGACGATCTGGTCTCGGCGGCCAAACTAAAACGCATGTCGGACCAGATGTGGCGCTATCCCAAAGGTTACTATCTCGTGTATCCGGAGGCTTCTGCACAAATGAAGTCGTTGCAGATTTTTCGACGGTGGCTGCTCGGACAACACGAAAAGGCCTAACCGACGCGATTCCGCTTGAATTCACTGCGACATGCAAAACCCCCGACCCGAACCAGCAGGCACTCCCAAGGCAACGAAGGACGCTTACCGGCCGGGCTCGAAGATCCCTGCCGACCGTGGCTGTCTGCATATGACAAGATTGTTGCCCGCGCACCAGTCTATTGATTCAGCAGTACAGCGATCACTCACCGAAACAGAAATTTAAATTTGAAAACATCTGCTTAGCGGAGATGCGGCGGATTTTTCACGAATCCCGGCCAGCCCTGTGTATCTGTACCTATTCCGCGAATGTGTATCGGGTCGGCGTCGCGGCGATCGGCTATAGTCGGCGGCAGCCCCCCATTCGTCACAGAGGAGAACGCCGTGCCCGCCTTCACAACGCTGCTCGCTTTCGGTCTGGTTTCATTGGGCATGGTGCTCACGCCGGGACCGAACATGATCTACCTGATCTCGCGATCGCTCTGTCAGGGCAAGCGCGCCGGTCTGGTGTCGCTCGGCGGCGTGGCGCTCGGTTTCGTGTTCTACATGTTCTGCGCGGCGTTCGGCATTACCGCGCTATTGCTCACGGTGCCTTTCGCATACGACGCATTGCGCTTCGGCGGCGCGTTGTATCTGCTGTATCTCGCCTGGCAGGCCGTCAAACCCGGCGGCCGTTCGCCGTTCCAGGTGCGCGATCTGCCGCACGACAGCCCCCGTAAGCTGTTCACCATGGGCTTCGTCACCAACCTCGCGAATCCGAAAATCGCAGTGATGTATCTGTCGCTGCTGCCGCAATTCATTTCGCCGGGACATGGCAGCGTGCTGTTGCAGTCGCTGGCTCTCGGCTGCGTGCAGATCGTGGTCAGCGTGACGGTGAATGCGATTATCGCGAGCATGGCGGGGTCGATCGCCGGGTTTCTCGCGGGGCGCCCCGTGTGGCTGAGGGTGCAGCGCTGGCTGATGGGCACGGTACTCGCCGGACTCGCGGTGCGGATCGCGCTCGATTCGCGTCGTTGAGCAGCGCTGCGCAGTGCGGTTAGCGGAGGAATGCTTTTGCGTTAAACGCGCAGCGTGCCGGGAACGAACAGAACAACGACAGGCGGCCACCGCAATCGGCCGCATGGATCACGCCGCCGATTGCGCGTGCGCCGCTTCCAGCGCCTTGTACATGAACGTCGTCGCCTCCAGACACGCCTGATCCGGGTCCAGCGCATAACCGGGGATCACACCGACCGCCTGATAACCGAGCGCGGTATAAAGCGGCTCGGCGTGATCGCCGGTACGCGTGTCGAGCGTGAGCAGGCTGCGCTGCAAACGCAGCGCGTGCCGCTCCAACTCCGTCATCAACGCACGGGCGATGCCCCGACGGCGCCACGCCGGATGAACCAGCAGTTTGCGCACGTCGGCGCGATGTCGCTGGTTCGGCATCGTGTCGTAGTCCAGTTGCACGGTGCCGGCGATCGCGTCGCCTTCACGCGCCACGAGCAGAACCAGCCGGCCATGCCGCAGCGTCGGCAGCACCTTGCCGCCCCAGAACGCTTCGCATTCTTCGACACTACAAGGCAACACGAAACCGACACTGGCGCCGTCATGCACGCACGCATGCAGCAGCGCGCCGAGTTCCGGCAGATGGCGTTCGAGATCGTCGGCGGAAAAAGAAGTGATGGTCATGGCGCTCATATCGGCTCACACGATAAAAAGAAAGTAATGGGCGCCGCTCCGCGCGGGCGTCACGAAAGCGCTCGGGCCGAACAGCCGGTAGCGCAGGCAATCGCCAGGCTGCAGATCGTGGCGTTGACCGTCGACGGTGATCCGCAGTTGGCCTTCCAGCAGGATCAGATGATGTTCGAGGCCGGGTCTCGGCGACGCGTCGTAGGTAATGTGCGCGCCGGGTTCGAGTTCGCACTCCAGCGCTTCGCCGGCCAACGCCTGCGCGGGCGGCGACACCGAGCGGCGCCTGAAGCCGGCCGCGGCGTCGCTCCACAACGGCTGCGCGGCGCGCGCTACCAGCGGCGCGAAGTCTTCCTCGACCATGTGCATGAGGCGCGACATCGGCAGGCCGTAGGCCACGCACAGCTTGCCGAGCACGCTCGCGGTCGGACTCACGGCGGCGTTTTCGAGGCGTGACAGCGTGGCGCGACTGACGCCGCTGAGCCGGGCGAGATCGTCGAGCGACCAGTTACGTTCGGCGCGTAGCGCTCGCAGTCGCTGCGCGATGCGGCGGTCGATGGCGTTGTCGTTCTGAAGATTGTTTTCCATATTAGGGAAATTATCTCGAATGTGGAATTCAGTCAATCAGATAAAAAAGCCTTGGGACTCAGGGCCCGACGTTCGCCGCCCCGGCGGCCACGCGACCCTGCGGCGACCGGTTTCATGCACCGCGCACCGTCTGGCCCGTTTATCATAGGGACCGCCATCCAGAAAGCGCCGCCAGGCTGTGCAAGGCAACGCACCCCATCTACGAGACCCGGCGACTCCAGCCGCAACAATATCCATGAACACCACTCCCGACGCTGTTTCCCGTCCCTCCCTCCGCGCGTTGACCTTGCTCGAAGGGCGCGTGCTCAGCGTGCTCGTCGAAAAGCAGCACACCGTGCCGGACAGTTATCCGTTGTCGTTGAACGCGCTGACCTTGGGCTGCAATCAGAAAACCGGCCGCGCGCCGGTGATGAACGCCACCGAAGCCGAAGTGCTGACCGCCGTCGACGGTCTGAAACGGCTGAGCCTGGTGATGGAAGGTAGCAGCAGCCGCGTGCCGCGTTTCGAGCAGAACATGAACCGCGTGCTGGGCCTGCCGAGCCAGTCGGGGGCGTTGCTGACTACCTTGCTGCTGCGCGGCCCGCAGACCGCGGCCGAGTTGCGCCTGAACAGCGCCCGTCTGCATGGTTTCGCTGACATTTCATCGGTCGAGGCGTTTCTCGATGAACTGGCGGCCAACGACCCGCCGCGCGTCGTCAAACTGGCGCGCACGCCAGGCGAGCGCGAGAACCGCTGGATGCATCTGCTGTGCGGTGAAGTCAGCGCGAGCGATCTGGCCCAGCCGGGCGCCGACGACGAAGCCGTGCCGCTATCCGCGTTCGAAGCGGTGAAGGCCGAGCAGAAGCGGCTCGCGGAAGAAGTGAGCCGGCTGCAGGCGGTAGTGCGGCGGATGGCGACGGAGTTGGGGATCGCGCTCGACGATCTGGGCGACAACGCCTGAGCGGCGTTTCACCGATTGCGCGCCTGATTCGATGCCGGCGTCGACCCGAGCCGGCCCGGCAAGCGCGCAACCAATCGATAAAAATCAGAACTTGTAATTCACCGACGCAAGCGTATTCAACTCGAAGCGCTTTTCGGTAATCGGACTATTCGCCGCATTGTGTTCGAGCCGCCCGAAGGTCGCGGCAACCGAGCCGTTCCAGTGCCGCGAAAAGTCGTAGGTCACCATCGCATTCATATGGATGTCGCGTATGCCGGCGCTGGTGTTATACGTGGGCAAACCCGACGCCGCGCTCTGCTGCTGCGAGACGCCGAAAAACGTCCGCGTGTACGTGCCGTTGGCCCACGTGAAGCCCGGCCCGACCGAGAACAGCCAGCCGCCCACTGGCGCCGACGCCACCAGATCGGTGCTGACGGTCGTGCCCTGATGATGCCCGGCGATATCCTGATACAGCGCCACCGATCCGGTGAACGCCCACCACGTATAGTCCGCGAACAGCTTGAGCTTGGGACCGCCGTCCACGTCGCCGAGGCCGTGCAGATGCGGATCGTCCGACTCCTTGCGCGACTGGAAATCGAAACTCAGCGCCGCGCCCAGGTGATAGGCCGCGGCCGGCCCGCGCAGCACGTTGACGCCGAGCACGTCCGGGCCTTGCGAGAAGAAGCGGTCGTCGTAGGAAATGTCCAGCGCCGGAAACGGGATATAGCTCAGTTGCCGCGAGCCGGGATACTTCGGCGTGACGACCAGGCCGGGGCCGACACCGATCTTCCATTTGCTGTCGGACGATGCGGCTGGGGCGGTGCTGGTGTCAGCGGTCGTCGCGGGCGTCGCGGGCGTCGTGTCGTCCGCATGCGCGGCTTGCGCTGCCGTCAAACCCAGCACCGCGCCGGTCAGCGCCAAGGCCCGCGTCAGCGACGTATGCGCCGGTCGTACCTGCCGACCGTGGCCGCGCCCAACAAACTTCACGCGCGCGCTCATGCCCGCTCCTTGCCGAGTGCCGCGAGTTGCCGCAGGCGGCGCGCTAGCGCCTTCGAAACCACCGGCTGGCGACCGTCGTCGCCGCTACGCACGGCCTCGCTTTCGCGCAGAAACAGCGCGGTTTCGCGCGCGACGATTTCGCGCTCGTTGTCCGACGTAATCATGTGATACGAGTCATCCAGCCAGATTGTGCGTAAGAAGGCCGCGCCGATATGGCTGGCCACGAATTGGGCATTACGCGGGCTCGACGTCTCGTCGTCGATCGCATGCACGATCAGACAATCCGTCTTGATGTCGCGCACCAGCGTACGAACTTCCGCCGCCAGACGGCTCGCTTCGTGCAAGGCCGGCAACGAGATCGTGGACGGCCCGACTTCGCTGAAATCGCTGCGCTGCATCGCGCGCGCGATCTTCGCTCGCAGCGCCTCGTTGCGCAGGCCGAATGGCGCCGCCTCGCGATAGCGCCAGCGCTTGCGCATCGGCGTGTAGTAAGCCCAATTGAGCAGGAAACGATACCAGGGGATGGCCCAGCCGTCGTAAGCGAGCGTCAAGGACAGCAGCACGAGCGATTGCGCCTGCGGCCGGCGGTGCGCGAGCGCGAGGGCCAGCGCCGAGCCGATCGACAGCCCGCAGATCGACACGTGCGTGAAGCGCTCCGCGAGCGCGTCGTACTCGCGCACGGCCGCCTCGATCCACGTTTCCATCGCGGCTTCCTTCGAGCCGGCGCTATAGCCGGGCAGCAGCGGCGCGCAAGCGGTAAAGCCTTCCGCATTCAGAAAGCGTGCGAGAAAACGCAATTCGAGCGGCGAACTCGACAGGCCGTGCAGCATCAGCACGGCGTGGTCGTCGCCGGGAAAGAACAGGCTGGTCGGCTGGGTCGGTTGATTCATGGCTCAGGCTCCGATCCGCAAGACGAGGAAGTCACCCGCATGCGTGGTGAAGCGCTCGCACACGCATTCAGTGAGCTTCGACGCGCCGTCGCCGGTTTTCAGGCGCACGCGGTGGGTGCCGGGGCGCAGCGCCTTGCCCAGGCGCTGAATGTCGTCGGGATCGACGTCGGCAAAGCGCGGACCCGGCGCGATTTCATTGGGCAGGCGCGGCAGCACGCTGTGCTGTTTGAGGTCGTCGGCCGGTTGCAGCGCGTCGCGTTCGAGCGCCTGAATAAAGATGAAGGTGCGGTGGTGATGCGACAGATGGCGCAACAAGCGGTGCGTTTCGTCGATGGCGCGGCGCGCCAGCATCCGTTCGTTATCGTGACGCAGCAGCATTTCATAGCGCGACTGCGCGACCGACGCGATCAGCTCGGCGCGGAACTGCGAGCGCCGCAAGCGTTCGATCAGAACGATGACGAGCAGCGTGACGAGCGGATAGGAAATCAGCAGCACCACGTCAGCCTGGTTGAACACGGTGATGGCTGCGTAGGGCGGCACGAATAGATAGTCGGCGATGCCGAGGCCGAGCAGCATGACCGCGAGCGCCGGCGCCAGGCCGAAAAAATACTCGACCAGCGACGCCGCGATGCAGAACGCGGTGCCCGGCAGAAACGGGCCGATAAATGGGTGAAGCAGCATGCGCACATCGCAGGCAACGGCCAATGCAGCGGCCGCCACCAGCCAGGCGCGTGTACCCCTTGGTGCCCAGCGACGGGCGTTTTGGACATGCATGATATTTTTCTAGGGAGCGCTTTGGCTCCCGATTGAGTGTGGCGTGCGCATTCAAAGCGCAGGCCGGACGATACCATAATCAGGCGATCCTTAAGGCCGCCAAAGTGTAAGGCTTCTGGTATCGGACCGTAAGGCGGCGGCGAGAATCCGTGCGGAATAACGCGGGTAGAAAGAAGCGGCTTTCCGAGCGTCCCGGATTATGGGGGGCGCTCGCTTAAGCGAGGCTTAAGCGAGGTTCAGGCGAGATTCAGGCGAGGCTCGGACGGCGGCTGGATCGAAAGGCGCTGACGACCGCCAGCCGGCGCTTCAGGCTTGCTCGCTCCGGGCCCTTGCTGAATCAGATGTCGCGGCTACGCAGCGGGTCGGTGGAGAGCCTGCGCTGCGTGCGATAGAACACGCGTGGCGGCACGTTGGGCGAATCCTCGGCGAGCCGGTCGAGTTCTTCGCGTGTCGCGGCGAGGTAGTGGCCGTCGCGCGCATCGGCGTCGCCGGCGAAGATCGCTTCGAGCCGGCGGCGTACCGCGCCATAACGCGCCCCGGCGGCGCGGTGTTTTTCCGCGCGTTCCGCATAGCGCAGAAAGGTTTGCAAGGCGGCCGACACCGCCGCCGCGACGCTCACGAACCCTACGAAGATCCGCAACGCCGGCGAAACCGCCGCGGCAGTGAGCGACGCGAACACCGCCGTGCCGACGAACGCGGTCAGCGCGGTGACCAGCCAGCCGAGCTGGCGGTCGCGCGCCGACAGCAGATCGGCCATGTCGTAATGGCTCATCTGCGATTCGCGCGCGCGACGAATCCACTTCAGCAGCAGCTCGGTTTCATCGACGGGAGGCTCGTAGGCGGGCAGATTCTTCATAACGCTCGTCGGGGCTATTCGGTTGCGCAAGCTTAGCGCATGCGTGTGCCGACCGGGAGCCCGATGACGGCGCGTTGGAGCGCCGTCGCGAAGCCGGCCAGTGCGCCTAGGCAGTCACCGAAGCGATTGCGGAGTCTGCAACCGAAGCCGCAACCGACGCACTTTGCGGCTCGAGCCCGAACCGCTCCTTGTGCGCGTTGCCGTTCAGATAGAAGTCGCCGATCGCGGCCTCGCGGACGATCGCCGGGTTGTGCGACGCGAGCACGCGCGCATTGCGCCAGTAGCGGTCGAACCGGCGCGACTCGCTGGTGGCCGATGCCCCGCCCACTTCGAACAGCAGCGTCGCGGCTTGCAGCGTCTGCTCGATCACGATCTGCTGCGCCTGAAACGTTTGAATGTCGAGGTGGACGTAGGCCTGCGCGGTGGCGCGGCCTTGCGTGCGCGCTGTCGAGACTTCGTCGATCGCGCGGGCCAGCGATGTGCTGAGACTCTGCGTCGAATACGCGAGGCTCGCGAGCCGTCCGATCACACGCTGCACCAGCGGGTTGTCGCGCGGACTCGATTCGCCGGGAATGCCGAAGGTGCGGGTTTTGGCCCGGGTGAAGGCCACCGCGTCGCGCAATGCCGCGCGGCTGATGCCCGCCAGATTCGCGATGTGCAGCGCCTGGTAATACGTGGTGAGCAGGCTATTGCTGCGCGGCTCGGACGCGCGATAGCGGCGGTACAGATTGTCGATGGCGACCGGCACATGGTTGAAACGCGCGGTACCGCTGCCCGTCAGGCGCTGACCGAAGCCGTCCCAGTCGTCGATGCGTTCGAGCCCCGGCGCGTCGGCCTTGACGATGACGCGCACATGGCTTTCGCCGTCGTGCGCGGTGACGTCGACCCAGTCCGAGTACAGGGTGCCGGTGGTGTAGTACTTTTCGCCGTCCAGATGCCACGCGCCGTCGGTTTGCGTGAGACGCACGCTGTTGTCGGTCGCCGCGCTGCGCTCGGAGGTCGCGCCGCCGATAATCTGGCCTTGCGCGATGCGCGTGAACCAGCGCTCGCGCAACGGCTCGTCGTCGCTTTCCAGCAGCGCTTCGATAAAGCCGCCGTGGACGCGCAGGATTTGCGGCAGATTCGAATCGGCTTCGCCGAGTCGCGTGACCAAGGCCAGAAACGCCGTGAACGACACGCCTTCGCCGCCGTACGCTTGCGGCACGCGCAGCTTGGTGTAGCCCGCTTTGCGCAACCAGTCGACCGGCGCGTAAGCGAGTTCGCGTTGCTGTTCGCGCTGTACCGCGCCTGCGGCGATCCGCGCGAAAACCGGCGCGAAGCGGCGCGTCAGATCGTCTTCGCCGAACAGTTGCGCGGCGTCGGCAATGGAATGGGTCGAGGTGGGTTGCGATTCGTGTGCTGCCATGAGTTCTCCAATACGGGTGCGCGCGATGCGCAAGCGGAGAACGTTACGGGAGCGGAGCGGGCGCAAGCAACGAAGAATTTGGCCGATTCTTAGAAGCAGAAGTGCAATGCCCGCTGGGTTCAGCGGGTTCGTCGAGTACGGGGAACTCGACAGACAGGCTGCGGCCGGCGCTAGCTCAGCGCCGCCACCGCGCGCCGGCGCGACAGCCATCGCACCGCGAATAGCGACACGCCCATCACCGTCAGCGACAACACCGTCGTCATCGTGCCTAACGCGTAAATGACCGGCGTCGTGACCGACGTGGTGAGTCCCTGCAGTTCGAGCGGCAGCGTGTTCTGATCGCCGATAGCCTGCGAGGTGCGGGCAATCTCGTCCCATGAAAGCGTGAAGCCGAACATGGCGACACCCACCACCGAGGGTCCGATGATCGGCAGCACGACGTGGCGAAAACTCTGCCACGGCGTCGCGCCGAGATCGCGCGACGCTTCTTCGTAAGCCGGGTTGAAGCGGTTGAACACCGCGAACATGACCAGCAGGCCGAACGGCAGGGTCCACGTCAAATGCGCGCCGAGCGCCGACGTGAACAACCCCATCGAGGTCGTATAGCTGTCCGCGAAAGACGGATAACCCCACGCGGCGGCCAGATACTTCACGCCGTTGTCGAGCAGGCGGAAGGTCAGGCCGATGCCGAGCGAAACGATGATCGACGGCATGATCAGACTGGCGACCGACACATAGAACACGGCGGTATCGCCGCGAAACCTGCGCCGGAACGCGAGACCCGCCGCGACGGAAAACAGCACCGTGAGCACCGTTACCGCCAACGCGAGCCGCACCGAACGCCCGAACGCGGCCCAGATATCGATGTCGCCCACGCCGTCGCGCAAGACCGCGAACCAGTGCAGCGACACGCCGCGCATCGGAAACGTCAGGCCGCCCTCGGGGCCCTGAAACGACAGAATGAAAATCGTGATCACCGGTCCGTACAGAAACAGCACGAACAGGCCGAATAGCAGCGCGAGCCAGTAGAAACTCGCCGGCCGCCGTTCCCGGTGTTTGACGCGAATGGCCTGCATCTTCACAGCTCCTTGCGAATATCGACGACCCGCGTCAAGGCCCACACGATCATCAGCACCACCGCCAGCAGAATGATTGCGTTGGCGGCCGCCGCGGGAAACTGCAGGTAGCCGGTTTGCACCTGAATGATCTTGCCGACCGACGCAATCTGCTGTCCGCCCATCACGCCGACCGTCAGAAAATCGCCCATCACGATGGTGATCACGAAGATCGAGCCGATCACGATGCCGGTTTTCGACAGCGGCACGACCACGTCGCGCACCACTTGCCAGCCGCTTGCGCCCGCATCGCGTGCCGCTTCGAGCAATGAGCGGTCGATCCGCATCATCGCGTTGAAGATCGGCACGATCATGAAGAACGTGTACAGATGCACGAACGCCAGCACCACCGAAAAGTTCGAATACAGCAGCCATTCGAGCGGCTGATCGATCAGATGCGCGCCGAGCAACGCCTGGTTGACGAGGCCATTGCGACCGAGCAGCGGCATCCACGAGATCATGCGAATCACGTTCGAGGTCCAGAACGGAATCGTGCAGACGAGGAACAGCACCGTCTGCATGCTCGTGGTACGGACGTGGAACGCCAGAAAGTAGGCGATGGCAAAACCGAGCAGCAGGGTCACCGTCCACACGATCGCGCAGAATCTGAGCGTCGACCAGTAGGTCTTGAGCGTCACGCAGATGTCACTCGTCGACGCACAGCCGTTGAAGATCGCCGCGTAGTTCTTCAACGTGAACGCGGGGATGATCTGGTATTCGTTGAAGTCCCAGAAGCTGACGATCAGCGTGATCAGCAGCGGCACGATGAAAAACAGCAGGAACGTCAGCGTCAGCGGCGTCGCCTGCAGCCAGGCCGGCGCGCGCCGGTGCCTGACGGGCTCGTCCTGCGTGCGCGTGGAGAGGTTGATGGTGGCCATGGCTTGCTCAGTGAGTTCCTCGATTGCCCGCTCGTTCGATAGCCTGCCGGACACTCAGGCCGCGATGAACTCGTTCCACTTCTGCACCATGTAGATGTTCTCGTCCATCACCGCGTTCCAGCAGGCAATCGCGCCCATGCGCTGCGTGTACGAACCGCCGTCGCGCACGGTGCCGGCTTTTTCGAGCAACTGGCCGTCCGGCGCCTTGATGTCTTGCGCGGCCGCTTTGCCTTCGATCCAGTAGTCCCACTCGTACGGTTGCATGTGGGTCTTTGCGGTGTCGAGCACGCCGGAGTAGTAGCCCTGGCGCATCAGATAAGCACCGGCCCAGCCGTCCTGGAACCAGTTGACGAACTCATACGCGGCGTCGAGCTTTTTGCCCTGCAGCGAACGGGGGAAACCGAAACCCGAAGCCCACGAGCGGTAGCCCTCCTTCAGCGGCTGGAATTTACAGGCCACGCCCATGGTGCGAACCTTGGTCACGGCGGGCGACCACATCGACTGAATCACCACTTCGCCCGACGCCATCAGGTTCACGCTTTCGTTGAAGTCCTTCCAGAAGGCGCGGAACTGGCCGGCGCGTTTCGCTTCGATCAGGATCTTGATGGTCTGATCGATCTCGGCCCTGGTCATGTTGCCTTTGTCGCCGTACTTCATATGACCCATCGCCTCGATCGCCATGGCCGAGTCCATGATGCCGATGGCGGGAATGTTCAGCAGCGCCGCCTTGCCCTTGAATTGCGGGTTGAGCAATTCCGCCCAGCTATCGATCGGCCGTTTGATCAGGTCGGGACGAATGCCCAGCGTATCCGCGTTATACGTGGTGGGGATCAGCGTCATCCATTGCGTCGGCGTGGCAGAGAACTCGGTCGAACGCGGGCCGGTCAGGAACATCACTTTCTTCGGCGCGGTGCCCTGGTCGCCGATCTTCTTGCCGTTGATTTCGCCACGCGTGAGCACCGGCGTGATCTTGTCCGCGAGCTTGATGCGCTTCGTGTCCATGCCCGCCAGCGTGCCGGCCGGAATCAGCTTTTTCAGCGAGAAGTACTCGGTGTCGACGATATCGAACGAGTTGGGCTGCGTGATGATGCGCTTGGCGACGTCGTCGGTGGTGACCGGAATGTATTGAATCTCGATGCCGGTATCTTCCTTGAACTTCTTGGCGATGTCGGAACTTTGGTTCACCGCCGTGCCGAGATAGCGTAGCGTGATCTTTTCCTGAGCGTGCACGTACGGAAAACCGGCAATGCCGGCCGCCGCCACCGCGCCCTTGATGAACGTGCGGCGCGACAGGCCTTTTTCCTTGCCTTCCACGGCGGCCGCTGCCGGGCTCTCGTTCGCTTCAGTCATTGCTTTCTCCTCAGTTGACGCGGGATTGACGTTCGATTCGACGTTCGATTTGGGTTCTATTCACGGCTGCGACGCCATGCTGCGATGACGCGCCGCCCTGCAACTGCTCAAGTGCTCAACCGCTCATGCCGCCAGCGGATGCGCGTCCTGCTCGTTCCACCAGACCACCACGCGCGCAGCGGGGCCGAGCCGCGCCGGGTCGTAGTCGCCGTCGCCGACGAGCGAGATCAGCTCGGGTGAGCCGTCGAGCGGATCGAGCGTCATGCGCAGATGCGTGCCCTGGTATTCGGCTTCGCGTACCGTGCAGGGCACCCCGCCGATCCGCGTCAGGCCGCTGTCGCCACCGGCGTTCTGCACCGGCGTCACGCCGTGCGGCACGATCCGCAGATGATCGGCGCGCACGGTAAACAAGCGGCCGTTGCTGTTGAACACGTTATGGCCGCCCAGAAAACGCGCGACGAATTCGGTGCGGGGACGGTTGAATACCTCGTGCGGCGTGCCGCTCTGTTCGATCCGCCCGTGGTTCATCACGACCACGAGATCGGCCAGCGCCATGGCTTCTTCCTGCGAATGCGTGACGTGTACGAACGTGATGGCCAATTCCTTCTGCCAGCGCTTGAGTTCCGCGCGCATCTGCACGCGCAGGAACGGATCGAGCGCGGACAGCGGTTCGTCGAGCAACAGGCAGCCGGGTTGATTCAGCAGTGCGCGCGCCAGCGCCACCCGTTGTTGCTGACCGCCCGACAATTGGGCCGGCTTGCGCCCGGCGTACGGGGACATCGCGACGAGTTCGAGCAGCTCGCCGGCGCGCTTGCGGCGCTCGTCTTTCGCGATGCCGCGCATCTTCAGGCTGAACGCAACGTTGTCGAGCGCGCTCAGATGCGGAAACAGCGCGTAGTTCTGGAACACCATCGCGGTGCCGCGTGCCGCGGGTTCGGCACGCGTGACGTTGCGGCCCGCGATCAGAATGTCACCTTCGGTAACCGATTCATGCCCGGCGATCATGCGCAAGGTCGAGGTTTTGCCGCATCCGGAAGGCCCAAGCAGGCAGCAATACTGGCCGCCGGCAATGCGCAGGTCGATGGTGTCGACGGCCAGAGCGTCGCCGTACTGCTTCGACACGTGGACCAGTTCGATATCGGCGGCGTGGGTGTCGAGCACCTTTGAAGCAGGCTGAATCATGAAGGGCAAGTCCTCGTGAACGGCGAAGCGCGGCACGCATGCGAGAAACCGCACGGCCTCGGCGAAGCGACGTAAATGCAAGACATGTGCCATCCATTGCGTCGCGACGCGTGCCGATCGCCGACACGCCGGTCCGCTTAACGTCGGCGAGTTGGCGCATATATTGCAAACGATCCGCAGCGTCGATCGTTAGCGACCCGAGCCATCCGGTTTGCGCGATCACGGTGCGTCTTCGGTCCGTCGCGGGGCATGAACCGGCCAAACCGGTTCATCCGCAACGACACCGGCCGCGTTTCGTCACTCACGTTTTCATTTCATGAACGACACACGCAACTTGCCCGTAGCAGAGAACCGCGCGCGTCAGCGGCTCGCCACGCACGGCCGCTTTTCGTATCGACCAATCACCGACGGCGACGCGTTTCGCTGGCCCGACGGCAGCGGGCTGGCGGTGTATCTGGGCTTCAACATCGAACACTTTGCCTTTGGCGAAGGTCTCGGCGCCGCGCTCGGTCCGTTGTCGCCGCAACCGGATGTGCTGAACCATAGCTGGCGCGAGTACGGCAACCGGGTGGGGGCGTGGCGCTGCATCGAACTGTTCGATCAACTGGCCATGCCGGCCGGCACGCTCATCAACACCGCGCTCTACGATCACTGCCCGGAATTGATCGCGGCCTGCGTGGCGCGCGGCGACGAACTGATCGGCCACGGCCATACCAACGCGCACCGGCAGAGCGAACTCGACGAGCAGGGCGAGCGCGAATTGCTTCTGCATTGCCGCGAGCGAATCGCCGAAGAATCCGGCACGGCGCCGCATGGCTGGCTGTCGCCGTGGATTTCGGAGTCGCCTCTGACGCCGGATTTACTCGCCGAGACCGGCTACCGCTATACGCTGAACTGGTGTCACGACGACCGCCCGGTGCGCATGGCCACGCGCGGCGCGCCGCTCTGGTCGATCCCGTATCCGCAGGAACTCAACGATCTGCCGATGATGGTCGGCCGCCTGATGGACGGCCGCGCGTTCGCCGACATGATCGTCGACCAGTTCGACGAAATGCTCGAACAGGCCAACCGGGGTGCTCAGCCGCAGGCGCTGGTGATGGGTATCGCGCTGCATCCTTATCTGGTTGGGCAGCCGTATCGCTTGCGGCATTTGCGGCGCGCCCTCGAGCACCTCGCCGCGGCACGCGCGCGCGGCGACGTGTGGATCACCACGCCGGGCGCGATCGCGAATCACATGGACCGGCTGGAACGCGACGGCGTGTTGCGCACGGCTGGGGCATGAACGCGAACGCCGGCGCGGCCACCGCAAAAAGAACCCCTAGGAGCGCCTCGAAGGTCGTGCGCAAAGAAGACCTCGACGTCGACGCGCGCCTCTATCAATCGATCTTCGACGGCGTGCTGAATCATCGCCTGACGCCCGGCACGAAATTGCCGGAGCCCGAGCTATGCCAGTTGTTCGGCGTCGGCCGCGCGGTCGTGCGCCGCGTGCTGGAAAAGCTCGCCTACGACGGCATCGTGGTATTGCGCCCGAACAAAGGCGCGGTGATCGCGGAACCGACGCCGGAGGAAACCCGCGAGATATTCGAAGCGCGGCGCTCGGTCGAACGGATGCTGGTCGAGCTGGCCGTGCAGCGCGCCAGCGCGCACGACATCGACACGTTGCGGCAACAACTCGCCAGCGAGCATGCGGCGATGCATCGTTTCGATCAGCCGTCATGGGCGACGCTCGCGAGCGGTTTCCACATGCGTATCGCGGCGCTGGCAGGCAATTCGATCCTGCAAAATTATCTGAAGGAACTGGTCTCGCGCTGTTCGCTGATCGTCGGGGTCTACGAGACGCCGGGCAACGCGCCCTGCGAGCACGCGGAACACGCGGCGATCGTCGACTGTCTGGAAGCGCGCGACGCGGCGGGTGCCATGGCGCTGATGGAGGCGCATCTGCGGCACATCGAGGAGCGCATCGAAATCACGCGGATGCGCGGCGAAAAAAGTCTGGGCCAACTGCTCGGGCTCGTCGGACACGTTGCACCGGCAGAGAGGCGCTGAGATGGAAATCGACTTCGACGCGATCACCGAATACCAGCGCTACAAGCTGATGGCGAGCCTGATCGTGCCGCGTCCCATCGCGCTCGTCACCACGCTCGGCGCGGACGGCACGATCAACGCCGCGCCGTTTTCGATGTTCAACATGCTCGGCGAGGAACCGCCGATCGTGATGATCAGCATCAACCGCGTCGCGGACGGCACGCTGAAGGACACGGCGGTGAATATCGTGCGCACCGGCGAGTTCGTCGTGCATCTCGCCGACGAAGCCATCGCGCTGAAGATGCATCGCTGTGGGGAAAGGCTGCCGCCCAACGTCAGCGAGCTGGCCACGGTCGGCTTCACGGCGGTGCCGAGCACGCACGTGGCGCCGCCGCGGATTGCCGAAGCGCCGGTCGCGTTCGAATGCACGATCTGGGAGACGCTGGAAACGAGCAGCCGGCAGATTTTCATTGGCAGGGTGCACCGGCTCCATGCGCGCGACGGCTTGATCGATACCGACACCTGGCGCGTGCGCCTGCAGCACTACTTTCCGGTGGGTCGCTTCGGCGCCAGCGATTATGTGACCACGCGCGACCGCTTTACGCTGGAATAGGCGCGCGGTAACGCCCGGCGACTCACGCGCGCGGCTTGCTTTTCTTCTTCGCCGCGCGTTCGGCAAGCGCTTCGCTATTGGCTTTCACCGCCGCCTGAATCAGTTGTTTGAAGGCGGTTTCGTTGAGCTTTTCGCCTTCGTGAAGGTCGATCGCACGCCGCGTATTGCCGTCGAGGCTGGCGTTGAAGAGCTGCTTCGGGTCTTTGAGCGCGGCCCCGCGCGCGAAGGTGAGTTTGACGGCCTGCTTGTACGATTCCCCGGTGCATACAATGCCGTCGTGCGACCAGACGGGCGTGCCCATCCATTTCCACTCTTCCTGAATGTCAGGGTCGGCGGCGTGGATCAATTCGCGGATGCGAGCGAGGGTGTCGCCACGCCAATCCGCCAGTTCCTCGATTCGCCTGGTGATGTTCGCCGATGCGGTGTCGCTATCCGGATGAACGGTCGGCTTCATGGTGTCTCCGTTTTTTGGGTTCTGGAATGGGGCGCGCGTGCGGTGTTTGGCCGCCCAGGCACGTCCGGCTCGCACGGCGTTCGCGTAGCTTATCAGGCTCGTTGCGCGGGCCGCCGCGGTTTCCCGTAGAGCCGTAGTGCCGCTTAATCGCTACGTAATCGTCACGCACCCGACTAGACGTCGACGCCCAAAGCGCGCCCGTCGCTGCGTGGATCGTGTGCGCCGCATGTCGTGCCGTTCGCGTCGAGGCGAATCACGCCGGGGTGGCCCGCCAGCGGACTCTGTGCCGGGATCTCGCGGACTTCGTGCCCGCGCGCGGCGAGCGCCGCGAAGACGTCGGCGCCGGCGTCCGCTTCGAGCTTCAAGGCATCGCGCGTGTCGGAGAAGGTTTTGCCCAGCAGGAAACGTGGCCGGGCCAGTGCGGTGAGCGGGTCCATGCGGTAGTCGATCAGCCTCGTGAGGATCGCGGCCAGCGTCTGTGGCTGACCGTCGGCGCCTTGCGTGCCGAACAGCAAACGCGGCTGGCCGTTCTGCAGATACATGCCGGGATTGAGCGTATGGAAAGGGCGCTTGGCCGGCTGTATCGCGTTGTGATGCGCGGGATCCGTGCTGAACGACGCGCCGCGGTTGTGCCACAGAATGCCGGTGTCGCCCGCCACCACGCCGCTGCCCCAATCGAAGTACACCGTTTGCAGCACGCTCACGCTGCGGCCCTCGCGATCCGTTGCGCCGATGAACACCGTGTCGCCCGGCTGGAACGTGTGCGGCCAGGGCCGTGCGTCGTGCGGGTGGATGGTGCGCGCGTGGGCGTCGAGGGTCGCGGCGCAGAGCATGTCGTCGACCGGCACGTGGCGGAATTCCGGATCGGCCACGAACCGGTCGCGGTCCATGAAGGCGCATTTCACCGCTTCCACCAGCAGGTTATAGTAGTCGGCGCTGCCTTCGGCGATCGAATCGAGTGCGAAGCGTTCGAGTATCCCCATGATCTGAAGCGTGGTAACGCCCTGGGTTGGCGGTCGCATGCTGACCAGTTCGCCGCCACGGTATGCAACCCGTAGCGGCGCTTCGTCGCGTGCGCGGGTTCGGGCGAGGTCGCTCAGGCGCAGCGGCGAGCCGGCCTGCTGCAAGCCGCGAGCCATACGTTCGGCCAGTTCGCCGCGATAGAACTCCTCGGCGCCGAAGCGGGCAAGACGTTCGAGGCTGCCCGCCAGCGCCGGTTGCGTGAAGCGTTCGCCGACGGCGGGAATCCGGCCGTGCGGCGCGAACGTCGCGGCGAAACCGGGCAGGGCGCGCAAATCGTTGGCGCGCAGGTTTTGCCAGAAGTGCTGCGACGGCGTCACGGGGAAGCCCTCGCTGGCGTATTCGATCGCGCGCGCGAAGAGGGCCGCCCACGTTTGCCGGCCGCCCCAGACGGTGCGGCCGATCTCGTAGGCCTGCGACCAGGTGTCGACCGTGGCGGCGCTGGTGAGCGCCGCCGCCGCGCCGCGCGGCGCAATTGCGGCGCCGAAAGTGGTGTCGAAAGCGGGCAGTTGTGCCGCGGCCTGACCGATGCCGGATAGCGTGCGCAGCGTTCCGTGCCGGTCGGCGATCACCCAGAACGCGTCGCCGCCTAAGCCGGTGAAATGCGGATAGGTGACGCACAACGCCGCGCCGATCGCGATCGCGGCTTCGATCGCATTGCCGCCGGCGCGCAACACCTCGCGGCCGGCTTCACTGGCCAACGCATGAGGACTGGTGACCATGCCGCCGGTCGAGACGGCGAGTCGTGTGTCGTGCATTGCTACTCCGCAGCCAAAGACGGAACGTGAGCGAACCCGTCGGAGTACGGAGTATAAGTTCGCGCGCCGTGCTGAAAATAATCGGCACGGCGCGTTGCCGCATGAAGCGTCCGCAGCCGTTACTGGATAGTAAAGTTCGACGCCGAGACCGCGAAGAAGACGTTGTCGACGCAACTTACCTTGATGCGTGCATCGGCGGTGCGCTGGCCCATGCGCGGCAGCATGACGGACGCGCTGCCGGTGTTCGGTACGGCGGCGGCCAGCGGTCGCGGCAGGTAGGTGTAGCCGCCGTCCACCGACAGATCGATACGCACCTGGGCGCACGAGATTGGCGCCTTGTCGGTGCCCGCGACGTCCCAGCCGATCGATTGCATGGCGCCGCCGGTCAACGTCGCGGCGCGGCCCGGCAAGGTCACGGCAAAAGGACGCGCGGTCTTCAGCACGTTGAGCGTGACATCCGAACTGGCCGTGGTGTCATGAGCGGTATCGCGCGCCGTCAAGCGGAACGTCAGTGTGCGGTTCGTGGCGGGGTAGGCTTCGCCGTTGCCCAACGGCTCGTCGCCGAGGACCGCCGCGAGACGCGGAAACACGCGTTCGCCGGTGGTGTTGGGGAGATACGAACGGAACAGCGGACCTACGCCGTCGTCCTTGAGTACAACGCCTTGAATCGGGCCGGCATCGATGTGTTCCCAGCCATAAGTCGTGGTTGCGCCTGCACTGCCGGTCGCATGCCCCCTCAGGACGAACGGCGTACCGGAGGGAATCGTGAGCGAGTCGAAACCGCCGCCCGGCAGATTCTGCGGGTCGATCTCCGGCGCGCTGCTCCGATTGACACTTTTAACGGCGCAGTCACCGCCTCTCGATGAAATCCACGCATTCACCTGCTCCTGACTGATGGCATGGAAATACGGATCCGAATATTTCTGCAGATTCTCCGAGGGGAGACACATGCCCGCATACCCCATGATCGTGGAACCGCTGCCGGGTTCGAGCGCCGACTCCGCCAATGTCGATCTGCCTCCGCCGCAACGGTTGAAAGTATGCCAGGCGCCGAATTGATGCCCCAACTCATGCGCGACGAAATCGACATAGAACGCGTCGCCCACGGGATTGCTGCGCCCGGTGGTGCCGGCTGCCTTGTTGTTCCGGCCGGCATCGTTGCGGCAGGTATTGCCGATGCGGCCGACCACGCCTCCGTCGCCCGTAGTGACCACATGCCCGAGATCGAAGCCGGCCGCACCGATGACGCGGTCCAGATTCTCGACGTTGGCCAGCAGGATGTCGTAGGCTTTCAGGTAAGGGTCGGTGGCGGCATTCGTATAGATGAGCTTGTCGTTATTGGGAATCAAGGTCAGATGTACGCCGAAG
The DNA here is from genome assembly GCF_003269035.1 of Paraburkholderia bryophila. Lineage (GTDB taxonomy): Bacteria > Pseudomonadota > Gammaproteobacteria > Burkholderiales > Burkholderiaceae > Paraburkholderia > Paraburkholderia bryophila. The sequence goes on along the minus strand of NZ_QLTK01000031.1, from coordinate 61,355 downwards.
TCCTGCTCGAATATTTCATTGACGCGGTTAATCATCAGACTCACGGCCGCTAATCCGCCGGCAACGGTGCCACCGAATTTTGCGGTATATAAACTGGTCGCCGCAACCGCAATCCGATAATCGCGACGAATCATGCCGGTCGCGGTGCGCGACTGAAACCGGTCGCGGTTCGCGACTGACGGATTACCCACGGGAGAAGCATCAATAATCGGCTCGTGAAATGGCCGATCCGACGCCGGGAGCGAATGACGGCGGAAGCTCCAGTACTGATCGCCGCGCGCCTGGGCGTTTTGCACCTTGCCGCTCAGCGTTTGCGCGGGCTGCACCAGCCACGCGCCGTCCTTGTCGTACACCATGGCTTTCATGCCTTGCGGCGAGATATCCACACGCACGGTGCGTCCCTCGCCGTCGCGGCCTTTCAGGCTGCGGATGTCCGGATAGCGTTGGGCCAGGGCCGGCGGCAGGGTGCCGGAATCGGACAAGACAAACTCGGAGAAACCACCCTCTGGTAAGGGCAAAGATAGCCGGACATCAGGATTTTCGGATCGTGAGGTTATTTCGTCTCGGTTTATAGGAATTGCCGCTATTTCTGATTTTAGGCCGGAGAAGCTCAGTGTGAGAACTCGTCGCTGTGCCGGATTTCCCGGCTCGATTCTTGATGTCAATGGATCGTTGTGTTGTGCGGTTGAATCTTGCCAGAGTGCACGGGTATCGGTTGCGTAAGCCGCGGAAATCGTAAAAATTCCGCTTAAAACGCAGGCGCAATAAATGAAAGCGCCTTTCAACGCTTGTGACATAGGGTATCCCTCGCGATATTCCGATCGGCAAGAAATTTGATTCGGTCGGAATGGTGAGTTAGCTAATTCGGCCGCTACCCTGCGGAATATAAACTCGGCGCCACGAGGGGCCTATGCGTCGCAACGGCGCACGCCGCAGACGGCTGTAGCCGCGGGCGCGACTCGCCGGTAAGGTGGTCTGAATTGTTTTGATTTTCTGAAGCTGCACCGCATGGCGGCATCTGCGACCCGTCTACGACTTACGTTCATCAGTTCGGCCGGGCGAACCCGCGCTCGGCCAAACTGGTTTGCGCAGCCTCACTCGTACGAAAACGCGCCGCCAAACTTCTCGATCCGCTCCAGCGCCATGCCCGACCCGCGCACCACGCACGTGAGCGGCGCTTCGGCCACGAATGCGGGCAGGCCGGTTTCCTCGGCAAGGAGTCGGTCCAGGTCGCGCAGCAACGCACCGCCGCCCGCCAGCGTGATGCCGCGTTCGGCGATGTCCGCGCCCAGTTCCGGCGGCGTTTGCTCCAGCGCGATCTTCACGGCGGAGACGATCTGATTGAGCGGGTCGGTGAGCGCTTCGAGAATCTCGTTGCTCGACACCGTGAAGCTGCGCGGAATGCCTTCCGACATATTGCGGCCCTTGACCTCCATCTCCCGGACTTCGGAGCCCGGGAACGCGGAGCCGATCTCCTTCTTGATCGCTTCGGCGGTTTGCTCGCCGATCAGCATGCCGTAGTTGCGGCGAATGTAATTAACGATCGCGTCGTCGAATTTGTCGCCGCCCACCCGCACCGAGCCTTTGTACACGATGCCGCCGAGCGAGATCACGCCCACTTCGGTGGTGCCGCCGCCGATGTCGACAACCATCGACCCGGTCGCCTCCGACACCGGCAGCCCCGCGCCGGTGGCCGCGGCCATCGGCTCTTCGATCAGATAGACCTGCGAGGCGCCGGCACTGTGCGCAGCTTCCTTGATCGCGCGCCGCTCGACCTGGGTCGAGCCGCACGGCACGCAGATGATGATGCGTGGCGACGGCGCGAACATGCGCGTCTCGTGCGCCATCTGGATGAAGCGCTTGATCATCTGCTGCGTGATGTTGAAGTCGGCGATCACGCCGTCCTTCATCGGGCGGATCGCCTCGATATTGCCCGGCACCTTGCCGAGCATCTGTTTTGCTTCCTTGCCGACGGCCAGAATGATCTTCTTGCCGTTCGGACCGCCTTCCTGGCGAATCGACACCACCGAGGGTTCGTCGAGCACGATGCCCTTGCCGCGCATATAAATCAGGGTGTTCGACGTGCCGAGGTCGATAGCCAGGTCATTGGAAAAATAGCCGCGCAGAAAACCGAACATGCAGATACCTGTCTCTTGGATGCCGGGCGCATGAGCGCCGCTTGGGGATGCCGCCCGGAGGCGGCAGGGGACCAGATGACGGTCGAAAGAGCGTGAAGAATAACAGTTTCGCGGCGCACACTACCTGGGCGCACGCGGCCGCAGCGAGTTGGCGGCCTGCCACCTGACGCGCTCGCAATTGTTTTTCACGCGGGTGGCGAATTCGGCCGGCGAGTTCAGTTGCAGTGCGCGCAACTGCAGCGCGTCCCGCTCGCCAAGCCGCCAGCCGCTTTGCCAGCGGGTATCGAAGTCGCTCGCCTCGGTGAGGACTTTGGCGAGCTTTTCCTTGTATTGGGCGATGGCCTCCGGCGAAGTGCCGCAGAAGTCCTGCATGAATCGCGCACGCTGGCCGGCGGCTTCGGTGCTGGCGTTGGCGCTTTCCTCGCTCGCCAGCGCGGACGGCGGGGGCGGCAGCATGAACAGCAGGAGCAGCAGGAGCAGTTGGGCGGTGGCCGCACCCCGGGACCGATCGCAAAAACGGCGCTTATTCATGATTGCCTCCTCGTGTTCTCGTGTTCTCGTGTTCTCGTGTTCTCGCGGCGAGCCTTCGGCGCAGATTAACGCAACCGGCGTTCCCACGTGGCGCGTGCTCGGCGCCGCTGCAAGGTTTGAAATCCCGTGTTGCCGTACTGTAATGTTCGGCACCGCACACACGCGAATACCGCCCCAAGGCATGCTTTACGCATCCGTTTTCACCCATGTCGGCGATGTTTCGTGTCCGCGAGGCCCATGCGCGCGCGTCGCACTGTCCGGCGTTTCGGGAGGTCATGTGGACGCGACTACGCAGACCGGGCAGAACACGCAAAGCTTGCGGCGTTACGACATCATCAGCGACGAAGCCGATTTTCGCGCATTGCAGCCCGAGTGGGATGCGCTCTGGCTAAAGGCACAAGGCTACTACTATCAGTCGTTCAGTTTCTGCTGGCTCGCCTGGAAACACGTGACGAAGCCGCACGGCCGGGGACTCAAATGCATCGTATGTCGCGAAGACGGGCGACTGGTCATGATCTGGCCGCTCGAAACGGTGCAGCGCGTACTGTGGACCTATCTGGTGCCGCTCGGTCCCGAAGGCGGCGACTACACGAGCGTGCTCGTCGAGAACGACGCGGCGACGGCGGCCCGGGTGGAGGGCGCATGGGAGACGGCCCGGCGGCGTTGCGGCGCGGATTTCATTCACCTGCCGTATGTGCGCAACACGCTCGATCTGCATCGGCTGGTGACGCAGGAGCGTCATGTGCTGTTTGCCGAGGCGCACAACGCGTCGGCGGCGAAACTCCGCGGGCAGGGCACGTGGGACGAGTATTGCAGCTCGCTCGGCACGCTGTTCGGCAAACGGCCCGGCACCTTCGCGAACCGGCTCTCGAAGGAAGGCGAGGTGGCGGTGCGGGTGATGGATCCGACCGAGGAAAGCGAGACCGCGGCGATCATCGAGTGGATGTTCAACTGCAAGCGCAGCTGGAGCGACCGGGTCGGCAAACGCAGCGTGTGGCTCGACTCGCCCGAGTTCGAGCGTTTTCTCGGCAAGCTGATCTACTCGGCGGATGTGCCTTCGATGGCGCGCCTGATCGTGGTCACGCTCGACGAAGCGCCGGTGGCCGGCATTATCGTCAGCCTCGGCAATCCGTGGGCGAGTGCGATTTTCGCGGGCTACGACCCGTACTTCGGCAAATGCTGTCCCGGCCTGATCGCCGTCGAGCAATGCGTCAAATGGGCCTTCGATAACGGTTACGACCTCGATTTCGGCGTCGGCGTCGAGCGCTTCAAGTCGTACTGGTCGCGCGACGCGGCGAGCACCGCGTGGACCGTGCAGATCGTCAATTCGATCTGGGGCTTACTGGCCATGCGAGCGCGGCGGGGTGCGAGGACCGTGGCTGAACGGGCGAAGCGACTCGCGCATCCGGATGCGCCCGATTCAACCGGGCCGGGCAAAACGGCTGCGCCGCATGAGCCTGATCTGCAGCCTGCCGCGCGTGCACAGGCGCAGCCGGAGTGATTCGCTGGGTCGCTGGGTCGCTGGGGCGCGCAGACGCGCGAATGCCGCGGCACGAATGCGCACCGATCGAGGCGGCAGATCTGAACATGGATGTGGAGCGCCGTGCCCGTCGCCCGATTGCTTGCTCACGGCTACACGCGGCGCAGGCCGTCCATGTCGAGAATCCGGATCTGTTTGCCGTGGGTGTCGACCAGACCGTCTTTCTGGAACTTCGACAGCATCCGGCTGACGGTTTCGAGCTTCATACCGAGGTAGCTGCCGATCTCCTCGCGCGTCATGCGCAGATGGAATTCGGCCGGCGAATAGCCGCGTTTGCTCAGCTTGCCCGACAGGTTGAGCAGGAACGTCGCGACGCGTTGCTCGGCGGACATCGTGCCGAGCAACATCATGAGCGTTGCCTCGCGAACGATCTCGCCGCCCATCATGCGATGCACGTGCTGCTGCACGACCTTGACGTCGCGGCACATGGCCTCGAGCAGATGGAACGGGATGATGCAGACCTGGCTGTCTTCGATCGCGACCGCGTCGCAACTATGGTGGCCCGAGCAGACGCCGTCGAGGCCAAGCATGTCGCCGGCCTGATGAAAGCCCGTGACCTGCTCGCGGCCGTCGCGATGCATCACGACGGTCTTGAACGAGCCCGCGCGAACCGCGTAGAGGCTCTGGAACGAATCGCCGGTGCGGAACAGGGTCTCGCCGTTCCGGATGGTGCGCGACGGACAGATCAACGCTTCGATGCGCTCCGCCTCGGCGCGCGTCAAGCCCTCAGGCATACAGAAGGACTGCATCGCGCAACTCGAACACGGCACGCCGGCGCGTTTCGCGTCGGGCGCGGCGAGACCAGCCGGTTTCCCTTGCGGCGACGAGGCCGCGTCCGCGAGCGGCGAGCGCGACGAAATCGGCACGAGCGGCACAGTCGGCACGACAGCGGCAGTCGGCGCCGGCGGCCGGGTTCCAAGGTAGTCGGCAACATCAGACATGGTGTGCTCCCAGATGATAGAGATCCCGTGCGCAATGCGCGTGGGCAAGTCGCTGGATGGTGTGACAGGCAAGATCGAATTCGCTCGTCTTGTCGAAGAAGTAGCGCGCACCGTTCGTCAGGCAGGCTTGCCGGAACCATGCGCCGGAATGGTTCGTCAGCACCATCGTGACGACCGGCGAGTTGCGCTGCGCGAGGCGCTGCAACAACGCCAGACCGGTGCCGCCCGCGAGGCGCAGATCGAGCACCACGATGTCGGCAGCACACGCGCCGATCGCCGCGAACGCGGCTTCCGGTTCCTCGGCTTCACCGACGATTTCGACACCTTCGATCGCACCCAGACGGGCCGCCATGCGCGCCCGGATGGCCAGTGCATCCTCGACGAGGAACACGCGCAACGCGTGTTGTGACGGGCTTGATTTCATGGCTGGAAGTATCGGGCGCGCTATCTCAAAAAGGAATCGGCGCTGAACGAACTTCAGGTAGGCGAGGAGGAAGTCGTGTAGGGGATTTCCTACACGAACAGCTTGAATGCTGAATTCAGAAGAACAGCAAGGGTGTTACGCCAGAGGTGCGTGTCAAATCTCGTCGTCGTCGCCGAGCAGTTTGTGGCGCAGCGCGTAGCGCACCAGTGCGGCTTCGTGCGGCATCTGCATTTTCTCGAAGATGCGTGTCTTGTACGTGCTGACCGTCTTGCTGCTGACGCACAGTTCGCCGGCAATCTCGCTCAGCGTCTGGCCGGCGGCAATGCGGCGGAACACGTCGAACTCGCGATCCGACAGCCGTTGATGCGGCAAGGTGTCGGCCGGCTCGTTGAGGCTCTGCGCAAAACGTTCGGCCATGGCGAGGCTGACGTAGACGCCGCCGGACGCGACCTTGGAGACCGCCGCGACCAGTTCGGCGCTGGCGCTTTCCTTCGTCAGATAACCCGACGCGCCGGCCTTGAATGCGCGCACCGCGTACTGCTGTTCGGCATGCATGGTCAGGACGAGTATTCGCAGCGCCGGCATTTCCTCCTTGATCTGTTTGATCAGCTCCACGCCGTTGCGCCCGGGCATCGACAGATCGAGCACCAGCACCTCGGCGGCCTGCGAGCGGACCAGCGCGATCGCACTTGTGCCGTCGTTGGCCTCGCCGACCACTTCGAAGCCGTTGGCGTTGCGCAGAATATGCCGCAGACCGTCGCGCACCAGCGCGTGGTCGTCGGCGATCAGCACCCGGATCATGTTTGCATCTCCTGCTGTTGCACGGCCGTGGCCGGGAACCGTACCGTCAGCGCGAAACCCTTGCCGCCGGCGGTGTGGATGTCGACGGCGCCGCCCAGCATGTGCGCGCGTTCGCGGATGCCGAGCAAGCCGAAGGATTTTTCGGCGCGCGCGGTGGAATCGTTCGCGCCGTGGCCGTTGTCCGCGATCCGCACGATACAGGTGTCCGCGTCCAGCCGCACGGTGAGCGTGACCAGCGTGGCCTCCGCGTGCCGCGCGACGTTGGTCAGCGCCTCCTGCACGATACGGAACAGCGTGGTCGCGCCGGCCGGTGTGAAGTTAGCGTCGCCGACCTCGATGTCGCGGTCCACGTCGATGCCGTAGCGGTTCGTGAAGTCGTTGGCGAGCCATTCGATCGCCGGAATCAGGCCGAGGTCGTCGAGCATGACCGGCCGCAGGTCGGCGGCGATACGCCGCACCGAAGCGACGGTTGCGTCGATCAGCCGGCGCATGCCGCCGAGCTGCTGCAACACCTCGGGGTCGGCGCGGGTGTCGAGCGCCAGCTCGACCGACGACAGGTCCATTTTCAGCGCGGTCAATTGCTGGCCGAGATCGTCATGCAATTCACGGGCGATGCGGGTCTTCTCTTCCTCGCGCACCTTCTGCAGATTGGCCGACAGTTCACGCAGTTCCTCGCGCGATTTGCGTTGCGCGCTTTCCGCCTGGAAGCGCTCGGTGATATCGCGCAGCATCACCGTGTAGAGCTTGCTGTCGCCGTCGCGCACCTGCGAAATCGACGCCTCGATCGGAAACTCCTCGCCGTTGCTTCTCAGGCCGAACAGCACGCGTTGCTGCTTGCCCATCTGCCGCTCGGAGACGCCGGTGACGCCGAACTGCGCGACATGCCGGTCATGTCCCGCGCGAAACCGCTCGGGGATGAAGCGCGCGAGCGATGCGCCGATCGCCTCGTGCGCGCCGCAACCGAAAACATGTTCGGCCATCGGATTGAAGATGACGATGTTCTGTCGTTCGTCGACGGTAATGATCGCTTCCATCGACGAACGGATGATGCCCATCAGGCGCGCTTCATTCACGCTCGACTGGTCGAGCGCTTCGTTCCTCGCGCTGGAGCCGCCGTGCTGCAGGGCGAGCACGAACGCGAGGGCGCAGAGCAGACAGGCCGCGACGACATACGCCGCCAGCAGGGTGTGAGCGGCCGCGGGGGTGTCGCCGGCAAAACTCGAAACGGCCCACTGCCACGCGGTGAAGGCAATGGCGAGCGCGACCGCGAGCGTCGTCGCCGCGATCAAGGCGGGACGTCGCAACTGCCGGGTGGTGGATGCGCGCGGCGGTGCGGGTTTGGGTGACAGCGATTCGGGAGTAAGGGGCGCTTTACCGCGACAGGGCATGGACGCCTCCTGGAGTGAAGAACGATCTGCAACGCCGCCGATATCGGCGCGGGGCGGATCAGAAACGGCGCGGTATCGCAACAGACGACACACGAGCGCAGTTGGTAATCGGGGACCCGTATTCGGCAAACAAATCGGCGTCGACCGCGCGGCGTCAACTCACGAAAGCCGCGCGCCAACACCGCTCCGCGCATTTTCCGCGATTTGCGCGATTCGTACCAGTGCGGCCGGTATGGCGATGCAGCTCGTCGGCTCGTCAATGCGACAGCAGCACCGGCAAGGTCATCGACTGCATCACGGTACGGGTCGCACCGCCCAGCACCAGTTCCAGCCAGCGCGTATGGCCATAGCCGCCCATCACCAGCAGGTCCGCGCCGAGTCCGGCCGCCTCCGACAACAGCGTATCGCCGATCGACGCCTCCGGGTCGACCGTGATGTCGCGGGTCTCGACGTGGACGCCATGGCGAGCAATCGCCATCGCAATGTCGGCTGCCGGAATCCGCGTCGTCGTGTCGCGGTGCGCGGCGTTCACCGCCACGACCGTGATGCGCGTGGCCGCGCGTATGAACGGCAGCGCGTCGTGAACCGCGCGGGCGGCTTCGCGGCTGCCGTCCCAAGCGACCATCACATGTGTCCCGGCCGGCTCGACGCTGCCTGCGTATGGCACGAGCAGCACCGGACGACCGGCGGACAGCACGAGATTGGCCGCGAAATTGTCACCGACGTACGCTTCCGGATCCTCGGGATCGTCCTGACCGGCGATGATCAGGTCCGCGCAACGGCCCAGTCGCGGCACCGCGAATGTGGCCGCCTGATCGGTGGCGACCCATTCGCCCGGCACCTGAGCGCGCTTCAGCTCCGCATGAAAGAGCCGTTCGAGCGCGCCGCGCCGCTCGGCGCGCAACTGCATATGCGCCTCGAAGTAGCCGGACGTGCCGGACATCACGTCGAGCGAACGCGGATTCGGGGTGTACAGCGCAAACACGCCGGTCAGATGCGCGCCGAACTGTCGGGCAAGGGCAATAGCGAGTTCGAGACGCGGATGCGCGCGCAGACTCGTATCGAGATGAACGACGAGGGTTCTGTAGCTCATGGCAATGCTCCGAAAGTGAACGGACAACGCACTGGCGCGTGCCATGAGTCTATGAGCGCGAGGCGGCGCGGCGTTGATGCAGATCAACGCCGCGCTGGCGTGGCTGGCGTGGCTGGCGTGGGGCAGGCTGCGATTCGTGCGCGAGCGGTCATCGCCGTTACGTCCGATCCCGCAGCGACGAAAACGCCTGGCGCACGACCCGCGGGTCGTGCTGCCCCTTGTAGACCGCCGGCGCCGCACGATCGAGATCGAGCAACGCGTACGCGGCGTTCTGCGCCGAGCGCACCGAATACTCCACGGTGAACACCACATCGTCGGGCAACTCGCAGAACTGTCCGATGAAGGCGAGATTGCGCCAGCCGGCTGGCGTCACGGCCGGCCGGTCGCCGTGTTTGCGCGGCAGGAACTGGCTCGTAATGAACGGCATCATGCACGGAATGCAATTGGCGTGATCGAGAATACGCGCCGCCTCGGCGTCGATCCGCAGATGACCGAGCAGCTCCGTGAGGATTTCGCGGCCGGTGCAGGCGTGCATCGGTTTGCCGACAAAATCGCCGGGTTCGTCCACGCGCAGGCCATAGCCCCACAACACCTGCACGTCGGCAGGCTGGCCGATGAAATGCGGCTGATGCGGCAACACGATCGACGCCAGCCAGCTCGACTCCGGAAACGTGATCAGGCCGCCTTCGCCCGGCACGTTGCCGGTCAGGTCGCGGATCAGCCGGAACAGCGTCGGATCGCGCAGCGTCACGGTGAAAGAGAGCCATTTCGATGCGTCGGTGTGGTCCGCGAACACGCCGGGGCGGCCGAACTCGGGCCGGCCGGCGGCGATGTTTTTCCACAGACGCCAGGCGCCGGTGCTGTCGACCGTGTTCAGCGGCGCGGGGCGATCCATGCCGCCCAGACTCGACGCCGCGGTCATCGACCCGAGTGTGACGATCACCTTGTCGGCAGGGCCGACCGGCAACTCGAAACGCCGCTGCGCGGTTTCGCAGACCAGCCCGCGCACGCGATTGAGCGGGTCCGTTTCGTCGACCCGCAGATCGGTCACGCAGGTGTCCGCTTCGAAGACGACGCCGTGATCGTCGAGCCAGCGGCGCAGCGGCAGCACCATCGAATCGTACTGGTTGTAGACCGTGCGCATGATGCCGTGCAACTGGTTGAAGCCCGCCGACATATGCGCGAAACGCAGCAGATAGCGGCGGAATTCGACCGCGCTGTGCCACGGCTGGAACGCGAACGTCGTACACCACATCAGCCAGAAATTGGTCTCGAAGAACGAGGCGTCGAAGTGGTCGGCAATCCGGCTGTCGGCGAGCATCCCTTCCGGCTCGATCGACAGACGGCCCAGCGTGAGCAGATGTTTTTCGTCGAGTCCGTACGCGGGGGCGGCTTCGCGCCGGCCGTTCCTGACGAGGCGCGAGGTCGACGACGTGCGGATCGTCTCGTTCCAGTCGAAGATTTCCTGGGTGACGCTCTTGCTGTCGTCGAGCGTGGGGATCGACGAGAACAGATCGTAGGTGCACAGATACTTGCTTTCGAGCATGCGCCCGCCGCGCACCACGTAGCCGCTTTGCGCCGTGCCCGCGCCGTCGAGGCTGCCGCCGGGTTTGTCGAGCGCTTCCAGAATCGTGATGTCGCGGCCGCGCACGCGTCCGTCGCGAATCAGGAAGGCCGCGGCCGCCATCGCGGCGATGCCGCCGCCGACCAGATAGAACTGGCCGTCGGCCGCGTCGGCGAGTCGGTCGGATCCGTCGAGGGTGGGGCCGGCGTGGCGAGTTGCAGCGTGAAGCGGATTGTTTTTTTGCACGAGGGAGGTCCTTTCGATAAGCGCCGCCATGCCCCCAATACGGACAGCGGACGTCGGCTCAACATACGCGCGGCCCGCGCCGGCGCGGTTGCGTTGGATCAAGCAACGGTCGCGGCAAGCGCGACTTGTGCAGGCCATGGGATCGCTTGATACACGTCAATGGACGGGGCGCGGGCGAGCTTAAAGTCGGATGTGTCGCGGGCGTGGTTTGCAGTGCTGGATGGCGAACGGGTTTTAAGGCCTGTTTTCACGGCCTGTTTTCACGGCCTGTTTTGCGGCCGCGTTCGGCCAGTTCGTCGTGGCACCACGTCCTGCAGACTCATTGCTCATCGCGTACCACGGAGGCAGCACATGAGTGCCGCACTTCATGCGGCAATGGCTCGCACGGAGGCGTGTCCGTGCGGCCGGCCACTAACCCAACCGTCAGGGAGATTCATCATGCGCGCAGCCGATGTGATGACCACCAGCGTCATTGCCGTCAAACCCGATATGACCGTGCGCGAGGTCGCGCGCATTTTCGTGGAGCGCAAGATCAGCGGCGCGCCCGTGGTCGATGCAGCCGGCCGGTTGATCGGCATGGTCAGCGAAGGCGACCTGATACACCGCGTGGAGATCGGCACCGAACAGCGCCGTCGCTCGTCATGGCTCAAACTGTTCTCCACCAACGACGACGCGCGCGGCTACGTCAAGTCGCACGCCTTGCATGTGCGGGACATCATGTCGACCCCGGTCGTTTCCGTCGACGAAGACACGCCGCTCGGTGAAATCGCCAACCTGCTCGAAACGCGGCGCATCAAACGCGTGCCGGTTACCAAAGGCGGCCAGCTGACGGGCATTGTCAGCCGCGCCAACCTGGTTCAGGCGCTGGCGAGCCTGCCCGAAGAACCGGCGCCGGATACAGTCTTCTCCGACCGCGAGATCCGCGCGATGCTGCTGGGCGAGCTGGCCGGCCATACGTGGGCCTTCGCGGGGCGCAACGTCGTCGTGACGGACGGCGTGATTCACCTGTGGGGCGCTTTCCATTCAATGGAGGCGGTCGAAGCGGTGCGGGTAGCAGCCGAAGGTATTCCGGGCGTGAAGCGGGTCGAGGACCATACGGAGCCGTATCCGGTGCTGCCCGGCATTTGACTGACCGCTTGCCGCCGGCAGGGCGGTTTGCGTGTGGGCCGCGCCACTGGCGGGCGGCCCAGATTGGTATAAAGTAAAACGGTGACTGCCGTGCGGTGCGCAGACGCCGCGCCGCTGCTTCCTGACCTCAAGGAGCTGCCGCCAGGATGAAATACAAGGACTATTACGAGGTGCTCGCTCTCGAGCGCAGCGCGTCCCAGGACGACATCAAACGCTCGTACCGCAAGCTCGCGCGCAAGTTTCATCCGGACGTCAGCAAGGAGGCCGACGCCGAAGAGCGCTTCAAGGAACTGGGCGAAGCCTACGAAGTGCTCAAGGACCCGGAAAAACGCGCTGCCTACGATCGCATGGGCAGCGAATGGCGCAATGGTCAGGAGTTTCAGCCGCCGCCGAACTGGGACGAAGGCTTTGAATTCCGTGGCGGCGGTAACGGCAGCGGTGCGGGCGACGAAGCCGGCGCACAAGCCGATTTTCATTCGTTCTTCGAGCAGATGTTCGGCGGTGCCGGCGCGCACGGCCCACAGGGGCGACACGGGGCACAGGCGCAGCGCCAGGCATTCGACATGCGCGGTGAAGACCATCACGCCAAGGTGCTGATCGATCTCGAAGACGCCTATCGCGGCGCGCAGCGCTCTATTTCCCTACAGATGCCGGTGCTCGACGCGCAAGGCCATGTCACGCTGCAAACGCGCACGCTCGACATTGCCATCCCCAAAGGGATTCGCGCGGGGCAGCATCTGCGGCTGGCGGGTCAGGGCGGTCCCGGCTCGACGCCTGAAAACGCTGGCGATCTTTACCTCGAAGTGGGCTTCCGCGAGCATCCGCGTTTTCGTGTGGATGGCCGCGACGTGTCGATCGAGTTGCCGGTCGCGCCGTGGGAAGCGGCGCTCGGCGCGCAAGTCACGGTGCCGACCGTCGACGGCTCTGTCGAGATGACCGTGCCGGCCGGCTCGGCCGGTGGCCGGCGCCTCAGGCTGCGAGGCAAGGGGATTCCCGCCAACCCGCCGGGCGATCTGTACGTGGTTCTGAATCTCGTGCTGCCGCCCGCCGATAGCGACGCCGCGAAGGCCGCTTACGAGACGCTGCGTCGATCTTCCCAGTTCGATCCGCGCGCGCACTTTTATGGATCATCATCGTGAAGGAGACCACCGTGACGACTTACATGGAAGGCCAGATCGTCGATGAAAACGTCGAGTTCACGCTGGTCGAGTTGTGCCGGGTGAGCGGGGCGTCGGCGGAAGAGATGACGCTGTGGGTCTCCGAAGGCGTGTTCGAACCCGCGGGCGAACGGCCCGAGGAATGGCGTTTCAGCGGCGTCGCGTTAAGGCGCGTGCAGACCGCGCAGCGCCTCGCGCACGATCTGGAGATCAACCCGCCCGGCATCGCGCTTGCGCTCGATCTGCTGGATGAAATCGAGGCGCTGCGGGCGCGCGTGAAGCGTCCGCGTGGGGCTTAGGGCGTTTCGCTTCTGATTGCCGGGCCCGATGCGGCGAAGATCGATGCCGCATCAGGTTCCATTAAGGTTCGCTTGATACGCTGCAACGTCGGTTGCTTTGCGCACTGCGCTGCCCCGGACGGTTTCGTCGTTCGGGACGGTTGGTTGCGCGCGCAACGCTCGTCGCGTTTTGCTTTTCAGGCGGCATCACATGAAGCTTTCCACTACCGTCAGGTTGCGCTCCTGTCTGGTGACGGCATCGATGTCGGCGGTTGCCATCCAGTTGGGCGCGCTGGTATCGATCTTTGTTTTCGGCGTGCCCGATGCGTATTTTCAGACGCTTACGTTCCGGTTTGCCGCGGCCGGTGCGATCTGCGCGATGGTGTTTGTGGTCGCGCTTTTCGAGGCGATCTCGTCGATCGCCGTTGCGGACAGCGGCTCCAATTCATCTGAGAATGGCGGGGCCGAGCGTCACGGTATGGGCAAGATGTAGACGGTCGGCCAGCGCAGACGTAAGGCGAACCGTTTGCGGCCTCGATATCTACAAGCCGAGTTTGCCGAGGCTCGCGGCAAGCCTGAGACGCGCGGTGCGCCACTTCGACGCGGCAAGAACGCGCTGTTTCTGCGCGTCGGCAAGCGCGGTTTGTGTGTTCAGCAGTTCGGTGAACGTGCCGAATCGACGTGCGCTGGGCCTCGATTGCTTTATTGCGGAAAAGTTGGCTGCGGGGGCTCATTGAGATATCAATTGCGCCTACTATTTCCCAACACCTTCTTCATGAATAATTTTGGCGTAATCGTACAACGCAGTTCCGAGCGAGGCGGGTAAGGCAAATGCAATGGCGGCGCTGCCGCCATTAATTTTGGATAAAACTCCCAATAGCGACAGCGCCAGCCCGAAAATCGCACCGTAAATCGGCAGGGCGGTTTTGTACCACGGGACATCAAGAAATCCGGGCCATTTCGTTGATGCAATTTTCTTCATCAACATAATTCCAATCAGACACGAAGCGCTTCCGGCGACATACTCTACAGCGTAATCTTTAACCAGTAAAAAAAACATGGATATGATCACCGCCATGAATAGAGCGGAAAACGCAATGAATTGTTCTAGAAATTTTCTGGTGGATAGCATCGAAATACTTACACGCCAATTCCAGTTATTGTCAAGACTTGGCGTGCTTTAGTCAGGAGGTTTATTGAAGCTGATCGGTGAACTGCAAAAGGTCATTGAACGTCGGTGCCCCATTGGAGAAGAAGTATCCCCACCCGTGATCCTGAAGTTTGTCCAATACGTAAGCGCCCGCCGCTCCGCCCGCCAGGCCCCCATACATGGTACCGACGCCGGCTCCAATAATTGCGCCGCCCAAAGTGCCGATGCCAGGGAGGAATGATCCAACCGCCGCGCCAAATCCTGCTCCGACTTCTGGGCCGATTGCTTGCCCTGCGACTGTTCCTCCGACGGTGCCGGCCACTGCTCCGGCCAAGCCGGCGCCGGAGACCTGTTCGATTTCTTGCCGATTCAGTTCAACAATCATCCGGATTCCTATTGATAATGAAGTAGAGAATGTTTTCGCGCGGCTATGTCTCGTAAGTTATCCGTAATGAAAATCGTTGTCAATGACGGGGATCGAGATGACGCACTGATATCCGTTGAGGGGGCTAAGGGTGGCTAGAGAAGAAAGGTCAATGCACGTGAGCGCGTTTGTCGCATGGCGACGATCACAGTTTGGCAGGGAGATGGACGGCGTTTGTCGCGCCGTCGAGGCGATACGACTAATGCGCCGCTACCGGCGAGCGTTGCTCCGGTTCAATCCGAACATACCGATTCACCGGCCGCGGCAGCCCCAGATTTTCCCGCAGCGTTCGCCCCTCGTACGCGGTCCTGAACAGCCCCCGCCGCTGCAACTCCGGCACCACCAGTTCAGCAAATTCACTCAGCCCACCAGGCAGCCACGGCGACATGATGTTGAAGCCATCCGCGCCTTCTTCCTCGAACCATTGCTGCAATTGGTCCGCAATGCTCTCTGGCGTGCCGACCACCTGCTGATGTCCACGCGCGCCCGCAATCCGCAGATACAGCTCGCGGATCGTCAGGTTCTCGCGCCGCGCCAGGTCCAGCAGCAAACGCTGACGGCTTTTGCCGCCGTTGGTTTCCGGTAGTTCGGGAACCGGCCCGTCGAGCGGATAGCCGGACAGGTCCACGCCACCCGACATAGCCGACAGCAACGCCAACCCGACCGTGGGATGAATCAGTTCCTGCAACGATTCAAATTTCGCACGCGCCTCGGCTTCGGTTTTGCCGATCACCGGAAAAATGCCGGGCATGATCTTCAGATGATCCGGTTGCCGCCCGTAGCGCGCGAGCCGGCTCTTGATGTCCCGATAGAAGATCTGCGCTTCCTCCAGCGTTTGATGCGCCACGAAAATCACTTCGGCAGTTTGAGCGGCAAGTTCCTTCCCGGCATCCGATGCACCCGCCTGCACGACCACTGGCCAGCCCTGCGGCGAGCGCGCAACGTTCAACGGGCCACGCACCTTGAAATGCTTGCCGCGATGGTTGAGCACGTGCAGTTTGTCCGGATCGAAATAGACGCCGCTCTGCTTGTCGCGCGAGAAAGCATCGTCTTCCCAGCTATCCCACAGACCCGCGACCACGTCGTAGAACTCTTTCGCGCGCTCATAACGCACCGCATGCTCGGGATGCTGCTCGAAGCTGAAGTTCAGCGCCTCCGATTCCGTGCTCGACGTCACGAGATTCCAGCCCGAGCGTCCGCCGCTCAGATGATCGAGCGACGCAAACTTGCGCGCGAGGTTGTAGGGCTCGTTGAAGGTGGTCGACACCGTCGCGATCAGGCCGATATTGCGCGTGACTACCGACAGCGCGGACAGCAATGTCAGCGGTTCGAAGTGATCCGCGCGCGCGGTGCGCGATAGCGAAGCGAGATTGGTATCGCGCACGCTGACGCTGTCGGCGAAAAAGATCGCGTCGAATTTGGCCTGTTCGGCAATGCGCGCGACTTGCGCATAGTGTTCGAAGTTAAGCCCCCCGTCTGCCTGAGCGTCGGGGTGTCGCCATGCGGCGATATGGTGGCCGGTCTCCATCAGAAACGCGCCTAGCTTGATCTGCCGTTTGTTCTCGCTCATCGTTTGCTCCTTGAGGTGGCGCGGGTGTTTCGGTGAGAGTTACGAGCACACCGGACTCAGGCATGACGTGAGCTAGGAAGACCGGCGCACGCGCCGCGCGGCACGGTCGTGGCCTACGCATAGCACTTGCGCCGGTTGTAACCCCCAGCCTTTAGAAATCGAAGCCCGGCCCACCCGCACCCGGTCCACCTGCCGGCGCGGCAGGCGCCGCCGCTTTGGGCGCTTCGTGCACGGTCGCGTCGGTCGTCAGCAGCAACGAGGCGACGGAAGCCGCGTTTTGCAGCGCCGTGCGAGTGACCTTGGTCGGATCGAGCACGCCGGATTCGACCAGATCGCCGTACTCGCCGGTTTGTGCGTTGTAGCCGAAATTGCCGCTGCCTTCCGCGACTCTTGCGACCACCACGCTGGCTTCCTCGCCCGCATTCGTCACGATCTGACGCAGCGGTTCTTCCAGCGCACGCAGCACGATCTTGATACCGGCGTCCTGATCCGCGTTCGCGCCTTTGAGGCCGCTGATCGCTTTTTTCACGCGGATCAACGCGACGCCGCCGCCCGGCACGATGCCTTCCTCAACGGCCGCGCGCGTGGCGTGCAGCGCGTCGTCGACGCGGTCTTTCTTCTCCTTGACCTCGATCTCCGTGGCGCCGCCCACCTTGATCACGGCCACGCCGCCCGCCAGTTTCGCTACCCGTTCCTGCAGTTTCTCGCGGTCGTAGTCCGAGCTGGCCTCTTCGATCTGCGTGCGAATCTGCTTCACTCGCGCCTCGATGTTCTTACCGTCGCCGGCGCCGTCGATCACCGTGGTGTTTTCCTTGCCGACCTCAATGCGTTTTGCCTGACCCAGTTCGGCGAGCGTGGCTTTTTCCAGCGACAGGCCGGTTTCCTCGGCAATCACCTGGCCGCCGGTCAGAATCGCGATGTCTTCCAGCAGCGCCTTGCGGCGGTCGCCGAAGCCCGGCGCCTTGACGGCCACGGTCTTGAGAATGCCGCGCAAATTGTTCACGACCAGCGTGGCGAGCGCTTCGCCTTCCACGTCTTCCGCGATGATCAGCAGCGGGCGGCCCGCTTTGGCGACCTGTTCCAGCACCGGCAGCAGATCGCGAATGTTCGAGACCTTCTTGTCGTGCAGCAGGATGTACGGATTGTCGAGCACCGCGACCTGCTTGTCCTGATCATTGATGAAATACGGCGACAGGTAGCCCCGATCGAATTGCAGGCCTTCCACCACGTCCAGTTCGTCGTCGAGCGACTTGCCGTCTTCCACCGTGATCACGCCTTCCTTGCCGACCCGGTCGATCGCTTCCGCGATCCGCTGACCGATCGACTCCTCGCCGTTCGCCGAGATCGTCGCGACCTGGGCGATTTCCTTGCTGGTGGTGGTCGGCTTGCTGATCTTCTTCAATTCGTCGATGGCGGCTACGACCGCCTTGTCGATGCCGCGCTTCAGATCGAGCGGATTCAGGCCGGCCGCGACGTACTTCTGTCCTTCACGCACGATCGCCTGGGCGAGCACGGTCGCGGTGGTGGTGCCGTCGCCGGCGGCGTCGCTGGTGCGCGAGGCGACTTCCTTCACCAGTTGCGCGCCGATGTTCTGCACGCGGTCCTGCAACTCGATTTCCCTGGCGACCGAAACGCCGTCCTTGGTTACGACCGGCGAGCCGAAGCTACGCTCCAGCACAACGTTGCGCCCCTTCGGCCCGAGCGTCACCTTGACCGCGTTGGCGAGAATGTTCACGCCTTCGACCAGTTTCGAACGCGCCACATCGCTAAAAATAATTTCTTTTGCTGCCATGTTCGAAGCTCCTTATTGAGTGACGACGGCGACCACGTCTTCTTCACGCAGCACCAGCAACTCGGTGCCGTCCACCTTGACGGACTGTCCCGCGTATTTGCCGAACAGCACGCGCTCGCCGACCTTCAGGTCAGGCTCGATGCGCTTGCCGTCGTTATCGCGCTTGCCCGGACCGATGGCGATCACTTCGCCCTGATCGGGCTTTTCCGCAGCGCTTTCGGGAATCACGATTCCCGACGCGGTCTTGGTTTCCTGATCGAGACGCTTGACGATCAGACGGTCATGCAATGGACGTAGGCTCATGGATCGATTTCCGGGGTTGAGGTTTTCTGGCACTCGCAGTGGGTGAGTGCTGACCGGAATCGAGTATAGGAATGGGCCGTCGCGCGAGCCAATAACCATTCGTCCAATCGTTATCGGGGTTTCGTATTTACGTTATGGAGGGGAATGGAAAGAGCGGCGATGCGTGTTCTCAAAGCCTGCTTGCTTTGTGGAACGATCAGTCTTAATATCCAGACACCATGCCACGACCTACCTCGCCCATGCCTTCTTCGTCCGCTTCCGCCGAGCGTGGACGCCCGCGCGAATTCGATATCGACGAAGTCACGCGAGCGGCCGGCCGGGTCTTCTGGGAGCAGGGCTATCACGCTACGTCGATCGAGACGTTGTGCAAATCCACGGGGCTGTTCCGCGCGAGTCTTTACAGCGCGTTCGGGGACAAGCATGGGTTGCTCGTCGCGGCGTTCGGTCAATATGCGGATGGGGCGGTCGCGCGCGTGAAAGAGCGGCTGGAAGCGGCAGAGTCGCCGCAAGAGGCGTTGCGTCAGGCCTTGCTTCACTACACCAGGGTGTCCGCGAAACTGTCGCAGCGGCACGGCTGTTTCATCACGAACGCCGTCATCGAACTGCTGCCTGCGGATGAAGCGCTACGTCCGCATATCGAAACCACCCTGCGGCGGATCGCGGCGCACCTTGCCGCTGCGGTGGCGCGCGGCCAGCAAGCCGGAGAGTTCAGTTGCACGCTCGACGAACAGGCCGTCAGCACCTTCCTGTTGTGCGTGATTCAAGGTTTTCGCGTGCTGGGCAAAGCGAATTTCCACGAGAGAGATCTCGTGCCGGTCGTTGAAATGACGATGCGCGCGCTGCTCTGAATTTTTTTCTCCATTTCTGGAACGATCATTCATGAATGAGCCGACTGGATTATCGACCATCACCGCCGGTCGTGCCGGCGCCGCGACTGCCGCCCATCTGCCGGTTCACGGCGCGTACGGCAAAGGCGTACTGCTCTGCGTCGCGGCTACCGTATTGATGGGCATGATGTTTCCCGTGATGACGGACGCGTTGACGCATGTCGATCCGTTCACCTTTACGTCGCTGCGCTATCTGATCGCGGGTGTGGCGTTTTTCGCGCTATGGGTCGCGAGAGAAGGCAAGGGCGCATGGCGGCCGAACGGCGAGTCGCTTGCACTGGCGTGGCTGCTCGGTTCGGTGGGATTTTGCGGCTTCGGCTCGTTCGTGTTTCTCGGTCAGCAACTGGCCGGCCCGCAAGGTGCGCTGACCGCGTCGATCATGATGGCGACCCAGCCGATGATGGGCTTGCTGCTGAATTCGCTGGTCCGCAAAAGCATGCCGCCCGTGGTGACGTTGCTCTTCATTCTGATGTCGTTCGTCGGCGTCTCGCTGGTGGTCACGAAGGGCGATATCGTGACGGCGCTGCACGAACCGCAGCACTATTCGGCGAACGGCCTGATTCTGATCGGCGCGCTCTGCTGGGTGATCTACACGTTCAGCGCGTCGCGTTTCAAAAGCTGGTCGGCGCTCAAGTACACCACCGTGACCTTATGGCTTGGTTTGACGACGATCCTCGGGCTCAATGCCTTGCTGTTCGCATTGCGTGTCGTGCCCGTGCCGACGGGCGGGCAACTGTGGGCCATCGCGCCGCACCTGCTGTATATGGGTCCGGTTGCGGGCTTCGTTGCGATTCTGTTCTGGAATATGGGCAACCGGATTCTGACACCGCTCAACGGCGTGCTCTTCATGGACGTGCTGCCGGTCACGACGTTCGTGCTGTCGTCGCTGACCGGGGTCGTGCCGGCGCGCGCGCAAATTGCCGGAGCCTGTACGACGGGACTCGCGTTGATCTTCAACAATGTCTACCTGCGACATCGAGCCCGAAAACTCGGCGCCGCGCGTTGAGCACCTGCTCGCGGAACGTGTTCAGAGCTTCGGCAAACCCGGCGGGTTGGTGGCCGACCGGACGATCGCCTCTGAGCCGAGATTCCATCGGTCCAGCACGCGCTTGTAGGTACCCGACGCAATCA
This sequence comes from Paraburkholderia bryophila, assembly GCF_003269035.1. Classification (GTDB taxonomy): domain Bacteria; phylum Pseudomonadota; class Gammaproteobacteria; order Burkholderiales; family Burkholderiaceae; genus Paraburkholderia; species Paraburkholderia bryophila. The sequence continues at coordinate 40,869 of NZ_QLTK01000031.1, read as the reverse complement.
GATCGTTCAGCGAGGCGGTGAGCGCATCGGCCAGGCCGCTGCCTTTGCGCGTCGCGATGGCGAGTTCGGCAGTGCGCGGCCAGCCGCCGTTGACCGTGCCGACCAGTTTCGTCTTGCCTTGCTGCGCGGCCTGATAAGCCTGGGTCGCATTGACGCTGAACACGGCGTCGGCGCGGCCGGATTGAAGCGCGAGGTTTCTCACGGCAACGTCGTCGTAGTACTGGACCGCAACCGGCTTCAGGCCGTGCGCAACATTCTCCTTGTCCCACGCCAGCAGGATCTTTTCCTGATTGGTGCCGGAGTCCGTGACGATTCGCAGGCCCGCCACGTCTTTCGGTTCCTTCAGCGACGTGATCCGGCTGTCGGACTTCACGTAAAAGCCCACCTGGTCCTGACGGTAGCTGGAAAAATCGAATTTGAGCTTGCGCTCCTCGGTCACCGTGACATTCGACAACACCGCGTCCACCTTGCCGGACTCCAGCGCGAGCGGCCAGTCGGCCCACGCCACCGGCACCAGTTCCAGTTTTCTGCCCAGACTATCCGCGACCACTTGCGCGAGGTCGGCATCGAAACCGACTACGGTTTTCGCATCGGTCGCATAGGTGCTGATGGGCGGGACGGTCGGATGAATGCCGATCGTCAGCGTGCCGTCCTTGACGAAGCGAAATTGCCCTGACACGGCTTTCACGGCCGCCGGGTCGGTTTGCACGCGAATCCGGTCCGGCTGCTGCGGACTCAGATCCAGCGCGACGCCGGCTAAGGCAAGCGTACTGAAGCCCATGGCGATCGAAGCGATCGCGCCGAGCAGAAGCTGACCGGTGAAGCGTGACGGACGTTGCGGTTTCATGACTGAACTCTCATTGTGTTTGGGTGGAGTGGGCGAGACGCGAGCTTGCGTTCGACAATAGCGTTTCGGCGAAACCGGGCGAACCAATCAATAGGAATAAGGTTATTGAAGCGCGGCCGTGCGCTGCCGAAAATCCAGAAGCGGCGTATCGTGTGCTATCCCTCAACCAACCGAAGGTGATCCATGAGTCAAGCCTTATACGATGTACCCGTCACGTCGATCGAAGGCACGCCGCAAACACTGAAGCCGTTTCAAGGCAAGGTGCTGCTGGTCGTGAACGTGGCCTCGAAATGCGGGCTGACCCCGCAATACGAAGGCCTGGAAAAGCTCTACGAAGATAAGCGCGGCGACGGTCTCGAGGTGCTGGGTTTTCCGGCGAACAACTTCAAAGGCCAGGAGCCGGGCAGCGACGCGGAAATCCAGACCTTCTGCACCAGTACCTACGACGTGAAATTCCCACTGTTCTCGAAGATCTCGGTGGTCGGCGCCGACCAGCATCCGTTGTACCGCACGCTGACTTCCACGCAGCCCAATGCCACTGGCGAAGGCCCGTTCCGCGAACGGCTCAAGGGCTACGGCATCGAACCCAACGCGGCGCCGGACGTGCTGTGGAATTTCGAAAAATTCCTGGTGAGTCGCGACGGCCGCGTAGTGGGGCGATTCTCTCCCGACGTCACCGCCGACGACCCGCGCCTCGTCGCGGCGATCGAAGCCGAACTGGCCCGCTGAACCCGCGCAATACACCTTAGTCAATGGGCGACGCTCCCGCGTCGCCCAGCCTGTCGCCGCATCACGTCAATCCCGGCGCGCGAATATCCATAGCTCAAATTGCTGGTTTTGCGCCGCGTACTGCCTGCCTATACTGATCCGCTGCACGGACCCGTCTCATCCGTCTGTTCTGACGCAGCGCGGCCTCTCTTTCACTTACCTTCCACGACGGGACAACCATGAGTCGAGATCTGCTGTTGTTACTGGAACCGGGCTTTACCGATCCGAAGCATCCGGGCGAGCGTTTCATTTGCCCACATGGTGCGCCGATCGAAGGATTGCTGGCGAGCGATCCGAGCCGCACGACGCAACTCGATATCCAGCGCTTGCCGTTCGCGCGTCCGCGCGCGGTTGCCATCGAGGCGCTCGACGAAGAACACCAGGGCTTGCCGGCGTTGATTTTCGGCGACGACCAACCGGCGCCCGCCGACGCGCAGGTGCTGGGCGACAAACGTTTCGTGACCGACACGCGTCGCATTCTCGACCTGCTTGCGCAGCGTCACGGCTTTCCGAAAGTGCATTGATGAAATGAGTGCGCGGGACCGGTGGAATACGGCATGTTCCACGGTTGCGCGGCAAGGTAAGCCAGGGCCGTCGATGCAACCGGCCCTGTCATATCTGTGCATCAGAACAGATGCTTAAGCCCCGCCGATACCGCCACCTGCTTGTCCGTCGCTGAAGGTGTCAGGTAGCCGATCGCCGCGACGGCGGGACGCCCCAGCGAATCCGTACCGCTCGCATGCTGGAACGCGCCCGTCAGATACAACTCGGTCGCCTTCGAGAGCGAATACGCGCTCCCCAGATTGAATTGCTCGTACTTCGCGTTGCCCTTGCTGCCTACGCTGCCGCCTTGCGTGTAATCGAACGACGTGCCGAAGCGCAGGTACGGCGTCGCCTGATAGCGCAGGCTCGCACTAACCGTGCTGAGGGTCGTCGAGCCGCTGTAATTGAGCGTATTCAGCGACGCGTTCGAGCCGAGTCCGCGGAATTGCGTGTTCGAATAGGCTGCGCCGAAGATAGCGCCGCCCGCCGTGTACGTGGTCGCGACCGACACCGTCTGTTGCGTATGCGCCGAAGCGAAACCCGCGATAGCCGGATTGGACTCCGCCGCGGTGGCCGAGCCGGCGGAACCGAGATTGTTGCCGGTCGCGCTCGCATTGGCGTTCGTGCCGTAGAGCGACGAATTCGGATTGCGCGCGTTGATGATCGACGCCGCGAATGCAAATCCGCCGCCGGTATAACTCAAACCCGTCGACCAGAACTGATTCTGCGTGACATTCCCGGCCACGCCACCCAGGCTATACAACGCGCCAAAGCGGAACCCGCCAAACGAATCCGACAGGTACTTGACCGTGTTGTTGATCCGGTGCGTGAAGTTCAGGTTGTCGTAGTCGGCGGGGTGGATCGCCAGGTTTCCCCAGTACCAGCCGGCCAGCAGCGGCGAGATGAATTCCACCGACGTATCCGCCTGACGTCCCAGCGTGAACGTGCCGTACTTGTCGGCCGAGAATCCGACCCATGCCTGACGGCCGAACTCGGTGCCGCCTTGTCCGAGCGCGCCGCTATTCACGCTGAAGCCGCTTTCGAGCTTGAAGATCGCCTTCAGTCCGCCGCCGAGATCTTCGGCGCCCGTGAGACCCCATCGGCTCGACGAAAGCCCCGACGAACCGCCATCCAGCTGGGCGACCTGGGCGCCGCCTTTAGGTTTGCCCGAGGCCGATGTCGCCGCGGTTTGCGCATTGTTCGAATACGTGACGTTGCCGGTCACGATGCCGTACAGCGTGACGCTGCTTTGAGCACTGGCCGTGCCGGCCAGAAGAGACGACACGCCAAAGGCGAAGAGGATTTTTTTCATGGTTGTTCAAATCAGTTTTATTGAAGTCGTGGATGATTTGCCGGTGCGAGAAGCAAGGTGGCAAGTCACCTTAAGCAAGCCGAACTGATTGAACAAACAACCATAATCGATATGGATATCGGCAAATCAGGCGAGTAGGGCGCGCTAGTGGCGAACTTCGAGCGATAGCGTCCGGGTCGTCGAATAGATTGGCGATCCTTAGTTAATTCATGCTCGCGCAACCCGACCAACGGGGTCCTTTCCTTCACCCGCTGCTTAGCATATGCGCAACGATTGGTTCTTTTGGCGCGGTAGCGGCTTTATCGTGAGCGCTGCGGCAGTAGCACGGCCGACGAGACGAACACGACATTTCACGGTGGCTGTCTGCCGTGTTGGCGAAAGGACCAGGATCACATGGCAGGACTGAATCGACGTAGTTTTCTGATTTCCTCGGGCGCGGCACTGGCAGCAGCCGGCGTGCCGGTATTGGCGCGCGCTCAAGGCGAAGCCGCCGCACCGAAACGGGGCGGCACGCTGAACATGCTGATCAATCCCGAGCCGCCGGTGCTCGTGTCGATCTTCCAGACGACGGGGCCCGCGCTCGTGGCCAGTTCGAAAGTGCTGGAAGGTTTGCTCGCATACGACTTCGATCTGCGGCCGAAGCCGCAATTGGCCACGGCGTGGAACGTCAGTCCCGACGGCCTGAAATACAGCTTCACGCTGCGGCAGAACGTCAAATGGCACGACGGTCAGCCGTTCACGTCGGCGGACGTGGCGTTTTCGATCGATCTGCTCAAGGCCGTGCATCCGCGCGGGCGCAGCACGTTCGCCAACGTGACGCGCATCGCCACGCCGGACGCCCGCACCGCAGTCATCGAACTGTCGAAGCCGGCGCCTTATCTGCTGAAAGCGCTGTCGGCGGGCGAATCGCCGATCGTGCCGAAGCACCTTTACGCATCCGGCGATCCGCTGACGAATCCGCACAACAACGCGCCGATCGGCACCGGCCCGTTCCGTTTCAAATCGTGGACGCGTGGCGCCAATATCGTCTACGAACGCAATCCGGACTACTGGGACGCGGGCAAACCGTATATCGACGGGCTCGTCTTCAAGGTCATTCCGGACGCGGCCGCGCGCTCGGCGGCATTCGAGACCGGCGCGCTCGATCTGGGCGGCGAGAACCCGGTGCCGCTCACCGATCTGCCGCGTCTCACGCAATTGCCGCAACTCGCGCTCGAAACGCGTGGCTACAAGTTTCTCGAACCGCTGGCCGAGATCGATTTCAATCTCGACCATCCGATCCTGAAGGACTTGCGCGTGCGCCAGGCGATTGCTCACGCCATCAATCCGCAAGTCGTGCAGCGCACGGTCGCCTACGGCTATGCCGATCTCTCGCCCACGCCGATCACGCCGGGTTCGCCGTATCACGACGCAAAACTTGGCCCCTATGCGTTCGACACGGCCGCCGCGGACGCGCTGCTCGACGCGGCGGGCTATCCGCGCAAGGACGGCGGCGTTCGCTTCGGCCTGACGCATGACTTTCTGCCCTACGGCGACCTGTACCGCCGCCAGGCCGACTACGTGAAGTCCGCGCTGGCGCGCGTGGGGATCGACGTGACCGTGCGTTCGCAGGATTTGCCCGCGTTTCTGAAGCGCGTGTACGCCGACCGCCAGTTCGACTTCACCAGCATCGGCGTCAATACGCTATTCGATCCGAGCGTGGGCGTGCAGCGGCTCTACTGGTCGAAGAACATTCGCCCCGGCGTGCCGTTCTCGAACGCGCCGCACTACAGCAATGCGGAAGTGGATCGCCTGCTGGAAACCGCCTCGGTGGAAACCGACGAAGGCAAACGCGTGGCGCTGTATCAGCAGTTCCAGCAGATCGTTTACCGCGATCTGCCGATTCTGAACCTGGTCGCGCCACGCATGGTCACGCTCGCCAACCGGCGCGTACACAACCACACGGTTTCCGCGCAGGGCCTCGAAGGCAATCTGGCGGATGTGTTTCTGAGCACCTGACGACAACGTACCGATAAAGGCCCGGCAATGAGTCGACGTGCGCGTTTCGGCGCGATAGTAAAACGCACCGCGTGGCAGGCGTTGCCGACCGTGATCGGCATCGTCGTGCTTAACTTCTTTCTGCTGAAGCTAATGCCGGGCGATGCCGCCGACGTATTGGCGGGCGAGTCCGGTTCGGCGACCGTGGAAACCATGCAGGTGTTGCGGGCGAAGTTCGGTCTGGATCAGCCGGTCCTGCATCAGTTGTGGTCGTACCTCGCGCATCTGTCGCATTTCAGCCTCGGTTATTCGCCGCGTTACGACATGCCGGTGATGGAACTGATCCTGTCGCGCTTGCCGAACACGCTGCTGCTGATGGGCGTGGCGCTTTCATTCGCGATCGTGGTTGGCGTGGCGCTCGGCGCGGTGATGGCGCATTGGGCCGGCAAATGGCCCGACCGCGTGCTGTCGGTGCTGGCGTTGCTGTTTTACTCGACGCCGGGATTCTGGATCGGGCTGCTCGCGATCGTGCTGTTTTCGGTGCATCTCGGCTGGCTGCCGAGCGGCGGCAACCTGACATTGGGCGTACCGCTGCATGGTTTCGCGTATTTCATCGATGCGGCAAAGCATGTGCTGCTGCCCGCCGCGACGCTATCCACGTTCTTCATCGCGATCTACGCGCGGCTCACGCGCGCCGCGATGCTTGAAGTACAGCGCCAGGATTTCGTGCGGACCGCTCATGCGAAGGGGCTTCATCCCTGGCGCGTCACCCTGCGTCACGTACTGCGCAACGCGTTGATGCCGCTCACCACGCTGGTCGGCATTCATTTCGGCACGCTGCTGGGCGGCGCGGCGGTCACCGAGACGGTATTCAGCTGGCCGGGTCTCGGGCGCCTCGCGCTCGACGCGGTCATGGCGCGCGACTTCAGCGTGCTGCTCGGCGTGCTGCTGCTGTCGTCGCTACTGGTGATCGTCGCGAACGTGCTGGTCGATCTATTGCAGGCGTGGCTCGATCCGCGCGTGGCGTGAACGCACGTCGCTCGAAGCGCCTTTTTTCTTCAGCGTCCAAAGCGCGAGGCTGAAAGTTCAAGTTCAGGGAGATGACATGGCATCCGATTCCTCGAATGTTTCCTCGAATGTAAAAGCCGTTGCGGCCGAACCGGTCGAACCGTACGTTTCGCCGTGGCGTCGTCAACTGGCCGGCGCACTGTTCGGCCGGCGCGGAGCTGCGCCGGCGCCGCCTCGCACGGCGGTAGGCTCAAGCGCCCCCGACCGAGGCGTCTCACGCGCTCTGCTGCGCAATCCGTCCGCGCTGGCAGGCCTGCTCTTACTCGCCGCGTTCCTCGTGCTCGCACTCGGCGCGGGACATCTGTTTCCCGGCGATCCGCTCGATATGGTCGGCGCGCCGTTCGAATGGCCGGGCACCGATCCGCAGTATCGGCTCGGCACCGATTCGCTCGGCCGCGACGTCGCGGCGGGCATTGCGCACGGCACCCGGGTGTCGTTGCTGATCGGCGCGACGGCAGCGGCCATCGGCCTCGTGATCGGCACGCTGGTCGGCGCGACGGGTGGCTTTTTCGGCGGCATCGTCGACGATCTGCTGGTGCGCGTGACCGAACTCTTTCAGACCGTGCCGTCGTTTCTGCTGGTGATCGTGATCGTCGCAATCGGCCGGCCCAGTGTCACGGTGATCGCGCTCGCCATTGGCATCGCGTCATGGCCGACGGTCGCGCGAATCGTGCGCGCCGAATTCCGCACGCTGCGCCAGGCCGATTTCGTGCTCGCCGCGCGCAGCCAGGGCTTCAGCAACGCCCGCATCATCTTCGGCGAAATCTTGCCGAACGCGTTGCCGCCGGTGATCGTCACCGCCTCGGTGATGGTGGCCAGCGCCATTCTGATCGAGTCCGCCTTGTCGTTTCTCGGCATGGGCGACCCGAACGTGGTGAGTTGGGGCGGCATGATCGGCGCCGGGCGCGATTCGCTGCGCACGGCGTGGTATCTGACCGCCGTGCCGGGCGGTGCGATCGTCCTGGCGGTGCTGGCGCTGAACCTGCTCGGCGACGGCCTCAACGACGCCCTCAATCCGCGCCTGCGCGAACGCGCGTGACCACGAAGTCCCAAAGGATGCACCCATGAACCCAGCAGCCAATCTGCTTGAAGTACGCGATCTGCGCGTGAGCTTCGGCGCGCACGAAGCGGTGCGCGGCCTGAGCTTCGATATCGCGCAAGGCGAAACGCTCGCACTGGTCGGCGAATCGGGTTGCGGCAAATCCGCCACCGCGCTGTCCCTGATGCGGCTCGTGCCCACGCCCGGGCGTGTCAGCGGCAGCCTGCGTTTCGACGGCCGCGACTTGCTCGACTTGCCGGCGCGCGAAATGCGCGCGGTGCGCGGCCAGCAGATTTCGATGATCTTTCAGGAACCGATGACGTCGCTCAATCCGGTGTTGTCGATCGGCACGCAGATTGTCGAGACGCTGCGCCAGCACGAACAGCTGTCCAAAGCGGCCGCCTGGAAGCGCGCGATCGAATTGCTCGAGCTGGTGCGGATTCCCGAGCCGCAGCGGCGCGTGTTCGACTTTCCGCATGAACTCTCCGGCGGCCAACGTCAGCGCGTGATGATCGCGATGGCCGTGGCATGCCGGCCGCGCCTGTTGATCGCCGACGAGCCGACCACCGCGCTCGACGTGACGATTCAGGCGCGCATTCTCGACCTGCTCGACGGCCTGCGGCGCGAGTTGTCGATGTCCTTGCTACTGATCACGCACGACCTCGGCATCGTCGCGAAGCACGCTGATCGGGTTGCGGTGATGCTCGCCGGAGAGAAAATCGAGGAAGCGCCGGTCGCGCAACTGTTCACGCAACCGCAGCATGCCTATACGCGCGGCCTGCTGGGCGCCTCGCTGAATCTCGCCGACGATTTGCATTATCGCGGCTGGAAACTGCCGGAAATCCGGCATGGTATCGGCGATGATGGCCGCCCGAGCTTCGCGGTCGTGCCGCGTTCGGCCCGCACCGGCCAGTACGTCGCGCAAACCGATGCGCGCGCAACGGCTGCCGCGCTGCACGACACACCGCTGCTCGCGCTGCACGACGTGCGGATCGACTACGCGCATCGCCATGGCAAAACCACGCTGCGCGCGGTGGATGGCGTGTCCCTGCAGATTGCACGCGGCGAGACGGTGGGTCTGGTCGGCGAATCCGGCTGCGGCAAGTCCAGCTTGTCGAAAGCGATCCTGCGGCTGGTGCCGACCGCCGGCGGCGAGATCCGCTTGCGTGGCACCGATCTCGTGCCGCTGCGCGAGCGCGATTTGCGGCCGCTGCGCCGGCATGTCCAGATGGTGTTCCAGGACCCGTACGCGTCGCTCAATCCGCGCCGCACCGTGGCGGAGATTCTGAATACCGTGCTGGTGGTCGACGGCGTGAGCGACGCCACGCAACGCCGCACGCGCATTGCCGCGATACTCGATCGCGTCGGGCTGCCCGGCTCTGCGCTCGGCCGTTATCCGCACGAGTTTTCGGGTGGCCAGCGGCAACGCATCGGGATTGCGCGGGCGCTGGTGGTGCAGCCGGATCTGCTCATCTGCGACGAGCCCGTGTCGGCGCTCGATGTGTCGATTCAGGCGCAAATATTGAATCTGCTGGTCGAGTTGAAGCAAGACCTCGGGCTCGCGTATCTGTTCATCTCGCACGATCTTGCGGTGGTCCGGTATATTGCGGACCGCGTGCATGTGATGCAGGCGGGCCGAATCGTCGAGAGCGGTCATCATCGCGAGATCTGGCGCGCGCCGCTGCACGAGTACACGCGCACGCTGCTCGACGCGATTCCGGGCAAGCGCTTCACGGCGCAAGCGGCTTAGAGACCCGTTCGCGGCACGAGCGGCAACGCGCCTGGCGTGTCAGGTTTTCGGTTCGATCCACGTTTCGGAGAAGTCGCCCGCCGCCAGATCGATGCTGTTGTTCAGGTTGTGCACCCGCGCATGAAACACCTGCACCGCAGGCACGGTCACGAGCGGCAGCACCGGCAGGTCGCGACCCACAATCTGCTGGATCTGGCGGAACGCGCCCGAGCGGCGGGTTTCGTCCGTCTCCACGGCGGCCTCGCGAAACAGGTCGTCGACTTGCGGGTTCTGGTAGTGCGACGCGTTGATCCAGATCAGCGGATGCTTGACGCCGTCCGACCAGTAGATCCGCTGCACGCCCACCGTCGGGTCGTACAGACGGCCCAGGCCGTTCAGGTTCAGATCGAATTCGCGGGCCGTATAGGCGCGCCGCAAATAGGTCGGCAGGTCGCCGTCCAGAATCGTTGCCTTGATGCCGACCCGCGACAGCGCGCCGCGCAGATAGTCAGCCGCGCGCCGGAAGTCGCCCCCGGTGATGTAGTTCAGCCTGAGCGCGAAGCGCTGGCCGTCGGCCTGTTTCGGATAGCCTGCGGCGTCGAGTTGCCGGTTCGCTTCGGCGAGGTCGTAAGGGTAGTGAAACGTGCTGTCGTCGTAGTAGCTCGACAACACCGACGGCACCGGCGAGTCCACCACGCTTGAGCGCTTGTAGAACACGTTGTCTTTGAGAAAGTTGCGATCGATCGCGCGGGCGATCGCGTGACGCACTTCCGGCTTGCCCAGTATCGGGTTCTCGACGTTGAATTCGAGGAAGGCCGCGTTGTTCAGATACGCATCGTAGGTGTCGTCGATTTTCAGTTGCGGTAGCGTCGCGAGCCGGCCCAGATCGGCGAGACTCACGCCACTCGCCGCATCCACTTCGCCGGTTTCGAGTGCGACCGAAATCGCGGCCTGATCCGGCACGACCCGATAGACCACGCGGTCGAGATGCGGCGCGCCGGGACGCCAGTAGTTCGGATTCTTGCGCAGCACCAGGTAGCTGCCGCGCACCCATTTGTCGAAGATGAACGGACCGGTGCCGATCGGCGCGCTCAGGTTCGGACTCGCGAGCGGATCGCCGTCGCCGTAACGGTGCTGCGGCACGATCGGCAATTCCGCCGACGACAGCGCCTTGATCAGATACGGTGTCGGCTTGGCCAGCACGATCACGGCCGTCAGCGGATCGGGCGTGTCGACCCGTTCGACGTTGGCGAGCGTGATCCGCCCACGCGGACCGAGCCGCTTTTGCGTGAGGATCGAATAGCGCACGTCGGCGGAGGTGAAGCTCTCGCCGTCGTGCCATTTGACGTTGGGCCGTAGCTTGAACGTATAGCGCAGGTTATCCGCGCTGATGCTCCATTCGATGGCGAGCAACGGTTGCGGGCGAAACTGCGCGTCGTAGCGTAGCAGCCCCTCGGTGATCTTGGCGCTGATGTTGCGGATTACCGTGTTGGTATCGAGCAGCGACACCAGCGAAGGCGGGTCCTGTGGCACCGCGTAGGTCAGCGTGCCGCCGTTCACCGGCGTCACGGCCTGAGCGGGAGAAGCGGTGGCCGCTTGCGCGAAAGCCGGCCATGCCGCTGTTGCGCCGGCGGACAGAAACGCCAGCGACGTGTGCAGAAAATCGCGTCGATCGAAACCCATGGTTACCGCCGTTCAAGGTCGTTGGAGTCCGGCTCCGTTGCGCCGCGGCGCGCCAGCCGGCCAAAAAATGGATGGCCGCTCAATACCGCAAGCCGGCCTCGCGCAATAGCGGCAAGACCCGTTCGCCGAAAAATTCGAGGTCGGGTTTGAAGTCGAAGAAACTCAGTTGAACGCCATCGACGCCGGCCCGATGCAAACGCACGATGTAGTCGGCGATCTGCCGTGGCGAACCGGTCATGGCCACGTTGCCGCCCACCGCGCGCGCGGCCGCCGCACTGCGTTGCCCGGCGCCGCCGCGCCACGCATGCGCGTCGCTGTCGAAACGATGGAAGCTGCCTTCGTCGCCGTGCGCGACGATAGCGTCGTGATACGCGCGCGCTTCGGTCTCGGTCTCGCGACAGATCACCATCGGGTTGAGCAGGGTGCGGATCTTCCGTCCGTGCGCCGCCGCGGCGGCTTTCACACGCGCGGTATGCGCGGGCAGCGCCGCGAGCGCGGCTTCGATTTCCGGGCCCGCCGGACTCGTAATGAAGACCACGTCCGAATGGCGCGCGGCGAAGGCGATACCGGCGTCGGAACCTGTTGCATTGACGAGCAGCGGCCGGCCGTAGCGCGGCTTGGGCGAGACGAAAGCCTTGTCCAGTTTCCAGCTCGACAGTGCCGGCGCGAACGAGAAATTCTCCGTTTGCGCCCACAACTGCTGCACGGCGTCGAGAAACTCGCCGGCCAGTTCATAGCGGCGGTCATGTTCGATCCGATGCCAGCCGAACATCTCGTGTTCGATCGCACGATGCCCGGTCACCACATTGATGCCCCAACGGCCCTTCGAAATGTGATCGAGCGTCGCGGTGAATTTGGCGAAATGCAACGGATGCCACGGTCCGTACAGCACATGACTCGTGGCGACGAGAATGATGCGTTCGGTGCGCGCGGTCATGGCCGCCAGCGACATGAAAGAGTCCAGCGCGTCGCCGTTGAACACGCCGCCGTAGCCGCCTTTGGGTAGCCATTGCGACAGCGCGAACACCAGATCGAAGCCGAATGCTTCCGCCCGCTGCACCAGTTCGAGGTTGTAGTCGAAACCCCAGTCGGTCGTGCGGGGCAGCGTGGACGCACTCCAGCCGCCCGCCTGAATCGGCAGGAACAGGCCTAGCAACAAGGGCTGTTCGAAAGCGCGGGACACCGGGCTGTCGTTGAACTCGGTGGGCGCATGCACGGGAACGAACGCAGAGGCGTCGCGCGCGTCGTCGCCGTCGGCGTCGGGTGCCGCGACGTGGCGTGGATCCTTGAGGAGGGACTGGGGCACAGTGTGTTTCCTTGGCCGGCTGAAAACCGCCGCGGCGCCGCAACGGGGTTGGGTTGCAAGCAGTAGAGCATGCAGCGTTCGTTACGCCAAACAACGAATTCTGCTTTTTAATTGACGCGCTGAATGGCGTAGCGGCTGCCCCGCTCGATCGCGATTCCGGTGGCCAGTGCCCAGGCTCGCGTGAGCGCAATCGAAGAAGATTTCCCGCGCTGACTATTCCCGTGCCGAATGTTAGGTCCGCTCGCTGGCACGTCGCCCACGCCAGTTACCGCACAGCGCCTCCACGCGCGGCAGCAGGTATTCGATGAGGCGCGGCAGCGTGTAAATCGGCAACTGCGCGCAGGAAAAGAACAGGATCATCGACGGCGTGGCGGCGAGACCGAGCGCGGCCCACAGCAGCCCGACGTTGCGATTGCCCATCAGCAGCGCGGTGTTGAAACGTTCGCGCACGCTGCCGGGCCAGCTCAGAAAGGCCAGCGTCTGCACCGCGAGATTCGCCGCGAAGGCGAGCGAAATGGCCAGCAACGCGGCGCGAGGTTCGTCGAGTAAAAGCCGCTGCATGCCGGCCATCGTGCCGAGTGCAAAGATCAGCAGCGCGATCACGACGGTGACATCGATCGCGTTCGCATGTCGCGCGAGGCGTTGACCCGCCACTTTACGCACGACAATCGCGACGCCTTCCGCGCTGCCGATCAGCAACGCAAGCCGCAGGGCGAGGCCGCCCGCGCCGATTGCGCCGATCCCGGCCGGCGCGCCGTGCGTGACGTGGCTGAACCAGCCGGCGAGCAACGGCGCGGTGAGCGGGGCGAGCACCATTGCCGCGAGCGTCGCCACCAGCGCGACGGGTGCGTCCAGCCCGAGCATGCGCGCCACCGCCGAGGTGCCGCTCGAAGGCGGGGCGCTGTAGGCCAGCACCAGCGCAAGCGTCCAGGCGGCCGGCAGCGCCAGCGCAAAACCCGCGTAACCAACCAGCAGCGGCACCACGATCATCGCCAGTAGCGGCAGCACCACAGAAACCGCGGGCCGTCGTGCCACCTTGACGACCGTGGCGGGGTCGACGCGCAGCAGCGTACCGAGCACGAAGATGAACACCGTCAAGGGCATCAGCGGACGAGCCGCCTGGGCCAGCGACGGCACCAGCAAACCGACCGCCACGCCGCCGGCCAGTACGCTCGGGCCCTGACGGGACAGCGAACCAATGAGGGCGAGGAGCGCGCGCATCTGGTCAGGCCGCCGCGCGAACGGGCGGCTCTTCAGCGGCATCCGCATCGACACCCGCATCGGCATCCGTATTGCCAAGCTGCGCGATACCCAGTTGCGCCAGCAACACATGCTTCGCTTGCGCGAAATACTCGCTGTCGATATCGCGCGGCCTCGGCGAATCCACGATCAGCTCGAACGCGATCCGGCCTTCCTTCATCACCAGCACACGATCGGCCAGCAGCAGCGCCTCGCCGATATCGTGCGTGATGAGCAGAATCGCCTGACGGTGGCGCTCCCATAGCTGCGAGACCAGTGTTTGCACGGTGAGCCGCGTGAGCGCGTCGAGTGCCGCGAACGGTTCGTCGAGCAGCAGCAGATCGGGGTTGCGGGCGAGCACGCGCGCCAGCGCCGCGCGCTGTGCTTCGCCGCCGGACAGATCCTTCGGCCACGCGTCGCCGCGATGCGCGAGACCGACCTCGGCGAGAGCGGCGTCGGCTCGCGCGCGGCTGCGATCGCCGGGCAAACCCAGCACGATGTTCTTCCATACGCGCCGCCACGGCAGCAGCCGCGGCGCCTGAAACGCGACGCCGCGTTTCGCCGACACCCGCACGTCGCCGTCGATCTCGCGATCGAGCCCGGCCAGCACGCGCAACAGCGTGCTCTTGCCGCACCCGCTCGGTCCCGCCAACGCGACGAATTCGCCGCGGCGAATCTCCAGCGACAAACCGTCGATCACGCGGCGCTCGCCGAATCGTTTGGTGAGGTCGCGGACCCGTACGGCGAGTGTTTCCGCCGCGACGACGGGGTGGCTCAACGAGCGCGAAATGCCGGACGCCATGACAGTAATCCCTTTTCGAATGCGCGCACGCCCAGATCCGCAGCGAGGCCAAGAAGCGCATAGATGATGAGGCACACGACGATAATGTCGGTGCGATAGACTTCGCGGGCAAACGTGACCAGGTAGCCCAGCCCGCCCTGGCTGTTCACCTGCTCGGCGAACACCAGCGCGAGCCACGCCGAACCGAGCGCATAGCGCAGACCTACCAGCGCCGTGGGCAGCGCACCGGGCAGCACCACATGAAGAATCAGCTCGGCGCGGCTGAAGCCGAGCGTCTGCGCGGCCTCGACCAGGCCCTGATCCACGTTGCGAATCCCGGCGAACAGATTGAAGTAGACCGGAAACACCACCGCGAGCGCGACCAGCGCGATCTTCGGCTCTTCGTCGATACCGAACCAGATCAGCAGCAGCGGCACGAGCCCCGCCCATGGCATGGTGCGGATCATCTGCACGGGCGCGTCGATCAACGCCTCGCCTGCGCGTAGCAAGCCGGACGGCACGGCGAGTAGCACACCGGTGCTGAAACCGATCGCAAAGCCGATCGCGACCCGCCGCAACGACAACGCCATCGCAGTCCCCAGTTCGCCCTTCACGATCAGTTCGACGAGTGCGTGCCAGATGTCCCACGGCGCGGGCAGCAGTTCGAACGCGATCCAGCCGCGTGAGGTCGCTATCACCCACAGCACGATCAGAAACAGCAGGCCGGCCAGTTTTTGCAGCCCGTGCGGCATCGCGATGCCACGGCGCGGTGCAACGGGAACGATGCGCTGGAGGTTGGGCGCGGGGCCATTCGCGCGGCCGGGCAGAGTCGTGTCGCGCATCGTCACGCCTGCTTGCCGAGCCGCGCGTTTTCATCCGCGACGATCGCGCCGAAACCCGGCGCGATGTGATCGGCGATCTGGTATTGCTGGCGAATCTGACCCGTCTGGTAAAAGTATGCAATCTCCTTTTGCCAGCTTTCGATGTTTTGCGGCGAGCCCGCCGGTTCGTAGCGTGCATAAGTACGGCTGACCTGCAGTTGCGCGGCCGCGAGCGGAATATGCGAGAGTTCGGCAATGTCGCTCGCCCATCTGGCCGGGTCCTGCAACACGCGGTGTTTCGCTCGGATGATCCGGCGCGTCGCGTCTTCCAGCGCCAACCGGCGCAATGGATCGTCGAGCGCCGAGGTCGGTGCGTACACGAGCCCGGGCACTTCGATCACGTTTTTCAGCGGCACCAGAATGCGCGCATCGTATTGCGTCTGCGCGATGGCCGTATTCGGGTCCCACACCACGAACGCATCCACCTGACGGTTCACCAGCGCGGAGAGGCCGTCGGTGGTGTTCAGCGACAGCACGTTGTTGCGGTCGAACGGAATGCCGGCCTGTTCGAGCGCGCGGGCCAACTGGTAGTGCTGTTTCGAGTAGAACGGCAGGGCAATCTTGCGGTTGCGCAGATCGGCTACCGTGCGCACCGGCGAATCCTTCCTGACGAGAATCGCGCTGCCGCCCGAACGGGTTTCCTGCCAGGCGGCCAGCACGCTGATGCGCGAGCCGTTGCCGAGTGCGAACAGCACGCCCGTCTCGCCGCCCTGGGCAATATCCACGCGACCGCTGCGCAGCGCTTCCAGCAGAACCAGCGTCGAATCGAAGTCGGCCCATTTGATCTGGTAGGGCGCGCCACGGTCCTCGCCCGAGGCGACCAGTTCGCGATGCAAGCCGACCTTGCTGGTCGAGCCGATCGTCAGGGTGATGCCGGACAGGTCGGCGCCTGCTGCCATGGCGCGTTGCAGCGGACTCAAGGCGAGCGCCCCCGCGCCGAGTCCGCCGAGGCTGCCGAGCACGAAGGCGCGGCGCGCTGCCCGTGGCTTCGTTTCATCGCTGTGGTTAGCGCCGGACTCACGTCCCTGAGGGTGGTTTTTCATGGCTGGATCACCGCTTCCGGTTCCTGAAAGAAACGCTCTTCGATTTCCCGGATACGATGGCAATCCGCGAGCAAGGCTTCGAACGTCGTGTTGTAGAGGCCGACGGTGCCGAGCGCCGTTTTCAGATCGGTGGTGACGCTGAGCGCATCGCCCGGTTTGACCCACTGTTTCAGACCGACGAACGACGGCAAGGCTTCGATGGCTGGCCACGCGAACGGCTTGTTCAGGCGTCCCACGCGCGAGGAAAGGAGCAGGACGTGACCGCAAAAACCGTTGAACACTACCGGCTGGTTCAGCGAATCGGCGAAACGCTCGGGATTCAGCAAGGTCGCCACCGTGGCGGACACATGATTTTCACCGCTCACCGCCGTGGTCAGGCGCGGATCGAGGCTGCCATGCAGCCGCGCGTTCAATTCGACGAGCGTGGGGCCCTCGGCGGTGTCGATGATCTCCAGATGCGTCGGTCCGTAGCGCACTTCCAGCGCGTCGAGCACCTGGGTCGCGTAGTCGAGCAGCGCACCGAAGCGCGCCTCGGTGTGATCCACCACCAGCATCTTGTCGAGCCGCGGCGCATGCGAGCGGTCGCGATGCACTTCCCACAAGCTGACCACCTTGTGACGGCCGCCGAACGACACCGAGTCGACGATGTACTCCTGGCCTTCGGAATAGGTTTGCGCGATCACGTCTTCATTGGGCTGACCGTAGATCGATTGCGTCGCCAGTACGTCGCGCGCGGCGGCTTCGACCTGACCGAGGCTGCGGCAGATTTTCACGCCGGTCACGCCGGCGCTGCGCGACGGTTTGATCACCACCGGCAATTGGCCGAGCGCCCGGACCCAGGCGACCACGTCATCGGCGGAGCGCGAGCTGAATTGGGCGGGCGCGCGCAGTCCCGCACGCGTCACCTGTTCATTCATCAGGACCTTGTCGCGGCGAGCCGCCGAGGAGGCGAGCGGGTTGCGGTGGTCGACGCCCAGCCGCTCGGCGAGCGTATCGGCCAGTTCGAGCGCGGCATCGAGTCCGTGCAGCACGGCGCCGATTTTCAGGTCGCGCAGTTGCTCGACCGTGCGCTCGACGTCGCCATCGTGGTGGATTTCGCGGATGTAGTCCGTCGGCACGAACTGGTTGCGATAGAGCTCGGGCAGATCGGGGCTGCTGATCACATGCACGCAGCGAATGCCGTAGGCACGCAATGCCGGTGCAAGGTAAGCGGCGGTCGATGCGCCGTCGACGATCAACACGGTATCGATGAAACCGTACGTCATGGTTGCCTCGCTGGAGTGTGGTGGTGGGTGTAGACAAAGCCGCGGCGCTCGCGGATGGGAATCACCTGCGGCCCATAGGTCACGGTCAGGTTCTCGTCGTGCAGGCGGCCTTGGCGGGAAAAGTCCCATTGCGGCGGATCGCCGTCGAGCAGGAATTCGACGTGGGCGTGGTGCCGTGGGCGGAATAGTTCGGGCAGCTGGACGTCACGACGGTCCAGCTTGTCGAGCAGGGCGCCGATAATGTCGAAGCCATACGCGTCCTTGACGATCGTGCAGATGAAGCTGCCCGCGATCCGCGCGTTCAACTCGACGATGTAGGGCTCACCCTCATGCACGATGCAATCGAGATGGACGGGCCCCCATGTCAGCCCGGAAGCCGCCACGGCGCGCCGGCTCGCCTCGATCAGGGCGGCGAGCGCCGCATCGTCGAGTTCGAGATCCGACGAATAGCCGCGTTCGATAAAGCGCGTGCCTTTCGCCTTGCGCTTCAACATGGCGCCGACGTACACGCCGTCGAAAAACTCCACGCAATATTCCGGGCCCGTCACGAACTGCTCGACCAGAATCGCCGGGTCGTCGCCCGGCTCGCGCGCAAACGAATCGACGTGATCGTGCAGCGCCCTTGCATCGGCGCACAGCGCGACGCCGAAACTGGACAAGCCTTCGACCGGCTTCGCCACCAGCGGAAACGGCAACGTGCCGTCGCGCACGCGCTGTTGCAGTTCGCTCAACCGCCATGTTTGCGACAACGGCGTGCGAATCCCCGCCGATTCAAAGAGCCGCTTCTGATTCGACTTGGCGATGTAGTGCGCGACCTTGCCGGCATCCGGACCGGGCAGCCCCAGCGACTCGCTCAAGCGGCTCGCCAGACGTGCGTACCGTTCATTGGTCGTGACGATGCGCGGCCGGGCCTGCGGGTAGTTGGCATCGATCCATGCCCGCACCGGCTCGTATTCCGGCGCTAACGGCACGATCCGGACCTGCGGCGGGAACAGCCCGACGGGCACGTCGTCGGGCGCGGCGATCAGCGTCACGTCGAGACCTCGCGCCAATGCGGCGTCGACGAAGGCGAGGCTGGTGCCGGTTCGCAGCGTGCCGACCAGCAGCAACGCATGGGCTGTCGGAACCGCGTCGTCGCCGGATTGTGCGGGCGTCACTTGAGAAAGTTGGATCGGTGCGTTCATTTCTGCCGAAGCGTCAGGAGGATGCACACCACCAGCAGCGCGCTGGACCAGAGAAAGGCCTGCGATGCGCCGTCGCCAATCGCCTGCGCATTGCCGCTGACGAGCGCGCCGAGCAACGCGACGCCAATGGCGGCGCCGACCTGCCGCCCGGTATTCAGAATCGCCGACGCAATGCCGGACTGCGCAGCCTCGACATGCCCGAGCAGGAACGCGGTCAGAGCGGGAATCGCGATGCCGCCGCCAATCGCCATTAGCGCCAGACCCGGCACCAGCGCGATATAACTGGCCTGGCCGAGCAGCAAGCCTAACGAGAGGTAACCCGATGCGGACGCAACCAGTCCTGTCACGATCGTATTGCGGAACCCGAAGCGCACCGACAGCCGCGCACTGGCGATATTGGCCAGCATGATGATGGTCAGCGGGAAAAGCGCCATGCCGGCCTGGGTCGCGGAGTAGCCGCGGCTGCGCTGGAAATACAGGCTCAACGAAAAGATCAGCCCATAGAAGGCCAGATTCGACAATGCGCCGACCGCAACCGCGCCGGAAAAACCGGGGCGTCGAAAGAACCCGAGCGGTAGCATCGGCGCCGCATGGCGGCGTTCGATCGCGACGAATGCGGTGCCTAGCAACGCCGACAAAACGAGTCCACTCACGATCCACGGATTACGCCAACCGTACGCGCCGCTGCCGATAATCGACGCCGTCAGCACGCCCAACGTCAGAATCGCGACGAGTTGCCCGGCCGGATCGAACTGCCGGTTGGCGCTGCGCGCCGACTCGCGCACGAAGCGATAGGTGAGCCACAGCGTCAGGAGGCAGATCGGCAGATTGATCAGGAAGATCGAGCGCCAGCCGAAGTGATCGATCAGCAGCCCGCCGAGCGTCGGACCGGCCGCGCTGATCAGGCCGCCCGTCGCGCTCCACCAGCTCACCGCCTTGACGCGGCTCGCCGCGTGCCCGGCACAGGCGTGCGTGATCAACGACAGCGAGGTCGGCAGGATCAGCGCGGCGGCCGCGCCCTGAAGCACGCGCGCCACGATCAGCGTCACGAGGTCGGGCGCTAGCGCACAGCCGAGCGACGCGAGCAGGAACAGTCCCAGCCCATAGCCGAACAGGCGCTTGCTGCCCAGCCGGTCCGCCAGCGACCCCGAGCTCAGCAGCAACGACGCAAACGACAACGTGTACGCATCCACGACCCATTGCAGCCCATGCACCGTCGAGCCGAACGAATGACCCAGCGCGGGAATCGCAACATTAACGACCGTCACATCCAGTTGAACGATCGAAAAGCCGATACTCGCGGCGGCCACCGTTGGGAAAATACGCGGAGCTGTAAAGGCCGCGATCAGCGGCGGGTCGGCGAGTAAATCGTTTCCAAGGCGCTTGCCGGCGACAGGCGTCATACATGCTCCCGTTATCGATATCGATGACGCAGACTAGCGACGAACGTTGGCGAGTACAAACGATAAGAAGTGATTTGATAAGCACGTTTTTTTATCGACTCTCCGGTCGATTTATTTATCTCAATCAATACGCATTGACGTTCGATTACGCGCTTTTCACGCTACAGCGAATAGCGTGAAAACGCGGACACGTATATTCAATTATTTTGTTTTGATTTGCATTTTTATCGTTTTGATTTGTCCGGTCGGCCACCTAGTCTATGCCCTGCATCGGGTCCGGTTTGCTGTGCGATGCACGCAAAACAACGTCACTTCTCCGTCGACAACCTTCCGAGAGATTTTCATGACTTACTCCGCAGATGAACGAATCGTCCTGACGCCGGCTGAATCGAGTCAGATCCGCAGTGCGCTCGCCACACTGCCATACGACCCCGCCGGTGGCGCGGACTATATCGGCGCCTTGCGGCGGCTGGCGTATGCCGGCTTGCCCGAACGGGTACTCGCTGCGATCGAAAGAACCAAATTGCCGGCGGCGAGCGCCAGCGGTTCGCTCGAAATCGATAATCTACCGATCGACGCCGACGTGAGCGGCAGTCCGCATTTCGCCGAAACCGGCCGCAGTTTCAAAGGCGGTGTGCTGAGCGAAAACGTGCTGGTCGCGCTGGGCGCGTTGGCTGGGGAGCCGTATTCGATCGCCCATGAAGGACGCGAACTGGTGAACAATCTCACGCCGCACAAAGAGACCGCTCGTGACTACACCGGTCTGGGCTCCGAAGTCGAACTGGATTTTCATATCGAGAACGCGGCGCAGGCGCATATGCCCGAGGGCGATACGTCGCCGTTCGCGCTGTTGCTGCTCGGCATTCGCAGCGAGCCGCAGGGCGGTCCGCACACGCGACTCGCGGATGCACGCCGCGCGCTGGGCCTGCTGTCGGATGAAGACATCGACTATCTGTACGGGCGGCATTACATCATTCGCGTGCCGTACCGCTGGCGAGGCGCGACGCCCACGCCCCGCGACAACACCGATCTGAGCGCGGTGCTCTCGGGGCCGGTGGAGTCGCCGCGCGTGACGGTGGCGTTTTATCCCGACATGGTGCTGGCCGCGAACGCGCGCGCCAAACTCGCGCTCGACAATCTGTATCAGGCGATTCGTCAGGTCTCGTTCGGCGTGCAGATCACGCCGGGCAAACTGGTGTTGATCAATAACAGCTTCACCTTGCATTCGCGCGACCGCTTCGCGCCGCAATACGATGACAACGATCGTGCGTATCGCTGGGTGCAGCGCGTGTTCGTGGCGCGTAGCCTGTGGAATTTCCGCTCGTTCACGCGGCTGCACGAGCGCGTTTTCGATCCGAAGAATCTGTCGCAACCCGCCGCGGCTGCGGCGCCGACACGGCGTGAACCGCTGGCCGTCGCGTAGCGCGAGCCGAGGCGAAGGTCTTGCCGTGTGACGGCGGCGGTGTGGCAACGCTCATCACGTTATGAGCTTTGCCGGGTTGCCGTTCGTCGATGCGCCGATGCGCCGATGCGTCGGTGAACCGCAGCCGGACTTCCGACACCCTTCATCATGAGCGCGCGTGGCCCACATCGCGTTACAGCATCAGGTTTAGCACTTAAGCAGATAACCGTATCCGATTTGCTTCGTTGTCGGCGCGCGGCGGGACCGGTAAATTCGTTCGACTACGCCTTCGAAGGCGTTTGCCGATCCGCTTTGACAACGAGTTTGCCGTGACGATTACCTCTGAACACGCCGCCAGCCACACCGATAACACCGATGCCGCCGATGCCGTCAACAACGCGCCCGGCCGCGCCGGGCGCATCGAGATTCGCGCATTCGAGGGCGCCGTGGGCGCCGAAGTACTCGGACTCGATCTCAACGAGCCGTTGAGCCAGCACGAATTCGCGCGGATTCACCGCGCGCATCTCGATCACCACGTGCTGGTGTTTCGCGATCAACGCATCACGCCGGCGCAGCAGATCGCGTTCAGCCGCCGCTTCGGGCCGTTGCAGATTCACGTGCTGCATCAATTTCAGTTGCCGGGGTATCCGGAGATTCTGGTGGTGTCGAACGTGGTCGAGAACGGTCAGCCGATCGGTCTCGGCGATGCCGGCCATTTCTGGCATTCCGACCTGTCGTACAAGGAAAAGCCGAGTCTCGGCTCGATGCTGCACGCGCAGGAATTGCCGGCCGAAGGCGGCGACACGCTGTTCGCCAACATGCACGTCGCCTGGGATACCTTGCCGGCGCATTTGCGCAGCGCCGTGCAAGGGCGCACGGCGGAGCACAAGTATCTGGCGAAATACGCCGAACTGCAACAACGCAGCCCGTGGCGGCCGAATCTGTCGGCCGAGCAGATCGCGCAGGTGAAGCCGGTAGTGCAGCCGATCGTGCGTACGCATCCGGAAACCGGGCGCAAGGCGTTGTTCGTCAGCGAGCATTTCACGACCCGCGTGATCGGCTTGCCGGAAGACGAGAGCCGCGCCTTGCTCGCGGAAATTTTCGCTCATAGCGTGCGGCCTGAACATGTGTATCGGCACGAGTGGTCCGAGCACGACATGGTGTTCTGGGACAACCGCTCGCTGATGCATCTCGCGGGCGGCACGCCCGATCATCTGCGCCGCAAGCTGTATCGCACGACGATCGAAGGCGACGTGCCGTTCTGAACGGACGTCGCGCGTATGTTTTCCTTTCGCTCACCGGAGTTCCAATGCTTGCCAGGTTCCACCCGACCGCCGCACGGCCGTTTTTTGTCCGTCGTTTTACCGCGACCCTGTTGACGCTCTCGATCGGGTTCGCCGCTGTCGGCGCGAACGCGCCCGCGCACGCCGAAGGGCAGATCCGTATCGCCGAGCAGTTCGGGATCGTCTACCTGCTGCTGAACGTCGCGCGCGACCAGCAGTTCATCGAGAAGGAAGGGCACAAGCAGGGGCTCGATATCAAGGTGGACTGGCTGAAGCTGTCGGGCGGCGCCGCCGTCAACGACGCGCTGCTCTCCGGTGCGGTGGATATTGCCGGTGCCGGGGTCGGCCCGTTGCTGACCATCTGGGACCGCACGCGCGGCAAGCAGAACGTGAAGGGCGTGGCGTCGCTCGGCAATCTGCCGTACTACCTCGTCAGCAACGATCCGAACGTGAAGACGATTGCCGATTTCACGGAGAAGGACCGGATCGCGTTGCCCGCGGTGAACGTCTCGGTGCAATCGCGCGTGCTGCAATATGCGGCGGCCAAACGTTGGGGCGACAAGGATTACAACCGCCTCGACAAATTCACCCAGGCGCTGCCGCATCCGGACGCGGCGGCGGCGATCATTGCCGGCGGCACCGAAATCAATGCGCACTTCGGCAATCCGCCGTTTCAGGAACAGGAATTGGCCGGTAATCCGAAAGCGCACATCGTGCTGAATTCGTACGACGTGCTGGGTGGCCCGAGTTCGGCCACCGTGCTGTACGCGACCGAGAAATTCCGCGCCGGCAATCCGAAAACGTATCGCGCCTTCGTCGATGCACTGGCCGACGCCGCCCGCTTCGTCACGGCGAATCCCGACGCTGCGGCGGATATCTACATTCGTGTGAATCAGTCAAAGATCGACCGCAAACTGCTGCTGGAGATCATCAAGAATCCGCAGGTGCAGTTCAGGATCGCGCCGCAAAATACCTTCGGGCTCGCGCAATTCATGTACCGGGTGGGGGCGATCAGGAATCAACCGGCGTCGTGGAAGGATTATTTCTTCGACGATCCGGCCACCGCGGCGGGGAGTTGACGATGGCGCCTACCGCGACCAGGTCGGGGCGCGCTGCGGCGCCCCGCACGCAACGCTTGACGGGAGTGATCTGATGGTGGCGAACCCCACGCTTCTGTTTCCCGGGCACGCCGGGCACACCGCTGCATCCGACAGCGAATCGCCTGGCGTGTCGACGAGCTCGAAGCTGCTTGTGGTCGAGAACGTCAACCTCGAATACCGCACGCGCGAGCGCATCGTGCGCGCGACGCACGACGTCAGTTTCGACGTCTACGGCGGCGATCGCTTCGTGCTGCTCGGGCCGTCCGGTTGCGGCAAGTCGACGTTGCTGAAGGCGGTGGCGGGTTTCATCGAACCCAGCTCGGGCAGCATTTCGCTCGACGGCCAAATCGTGCGCGGTCCCGGCGCGGATCGCATCGTCGTGTTCCAGGAGTTCGATCAGTTGCCGCCGTGGAAAACGGTGCTGCAGAACGTCGCGTTTCCGCTGCGTGTCGCGAAGAAACTGTCGCGCGCGGAAGCCAGCGAACGCGCGCTGCATTATCTGGAGAAAGTGGGCCTCGCGTCGTTCGCCGACGCCTACCCGCACACCTTGTCGGGCGGCATGAAGCAGCGCGTGGCGATTGCGCGCGCGCTCGCGATGCAACCGCGCGTGCTGTTGATGGACGAACCGTTCGCCGCGCTCGATGCCCTCACGCGCCGCAAGATGCAGGAGGAACTGTTGCGGCTGTGGGAAGAGGTGAATTTCACCCTGCTGTTCGTCACGCATTCAATCGAAGAAGCGCTGGTGGTCGGCAACCGGATCCTGCTGCTGTCGCCGCATCCTGGCCGGGTGCGCGCGGAGCTCAACAGCCATCAGTTTTCGCAGGACAGCTTCGGGCGCAGCGATTTTCAGCATTGCGTGGCGCGGATTCATCGATTGTTGTTCGCGCAACCGGAGGAGGGGCAATGAGTTCACCCGCCATCTTGCCGCCGCCGGTGCGCGAAGAATATGAGCGTCCCCTCGAACCACTCGGCGAACTCGCACTCGAAGCGCCGCTGCCGTTGGGCAAGCGTGTTTTCGCGCAAAGCTGGCTGCGCAAAACCCTCATTGCGCTGGTGCTGATCGCGGGGTGGGAAATCGCCGCGCGACTGGTCGACAACGATCTGCTGTTGCCGACGTTCGGCGCGACGCTCAGCGCGTTCGTGCAAGGCGTCTGGTCCGGCGAGTTGCTGCAGAAAACCGCCGTGTCGATGTCGGTGCTGTTGCGCGGTTATCTGCTCGGCGCGGCATTGGCGTTCGTGCTGACGTCGCTGGCCGTATCGACGCGCGTGGGGCGCGATCTGTTGTCCATGCTGACGGCGATGTTCAACCCGTTGCCCTCCATCGCCTTGTTGCCGCTCGCCTTGCTGTGGTTCGGGCTCGGTACCGGCAGTTTGCTGTTCGTGCTGGTGCATTCGGTGCTGTGGCCGCTGGCGCTCAATACGTATTCCGGTTTCCAGTCCGTACCGCAGACGCTCAGAATGACCGGCCGTAACTACGGCCTGACCAGCCTGCGTCATGTACTGCTGATTCTCGTGCCCGCCGCGTTGCCGGCGATTCTGGCGGGTTTGCGGGTGGGTTGGGCGTTCGCGTGGCGCACCTTGATCGCGGCGGAACTGGTATTCGGTGCGAGTTCCGGCAGCGGTGGGCTCGGCTGGTACATCTTCCAGAACCGCAACGAGCTCTACACGGACCGGGTGTTCGCGGGTCTGGCGGCCGTGATCGTGATCGGCCTGCTGGTCGAGCATCTGGTGTTCGATACGCTGGAACGCGTCACGGTGCGTCGATGGGGCGTTCAGCAGTAGGTGCGCTTCGCGACGCCGGGGGGCGCCCGTTCGCGGCAGTTCGGCGCCCGTTTCCGGCTGGGCCCTGACGAGCGGGTGTGCCGATGCCGGCACTCAGGCCGTCGGTAGTCAGGTCGATAGTGAGGTCGCTAGTCAGGTCGATTCTTCAAGGCGGCCAATTTAGCGCGGTGCGGAGCCGGGCGGTTCGCTCGATCGCTTCACGTCGCTCGGGTTCGGCGCCTGTCAGATAGTCCGCCGCTGCCGAGGTGCCCGTTTTGTAGATGCTCAATTGCAGCAACGCCAGCACGTTGCGCGTCAACTGTTCATCGACGCAGGCGTCCGGTACGGCGCACAGTTGACTGAGCAGCACGAGCGCGGCGGAGCGGCCGAGCGCGGCGAGCGCGAACACGCGGTCGCCGAGCATGCCACCGCTGCGTAACGGAATCTCCATCCACTGTTCAGGGTGTCGGGCCGCCAAGGTCAGAACAGCGCCTGGTTGGCCCGCGTCGGCGGCCTGCTTCAACAGATCGTCCGCGTAGTGCGCGCCGTGCCGATCGGGTTCCTGGCATCGCAACGTCATGTCCTGAGCGGCGAGGGCGCCGCGCTCGCACGCGTCGGCCCACGCGGCGGCTTCGAAGAGACCCTCCGGATCGGTGCGTCCCGCGAGCGCGCCGAAATCGGGGAACGACAGCGCGCGCTGCAATGCTTCGTCGAGTGTGTTGGTGAGATTGATTTCCGGCTGGATCGGCGACCTGTCGCGTCCCGCCGTTTCGAGGCGCGATAGCACGTCGACGCCGACGTGGGGGGAGGAGGTCGGCGCTGCAGGTGAAGCGGCCGTCGGGTCGTGGCGATTCGTGAACTGAACGGCGGGCGCGGTTCCGGCTTGCGGTCCGGCTTGAACCGCGACCTGCGCGGCCGGCCCCGCTCGCGTCGGCCATTGCCCCATCGAGATCGCAGTCAGCGCAATCGTGCTGAAGCCCAATACCCCGCAGCCGGCGAAAAGCCATAGCCGCATGGCGGCAGGTTTTCTCGCGTTCCGGAATGACATAGTGCGCGTTTCCCCATTAACGGCCGATTGCCGACGTATTGAATCGGACCACGGCGTTTTTCTCAATCGGTTGGCCTGACGGCGAGAATACGCTAAATGCATCGGCCTGAAACTATTAAACGCCGCCGAACCCGGATCGGCGATTCATTCGACCGTTTAAAAACCTCCGCAAAGCGACATAAATACGAGGATCGGCCGAAACCATCGGTTTGGATCAAAAGTTCTATATACACGGCGCGCCGTCCAGACTACTGTTTGCCCACATAATTATTTGAAACATCCGGCCAATGACTGCGGTGCACTGCAGCATCCCAACCCAACGAGGAGTGCGATGGCACAGGCATCCCGCGAGACACCACGCCGATTGAGAAAATCAGCCTGATTTTAAATGCGGCGCGCATATTCCGACTGAATAGATCGCCGGCCAATTGAGCCGGATGGTGCCAGGCGAGGCATTTTAATGTCGCGACCTATTACGTCCGTATCAAACCAGCATACCTATGCTGGACGATTATCGTGCGCGCCGAATTGAAAATACCGACGGAGACAAAGCAATGGGATTTTTGACACAAGCGCGTGACGCCTTACCGGCCGTCATTATCTGCGCCTCCGTGCAATAGCAACCCACGTAGCAATCGAAACAGTAATCGCATGAGGTTCGGCTTTCCTGAAGACACCACACCAAGGCGATCAGGATGACGAACGACGCCGACGGCGGCAGGCATGACGATGCGTGTTAGCCGAGCGGATCGCAGTAGACAGGTGCTTCACACGGCCAGGCGGCAGAGCCACGCACACTTCCGCCGGCTGCCCAACTCCAGCAATTTCCTTAGCCTTTTTTCTGGGAAGGTCAATCATGAAGCTGATCAAAACTTTCGCATGCAGCAGCGCCATCGCTATCGCATTCGCCGCCGTCGCCCCGATCGCCGCAGCAGCGACGATCGGACCGGCGGGCGCCTCCTTCAGTGCGCCGGGCACGATCAACGTCAGCACGCCGATCGCGCCTAACGTCAGCTGCGGCATCACGCTCAGCGGCGTGGTGAGCACCGATGGCACGTATGCACAGATCAACTCGGTTGCGATCACGGGCGGTGGCCTGTGCGGCGTGCCGCAGATCATCGGACTGCCGTGGAAGCTCGTGGCCAGCAGCACGACGACCGGCAGCGTGGCGAACGTCGGCTTCAGCGTGCTCGGCGCGAACTGCGGTCCTTCCACGATCAATGGCGCATGGAACAACGCGACCAATACGCTGAGCGCGAGCAACCAGCCGCTGTCCGGCAACTGCAAGGTGAATAGTCTGTCGGTCAGTCCGAATCCGGCATTCACGGTTTCGCCGTAACCGAGCTGTCGAGCTGTCGAGCTTCGCTGCAAAAAAGCGGCGAAGCTCGAGCAACGGCCGGCGATCCGTCAACTCGCCAGGCAGCCGGATCTGTTGCCCGAGTCGCTATGTGGCGCGCGCTGGAAAGCACAAAAATGGACCCCTTATTCACGCAGCCTGATTACCCCCCGTCAGATGCCGTTTTTCGATTGGTGGTGCTGCGCTGCCTGCGCACACACGTGAGGTCGTTTGGCCAAACCTGAATTATCTGGAATCCGTAATGATTCTCGTGGCCACGAGAAAAGCTCGTGCATGCAGCCGTATTTCTATCCAAAGACCTTCCATTTTCTTACCAGATCTATCGCGATCGCTTACTTGCCGGAAAGGAAAATGTTTCATATGATTCCAGCGTCTGATGAATCGGGGCCGCACGGGCTGCGATTCGAGTGCTGTGCCGCAGTGATGTCCCGCCTGAATGGGCCGGCAAGGGTGGCAAGCAACGCTTGGTTAAAGTAATGGGTGTTACGGGTCGGTAAGCGCAGAAGGTCGTCATGCGGGCCGCCAACATGTTCTCCCTTGTTTGATCTCACTGGAGGTGTGCGTGAATATCGGTTCCCTTGCAAGCTCCGCAGTCGCAGCATCCAATCAATGGACGTCGTCGAACCAGCGGGCGCTGTCGTCGAATTCGAATTTCGTGCAGACGGTGGACCGGATTGCCGGCGACGTGATCCACGTTGCTGCGGCCGTTGCCGCGGTCGCACCTGTGGTGGGTTTGATCGGCGGGATTATCAACGTGTTTGTCTGACGGCCAATCGGCCACGCGCTGCCTGGTATTGCCGGCACCCGCTGCCGGCCCGGAGCCGGCCCGCGTTATTCGCCCCCTCGCTGTGAGCCGGTTGCGTCAATCGCGTCAGACAAGCGCATAGGTGCTCAGGAGCGAGACCGCCAACGTCAGGGCGGCGGTCGCCGCGCCGCAAAGGCGCAAGACGCGCCCAGTAGAAATGCGCCCAAAGCAACGGTCCGCAGCGAGAGCAAAAGAAATACGGCCCCCGTGCCGACAGAAACCCACGCAACGAACGCCAACGTCTGCCGATGCACGAGCCTACGTCGGATCAGATGCTGCACTGACCTGCACCGTCCCAGGACTCGTGCAAACCGGCGTTTCATGCAGGGTTCGCGAATGCCGGGAGGCGTGACGCTGTCGGGAGGAGTGGCCATGACGCTATCAGACGCTCTGGTTGGAAAGGCGCGAACGGATCGACGGGCCGGGTGACGTGACCGGACAATGAAAATCGTGAAGATAAATGACGCGACGCAAGTGTCGTACCCGCACGGCGAGTCGAGTGGCGACCTGTTGCCGGGGGGGCGGTTTCGGAGAGACGGGCTGGACCTGACGAAAACCTTGCGCGGCGGATCAGACAAGGCCCAGAGGCTTGCCTTCGGCACGGTTCGATAGAAGCTGCTGCAACTTTTCCAACGAGAGCGGCTTGGTCAGGTGGAAGTCGAACCCGGCAGCCAATGCCCGCGACTTATCGGACTCCGCGGCGTAGCCCGTGAGCGCCAGCAGCATGATGTCATTCAGCCTGCTGTCGGCTCTGACGGCACGCGCAACATCGAAGCCGTCCATATCGGGCATGCCCACGTCGACGATAGCGACCTCGGGCAGCGTCTCCTGCATCAACTGGATTGCTTCACGTCCGCTACCGCAGAGGGTCACCTGATGCCCTTCGAGTTCCAGCAGCATGCCTAGCGACTGCAACGCGTCCGCGTTGTCGTCGACAAGCAGCACACGCACCGGCGCCAGACTGATGGTCTGGGGTGCCTTGAGCGTTGCCGATGGGGCGTCGGAAGAACGCAAGATCGGCAGACGCAAGGTAACTGTGGTGCCTGTCCCGTTGCCCTCGCTTTGAAGTGAGATGGTGCCACCGTGAAGCTCGACCATCCGCTTTGCGACGGCGAGGCCGATACCCAATCCACCCTCGGCGCGCGCGTTGCCGCGTGCGGACTGGGCGAAAAGTTCGAACACATGCGGCTGAACCGCACTGTCGATACCAATGCCGTTGTCGCTGACATCGATAACGACCACACCGTGCTGCTGCGGGTCCCCGTTTTCGGCGGCAATTTGCACTGCCAGGTCGATCGTTCCGCCGATGGGGGTGTACTTTGCGGCATTGGACAACAGATTGCCCAGCACCTGGCTGAGCCTGACATGGTCGGCCCGGACCAGTACCGGTGTCTCGAGGCCGGTCAATCGGAGTGCATGCCGCCGCGATTGAATATGATGTTTCACCGCCGTCACGGCATCGAACGCGATCTCGTTGAGCGACGTATCGGTGTGCCGGATGGCGAGCTTGCCGTGCCTCAACCTCGCCGCGTCGAGGAGGTCGTCCACCAGCGTTCGCAAATGCCGCATCTGCCGCTGGGCAATCGTCAGGACGTCGACTGCCCGTTCGTTGTCCGGGCACAGTTGCCGGGCGGCGCCGATTGCGCTGTCGATCGGGGCCATCGGATTGCGCAGTTCATGCCCCAGCATGGCGATGAACTCGCTATGTCTGCGTTCGCTCTCTTCGCTGGTTTCCCGTGCATCCACCGTGGTCAGCGCCGCGCCGGCGGAGACGGCCAGGTCGGTCAGAAGACGAACGTCTTCCAGATCGAATTGACGCGTGGAGGCATGCGACATCACCCATATCGCGCCAACGAAACCCGTGTCGGTTGGGATCGGGACGACGAGTCCTTCCGCGATGTCCACCCCGGGAAACCGCAAGCTCGGGAATTGGCCCTGGGGCCGCACGAATAGTTGCGAAGCGCCGGATTCGAGCACCAGCCGGCAGGGGCAGTCCGCCCAGGCCGTTGTCCGGCCCTCCAGCCCGGCACAAAGCCCGGCGACCGCGAGCCAGCGAAACTGCCTTTGCGAACCCAATCCTTCCATAAGACTAATACCCGAGCTGCCGGCATCGCAAAGCATCAACGCGGCGTCTGCGATCTCCTGCAAAAGTCGCGCGCGCGGTTTCGACTGCGCGCGGGCGAGCCGCAACAGCGCGCCGTTTTCGGCGGCATAGTCTGCTGGTCTCGCAGGGCGTCTGGACAGTTCTTCGGTCTGCGCGAATTTGCGATTGCTCGCCATGGCCTTGGGCGCGTAAAAAAGCAGTGAGATTGAATTGCTGCCCCGCCGCGACGGGTGAATAGCCGTGTCGGCGCGCGGAAAACTTGCTCCTGCAGCGTGGCGCTAGTCGAGCAAGAGCCGGGGGAGGCGGGCGGTCTGGAGTATAGAGAATTGTACGAGGCTTTGTCCCGGCTGTCCGCAAGGACATGAGCACGCGAGTGACGAGGCCGAGCCGATCGGTTCGACGCCGAAATGGCTCACCTGCCGACTGTTACCGCTGCCGGGCATCGCTTCGGCCAATGGCATCACCATAAGCCGCCCCCGGCAACGCTCGGTGACATGAGCGCACCACCCCGGGCTACTCCCGTCGATTCAATTCGCAATCAACAATTCGCCAGGTCGCCAGGTCGCCAGCCGACGTTAGCCAATATCGATCGTGCGGCTCGCGGATCGCTGCTGCTCCTGTTTCGGCACCGTCAACGTCAGGACGCCCTTGTCGAACTTTGCGAGAGCGTGGTCGGGATCGGCATTTTCCGGCATCGGGATCGTGCGCGTGAAGGCTCCATACGCGCGCTCGAGCCGATAGCAACCGTCCTCCTCGCTGTGCACGTCCTGCTTCTTTTCGCCACGCAACACCAACGCTCCGTCCTCGGCGCTCACGGTCAAGTCCTCCCGTTCCATGCCGGGTAGTTCGACGGTCACACGAAGTATCTTTCCCTCGTCGACAACGTCGATGCGCGGCTGGAAGCGCGATGAACTGAAGTCGCCAAACCATCGTTCAAACGCGCCGCGCGCGGCGAACGGATCATGAAAGAAATCTTCCATCGCACGCCACGGATCACGGGGAAAAAGTCGCGAAATGTCGGGCCACGGACCACGTGACGGGTCGCTGTCGGTCGGGCGTTGCTCATTGTCCGCTTCGGCCTTGCGTCCTGAACCACGGAGAAATTTGAAAGGGTTCCACTTTTTCAGGTCGGTGTTCATCGTATGCTCCTCGATGGTCTGGCAGGAGAACCGGATGTGCATCATTGCGTTCACGCTGCCACGTTTCTGCCGACGCCCCTCGACTCAGCGTCTGCCGTCAGACTGATGGCATGCTGCGGGGCGTCGCGCTGCGTCTATCGCGCGGCTGTGACGCGGCAGATGCCGGTCGGCAAGCAGGCGGCCATCGCGCCCGCTCGTGACCACGCCGGAATATCCCCTGGCAGCGAGGGCCGGGCCGCTTGCGAACTGCCCCACCGGCAAGGCCCACGTGCTGAGCGTTTATCCGCATCACCCTTCCTCCCTGATAACGCTCTGCATCCACGCCTCCGCGAACGGGCGATGGCGACCGCGCGGCCGCCACCGGTTGTTGCCCTGTCGTCGTTGCGGCTCTGCCGGGCTCAGTTCGTCTGCACCTCGATCCGCCGCGGGCGTGCTTCGTCGCGGCGCGGAATGGTCAGCTTCAGCACGCCGTCCTGCAGGTTTGCGTCGATTTTCGATGTGTCGAAGTCCGGGCTCAGCGAGAACGCGCGCGCGAAATGCGGTTCCCGGATTTCGGCGTGCCGCAGCCGCAGACCGGGGGGCGTCGGCACAACTGCTTCGGCCTCGATATAAAGATTGCCGTCGTGGACCTTCACGTCGAGTTTGTCCTTGGTGACGCCTGGCAGGTCCGCCCACAGCGTGATGCCCTGGCTGTCCTCGAAAACGTCGACGGCGGGTGCGAGCGTCGTCCGCCGTGCCGGCTGCTCACCCTCGCGCCGTGCTACCGCTTTCTGGTCGCGCTCAGCGACCTGTGTCCTATCGTTCATGGTTTGCTCCTTGAATGGCTGGCATCACTGGACGGCAATGGCTCGCGGCTTCGACGCTTCACGCTTGCCCACGCTGATCGACAGGCAACCGCCGGTGTAGCGCGCCTGCACCTTGTCGGGGTCCGCATTCTGCGGCAGCTCGATCACGCGCCGGAAACTGCCGCTGAACCGCTCCTGTGCATAGGTGCGGGTGTCGTCCCGGGCGATGTCATCGCTGCTTGTCTGGGCGGCCTTGCGCTCACCGCTGATGGTCAGCAGGCCCTTGTCGATCGACACGTCGAGTTCGGCCAGCTTGAGACCGGGCGCGAACGCGACGATTTCGATGGAGTCGTCGGTCATACCGATGTTCACTTGCGGAAAGGCCCCGAAGCGGCCCGAGCGGATGCTGGACGGAAAGCCGCCGAACAGGCTGTCCATTTGCCGCTGCAGACGGTCAAACTCACTGAACAGATCGGTTCCGGAAAAGAGATCACTCATCGTATCCTCCGTGGATGCAGCGAGGAGGCGAACGGGCCTACGCGCTCCAGTTCGCCTGCCAGGCCGCTGGCAAACAAATCGAAACACGCAGCGCACCGGATGTGACCGGTGCATCTGCCTGAGCGAAAATAAAGATAGAACCTACGGTGAAAATTTCAAGAGGCGGTGGCGAAATTCCGGTCTTGAAAATCGCCTGCCAGAACCTATTATCGCGGTGCATTGCAACGGAACCGGAGGACACCATGGAATTCGATTCGGACTGGCTCACGCTTGGCAGACACCGCGTGCGGCTACGCTCGGCTAGAGGCTTTCCGACGGAATTGATGCGTAGCGTGGCGCAGGTCGTGCAACTCGCGATCGACAACAACATGAGCGCCCGCGCGCGGCTGGTCGAGATCGTCTTCCAGCACGAACAGACCTACGATATCGCCGTCGGCACGACACTGACCGAAGACCGCGTTTGTGCGCCGCAACTGGAAGCGGCGATTGCGGTCGTGCTCGGCCTGCCGCCGGATCAGGTGAACATCATCGTGACGACAGTAAGCCAGGAGGAAGTCGACCTGCACTTCGGCGTGTATGAGCGCATGCTGGCCGAAAAACTGGGCGTGGTGCCGCCCATCCAGTAAGCCGCGGGCGATCAGGCCTGGCCGTATGAGCAGCTTCCCTGAAACAGGTCAGAGGCTACACGCCGAATCATCGCGAAACAGGAGAGCAAGATGAAGATCTCGTTGGTGACGCGCATGGCGCTTACCGCGCCAAAGCCCGCAAAGCGATGCATAGGAACGGGAAGGCTGGCTGACGGGCGTGCCGTGAACCGCCGCTGACCCAAAGCAGCCAGCCTCTGGCAACACAGGGCCCGGCTCTACGTCAGCAACGGCGGGGCCGGTTTCAAATCTCGGCGATTGCACCGTCGGCAAAGTTGATTCTCAGCGGGTAACGCGATCCTCCGCGTGTCTGGAAACCTTGCGCATCTGACATTGGAAAAGCCCGGCGCCGGGTGAAGAATTGGGGCTTTTAAGGAGTGCAACGACCATGCCCTACCTGCAACTGGACGTCAACGACCACTATTCAGTGGAAGACAAGCGGCGCCTCGCGCTGAAGATGAGCGAGACCTACGCGCGGATGATGTCGGTCGACATCAGGCGTATCAGCGTCGCGATTCGAGAATTGGGAGAGGGCGGTGTCTGGCGGATTCCCGAAGCCGGCGAAGCGCCCATCCCGGTCGCGGTCATGATGCTGGACATCAGAAAAGGCAGGGCGC
This sequence comes from Paraburkholderia bryophila, assembly GCF_003269035.1. Classification (GTDB taxonomy): domain Bacteria; phylum Pseudomonadota; class Gammaproteobacteria; order Burkholderiales; family Burkholderiaceae; genus Paraburkholderia; species Paraburkholderia bryophila. Next base: position 6,258 of record NZ_QLTK01000031.1, on the reverse strand, counting down.
CCGAGCTGCGTATGGACGTGGCCAAAGCGCTGTGCGAGCACTGCGTCGAGATTCTCGGCCTGCGTGAAGACCGCCTCAACGTCGAATTCACCCAGCATTCCGGGGATGAGATGTATCACCCGGCGTTGGGCGGTTATAGCCCGGAATGGACGCCGGGCGAGCAGTAAGGCGAACTGCGCTTAAAGTGCAAGGGGCATGACACCCGACGCCCTCTGAATGGTTTGCGGTGGCTGACCGAATGCACGCAGGAACGCTTGACGCATCCGCTCCCGGTCACCAAAGCCTGTCTCTCGCGCGACGATCTCGATTGGGTGGCGAGTCGTCTCCATCATCAAACGAGCGGCTTCAACGCGAAGCCGTTCGACTGCCTTCGCGGGCGATTGACCCGTTTCCTCACGGAACACACGGCTGAACTGGCGCGGACTGAGCCGTGCCGCTTCGGCCAGCCGCTCGACCGACAAATCGCTCGCCAGATTTTCGTTCGCGAACGTGAGCGCCATCTGAACGCGGTCCGAGCGCGCGCCCATCTCCAGCAGCGCCGAAAACTGCGACTGGCCGCCACCGCGACGCTGATAAAGCACGAGCTTGCGCGCGACCCTACGCGAAGTGTCCAGGCCAAAGTCGTTTTCGACGATTGCAAGCGCGAGATCCACGCCGGCGCTCATGCCGGCCGACGTCCAGACCTGGCCATCCACGACGAAGATGCGATCTTCTTCGAGCTGTACGTCCGGATACTGCTTCTGGAAGTCGCGCGCGTGAAACCAGTGTGTCGTTGCCCGCTTTCCTTCCAGCAGACCTGCGGCAGCCAGAACAAACGCCCCCGTACAAATCGACGCAATTCGCCGTGATCGGCGCGGCGCTTGCCGAAGGTAATCCACCAGCGCAGCCGAAGGGAGGCGGCATTCGTTGTCGCCCGCCACGATCAGGGTGTCGTAGCCCGCTTTGGCAAGTGGTTCGCTATGAACCGAAAACCCCTGGGACGAAGCGATAGGTCCACCGTGCTCGGACACGATGCTGAATTCATAAGCTGCTTCGCCGCGCAGCAGATTGGCGTATTCGAACACGCTCGCCACTGCGAGCGCGAGCGACTGGAAGTTGGGATAGACGACGAGTCCGACGGTATGCATGGAGGCCTCACGAGCTGTGGCTTGATTCGTTGAAGCTAGCACAAAAAGGACACCTGCGCTGGCCACGTCATGTCATAAATCATTGCATATATGACATTGAGGTCGAGGGCGTCTGCGCTCAGAATTCGCTCCATGAACCGACGCCCGGTTGGTTCACCCCCCCCACTGCAAGGACTGAAAATGACTTCCTCTTCGAAAGGTTTCGCCCTGATCACCGGCGCATCGGCTGGTATTGGCGCCATCTACGCCGACCGTCTCGCCAAACGCGGCTTCGACCTCATTCTGGTGGCACGCAACCAGACCCGGCTGACCGCGCTCGCAGAGCGCCTCACGCAGGAGACGGGCCGCTCGATCGAAACAGTCGCTGCCGATCTCAGCGACAAGGCCGCGCTCGCAACAATCGAAACCCTGCTGCGCGAAGACCCGCGCATCACGATGCTGGTGAATAACGCGGGCGTTGGCTCGGTTGCATCGGTTCTCGACGGTGACATCGACTCCATGGAGTCGATGATCAACCTGAACATCACGGCACTGACGCGTCTCACGTACGCGGTTGCGCCTGCGTTCGTCGCCAGGGGCTCGGGCACGATCATCAACATCAGCTCGGTGGTCGGTATTGCAGTCGAGTTGCTGAACGGTGTCTACAGCGCCTCGAAATCGTACGTGCTGAGCTTCGGCCATGCGCTTCAGCGCGACCTCGCAGGCAAGGGCGTGCGCGTGCAAACCGTGCTGCCGGCAGCAACGGCCACCGAGTTCTGGGACGTAGCCGGCTATGCGAAGCAAAAGGAAGCCGCGAGCACGATGACAGCGGACGATCTGGTGGACGCCGCGCTCGTCGGCCTCGATCAGGGCGAACTCGTGACCATCCCGACGCTGCAGGATGGCGACGACTGGACGAAGTGGGAAGCCGACCGTCGCGCGCTCGCTCCCCGGTTCGCCAATGCCACGGCTGCGTCACGCTACACGTCGAAAAACGTCGCGACCGCCCGGTAAGCCTGCCGATCGTTATTGCGAAGGAGATCGATCGTCAACGTGATTGGCAATGCAGCAGCGGTTGTTGTAGTGTCGGCACGGAGAGGGAACTCGATCGATCGAAGGCGCACGCGATGCTCCTACGAATGGCGGGATGAACGCACCTCGATATTTGCAAATCCGCAACGTAGGGTGCATTGGCGACAGGAGGGCAGCATGCCAACTTATACCGTGACGGCGGCGGCCGGGCGGCTTACCGGTTCGCAGAAGCAGGAGATCGCGCGAGCCATCACGCGCTCACATAGCGAGGCGACCGGCGCGCAAGGTTTCTTCGCGCAGGTGATTTTTCAGGCCATTCCGCCTGGCGATCACTTTCTCGGCGGAGCACCGCTCGCGTCGGATCAGTTATTCGTCCAGGGACAGATCCGCGCCGGCAGAAGCGCGCATCAGAAGAGGGGGCTACTCGACGCTATCGTGACGCTTGTCGCAAACGCGACGGGCGCTGAAAGGCGCTCGATCTGGGTGTATCTCTCTGAGCTACCGCCGTCCCATATGGTCGAGTACGGCCAGGTTTTGCCCGAACCTGGAGCCGAATCGGAATGGCTCGATTCAATGCCGGAACCCGATCGCGAATTCCTGCTCGGTCTTGGGAAATAGTTATTATCCCGTCACCATCGGGAAGCATTGACGTTTAGACGTTTCAAGGCCGCAGTGCCTTGCGGCGAGCGTTCGCATGTCGACAGGAGTGACACGCATCCCTGAGATGCCGCGGCATCATCCAGCGCGTGTCACGTCGATGCTTTTGCCAAACTCGTCCAGCAAGAAATTGATAAAGGCGCGGGCCGCCGTCCGGGTCGCGCGACCGAGGGGGAAATAGGCATGCACCTGAGTGCCGACCATCGACCAGCCGGTAAGGATCGGCACGAGCGATCCTTCCTCGAGTTCCCGCCGGCAGGCCCAGTACCCTATCGAAGTTATACCCAGGCCAGCCTTCGCGGCGGCGACCGCGCCCTCGTTGTCGCTGAACGAAATATTCGGTTCTAACGGCACATGGCTGGTTATCCCGTCATGCGTGAACGTCCAGGCGCTGCTGACAGTGGCCGCGGGGCCATAGACAATCCGGTGACCGACGAGCGCGTCCGGTGACCGATGCATCACAAGACGATTTTGGAAGTGAATACGCGATCATTCGCTCTTATACGAAGGGAATGTTTGGCCTCGCAGTCGGCGTCAAAGCTTATATCGTCGCATCACGAAGGCGTTACGGACGCCGACTTTGAAGCAATCCACGACCGAAGATTGGCTCCGTTTTTTGGAAAGTAAATATTGGCAACATTATTTCGATGTGCTTTTATAAACACCTTGCCTCAATACTCCTTTGGGCCGACGATTTGACGCAAAGATCATTGCTTTCTCACTAAGCCGATGAATTATATCGGGAAGTTTGTGTGCGATATAATGCATTTCTTCGCTTTCCCGTGAACCTAGTACTTCAAAAATCGGAGTGTGCATCGAAAATTCAATTATTGATAGAATCTCATCTCGAGAGTCTTCAATGCTTCGTCTACTTCCGTTTCTTAAGCTTCTATAAAATTCAATTCCGGCCTCGTAAAGCCAAGGCAACTCTTCGCGAAAGAGTGAAATTGTAATAAACCACGCCGATGCAGGTCCATATTTCGTTTTATCAAAGGCAGGGTGATAAATTAGATCTTCGAGCGTCGATGGACTGAATCGTCGCAATCGCCGCGGAAGTCCTTTCCTATTGAATGATTGAACACGTTCATCTACACGGGCTGGTAATTCCCGAAACATTGCTTTTACTTCTTCAAACAACTTTGCGACGTTCGTTTCGTCCGTCGCGGGCTGTACGTCTGGTCCGGCACCAGGCGATCTCTTCTCCGCCGTTTTCTTCAGGAACGCACCGACTTGAAGGCGTACGGCTTGCTCTCTCGGCGAGGCATCGGGATTCCGCCCTAAGAGTTGCATCAATAGGGTTGTAAGCGAATCCTCGTCGTCACCGCAATTCTGAAATTGACCGAAGGGACCCGTACTTACCCTCTCCAGCGGTACTCCCAGCGCTACGCCAAAGACGTTCGTGCCCAAGCGACCCTTAGCGACTCCAGCCTCGTAGAGAATCCATGGACGATCTAGGCTGCGTTGAGTTAGTAATGCGACGACGTCGGTTGCTTCGTTCAAGCGGGACATGATCGCGTTATACCATTCAGTTCCGAATTCAATTCCCGTGCTGCCCTTTTTATCGGAAGATCTGAACGATTTTAGGGTGCCGCCACTGACGTCAACAAGGAGATTCGCGAACGCCTCCGCAAGGTCTGCATCACGACTGTCATGGCTGATGAAAACAAGGGGTTTTTGCGCTGAAAGAACTGGCAAATCTTCATTTTCGAGCAATGAGTTAGCTGGGGTGGCCAGCGTCCTTTTTTTCGCAGGTGTCCGTTTGGTCGCCATTATGTATTATCAAATAATTTAGGGGGCAATCAGTCGTCTTTCCGAGCGACCCATTGAGTATGTTCCCGCGAAAACGCGTTCTCTGAGTCACCAACAAAAATTGAAAATGCCCTCTCCGCAGTTATGCGGGAAAGTTGCTCTTTAATGAAACCTATTTCATAGGCTGTTAATGCGTACGATGCGGCAAGTTCTTGAAAGCGCTTTGCCTGTATCCAAGAAATCCCCGCAGCTGCGCAAGTCACCAAGATATCAGTCGGCCAATACTCGAGATCAGGGAATTTTATCTTTAGCAATGAGCTAAAAAGCGCCGCTGCATTTAGGCAGCAAAGACCGATGAAGTATCGTTTTGCTTTGGTTTTGTTGGATTTTGCTTTCTTCGCATACCAGACCTGCTGTTCAGTTACACGTCCCTCTCTGTAAACTTTAATTCTTTCCGCAAGACTTTCCCCCCGGATACGAAGCATCGTGGAGGTAATTTGGGCATCGCTCGAAAAATGCGTCAAATTTTTGGCAAAACTTCTATTTTGCTCAAAAATGTTCCTCAGTCTGACTATAAACGTTTGTTCAAACCCTTCGTTTTGATCAAATGGCTCTGCTCTAGTCAAAAAGCGCCACGTGATAGTTCGTACAGATTCCGCTACTGCACGCCCGTTATACCAACTTCGCTCAGGGCGCGCGGTCGCTAAATAGATTGCCGAGACTAAACTGCCTATTAGAATAACGGCCTGGCCGATCGACCACCAACCGGAATGGGCGTCAAAAGTAGATGCCACGGAAGCTAGGATTAGACATAGGATATTGAAGGCCAAAGCACCGAAGAAGCGCCTTTGAGCATCCCTTGACTCCCTGTCAGCCGATCTAAATAAAGCGGGAAAATCTTCGTCTTCCAAGGTTATATCCCGAGATTAGTATAAACTTCGTCTTTGTAAAAGTAGTCGCTACCGTTTTTATATGAACCGAAGTTGTCGCAAAATTTATCTAAGCCATGTTTTATTATTTTCATTTTAAATGCCACGTGTACGGCCGGCATGCCTTTCAGAATTGGCGGACATAGGGCGGAGTCCATTGCTCGAGAATTATTAAGATTAACTGCAACGATGGGGATACCCAGCTCTTTGCAGACTTCGATTTCCCATCTAACGTATCGATATAGATTTTTAGTCTTTTCCCCGATCAAAACAATTGCTTGCTTTGTGTTGGCCAGTCTTGCCTTTAGCTTTCGTTTAACTGTTGATTCAGAATCGGTATCATTGATTTCATTTGTGCCGTGCGCATCATGGAAATCAAAGTCGATTTTGTCATTGCTTTTCCATCCGAGCATGTAGGCATAGGCCCACATGTCGTTGTCTCCGTCGAAGATGACGTAGGTCTTGTTCCTATAGCCCATGTTAGCCCCCGTTACAGCGCGTCTTGGATCAATGGTTCAGACTACCGGATTACGATAGCAGAAAAGGGGGGGGGGTAACGCCAATCAGCAGGACGGTCAATGCGAAAAACTTCCTGCCATCAAGACGATGTCACCCAGGAGTACCTACGTCCGCTTGGGGGCCCGTTGGGAAGAGAAAGCCCCTTAAAAACCTCCAACTTTTTGTTTTCACTGAACCGCCCCGGGAATCGTGGAGGCTGGTTGGTTTAAGTTAATGCGGGTTCGGCGACCGGTGTTTCAAGTTGCCGATAGTAGTTTGCCTCAGCT
>NZ_QLTK01000030.1 GCF_003269035.1 Paraburkholderia bryophila | reverse complement strand
TAGAAAAACGCCTTGTCCCAAGGTACCGCGATTACTCCGCCCGGCCCGTTGTGCCGGAAGGCGTACACCATTCGCGTCTGGCGATTGAAGCGCACCGCCTTGTGCCTGTAGTTGAAGCAATCGCGGAGCAGTATCACAACCGTGAGCACGCAGCACAGCACCGTAATCACGGTGAAGACCCACATGCCGGCGCTGAACATCCCCTGTTCGCCGTTCCTGACCATGGCCGGCGTGTCGACAATCGCACTCTGAGCGGCTTCCACAGTGAGGAAAGCAAATGCCGGGAAACAAAGCAGGAAGGCAAGAAGGCCCCAGCCAACCTGCGAGTAAGAAGCGTCGCAGACTTCGAGATAAATATCGTTCATCCCGAACACGGTGTATGCGTCGGCGGCGTCATCAACGACGGGCTTGTGAACTTCAATGCGCCGTGCGACCTCTTCTTCGGTGAGTGGCCGGTTGATTTGAATCTTCGTCAGATAATCGTACGCCATGGTGCCTCGTTTATGATGCGCGGCCGCGACGCGCAGCGTCGAGAGAGCAACCAGAATATTGTCACGCTCTCTTGACCAGATGCCAGGTCACCCAATGTACTTTCTTCTCACCCAGGTTATCTGTGACCATCAGGTCCGGCATCACCGTTCCTGCGGCTATGTGAATAGACGAATCTTCGTATTTTTCTGCACGCCACACTCCAGAGACTGGACAGATGTCTCCCGTCTTTACATCTGGAACATCAGCCAGCTCGGCGGTCGTTTCTTCGGGCTTCGCGTCCAGGAAATACTGCGACTCGTCCGGAATGACCCCGTCCTTATATCGTGTGTCCTCCCACAAAAGGCGCCAGGCTGTGCCGTCGACGGTGGTGCGGGAAGTGGTCGCATCGAAGCCTTTCAGATTTGGGGCAGTCGTCTTGGCAACGAGATAGTTGAAGCAGCCATTGTTTGAGAACGTTTTGGCGCCCATGGGAAGAACCCCAAGCATTTTGCTCTGCTCGACGGTAACTGGCTCCCAGATGCCGTCGCAAGGTACCTGCTGGCCAGAAAAGATAATCGGGCCGGGTGCCTTCGGCAACTCGGGGAGCGTGTCGGGAAAGTTCGGGTAGCTCAACTCATAAAACTGATATCTATATCGGTCGACGTCGAGGAGAAGCACTGGAGAACGTAGTTGCGCAAGGTTGTCATTGACCTGCGCGACTTCCAGGGGAGCATGCTCCATCTGAAATTCGGAAGCACGCATCAATTTTGCAAGCACGTCGACCTTGGCTGGGTAGGGTGCTACCTGCGCGCCCCGGTCCCAGCAGGCCCAATCAGTGTAGAAGTTCTTCGTAAGATGGTCGTATCTGTCGAGTGCGCGGTTGAATGCTTCACCATCGCGCCAGATAAACCGGTATCCACGTGCGAGTTCAATCAAGCCTTTGTCATAAAGGCCCAGGACTTCATAAATGGTCGCCAGGTTGTCCGCCGGCATCTGCTCGGGCTGAGTGGAGGGCCATGTCTTCACTGCCGTTTCGTATGCCGTCGCGAACACGGCAAAGGCCTCACGCTTTGTCTGCCAAAGGGTGAAGCTTGTTAGCCTCTGCAGCAGCCAGAAAACTTTGCGCCGCGTGATGTCATCTTTCATGTCGTACTGATTCATCGTTTCCGTCGCTAATCCGTGTGAGGTTAGTGTCTGCCGGTATGGTCTCTGGATTGCTCCAGACCGCTACTTTTTTTGCACTTCCTCTTCGCCAAGTTGTCGTGTCCTGGCTGCGTTAGCAGCACTCTCTTCAACTTTGCTGTATCCATGTACTTTTTCAACGTCTTGCCAGTTCGTTTTGAAGAAGTCTACCCGGATGCCTTCAATAACCTCCGATAGATGTACGTCTTTGTCCGCCGCCTTGAGTTTCTCCCCAATGGTCGTTATTTCTTCCGCCAATTTGCCGAAGTTAGCGACGAGCTGTTCTCCTCCACCTTCCAGGTACTGAATGGGTTCCCTAGTGCCATATTGCTCCGCAATCTTGCCTTGCCACGCCTTGACGTTAGGCATGAGCTCGGCAAAGTTGTTGGGCAGATGCACAACTACCAGAAAACCATTCCCGTTCCACGTATCGAGGACCGCCGAGCGCGTTCGCCATTCTTCCGCATTTTTTGGAGCATCACCGACACCCCAGTAGGCGATTTCCCGTCCGCCCGCTGAGCTCCCCTTCTCGTAGGTAGCTAGCTCCGACTTTTTACCAAATGCGCGATATAGCGTTTTGCCTGCCAGTTGGTCCGCTTTAACGGCGGTGATTTCCCCATGAAACGACCCCACGTCGAGATACACCTCGTCCTTGCCGAACACAGGCATCGTTCCTTTCTTCGCAAGAATATTCGGCCAGCCGTCCTCTATCTTTGGTTCATACTTGGCTTTTACTCTCGCTTCCGCTTCAGTACCATCAGCGGCACACTCGGCAGAACAATATCGCCCTTTTCGAATCTCCCGGGCGACCTTCCTTTCTTCAAGATAGGCCTCCGCTTCACGCTTGACCTTCGGCATGCCCCCGGTCGCTATCTCGTGGATTTCGCCGTTATACACTGCATTTTGAAGAACCTTCAGCTTCGCGTTAAGCTCCGTCAAAGCTTGCGGAACCATCTTGTCGGCAAGCTCTGGCAAGGCCTGAAAACCGCCCGAAATTCCTTCTAGCTGTAACCGCCATTCGTTTGGCAACAGCTTACCTACCTGTGCGTCGAGGGCCTTCTGGATGGCACGACGTATGGTCGAGCAGAAATCCTTGATTTTCGAAATGATTTCCGATTGGTACCTGGTCACATCAAGTGCCTTCAGCCATTTCGGAGCATCACCATGTCCCATCCGGTTGAGAAACTCGATAACCTCGCAAAGCAGCTTCTCGTCCTTGGCAACATCTCCTGCGACGCGCAAGGCCAGCCGTCCCACACCCTTGATAACTCCACCTACTACTGGAATGAGAGCGAATGCAAGAATCACCAGGAGAACCCATTCCATGACTTGCTGCCGTTTCCTTGGGTCTGCGCTCATCCCGATACTGACCGCTAGCAGGTCACGGACGGCAGTTACGTCGCCCAAGAGAGGAATCATTCCGATGGCCGCATCGGTGATAATCTGGCTGATAGTCTGTTTTTCGTTGAACGCACCCTGCATCGTGCCCCAGCACCATTGCCCGACCTGCAGAGATGTCTGTTTGAAATCTTCCAAGCTCCAGCTCATTCTCACGCTCCCCCATGCTTTTGAATCAGCGAATCGAGGTCGGCGTCGGACAGTTGCTCGCCTTTGAAGTCTGGATTAGCAGTCCGGTCTTTGCGTGCGTATGAGCGCGCGTCCGGTCCAAGCTCGACCTTGACTGGTCCCACGGGCACGTCTTTAAGATTCATCCGCCCCTGTGCATCAAGTGCACCTTGGCGCGTACTGCCGTCAGATAGCGTTGCCACGTATTTCGCTCCCTGAACCGGTTCATCGTCGTGATAGAGGTACTGCATCGCGGCGTCGTATTTCGACGTTGGCAGCGCTGGCAGAGGATAGGTGGTGCTGGCGGGTCCGTTGAACGAATGCTGGCTGCCTTTTATGTCGATATTCCCGGGCGCATGAATTTCAATGTTGCCACCCGCAATGCGAATGTATGCGCCGCCGGAGGTCAACAGGATTTCCTGGTTCGCTGCTGCCTCGATTTTCTCCGTGGCGGACAGCAATCGAAGTGTCTTCTGTGCTGTCAGTTCGATGTTGTCCGAATGCGCCTGAATCTCAACCTTGCCCTTCGCCGCAAACAGTTTCATGCCGGCGTTCTGGACGAAGAGGCTGATACGTTGCGCGACGCTTGCGACCAGTGATTTGCCTGTCGCTATATGCGTGTTTTGCCCGCTGAAGATATTCACCTGCTGGTCGGCCGCAATATGCGTAGAGCGTGGGGTCGACAGCGCAATGCCTGCCGGGCTCCCGAACAGCATCACAGGCTCCTTGAAGGCATTGGCGTTGCCAGTGCCCCCGCCAGCGGTGTTTCCTCCTGACGACGTTCCGGAAACGCTGTTTTGTGTCGCATCGGTGAACGCTTTCAGCGAATCGCGCCCATCCGTCAGGCTTTCAGCCTGATGCGTCTCGCTGGCGCCTGACAACGCCTCCATGACGCTCTCGGAATTGATGAGTTGCTGCTGGGTGTCACGAACGTCGAGCGGCTGGCTCGACGACCCGTTCGCCGGGTGCGTTGAAACATACAAACCATGAGCCGCGCGAACGGCGCCGTAAGCGTCGGACTTCAGGTCAAACCCGCTTCCCAGATACGACCCACGGTTGTTGCCCGCCTGGTCTATGAGGTAGCCGAGATGCAGATGCGCGTTCGTACTGGTCGAATACAACTGGACCCGGTTCTGGCCGGTTGCATCGTCCATCACCATCTGGTTGTATCCAGCGCCGCCGTACTCCTTCGACTTGTACCCAGATAACAGTCCGTTTGAGTGCCAGTGCGGTGACTTGTCAGAATTGAAGACCCGACCGGTAACGATGGGCCGCTCGCAATCACCGTCGAGGAATGAAACGATGACCTCTTCACCGATTCGCGGTACATGAACACCGCCGTAAGCACCGCCCGTGTCGGAGTAGGCCACACGAACCCAGCAGGAAGCGTTTTCATTACCGCTATTCAGACGGTCCCAGTGAAACTGGACCTTTATGCGATTCAGCTCATCCGTGTAAACCTCGGCATTGGTCGGTCCGGCGACCGTAGCGGTCTGCAGGTTCATCACTGGCTTGACGTGCTCGAGCGGGCTGCGGAATGGAACCGTTCGACGCTGGGTCTCGACCTCAACCAGATAAAAACCTTCGCCCCCGTCGACATGGGTCACAACGAACGCGGCTGCGACGCCTGCATGCGCTGCGCGCACTTGCTTGAGCTCTGTCTTGAGGCTATGCGGCAAATCTGCCGCGGCCGAGACCGGCAGATTGTTTTCGATATACCAGCGGGCCTCAATAACCGCAAACTGCCGCTGCTGTTGGGCGTCCCGGTCATGTTCGGGATGACCCTGAAGTTCGAACCACTTCCCGGTATCGATGTTTCGTACGCCACCGACGGCCGTGAAGCGCTTCGCCCGCGACTCCCATTCCTCCATCCGGATTTTGGACAGGTGGTCGCCGCGGTCCTGATTCAGATGCGTGTACGCGCCAGTGTATTCATACACCTCAGCCTGGGCGGGAAGATTCCCATGTGTCGACAAGGTGGGCACGTTGGTTGACTTGTCGTCGCCAGGGGACTTGTAGTCGAATGTTTTCGTAGACAACGACGAACTATGCAGCGTGCGCGAGCCTGACCATTGGACCCATGCGTCAGACGACGTATTCGTGCCCGCTCGAGAGAATTGCACGGTTTCCGGTTCGATTGGCTTCAGCGAATACACATCGTCGGTTACAACCAGCGTGTGCGACTTACCGTCGTCGCCTTGCTCGAAATAACCAAACAGGCCCTCCGATTCCATCAAACGATGGCAGAAATTCCAGTCGTCTTCGTATTGAACGCAAAACGACCGCGGCGGCAGCGGCTTTTGTAGTTCAAAGCGGAATGCACCTTGAGCCTGAGGATGGCCGTTGAACACGGCAGTGAGAATCTCGTCGACCGTTTGGTCCTGAAAAACGCGAGCATCCTTGCGGAATTTCAGGAAGTGCATCCATGACGAAAATCCAAGCTGAAAGCTTGTTAGCCCGCCATCCGAACCAAGACGGCGCGCAGTATGGACATATCCGTGGTGCGGCAAATAAGATGCATTGGTCTGCTGCACCCATAATGTGACGGGCTGCGCAATCAATTTCTTGAGTTCAATAGCCGTCGTTGTCGAAACGACATCCACTGTGAATTCGTAGTGGCGACCGAGCCGCGCGCGAGCCACAACCCGCTGTGGCAACACGACATTGTTGCCCAACGGTGTGTCCAGCTTCAAAAGCCGGCTCTGTTGAACGAGCCCCCCGGAAATTGCCGTGATTATGTCCTGCGCACCCATACCGCCTCTTCTTATTGATGACAGCGCAGACGCGCTCCGCGCGATTTTACAAAATTTCAGATGAAACTCACAGCATAGAAATGTTAAACATCGTAGCTTCCTGCATTCGTTATTCGAAGTGGTATGAATTTGAAGATTTAATGATTTTCGCCGCAAATTTTGTCATAAAAAAATAAAAATGAGATTGGGCAGCCCCGTATAGAATCTCGCCGAAAATCAGGAAACTCTGTTTTATGCAATATGAATGGAAAAAAGTTGAATCGACACGCGCCCGGAAGAATGCATGCGACCAAAGCCGCGTTGTTGCCACAAACGGCCAAGTCTGCCCGGACACAATCACTGCGCCACCATCTTGCGCTGGAAGCATTGATGGCCGGACGTGGAAACGGCCAACTACTGACCGACCTTATCCGCGTGGTCTACGTTACCTGGTACCTTCAGTTGGCGGGTTTCCGTGCGACCGACCTGGAAATCTACCAGGAAGCTGAACGGGCGTTGGCTCGCTGCGGCGCCCGCGGCATGGAGGAGAACATCTGGAAGATTGACCAGTCTGACGCAATGGCAATCGAGCATGTACTCGCGCTTCATGACTGGCAACTGGAGCACGCCCCCGTCAGCGCGATGCTCGACGCACAGAAGCGGCTCACGCGCTTCGCACAAAGCAGCAAGGTGTCGCCGTGGCAACAAATCGATGCGTGAGAGTCGGTGACCATCGGGCTCGCAACCCGCGAGAGCGCCGCTGTGTTCTTACGAGACAAACAACCTGCGAACTGTAGGTAAGCGGCCGATATCGGCGGCGACTCAATTTTGTACTTTCCGGCACGTACTTCCGAACGCGGTGACCGCCACTGCATGGAGTCGCTGCAGCGCATCCGGCGCAGCGCGAAGTTGGGCCCCCTCACGCCGACAGCCCGCCGCGTCAATCGTGTCGAACCACGCGACAGTCGGCTCGCCGGTCTCTCTCATGCGGGAGTTCCGACCGGCCGGCGCGTCATTCGCGGTGACGTCGCGTCGCCGCGAACACTCGCGGTGCGCACATCATCAGCGTGAATTCCTCGCAGTGGCGCCGTCGTCTCGCGGCTATTCCTATTGGTGTGATTCAAGCCATGCGAGCACATCAGCAGCATTCCTGTCGGGAGGGAACACCGGATAGAAGACGTGTTCCACTACCCCGTCGTTAATAATCATGGTAAGACGCTTCAGCAAAGTCATGCCTGCTACCTCGAACTTTGGCAGACGCAGCGACCTCGTCAAGGTCAAGCGCTCATCCGAAAGTATCGGGAACGGCAGGCGCAGACGCTCCACGGCTTCCCGCTGATACGGAGTGTCCTGCGTCGACAGGGCGAAGAGGTGACTAGCGCCGGCCGCGCGGATAGACGACGCGTGGTTCCGAAACGCGCAGGACTGCGGCGTACAACCCGCGGCCCCGGGAATTGCGACCCAGCCTTCCGGCAAAGCAACATCTGGATGCTTCTTCCACGGGTACGCATACACGACGGTTCGACCTGCCAACGCGGACAGGTCGACAGGCTCTCCACTGGTGGACATCAAGACAACGCTTGGCAAACGAAATCCTGCCAGGTGATTCGCGGCGCAGTCATAAGTCGGGGCCGGCAACGCCGACCAGTCAAGGGAAAACGCGTCATTCATCTGCTCTCTCCGTAAGTTGGCTGACAGACGGAGGCGCCACCACAAAACAAAAGGCCCCAACCGTTGCCGGCGGGACCTTGTGGCTTTTGATGCTGCAAAGACTTCTAAAGCGCACGCCCTCCCGGCCCCTTGCCCAGATGGGCATGTGCCGGTCGATGATGATTCGCGACAGTGATGGGCGTGCGGTTATGCATGAAACGGAGTGTGTCGTGGTTGCATTAGTCTGTCAATCGGAAGCGCTCGCACGCCGGGCGCGGATTCTGTCATGTACACGCCGAAAGAGGGGGGGCCATCAAACCTGTACCTTCGGGGGAACACCGCCCAAACGGGTCTCTAATATAGTCACCCTCGCGTGCCGACAATTGAAATCCCGCCTCAAGCCAGCAGTTCACGCGCGCATTTCCAGGTCGAGCCGCGACCGCTAGTAAAATCGGCGCATGGAAAATGACGGGGTGAATCATCATGCCTGCAGGCGGCGCCTCGTGCGCGATGACGCTGATGGCCGGAAAGAGGCCCGTCGGCTGTCGCTCAGTGCTGGAAGTAATTCAAGCCGAGCGCATCTTTGTTTTTCCTCTGAAGTTCAAAGGCAACACTTTGGATATCGTCGCCATGTCGCGAACTTGAACGGCGGGAGATGTAGCCAAACAATGCCGACTGACCGACAGCAGCCCATCCTTGAGCTTTCGTTTTGCCCGGCACCTTCAGTGCCTAACCTTCCAACCCGGCATCCCCGCGTTGCTTCAACTGAACCACCTCGGCCAAGGTCATTGCTCCGAGGAGCTGCGCTCGCGCCGCCTTTGCGTTGGCTTCGCCCATTGCGATTGCACGGGAGTTCCATCGATAGGCCTCAAGTCGGTCCACTGTCACCCCGAGTCCTTCAGCGTACAACTGAGCAATACTCAAATTCGCCACGCTGACAACATCCGCGGCCTTCTTGAACCAGTTCATTGCCTCGGCGTAGTTGACCGTCACGCCGTAACCGCATTTGTAGACGACACCGATGTTATTCATCGCGTATTTGTCGCCTCTGGCCGCCTCTTCGATAAACATTCGAAGAGCCCTTGGGTAGTCTTTTTCGACGCCGATGCCTTGCAGGTAGCAAATCGAAGGGGCTTCCTTTTGTTCGGCTGGGGCTGTCGTAGCCGCTTGCACCGGAATCTGGGTAGCAACAGCCGGCGCAGGGCGCGGGGGAGGCGGCTTGGTTTGCTTGGGGGGCGCGGCCGGCGACGCGATGTTCCTGCGGACGAGCAGGCCCTCGTCAAGCCACTGGCCAATGCTCATTGGCTCCTCGTGTATAGCCACGATGCGGCCGTGCTTGCGCTCAAAGTGCCCCGCGCTCACCTCTATATCCCTCGTATCCATCAAGGTGAAGATTGGATTGCGTACGTGTAGCCATTGCTCTCGGGGCCATCCGATACCCAAGTCCTTCATCGCAATTGCCAACAGATTTAGCTGCGTGACCCTCGGAAACGCGTCGAACGCCTCCGCCAACTGATGGTCCTCAAGGTTCTTGTACTCCCAACCTCGACGGAGAACGGTACCGAGAGAAAGAACAACCTCGGGGCGCCTCGCGGCGGGCAAGCTCCGCAGGACAATTTCTGCCAGGTGGGCGTTGTGGGCGCAAGCATGGCCCTCTCCACCAAAAAGCATGTTTTTCAGAAAAGACATGGCACCGTCCCCGACTGTTCTGTGTTATGGGCGCCACTCAGTGTACCGCGACGTTTTGCGTGATGCACGCACGAACCCTCCAGTTCCTTCAGGGACTCTTACTTTGCGGCTGATTCCTTGCACTGCGTACGACCCACTCTACTGCGTGGGTCAATGTCGCACTTCGGCTCATATCCACGTACAGATGCATTGCGGACGTTTCGCTGACGATGCTGATTCACATCCTTTTACTTAAGAATTCTGGATTGAAGCCGTTACGAGGAGAACGCAATCAAGCACGAGCGAAGCGGTGGGCGCGTGCCGAAGTAGGCGTTTCACATTGCCAGCGCAATCGAGGAAGAGGAAATGATTTATATCGGTTTTGTTCTGCAGGCTAGTCTTCTGGGCATTTGTACGTGGAACTTTTTTGACGACAGGATGGGTAGAACGCCGTTACGGGTGGCCAGTGTCGGCTTGCTACTTTGCGTCGCCGGCATAGGTCTCGGCGCATCCATTGCGAATTTCGAAGGAATCGGGCTGTTCAGCAATGAACATAGTCAGCTCGAACTGGTGAGCCAGTTGATAAACGTCGGCATCACAGCTGCTGGAGGAAACGTGCTCGCGTCAGGCCTTGTCTTGCGCGCGGATTTGGCGAATCAACGAGCTATCCTAGATGCCAGACAACGCCTTCAAGATGCCCGCGTCACAATTGCCGAACTACTTCGGGACCACAAGCATCTCGCATTAGAAGAAAGTTTTAACAGTCCGGAAAGTATCTCCAAACGCTCTTCCGCAATCTGGAATCTCATCGAGAACGCCACAGACGACTATCGTGACGCGAACGAGCTGCTAAGGAAAGTGGGCTTGGAGGAAAGCGCTCGCCCGTATCCTCAACGCAAACGAAACCCGTCAGGACGGCGGATTTGAATCGAAGGCAGGCTGTACCAACGGTGACCATTCTCGACACTTGAGTCCGTGCGACCTGCTCACGTGTGCTGAGCACGATTGCCTGCCCAATGTGCCCACCCCGCAACGCAGCCGAATGCGGGAAGAAACTTACGGAGCCATCATGTGCACTTAGATTGGCGGTCCCTGTCATCAAAAATCGCACGGAGCGCTGCCAAATCCAGTACATCCAAGCGTGCGCCAACATTGCTTCAGTGCTGACCGGCGTTCAAAAGCACCCAAATTTGCTGCGTCGGCAAGCCGGCAAGTATTCGCGCAAACGCCGCGCGGCACCGAACACAGGTGTAGTGCTGTTCTACTCGCTCCTCCTTCACCACACCGACACTGGTGAGCGTGAGGTCTTGGTGCGCAGACTCAGCGGCCGTCTTCCCGTAGAGGTCGGCGCAGCGCGCGCAGGGTTGAATCCAAATGTCCATTCGTGAATTGTCAATAATTGCATGCGTTCATGCAGCCAATCGATGTTCATAGAAAGGCCGGTCCCTGTCGTCGAGAATCGCGTGCAGCGCCGCCAAGTCGGACGCATTTGGATTGAGCCATCGGTCGATGTTTTCCGGCTTAATTGGGACGATGCATCGGTCATGTCCGGCGGCCGCAACCTCTGGCGGTGGCTCGTCAGTGATTGCAGCAAATGACAGGAGGTCCGGCTCGCCAGGCGCACTCCAACGCGACCACAAGCAGGCGACTAGCATGTCGTGAGCGGGGTTGGGTTTGAACTCAAGTACCACATTCTCGTCTTTCTCGCCTTCTGCTAGCACGCGGCCCTCCATCTTTGCGCGGCTGACATTCTCGTAGAAAGCGTTGACGACAAGAATGCCGTGCGAGTACCCAAACAGGGGGCGCCAGAAACCTTCGAGGTTGTCGCGCCGAGCGTTTTAGACCCCGGGGAATTTGACGTCATACGATGCCGGTTTGCCTGCAATGCGGCATTGATAACGCATCGGCTTAATGACGCGTTGGCCGTCTTCCATCACCATGACGGGCGCATAGTGCCCGGGGAATATGCGTGAATCGCGGGCCTTGGGCTCAGTCCGCTGAATGTCCTCAAGCTTGCCACGGGTCCACTCGATTTTATCGGTGGCGATTCGCTGGCTTTCGGCGGCCGCCTTCGTGACCTTCGTCTGAAGTGTTCGTTCGGCGTCGGCCAGTCGCTTGCGCTGCTTGAAAAGGTCTTGCTCGAGCTTCGACGTCTGTTCGGCGTTGAACTTTTCGATGAGAGCCTTGATTTCTCGCTCGGCTTCGGTCTGGGGCTGAGCGAACGCGTCCTCCATCGCCTTCGGCACCTTTGCCTTGCTGATTCCCTCTGCTCGCTCGAAGAACAGGCGTGCGAACTCGTGAATGTCCATCAGAGCGCCGAAAGTGCGCACGAACTTCCTGTAGTCCGCCAGAATCTGAGCCGAGTAGCACATGGACGCCTCCGTTTCCTGCTCCCATGATACGCATTCTCCGCGGCAAGGCGACCGCAACGAATATGCGGTTTGGATGACGGGCCGCGTGAAACTTTAGTCGGTATTCAGTTGCCAAAGAACAAGTGGTCGCTCGGATATCCGGATATGACAAGCGTGCTGCTGGTAGATGACGACGCGGAAGCCCTTGCAGCATGGGAGGCGAACTGTATCGCAGACGGATTTCAAGTGAGGACGGCGAGCAACGGCAAGTCAGCGTTGGCAATGTTCATCGAATCCCCTGTAGACATAGTGGTGGCCGACTGGCGCATGCCGGTGATGTCGGGAAGCGAACTCTGTCACCGATTGCGCACTCTCCCCGGATTAGCTGACGTTACTTTCATACTGGTTTCCGGAGAACCCAGCCCGCCAGCCTTCATCAGCTACGACGGTTTTCTTCGCAAGCCCGTAGATGGGCAAATTTTACTGACCACGATGCGACGGCTGCTGACAGAACACGCAACCCATCGAGAGCAACGGCGCGGCGGAACAACGTAGTCATACGACCGTCCGCATGCTGCGCATGAAACGAGCCCAACCCCAGTTCGTGACAGGGAGGCGCTCACATTGCGGTGCCGCGTCAGCAAAAATTCCTGCTGACTGTCGTCAGACTACCCAGCAGAGATGACATGTCGACAAGCCGCTGCGCGACCAGATGTCGAACCTCTCCTTGACACTGCCAGGTCCCGTACACCGCCAGTAGAGATGCGCCCAGCGCCTCTTTGCGCTGTTTCTCAAAGAGGCTCGGCCAGATGATTACATTCACGTTGCCCGTCTCGTCTTCCAAAGTAACGAAAAGCACGCCCTTTGCTGTGCCGGGGCGCTGCCTCACAGTAACGAGCCCGCAGCCTCGTGCGAGTCGCCCGTCGCGATATGTCCGCAGCGTCGAAGCCGGCATCAGGCGGTTTGCAAGCAACTGCGGCCGCAGCAGTTCAAGCGGATGCCGGCCTAGTGTCAGTCCAACTGACCGATAGTCCGCGACGATATCGTGAGCTTCTGTCGGCGCGCCGAGTTCGGGAGTTTCGTCCTCAACGGTTGCTGCAGCGAGCATATCCTTGTCCGGAACGGCAGCGACGGACTGCCATAGCGCTTCACGACGATTGCCGGCAAGCAGGGCCAATGCGTTGGCGTCAGCGAGTACGTGAAGGTCCTTCCGGTCAAGTTGTGCGCGTCGAGCCATGTCTTTGACGCTCTCGAAGGACCGAACCGCGCGTGCGTTCTCAATGCGTTCCGCAGCGCCGTCCTTCATACCGCGAAGCAAGGACAAGCCGAGCCGCACTGCTGGTCGCCCAATGTCGACGAGCTTGACCAATGCTGAGTCCCAACCGCTCACGGTCACATCAACTGGCAGGACCTTGACTCCATGTCGCTGTGCATCCTGCACGAGCTGTGATGGTGAATAGAAGCCCATGGGCTGCGAGTTCAACATGGCTGCAAGAAACGCCTCTGGCTCGTGGCACTTCAGCCAGCTGCTCGCATAGACGAGCAATGCGAAACTGGCCGCGTGACTCTCTGGAAAGCCATATTCACCAAAACCTTTAATCTGCTCGAAGATACCCTCAGCGAAAGCCAGGTCGTAGCCGCGCTCCTGCATCCCGTTTACGATGCGGTCGTAGTATTTTTCGAGGCCGCCCTTGCGCTTCCACGCGGCCATCGCGCGACGCAGTTGGTCAGCCTCGCCGGCGGTGAAGCCCGCGGCTAGAATTGCAACCTGCATCACCTGCTCCTGAAAAATCGGAATGCCAAGAGTCCTGCCCAAGGCGGTCTTCAGTGCTTCGCTCGGATAGGTTACTGGCTCGAATCCCTGACGGCGCTGCAGATAGGGATGCACTGCACCGCCCTGAATCGGACCGGGCCGGACAATGGCGACTTCGATGACGAGGTCGTAGAACGTACGAGGTTGCATCCGCGGCAGCATCGACATCTGGGCACGCGATTCAATCTGGAAAACGCCGACAGTATCGGCAGCCGAAATCATCTTGTACGTCTTAGGGTCCTCCGCAGGTATGTCCTGCATTTCAAAACGCTCCCCCCGCTGCTCGGAGACGATATCGAGCGTGCGCCGGATAGCTGACAACATTCCAAGCGCAAGCACGTCGATTTTTAGAAGTCCTAGCGCTTCGAGGTCGTCCTTGTCCCATTCGATAACGCTGCGGTCAGCCATTGCCGCATTCTCGACCGGCACGAGTCGCGTGAGCTTGCCTCGGCTGATGACAAAACCGCCCGAGTGCTGTGACAGGTGGCGCGGGAATCCGAGTAACTGCGACGCCAGTTTCGCCCAAGCCTGGATAAGGGGTTTCTCCGGGTCAAGACCGGACTCGGCGAAGCGCTTGAGTAGGTCCTGACTCGTGTCGAACCAGTGATGGCTCTTCGCGACCAGGTCGACTATCTGCGGGTCAACGCCAAGCGCCTTGCCAGTTTCGCGCAACGCGCCGCGGGGGCGATACGTCGAAACGGCGGCAGCAATCGCAGCGCGGTCGCGACCGTATTTTTTGTAGATGTACTGGATGACCTCTTCGCGCCGTTGATGCTCGAAATCGACATCGATGTCTGGCGGCTCACCACGCTCTTTCGAGATGAAGCGCTCAAAAAGCATACTGCCTCGAGCTGGGTCGACCTCAGTGATTCCGAGGCAAAAGCAGACCGCGGAATTGGCAGCTGAGCCACGCCCCTGGCAAAGGATGTGCTGGCTGCGGGCAAAGCGCACGATGTCGTACACCGTGAGGAAGTACGCTTCATATTGAAGGTCCGCTATGAGGTCCAGTTCGTGCTCAATCTGCTCCTGGACCTTGTGCGGGATTCCCGACGGAAAGCGTCGTTGGGCACCGATGTACGTCTCTTGCCGCAGGTACGCCGTCGACGTGAAGCCAGCTGGCACCAATTCGTCTGGGTACTCGTAACGGAGCTCATCAAGAGAAAATGTGCAGCGGCAAGCGATATCAACCGTTGCGGCAAGTGCTTCGTCAGGATACAGATTCGCGAGTCTCAGCCGGGAGCGGAGATGTTGCTCAGCATTGGGCGCAAGGTCATAGCCGCATCCATGAACCGGCTTGCCAACCCTGATGGCCGTCATTGTGTCCTGCAGAGGCTTTCGCGAGCGCACATGCATGACAACGTTGCCAAGCGCGACAACGGGTACGTCCTGATTGCGGGCGACGAATTCCACCGCGCCCCGATGAATATCGTCCATGGCACGTTGGTGCATCACGAGACCTACCCAGGCCCGCCCAGTGAACGTGTCATCGAGCCACTCGACCTGTGCCGCGAGAACGTCTTCTTTCGCCGGAAAATCGGGCACGAGAATGGCAAGGCAATCTGGCATGCTGAGCAGATGCCGGTTTTCCTTGTCGGGTCGGGAAAGGTCCTGCGGAGTAAGACGATATTCCCCCTTCGGTGCACGCGTACGGGCTAGCGTAATCAGCTCGGACAAGTTGCCGTATCCCTCGCGATTTCTGGCCAGAAGTATCAGCCCGAACGTCGGCGAACCATCAGCGTTCGCCAGGCGGAAGTAAGAGCCAACGATAAATGGCAGCTTTGCTTTCTTCGCCGCAACGTGCGCGCGCACGACACCCGCCAACGAGCACTCATCGGTTACCGCCAGAGCTGAATAGCCCAGTTGCGCCGCACGCTCAGACAGCTCTTCTGCGTGAGAAGCACCGTGCAAAAACGTAAAGTTCGAAAAGCAGAAAAGCTCGGCATATGCCGGCAGCATGGTGAACGAGGAATCCATGGCGTGTCATCCGAACAGGCCGTGGAGAAACCACCGCTGGTCTTCTTCCGCCTCACGACTGCTGACGCGCTCACGGTAAATCCAGAAGCAGCTTTGGTCTTCGCCTTGCGCGACGAAATAGTCGCGTGTCACCAGTTCACCATCAAACCAGCCGGCTTCGATGCGTTCACCCGGCGACACCATGCGCAGCGGCGAACCGTAGAACGGCCGATGTTTTCGCATCAGCAGGCGCACGGGTTTTTCCAGCAGCCAGGTTGGCCGCGGAAGGCCCTCAGGCAGAGCGGTACCTTTAGACCGACTCGCAACGGGGACCCATCGATTTGCAATCTCAGGTCGGTAATCCGCAGTCGGTGCTGGCCGAAGTACGTTTTCTTCACCAAGTCGTGCGACCAGCAATTCGACTAGACGTGCGTGCTCCTCGGCCGAGCCACCAGGCTCCGGAAACAGGGTGTCCGATGCTGGTACCGCCGGTTGCACGTGCGATGCATCGAGTCGCAGCGCGATGACAGGCGCAGTCAGTTCAATCCTGCCAAGGCGTTCCTTGATGAGCCGTACAAGATGGTCCTCGCGCCATGTCGGCTCTCCCAGTGCAATTTCAATGGGTGTCGGCTCAATTGCCTGCCTGCCTCGCTCGTGCTCCAGCAAAAGCGTCGCGCCTGTGAGCGCCAGTTGCTTTGCGCATAACCAGCCACATAGCTGCACAATGAGGCGATGTGCGCCGAAGACCGCCGCTTCCGCATGCTCGATGCGGTCTGGCATTTCAATGCGCGCAGAAAACGTTGGAGGCAGTTCCAGCCAGTCAAACAGCTCGGGCGCCGTGCCGAAAGCCCGGTCCAGCGAATCGAGCAGGTGCTCTCCACAACGTCGCTGCAACCCGGCACGCGGTAGCCGTCGCACGTCTGCAATCGTCTCGCAACCAAGTCCTGTAAACCAGCCGGCGAACGGTCGCACTTCCAGTACTGAAAGCAGCGGCAATGCGGACAGTTGCCGTTCGAGCGAGTCGAGCTTGAGTACGCGCCGGTTCCGATGCTTCGCGAGCAGCCACGCGCCCTGACCAGTTGGTGCGGCACTTATCCGCGCGGTCAGTCCAATGGCTTCGAGTATCGCCTTCGCCAGCCGGCATACGGCAAGCAGTCCACCAAAAAGCCGAAGGCTTGCGCCGATGTCGACCACGACAACAGCCTCTTCGAGCACTGCGACATCGGGCGAGAACTGCATGAGCGCCACTGCCACTTCGCGTTGCGCGGCATGTTCACGGCCGAGGTCGCGCTCGTACGTCTCTACCTCCGGCGTGAGCGTCAACACACCGCCGCGCTTCATGCCGACCCGGACGCCCGCAGACCTGGCTACCCCGTCTGCGATGAGCACCTTGTCCCTGTCCAGGACCACGCAGCCGTGCGCGGGCTCAGGCAGCCACTTTGGTCGGAAGACCTCGAGTTGCAACCGGGGCAAGTGGACGGCGAGAAATACGCGCATGGTGCGAAAACAGGACAGGTGTTGGTTGAAGTGGGATGGACAGAGGCTCTGCGCGTGCTGGACCTCGTCGCTTCGTAATGTCGACGGTCAGACCGTCGCGTTCTGGCCGGAGCGCCAGTCGTAAAACTGCTGGAGAGGCATCCTGTGCTGACGCCAGTGGGCGGACCATGAAGAACAACGTTTCCGAAGACTGTGCTGCGAGATGCAGTCGCCGCAGCGACGAGGTCTGAACGTATTGCGTCCAGAACAGAAGCGCGCCGCAACTGCCGGCGCGAAGAATCTGCTCTGCTGCCCACAATGCGTCCGCTGTCTTCGAGGCCCGAATCTGTATCAGCTGCTCAGGGGAAAGGCCGATGTACTCAAGGCCAAGTCCGTTCGGAACATGCGGCGGCTGCACCATTGCGACCGGCCGCTTGCCCAGTTCGCTGAGCGCCGGACGAAGCAGCCGCATTTCACCCACGCCGGCCTGCTGGACCAGCAGGTCAACAAGCGCGCCGATGGGCCATCCGCCGCCGGGCAGCTCAGCCGACAGCGCTGGATATCCCGTGTCCACCGTACGGCCCCGGCCCCGCGCAAGCTGCGACGCCCGCCAAAGCGGCGGGTGTATTGCTTCCGGAATAGGGGACGGGACAGTCATTGGATTGCGGAAATACCTGTATGGATGTACAGTATCCTACACGGATTTCTGTAGCGGCGAACAGACACTTTTTTCGGGAGACGCTCAGTGGATATGCGCGTTCGCAAGCCCGTCAGCCATCCAATGCCCGAGATTGCGGGGTTTGTCGCAGACATGAAAGCGGTGTTTGGCGAACAGGAAATCGACGATGCCATTCGCCGCGGCAAGGCGGGAGAGCCGCCGTTTTATGCATGCGAAAATGGCCATACGGTCGGCACTGCTACGTCTGCGCAAACCAACGTCTGGCCTGTTGACCGTGCAGTGCGCGACCGTCATTACTGCGCCGGCTGCGACGGCTCCTGCGTGGGCACCGCGAAGTCGTGCAGTGCATAAAACCGCAAACCTGCGCATCTAAAATCGGACCAGCGGGTTCCACCGCAGATGTCATGCCGACCTTGGTGCGAGACTTCGATGACATGACGGCGGACCGTCGCACAGCTACGCGGGCTCTACATATCGGCATGGACATGCAGCGGCGCGACCATATATCGAATCCAAACGCCAAATGGTAGGTGCGCAACAGCGTGTGCTCTGCAATAACAGGAAAACGGCGCGTACACTGCTAACTGGACGATAGGAGACGAATGGTCCAACTTGAAAGCCTGCGCGCGCTTTCTGTAATTGCGGTTGACTAGGTAAGAATCATTTCGAGCTTCAGGTGCAATCCGCTCGAAACGGAGCGCCAAAAAACTGATGGTGGTCACTATAAATCGAGTTTCAATTCCTTCACCAAATTCCCAGCACGAAGGCGTCAGGCGCCGCGGCCTCTAGGGCGATGCCTGCTGGTCAGATGGAACGGCGATGAAAGGGTCCACGGCAATTGTCAGTTCAATCCACCGTAAATGCTGAAATGGACATGAAATTTGTCAGGGAGCGGGCGCTAACTTTCTGGTAAGGAATTGCGCTAAGAAAAATTCTGCGTCCCATGGACGAACTCAATCAATTTTTGCTTCGGCTATACCAAGCATCCAGAGAAGTGCCGCTGGACGAGTTCCAGGAGTGCGCTCTGAAGATGCTGGTTGGCCTCGTTCCTTTTGATTCGGCCCGGTGGGGAACGACTGCCCGTGACGAGCGGGGAGCAGCGTATCAAACGCCGTGGTTCTTCAGAGACCCGCCTGAATCACTGCAGGACTACAACGAGTTTCGCGAGCAAGACACCGCCGCAACTCTTGTGCTTGCCACTCCGGATAGAACGCACAATTTCCAGCTTGTCGAATTCTATCCAGCAGGCAGTACAGGTTTACGCGCATACCAGCGTCGCTATCGGCATGAACATGCTCTGATTACCGCCCACCTGAATCCGGAAACCGGACTTTACGACGCTTTTTCCGTGTATGGCGCCTCCGCGGCCCGGCCCTTCTCCGAAGCACAGCGACAACTCGCCGAACTCGTCTTCCCACACATGCGCGAGGCGCTGCGGATAAATCAATGCTTGCAGCTAGAACGCATCAGGCCACGCGGTGACGGGTACCAATGGGTAATGGCGATATGCGACGCTGCGGGGCGTCTGCGGTTTGCCGAGCCGCTATTTTTCGAATTGCTCATCCGTGAATGGCCGCATGGTTCGCGACAAGCGCTGCCGGCCGAACTCACACAACTTGCCTCAAGCAAACAAGTCGCCAAACTCATCGGACGTACGGTCGTCTTCTGCGTCAAGGTTGCCCATAACTCAGCCTATATTTACGCGCGTCCACGTATGCAAGCGGACGGGTTATCACGCCGCGAGTTGGACGTCGCTCGCCAGGTAGCAGCCGGCCTCAGTCACAAGGAAATAGCTAAGGTATTGAACATATCTCCCGCAACCGTACGCCATCATATTCAAGCTGTTCACGAGCACATGGGCGTGCACAACAACGCTGAGCTAACTACAAAACTCCGGAATATCGACCTCTGACAACGACGGCATGCGAATCATGAGCCTTTTCGCTTCAAGTTCTCGTTTCGCGACGCAAACGCAGAGTTAGACGTCCGTTTTGCACTCCAAGCTCCTTCTTGTCTTCCACCATACTTCTGAAGGCCGTTCCAAGTGGACGAAATGCCCGCTGTCGACTAGGTAGCTAACCGCGTTAGGAAAGAGTTCCACCCAAATCCGACTCTCTGCTTTGATGTCCGTGAAAGGGTCTTTGTTACCAAGGATTAGATGGACCGAATCCGCGACGGTTGTCGCCACTGGGATAGGGTCCTCAAGCAAGAAATCCTTCACAACGACTTCGAACGTATTCAGGTCAAAGACAGGCTGATGGGCCAGCAAGTTCACATACCAGTGACGGCTTGCGCTCGCCCCCGGACTCCAACTTAGGTCGACGAAGCTCGCGATGCTAGCTATCTGAGCGGCTACCCTTGCGAATCGCGAAACATCTCTGCTCGCCCTGAACTCATCGAGAGCGACCAAAAAAGGCTCATACGATTGGTCTTTGAGACAAAGGCAGGTTGCAAAGCGGACAAACGCGTCCGCGAGGTCATACACTGGTGCTAACAGCACGATTTTCCCTAGCCGGTTCGGCAGTCTCATCGCCAGACGCAGAGCCAAATGCGCGCCGAACGCGTGGGCGACGAGGTTAACAGGCTGTGAATATGCGTGGGCGAGTCGCTCAACTTCCTCTTGCGCAGCATCAACAAGCGCTGCAAACGGCCTTGCAAACAGAACCACAGAGCGCGGCTGGTCCCACCAATGAATCGGTAGCGCGAGTCCGTAAAGTGCTCGTTCGGCAATCGCCGACAATCCCGGACCGCCGTGAAGGAAGAGCGTCGGCGCGTGACTGTCCATAGTCTCCTCCGTGGGTGCTTCGTGATATTGCACCAGCGTACTCGGTCGCCGTTAGCCGGTAACTGGTGCATTTGGACCATTGGGTCAAGCGACGCCGTCTTCTACCCTCTGTGCATGGCTCACAGGCAACTCTCGCAACGGTTAACCGGTTGAGCCGGCTGCCTGGGTTGTCTTTCCCGTCGGCCAGCGCACGTTTCGCAGTCGGAGCATCGTGCGGGGCCGTTCCAGCACACCCGGTGCTCCGGCGCACCCCTACCGCGCCCAAAAGCCAAGTCCTCAAGGGAGGCACAGCCATGAAGATTCCAACATTGCCTCTCCGGCGATTCACGGCACTGGCCTGCTTCGCCTGCGGTCTGATTGGCGCATCTGTTCAACTCGCCTCATCCGATGAGCTCGACTCGACCATGTCCCAAGTGCTGAACGCCGTAATAAGCGATTCTTCGACCAGCGCAGACAAAGCCGCGCTTCAGGGCGAGTTGCAATCTCTACAGCGGCAGGCGACGGCTAACTCTTCCAGTGCTTCTTCCAGTGCTGGCTCAGGAAACTCAACAGGCTCAACAGTCGCCGTTGCATCGCGTTCTGCTGTCACTACACCCAAGGGCTGCCAAGGCAATCTTCAATATCTCGACGCCCAGCTACCCAAATACACGGACCCCACTCTGGTGACTTTTCGGGAGCAGCTCCTCGGCCAGAGCGTGACCGAGACCATGCGCGACGCAAAGGCGAAGGGGTACGACAAGCCTCGCGCGGTCTCGGAGCTACTTGATGGAGCAGCCTCAGCCGACAAGAGTGCACAGCAAGCACAGCAATGTGCCATTGCTACAACCGGCGGACCGGATTCGGACACGCCTTGGACGAACTGGAACTCCCATAGCACCCAGGAACTACAGTGCGAAGGCATTCTCGGTGGCTGTAAGTGTGGCTACGTCATGGGTCGATATACGTCAATCGTAACGCGCGCGCTGGCAGCTCAGCTCTCGACCTGCTGGAATTAGGAGTTCACCGTGAAACGTCAGAAATCGATTCCACTGATGTGTGCGCTACTGACTGCGTGCCTGTCCTCGGTGAGTCACGACTATGTCACCTTCAACAAAGTCAAACCTGCAGCGACGCAAAAAGTCGTTAATTGCCCAGCCGGTCTTGTTCTCGATTCTTTTCAGGCCAACTCGAGAGTCGCCATTGCCGTCGTTTCGCCCAAGTTGCTCACTGGTTATGGAACGCCTATTGTGGTTGTCATAGCAAACCGGAGCAATAGGCCGTTTGAAGTCGATGAGCAAGACATCTCGTTGCGACAGGACGGGGGAAACCCCGTTCTTGTTACCGATGAACGAGCTAGCGCTATTGACAAGCACTACACACAATCACATCTCAGTGCCGGTATGGTGATGGCCCTACTAGGGGGAGCACTCCTCGCGGTAGCGCATACAACCGACTCAGCCAGTGTCAACTCCGTAGCCGACCCGCTCACTAAAGACGTCGACAAAGCAAACGAGACAGCAAAGGAGCGACAGGCTGCCTTCATTAGAGCGCGGTTTCGCGGAACAACCCTGTCTCCGGGTGAAGCGACAGCGGGCTATATCGTGGTGGAAAACGTGAAGGCCGCGCCTCTGACTATTGTCATCAAAGTCGGTACTGAAGTTCACAAATTTACCCTGCTCACAGAGGGATAACCATGTATCGCCATCTAGTCGTGGGATGTGTGTGCGCGGTCTCCGCCGTCTCCACCGCAGTGAGTCAAACGGTCGAAGACCCCGCATGTCCGTCCCTGGTAACTTATCGTGACGGCCAGTTATACTCAGACTTCGACCGTACATTCCGTAAGTGGAACGCAGCTAACGAGGCGCTGAACGATACTCGAGCGCTGCGCAGCCAACTCACAACAGACCAGCAATTGCAAACCGCAGCTGAAGTTGCCGGAACCACGCTACACATGCTCAACATACTTGTGGGGGCTCTCAATGGCGTATTAGATATCGCGACGGTGGGTGAGCAGGGAGCCCTCAGCAACGTAGGACAAGCCGCCGCGTCCGAGATTGTCAAACGCGTATCCTCTACGGGGTCGGCAATAGAACTGGTCCAGGCGCAAACCGATGGCCAGATGGCCACAGCAGTGGCAGGCGAGATTCCCATCATCAGAGGGGCGGTACGCTTTTTCGAAGGACTGGAAAAAGCCCAGGAATTTGAGTCGCTATCTCAAGACGCGAAACGCGTGCTGAATAGTCAACTCGCCTCGGTGGAGTCAAGTTTGAAGCGCATCGAAGCTCGAACAGCGCGTATTCGCAGAGCTCACACTGTGGAGACTGCGGTTGTTTCGCTTATCGACCAAAGGTGTGGCAAAAGCAAACAGCCAAGGGTGGCCGCCAGTACCGCTGCACCACCCGCAGTGGTGTCCCACGAGCTAAAGACCGTGACGCGTGCTCAAAGCAGACCGAAAGAATGCGACTTGCTGAACGACACGGCAACAACGAGTGAACTCGCAACCGACAATCCCGATGAACTCAATAGACTAGTACAACTTTGTAATTAGCCTGACGCCATTTAGCAACATGGCGACTGCCAAGCAGGAGCACAACCGTCCCAACTGATGTTCGAGACCGAAGATGGACAAAGAGTCGTCGCCGCGTGTATCGAGTTCGGAGGCTGGCACCATCGCAAGAAAACTCTAACGCCAATCCAGCCGTTGGCCCTGCTAACAATGCCGGGCAATTCTGGCTTGGCCTGGGCAATGGACAGTCTCGCTGCAGCAGCCGAAGCGGGAATACTTGACGGCGACAAGTACATCGAGCAACTGTTTGCGAGCAAAGAAGACGTACGGTCCTTCGGCCTGATTCTGCGTGACGCCGGCGACGAGAGTTGGCTGAACGGCCGTCACTTTACCGCTCTGAAAAAGTTGGGCTGCGCTGAACTCGATGCAGTGACCTACGCCGCCGTCGCGGGTTTCTTCGACCCTGCTGAGCAATCCGTCATGGACGGACAGGCCGTACTTGTACGTCCGAAAAACCCATCTCAAGCCTTCGCCGTTCTCTCCTGCAGAAAAGCGATTTCGATTTCTCGCTCAAGCCAAAAAAATTCCCTCGCGGCGACTCTCGTCGCAGCCCCCGTATGGCAACGCAAAACGCCGGTCAGTTGTCACCAAATCCGCGAGTCGCTCGGGCGCCCCGGGACCGGACCACTTTGCTGGTCGCAACAACGATTCTGGCGGTGCCTACTGAAGCCGATGCGCGTCCGCGCATGCAATGTCGCCGAGTTTGGGTTCATGGCCATCTTGTTCGCAGGTGTAAACCGTTACCCCCACCTCGGCGACATCATCGTCGGCCGCCTCCGCACCACCGGCCGCCCCCGCCGTATCGATAATGATGTCCCGAACGATTCATCGGTATGCCGGGTCCTTGCAATTGTTCGCAGCCGAAAACTCGCTCGTCGTCCGCTCCTTTCGCCAGATTGCTTTGCCCGCGCGTTTCGGATGTTCCTTGAAGTGCTGATTGCGCTCTGCGAAATAGCGGTCAATTGCCGCCTTCGCAGCATCCGCGGACGCGTAGTCACTATTGTGGATGATGGCTCTCGCCATGCCACTGAAGACTGATTCGATGACATTCAGGAATTGAGCACTTGCAGGCAAAGGAGCCAGTTCCAGAATCGGCTGATGACGCGATTGCGCTGACTCATTGTGGTCGGAGATGAACGCCGACAGCTTCTTCGAAAGATGCCAGGAGGCTGCGTCCCACGAGAGGTATAGCTTCCGCATCACACCGTACTTTTCGAGCAGGGCAGTTGCCATGCGAATCATCTCATCGGTGTTCTTGGCCGTGGAATAGAAATGCGTCACCTGGTTGGACGACAACTCCAGTGCGGCCGTGCAAATCAGACACCCCTTCGATTTCTGCCATTGCGGAACATTCGGCTGAACATCGGGGGCAGCCAGCACGCGGCCGGGTTTCATAGTGACGGAGAAGGGTCCAAACTCGTCGATAGAGAAGAACCGTTCGTCAGGCTGAAGGTTGGCTAGAATCGACCGGATGTGGTCAAGTTTTTCCCGATAATTGGGGTCGGTGCTTGTGAGTACAATCTTGGCCGATTTCCAGCGATAGCCGGCGTGCCGCATTATGGCCCGGATAGCCTCCATGCCCGCATGATGCCCACGCACCGCCAGAACGCGTCGCAGGTCGTCCATTTTCCATGTCGTCCTGTTAATGCCTGATGCAGACGGTGGCTCGTGCAACAGCGTGAAAACTGCGCTCTTCAGCGCTTCGTCGTCCTCCCTGCGGGAGCGGTTCGTTTTTGCGAACAGTGATTCCAACCCAGCTGCCTTATAGTCGCCGATGTACGTGCGAACGGACGCGCGGCTAATGGCGAGATGCGTCGCGATTTCACGTAAGGAAAAACCTGCTTCGTGTGCCAGCACGGTAAGCGACTTATGGCGCTGGTTCCTTGATACCGGCAACAGCATTCGCATCAGCCTGTCCTGTTGCCTGCCATCCTCCCCTGCTGGCACAGAAACGAGTCCCTGTTCGACTTGATACATCCAGTTCTGCCATCGCTGTCGGCTCCGTTCAGCAGAGCCTATCTTCGGAGATTCGACAACACCCCATCTGCGCAATCGACGCCCGGCTGTCTCTTCGAGTTCCTCCGTGTCGTCCTCGCTAAACAAGCGGGCCAGGAACTGCGCTGCCCCGCGCTCCGGGAGTGCACGTACGATGCGTTGGACCGCTGACCATGGCACTGCCAGTTTTCGGCAGCGGGTGGCATCTCTCGTATTGTCGGTGACCCGGCAGTAGCCTGGGGGCAACTCGAAGTGGGCCATTTTCCGGACAGTGTTCCGGCTCATGGCCTCGACTTTTGCGACATACCGGATGGATTCGCCCTTTTTGAGAACCCGCGCTCGGATACGCGTCCACTCTTTGATATCTGAGTACATGGACAGCCTCCTCATCTGGGTCGCATCGAAATAGCATGACCCTATCGGTGCCCACAAGACGGTAAGGGCGACCGCAGAACTATTGAAATGCAGCCAGCGTCTTGATGAAATTTCGCTTGGCACGATAAGCCTTCCGGATTTCATCGAGTTCTATGGTCAACAGCGCGTGCTCGCTCAGTTCTGCTCTCAACCGGCCGATGGCCCGTACGATTCCAGCAGCCTCGTCATATCGCGCGTTCCGTGTGCCATTTTCCGCCGATATTGGCAGTAAGCGGTGGTACAGCGCAATGGCGTCGTGCGGATGGGTCTTCGCGCGAACCGCCGCCACCGTTGCCCACATGTTTACCGCTACTGGACCTCCGCAGAACGCCTCCCATGCGGCCTCACGTTCGTGCTCGGCGAGAAAATCCTTGACCAGTTCGGTACCGCTCGGCGTTTGCCAGTGGCTGTGCTTCGCTTTGGACGGCGCCTCTTCCGTGCGGACCAGCTCCCACATATGCTTGAGTGCGCGCTCGCGCGTTAAATCGTACCGACCGGTAGCCTTGGCGACATCCATCAGCGCCGTGAACGGTTCGGCGACGGGACGCGACTCGAGGTCGCCGCCAGGCGAACGAATCGGCCTTCTCAAAATCCTTCGTTTACGTGCGACGCAGCGCCGCTTTGAACATACTTCCGGCGCGTCGCGATGGCAGCGCGAGAAACTTAGCAAGACTTGGACATCATCGACGCCACTATCTGCCGCCATCCAGAAAATCCCGCCAGTCCCACGCATAGGCGCAATCCATGGGCTCCGGGTCCTCGTCAATTAGCGGGCGTGTCGAAAAGGCGATACGCTTTTTGAAAAGGCTTTGCGCCGGCTCCGGTATCTCCCGAAGCCGCACATACGGGGTGTTATCGGAGGTGTGAATAGGAACATCAAGCTGTTGTGGGCGTGGAGGTAGTTCCTCCTTCCCAGTCAGCGCGACCGCAAGGGCACGTGCTACCAAGTCCCATATGCTCGAAGCGTAGCGTGGATAGTCGTGCAGGCTCGCTGCGCCTATTTCTCCCTGCACATCTTCGTGCAGTTCGACCTTGTAGTCTGCGAGCGCGCCATTCTTAACTCGGCCAATCTTTGCCGTTGCCAACACCCGGCTACCACTCTCGCGGCCGCCCGGCCACAATTCGACTGTTACTCTCAGCATTTGAGGTGCCTCCGTCACGTGTATAGGTTGAAGCTGGAAATTCGAACAATGGAAGTCAAGAGTCGAGCGTTAGCAGTTGAAGAAGTTTGCACGTCTCGATAACTGCCTTCGTGCGTTCATATGCGATGGTCATGGGACATGTTCGGTATGTGTTAGCGGCGTATGGATTCAGCCATGTGGTGCGGAATGCACTTCGTTAAGCCACAGCGCGATACGCTGCAGCGCATTGCTGTCGCTAATGCCGCGAGACGAGTCGAGCAGAAGGAAGTGGTCGACGAGTTCACCGGGCTCACGGCCGAACTGTGCCGCGCCGAATACTGCGTCGTCGATAGCGAGCCAGTGCCTAAGTCGTTTCCCATAGGCGCAGCTGCTGACGACGTAAGTACGCTCGGTACCGTCCTGCACATAGCTGAACCGGGGTTTGATATCCCGGGTGGTCCCGACGATGCGTCGGCGTAGTTCCGGTGGCAGGTACTCGATGACGCGCTCCACTGGCAAGCGTCGCACCCATGACGTCGTGAGCACAATTTCCACATCGGGATAGGGCTCGAGAAGCTCGGCGAGCAGGGGTGCGAATTCCAGTAGAGGTCGACCGGTGTCGAGCGTTATTTCATCGTCCTCGCCGATATACGCATGGCCCACGTGCAGCGTGCCGTCAAAGTCGACGAAAAGCGTCGGAGTGGTGCAGTCAAGAACGAGGGCAGCCGGTACAGGTCGTTCTCTGGAAGGATAGCGCCGCTCCATTACTTCATACCAGTTGACGGTATGCCCGACCGCCGCGAGAGCGTCGCTGGCATCATCGCGCTGCATGATAAGCATCTCCTGGCCGAACCCAGCGAGAACCTTGAACAGGGCTTCGGTAGCAGCCGACTTCCCATCTTCGATGCGGCTCAATTCGGCGACGTCGATATCGACGATTTCAGCAGCATCGAGGAGGCTCAGTTCGCAATGCAGCCTACAACTCCGAATTAGGCGGCCAAGCGTCGGTAGGTCTGACGCCAGTGGGCTGAGTGAAGAGGGCGGCGGGGATGATGCTAGGTTCATGGTAGCGGATGGTGAGGTGGGAAAGGTGCAGCAATTCCACAAACGGTTACCAATTCAGTAACGCGCGGAGGCAAACGATAAGCCAACGCGATTCATCTTCTGAGACCCATCCCTTGCATGCGATTGCGGCGCGCACGCGCGAGGGTGACGTCTTGACTTTGTTCCGGATGAGCCGACGCATCCTTCAGTGCCTTTGGCACAAGTTGGTGCGCGAGGTCCTCGAAGATGCTCCAACGCTCCTCGCGTTAAATGGCCGTTTGCCCAGCGACGTACTTGCCTTCGGACATAACGGCACAGACTTTGGGCTGCGCGCCAGCGACGATGCCGGGGGGGGGCGTCACGCGGAAAATCATCGGGGACGTTAGCCGGCTGTGTGGTGGTTTGCATTGCTGGTCCAAATGACACGGGTGTCGAGCGTCAGCCCTAGCTCGACGAACCGGGTGATATCGCACAATCGGATTCGACGGCGGGGTCGACACACTTGTCGCAATAGACGCGATGCCAATAAACATCTCGGAGCGTGCCTGGGTTGCCGCAGCTCTCACATACGCACCGAGCAGTCGCCACAGCGATTTCGACGCTCGCCGAAATGCGCGTCCAGACATCGGGCGGACACATGTACCCATTCAAGACGACGAGTTTGAGTTCGCCTGCGACCTGCGAGATGTCAGTGCAAACGGGAAGCGTCGGGTAGGGGACGCGGCCGGACAGAAGTGCTCTATCCATGTCCGCGATTTTCTCGGGAGACTGGAGTTGCTCGCGCCACAATGCGCGTAGCTCAAATTCAACGTCACGCGCCAGCACTTCAATGATTGGATACCAACCAACGCCGCACTGAATTCCGAAGTGCGAGATGTTCGCCGGGTACGACTCTGGATGATGCATCGCGCGAAAGAAGAGGGGGAAACGCGAAAACAGCTCTCTCTGTTCGCCGTTCATCATCCACAAGCGGGGCCGGGGGTGAAGTTCAGTGTCCACCGGTTCAACCAGTTTGACCTGTCGGCGCACCGCTGGCGAGTTCTCGACCGACCGTGTGCGACGCTGTGCTCGAGGAGCAGTCACTAAGAATCCTCCGTCATCCACCTGCGGCGGGACGAGCAAGTCCCTCGCGGTGAGCGATTGTGAAAGTGAAGTTAGCTGCCGACGCGTGACATTGACATTCGCCGTTAGCGCGGCATACGAACGGGCGGAGTGTAGCGGGAAAAATATGTAGTGTCGAGACTGCCAGTTTATAAACTGACAGTTTCAAAACTGTAGATTGTGCCGCTACAATAGTGGATGCTCCTGCCCCATATGGCAAAGAGCATTGACGCGCGGCAGGCGGAAACCCGTCGGCGAATCGCGAATAACCTTAGATTGTTCCGCGGTAAACAAGGCATGTCCCAAGAGCAACTTGCGGACCGTGCTGGATTGCACCGCACGCAAATCAGCGCAATCGAGCGTGGAAAGTCGAACGTCATGGTCGACACGCTTGTGGCATTGGCTGTTGTGCTAGAGGTCGAAGAAATCGAGTTGTTTGCTGAGCGCGATGAAGTGCCAATGCGGCTCAAGGGCGGGCGGAAGAAGAAAGCGGTTGAGCCCGCGGGCGAGTAGGCGCGGGTGGTGCGGGTGGTCTTTGCGAACGCGACACTGTCGACGACATGCAGTTGCGGGTCGGAGTGCATTCCGCATATACAGACGCACATTCAACGTCTCGCTATCGGCATAAAGCTGTCTTTGAGCGGTCCTCCGTCAAACCCCTGTGATTCACCCAGTATGCACAACTCTGCTGCCCACACCACAAGGGTGTGGACAGCTGCCCTTTGGGCAGTGCCAGAGTTGCACACACTCGAACGTCGGACGCGCCGGCTGTGCCGACTTGCCCATTTGCAACGAAAAAATTGCAAACCCGACGTCGTTGGTCTTCAACTGACACAGAGCGATGTCCGTCCGTAAAATGCCGGCTGCTTACTTTTATTGTGAGGACGATGAGCTTGCGGAGTTGGTACTCTCGCGGCCACGCTTGTCACGCACGGTACGAAAGGAAATCAGAGCGTTGATTTCGTCGGTTCAGTAGGCTGCAGAACTTTTGCAGATAGGCGCCGGAAACGGGCTAGACGGAAGCTCGTGGCAGCCAACGGCTCTCGGCGGAACAATGTGCCTATCAAGTGAGCATCTGGCGAAACGTATCGGGTTATCACGCGGCGCTCGAAGTAATAATGAAGCGAAGGGAGCGCGCCTGCAAGTTATCAGCGGCTCGAACGTCTCGTGGCGGCATAATTCGATGACGGCAACGTGTTTGTTCCGACGGAGCGAGTCTCATCTCATTATGTCGCCACAGAAAAGCATCGGTCCGCTGGAAAATGATGGAACGGTGCGGTCGAACCCATCGTGACTGGCGGTCTTCGGGCGAGTGCTGGCTTATGGTTTAGCGGCGTGTGCCGTTAGCACTGCGACCAGACGTTCCAGGATAGGATGGAATCCGCTAAAGTCGATTGTCTTCTGCCCCTTCTTTACGATATATTCAGCAAAATAATGCTTGCCGTACTCCGTTGCCGAGTCAAAACCATCCTTTCCACTGAAGACTTTCGTGCCGAGCTTCGTCTTCAGAAGAGTGGGGTCGAAGAAGTCTTCGATAGTCGTTGATTTTCCACTCAGCCGTGGAATGGCGACGACATAGAAATTGTCGGCTATGTGATAGAACGGCTCACTACCGTCGACCGGAGATTTTCTTTTTGTTGCAGTTTTGACGCTGGAAAATATTTTCGCCGTGCCTTCATCGTTATCAATAAGCAAAATTACGGGATTTCTCTTTTCTTTGCTTTTAAATCCTTTAAATTCACTACCATAGTTTCCAATGAACGTCTGGAAGTCACCGGTGCCGCCCCCCAGGTGTAAGATTCGGTCGGCCACCTTTGTGTAGTTGAAGAAGTTGAGCAACAGTTTATTTTCCGAAGCGGTTTTTGAAACAAGCTGTGGATACGTGTCAGCGAGCTGACGCAACGCACACTTGATATAAACGTTGTCCGTCTTTCCCTCGCATATAACGAACGGAAGCTCGGGATTAAAAAACTGCGTGTACTGCAGATAGCGGCGGTATGTGCGGGACGCGCCGTCCATGTCTTTCAATTCTACTCGCGGGATTCGTTGCTCCCGTTTATCCTTTTTTTCCATCGCAAGTTTCTTCTGTGGAAAAACTCGCACACTGTCAATGAAGCTTAGCATGCCGCGAAGTTGCACTTTGTTACCGGCTACTTCTTCGACCACCCATGCACCAGCGTCGTTCCGATATGATTTTCGGAGCGTAAATTGTCCTGTTTTGACAAACGAATTAACCATTGCCCGAACGTCCCTTACGTATTCGCTCGGCACATTCAATTTTTTGTTGACGACGACCCCCGTCACATCTTGCCGAAACCTATGAAATTGCATTCTCGTTTTACTATGGTTAAGTTCAAAACGAGAGTCCTTTATGATTTTCAGCAAGGACTTGCCAGCAATCCATTCATTGGAATCGCTAACTCGCGTGGCAATCGACTCTGGAAACTCTTTTCTGTTTGTCGAAAATGTCAGGTCATCGGCGTATCGCGAATAGTAACAATCA
Source organism: Paraburkholderia bryophila (assembly GCF_003269035.1). Classification (GTDB taxonomy): domain Bacteria; phylum Pseudomonadota; class Gammaproteobacteria; order Burkholderiales; family Burkholderiaceae; genus Paraburkholderia; species Paraburkholderia bryophila. The sequence continues at coordinate 53,884 of NZ_QLTK01000030.1, read as the reverse complement.
TGGCGTGCGGCTAGCTGAGCCATCCGTACGTCAAGAATATGCGCAATGAGATTCGATATGGCGGGTGAGCATGGACTACCCTGCGGCAGAACTTTGTTATGACATGCAATCTGCGCCAATATTCGCGCGACAACCGGGTCCAGCTTGAAGTGTCGGTTCTTTGCAAAAAAACCTGAAACACGCCCGAAATGGACTGTGCCAAAGAAATTATGCAGGTCGACATTAAATACATATCTCTTCCCACGATGCACGGTTGCGTTCGTCAGGATTGAGTGATTTTTACGGAAACCATGGGAAAATCTATTTTTCCCGCCACGCTCAACTTCGATTTCTTCGGCGCAGGCTCCCAGCAACGTGGAAACACGTGCCTGGAGCAGTTTCAGTGATTTGACCGGCGCGCTGATAATGCGAGTGCCACCGCTCCGCTTGGGAATTGGAAAGTCCACATACTTGTATGCATCGCCTATACCATACACAACATAGGCGAGACCTTTTGGCTCATATCCCAACAACCTAGCAAGGCCGTGAAGCGACGTCTGAGCGCGCAGTTGCGCGATATGAGTGGGATTTTTCATTCGGTATAAGAAGATGGGTGTCTGCGGACACTCTTTGGCAACGTATCATCAGCGAGATAGCCGCTACGATATGCGAGGGCAGCGCCTTCGCGCATTACTTCCATTTATCGCGAATCGCGATAACAAATCTGTCCGCAGACAGCGCGAAACATATCATGTTCAGGGCTCTCGCGAAAGACCAGCACTGCTGATAGGCCTAAGCACGATGCAGAGTTAGCCACCGTAACCGTTGAACCGTCCGAGATATTCGGCCTAGCTGAATCAAGGCTATCCGTCACCGAATCTGGAGAACGTTCATCCTTCGCTGCGGAAGGTTAAGTACTCGATTCTCGAGTGACGCGCCTTCGTTAAAACGCTCCGACCCCTGTTGATAACTCTAAGGCCGGCTCCCCCCGCACCCCCCTGAGGCAACGAGAAATATACGCTTGACAACCTAAATGCAAACCAACGGTACACATGCACCGAGGTGCATATTTAAGTTTGAGAGATAAGTAGTTGAAAGCACAGTATTCTTGTCGCGCTGAACGGATGGGGAGGGGCCGGGAAAAACCATAAGGGTTCGAGTCCCTCCTGCCGTACCAGGTTTCCGCTTCACGAACAGCATGGCTGTCCGCGCACCGCCACTACCCCTTCGCCTGCACCTCGATCGAATCGACCCGATCCGGATAAAACGCCAGGTGCTGCGCGATCTCTTTCACAGCCGCATACGGCGCTTCGTAGGTCCACACCGAATTCACCGTCCGCTCGCCGCCCAGCGGAATGCTGTAGTACGCGCATTCGCCTTTGTACGGGCAATACGTCGCGTGTTCGGTGCGTTCCAGTAGCGCCATCTCCACGTCGGTACGCGGAATGTAATAAGCCGGCGGATACGCGGCTTCGCGCAGTACCAGCGCGTTGTCCGAGCTGGCGATCTGCCGGCCGGCCACGGTCACCACGACGCGCGCGTTCGCCGGCTCGATCGTGATCGGATGATCCGGTCCGGGGACCTTGATGGTTCTTTCAGTCATGCTGTCGAACTCCTGGATAAGTGATTGAGCGCTATCGCGCGGCTCGAGACAGATTGGAGCAGGTCGAGACAGGCTGGTTAAGCGCCGCGCCGCAAAAAAACGCCAAAGATCGCGCCTTCGCACGAAGCATACGCCGCTCGCGAAAACCCGTCGCACGACAATCCGTGACACCGACACGCGACGAGCGAAGCCCCAAAAAAAAATAGGCAGCCGAAGCTGCCCATGAAAAGGTCACGCATCACTGCGGGACCGTTGCTTACCGCGCCCTGCTTACTGTTTGATGTTCAACGCCGCGGTCAGGTCGCCCATCGGTTTGCTGCCGTTGCTAACCAGCGCCGCGTCGCGCGTCGCGATACCCGGCAGCGTCGGCAGCGAGAAACGGTGCGTGATGAAACGCAGGATCGACGTCGTGTCGTACTGCGTGTGATCGACGAAACCCTTCTTTGCGTACGGCGAAACGATCAGCGCCGGAATCCGCGTGCCCGGACCCCAGCGGTCGGCCTTCGGCGGCGCGACGTGATCCCAGAAGCCGCCGTTTTCGTCGTACGTCACGACGACCAGCATGTTGTTCCACTGCGGGCTCTTCTGCAGATGCGAGATCAGGTCGGCGATGTGCTGGTCGCCCGACGCCACGTCGGTGTAACCCGCGTGTTCGTTCAGGTTGCCCTGCGGCTTGTAGAACGACACTTGCGGCAACGTGCCGGCGTCGATCGCCTTGATGAACTCCGAGCCGCCCATGCCGCCGTCGAGCAGATGCTGCGCGCGGTTGGTGGTACCTGGCGCCAGATCGGCGAAGTAGTTGAACGGCTGATGATGCGGCTGGAAGTTCGGCGCCGTCAGATTCGCACCGTAGATCACGTTGGCCGTGCCGGTTTGCGCCGCCGACACCGCCGCGCCCCACGCGCCGCCGTACCACGCCCACGACACGTTCGCCTTGCTCAACAGATCGCCAATGTGCTGCTGCGTCTGCGCCGGCAGCGTGGTGGCCTGGGTCGGATCGGCGAGATTCGCGTCGCCGCCGGTCGCCGCCTTGTTGCCGCTCGGCTGAAACGGCGGCTGCATCGTGTTGATCGCGTAGAAGTCGGGCGTCAGATTGCCCGACAGCACGTATTTGGGCGCGCCGGTGATGGCCGAAGCCGGCGAATTCGTCGCCAGTTTCAGCGTCACGCCGTCGCTTTCCACCGCCGAGATCGAGCCGGCAGCCGGGCTCTTATCCGCGTTCGGATAGGTCGGCGTACATGCGCAGATCAACCACTGGTGGTTCAGGAACGAACCGCCGAATGCACCCATGAAAAAGTTGTCGGCCAGTGTGTATTGCTGGGCGACTTTCCACAGCGGCAACTTGTCGGCGTCGGGCGTGTAGTGACCCATCACGAGGCCGCCCGAATCCGCCCACGCGGCGAACTTGTCGTTCTTGCCGCCGTTGATCTGCATCTGGTTCTCGTAGAAGCGGTGATACAGATCGCGTGTCGTCGCGGTGATCGGTGCGTTGAAACCCTTCGGGTCGTCGATCGCGAACGGCGTGTTCGGCAGATTCGCGGTCATGGCCTGCGTAATCACCGGCGTCACGCCGGTTTGCGTCAGGCCGTTCCACACCGGCGGCAGCGTCGCCAGCACGGTGCCGTTGCGGTCCAATTGCGTGGAGTTCGCCGCCGACACGTTCTGCAGGCCGTTCGCGCCGGGGAAGTTGCCGTACAGGTTGTCGAAGCTGCGGTTTTCCGCGTAGATCACCACGACCGTCTTGATCGACGTGATGTCCGGTTGCGGAGCGATGTCGCTGCCGCCGCACGCATAAAGGCTCAACGCTGCTGCGATCGCGATAGGCGTCGCGCAGATCAGTTTTTTGTTCATTTGATGTGGTTTCTCTCTCACGCGTTGGGGACGCGGGCCTCCTGTATTTCCTTACACGGATGACCGCCGGCGAAAGTTTGGCCAGGGAATTTGACAGAAAGATGTAATTAATTACGAATCGCTTTGGTGTTGTAGTTTTCGTCGGCTGTATGTCATTTAAGCGACATGTGAATGAAATACGCTCGCGGACTTTACTATCGGCAACTCACATCATTCATATGCGGCCTGGTCTCGCGGGGATTCGGAAAACGGCGGTTCGGTTCGGGGCGTGGCGGCACGCGGAGTCGGCTGGGGGCAAGGGATTCGGCACGATCGGCGGCATGCTGTCGGTCACCTTGGCGCTCGTCGGCGTGACGTTGAGCCTCGCCGCGTGCGACGCGGGCACGCCTGCGGCGAGTACCGGCCTCAAGGCGGAAGCCAGCGCGGCGGCGGTGCCTGGCGCGGCGTCCACGGTTCCGGTAGCGGCTCGGCATGCCGCTCACGATGCCGGCCAGACCCGCGCGGAAGTTTACAAATCCGTCCAGCAGATGACGGCGCTCGGCAAGCAGCTATTTTTCGACGCATCGCTGTCCGGCTCCGGCAAGCTTGCCTGCGCGTCGTGCCATAGTCCCGACCATGCGTTCTCGCCGGCCAATGCGCAGGCGGTGCAACTGGGCGGCAACGACATGCATCGCACCGGCATGCGCGCCGCGCCGACGCTGAAGTATCTGCAATCGGTGCCGGCGTTCGCCGAGCACTATCACGAGTCCGACGACGAAGGCGACGAAAGTGTCGACGCCGGCCCGACCGGTGGCCTGACCTGGGACGGCAGGGTCGACCGTGGCCGCGATCAGGCGCGGATTCCGCTGTTGTCGTCGTTCGAAATGGGCAGCACGCCGGCCAGGGTGCGCGCCGCGGTCAAGGCCGCGCCGTATGCCGAGGCGTTCCGCGAGGCCTTCGGCGAGCACATTTTCGACAACGACGACGCCACCTTCAACGCCGTGCTGCAAGCGCTCGAAACCTTCGAGCAGACACCCGAGTTGTTCTATCCGTACACCAGCAAGTACGACGCGTATCTGGCGGGCAAAGCGCAACTGACGAAAGCCGAATTGCACGGCCTGCAAGTCTTCAACGACGAACAGAAGGGCAATTGCGCGAGTTGCCACATCAGCCAGCGTACCCGTGACGGCGCGCCGCCGCAGTTCAGCGACTTCGGCCTGATCGCGATCGGTGTGCCGCGCAACCGCGCGCTGGCGGTGAATCACGACCCGCAGTTCCACGATCTCGGCGCTTGCGGTCCGGAGCGCACCGATCTCGGCGGACGCGCGGAGTTTTGCGGCCTGTTTCGTACGCCGACGCTGCGCAACGTCGCCTTGAAGAAGAGCTTCTTCCATAACGGCATCTATCATTCGCTCGAACAGGTGCTGCGTTTCTATGCCGAGCGCGATACGAATCCGGAGAAGTTCTATCCGGTTTCCCAAGGCAAAGTGCAGAAGTTCGACGACTTGCCGCAGCGCTACTGGGTCAATCTGAATACCGATCCGCCGTTCGATCGCAAGCCGGGAGACAAGCCGTCGCTCGACGAGGCCGAAATCAGGGACGTGGTGGCGTTCCTGAAGACGTTGACGGATGGCTACAAGGTGGAAGGTGCGGCGGGCGGCGTGGCCAGGGTGGCCAACGCAACCGCGAAGGCCGGCGCGAACTGACGGGGCGGGAGCCGCCGGATCAGTAACCCGGGCCTTCGAGGATGTAATAGCAGGCGATGAAAAACAGCGCGAAAGAAGCCAGCAGACACGCGAAGCCGATCCGCGTCAGCAGATTCGGCCAACGCGCGAGCGGCAGTCCGTCCATCCTGACGATACGTCGCGCCAGGCCAGGGTCGCTGCGGATCGCCACGGGTACGAGCGCGACACACAACAGCGCGAGCGCGACGGCAAAGGTTTCGAGGGCAAGGGAGGTATCCATGGCGAAGGGTTTGACGCGTGAAGGGCGCCGAAGCGCAATAGAGCAATCTTAAAAATGCGTGCGCCAAGCGGACATGGGACTTATCTTAAAATTAGACGCGACCAGCGTACGCATGCGTCCGCGCGCTGCGCGCGACGGGAGAAGGCCGACGTAGCGGGGCATTCCGGTCTCGACGCCGATTGCTGCAAGTCACCGCGAGCGTATATCGCGCGGTCGCGTCAAGGGGACATGCTATGCTTTTGGGGTCCAGATCACGAGTTGCGGCGAGCGCGCTCGTCGACCGCCTGAAACACTTTCGAGGAGAACTCTTCATGTCGATGCGAACCCGTGCCCTGTTTCATCTGAGCGTCGGTTGCCTGTTGCTGGGCGGCGCGCTCAGCGCGCAAGCAGCCAACCTGGGCTTTCTGAACGACACGCCGATCAGCTACATGAAGCAGCGCGACGTGGATTCGGTCAAGAAGGCGGTCATGGCCGCGTTGAACGATAAACAGGACGGCGAGAGCGCGAACTGGGTCAACGAAGGCACCGGCAACAGCGTGAAAATCGACGCGACCATCACGGTCGCCGGCACGGCCAAGGACGGCGAGCGCACCTGCCGCGACGTCGGCGTCGTGTTGAACGCGAAGGGCCAATCCATGAACCTGCGCCCGCAATTCTGCAAGCAGGGCGAGGGCAACTGGCAACTGCAGAAAAAGCACTGAGCATGCTGGCCGTAATGGCGACGCGCGCCGGCTGGCCGGCTGCGCGGCCCGATGCCATGGCGCGCTGCGGCGCGAGACGGCGATGAGCGCGCGGGTCATTTCGTGCGGCATCGTGCTGCTCGATCCGGACGGCCGCGTGCTACTCGCGCATGCCACCGAAACCTCGCACTGGGACATTCCGAAAGGGCACGGCGAAGAGGGCGAAGCGCCGCACGTCACGGCATTGCGCGAGATGGTCGAGGAAACCGGCATCGCGATCGAAGCGGAGCGGCTGAAGGATCTCGGCCTGTTCGTCTACCGGCGCGACAAGGACCTGCATCTGTTCGGCGCGCGGGCTCGGGCCGACGAACTCGATCTGAGTTCGTGCACCTGCACGTCGCTGTTTCCGCGCCGCTCCGACGGCACGCTGATTCCCGAAATGGATGCCTACCGCTGGGCCGCGCCGCACGAGGTCGAGCGTTATGCGAGCCGCAGTCTCGCGCGGCTTTTTCAGACGACGCTGTCGCTGGCGGATTTGCATCGGTCGCTATAGCTGCCAGGGCGGCGCAATGAGCCCGGCAGCGTCACGGCCCGCCTCGCGCTGAACCTCAATCCAGCGCGCGATCGTTCGGATGTGCAAACAACGCACGATTCTGTTCCGACAGCGGAAAATTCAGATTGATGCCGTGCGGCGGGATAGGCTGCGTGAACCACTGCCGGTACAAACGTTCCGCGTCGCCGGAAGTCTGGCCGCGCGCGATCACACCGTTCACGAGACTGCGGAAGGGTTCGTCGCCCTTGCGGAACATGCACGCGTAGACCTCGGAGCCGAGCGGCGTGCCGGTTACCACGAAGTCGTCCGGACGCGGATCGGTGGCCTTGAAGCCGTACACGATCGGTTCGTCCATCACGAACGCTACCGCCCGGTCGTCCTTGAGCGCGTTGAACGCGTCCGGATGATCGCGCGCGCTGGTAATGCGCATATTCAGATGCTTGTCGGTATTCAGGCGGCGTAGCAGGCGTTCGTCCGAGGTGCCCGCGGTCGTCACCACCGCCTTGCCCGCCAGGTCCGGAAAATCCGTAATGCCACTGCTCTTGCGCACGATCATCCGCACCGCGTACTGGAAGAAACTGTTCGAGAAGGCGGCGAGATTTTCGCGTTCGACGGTATGCGTGGTCGAGCCGCATTCCAGGTCGATCTGGTTGTTCAGCAGCATCGGCGTGCGGTTCGACGAGGTCACGGTGATCTCGTGCACCTTCAGTTGCGGCATGCCGAGCGTCTTCCTGATTTCATCGACGACCTGCAGCGCAATGCTTTGCGAATAGCCGACCGTGCCTTTGCCGTCGAAGTAAGAGAACGGAATCGACGCCTCACGCACGCCGAGCACGACCACGCCGTCGTCATGGATTTTTTTCAGGGTGCCGGTGAGTTCGTCCGCGCGGACCGGGCCCGCGAGCGACGCTGCGATCAGGGGGGCCAGCGCCGCGAGTTGGTTGAGCCTGGTCAGCCGGCCGCGCTGCAACGCGCGACGAGCGAAGCGTGCGGCGGCGTGTGCCATGCCGACGGCGGGAACGGTCTGAGCATGATGCGCTTCATGCATACCCGGAAGGTCGTGCGCATTGCGCACCACGTGTGTCGGCTCACCGGTACTCGCCCCGCGGCGGGCAACCACTTTCATCGGACCTCCGGGACTGGCGCATTCGGGCGGGCGCCCTGTCACTGTCGATGGAACATGATGCAACGAAACGGCGTGCATCCCATCAACGGTATACACGCCGTCTTCAACTTCAGATGCGCGACGACCGACAGCCGTTCAAGCTTACGCCGGCTTGCCCCAACTGTCGCGCAAGCTGACGATGCGGTTGAACACGGGCTTGCCCGGCTTCGAGTCGACGCGGTCGGCGACAAAGTAGCCATGGCGCTCGAACTGATAGCGCTGTTCCGGCAACGCATTTTGGGCGCCCGGTTCGAGGTACGCATGAACCACGCGCTTCGAGTCCGGATTCAATGCGTCGAGGAATTCGCGGCCACCGGCGTCCGGTTGCGGTTCCTTGAACAGACGGTCGTAAATGCGCACTTCGGCGGGGTAGGCGGCGGCCGCGCTGACCCAGTGAATGTTGCCCTTGACCTTGTAGTTGTTCGCGCCTTCGGTGCCCGACTTGCTGTCCGGGAAATACGTGCAATGCACCGCGACGATATTGCCGTTCTCGTCTTTGTCCGCGCCGACGCATTCGATCACGTAGCCGTAACGCAGCCGCACCTTGTTGCCGGGGAACAGACGGAAATAACCCTTCGGCGGCGCTTCGTTGTAGTCGTCGCGCTCGATCCACAGTTCGCGCGAAATCGGAAACTCGCGCACACCGTGTTCCGGATGATGCGGATGAACCGGCGCGGTGCACGGCTCGCTGACGCCTTCCGGGAAGTTGTCGATGATCAGCTTGACCGGATCGAGCACGGCGGCCGTACGCGGCGCCTTGTCGTCCAGATCGTCGCGCAGCGCACCTTCGAACACGCTCATGTCGATCCACGAATCGACCTTGGTCACGCCGATGCGCTCGCAGAACAACTGGATCGCCTCGGGCGTGAAGCCGCGCCGGCGCACGCCGACGATGGTCGGCATACGCGGATCGTCCCAGCCGTCCACATGGCCTTCGGTCACCAGTTGCAGCAGCTTGCGCTTGCTGGTGATCGCGTAGGTCAGGTTCAGCCGCGAAAACTCGATTTGTTGCGGCAGCGGGCGCGTGAAAATACCCGCTTCAGCCAGCTCGTTCAGAATCCAGTCGTACAGCGGACGATGGTCTTCGAACTCGAGCGTGCACAGCGAATGCGTGATGTTTTCCAACGCGTCCGAAATGCAATGCGTGTAGTCGTACATCGGGTACACGCACCAGGCGTCGCCGGTGCGGTAGTGATGCGCGAAGCGGATGCGGTAGATAACCGGGTCGCGCATGTTGAAGTTCGGCGACGACATGTCGATCTTCGCGCGCAGCACGTGCTCGCCTTCCTTGAACTCGCCGGCCTTCATGCGGCGGAACAGGTCGAGGTTTTCCTGCACCGAGCGTTCGCGGAAGCGCGATGGCGTGCCGACCTCGGAGGCCGAGCCGCGATTGGCGCGCATTTCTTCGGCCGACTGGCTGTCCACGTAAGCCTTGCCGCGTTCGATCAGCAGTTCGGCGAACTCGTAAAGCTTGTCGTAGTAGTCGCTCGCGTAATAGAGCTGTTCCTTGCCGTCTTTTTCCCACTCGAAACCGAGCCAGCGCACGGCGTCGATAATCGAGTCGACGTATTCGACGCTTTCCTTTTCCGGATTGGTGTCGTCGAAGCGCAGATGGCACACGCCGCCATAGCTGCGCGCCACGCCGAAGTTCAGGCAGATGCTCTTGGCGTGACCGATATGCAGATAGCCGTTCGGCTCGGGCGGAAAGCGCGTTTCGACGCGCTGGCCCCACTTGCCGGTGCGGTTGTCGTCGTCGATGATGTTGCGGATGAAATTGGATGCCGCTGGCGCGTCGTTGCGTTCGGTAGTCATGCGAGAAGGTGAAAGTCGGTCGGGGCGCGCAATGCGCCCACTTATCCGTTAATTCTACCTGACGCGTCCCTTTGCGACAGGCGAGTGCGGCGTGCAGCCAACGTTCGAGCGGTTTCTACGGTTTTTCGAGGGTGTCGGTGCTTGCCGCAAGCTGCGTTTAAGGTGCTGTAACAGGAGGTAAAACGGTTTGTTCGCGGGCCGGGCGGCGACTTAGGATGCGAGCGGCGTGGTTTGTCCGCCGTTGGCCTTGGGCCGATGCGTTGGCCGATGCGTTGGCGTAGGTCATGCGCCAATCTGCCGAAACCGATGACCGCCGCTGGCGGGAGTCCATCGCGTGCTGTGCGGCGAACGTGGCCTGCGCTCCGCGGGCCTCGCGAATCCGCCGCTCTATTTTTTTTCTGGGCAGTGCCGCTTGTGTCCAAACGCGCAGCGCAAGTTGACGTAGCCGCCGTCCGTGCCGGCTGCACCGCCCTTGCCGCGTTGCCCGAGCTTCAGCCGCTCGGGTGCCGATGGCGCCCATCGTTCCCGGAGTATCTCGGATGTCTGTCCCGAACCACCACGCGCGTCGCGCGCCTTTCGTTTTTTGTTCTTTCGCCCGGATCGCGACGGTTTCAGTCCTGTTCGCGCTGGCTACGGCCAGCCTCGCGCCAGTCGTGGCGAACGCGAAAACGCCGCCGCCCAAGGCCGTGCTCGATGCTTCCGCGGTGGCGGCGCCGGACCGTTACAGCGCGGACGCCGCGCAGCAGATCTTCGCCGCCGGCGGCAATGCGGTCGACGCCGCCGTCGCGATGGCCTTCACGCTGGCCGTGACTCGTCCGGATGCGGGCAACCTGGGCGGTGGCGGCTTCATGACCGTGTTGATGGACGGCAAACCGTACTTTCTCGACTACCGCGAACGCGCGCCGCAGCAGGCGACTCGCGACATGTACCTCGACGACAAGGGCAACCTGGTGCCGGGCATGAGCGTGGTCGGGCATCGCGCGGTGGGGGTGCCGGGGACTGTCGAAGGCATGTGGGAGGCACAGCAGCGCTTCGGCAAACTGAAGTGGAAGCAGGTGCTGGCGCCCGCGATCCGTTACGCCACGGACGGTTTCGTGGTCGAGCCGTGGCTGCAGCAGCGCCACGATACGGCGGCGAAAAATTTCGTCGGCAAGACCAATTTCGACGCCTACTTCTCGAACCTCAAAGCGGGCGCGACGTATCGCCAGCCCGAGCTTGCGCAAACCCTGTCGCGCATTGCCGGCGACGGCGGCCGCGAATTCTACGAAGGCCGCACCGCGGATCTGATCGCGCAGCAGATGTACGGCCATGGACTCGTCACGAAACAGGACCTGATGCAGTACAAGGCTGTGTGGCGCCAGCCGCTCACCGCCGATTGGAACGGCTACCAGGTCGTCACCGCGCCGCCGCCTAGTTCAGGTGGCGTCGGGCTGATCCAGATGCTGAAAATGAAGGCCGATCTGAAGCAGGCTTTCGATGGTCTCGAACTGAATTCGGCGCCGTATATCCACCTGGTCGCGCAGATCGAGGACCGTGTGTTCGCCGATCGCCAGCAGTACCTCGGCGATCCGGATTCGTACAAGGTGCCGGTCGACAAATTGACCGACGACGCCTACCTCGCCCAACGCGCCGACGAAGTCTCGCCCGACGAGGTTCCCGGCGCCGCACCGGTCAAACCCGGGCTTGGCGATGCATCGGCGGAAAAGGCCCAAACCACGCATTTCTCGGTGGTCGACAAGTGGGGCAATGCCGTGTCGAACACCTACACGCTGAATGGCGATTTCGGCTCCGGCGTGGTGGTGGACGGCGGCGGCTTCCTGCTGAACGACGCCATGGACGATTTCGTCACCAGGCCGGCGAACGCGAGCCCAGCCGGCGCAAGCGGCGTGGACGTCAACGCGGTGGCGCCGGGCCGTCGCCCGCTTTCGTCGATGACGCCGACGCTGCTGCTGAAGGATGGCAAGATCGCGCTCGTGATCGGCACGCCGGGCGGGTCGCGGATTCTGACCACGATTTTCCAGGTGATGACCGACCTGGTCGACTTCGGCATGACGCCGACGGACGCGCTCGCCGCGATGCGTTTTCATCACCAGTTGCTGCCGCAGAAGACGATCTACTTCGAGCCGTATCGTCCGATCGCGGGTGAACTGGCCGAACAACTGCAAGCGAAGGGCTATACGCTCGAAGGCCAGTCGTTCAACGGCGACGTGCAGATGATCCGCGTGCAAGGCACGGCTCCCGAGCCGGCTGCGGACCCGCGTGGCGTGGGCGTGGGGCGTGTGATACGGTGACGCGGGGTTCTCGCGTCGACGATCGGGGATCGGCGACCAACGAATCAACGAATCAACGAATCAACGATTAACCACACCCAACGCATGAGCGGACAAAAACTCAATATTCTCGTACTGCCCGGCTACTAGGGCTCCGGCGCAGGCCACTGGCAAACCCGCTGGGAGGCGCTCGATCCGGCTTTCACGCGCGTGCAGATGCCGGACTGGGATCACCCATCGCGCGACGCGTGGTGCCGCACGCTCGACGCCGCCGTGAGCGCCGCCGACGCGCCCGTGGTGTTCGCCGCGCACAGCCTCGGCTGCCTGACGACCGCCTTCTGGGCCTCGCAGTACGCGAGCGCCGCGCAGCTCGCGAAGGTGGCGGGCGCGCTGCTGGTGGCCGTGCCCGATTCTTCCGGCAGTCATTTCCCGCAGGACGCCAGCGGCTTCGCGGCGGTCCCGCTCACGCGCCTGCCGTTTGCCAGCATCGTCGTGGCGAGCAGCGACGATCCGTACGGCGACGAGCCGTTCTCACAAAACTGTGCGAGTGGCTGGGGCAGCCGCTGGATCGGCATCGGCCCGCGCGGTCATATCAACGCCGACAGTGGACTCGGCGATTGGGATGACGGGCGGCGTTGGCTGGGCTCGTTCGGCTAAGCAGGCTAACAAGGCTAAGCAGGCTAACAAGGCTTTCGCGGGGCACGAGCGCGGTTCGCGTTGCTCCGCATTTAGCGGCCTGAAGCGTGGCGCCCATGCGGCCATGGCGCCACGACGACGCCACAGCGCAGGCCCCGAGACGCCCGCCTCAAATCACCGACTGCTTGCGCAACGCCGCGATCCGCGCCTCGTCATAACCCAGCACATCGCGAAGAATGCTCTCCGTATGCTCGCCCAGCGTGGGCGGCGCCGTCAGCGCTTCGGGCGGCGTGCCGCTCATCCTGATCGGATTGCGTACCAGCTTGACCGCCCCGGCCGTCGGATGCGGCAGATCGACCCGCATGCCGCGCGCCATCACCTGCTCGTTCTCGAAGACTTCGCCGAGATCGTTGATCGGCCCGCACGGCACACCCGCCGCTTCGAGCGCCGCGATCCACTGATGTTTGCTCTGCAGCCGCACCATGTCGGCAAGCATCGGCGCGAGCGTTTCGCGCTGACGCACGCGCGCCGGGTTGGTGGCGAAGCGCTCGTCGTCGGCCAGCTCCGGCCGGCCGCCCGCCTCGACGAACTTGCGGAACTGCCCGTCGTTGCCGACCGCGACGATGATCCAGCCGTCGCTGGTCTGGAAGGTCTGGTAGGGCACGATGTTCGGATGCGCGTTGCCCCAGCGCACCGGCGGCTGGCCGCTGGCGAGGAAGTTCGAATTCATGTTGGCGAGCATGGCCACCTGCACGTCGAGCAGCGCCATGTCGATGTATTGACCTTCACCCGTGCGGTCGCGGTGCGTGAGCGCCGTCAAGACGGCGACGGTCGAATACATGCCGGTCATGAGGTCGGCGATCGCCACGCCGGCTTTCTGTGGACCGCCGCCCGGCTGGCCGTCGCGCTCGCCGGTAATGCTCATGAAGCCGCCGATTCCCTGCACGATGAAATCGTAGCCCGCGCGCTGCGCATACGGCCCGGTCTGCCCGAAACCGGTCACCGAGCAGTAGATCAGATCGGGTTTTACCTCCTTGAGCGACGCGTAGTCGAGACCGTACTTCTGCAACTGGCCGACCTTGTAGTTCTCCAGCACCACGTCGCTTTGCGCGGCCAGTTCGCGGATGATCCGCTGGCCTTCTGGCGAGGCGATGTCGACGGTGACCGAGCGCTTGTTGCGGTTGGCCGCGAGGTAGTAGGCGGCCTCGCGCGTGTCCGCGCCGTCCGGCGTTTTCAGGTACGGCGGGCCCCAGTGCCGCGTGTCGTCGCCGACTTCCGGACGTTCGATCTTGATCACGTCGGCGCCGAAATCGGCAAGCGTCTGCGCGCACCACGGTCCGGCGAGTACGCGGGTGAGATCCAGCACGCGGATATGACTGAGAGCGCCCATGTTGTTCGATGTCTCCTAGGTAGCCGAAGCGACGCGCAAGGCGCCGCGAATGGAGGCAATCTTAAGCGATTCCCGTGCGCCGGCGCAGTCGGCCGAACGGCATAGGACGAATCGCGTACTCCGTTTGACTTCGCCCTGTCTCGCGCTGCCCGCCCAAACCTGGCCGAACGGCTAACTGGCGCACGGCCCGTCGCGCGCGGGCGCCGATCCCGTATAATCAGTCGTTTAAGAAACAAACAGTTGGCGCATCTCACGATGCCGCCGGTAACAGCCAGGGAACTGGCAAACCCGTCCCCCGCACGCCATGAAAGCCGCCGAAATCCGCGAGAAATTCCTCAAGTTCTTCGAATCGAAGGGCCATACGATCGTTCGCTCGTCGAGCCTTGTGCCCGGCAACGACCCGACCCTGCTCTTCACCAATTCAGGAATGGTGCAGTTCAAAGACGTGTTCCTCGGCGCGGAATCGCGTCCGTATTCGCGTGCCACGACCTCGCAGCGCAGCGTGCGCGCGGGCGGCAAACATAACGACCTGGAAAACGTCGGCTACACCGCGCGTCACCACACGTTCTTCGAAATGCTGGGCAACTTCTCGTTCGGCGACTACTTCAAGCGCGAGGCGATCCACTACTGCTGGGAATTGCTGACCAAGGTCTATCAGTTGCCGGCCGACAAGCTGACCGTCACGGTCTACCAGGAAGACGACGAAGCGTTCGCCATCTGGGAAAACGAAATCGGCGTGCCGAAAGAGCGGATCATCCGCATCGGCGACAACAAGGGCGCGCGTTACGCGTCCGATAACTTCTGGACCATGGGCGACACCGGCCCGTGCGGTCCGTGTACCGAAGTGTTCTACGACCACGGTCCGGAAGTCTGGGGCGGCCCGCCGGGATCGCCGGAAGAAGACGGCGACCGCTTCATCGAGATCTGGAACCTCGTGTTCATGCAGTTCAATCGCGACCCGCAGGGCAACATGACGAAGTTGCCCAAGCAGAGCGTCGACACCGGCATGGGTCTGGAGCGTCTCGCGGCCGTGCTGCAGCACGTGCACAGCAACTACGAGATCGACCTGTTCCAGTCGCTCATCAAGGCAGCGGCTCGCGAAACGGCAACCACCGACCTCACGAACAACTCGCTGAAGGTCATTGCCGACCACATCCGCGCCTGCTCGTTCCTGATCGTCGACGGCGTGATTCCCGGCAACGAAGGCCGTGGCTACGTGCTGCGCCGGATCGTGCGCCGCGCCATCCGCCATGGCTACAAGCTCGGCAAGAAGGGTTCGTTCTTCCACCGCATGGTGCCCGACCTCGTCGAGCAGATGGGTGCGGCGTATCCGGAATTGAAGGAAGCCGAACAACGCGTCACCGACGTGCTGCGTCAGGAAGAAGAGCGCTTCTTCGAGACCATCGAGCATGGCATGTCGATTCTCGAATCGGCGCTGGCCGATCTCGACGCGAAGGGCGGCAAGACGCTCGACGGTGAACTCGCATTCAAGTTGCACGACACGTACGGCTTCCCGCTGGATCTGACGGCAGACGTGTGCCGCGAGCGTGAAGTCACGGTCGACGAAGCCGCCTTCGACGAAGCCATGGCGCGTCAGCGCGAGCAGGCGCGTGCGGCGGGTAAGTTCAAGATGGCGCAGGGCCTCGAATACTCGGGCGCGAAGACCACGTTCCACGGTTACGAAGAAGTCGTGTTCGACGACGCCAAGGTGATCGCGCTGTACGTCGACGGCGCGTCGGTGCAGGCAGTCGATCGCGGCCAGCAGGCCGTGGTCGTGCTCGACCACACGCCGTTTTACGCGGAGTCGGGCGGCCAGGTCGGCGACCAGGGCGTGCTGGCGAACGCCAGCGTGCGCTTCGCGGTGGCCGATACGCTGAAAGTGCAGGCCGACGTGGTCGGTCATCATGGCACGCTCGAACAGGGCACGCTGAAGGTGGGCGACGTGGTGAAGGCGGAAATCGACGCGGTGCGTCGTGCCCGCACGGAACGCAACCACTCGGCCACGCACTTGATGCACAAGGCGCTGCGCGAAGTGCTCGGTTCGCACGTGCAGCAGAAGGGTTCGCTGGTCGACGCGGAGAAGACCCGTTTCGACTTCGCGCACAACGCGCCGATGACCGACGACCAGATCCGCCAGGTCGAAGCGATCGTCAACGCCGAAGTGCTGGCCAACGCGCCCGGCATCGTGCAGCTCATGCCGTACGACGAGGCGGTGAAGGGCGGCGCCATGGCGCTGTTCGGCGAAAAATACGGCGACGAAGTGCGCGTGCTCGATCTCGGCTTCTCACGTGAATTGTGCGGCGGTACGCACGTGCATCGCACTGGCGACATCGGCTTCTTCAAGATCGTGATGGAAGGCGGCGTGGCGGCGGGTATCCGTCGCGTGGAAGCGATCACCGGCGACAACGCGGTGCGCTTCGTGCAGGACCTCGACGCGCGCATCAACGCAGCCGCGGCGGTGCTGAAGGCGCAGCCGTCGGAACTGACGCAGCGCATCACGCAGGTGCAGGATCAGGTGAAGTCGCTCGAAAAGGAGTTGAGCGCGCTGAAGTCGAAGATGGCGTCGAGCCAGGGCGACGAGCTGGCCGGTCAGGCAATCGAAATCGCCGGCGTGCACGTGCTCGCGGCCACGCTCGAAGGCGCGGACGTCAAGACGCTGCGCGAGACGGTCGACAAGCTGAAGGACAAGCTGAAGAGCGCGGCGATCGTGCTGGCTTCCGTCGAAGGCGGCAAGGTCAGTCTGATTGCCGGTGTGACGGCTGACGCCAGCAAGAAGGTCAAGGCAGGCGAACTGGTGAACTTTGTCGCGCAGCAAGTCGGCGGCAAGGGCGGCGGTCGGCCGGATATGGCGCAGGCTGGCGGTACCGAACCGGCAAATCTGCCTGCCGCACTGGCTGGCGTGAAGGGTTGGGTCGAAGCGCAGCTCTGATTCGTGTTTCGCGTTTGATCGCGGGCCACGCCGCGCGCCGGAGAATCGGCGCGTAGCGTGGCCTAAGTTTTTGGTGCCTGCGCTTTAGCGCGAACGCTGCGTGGTGACGGCCCATTGTTCTACGCGCAAAACGCCGCGCGTCTTTCTCTCATGGAGCTCACCTGCCAGGCGGCCGTTGTCTTCGCCGTCGCAAACGCAAACGCCGACGCAGTCGCCGACGCAAACACAACCGCAAACGCCGACGCAAACGCCGAACAAACAATCAAGCTGCCGCCGGCGCCGCAGCAACGGCCGCGGACTCCATCTCACCGTCCTTCGCCGTCAGCGTCTTCTTCAGTGCATTGAGCGCGGAAGAAAAATGCCCGCGCCGCCATACCAGCAGCGTTTCGATCGGCTCGATCTCCGGCAGCGCGTGAACCGCGATATTGCTCGAATCGGCCAGCAGGTCCAGCACCGACCGCGGCGCGACCGCCACGCCCGCACCGGCCGCCACGCACGCAACGATCGCGTGATAGGAGCCCAGCTCCAGCACGCGCGCCGGCCGCACGCCGTGCTCCAGATACCATTTCTCGATGTAGGCCCGGTAAGCGCAGCCATGTTCGAACGCGACCAGCGTCGACAGCGCGATATCCCGTACCTCCCGAATCTGCCGATGCTCGCGCGGCGTCAGCATCACCAGTTCTTCGGTGAACACCGGCACCGTCTCGAACAATTCGCCGAGCGCGGCCGGGTCTAGCGGCTCCGCGACCAGGGCCGCGTCCACTTCGAACTCACGCACGCGTTCGATCAGCTTGCCGGTCGTGCCGGTTTCGAGTTCCAGCGCGACGTCGGGCCATTGCGTGTGATAGCGCGCGAGCAAGCCGGGCAGGCGCGTGGCCGCGACACTTTCCATCGTGCCCAAACGCAGACGCCCGCTCGGACGATCCTCCCGCACCGCGTGACGTGCCTCGTCGGCGAGAGCAAGCAGGCGCTCCGCGTAGGGCAGCAACGTCTCGCCGGCCGGTGTCAGCACGAGGCGGCGGCCGTCGCGGATGAACAGGTCGGTGCCCAGTTGCTCTTCCAGCTGTTTGATGCGCGTGGTGACGTTCGATTGCACACGATTGAGCTTGGCAGCGGCGCGCGTCACGCCGTTTTCTCGCACGACAGCCCGAAAGATAGTCAAAGCGGCCAGATCCATGATCTCTCCTGGCGATGGGTGATATCGTAATTATTCATTTTTAATGATTGAAAGGTCAAGCTAATATGCATTGAACCCAACCCGAAACGGTGACCGCGAACCGGTTGTCGTCTGCCGCCATGCCCACGAACCAGCTCGCCTCCGACATTTCCCGCGACGCGCCCAGCCGGGCCGCCGAAAACCATGCCGCCCGCCGTGCGGCGCTTGCCTGCATGGTGACGCTAGCTGTCGCGCTCGGCATTGGGCGATTCGCCTTCACCCCGTTGTTGCCGCTGATGCTCCACGGCAGCGCGTACGGCCAGCCGCAAATCGACATCCAGCATGGCGGCTGGCTGGCGTCGTTCAACTATGCAGGTTATTTCGTGGGCGCAGTGGCGTGCGCCGCGCTGCGGCGGGTCGACGCGGCCCACATGGTGCGGGCGGGGCTCGTGCTGACGGTGCTGTTGACACTGGCGATGGGCGTCACGAGTCACTTCTGGGTGTGGGCGGTGGTGC
Organism: Paraburkholderia bryophila; assembly: GCF_003269035.1. Classification (GTDB taxonomy): domain Bacteria; phylum Pseudomonadota; class Gammaproteobacteria; order Burkholderiales; family Burkholderiaceae; genus Paraburkholderia; species Paraburkholderia bryophila. The sequence continues at coordinate 35,400 of NZ_QLTK01000030.1, read as the reverse complement.
GCTTCATTGCCGGCGCGGTGAGTGCGTGGACCTTCGTTTTCGCTTCGCAATGGGGACTGCGGCGACTCCACGAACTCGGCGCGCATGGCTGGGGCGGGGTGATTTACACGGGGCCGGGCGTGGGAATCGCCGGAACGGGATTGCTGGTCAGCGCTGCGGGCGGGTTTGGACCTACGGTGGGGTGGATCGGGTTCGGATTGATTGCGGCGGTTTTGTCGGTAGTGGTGTGGTCGGTATTTGGTCGCGCGTCGGATCGTGGGGCGGCGCAGGCGAGTCTGCGCCACGGTGCGGCGGCGGCGGACGCTGTGGTGGAACGTACAGTAACGGAGCGCGGAGTAACCGGGCGTGCAGCGAGTGACCATGTGGCAAGCCAGGACGCTGTGACCCCGCAGGGCGGAACCCAACACGCAGCAACCCAACACGCAGCAACCCAACACGCAGCAACCCAACCCCTCACCACCCGCGTCCCACATCGCACGGACGCTTTTTGGCTTGTCCTCCTCTACGGGGTGCCCGGCTTCGGCTACATCATCACGGCGACGTTCCTTCCGGTGATTGCGCGCCACGCGTTGCCGGGCTCATCCTGGCCCGACCTGTTCTGGCCGATGTTCGGTTTGGCTCTGATCGTCGGTGCCTTGCTGGCGGCACGCTTGCCGCTGCATTGGGATAACCGCACGTTGCTTGCGGGCTGCTACGTGCTGCAGGCGGCCGGTATCGCGCTCGGTATCGTGTGGCCGACCGCCGGTGGTTTCTCGCTCGGCAGCATCCTGATCGGCCTGCCGTTCACCGCGATCACGCTGTTCGCGATGCGCGAAGCACGGCACTTGCGCGGCGACCATGCCGCGGGTTTGATGGGGTTTGCGACCGCCGCTTATGGCATCGGCCAGATCGTCGGCCCGTTGGTGGCCGCGCCGATCGCCGAACACACCGGCTCGTTTTCATTGGCCTTGTGGTTGGCCACGGGCGTCCTGTTGCTCGGCGCAATCGGCCTGCTCGCGGTGGCGCACTGGCCGCACGGCCGCAGTCGCATGCCCGATTGCGGATGCTCCTGATGGCGTGACCGGTCGGCTCAAAAAACACAGTGCGAGTCTCCACGTCCGACCGGCGGAGAACAAAGAGCCGGCCCCCCACACCCACCCAAAGCGATAAAAAAAACTCGCCCCCCCGCCTCGCCTCGCAACGACCCTCCCGCCAACTCGCTTCCTCCCGAAGACCAAATCCCCACAGCGCACTAGAATGACCGCTTCGCCGTCATCTCATCGCGCCTGTCGCCGGGCACGCCGTCCGCCATGCAACACTTCGCGTTCGACAATTGTCAGAAACCGGGCGGCCAACCGACATTCGAAAATGGGCTTCATTTCCGCGCCCCGGCGCGGCCTGCCCGAAGCACGTAGAACATAAACCGCTATAAAACAAACGAGACGTCCCTCACGCCATGACCGATTACCGATTTTGTCCACGCTGCGCCACCCCGTTGACCGAGCGCGCCGACCCTGAGCACGAAGGCGGGCGGATCCGCCAGACCTGTCCCGATGTGGAGTGCGGCTACGTCCATTGGAACAACCCGCTGCCGGTGGTGGCGGCGATCGTCGAGTACGAAGGCAAGATTCTGCTGGCGCGCAACGCCGCGTGGCCGGAGGGCATGTTCGCGCTGATTACCGGCTTCCTCGAAAACGGCGAGACGCCGGAAGAGGGGATTGCCCGTGAAGTGCTCGAAGAAACCTCGCTGCACGCGGAGACGGTCGAACTGATCGGCGTGTATGAATTCATCCGCAAGAACGAGTTGATCATTGCGTATCACGTGAAGGCCTACGGGACCGTTGCGCTGTCGCCGGAATTGCTCGAATACCGGCTGGTGGAACCCGCAAAATTGCGACCGTGGCGCGCGGGCACCGGTCAGGCGCTCGGCGAGTGGATGCGTCGGCGCGGCCTGCCGTTCGAGTTCGTCGAGAAGCCGGGGCAGTAAGCCACGACAGCAGGAAGCCGAGGCGAGCTTCGGCTACCCTGTGCGACGAAATCATTCAGGGCGCGCTGGTCGATCACCGCCACCGCGCAAACCCAAGCGAACCCAAGCGAATTCACGTGAATCCGCGCGAATCCACGCAAAGCGACTGTCGACGCACCCAGGACACCGCCCACCACCCCATGCCACGATGAACAAACCTGCCCACGCCGCGCGCAGCGCCTACCCGCATTTCCTGCCGATCGCCACACGCTGGATGGACAACGACGTCTACGGTCACGTGAACAACGTCGTCTATTACAGCTACTTCGACACCGTGGTGAACGAGTATCTGATCCGCGCGGGCGTGCTGGATTTCGAGCACGGCGAGACGATCGGCCTCGTGGTCGAAACGCAATGCAACTACTTCGCGCCGCTGGTGTTTCCCGAGCGGATCGACGCGGGCTTGCGGGTGGTACGGCTCGGCACGTCGAGCGTGCGTTACGAAGTCGGGCTTTTCAAGGAGGGCGACGCCGAGCCCGCCGCGCAAGGCCACTTCGTGCATGTCTATGTGGATCGCGTCACGCGCCGTCCGGTGACGCTGCCGGCTGGATTGCGCGCGGCGCTCGAACCGTTGAGCGTCGCGGCGCAGGCGGATTAGGCGCGTGCAATCGCTCGTCATCAATCTGCTCAACGGCGTCAGTTACGGCTTGCTGCTCTTCATGCTGTCGGCCGGTTTGACGCTGATTTTCAGCATGCTCGGCGTGCTGAATTTCGCGCACGCGAGCTTTTACATGCTCGGCGCTTATGTCGGCTTCTCGGTGGCGGCGCACGCCGGGTTCTGGAGCGCGCTGGTCATCGCGCCACTCGTCGTCGGTCTGATCGGCGCGGCGCTGGAGCGCTGGCTGTTGCGCCACGTGCGCGGCCATGGCCATCTCGCGGAGTTGCTGTTGACCTTTGGCGCGGCGTATCTGCTCGGCGAACTGGTCAAGCTCGGCTGGGGCTTGAGCCCGCTTTCGGCGACGCTGCCGGCGGCGCTCGACGGTCCGCTGTTCACCGTCTATGGCGCCGCGTTCGCGCGGTATCGGGCGTTCATGATGGGGGTGTCGCTGGCCATGCTTGCCGTGCTTTACGCGGTGTTGCGCGTGTCGAAGGCGGGGCTGATCGTGCGCGCCGCGCTCACGCATGCGAGCGCCGTCGAAGCGCTCGGTCACAACGTGCCACGCGTATTTACCGGCGTGTTCGCGGCCGGCACGGCGCTCGCCGCGCTGGCCGGCGTGATCGGCGCGCCGCTGCTGGTGATCGAACCGTCGATGGCGGAATCGCTCGGCTCGATCGTGTTCGTGGTGGTCGTGATCGGCGGCTTGGGTTCGTTGAGCGGAGCGCTGGCGGCGTCGTTGCTGGTGGGTTGTGTGCAGACCTTTGCCGTGGCCAGCGACGTGTCGTTGGGCGACGCGCTGGCGGTGGTGGGTGGGTCCCTGCCGCCGCGGTGGGAAGCGCTGACGCTCGCGCAACTCGCGCCGCTGATCCCGTATCTGCTGCTGGTCGCGATGCTGGCGCTGCGTCCGCGCGGGCTGTCTGGACGGCGTGACGAGCATGCGTGAAATGCGTCGATCGGCGCCATGGCTGGCGCTCGTTTTCCTGCTGGCCGTCCCGCCATTCGTCTGGCCGCAAAGCTGGCTGCTTGCCTACCTCGCGCAGACCGCGACAATGATCGTGTTCGCGCTCTCCTACAACTTGCTGCTCGGCGCAACGGGATTGCTGTCGTTCGGTCACGCCGCGTATTCCGGCCTCGGCGCGTTGATCGCCGCGCAACTGTTCAATGCGATGGGCGTGCCGCTCGTGCTGCTGCCGTTGGTCGGCGGCATCGGCGGCGCGCTGTGCGGGGCGCTGTTCGGTCTCGTGTCGACGCGGCGCGCGGGCACCGCCTTCGCGATGATCACGCTCGGCCTCGGCGAACTCGTGGCGGCCGCCGCGTGGACGCTGCCCGACTGGTTCGGCGGCGAAGCGGGCGTGTCGATCGACCGTGCGAGCGGGCCGTTGCTGGGAAACTGGAGCTTCGGTCCGGCACGCGAGGCGTACGCGCTGATCGCCGTCTGGTGTTGTCTGGCTTGCGCGGCGATGTTTGCGCTGTCGCGTACGCCGTTCATGCGGCTCGCCAATGCCGTGCGCGATAACCCCGCGCGCGCGGCGGCGATCGGTTGTTATCCGCGCCGCGTCCGTTACGGCGTGGTGGTGCTGGCCGCGTTTTTCGCGGGCATCGCGGGGACGCTGAGCCTGATCAACGTCGAACTGGTATCCACGGAAAGCGTCGGCATGCTGCGCTCGGGCGCGGTGCTGATCGCCACGGTGATCGGCGGGACAGCAACGTTTTTCGGACCGGTCGCGGGCGCGGTCGTGCTGACGTTTTTCAGCGTTGCGGTGGCGAGCGTCACGCGGGCGTGGCTGTTTTATCTGGGGCTGTTCTTTGTCGTGATCGTGGTGGTCTCGCCGGATGGTCTGGCGGGTTTCGCCCAGCGGCTCACGACGCGAATCGCGACGCACGGCTGGCGTGCGTGTCGCGCGGCTTACGCGTGGGGCACGGTTGCCGTGCTGCTGTGGACGGCGGCAATCGTGCTCGCGGTGCAATGGGCCTATGCCGTGCAATTCGGTGCGGACGACGGGGCGGTGTTGAAGGTCGCGGGTTTGTCGTTGGATCTGGCTTCGGCGCCATTAAGGCTTGGCGTCGTGCTGTTTTTGTTGGCCGTGCCGGGGGCAATCGCGGCGCGTTACGCGATCCGCGCGCAGGCACGTCTCGCGATGCCCGCGGGCGAGACGCCGCTCGTGGGAGAGGCGCGATGATCCCCGCTCTCGCACTCTACGGCGTGACCAAGCGCTTCGGCGCCACGCCAATTCTGCACGGCGTCGACCTTGCGATTCAGCCCGGCGAACGCCACGCGCTGATCGGTCCGAACGGCGCGGGCAAGTCGACGCTTTTCAATCTGATCGCCGGCGGTGCGCGGCCCAACGCGGGGCGCATCGATCTGTTCGGCGCGGAGATCACGCGGCTCGCGCCCGCCGCGATCGCACGCCGGGGTCTCGCGCGGAGTTTCCAGACCACCAGCGTGTTCGCGCGGTTGAGCGTGTTCGACAACCTGCGCTGCGCGGCGCAACTCGCCGAGCGCGACCGCACGCTTTGGTGGCAGCGGCTGACCGGCTCGCGCACCGTCGACGCCCGCGCCGAACAGGTCCTCGACGCCGTCGGTCTGAGCGCTCATCGGCATGTGCAGGCAGGAACGCTTAGCTATGCGGGACAACGCGCGCTCGACCTCGGCATTGCACTCGCGGGCGGCGCGCATACCTTGCTGCTCGACGAGCCGACCGCCGGCATGAACCACGCGGAAGCCGCCCGCGCCATCGAGCTGATTCGCGAAACCACTGCCGGACGCACGCTGCTGATGGTCGAGCACGACATGGACGCGGTGTTCGCTATCGCGGATCGTATTTCGGTGCTGGTGCAAGGGCGTGTTATCGCGAGCGGCACGCCGGCGGCGATTCGCGCGGACGCGGCGGTGCGTGCCGCTTATCTGGGCAACGGTGTGGCCGCCGGCGGCGTGAATGGCAACGGCAACGGCACAGCCTTCACCCAAGGCCCTCGCGCATGACCGCCTTGCTCGACATCCGCGGACTCAACGCGTGGTACGGCGCCAGCCAGGCGCTGCACGGCGTCACGCTACGCATCGAGGCGGGCGAAGCGCTCGCGCTGGTCGGCCGCAACGGCTCCGGCCGCTCGACGCTCGCCCGCGCGCTGATGGGCCTCGTGCGCAGCGAGGGCGCAGCAAGTTTCGCGGGCCGCTCGCTCGGCGGCTTGCGCACCTTCGAGATCGCGCGTCTGGGACTCGGTTACGTGCCGGAACATCGCGACGTCTTTCCCACGCTGAGCGTCCACGAGAATCTGCAGCTGGGCGTGGCGCCGCGCACCCGCCAGCGCCCGCCGCGCTTCACGTTCGATGACGCCTACGAACTCTTCCCCGTGCTGCGCGAGCGCCAGCGCACGCGTGCCGGCGCGCTGTCGGGCGGCGAGCAGCAGATGCTGACGCTCGCCCGCGCGCTGCTCGGCGATCCCGATCTGCTGCTGATCGACGAACCCGGCGAGGGACTCGCGGGCCTCGTCATGGACCAGGTGGCCACGTGTCTGCGCAGATTGCGCGAACGCGGCGTGGCCATGTTGCTGATCGAACAGCGGCTCGTGATCGCGCGCGATATCGCCAGCCGCGTTGCCGTCATGGGGCATGGCGAGATCGTGTTCGAGGCATCGCTGGCGTCGTTTCTGACGCGCGCCGATGTCATGCAGGAATGGCTCGGCGTGGGTTGAGCGGGCGGCGTCGATCCTTATCCTGTTCGCGGCACTTTGCCCTGACCCGCCGCGCGGCTTTTCACGTGATCGATGAACGCGCGCAGCTTCGGCGTGATCTGACGACGGTTCGGATAGTAGAGAAACACGCCCGGAATCACTGGCGCGAATGGCTCCAGCACGTGCATCAGTTGTCCGGCTCGCAACCGTTCGGCGGCCATCGGTTCAGGCAACTGGGAAAGCCCCATGCCTTCGATCGCGCCGCCCAGCATGGTCGGAAAGTCATTGGCGATCAGCGGGCCGGATACGGCGATCTCGATGGTCTGGCCGTTGTCGTTGAAGGACCAGAGCGCGAGCGCGCCGTTCGATCGCCGCCACCGCAAGCAGGCGTGCTGGCGTAGATCGTTGGTGTGTTGTGGCGGGCTGTGTACGGCGAAGTAGTTGGGGCTGCCGACCACGATGAGACGAAGCGGCGGCGTCAACGGCACGGCGACCATGTCGGCGTCGAGGTACTGTCCCATGCGGATGCCGGCGTCGAATCCTTCCGCTGCGAGATCGATCAGTTCCTTGCTGGCGGCGATCTCCACTTCGACCTCGGGATACGCCTCGCAGAAAGATGCGATCAGCGGTTCGAGCAGAATGGGCAGCACCGCGCGCGGTACGGAAAGCCGCAACAGGCCAGTGGGCCGCTGGCCGAATCCGCGCGCTGCCTCGCTCGCGGCGACAAGCTCCTCGAAAGCGGGCCTGGCGTGCGCCAGAAACCGCTCGCCGGCTTCGGTCAGGCCGACGCTGCGCGTGGTGCGGATGAAAAGCGCCGCGCCGATGCGCGCTTCGAGAACGCGTACCGTCTGACTCACGGCCGACGGCGTCACCCCGAGTTCCGCGGCAGCCCGGCGGAAGCTGCGATGCTGGGCGACGCTCAGGAACACCTCCACGCCATCGAGCGCGCCTTGTCTGACTGTGAAGTTCTGCTTCATAGCCCGTCAACATTGTGGTGAATAGTCGGTCGAGAGAGGCCATGGTACACCTACGTTTGCGGATGAGAGCTCGTGCCGGCCGCTCTCTTTCGTGTCCTTCAGCGCGCCGGATAACACCTGACAGGAGGCTTCATGCCGCCGGAACTTCTCTTCCCGTTGCATCTCGCTCTGGGCTACGTCGCGTGGCTGCTTTGCTTTCGTGTGTATGTCTGGCCGCGGCTTAAAACGATGGATGCTTTCGATGCGCAACGCGCCATTGCTGCGTTCCATAGTTTTCGGTTTTTCGGGCTGGCGTTCATTCTGCCGGGCGTGGTCGGCCCTCATCTGCCCGCGAGTTTTGCTGTGTCTGCCGCGTATGGTGACTTCGCAACGGGCGTGCTGGCGATGTTTGCGTTATTGACGGCACGCAGAGCTGCGCTGTTCTCGTTGTTCGTCGTGGCGTTTAATGTTGTCGGTGTGACGGATCTGGTCCTCGACTATTACCGTGCGATTCAGGCGGGGCTTCCGGCGCTCGCGGGCGAGTTGGGCGCAATGTACGCGATTCCGATTCTTTATGTGCCGCTGCTGATGATTACGCATGTCGCCGCGTGTTACCTGCTATTGCGCTCGCAGCCGAAGGTGGTGCGGAGTTTTTGAGCCTGGCTTGGGGCACCGCTGAAGAGCGTGAGGTCATGTCTTCGCCGCAACCTGACTATGCCTGCACCGTGCGTCGTTCATACCCGGATTGCCACGGGTGGCCACGCGTGCTTGCGTGTGGCAACATCGCGGGGATTTCAAAAAAAGGTCAGGTCTTACGAGGGCCGCCACACTCAGGAGCGTTCATGTTCGACCACGTTAAATTCGGCGTCAGCGACTATGCCGCGAGCAAAGCATTCTTCGTCGCGGCTCTCGAACCGATCGGCGTAGCTGTCGTCTCGGAGGGGGCGCCCACCTACGGTGTCGAACTGAGTCCGCCGGGCAAGGCATCGTTGTGCCTGTTCCAGACCGAAGAGAAGCCGGCGCATCTTCACCTGGCGTTCACGGCCGACAATCGTCAGCAGGTCGACGCTTTCTATCGCGCGGCGCTGGAAGCGGGCGGCAAGGATAACGGTGCGCCGGGTCTGCGTCCGCGCTACCACGCGAACTACTATGCGGCTTTTGTCATTGGTCCGGACGGGCATAACATCGAAGTGGTTTGCCATCAGGCCGAGGTCGAGGCCGAGGGCTGAGGCTTTTTGTCGAGCCGAGTGGGGCGGTTCTCGCTATGCCGCATGCTCGAGCAAATGCGCGACAAAGCGGGTGAGCTTCGGCAGTGGTCGGCGATCGTGTCTATACACGATATGAATGGTATGTGGCTTGGGCAAGTAGGCTTGCAATACCTGCTCCAATGTCCCGCTTGCCAGATCGCTGGCCACGAGGACTTCCGGCTGCAGCAACAATCCGGCACCTGCCAGGGCGGCCATGCGCAGCCCGTTTCCATCATTGCATGTGAATGCCGGCTCTGCCGGAAAGGGCGGTGCGTCCTCACCGCCGAGCTTCCAGCCGTTACGGCTATTCCAGACCGAGTGAGCGAGGCAGTGATGCGCGCTCAAATCCTGCGGCGTTTCTGGCCGCCCGTATTGCGCGAGATAGCCCGGCGACGCGCAAATCACCATGCGATACAGCGTCAACGGTTTTGCAATCAGGTCGGCGTCGCCTAATTCGCCAATACGGATCGCCAGATCGAAACCTTCGTCGATGAGGTCGACGTTGCGATTGCTCAATTCCAGTTCGACCCGCACACGCGGATGCATTCGCTGGAAAGTCGCCGCTAACGGAGCGACGATACACGCACCGAAGGTAGTCGGGGCGCTTACGCGTAACGTGCCGGATGGTGACGCGCGTAACCGTTCGATCGACGTCTCGGCCATCCGCACCTGTTCAAGCGCACGCTTGGCGTCTTCGTAAAAAACGCGACCAGCGTCGGTCAGGCTCTGACGGCGTGTGGTGCGCTGTAGCAAGCGGGCACCGAGATGCTCTTCGAGCTGGCGCACATATTTGCCAATCATGACCGCCGATACTTCGAGGCGCTGCGCCGCCTCGGTGAAGCTCCCTCCCTCCACGACGGCAACGAAGGCTTCCATACCACGCAGCTTGTCCATATTGCTAACTCGTAGTTAGTAGTATCGGAAATTAGAGCATATTTATTACGTGTTTGGTTTGATGAAGAATGGGGGCGTTCTAAATCTGATTTCGAAAAAGGACCGCTTTTATGAAGATCGTCGTGATCGGTGCCAGTGGGGACGTGGGTCGTTCCGTGGCCGATGAACTTTCGCGTGGTGGCAACCACGAAATCATTCGCGTCGGCCGTACCCGAGGCGATCGGCAGGTCGACATCACCAGCGATGAAAGCGTCGCTACCCTGTTCGAGCAGATCGGACAGACCGACGCCATCATCGTGGCGGCAGGCAATGTGATTCTGGCGCCCATCGACAAGATGACAGCATCCGCCTTCGACAAAGGCTTGCAGGACAAACTGCTAGGTCAGGTGCGCGTCGCGCTGGTCGGGCAGCACTACCTGAACGACGGCGGCTCGATCACGCTGACCTCCGGCATTGCAGTCGATGATCCGATTGCGCAAGGTGCCCATGCCGCGGCATCGAATGCTGGGATAGAGGGATTCGTGCGTGCCGCCGCGTGCGATCTTCCAAGGGGTATCCGGATCAATGCCGTGAGTCCGACGGTACTGACCGAATCCATGGACCGGTTTGGTCCGTTCTTCCCCGGCTACGAGAGTGTGTCGGCGGCGCGTGTGGCAATGGCCTATCGACGCAGTGTGGAGGGCGTGCATAGCGGCCGCGTTTATCGGGTCGGTCATTGACGTGTAGGACTCGCGGCAGGTTGTGGTTGGACACGACGTGCCGCTGCAACAAAAAATAAATCTGGCCATCCCACAAGGTCGCGTGATGGCGACCAGCGGTCTGTTGCTGGCGCGTGCATTCGGCTGGCTCTGGATGGACCTGCTTGCGGGTGTAATCGGTGCCGTTGTGATTGCAAACCGGTCGTGGGGCCTGATGCGAGACACGGGCGGCATTCTGCTCGACATGAATCCCGACAGACGCATGGCCGATAACGTCCGCCATGTCACCGAAGACAACTGAATCCGCTGGCCGCCATCGTTTGAACGATAGTGGTCCGAGCGCTTTGCGTCGATTTCTGCCAAACGCATTTGTCACGAGCCGGCCAGAACTGGTTAGCCGTAGAATCGTCGGAACTGGCGACAATCCTTGCGTGGCGTTTCCTGATGAACCGCCGCTACGCCACGGACTAATCGGAAACCAACCAATGCCTTTTGAATCGAATCGTATACTTTTCGAGGTAGGTCGTTACTGCGCAATCGAACTTGTTTACGATGACCTCCCGGTCATTCAGAAATTCCTGGAGGACAACCCCGCGTACTTCTTGTCGGCAGAAGGTTGTCTTCCAACAAAGACGCAAGCCGAAGAGGAGTTTGAAAGTGAACTGCCTGAAGAGTGGGCGTTCACTAGCAAGCGCGCAATCGCGTTTGTCGATGGCAACAAAGAGTTGACCGCCTTTGCTACAACTGTGTCAGACCTCTTCGTCGACGGTGTCTGGCATATTGGACTGTTCATCCTGTCGACCGACAAACACGGCCAAGGTGTAGCGCGTCACCTGTATGACGGCCTTGAAAATTGGCTTAAGGGATCCGGAGCAAAGTGGTTGCGTCTGGGTGTGATTGTCGGCAACGCGCGCGCGGAACGTTTTTGGGAACGGAATGGCTACCTTGAGGCGCGCCGTCGGCATGGGGTCGCGATGAAAAATGCCACCCATACCTTGCGTGTCATGATCAAGCCGATTGGCGAAGCCGGATTGAGCGAATATCTGAGTCTGGTCAGTCGTGATCGCCCCGGCAGCGCGTAACGGCTGATCGATCCCGACCCGGCGCTTGCCATCAGACGCCGGCTATCATGGTCGCCGGCCGGTACGGTCCGTTGCTTCGATCCATAGAGATCGACTTCTGGTTTGGTCCAATGTCCGCTCATAAAAAAAGTAAAGGGATGAGCCGAACTGGGCAGACTGCAGCATGCAGAGGCCATGACCGGTCATTCGACAACGGCGTTCGGATCGTCGACGCTCGAACACCTAACCAATAGAATCTTCTGGTACTCGGGTCACCGCGTGAAAACTCGCCCCCACTATTTAAGGCCCCTCTCCTGAAACACTACACGATGAGAAAACATATTGCGGCACTTGCCGTCCTGGTGTTGATGAGTGGCTGCAATTCCTATCGTCCCGTATCGACCAATCATTCTTCCGGTTGCGGAACTGGTCTCGGAACACCGGCATGCGCGACGGGTTCGATGGTAACGAGCAATGGACTCAGCAATCCCTCGCGGGATCAGTTCGCTCCTGCGACCACGCTCCAGAACGCAGCAAATTCCGATGGATACAAGGCGATTAACGCTCGGATCGATGTATGGCGCAAAGAGTGTGCAGCCGCCATGTCCACACCCGATTTGAATCCAATTCGCAACAAGATTGAGATATTTCACGATCCGTTGTCGCCCGCGCCATACACGTATGCGTCCCTTGATGCTTTTCCCACGGATGCCGACGTACCGTTGATCATGAAATGGGAAGAACTCCGCGATGCGTGCATAGAGCAGGAGCATGAGATCAGTCCGGCGTCGCCGGATCTAACACCAATGGCGCAATCGATTTTCCTGCAAAGAGCAGCGTTCGCAAGCGTAGCCGAAGCAAAGTTGCGCCAACTTACCGTCGCTCTCTCGCAGCAGAAACTAACGTACGGTGAGTTTGCTCAGCGTCGGTACCAGATCAATGCCGCGGCGGACAACGCTGCCTCGCAGGTCTCCGCTACGCTAAATATCCGGGATCAAGGCAGTCAGATCCTTGCGCAGGACCGTATCAAGAAAGAATTCTCAATTGAGAGCGATGCGTTGGACGGCTACCTGCACGCCCTCGCGGCGCGTCCGCCTCGAATGGTGCGTCTTGCGGCAACAGCTGAAATCGGATCTCGCGCATCGGAGCGAACGTGCGCAGGAAATTGCTCGTCGGCTCCTATGCCGGAAGGGTATCCATTCAAACAGTTGCGCCATGGCTTCACCGTCTCGGTCGGTGGACTTGGTGGAACGACGACAAGACTCGTTGATTTCGACACTGGAACTTTCTCCGTTATCAATTTCGAGTTGAAATTGATCAATGGAAAGGTGCAGTCCGCGATCACTCATCGTTCGAACATCACACTTGCAATGGATGATCTGGCGCAACTGCGCGCCATTGCAAACATGATCTGGATATCCGTCGGCCCCGTTCCGACGGCACAGGCCGGTTTGGACGGCTTTTGGGAGATCCGCCTGGTCAATGGCAAGGTCGCTAGATCTGAGGGTGGGTTGGGCAACGTGGGTGGAGCTGGCCGAGACCTCAATGCGTTGTTGTACGGCATTCAGGAAAGGCAACTCGCGCATTTCATGCTTCAGAACAGACGCATGTACCAGCTATGGTCGTGCTACCCGTATCCGCTGGGCGGTCACGCGGGCACTCCCACTTCGTATATTCGAACATCGGGATATTCCTCGTCGGACTCAGACGACATGCCTCCCGTTTTTCCAATTCCGTCTGACCCGTTGCCGTTTCGTTTTGAAATTTCGAGGACTGGATTGACGTGCGCCGATTGACCCCGGTTCGTTCGAAACAAACTCAAACTCAACCCGTCGATCGGCACAGAACAAATCCGTCTGGCCGTACCGTCACGACGCCGTCGTCGGATAGATCTGTCAACGTGCGCCAGTCGTCTTCGGAATCGACGAACTCAAAATCCTTGCCGGCGACATAAACCGCGGGCGTAGCGGGGTTAAGACTTGCACGGCTCGACGGCTGCACCGAAGCGTTCGGGCCGGCCAGCAGTACATAACTGTCGCCGAAGAGATCCAGCGTCGACATCCGTTGGTTGTCGCGCCGAATCCAGGCGTGAGGAAAGCGCGTCCCGGTCTGTGCCTGCAGATGCGCTACCCACTCCGGCGACTCTTCTGCAGACGCGCCGTCCGCGACCCGATAGCGATGCCGCAACAACAACGCACCCGCATCGAGCAGCGCAGGGAACACCTCGCGGTTGGTCTGCGTTTCGATACCGAAGCGCGCATCGAAGTCCGTGCGCAACAGGGCCTGGCTGCCGTTACGCACGGCGACTGGCCGCCGCTCGGTTTCATAGCTGTCTAGCAGCGCCGTTGTCGCCTCGCCGCGCAATGCCGCGGCGAGTTTCCATGCGAGATTGTGCGCGTCGGCAATGCCGGTGGTCGCGTTGAAACCACCCCACGGCGGCATCAGGTGCGCCGCGTCGCCGCACAGAAAAGCGCGGCCCACCCGATAACGCTCTGCAATCGACACGCCCGTACTCCACGCGCCTCGACTGGGAATGTCGATGTCGACATCGTCCAGACCAATCGCGGCGCGCACCAGGTCGGGCAGTTCGCTGTCGGCTGGCAGCCCTTGCGATGGCTCGTACTCCAGGTGGAACGACCATTTGTCCGTGTTGTTCATTGCCAGAAACAGGCCGCGCACGCGCTCGTTCGCGATCTCGCACTGGCTGAACGTGCGGCCTGCCACGGCCTCGGCCAGATCGGCATGGAAGAAGATGTTGAGCAGGTGCTGCGGGGCGGGCGTCTCGACCCTGCCGACGCCCAGTTGCCTGCGCACGAAGCTACGTCCTCCGTCGGCGCCGATCAGCCAGGTGGCTTCAATGATCGTTTCCCGCCCATCCGGGCCGCGTACGGCCGCGACCACCGCGTCGCCCGACTCGACGAACGACACGAGTTCATGGCCGAAGCGCACGTCCCCACCTCGCGCCTCAAGCTGCTGCCGCAGCACCGGCTCGATCAGCGTCTGCGGGCAGGCGCCGAAACTCGACGGCGACGCGCCGGCCGCCGCCATTTTCACGCGCATGGTGGAGACGTCGACGATCGGCTCCGCATCCACCAGCGTGCGCCCGCGCCGAGCGCCGCCGAAGCTGCCCTGTTGCCAGGCTGCGGCCGCCGCCGCCTCGACCGCCTCCTCGACACCAATCTGGCGAAACAGCTCCATGGTTCTCAGATGAATGCCGCGCGCGCGCGGCAGCAGCGAAACGTTCCGGTTTTTCTCGACGAGGATGAAGGGAACGCCCAGGCGTTGCAGGAACAGGCCAGCCGACAGGCCAACCAGTCCGCCGCCGACGATCAGCACCGATGTGCGGGTAGGGCGAACGGTCATGCGCGACTCCTCGATGTTAAAATCTATCATCGATAAGTATATCTATCGCTGATAGAGAATCAAGCATGGCAAAAATTCGACGTGACGAAGTGGCCGGCGCAGCGCTTGAATTGCTCGATGTAGTCGGGCTGGATGGGTTGTCGACGAGACGTCTGGCCGAGAAACTCGGCGTGGAGTCGGCCACGCTTTACTGGCACTTCCGTGACAAGTCGGCGCTACTCGGCGAGATGGCTTCCTTGGTGCTGGCGCGGCATCACACGATCGGCGTGCCCGCTGACATCGCCGATTGGCCGGTCTGGTTTGCCGACAACGCCCGCAGCTTTCGCCGTGCGCTCCTCGCCCACCGCGACGGCGCACTGCTGCACGCCGGCACGACGCCGAACCAGGCCGAACTTGAGCGGATCCTGCCGAAAGTGGCGTATCTCGTGCGCGCGGGCTTCAGCGAACCGGATGCGCAGATGGCGTTGCTGGCCGCGGGTCAGTTCACGGTGGGCTGCGTGCTGGAGGAGCAGGCGCATGACGTCAGGACTGCGTCACCCGAACCTCAACGCAAAGCGGCCGCCAAAGGCGAGACCGCACAGGCGGCAGACGCCGGCCCGGCGATCGATCCCATCGATCCGGAGGTGGCCTTTGAGTTTGGCCTGGGTCTGCTGGTTAGCGGTCTTTGCAGCCGATAGCGGCCACCCGCCACGGCACCATGAGGCGAGAGGCCGCGCTTACCGACGGTGCTGCTTCAAGAGATAACTTTCCGCCTCAACCGGGCAGCGCACTACCGTGAATCGGCGCTTCGAGAAGACAGCCAAACTCGCGGGCAAAGTCGACAGACACGCGCGCGTGAACGGCGCCCTGCCTGTCGAAGAAGCGCTGGGTGCCCTCGAGGGTGAACACCCCTTCATGCCAGATGTTCGGATGGATGTAGAGACCCTGGGTTCCATCGAAACGAAAGCACACGAAGTTTTCCGGCGCAATGTCGTCACCTGGCAAGGCAAGCGGCACATAAAACGGACGCTGGTCCAGCGGAAAGAAGAGCTGTCCGCCGTCCGGGTGATAGTTCGCGTGCCAGAGCAGCATGCGTTCAGGCGCAGCGGTGGATTCTTCGCGCGCGGTGTCGGGCTCGGTTGCATACGCGAGGACGTAGTGACCGCCCACGGCCTCGTTTCGGCCGTAGAGAATGTCCCCGTGCCATTCGCTGATGAATGTGCCCGTGGTGGTGCCGGCTTCGTCGCCGGTGCCGGGATCGATCGGCCTCGATCCCACGGCGGGCCACTGTACGATTTCGACAGGACACTCGTTCGGGTCTGCAACGAGCCTGCCGAATCCGTGGAGTGTTTGCGGGGTCGCGTCGACCACGGGCATGGTCACGCGGCGCAGGGCGGCCGGCAGCGCGGGGTTGAGGTAGTCGATTTGCTGGGTCATCGAAATAGTCTACACGTCGCGCATAGGTTCTTCGTGAACGCCGGGCCACCTGCCATGCCCTCGCCGTATCTTTCCTGGTTAAGTTGTGGGATCTTTGGGCTCTTCCAAACAGCCATCCAGGAACATTCAATGCGCATCAGAACCATTTATTTCAAGGTAATGGACATGGAGCGGTCGATCACGTTCTGGGAAAAGCTTTTGGAACTCGCACCGAATCGCAAGTCGGAGAAATGGGCCGAGTTTTCGATCGGCGGCATTCGGCTCGGCTTATTGCTGAACGATTTTGGCGATGAACTGGTCGGTAGCGCATCCGTGCCCGTGTTCGAATTCGAATCATCGTCTCTGCCGGGTTTTCTGGAACGCGCGAAGTCTCTCGGCGCAACCGTCGTCATGCAGTTAAACGACGCCATGACCAGCGTCGTTCTGGCGAGCCCCGACGGCCACGAATTCGAAATCTGCACGTGCCACGATTAGGCCTCGCCGGCATCAATTCGTGACGCAGCGAGCGCGCCTAGAATTCGCGCGCCATCGCGCCGGTGCCGCGCAGCGTGATCGGTGACGAACTTCGCGAACTCGGCGTGAGCGAAGGCTTACCGGCACTGCCGGATATTGAATTCGTCATGATGTACGACGCGGAGAAACCGCCCGTGGTCGAATTCGCCGAGGCGATTTTCGCGGAGGTCGAGGTTCGCATGGGAGCGGGCAAACTTAATCTGGCCGCTCAAAAGAATGCTTTGGCTTAACGCGGTTTCCTTTCTCGATGGTGATCAAAACCTGCCCGGCTCAATTCCAGAAATAGCAATTCATCCTTGCAAATATAGTGCTTAATTATCCGTGACCGTTTTCCTAGACTAGCTGTGCGGCGATCTTTGCTTTGCTTCGAGTATACGAATGCGCGGGCATACAGGCACAGGTTCGATCGCCACGAATCAGGCAGACAACGACCGCCGTGCAAAAGGGTGAATGGGTCGTTGAGCCGCAATTCGAGTCCAAATCAAAAAAGGAGCGGGACATGATCAAGGCAACTAGCATATTCATCGCGGCCGTCGCCGCCATCACGCTGTCGGCCGGCGCCTATGCACAGAGCAACAATACGCTCGCGACGCCAAGCGTCACGTCGCCGGCTGCCGCTACGAGCGGCTACGGCACGCCCGGTGCAGGCAACTCGGAAAGCGGCACGAACGCCGGCTCGCCAAACTCGGGTATGCCTAATAACTCGAGCAATAGTGCCACGTCGCTGACCAACCTTCCCGGCAGTCACAATACGCTGGCCACCCCGAGTACCGTATCGCCGGCCGCGCAATAACCGGCGATAACACGCAATAACAGCGATCGGGAATGACGACGATGTGTTGGCCTGGCCTACCTCGTCCGGCACGACGTCGTTATCACGGACGCTAACGGAATAGCGCTTATCGCCCAATCCGGATTACACTGCGCGGACCTTAACTCTTTCTGAAAAAAAGGAGGTAAATATGGTTCTGCTCGTGTACCCAATGATGTTGGTACATTGGTCCAGCACATTTGCCTGCTCTCACCTGCGTTCTATCGCGCTGCGATAACCTGGTCAGAGCAAAGCCTACTCATCTAATCGAGTTCTTTCTCGATTCCATTGTTGTCGCCAGCGCTCCTGTTGACAGGGACAAACACGTCCCGCAGAAACGAGAGCAAAAGCATGACAACCCTGATTTCCGCACTTTCCCTGCAATTGGAAAGCGGCCATGGCCCGCTATTCCACGATCTTTCCTTTACCGTAAAACTCGGCGACCGCATTGGTCTATTGGGCCATAACGGCTGCGGCAAAAGCAGCCTGCTGGGTCTATTGGCGGGCAGCCGCGAGCCGGGTGCCGGCAGCGTGCAATATGCTGGACAGTGCCGCCTTCAGCATGTCGAGCAACATCTGCCGCCACGGCTTGCGGACCTGACGGCGCGCGAGGCGCTTCTGGAGGCGATCGACAAACAGCCGGAACACCATTGGCGAGTCGACAGTCTGCTGAGCGAACTGGCCTTGCCTGACGCCGCCGATACGCCGGTGGCCAGCCTGAGCGGCGGACAGCACACCCGCCTGCTGCTGGGGCGCGCCGTATTGCAGGAGCCCAACCTGTTGTTACTGGACGAACCCAGCAACCATCTGGACCTGCCGTCACTGCTGTGGCTGGAGGATTTCCTGCGCCGTTGGCAAGGCGGTTTCATTCTGGTGTCGCATGATCCACGGCTGCTGGATACGCTCAGCGACAAGAGCTGGATTCTGCGCGATCAGCAGTTGTACAGTTTCGATTTGCCGTGCAGTCAGGCATTAGTCGCGCTGGCCGAAGCCGACGTCGCGGCGCAGTCGCGCCATGCCGGCGAGCAAAAGGAAATCGACCGCTTGACGGCCAGTAGCAGGCGCGTCGCGACCTGGGGGCGCGAGCATGACAATGAAAAACTGTTGCGCCAGGCGAGGAACATACAGCGGCGCGCCGATAAGCTGAAAGACGAGCAGACCTTCGTCAGTCGCGGCAGTCCGTGGTGCCTGAAGCTGCAAGGGAAGTCATTGGCCGCCGACAGTCTGTTGGCATTCGAAGGCTTGCAGGTACGCGCGCAGTCCGATCAGCCGGTGTTGTTCGAGCTCGACGCCCTGTGGTTGCGGCTGGGTGACAAGATTGCGCTGCTGGGCAGCAACGGCGCGGGCAAGTCTTCGCTGTTGCGTCAGTGCTGGAGCGACGTGCAGGCAGGCGAAGCACGCGCAGGCTGGCGCTATCATCCGGCGGCGCGCATCGCCTACTACGATCAGTCGCTGCGTCAACTGGCCGACGAAGCGACGCTGGCCGACGCCCTCTACAAGTTCGCGCCGGTCGGCGACAGGGAGCGACGGCAAGCCTTGATATCGGCAGGGTTCGCCTATTCGCGTCACGGCCAGAAGGTGGCCACGCTCAGCGGCGGTGAGCGCGCGCGGTTGCTGTTTCTGGCGCTGTCCATGGCCAGCTATCACATGCTATGGCTCGATGAGCCGACCAATCACCTGGACCTGGACGGCAAGCGTGAACTCGCGGCCGCACTCGCTGCTTTCGCCGGTGGTTTTCTGCTGGTTTCGCACGATCGGGAATTGATCGAAACCAGTTGCAACCGGTTCTGGGTCATCGGCAATGGCCAGGTTCAGGAATGGCCAGATGCCGCCGGCGCCTATCAGCGGCTGTTCGCCACCAATGACAAGGTGCGATCCGAAGCTGCTCCGGCTGCGCTGCCCGGTCCGGTTGCGCAGTCCACTTTCGCTAGTGAAGAGGCCGAAGTGCAGTGGCAGCGCTGGTGCCAATTGGAGGCGTGGCTAGAGACGGATCGGGCGCGCAAGCCGAAACATCAGAAGGCTCATTTGCAGCAGGAATGGCAGCAGGAGATGCGACGATTGGAGGAATCGTTGGGTCTGTAAAGCCTGAGTAAAAAATCCTTTGGAACCCGGCTGGTAAACGGCGCAATTGCTGCCGTTACCAGTCGGCATCATTCGGCCGCGATCCATTTGCTACACTGAATCAGCCAATCCACCTGCTGTTTTGGGCTCGATTCGACCCTGACGGTGGCTATCTGATGACGACTCCACATCGCCCTTTTTGACGGCTTCAACGCGTGAGTCCTTCATCGCGGGACATGTAATCGTGCGGAGGTGTTGCCATGCAGGAAGCGCAATTGCGTGAAGCCTTGAATGCACACTGGCGCGCCTCGGCGGCCGGCGATCTGGACGCGGAGCACGCCATTTATGCTGACGACGCCATCTGTGACTATCCCCAATCGGGCGAGCGGATTCTCGGTCGAGCCAACTTGCAGGCACTGCGCGGTCATCACCCTGACAGGCCATCGGGATTCGACGTCATGCGAATTCAGGGCGAAGGAACTCTGTGGGTCACGGAATACGAGATCACCTATAACGGCCGGGCGTTCTTGACGGTGAGCATCATGGAGTTTCGCGACGGCAAGGTCGTCCACGAGACGCAGTATTTTTCGGATCCTTTCGAAGCGCCGGGCTGGCGTAAGCAATGGGTTCAGCAGACTAAGTGATACCCGAGGGCGGCCGATGTGCCGCTTTCTTATTGCAGCGCCGCAAATCGCGTTGCGCGGTGGGTTGCGTCGCGATCGAGTGTATCTAGAGCCTCTGCCTGTCCGCTAACGTCGCACGCTGCGTAGCTTGCACCCGGCAATGCCGTTTGAATGCTGCTTCACGGCGCGCCGCTTAAGCCCGACGCACGCGGCTTCCCACTGACTCACCGAGGCGATTCAAACGCTTGATCGTTTGGTGAGCACCCTCCAGAAATCTTGTCGGCAGCGCGCTGACAAATCAAGACAATCAGGTCAAAGGCGCGCGGCGTCGGCGTGGTGTTTAAAGCCGCCGCCAGCGTGACGAACCATGCCGCAGCCGACGCGCGCGAGACGCGTCGCGGCTTCAGGAGGAGACGTCATGAAACAGACACGCGCAACAGACGAAGCGGCCGCGACCGGGCAACGCATAGTGGACTCGGCTGGATCACGCTCAAAACCGGCACGAAAAGCGGGGCACACGCGGATGTGGTGCGCGCCGATTGGCGTCGGCGTCGCGTTGTTGACCGCCGCCTTGTTGATGTCCGCCTGCGCCGATGCGAGTTCGAGCACGAGCGGGACGTCGGCCGCGCCGTCGAACTCCGCCAGCGCGCCGATGAGCGCGGCGAGCGCAACCAGCAGCACTATCACTGCAACACCGTCGCCAGACTCAGTCCCAGCCCTGAGCGCCGCCGACACCTCGCGCGGCGCCGTCGCCCAACCCGCCGCATCGACACGCCCGTCACTCGAACTCGCGAAAGCCCAACAACTCGCTACCGAACAGCGCATCGCGGCACGCCTGCCGTCGGCCAGCGGCATGACCGAAAAGCGCACCCGCCCGTTGAGCTTGCGCGATTCCGGCATCGACGGTTCGCTGATGTTCGCGCGCGACGTGGACTTTCGGGTCACCGGCGACATCGGCTTCATGATCCACGACATGGCCGCGACGCTGAGCCCCGCGCATGCCGGTCAGCCGATCGTATTCGACGACCCCACCAGCGTGACGATCAACGTGCACCGCGGCGACGTCACACTCGACAGCGCGAAGCTCACCGCGATTTTCGACCGCTACCTGTTCCAGTATCAGGGCTCACCGCTGCGCAATATGCGGGTGGTGCCGCAAGACGGCGGGAGCTTGCGCATTACCGGCGAGATGCATCGCGAAACGTGGGTGCCGATCGTGCTGAGCGGCGCCTTGTCGATGCGCAACGCCCGCGAACTCGTGTTCCGCGCGGATCATGTCGAAGTCGCCGGCGTCGGCGCCGACAAGCTGATGCAGGCCGCGCACGTCAAGATGGCCGATCTGCTGAAAGTCGACACGCCGATCGCGCGTCTGGACGGCGATGACGTGGTGATGCAGGTCGCCAAACTCACGCCGCCGCCCGCCTTGCGCATGACGATCACGCACATCGAGACGAGCGCGGCCGGCGTACGCTTCACGCTGGACGATCACACGGTGCCCAGAATCGACTGGCCCGCGACGATGCCCGCACGCGGCATGCTGGTGCAGGGCGGGGACGTGAAATTCATGCGCTCGATGCCGATGAATATCGACATGGCGATCACGCCGCTCGACGCCGGCGCGCCGTTCGTGCTGGACCTGTATCACTACCGCGACCAGATGGCGGCCGGCTATCTGACTTTCAATGAAGCGGGCGCACTGGACGTGCATCTGCCGTCCTATTCGACGCTCGCCAGCGCAAGTGCCAGCGCCAGTGGCGCCGCTGCGGCGAACGACGCGTCGCAGCAAACCGGCAGCGCCGGCGCACGCTTCAACGACAGCTTCATCCGCGCGCAGCAGGCTTCGCTCGCGCAGGCTCGGCTGGTGTGGCAACACGTGCCGCCGATCGCGAGGACCGCTTCGGTGGCGCGCGCGATTCCGGTCGGCACGCGCGCGGCATTCAGCGGCCAGAGCATGGCGACGCCGGGCTCGGCGTTCATCGACGAGCGTCATTCAGCGGCCGTCGCGCCGTTGATTCACGTCGAGAACGTCGACTTCTACGTCGCCGGGCGGATCGGTTTTCATGTGCGATCGCTCGACGCGCAAATGGTGCCGAAGCGACCGGGCCAACCCGTCGACCTCGACGATTCGGATCAGTACGACATTCATATCATCGGCGGCGAGGTGGTCGAGCCCTGGCCGGCCATGGCGGCGCTATTCAACGACTACCTGCTCGACTACGCGCCGCGCTCGCTGAACGATCTGCAGTTGAAACCCGTCGACGGCAAGCTGGAAGTCACCGGCGGCATCAAGTTGTGGAATCACTTTCCCGGCGTCTGGCTGCCGACCACGATGAGCGGCACGATCGTCGCGAAAGACGAGCGGCATCTCGTCTATGAACCGACCTCGGTGAAAGTGCTGGGCGTGCCGCAGGCGGGCTTGCTGCGCGCACTGGATATTCCGCTGGCATCGCTCACGCCGCTCACGCGCAAGGGCGTCGCGTTGCAGGGCAACGAACTGGTGTTCGATCAGTACACGGTGTTTCCGCCGCCGGTGCTGCAAGGCCGCCTCGCCAGCGCGACGGTAACGGACGAAGGTCTGGTGCTGAAATTCAAGCGCGACGGCGCGCTTGCCGCCGCGCGCCCGCCGGCGAATGCGGCCAGGAGTTTCGTCTGGATCGAATCCGGCGACGTGAAGATGTTCAATTCGCTGGTGACGAATACCAGAACCTTCATCAGCGACAGTTCGAACCCCGGCGTGATGAAGTTCGATCTGTACGGTTATCGCCGCGACGTGTCGAAGGGAACCGTGCGAATGGGCACCGACGGCGGTTTGGACGTCGACCTGGCCACCAGAAAGTAGCAAACGTCACGGCGCGTCACGGCATGCCGTGACGCCAAACCGGTCAAGCGTCTTTATGGATGATCCATTCATGCGCCGGATCGTTGCGGAAATGCCAGACCCGTTGCCCGCCGGCCATCACGTTCAGGTAGTACGAGTCGTAACCATAAGGCACGATCACCGGATGGTAGCCGCGCGGCACCATCACCACGTCGTGATTCTCCACGGCCATCGATTCGTCGATATCGCGCATGTCGGTGTACACGCGCTGAAACGCGAAGCCTTGCGGCGGGTTCAACCGATGGTAGTAAGTCTCTTCCAGCGAACTCTCGTGCGGCACGTTGTCGGTGTCGTGCTTATGCGGCGGATAGCTCGATGCGTGGCCGCCCGGCGTTCTGACTTCGACCACCAGTAACGACTCCGCCGGCTCGGTCTGCGGAAGAATATCGCACACATAACGCGTATTCAGGCCCTTGCCGCGCGTGGAGCGCTTCATCGAAGCCGGTTCGATCAGCCTTGCCGGAAACTCGCCTTTGGCCGGCGCGCTCGCCACACCGATCTCCGCCTCGCGATTGGCGCGCACCGTCGCGCGCACGCCCGGCGGCAAATACACTGCATATGGCGCGGCGTCTTCGAATACGTTGTCGCGCGAACCGAGCGCGGTCCACGTGGTGTCCGCGGTTTCGATATCCACCGCGCCGGTCAGCACGACGATACACACCTCGCGCGTCGCTTCGAACACATGCACGACCTCGTTCGCGCCCAACCGGTAAGCGGCGAATCCCACGTACCGCCAGCACGCCGACTCCGGCGTGACCCGCGCGATCGTCTGGCCGTCGCGCTGCGCCTTCACCAATAAACTCATGCTGCCTCCTGATCCGCGCGGCCCACACCGTCGAGCGGTGCATCCACCAACGCGCGCAACGTGCGATAACCCTTCTGCGCGTACTCGAACGACGGTGCGACCACCGGGTCCTGTTCCGCTTCGACCACCAGCCAGCCGCGATAACCGTGCCGCTTCAGGCGCTCGATGATGGCCGGAAAATTCACCGCGCCGTCGCCCGGCACGGTGAACGCGCCGGCAATCACCGCGTCGAGAAAACTCCAGTTGCGATTGCGTGCCAGCTTCATCACGGCGGGGCGTACGTCCTTGCAATGCACGTGGCACACGCGGCCGATATGTTTGTCGAGCACCGCCAGCGGATCGCCGCCGGCAAACGTAATGTGCCCGGCGTCGAACAGCAGGCCGACCGCGTCGCTCGTGCGTGCCATCAGCTGATCGACGTCGGCGGGCGTTTCGACGTACGCGCCCATGTGATGGTGATAAGCCAGCCGCACGCCACGGCTCAACGTATAGCGTGCGAATTCATCGACTCGCGCCGCGTACGCCGCCCACTGCGCGTCGCTGAAAAAACGCGGCCGTTGATACAGCGGCTGCGGCGCGCCCTGAATCGAATCGGCGACTTCGCCGTACACCATGGCCGTCGCGCCGTTTTGCGCGAGCAGGTCCAGATGCGGGCCGACCGAGGCGATTTCGTCTTCCACGCTGCCGCGCGCGAGGCGGCCGGAATACCAGCCGGACACCAGCGCGAGATCGTATTGCGCGAGCAGGGTTTTCAGCGCCTGCGGCTCGCGTGGAAACTTGTTGCCCAGTTCGAAGCCCTGATAGCCGATCTGGCGGCCTTCGGTCAGCGCCACGTCGAGCGGCGTTTCGCCGCCGAGCGAAGGCAGATCGTCGTTCATCCACGATAACGGGTTGATGCCGATACGTACGTCGAAAGCAGTCATGCGGACGTCCTCATTCGTTGTCGGGTTGGGCGGCGCGGTCATCGGCGTCGGCCGATTCGGCCCGCGCCGCGAGCTGCGCGTCGTATTTCGCGCGCGCGTCGCGCACGGCGGGGCGCGTCGACACTTCGGGCACGGCGACTTCCCACCACCAGCCGCCTTCGTCGGTGGTGCGGGCCGGGTCGGTGTCGATACTGATCACATAGGTGCGATCCGCGATGCGTGCGCGTTGCAGCGCGACTTCCAGTTCAGCGATATTCGCGACGTGCTCGGCTTGCGCGCCGAGGGCTCGCGCATGCGCGGCGAAATCGATCTGCGGCGCGCCGAGCGGACCCTGCATGCAGTCCTCCAGCAGATTGTTGAACGGCGCACCGCCGCACGCCTGTTGCAGACGGTTGATGCAACCGTAGCCGCGATTGTCGAGCACCACGACGATCAGCTTGGCGCCGATCATCACCGAGGTCGCGATCTCGCTGTTCATCATCAGATAGCTGCCGTCACCAACCATCACGATCACTTCGCGCGCGGGCCGTGCGAGCTTCGCACCGAGGCCGCCGGCAATCTCGTAGCCCATGCACGAATAGCCATATTCGACGTGATACGCGCCCGGTTTGCCGGCACGCCACAGCTTGTGCAACTCAGCGGGCAGGGTGCCCGCCGCGCACACGACGATATCGTTCGCGGCCGACCCCGGGCTCGAACGCTGGATCGCGCCGATCACATCGCCTTCGTATGGCAGCACGCTGTCGCGTTGCGGTGCATGCGTGAGCGTGCTCACCGTGTCGCGCCAGCTCGCCGCGAGTTTGTGCGCGCGCGCGGTCCAGGGGCGGTCCGCGTGCCAGCCTTGCAGCGGCTCGGCGAGCGCGTCGAGTGCGAGACGCGCGTCGGCTTCCACGACGAGGGCGCGATGCTTGAGGCCGTCGAACGCGTTGGCGTTGATCGCGACCACCTCCGCCTGGGTGAACAACGTGTTCGAACCGGTGGTGAAGTCCTGCAGGCGCGTGCCGATGGCGAGCACGCAATCGGCATCGTGCGCGAGCGCGTTGGCGGCGGGCGAACCCGTCACGCCCAGCGCGCCCGCGTTCAACGGATCGTTCCACGCCAGCGAGCCTTTGCCGGCCTGCGTTTCCGCGACCGGAATGCCGTGCGTGGTGGCGAAGCGGTGCAGCGCATCGGTGGCGTGGCCGTACAGCACACCGCCTCCCGCGACGATCAGCGGCCGTTTGGCGCGGCGTAAATGCGCGACGGCGGCGTCGATCTCGTCGATACGCGCTGCAGGCGCATGAAACCGGACGACGCGCGGCTCGAAAAATTCCGCCGGGAAATCCCACGCCTGCGCCTGGACGTCTTGCGGCAAGGCGAGCGTGACGGGCCCGCACAACGCCGCGTCGGTCAATACGCGCACGGCGCGCGGCAACGCATTGAGCAATTGCGCCGGATGCACGATCCGGTCGAAGTAGCGCGATACCGGTTTGAGCGCGTCGTTGGCGGAGACGCCGCCGTCGTGAAAGTCTTCCACCTGTTGCAGCACCGGATCCGGCGCGCGCGACACGAAGACGTCGCCGGGCAGCAACAGCACCGGCAGACGGTTCACGTGCGCGAGCGCCGCCGCCGTCACGAGGTTGGTGGCGCCGGGTCCGATCGAGGTCGTCACGGCCATCATGCGGCGGCGGAAATGCGCCTTCGCGAAAGCAATCGCGCTATGCGCCATGGCCTGTTCGTTATGGGCGCGCAGCGTCGGCAATTCCTCGCGATGCTGGTACAGCGCCTCGCCGATCCCCGCCACGTTGCCATGCCCGAAGATCGCGAAGACGCCGCCGAATAGCGTCTCGGTGCTTTTGCCGTCTTCAGTGACAACGCGTTGCGCGGCGAGATAGCGCACCAGCGCCTGCGCGGTCGTCAGGCGGATCGTGCCGGACACGGCGGGGCGTGCCTGGGTGGCGTCGTTGGCGGACGCCGTGTCGTGATGCATGATGCGCTGGTTCATGCGGCCTGCTCCTGATGAACGCGGCGCGACGCGCCGTGCTGCGAGGCGTTCGCGCCACGCGTCGCGCGCCATGACGCGATCAGCGTTTCGAACGTGCGGCGCACCCGGGCGATCAGTTCGTCGTCGCCGATTTCATTGGCGAGCCACGCATGGCTCGGTTCGTGAAAGATCGTGCGGCCGACCGTAAAACCGCGGCACGTTGCCGATTGCGCGGCGGCGCGAAACCCCTCGTTCAACTGCTCGACACCCGCCGACAAACCGAGCAGCACCACGCCGCGGCAATACGGATCGCGTTCGGCGATCAATGCGTCGACGGCCTGCCATTGCGCGGCGTCCATCGGTTCGAGTTTCCACCACTCCGGATAGATGCCGATGTTGTACAGCCGCTTCAACGCGCGATACACGATATCCGGCCCTTGCGGCAGCGACGCGTGCTTCGGCGGAATCACTTCGAGCAGCAGTTCGTGGCCGCTTGCCTGAGTCGCGTCGTATAGCGCACGCAACTGCGCTTCCTGTTCGAGACGTTGTTCGATGGGCTCGTCCGGATGGAACTGCACGAGGCACTTGGCGATATGGTCTCGCGGCCACGCAATCAGCGAGGTGCCGATCGAGCGGCCGTGGTCGAACACCAGCGGCACCGAGCCGGGCAGTTCGACCGGGCGGCCGATCCACCAGCCGCGTCCGGTCGCCGCGTTCAGCGCGTCCTGGCCGTAACGGTCGTCGATCAATACGCCAATGCGGTCCTGCAAGCCCAACGCGCTTTCCGTCTGCGCGACGGCTTCGACGAACAGGCCTTTCAGCCGTGCAATGCGCGCTTCATCCGCCCCGGTCTGCTGCGCGAGTTCGAAGAACTGGTTGCGGTGATCGAAGGCGAAGCCGAGTACTTCGTCCCATTGTTTGCGGGCCGGTGAGACGCGATGCAAGCGGGCCAGCGTCGCGTCGCGATCCGGACGGCGCATGCGCTGCGGGTCCAGCTTCGCTTCGCGCAGGAAGTAGTCGAGCTCGGCCGGCGTCGGCATGGCCGGTGCGCAACCGTGTCGCGACACCACCAGCGCGCCGCTCGCGTTGGCGGCGCGCGCGCAGGCTTCGAGCGGTTGATCGCGCAACCATCCGGAAAGAAAGCCGGAGGCGAACGCGTCACCCGCACCGAGCACGTTCAGCACCTCGACTTCCACGCCGCCGTGAATCGGCGCGTCGTCGAGCGAGGCGGGCACCGCGCCGTCGATGATCTGGCAGCCTAGCGGTCCGCGCTTGAGCACCAGCGTGGCGGGCGTCACGGCACGCACCATGGCGAGTGCATCGACCAGTTCGGTCTTGCCGCCGGCAATGCGGAATTCCTCCTCGGTACCGATCACCAGATCGAACAGCGGCAGAATCCGCTGCAAATGCGCGGTGACGCCTTCGCTCGCGACGAAGCGGGTTTCACCGTCCGCTTTGCCCGTGAGGCCCCACAACACCGGACGATAATCGATATCGAGCACGGTACGCACCTGATTGCGGCGCGCGTAATCCAGCGCGCGACGGCTCGTGCGGTTCACCTGTTCGGTGGAGAAGTGCGTGCCGGTAATCAGCAGCGCTTTCGACGACGCGATAAAGGCTTCGTCGAAATCCGCTTCGTCGACCGCCATGTCGGCGCAGTTCTCGCGGTAGAAGATCAGCGGGAACGTGTCGCGGTCTTTCAGGCCGAGCAGCACGAGCGCGGTCAGGCGTTCCTGATCGATGCGTACCCGGCTGACGTCGCAACCTTCGCGAGTGAGCGTCTCGGTGAGAAAACGGCCCATATGATCGTTGCCGACGCGCGCCAGCATGGCGGAGGCGAGACCGAGCCGCGCGCAGCCGAACGCGATATTCGCCGACGAGCCGCCGAGATACTTCGCGAAGCTCGACACGTCTTCGAGCCGCGCGCCGACCTGCTGCGCGTACAGATCGACGGCGAGCCGGCCGAGGCAGACGATGTCGCGCGTGCGGCCCGGCGCGAAGCGGCCGCTGGTCGAACCCGAACCCGACGCGGGGCCGGACGGGTGAGCGCTGGATGTGCTGGAGTGAGCCATGAATAATCCTGAGTAGCTGAGCGTGGGATTCGGCGTCTTGGCACCGGGCCCACGCGAATAGATCAGATCCAATCAGATCGTCGCGCCTTCGAGTTCGCCCATCATCTTCTGCATCTCGGCGCCGCCGGCCATCATGTCGAGCACTTCGTCCTTGCTGATGGTGTCTTTCGTAAACGTGCCGAGCGATTTGCCGCGATTGAGCAGCGTGAACGAATCGCCGATCGGATACGCGTGATGAACGTTGTGCGTGATGAAGATCACCGAAATGCCCTTGGCGCGCGCCTTGTGAATCAGTTTCAGCACATTGAAGCTCTGCTTCACGCCGAGCGCGGCGGTCGGTTCGTCGAGAATCAGCACGCGCGCACCAAAGTGAATGGCTCGCGCGATCGCCAGACATTGCTTCTCGCCGCCGGACATCGTGCCGATCGGCTGATGCGGATCGCGCACGTTGATGCCCATTTCCGCGAGCTTGTCGCGTGCGGCGGTGGCGCAGTGTTCGAGGTCCATCACGTTGATGAAGCCCAGCAGTTTTTTCTGCGGCTCGCGTCCCATGAAGAAATTGCGCGCCACTGAAAGCAACGGCACCAGCGCCAGATCCTGATAGACGGTGGCGATACCGAGATCGAGCGCGTCTTTCGGCGAGTTGAAGCGCACCGGTTTGCCGTCGACGAGATACGTTCCCTCGCTCGGCTGATGCACGCCGGCGAGCGTCTTGATCAGCGTGGATTTGCCCGCGCCGTTGTCGCCGAGCAGGCAATGCACTTCGCCGCGCCGCAGCTTGATGTTGATGTCCTTCAACGCAATGATGTTGCCGAAATAGCGGCTGACATTTTCCAGCGACAGGATGTAGTCGCCGTCGGTCTGTTCGGGTGTGCTCATCGTGAGCTCCGTGCCTGAGCGAAATTAGCGAGGTTTAGCGGGACGCCGCGACGCGGCTACGCACGTAGTGGTTGAACAGCACGGCGAACAGCAGCATCACGCCGAGGAACACGCGGAACCAGTCCGAGTCGACGTTCGTGTAGGTAATGCCGATCTGCACGACGCCGAAGATCAGCGCGCCGAAGCAGGCGCCGATCACCGAGCCGTAGCCGCCGGTGAGCAGCGTGCCGCCGATCACCGCGGCGATGATCGCTTCGAATTCGGCCTGCAAACCACGGTCGGCCGCGGCCGAGCCGATGTCGCACACCTGCAGCACCGCATACAGGCACGAGCAGAACGCGGTCAGCACGAACAGCGAGATCTTCACGCGCCGTACCGGCACGCCGACGTTTTTGGCCGCGTTGGCGTCGCCGCCGACGGCAAAGATCCAGTTGCCGAAGCGTGTGCGCGCCAGCACGAACGCGCAGACGATCGCCAGGCCGAGCCACCACAGCAGTACCTTGGGAATGCCCGGCACGAGCGGCACGCCGTTGTCGAGCATCTTGACGAGACCGAGGTGGCCGAGCCAGACGAACAGGCCTTTGAACGCGACACCCTGAAACAGCGTGTGGGCCAGCCAGTCCTGGCGTGCGACATCGCCGACACCGGAGATGATCGTGCGATCCGCGAACATCACGGATAAGGCCAGCGTCAGGCCGCGCAGAATGAACAGGAAGGCGAGCGTGACGATGAACGACGGCAGCCGCGTGCGCATCACCAGATAGCCGTTGAGCGCGCCGAGCAGCATCGAGCCGGCGAACGCGAAAATGATCGCGAGCCAGATCGGCCAGTGGAAATACATGGTGGGCAGCGCGACCATCATGCCGGCAAAGCCGATCATCGAGCCGATCGACAGATCGAATTCACCCGCAATCATCAGCACGCAGGCGCCGACCGCGATCAGGCCCAGATAGGCCGCGACTTGCGACCAGTTCATCACGCCGTCGAGATTGAACATCCCCGAGTTGCCGGCCGCTACGCCGAACACGATAAACACCATGGCGGTGCCGGCGAGCGCGGCGAATTCCGGGCGATTCAGCAGGTGTTTGAACCACGACTCCCGGCGCACGCGTTCATCGGCGCTGGCGGCCGTCGTGGTGCTGGCCTGGCCGGTCGGGTCTTGCGGGTCGCCCGGCGGCTGCTTGCGGGGATGGGGATGAAAAATGTTGGCGACACCCATTTGAAGCTCTCCTTGATACGCCGGCGGGCGACTGATGGTCGGCAACCCGTGCGGCGTTTGAAGCAAAGTAAATGCGGCGAATAAGGGCGGCAGTTCGCGTCTGTCTGTGCGGCATGCCGGTGCAGCGCGACGAGGCTGCACGTCAAACACAACGGGCGGGCGAGTGCCGGCCGGCCCGAATCGATCCGGCCGGCATTCGCTGGTCTGTTGTTGGCCGCGAGCGGGGCGATCGGCGTGATCGTGATGCTCGCGGCGGGTTCAGGTCAGGCGTGACTTAGCTGCCTGATTAGCGGTATTGCCCCGCGTACTTCAGCACCTTGTCGACGTTGGCCTTGGTGATGAAGCCCGGGCCCGAGCCGATATTGCGTGGCCCATACGAGGGTGCGAGCCCGTAAGTAGCCAGCCGTTCCTTGAACTTCGGATTGGCCTGCAGGATCTGGCGGATCTTCGCCGGGTCGGTGGTGTGTTCCTTCTTCACGATAGCCAGCACGGCGACCGGGATATAGCCCTGCAAGTACGGCTGCTGATCGATCGCGAACTGGATCGTGCCGTCCTGGATCGCCTTCGCGATGTCGCTGTCGAAGTCGAAGGTGGCGAACCAGACCTTACCGGCGAGGCCCATCTGCTGCAGCGCCTTGATGGTCGGATCGGCCGAGAGCGGACCGAGCGCGAGCACCGCCTGCGTGTCCGGATGATTACGCAGATACGCGCTCACCTTGGACTGCACGCCGGTCGGGTCCTGACCCGCGTCGAGCGTGGAGGTTTTGAAGTCGACGCCGAGTGCATCGGCGAAACCACGGCAGCGTTCGAACGAAGCCGGATTGGTCGCGTAGTGGTTCACGCACAGGAACGACTTGATGCCTGCGGCCTTCGCTTTCTGGCCGGCCGCCTTGCCGGCCGCGTATTCGGGTTGGCCGACGTGCATGATCGCGCCGAGCTGCGCGCTTTGCTCTTCGGTGCCGGAGTTGATCGTGACGAGCGGAATGTGTTTCTGCGTGACCTTGGCGATCGAACTCTTCAGCACGTCGAAGTCGGCGATCGAGACGATCACGCCGTCGTAGTTGCGCGCTGCGGCCTGTTCGACCAGCCGTGCCATGTCGGCGATATCGCCGTTCGGCGGATTGCGGTAATCGGTCTCGACGTTGAAGTCCTCGTCGGCCTGTTTGATCGCGTTCTTGATGGTGTTCCACCACGAATCCGAATCCGGCGCGTGGCTGATCAGCACGAAATGGGCGTCAGCCGCGCGGGCGGCCGAGGCCGCGCCGAATCCCGTCGCCAACGTCAATGCCGTCACCAGAATCCTGAGCGCACCCTTGCCCTTGCAAAGTCTCATTGTCTCCACCTTTCTCGGTCTGTCGTTATTGAAGGGAGCGTCTGGCGGGCGGCTTTCCGTTCACAGTCAGCACAGTGCGGTTCAGCTCGACGCCATCGCTCACGGCCAAGATTAGGCCATCTTTCCGAGCGTTGCAATGAAAATTTCATGACAAATAAAAATAGAAAATACGTTCCATTTGACGGGGCCGCTGCCTATAATCGGCAGCGTCAGGACGCCGTGTGGCGGGCTTTACCGGCCGATACCGCACTGCAATAAAGCACCCGAGAGAGAGCCATGGCGGAAGAGAGCACCGAAGAATTGCCGAGCGTCGAGGAATTGATGCAGCGCATCGCGGAAAACTACGAGGCGCTGCCGCGTCAGTTGAAGAATGTCGCGACTTATATCGAGCAGCACCGCGCCAGCGTGATGGTGGATCGCACCAGCGACATCGCCGCGAGTTGCGGCGTGCATCCATCGGCGGTGGTGCGGTTTGCGCAGCGCTTCGGGTTTTCCGGTTTCTCGGATCTGCAGGCGGTGTTCCGTCAGGCTTACACGGGGCAGGGCAGTTCGTCGCCGAGTTATCAGCAGCGCATTCGCAAGCTGATCGACGAGAAGCCGGGTGCGTTGTCGGGCGGCTCGGTGGCGCGGGAATTCATTGCGGCGTCGCGCGGCGGGCTCGAGGAACTCGAAGCCGGCCTCGACGACGCGCAGTTCGACGCCGCCGTGAAGATGCTGCAACAGGCCGACAACATTTACGTGATCGGCGTGCGGCGTTCGTTTCCGGTGGCGAGCTACATCGTCTACGCGTTGCAGCACACGCCCAAGCGCGTGCATCTGGTGTCCGGTTTCGGCGGCATGTACCGCGAACAGATTCGCAGCGTGAAGAAGGGCGACGTGGTGATCGCGATCAGCTTCGCGCCGTACGGCAAGGAAACGCAGTATTGCTTGCGCGTGGCGCATCACCATCAGGCGAAAACGCTGGTGATTACGGACAGCCAGTTGTCGCCGCTGTCCCGCTATGCGACGACCCAACTGTATGTGAAAGAGGGCAGCGCGTTCGCGTTTCGCTCGCTGACCAGCACGATCTGTTTGTGCCAGGCGTTGTTTATCGCGCTCGCGTACAAGCTCGAATTGAACGTTGAAGAATCCAAAGACACTGGAGGATACGATGACTGATGTGGCAAAGACGATCGATGTCGCGGTATTCGGCGCGGGACGCATCGGCAGGATTCATGCGGCCAATCTTGCGCGCCAGCCGGGCGTGCGGCTCAAATACGTGGTCGATGTGAATCGCGAGGCCGCCGCGGCGCTCGCCGCCGAGCACGGTGCGCAGGTGGCGGATATCGATGGCGCGATGGGCGACGCGTCGATCGGCGCGACCGTGATCTGTTCGAGCACGGATACGCATGCGGATCTGATTCTGAAATCCGCCGCGCAGAAGAAGCACGTGTTTTGCGAGAAGCCGGTCGATCTCACGCTGGAGCGCGCGCGGGCTTGCGCCGACGCGGTGGCGCGCGCGGGCGTGGTGTGCATGATCGGCTTTCAGCGCCGCTTCGACCCGACGTTTTCCGCATTGAAGGCGCGTATCGACGCGGGCGAGATCGGCACGCCGGAGATGCTGGTGGTGACGAGCCGGGACCCGGGTGCGCCGCCGGTCGATTACATCCGGCACTCGGGTGGCATCTTCAAGGACATGCTGATTCACGACTTCGACGTCTTCCGCTGGATTCTCGACGACGAAGCCGACACGCTGCACGCCACCGGCAGTTGCCTGACCGATCCGGCGATCGCCGAAGCGGGCGATATCGATTCGACGGCGGTGACGATCCGGACGAAGCGCGGCCGCCTGTGCCAGATCAATACCGCGCGACGTGCCGCGTATGGCTACGACCAGCGTTTCGAAGTGCTCGGCAGCACCGGCATGTTGCAGGCAGGCAATGTGCGGCCGACGGAAGTCACGGCGTATTCGAAAACCGAGGTGTCGAGCGACGTGCCCGAAGCGTTTTTCCTCGAACGTTACCGCGCGGCGTACGCGCTTGAAATCGCGCATTTCTTCGATGCGGTGACGCGCGGCAAGCCGGTACGCACGACGGTTGCCGATGGCCTGAAAGCGCTCGAACTCGCCGACGCCGCCACGCGTTCGTGGCGCGAGGGCCGTGCGGTCAAACTCGGCGAGGCGTCGTGATGAGCGCGGACACGGGGCGGCTTCGATTGGGCGTGGTGGGGTTGGGGCGGCTGGGCAAGCGCCACGCGGAGAATCTTGCGTACCGGGTGCCGGGGGCGTCTTTAGTGGCGGCCTGCAGTCCGGTGGACGAGGAGCGCGCATGGGCCCGCGAGGCGCTGCCGGAACCGCGTCTATACAGCGATTACGCCGAATTGCTGGCGGATCGCGAGGTGGATGCGGTGTGGCTGGTGACGCCGTCGTCGTTGCACGCGCAACAGATTATCGACGCGTTGCAGGCCGGCAAGCATGTGTTTTGCGAGAAGCCGTTGTCGCTGGATCTGGCGGAATGCGAGCGGGTGCTGGCCGAGGCGGCGCGCTATCCGCATTTGCAGGCGACCATTGGGTTCATGCGGCGTTTCGATCCGAGCTATCGGGATGCGTTCGACAAGATTGCCGCCGGCGCGATTGGCCGGCCGTTTCTGGTGCGCTCGCAAACCACGGATCAGAACGATACCGATGGTTTCTTCGTGCGGTTCGCGGCGACGTCGGGCGGGATTTTTCTCGATTGCACGGTGCACGATATCGATGTCGCGCGTTGGTTGTTAGGGAAGCCGCGTGCCACGCGGGTGTTCGCTGCGGGGGCGGTGGCGTTGCACGAGGGGTTGCGGGAGTTTGGCGACGTTGATAACGGCGTGGCGATCTGTGAGTTTGAGGGTGGCAAGCTTGCGGTGTTTTATGCGTCGCGGACGCAGGCGCATGGCAACGATAGCCATAGTGAAGTGATTGGCACGGCCGGCGCGTTGACGATTGGGCGCAATCCCGCGGTGAATCGGGTTGAGATTTATGATCGATCCGGAATTCGGAATGAGTGCACGCCGACGTTTTTTGATCGGTTCGAGGAGGCGTTTCTGGTTGAGGCGAGGGAGTTTGTTGCGGCTGTGCGGGGTGGGGGGGCTTGTGGGGCTTCGCTTGCTGATGCGGTTGAGGCTACGCGGATTGGGAGTGCGCTTAGGGAGTCGCTCCTGAGTGGGCGGGCTGTGGTTTTGTAGGTTTTTGGTTTTGCCTGGACGGGGGCCTGGTTGTGCTGCTTGTGGTGTTGGCCTTTTCTTGCTGGGTTAGTGGTCTATTAGTGTTGCCCCTGTGCGGGGCGGCACTAACTTCTCTTTGCCGCGGTGTGTGTCAAGGTAGTTGTCGCCTGAACCGTTACGCGGCCTGCCTATACATTTCGGCTGAGGCCTGGGTTCGCTCCGGATTCAGATAGACC
>NZ_QLTK01000029.1 GCF_003269035.1 Paraburkholderia bryophila | reverse complement strand
ATCTTCACCTTCTATGAATCGCTTCATCCGGTCACCCATGCTGAATGAGTTAATCCAGTTTAGGCGATCAGCGCGTTTTCACACAAGCTCGACCCGTTCCGGTCATCCGACCACATCGGCATTGCTGTCTGTTTTGGTGAAATTAGCCGCCACTCGAATCTGACAATCCACCAAGCACGAAAGCTTGAAGAACCTGCCATGCTGATATGATCGCCCGACATAATTTGCGTGGTCCATGTCTATGCGATTTTCCGTATTGATAATCACAGCAGTAATACTACTTTCGGCATGCTCTGGCATGACGCATGACTCCCATTCCAGAGCAGAAATTGCCCCGCAGACGCCTGACTCGGCGAGCAGCCCTGATCGGGCGATGCCTTATCAGGAGGCCGCTGGCGGCAATCGAACATTGATGATTGACCGCTTCGTGCAGCGACTGGCCGCTGTCGCGGATGCGGGTGCACTGTTCGACGTCAGTGCCACAATGCACGTGCTCGGCATCGGTTATCGTGCGAAGACATCCGATACGGTGCCCTTACCGGGGGAGTGCCGTACATATTCGGATCCGAAACAGGAAACAAGAACGACGGTTACTGCGGATGAGCGAGGCTGGTACAGGAACACCACTTTCGGCGACGGGAAGTGGACCACCGCACAGGCACTCGCAGTTAGTCCACCGTCGATCCGATATACCGTTGACCACACGATTCGATGCACAGATCAGTACTTGATACAAGACGGTACGGAAGCCCGTCTGCAACTCACTTCATTGCCGGCTTACGCGTGCATCACTGAATCGGACGTCTATCACGCGTTGCCCGCTGCACATCCTACGGGAGGCGGCATAGGCATTCCCGTGATGACGTCACTCGTCGGCTATTCGGGCCGAACCAACGATGACATTGGTACTAGGCTCACATTCACGTTTTATTCAAATTCGCCGTGCGCCGTACAGGCAGAGCTTCAACAATCGCAAAAAGATGGATTTCGATTTCAGCGGGCGCTTTATGATCATGAGCTATGCGTTGCCGAAGAACAGCATGACTACTGCGTTGCACATGGTGGCCCCTCAATCAGCCCGGCAGATTTGGAAGGCATCTCGGCGTACGTGGATGCGCATTGCCCGACAATCAATGCGATGTACCTCAAGGAACCACGTTCGGGCCAGGTTCCGCCTAGGGTCTCGTTGCAGCGATTCCGAGCAAATCCTTGCGGGTTCTAAAGAGCGCTCAAGGGGATCGCAGTATCGCCACAGGAAGTGAGGAGCAATCGCTGCGGCTAAGCATCGCTGGCAAATACATGTCGGTTATGAGAGAGCCGCGGCCATTTAAACGTCACCTTCCCTGCGTTCGGCAACGGCTCTTCCTGGCCGTTACAGCCTATCAGCGACGCACTTCAGCAGTTCACCATCGAACCAGACATCCTCATAGTCCGGCGCAAGCAATACGCGCCATCCCGGCGGCAGTGCCAGGTAAGGGAGAATGTTCGGACAACGCTCGACCAGGTGGCCGACATGAAGCGCCTGATAAAAGTCGGCGTCCGTTGAGTACTCGCCACCATAAATATACCAACCGCACGTACCGTTTTCCGGGGATAGCCGAACCGCGTGAAGCGGCACATTTTCAAGGGATGCAAGCGAAATTCCTACCTTCTGGCTGGCCTCGGGCGGCGCATATTCTGCACCGAATCGCTCGCAAACGTTTCGTTGGTCATTGGACATGGTCGCGCGGAATAGGCTTGGCTCGTCGAGATTGTCGCCGATTCTTCGGGGTGTATTGGATGGCTCAAAATGGCTGCGACGCGACCCTCGCGCTGGTGGCGACCGAGGGGCACGAACCGCCTGCGCTGGTGTGTCAATCTCTATTGTCTCCTGTCAAAGTCTATTGTTTTGCGTCGGACTCCATTGTCGGTTCACGCGAGATCAGCGCCACGGACGCGTTACGGCTTGCGCCGCGTGCGCTGGATGGTCGCCGCCGCCAATGCCGCGCCGATCAGTGCGCACAATGCGGACATCAGCGCGACGGCTCTTAACGCGGCGCCTAGCGAGGTGGCTTGCGCCGCAGCAACTGCCGCTTGCGTAGGTGCCCCCGGCGCGGACGCTTGCAGCCCTGAGTCCGAAGAAGTCTTGCCCACCGCAGGCACCGACCCGGACGACACATCGCCGCCATCGCTCGCATTCCCGCCACTGTGCGCAAGACTCGCCGCCTCGCGCGCCGCTCGCGTTACATGCAGCGCGTCGAGCCGCGCATCGAGCGCGGCGTCGTGCGACCACACGAACACGATCCCCAGCACCGCGATCGCCAGCAAGCTCGCCACCCGTGCCACCGCGTTATTGATCCCCGACGCGACGCCCGTGCGTGCCGCCGGGACCGACGTCATCACGGTCGTCGTCAACGGCGCGACGGTGATCGTCATGCCCAGTCCAAGCACGGTCAGCGCCGGGAAAAACCCGCGCCAGTACTCGCCGCGCACCCACGGCAACGCGATCATCGCGAAACCGGCCGCGGCGATCACCGGGCCGGCCGTCAGCAAGGCCCGCGCGCCATAACGGCTCGTCAGTCCGCCGGTAAAGCGCGACAACAGACCGATCGTCACCGGCACCGGTAACAAGGCCGCGCCGGCCTGGGTCGCGCTGTAGGCATAAGCGCGGATCAGCGTGAACGGCAGGAAGAACAGCGCGCCGCCCAGCCCGAAGTAGACCAGCAGCGTGACGAGATTGGCGCCGACGAAATCGCGGGAGCGGAACACGTCGAGCGGCATCATCGGATTCGGCGTTCTGGCTTCGAGCGCGATGAATGCGCCCATCACCAGCAAACCGCCGACGATCGCCGCCAACACCCAGCGGTCGCCGAAACCGTGCGCCGACGCGAGCGTCAGGCCATAGGTCAGCGCGGCAAGCCCGACGGTCGCGGTGGTTGCGCCCAGCCAGTCGAGTTTTGCGGGTGTGGACGGTTGAGCCCGCGTGGCCAAATGAACCTGGGCAGACGTATGAACCTGGGCATCCGCATCGACCTCCCCATTCGCATCAACCCGTGCGGGCGCATCGACCTCCGCGTCCGCATCGACCTGTGCTGAAGGCTCGCCCCGCGCCGCGCCGCCGACCGATTCCACCACCGCATCATCGTCCTGCCGGCTACCCGGCACGGCGATCACCGCCAGCGCGACCGTCGCGCAGGCAATCGGCACGTTGAGGAAAAAGATCGCCCGCCACGAAAACGTGTCCACCAGCCAGCCGCCCGAGACCGGGCCGAGCGCCGACGTGATCGCGCCGACGCCGGCCCAGGTGCCGATCGCCTGACCGCGTTCGCGGTCGTCGAACACCGCGCCGATGATCGCCAGACTGCTCGGCACCAGCAGCGCCGCGCCCACGCCTTGCACGGCGCGCGCCGCGATCAGCGCGGCGGCGTCGGGCGCAAGGCCGCAACCGATCGATGCCAGCGTGAACAGCACGATCCCGGCGATAAACACGGTGCGCCGGCCGAGCTTGTCGCCGATCGAGCCGCCCACCAGCACCAGCGCGCCGAGAAACAGCAGATACGCATCGACGACCCACTGAATCGCCGCCACGCTCGCGCCCAGTTCGGTCTGGATCGACGGCAACGCGACGTTGACCACGGACCCATCGATGAACGCCATGCTGGAGCCGAGGATAGTCGCGGCCAGCGCGAGTTTCTTACGCCGGCAGGGAGAGCCGGCGCTGAGCGATTGCGCGCGGATGGTCAGCGCGTCGCACGGACTGGCTTGAGCGGGAAGCGTGGAGGAGGGACGGCGCTCGAGCGCCGGAATCTGCTGATCGGCCAAGTCCGCTCCGGGGTGGAAGAACGGCTTTCAGCATAGCAACGCCGGCGGTCATCCGAAAGGCGCGAATCACGAGCCGACGAGACCGGCGGGGCAGCAGCAGGCCGATGAGATCGGCAGACCAGCAAAACAGACGAGCAAAACAAAAGACCAAGACACCAAGACACCAAAACACCAAAACACCAAAACACCAAAACACCAAAACACACAAACCAACCGCCCCCGTCGACCAAAAAAAGCGGGCCCTTCACGGCCCGCCCGCATTCAAACCATCGAACTCGCCTGCCGCTCCGCCTCGTCGTCGGCATCCGCGCCGCCCGCACCCGACGCGCGTCCGGCCGCTGGTTCCTGATGCAGCCGGTTCGCATGCATCAGCCGATACAGCGTGGCCCGCGAAATGCCGAGTTCGGCCGCCGCTTCGGACAGCTTGTAGCCATGCCGCTGCAGCGCATGTTCGATCGCGTCTTTCTCGGCCTTGCTGCGGATTTCGGCGAGCGTCACCGCCGGGCCGTTGTCCGCTTCCGGCAAGCCGAGATCGCCGGCCGTGATGAAGCGGCCTTCACTCATTACGACCGCGCGGCGCACGCAATTGATCAGCTCGCGCACGTTGCCCGGCCACGGATAGTTCGACATCGCGACGATCGCGTCGCTGGAGAGCCCGCGCAGTTTGCGCGCACCGTCCTGCTTGTACATGCTGAGCGCGTAATTCGCGAGCAGCTTGATGTCGCCGCCACGCTCGCGCAACGGCGGTTCGATCAGACGCAGCACGCATAGGCGGTGATACAGGTCGGAGCGGAAGCGGCCGTCTTCGACCGCTTTGTCGAGATCCACGTGGGTCGCCGAAATGACCCGCACGTCGACATGAATCGGGCCGGTGCCGCCCAGCCGTTCAATCGTGCCTTCCTGCAGGAAGCGCAACAGCACTGCCTGGCATTCATGCGGCATGTCGCCGATTTCGTCGAGAAACAGGGTGCCTTCGTGCGCGCCTTCGATGCGGCCGATCTTGCGCTGCAATGCGCCGGTGAACGCGCCGCGCTCGTGGCCGAACAGTTCTGCTTGCAGCAGGCTCGGCGGAATCGCCGCGCAATTGATCGCGACGAACGCGCGGCCCGCGCGCGGCGAGCGCTCATGAATGGCCCGTGCGGTGAGTTCCTTGCCGGTGCCCGATTCGCCTGCCACGAAGACCGGCGCGTCGGTCACCCCGCATTTGTCGATGCGCCGGTATAACTGCTGCATGGCTTCGCACTGTCCGACCATGCCGTGCCGGCCGAGCGACGGTTCGGGGGCGACCGGCGACTGGCGCAGACTGGAGAGGCCGTGCGCGTGGCCGAGCGCAAACACGAGCCGGTCGTTCAGCCATGGCCGGGTGACGAAATCGAAGCAATAGTCGAGGATGAAGCGGCTGACCAGTTCGTTTTCCGCCTGCCCCGGCGCGATCTGGGCGACCCAGTTGGTTTCGACGCGCCGCATGCACGAGGCCAGCGCGGATAGATGCTGCGACGTGCAGTCGCCCGGCAGTTCGACGAGGCCGACCTTGATGTTGCCGCGCTCGATCATCCGTTCGGCGATCGCCGTGCTTTTAGCATGCACAGCTTGCCAGCCGGAAGCCGCGAGGAAATCCGCGAGCTTGTGATCCGGCGTGTTGGACACGTACAGAACGGTGCGTTCAGTGTCGACAGGCGTGCAATTGGTAGTCATGTTTCCCCCGGTTCGATGCTGCTCTCAGGACTGCAGTTCAACGCGTACTGGATAGACCGGCAACGCGCACCGGTCTTCGGCCAACTGAGCCAGCCGGTCCGTTGGCGCGGACCCGGCCTGCGCTTCGCCGCCGCTTGCGGTTTCTCTGACCGAGTAACCGGGCGACGACGGATTCACGATGGCGGCAACGGCGGGGGCATGAACAGGCGGCGCGAGCCGCGAGGTGCTACATATCGGACAGATGGTGGACCCGCAGTTTTCGCTGCTGAAACCCGCCGGACTTTTTCATCCCCGAACGACAGCCGTTGGTTACCTCGTTGGCCTGATACAAGCGCTCTAGGTGGCGCATGGCTTAACCATAAGCGAAACCGCCTGGGAGCGCCATACAAACAAATCTGGATTTAGCGCCGAATCCCACACGGCGCGCG
This sequence comes from Paraburkholderia bryophila, assembly GCF_003269035.1. GTDB lineage: Bacteria > Pseudomonadota > Gammaproteobacteria > Burkholderiales > Burkholderiaceae > Paraburkholderia > Paraburkholderia bryophila. The sequence continues at coordinate 88,014 of NZ_QLTK01000029.1, read as the reverse complement.
CCGCGCTGGCCGTTCAAAAATCATCGGTCAATGCCGGTAATGCGGGGCATCCCACGTACCGGTGTATTCCGCCATTTCGTCGTCCTGAAACACCCGCGACCTCGACGGTGCGTTCCGTCTCAAGCTTGCGACAACTTGGGCAAGCGGCGACGAGCGCCGCTTCGCCCCCTGGAGCGCCGCGCCGTCCCCCCGCGCGCGACGCAATCCCTTGGCTGCAAAGGCGTCACCGTGAACGACCGGTAAAACTGGCCGCCGGTATTTCTTTCCTGAGTGTGCTGGCGGCTGGTCTGAGCGCGTGTCGAATTCGAAACAACAGGCGCGGCCACGCAAGGGAAATACGGTGCAACGCAGCAAAAATCACGGTGCCAGCAGGGTTTCGCGGCACATGGCACAGCCGTTGCAATAGATGGCTCAAGCGGAAAGAATGCGTTGCCGCCCGGTCCGCAACGGGAAGCAGAGTCCACCAGGGACCAGCGGCAAACACAGACTTCGTAAGCACGGCAGTAGCAGCAAATGTGACTTACGAGGGTACGGCGGGGCCAAAAGAAGCGGATGTCAGAAAACGGCGCGAATGATCGGTACGGGGTATGGGTCATTCGCTGACCGGACAAGGTGACGCGTTGACCTCGCCACGTTTTCCGTCCGAGATGACGGAGTCGAAGCGCAGGCAACGATGACACGTACCGAGTTCGCGCAGTCGGCGAACCAGCGACGCAAAGAAGTAGCGACGGGGAAAGCAGCGCACGGTCAGGACCAGCCGGCGCGACGAAGCGGGGAGCCATGGCCCGAGTCTCCATAGAGAGACCATCAGTACGAGGTGAGCTGGGCGCCGTGTTCGCGTGGTGGCGGACACGGCTCTCGGTGAAGATCAACAGGCCGTCGCGCAGCAGCATCGTGCAGCGGATCATCACTCGGGGGTTGTCATGAAAACACAGACGAGCAAGCCAGTCGCCGCAGCGCGGCTGGAAGGTGGCGTCACCGTGCGGGCCGACGCCTTGTCATGGCGTCGGCTGCAGAGCACATCCCAGAGCGCGCCGCGTGCGCTGTTCGCCGCGCCGCCGCCCGACCTGTTGACGCTCGTGATCGCGGATCAGATCAAGCGCCGCGCGCAGGCGGAAATTCAGCGCGAAGCGCTCTACGACATGCCGGTGCAGCCTGAGCGGCATGAAGAACGCGGCACGGACGCCTATCCCGCCGACGCCGACGAAGAATAAACCCGAACCGAACGTCGATCGTGATCGACACGGCCTCGCCGGCCGACCGGCCCAAGAACGGCGGAGACTCGACATGATCGACATTTTGCTGATTTCGTCCAGTGCGCAACGCGCGTCGCAGATTGCCGCGCGCCTTGAAGAAAGCAATGTGCCGCACCGGCTGCGGATCGTCTACGGCACCGCGCGGCAATTGCTGACGCACGTCCGTGCCTTCCGGAGCGCGGATCTGCTGATCGTCGACGACGTCGATCTGAATGCGCGCGAACTGGACGGCGTGGAAGAAGCGCTGGCCTGCACGCCGGCGCTGCATTGCATGCTGGTGACGCCGGAGCCGTCGACCGCGCTGCTCGGCGCGGCGATGCGCGTGGGCGTGCGGCACGTGTTCGCATGGCCGCTCGAAACCGGCGAGATCACCGGCGCGCTCGCGCAGATTCATGCCCGCAAGACCGCGCGCAGCCGCCGCACCGGACGGGTCGTTTCGCTTGCATCGTCCAAGGGCGGCAGCGGCACGACGCTGATTGCCGTGAATCTCGCCTACTCGCTGGCCGCCGCGCGCAACCGGCGCGTGCTGCTGATCGACCTGAGCCAGCAATTCGCCGACGCGAGCCTGCTGCTCGCCGATAAACCGCCGCCTACCACGCTCGCCGATCTCTGTTCGCAGATCGGCCGGCTCGACGCGGCCTTGCTCGAATCCTGCCTGATGCACGTGCATGCGAATCTCGACGTGCTGGCGGGCGCCGGCGATCCGTTGAAGGCCGCCGAATTGTTGCCCTCGCAACTGGAGCGGATTCTGCTGCTGGTGCGCGAGCGTTACGACGCGGTGCTGATCGACGTCGGCCACAGCCTCAATCCGCTGACGATCCATGCGCTCAATCGCAGCGACTCGATCTGCATGGTGGTGCGGCAAAATCCGCTATACCTGCACGGCGGACGCCGCATGCTCGATATTTTTCGCGAGCTGGGCTATCCGGCGAGCAAGGTGCGAGTGGTCGTGAACCAGTACGACAAGAACGCGCAGATCAATCTGCAGACCCTCGAAAAAACGCTCGGCGCGAAGGTCGTGCATCAGCTTCCGCGCGACGAACCGTTGACCAATGAAGCACTCAGGCGCGGCGTGCCGGTCGTGACATCAGCGCGCGACAGTGCGCTGGCGCAGGGCATCCGGTTGCTGGCCGACATGCTGTGGCCGCCGTTTGTCGAGCGTCGCAAGGGCGTGCTTGGGCGGTTGTTTTCGAGCCGGCCGAGCATTCCGCCGCAGTTGAAGCCGGGGCATTGAGCCGGGCGCTCGCCGCGACGACGCCCAACGATTCCGTACGAGGTGTCGCGGCGGTGTATGGTAAAAAGACCACCACCCGCCCGATCACTCTCGAGAGCGCCTTCGGGCGCCGCATTGTCCATGCACAACGTCAGCCACGGTCTCAACGACATCGCGTCGATCCTGTCGAATCCGATCCTCAACACGGATTCGTACAAGGCCTCGCATTACCTGCAATATCCGCCCGAAGCGTCGGCGATGTTCTCGTACATCGAGTCGCGCGGCGGACGCTATGACCGCACGCTGTTCTTCGGCTTGCAGATGCTGATCAAGGAGTATCTGTGCCGGCCCATCACCCCGGCGATGATCGAGCAGGCCAAGGCCTTCTTCACCGCGCATGGCGAGCCGTTCAACGAAGCCGGCTGGCGCTATATCGTCGAGCAATTCGGCGGCTATCTGCCGGTGCGGATTCGCGCGGTGCCGGAAGGCTCGGTCGTGCCGACTCACAACGTACTGGTTACGGTCGAATGCGACGATCCGCAGGTGTTCTGGCTGGCCTCGTACCTGGAGACCATGCTGTTGCGCGTCTGGTATCCGGTCACGGTGGCGACGCAAAGCTGGCATCTGCGCCAAACGATCCGCGCCGCACTCGAACAGAGCAGCGACGATCTCACGCAATTGCCGTTCAAGCTGCACGATTTCGGCGCGCGCGGCGTGTCGAGCGCGGAGTCGGCGGCGATTGGCGGCGCCGCGCATCTGGTCAGTTTCATGGGCTCGGATACGGTGCTCGGCGTGGTCGCGGCGAACCACTACTACAACGAAACCATGGCGGCGTTGTCGGTGCCGGCGGCGGAGCACAGCACGATCACGTCATGGGGTCGCGAGCGCGAAACCGACGCGTTCCGCAACATGCTCGCGCAGTTCGGCAAGCCGGGCGCGATCGTTTCCGTGGTGTCCGATTCCTACGATCTGTTCGCCGCGCTCGACGTGTGGGGCACGGAGTTGAAGCAGGACGTGCTCGATTCCGGCGGCATGCTGGTGATCCGGCCGGACTCCGGCGATCCGCAGACTATCGTGCTGCAGACCTTGCGCGCGCTCGAAGCGTCGTTCGGTTCGACACTGAACGGCAAGAGCCGACGCGTGCTCGACAACGTGCGCGTGATTCAGGGCGACGGCGTGAATCCGGAATCGATCGCGGCCATTCTTGCGGCGATGGACGAAGCCGGGTTCGCGGCGGACAACATCGTGTTCGGCATGGGCGGCGCGCTGTTGCAACAGATCAATCGCGACACGCAGCGCTTCGCGATGAAGTGCTCGGCGATCCGTCTCGGCGACCAATGGCACGACGTGCTCAAGGACCCGGTCACGGATGCCGGCAAGCGCTCGATGAAAGGACGCCTCACGTTGCTGCGCAATCGCCACACCGGCGAGTATCGAACGACGACGCTGCCGGTCGTGTGGGATGAGCGAACCGCTGAAAGCGACTGGGACGACGCGCTGGAGACGGTGTTCGACTCCGGCAAACTGCTGATCGACGTCTCGCTCACCGACATTCGCAAGCGCGCGCACGCGCACGAAGGCTAATCGGCGGAGCGCGCTAACCAGACCGTTACGCCGGCCGCTCGCACGTCGATCCGGCAGGGAGCGCCCTCGCGCAGGCGCGCATCTTCGCTGGCCAGGTCGACATGAACGCCGCCGAGATTCACGCGCAGATAGCGCTCGCCGCGTCGCAACTCGACCGATTCGACCACGCCGCCATGCGCGCCGTCCGGTGAAATCGTCAGCGCGTGGGAGGAGACACGCCACATCACGCGTTGTCCTGTGTGCAGATCGTGTCCGCGTGCGCCAGTGCCGATCGTCATCGTGAAGCCCGGCGCGATGTCGACCTGCGCCGGACCCGCCATCACGCCTTCGCCGACGTTATGCAAACCGAGCAGGCCGGCTACCCGCATCGAGGCCGGCTGTTCGAACACCGCATCGATAAAGCCGGCTTGCAGCACGCGTCCCTGTTCGACCACGAGTATTTCGTCGGCCAGCAACGCGGCTTCATCCGGGTCATGCGTAACGATGATCGTCACCGCGGCGATCTCGCGCTGCAACGCGCGCAGCGATTGCTGCAGACGGCGCCGCCGTGGCGTGTCCAGTGCGGCGAACGGTTCGTCGAACAGCAGCAGTTCACTGTGCCGTGTCAGCGCTCGCGCCAGTGCCACCCGTTGGCGCTGGCCGAACGATAGTTGATGCGGCAGGCGCGCCACCAGTTGCGCGAGACCCAGATGCTCCAGCCAGTAACGTGCGCTCGCGGCGTCGGCATCGACGGGAAAGCTCAGTTGCCGCGCGACGCTCAGGTGCGGAAACAGGCCGTAGTCTTGCGGCATGTAGCCGATCTGACGATGCTCGGGCGGCAGCGTATGCAACTGCTTTTCGCCGAGTTGCACGGTGCTCGTTGCGTTGGTGTCGAGGCCTGCGATCAGCCGCAGCGCGAGCGATTTGCCCGAGCCCGACGGCCCGATGATGGCGAGGCGGCGCGTGGCGGGTGTCCACGCAAGGTCGAGATCGAACGCGCCGAGCTGGCGCCGCAGATGGAATGCGAGGCGCCGGTCTTCGGCCTCCCCGCGACTCGCCGCCGACGGTTCCGCGATAGGTTCCAGCGCGTCGTCGCCGTTTTCGGTTTGTTCCAGCGCCGCTTTTTGCCGAAGGCTGTAGATCGATAGCGCCGCGCACAGAATCGCGATGGCCAGCGTGGGCAGCAGCAGCGGCATCATCGCGGGTAGCCCCTGGCCGCCGAACACCACATACGTGTAGACCGGCAACGAATACGGGTGATAAGCGACCATCACGGTCGCGCCGAATTCGCCGAACGCGCGCAGCCAGGCCAGCGCGAGCCCGGCGCGAATAGCCGGCCACGCAACCGGCAACATGACACGCAGGAAACGGCTGCCCGCGCGATGACCGAGCGTCGCGGCCACGTCGTCGAGGACGGGGTCCACGGCGGCGAACGCGGATTTGGCCGCGATGATCAGGAAGGGCGCCGCGACGAAGGTTTCCGCCAGCACGATGCCGGTGAACGAGTCCGTCAGCATGCCGCCCGTGAAGCGGCCGACGATGCTATACGGCCCCAGCAGAAACAGCAGCAGCACGCCGCTGGTGAGCGGCGGCAAGGCCAGCGGCAATTGCACGACGAAGCCGAGCAGCGCCACCTTGCGCGAGGTGGAACGTGCCAGAAAATAGCCGAGCGGCACGCCGCCCAGCAGAATCGCAAGCGAGGCCACGCTGGCGCTCGCCGCCGACACGCCGACCGCCGACCACGTGGCTGTCCAGTCGACGTTGGCCCAATCGGCCGCGCCAAGCTGCGGCACGCTGGCGACAAACGGCGCGCACAGATAGACGGCCAGCAGCGCCGCCAGCCACAGCAGCGGCCGCGCGCTCGAACGGCTCACCGCGTTACGGCGCGTTGGCGTCGATCACCGCTTGCACCGAAGGCGGCATGGCTTGCACGTTGCCGCTCACGGTCGGTTTGACGACGTCCACGCCGTGTTGCTTGAGCAGCGCACGGCCTTTCTCGCTCAGCAGGAAGTCGACGAAGCTGCTCGCGCCGTTACGGTTCGGCGCGTCGGTCAGAATGGTCAGCGTGTAGCTGGCCTTGGCCTGCAATTCCGGCGCCGGCCGGATCGCCGGAATCTTCAGGTCGGACGTTTCGGTCGAATAGAAAAAGCCGGCGTCGAGCTGGCCCGATTGCAGGCGGCCCACCAGCGTTTCCTCAGGCAAAACCTGAGCGGGGTTTTCCGCCGCGCCGAGTGTCTTCTCGACCAGATCCGGCTGATGGTAGAGCTCGGCGGCCTTCGTCATCATCTCGACGGTGAACGCGCCCTTCGGGTCGAGCTTCGGATCGGTCCGGCCGATCCGGATACCCGGCTCCTGCAGCACCTGGTCCCAACGCTTGCTCTTGAACTGCGCGGCAAACTTGCTCTGCGGGTTGTAGCCGATCATCAGCGGCGATTCGGCAAAATTCACATACCAAGTGACATGATCGCCATTCGCTTCGCCCATCAGGCTCGCGTTCACCTTCGGGCTCGCGCTGATAAACACGTCGCCGCGACGCAGCTTGCCCTTGATTTCGTTGGCGATCTTGTTCGAGCCCGCCGCATAGCCACGGAACTGCTGACCGGTGGCTTTCTCGAACGCGGGGCCGACGCTGCGCTCCATCAGATTGACGAGCGAACCGGCGTACAGCACGTTGACGGTGTTGCTGTCGTCGGCGAAGGCGGGCGCGGCCGTCACGATGCCGGTGACCACGACCAATGACGCGACGAGAGATGCGAGCAGCTTGCGAATCATGCGGTAACCCCGATACGTTATTAAGAGCGCTATATTACGACGCCATCGGGTCGTGTTGCACGGATGGCGTCCATCGGCGCGGCGTCAATTCAGCGGAAATGTGCGCACGTAGCTGGTGCCGCCGCTGGCGGTCGCGCGGTCGATCGCGTACAGCAGACCGCGCGGCGCGTCGACGGCGACGCCGCGGGCGTCCTGAAAGTCGTTTGCAAGCACGCCGATCGTGCCGTCCGGCGCGATCCGGCACAGGCCCGTGGCGTTGCACTTGGTGTACAGGGTGCCGTGTGCGTCGACGCTCATCAGGTCGGGGCTGTCGATCTGCACGAACGCGCCGCTGGCCGCCACCGCTTGCGAGCTGGCGAGCAACGCGCTGAGGCTGGCTTTGACGATGTCGTTATTCGCCTGGTCCGAGACGTACACGTTGTCGCCCGACACCGCGATACCGACCGGCTTGCCGAGCCCTGTCAGCAGATCGCGTTCTACCGCCGTATGGGCGTTCGGATCGTACGTGATCAGGCTCAGCGCGCCTTGCGGCGGATTGCTGCCGCTCTTGACGAACCACGTGGACAGCAGACGGTTCGAGCCGATCGAGATCAGGCCGAGGCGGCGGCGCGTCGGATCGGGACCGGTCAGCGCCGCGATCGTATCGGTGCCCGTGATGCTGAACACCGCGCTTGCCGTGCCGAAGCCGAAGCGTTCGATCGTCAGCGCGCCCGCGTCGGCGAAGCTCAGTTGGCTCAGGCTGTTCGACTGGCCGGCGACGGTCGGCACGTTGGCGTAGTGCGCGAACGCGTGGGCGTCGGGCGAGGAGAGCACGCTGCTGGTCTGGTCGTCGGTGATAAAGACCGTGCCGTCGGCGGCGCGCACGGCGATGCCGTTCGGTGCGGCGCTCACGGCGAAGCGTTGCGGCGAGGCGGTGACGTTGTCGCCGCCGCAACCGGCCAGCGCGGCGATCAGGCCGACAGTGACGAGCGCGAGACGGGTACTGCGGTGCAGGGTGGAAGCGAGGCGCATGAGATCTCCTGGGTTGGCGAGCGTGGGCGTTGGCCATGGGCCACGCGCAAGACGCTGCGCCGTTCATTGTTGTTGGTTGTTTTGCGTCAGGGTGCTGCCGCCGGTCGGCTGATATGCCCGGCGATATAGTGCGTATGGACGAAGTTTCGACGCGGTTTTATGCGCAAGCCATCGTCGCCGCGTAATATACACACGGACATAACGAATGAACAAGCCGCCAGGCTGCCGATGCTGGAGATAAGCGCGAATGGATAGTGTGAAAGTGATTGCCGCGCCGGCCGTGGACGGCGCGCTTGTTCTCGACGGACGGTTTCAGCGTCCGTTGCGGCTCAGTATCGAGCAATTGCGTCGCTACGACAGCGTGCTGGCCACGCCGTTCGATCTGCGCTGCTATACGACGAACCGCTTCATTCGCAGCGTCGAGCCGTATCGAGGTGTACGTCTGACGACGCTGATCACCGAGGCCGGGTTGCCGGATGCGGTGCCGGGCGAGTTCAAGCGCACGGTGTTCGTCGCGGTCGGGCAGGATGGTTATGTCGTGACGTTTTCCTGGCACGAGTTGTTCAACACGCCGATCGATGAGACCGTGCTGGTGGCCTATGAATGCGGCGGCCGCGCGCTGGACGCGGAAGAGGGTGCGCCGATTCTGTTTTCGGGCGCGGATATTTTGCCGGCGCCGCGGCATGTCAAAAGGCTGGCGCGGATCGAGGCGCAGGTTTTGAGGGCTTCGGTTTAGGTAATGACTTAGATCGTGGCTCAGGTGGTCTGGGCGATGGTGACCGGTGGTGACCGATAGTTGCCGGTGGTTGGAGCGCCGCAGGCGTACCGTGGTTCGCTCTTCCTCCGCGTGTCGATGCCATGTCTGACAATCCGCTTGCTGATGTTGCCGCTCCCGATTCGCTCGACGCACACGTCGCCGCACGCACGGCCGCCTGGCTTTCACTCGCCGCCGGCACGGCGTCGCCCGACACGCAACTCTTCGCCAGACTGATCGCCGCGCGTGACGCGCGCAACGAACTCGCACTGCTCGGCCTGCCGCAGCCGGCATGGCGCGCGCTGCTGGCAAGACACTTCACGCGCGCATCGGCCCCGGCGCTGCCGCTCCCAGTCCACGCAATCGATCAGATCGACTTCGTCCGCACGCTTCACACGGTGCTGCTTGCGCACGCAAACGCTTCAGTCGACCCGGCGGATGCCGATTGCCTCGCGACGATCATCGCACGTGCCTGTTTGCGCCCGGATCACCTGTGGCGCGACCTCGGCCTGCGCGGCCGCGACGAGGTCACGTGGATGCTGACGCGCTACTTCCCGACACTGGTCGAACGCAATATCGCGAACCTGCGATGGAAGAAATTTCTGGCTCAACAACGTGCGCTTTCGCTGGGGCTGACACCCGGCCCCGCGCCCGGTTGCCCCGGCTGCGAGGACTACGGGCATTGCTTTCCAAAGCTCGCCTAGGCGCCGCCCAGCCTGGGTGGCAGTGCGAGGCGGTTCGTGTATGCTTTCGCGCATGGCCGACATTGCAAAAACCAAACCAGCGCCCGCGAAGAAAAACGCGAAAGTGCGCCCCGAAGTACGCTTCAGAATGCGTATCCGTACCGGAGACACGGTGGCGCTCGGACCGGGCAAAGTCGAACTGCTCGAAGCCGTGCGTGAGTTCGGTTCGATCTCGGCGGCGGCGCGCAGTCTCGACATGTCGTACCGGCGCGCCTGGTTGCTTATCGACGAACTGAACCGCTCGCTGAAATCGCCCGCCACGCATTCGGAGCAGGGTGGTCAGAGTGGCGGCGGCTGCACGCTGACAGCGGTTGGCGAGACGATCATCCGGTTGTATCGGGACGTCGAGGTCGAGGCCGAGCGAAGCTGCGCGAAGCAGATCGCCGAGTTGACGCGGTTGATTCGTTCGTGAGGTGAGGTTGAGGTTGAGGCTTAGCGAAGGGCGGACTTCCGAACCGCGTATCGCGCGAAGCGCAATCCTCCGAACCGCCAAACTCCCCCCGTCCACCCTCAGCCTTTACCCGTGCCGCAAGCAAAACGCCGAAGGCGGCGGGCTACCCAGTTGCGCGACATGCTCGGGATGCAGTCGCGCCATCAACTCCACGAAGCTCGCCACGCTGGCCGTGCGCAGCGGGTGGTAGTCGATCTGATGACGCTCGCAAACACGTTTGAGCGTATTCATCGAATCATGGTCGATGCAGTCCACCGGAAACACCACGATGTCCGCGCCCGGCAACGCGGCCGCAAGCAGACCCTTGCGATCTTCCAGGCCGCCGTCATGCACCAGCAGTTCACCACCGGCCGCATCCACCAGCCGTTTTAGGGCGGCGTTCGAGCCCGGTCTGCCGCCCACATAAACGATCCGCTTGCCTTGCACGCTGTCGAGACTCGCCCGGCGCGCGCTGGCGCCATGCGTGGGGTCGGCGGCGTCGACGGTCGCGCGTTCCAGCGCGTCGCATTCGCTTTGCACCAGCTTGAGCAGTGCGAGCGCCCGATCGTGGCTCGTGCGCAGCGCCTGCGCGGCGTCCTGTTCCTGCAGCACACGTTGCTCGGCGGCTTCGCGGCGGTGGGTGTGCAACGCCACGCGCTGATCGGCGTCGCTCAGGCGTTCGCGCAATTGCTGCGCTTCGGCTGCGAGATCGGCGGCATCGGCGGGAATCTGGCGGGCGACGTTCGCGCTGAGTTGCGCGATCTGCCCGTTCAACGCGGCGATCGATGCATCGCGCTGCGCGGCCAATTCGTTCAGCCGGGTCTGCTGGCGCTCGATTTTCTCTTTCAGTGCGGCGTTTTCTTCTTCCAGCGCGACCAGCCGGCGAATATCGGCGCGGTTCGCCGCGCCGACCAGATGCGACAGCATGTGCAGGTCGCCGAATGCTTTCTGGCGGACCGGCAGGGTGGCGTGCCGATGCGTCATCAACGCCCAGTACGCCGGCGGAATGTCGCCGCTTTTCAACGCCTCGTCCCACAGCTTTAGCAAGCCGGTGTCGTCGCCGGCCTGGTCGAAGCGGCGGATCGCCGCCGCATAGTGGTCGTCGAGCGACTTGTGCAGCGCCTTGGCGCCTGCGCCGCCTTCGATCGCCAGTTCGACCGCCGCGTGATGAATCTCGAGGTCGCTGGCGTCACGGCGATCGAGACTCGTGAATTTGGGGACCAGCTTGCGCAGCTCCTGTGTGCTCAGACAGGTACCAATGATCGAGCAATGCAGATGGCCGTCGAGTTCGGCGAGGCGCGCGCGTCGCGGGGCGTCCGGCCGCGATTGCGGTGCGCTGCCGGGCGCGCAGCAGACGTCGGCGGCGGCATGCATGCCGGCGTTGGCAAGCTCGTCGCCGGATAGTTGCAGACGCGAGGGCTGGGCGAGACGAAACGGGGGCGTGTGCATGAGGTCCTCGAATCCGGTTCGGGGTCAGTCGTGCTCGACGTGAACGTGATACGCGCGCGGCAAGTTTGCCGTGCATGCCGCAGCTACGGTGTATTCGCGAAGATATAACTGTGAGCGAAAGGAAACGGTCATCTGCGTCCTTGGCGAATCAGTCGTGGGAGCCGACGAGGCTGGGTTCGGCTTGCGCGTCGCGCTGAACGGCCGCCGCACTGCGGCTGCGGCTGCGGTTGCGGTGGCCCGTGGCGCGCGTGCCGGCGCTCGACGCGAGGTTAGCCGTGACAGGCCCGTGCTGCTCGAGAACATGTCCAACGCACAGGCCGATAAAAGCGGTATCGAGTCTTTCGAGCTGCGCCACGACTTTGCGCAATGCGGTCAGATCGTTGCTGAACGCATCCGAGAAGATTGCGTCGCGCAGTTGTTCGGCCGAGCGCGCTTCTTCAATGGCGGCTTTCAGATCGTGCAGACGCGCGAAGCCTGCCGCCCGGGCCCGCTCCGCGAGGATCGACAGCAACTGGTTCAGCGAATGCGAGCCCGAAGTGCCGACCGACGCGAAGTTGAGCTTGTCGTTGGTCAGCATCAGCACGAAGCGCTGCACGCTGCCGTACAGGCGCCGGTAAGCATCGACGACGTCGCGGATCGATTCGGCGCGGCCGCGCTCGGACGCCGATCTGACCGCGACGATCGTCGACGAAATCTCATTCGCAAAGCGTTGGCGGCTTTGCGCCGGGTCGGACGGGGTGGATCGGCTGCGCACCGCTACGGGCTCCTGCTGGCTGGTTGGGCTTTAAGGGTCGGCGGGGCGATGAGCATGATGGAGAACCAGCAGGCATGCGCCACGAAGCCAACCGTGATATTCAGCAGGATATAACGAAAGGCGGTCGTGGTGTGGATCGGAACGAGCGTTCGGTTTCAGTTCGAGCGGCCCTTTTGCCGGATTGGGCGCCGGGTTGTGCCGCGTTGATGCCCTGGCTGCGCCTCCCGGTTGTGCTGCGGATTGCGCTCCCGATCGAGCCGCGCGTGAGCCTTGACTACGCCGCTTCTACCCCTTGCGCGCGAAGTCCAGAAACGCTTTCACCGCCGCCGCTTTTTCATACTTCCGGTAGGCGAGCGCGATTTCCGAAGCGATCGTCCTGCCGGCGATCTCGCGGTACAAGACGCCGGGCAACGCGACGCATTCGGCCAGCGTTTGCGGCACCACCGCGACCTTGCCGCCCAGCGACACGCACGCCAGCACGGACGCGAGCGTGCCGGGCCGGGGCCCGAGGCGAGGCGCGAAGCGCCCGCGCCGCGCCACTTCGAAAGTGGGCGCCTCCTGTTCCGGCAGCACGAAACACTGGTCGTGCAGTTGCGCGGGTTTGACGCTTGCCGACGCGGCCAGCGGGGAATCCACGGGAATGGCCAGCACGAACCGGTCGTGATGCACCGTGGCGGCCTGAAGGCCGTCGGCGAGCGGCATCGGCGGACGGATATAGGCGGCGTCGAGCAGGCCGTCGTGCAGCATGACGGCGACGGCGTCCATCGGCACCTCGCGAATCGAAATGTCGACGCCCGGATGGGTCTCGCGAAAGCCGCCGACCGACCGTTGCAGCACGCCCGCATAAGCCGCCGACGCCACGTAGCCGACTTCGATGCGTCCCAGTTCGCCGCGCTCGGCGAGTCGCGCGCGCTCTTCGCCGCGAGCGAGGTGGTCGAGCGCGGTGCGCGCTTCGACGAGGTAGACGCTACCGGCGGCGCTCAGCGCAACCGAGCGTTTGGTGCGATGAAAGAGCCGCACGCCGAGCAGGCGCTCGGCTTCCTGGATGAGCTTGGTCAGCGACGGCGCGGCGATGCCCAGCTCGTCGGCGGCGCGTGAGAAATGCAGGTGTTTCGCGACGCAAACGAAGGCATGGAGATGGCGGAGTTCGAGCTGGCGCATGGGCGTTTGTATTTCACCAGAAGCTAATTATTTTGCAATTCTATGCCAATGACAGGAAATACCAGTCTGGCTACGATGCAGTGACTTCGTTCCTCGTTAGATAAACACCGCGCTCATGCCACCAGACTTTGCCCGCCCCACAACGCCCGCGCCCGCACCCACGCCGGCCCCCAATCCCGCCTTCGTTCTCACCGCCTCCGCGACCTGCGCGCTGATCGTGCTGGACACCAACGTCGTCGCGGTCTCGCTGCCGTCGATCGCGCGCTCGTTCCACGCGAGTTTCGCCGACGTCGAATGGGTCGTCAGCGCCTACATGGTCGCGTTCGCCTCGTGTCTGCTGCCCGCAGGCGGCCTGGCCGACCGTCTCGGCCGTAAGAAGATGCTGCTGATCGGGCTCGCCGTATTCTTCGTGGCGTCGCTCGGTTGCGGCGCGGCGCCGTCCGCGCTCATCCTGAACCTCGCGCGCGCCGTCAAGGGCGTGGGCGCCGCGATGTTGCTCACGGCGGCGCTCGCGGTGATCGCAAATACCTTCCACGAAGGCCCGGCGCGGGTGCGCGCATGGGCCGTGTGGGGCACCTGCATGGGACTGGCGACCACCGTCGCGCCGCTGGTCGGCGGCGTGATCACGCAGTGGCTCGGCTGGCGCTGGATCTTTCTGCTGAACCTGCCGGTGTGCGCGGTGCTGGCGTGGTGCGCGTCGCGCGCGATCGTCGAATCGCGCAATCCGCAGCGCGGCCCGTTGGACGTCGCCGGCGGCCTTCTGTTCGGGTTGGCGCTGTCGCTGGGCATCTGGGCATTGATCGAAGTACCCGCCGACGGCCTCGCAAGCTGGCCCACCGTCGCCAGGCTCGCGGCCTGCGCGCTGCTGCTCGGCGGGTTCGTGCAACTGCAGCGCGTGCGCGCGCACGCCATGGTCGATCTCGCGCTGTTCCGCCAGCCGCGCTTCGTCGCCGCCGTGCTGGCGATGTTCGGCTACGCCGCCTGCGCGCAGGTCATGATGACGTTCCTGCCGCTGTATCTGCAGAACGCGTTCGGGTTGTCGGCAGTAGCGGCAGGCGTCGGCATGCTGCCGTTCGCGCTGGCGATGGTGGTCGGGCCGTACATCGGCGCGGCCCTCGGCAAGCGGTTTTCGGCGATGGCGATGTTATCGGCCGGCCTGCTGCTGATCGCGCTGGGCAATCTGCTGACGGCGCTGGTGGCCGCCGACGAGCGCTATGTGCTGGTCGCGCTCGGCATGATCGTGACGGGACTGGGCGCCGGCATTCTGAATGGCGACACCCAGAAGGCGATCATGGCGTGCGTGCCGCCGGAGCGCACCGGCATGGCGTCCGGGATCAGCACGACCACGCGTTTCACCGCGATCGTCACCTCGGTCGGCGTGCTCGGCGCGGTGCTCGCGGCGCGCACCCACACGGCTTTCATCGCCGCCGCGCCGTCTACACCCGAGGTCAGGGGCGCGCTCGACGCGGGCTTCATGTCCCGCATGCTGGCGGGCGACACGGCGCAAGCCACTGCGCCTATGTCGCCGGCGCTGAGACTGATTCTGACGTCGACCGCGCACGCGAGCTTTGCCAGCGGCTTCGCCGCCGCGCTGGGCTTGGCCGGGCTCGCCGCCGCGGCGATTGCCGCCGGCGTCTGGCTGCTGGGTGGCCGGGCCGAAGTGGCGCGGGTCGGTGGGGTGGTGTCGAACGGCTAGAGCGCGGCGGCTATCCAGCCCGCGCCTTTTTCCGATATCGTGTGCAGCGTGCTCGCGCCCGAACCACCGCGCGGCACGTCCGGCCCCCGGTTTCTTCGCTAACCCGGCAACGCACGATACGAAAAAAATGAGCCAAACCAACCACCAACTGATCGAGCGGTTTTACACGGCCTTCCAGCAGCGCGACGCCGAAGCCATGGCCGCCTGCTATGCCGACGACGTGGTCTTCAGCGATCCCGTCTTCGGCGAATTGCGCGGCGACGAAGCGCGCGACATGTGGCGCATGCTGGTGGCGCGTGCGCAGAACTTCTCGCTGAGCTTCGACAACGTCGAAGCGGACGAGCGCAACGGCCGCGCCCACTGGGTCGCCCGTTACCTGTTCAGCCAGACGGGGCGTGACGTGGTCAACCGGATCGACGCGCGTTTCGTGTTTCGCGACGGCCGCATCGCCGAGCATCGCGACAGTTTCGATTTGTGGCGGTGGTCGCGTCAGGCCTTGGGCCTCAAGGGAACGCTGCTCGGCTGGTCGCCGCTCGTGAAGCGTGCGATCCGCGCACAAGCAAAAAAGGGCCTGGCGCTTTATCGCGGCCGGCAGTTGCGGACCTGACCGGCCATCCCCGCTTGCCATGCGCCGGCGACTTGATACAGTATTTCGTCAAGCCGACGAACGGGGGCATGTCATGCCAGTACTGGATTCCGCCTGGGAAGAATGGCTCAGCAGCAATGTGGCGCGCGGCTGTAGCGTGGATTCGATGATCGACTCGATGGTGCAGGCCGGTTTCGCCGCCGAGGCCGCGCGCTCGGCCGTCCACCGGGCCTTTGGCCAGGAAGCGCAGGACGCCGGCGCGGCCTCGCTTGCCGCGACCGAGGCGGTGCTCGCCAAAACCGCGCCGCGCACCTATCAGTACGATGCGTCGCCGGTTGCCGCCGGCAACGTGATCCGGGCCCACGACCGCGACGTGCGCGTGCTGATGCGCTGCGAACGGCCGCAGGTGATCGTGTTCGCCGACGTGCTGTCGCCCGAAGAATGCGAGGAGATGATCGAGCGTTCGCGGCATCGGCTGAAGCGCTCCACGATCGTCAATCCCGACACCGGCAAGGAGGACGTGATCCGCAACCGCACCAGCGAAGGCATCTGGTACCAGCGCGGCGAGGACGCGTTCATCGAGAAGTTGGACCGCCGCATCTCCAGCCTGATGAACTGGCCGGTCGACAACGGCGAAGGGCTGCAGATTCTGCATTACGGCGTGACCGGCGAATACCGTCCGCATTTCGACTACTTCCCACCCGATCAACCCGGCAGCGCGGTGCATACCGCGCAGGGCGGCCAGCGCGTCTCGACGCTGGTGATCTATCTGAACGACGTGCCCGACGGCGGCGAAACGATTTTCCCGGAAGCGGGCCTGTCGGTCGCGGCGAACCGGGGCGGCGCAGTGTATTTCCGCTATATGAACGGCCAGCGTCAGCTCGATCCGCTGACCTTGCACGGCGGCTCGCCCGTGCTCGACGGCGACAAATGGATCATGACGAAGTGGATGCGCGAACGCGCCTACGGCTGAAGTCGCGTCCTTCGACCCGCCGACCCGCCGACCCGCTATTCCACCGTCTGGCCGACCGTGATGGTGGCGGCGTCGGTCGAACCGGCGAGCAGTTGCTTCAACGCGGCGCGTCCACTCGCGTAACCCATCCGCAGAATCATCAGGCCGATCGCCGCGCCGGCCACGTGGTCGAGCACCGGCACACCGGCCAGACTGCCGGCCAGTCCCAGCGTCGCGACCAGCGCCGACACCGCATCCACGCGAGCATGCAAGGCGCTTGCCAGCAGCATTGCCGAACCGGTGCGGCCGGCTTCGGCGCGCATATAGCGAAACAGCGCTTCCTTGGCGAGCATGACGAAGCCGCTGATGGCGAGCGCGCCGATATGCATGGCGGTGCTGTCGGTCAGCGTCGACGTCTGCGCGATGCTGTTCCACAACATTTCGATGGCCGTGATGCTCAGCACGGCGGCGATGAAGAGCGACGCGAGCGCCTGTTCGATGCCGTTGCCGGCGTCGCGCGGGGCGGTGCCGCGCTGTCGCGTGGTGAGGAACAGCACGACCAGCACGACACTATCGGCGGCCAGATCGCTCAGCGTGTGGATACCGTCGGCAAACAGTCCGTCCGAATGCGCCATCACGCCGATGGCGATCTGCATCGCGCAGAGGAAGGCGTTGAGCAGTGCGCTCGCGGAGGCGGCCTTAAACAAGGTGGCCACCGAAAATGGCATGGCTGCGGCCGTCGCGCTCGAAAAGCTGGGACATGGGGTGGGGACCGTTTTTCTGTTGTCGCAGCAAAGTACCGGGCGAACGTGGCACGGCGATGACAGCGGTCCGCGGGCGCTCAGTCCGTCTTGTAGATAGCCGGGTTATGCAATTCCATATAACGCTCCGGATTCGCCAGCCCGGTGAAGCCATGCGGCGCGTACACGTGATGCGCGTCGCTCGTGACCAGCACGATGCGCCGCAAACCGGTCAGCGAGGGGCTCGCGAAAACGTGCTTCAGCAACGCGGATGCGATGCCCTTGCCGCGATAGTCCGGCAATACGAAAACGTCGCACAGGTAGGCAAAGGTGGCTTGGTCCGTGACGAGACGCACGAACGCGATCTGCTTGCCTTCCAGATAGCCGCCGAAACAGAGCGAGCCCGCCACGGCCCGCTCGAACGTGTCGCGCGGCATGCCTCTCGCCCATGGGGTGTGTTGCGTCAGGAAGGTGTAGACCATCTCGATGTCGAGATCGGCCTTGTCGTTCGAGATGGTCAAATCGTTCGCTTGCACCGCGTGTCTCCTCCCGTTTTGTCGATGCCTCAAAAAAACGCGGCGGTGCTTCGAGTCGCACACCGCCGCATCAGGTCACGGCCTCAGGCCATGACGCGCAACGCGTCTGCCGTCAACCCTTCGCGGGACCTTCATTGCCGCGCGAGCCGCCGCCGATGCTTTGCCCCGCGTTATGCGGCAGACCCCAGTAGCCGATCACGGACACCAGCGTCAGCACACCGGCACACAGAAACGCCAGGCGGAAGTCGTCGAGCGTGAACACGCGGCCCGTCGTCTCGCCGTTGAAGAAGGCCGCCGCCCGCAGCGACACCGCGCCGAACGCGATGCCCAGACCGATCGTCATTTGCGCTGCGGCGCTCCACAGCGTGCTGGCCGCGCTCATTTGCGGTTGCGCGACGTCGGCATAGGCGAGGGTGGCGAGCGTGGAGAATTGCATGGAGCGCGCCACGCCGTAGACGAACACGACGATCAGCACCAGCGCGAGCGGCACGTTCGGCGTCAACAGCCCGCAAGCGACGATGAACAGGCCCGCGACCGTCACGTCGACGATCGACACCATGCGAAAGCCGTAGCGCTGCAGAATGCGCGTGGTCAGCGCCTTCATGCCGAGATTGCCGAGCGCGCTCGCCAGCAGCAACAGCCCCGACTTGAACGCGGACAAGCCGAAGCCGACCTGGAACAGCAGCGGCATCAGATACGGCACCGCGCCGATGCCGATCCGCGTGAACGAGCCGGTCACGACGGTCACGGAAAATGTCGGAATCTTGAGGGTGGACACGTCGATCAGCGGATGCGGATGACGCTTCGCATGCCGGAACGCCACGATGCCCATCAGCAGGCCGAATAGCACGACCGCGCCGGCGACCCAGGGATTCTCGCCGGGCTGGCTCGCCAGTTCCGCGCCGTACAGAATCGCGGTGAGCGTCGTGCCGCTGAGCAGCAGGCCGACCACGTCGAGCGGCTTGCGCTCCGTGCCGCGCAGGTTCGGCACCAGCGCGAGCACGACCGCCATGACCGCGAGGCCGACCGGCACGTTGAGCAGAAAGATCCAGCGCCACGACGCGTAGGTCGTGATGAAGCCGCCGACCGGCGGTCCGATCACCGGCGCGGCAATCGCCGGCCACGTGATGGTGGAGATGGCTTGCATCATGCGGCTTTTTTCGGTGCTGCGAACCACGATCAGACGGCCCACCGGCACCATCATCGCGCCGCCGATGCCTTGCAGCAGTCGCGCCGCGGTGAACTCCGCGACGTTCTGCGATAACCCGCACAACACCGAGGCCACCGTGAACACGCCGATCGCGCTGAAGAACACCGTGCGCGATCCGCAGCGATCGGCGACCCAGCCGCTCACCGGGATAAAGATCGCCAGCGCCAGCATGTAGGCCGTCATGCCGAGACTGAGGCTATTGGGACCGACGCCGAACGAGTGCGCCATCTGCGGCAAGGCCGTGGCGATCACTGTGGTGTCGAGATACTCCATGAAGAAGGTCGCCGCGACGATGTACGGCAGCCAGCCAATGTGCGAATTGCGTGTGCCGTCCGCGGTCATTGCGCGATCCTTGTCGACCGCGTGCGGGATGCGAGGGCGCGTACGACGCGCGGGCGGCTGGAGCGATGCTCAATAGGCTTCATGTTCTTGCAACTACCTTTCGAAAGCGGGCTTCCGGCATGCGGATAGCGAGGCGCAAAGAGATTGCGGCTTATACCGTGACGTACCGGCAGGAATAGGGCGCATGGCCGCTAGCCCTGAATCGTAACGCAACCGACCCGCTTGTATCGCCCGGGATTGCCGGGGCTTGCCGTCATGACGGCGCACGGCGGGCCGGCCGCAAGCGCGCGGCGGGCCGCCGTGTCCCGGTTACCGCTCGCCTCAGTCCTTCGCGGCGTATTCGCGATCCAGCTTGTCGTACAGCGGTTTGTTGACGAGCCGCTGACGCTCGCTGAACGGCGCGACCAGCGTCGCGTCCTCGTCGAGACGGCCGTTGCTCTTCAGCGTGCCGAGCGCGCGCTGCATGCCGAGCACCGCGCCCTGCAGCGCGGCGTTCGCGTACAGCACGATGCCGTAGCCCAGCTTTGCCAACGCTTCACGGGACTGCACCGGCGTCTTGCCGCCGATCACGATGTTGATCAACTGCGGCGTGTCGAACAGCGCCGGCAATCGTTCGATGTCGGCCAGCGATTCGGTTGCCTCGATAAACAGAATGTCGGCGCCGGCTTCGATAAAGCGATGGCCACGCTCGATCGCGTCTTCGATACCGTGGACGGCGGCCGCGTCGGTGCGCGCCATGATCTGCAGATTGCCGTCTTCGCGGGCGTCGACGGCCGCGCGGATCTTGCCGACCATCTCGCTCGCGCTGACCACTTCCTTGCCGGCAAAGTGGCCGCACTTCTTCGGCATGATCTGGTCTTCGAACTGGATCACGTCGGCGCCGCTGCGTTCGAGCACGCGCACGGTCTGGCGCACGTTAAGCGCGTTGCCGAAGCCGGTGTCGGCGTCGACGATCAGCGGCAGCGCGACGGCGTCGCGAATCCGCGCCGTGTGCTCGGCGACTTCGGCGAGACCGATGAAACCGAGATCGGGCAAGCCCAGCGACATGTTGGTGACGCCCGCGCCGGTGATGTAGATCGCCTCGAAACCGGCGTCTTCGATGACGCGCGCGCTCATCGCATTGAAAGCGCCGGGCACGAGGAGGCCCTGGCGTTCGTTGACTTTGGCGCGGAACGCGGCGCGGCGGGTGGCGGATGCGGTCATGACGGTGTGTCTCCAGTTAGAAATCTGAATGAAGGAAGCGGGATCTGGCTTTGCAGGAAGCATGCCATTGGCGGCCTTAGCGGTTTTTGTTGCAAACAATCAGCAACTTAGCTGGGACACAAGGCGCGCGGCGGTTCGTGGCACAATGGGCGGATTGTTCCATAAAACGTTTCATGGAACGTTTCATATTCGAAGCGGAGTGCCGTGGTGTCCACTTTCACATCGTCGCTGACGGCGCCTCAGGCGGGCCGGCCGGGTGTCGCACTGGTGAGTATCAGCCGGTTGCAGTCGCTTTGCGAGACCGTTGCACCGCGTTACGCGGCGCGCGCGCGGTTTTTTTCGGTGCGCGAGGGCTACGGCGCGGCCGTCACGGCCTTGCAGGCTTACGTGGATGCGGGCGCCGTCGACGTCGTGCTGGCCGCCGGATCGAACGGCGCTTATCTGCGCGACAACCTGAACGTGCCGGTCGTCATGGTCAAGGTGAACGGCTTCGACGTGCTGAGCGCGATCACCCGCGCCACCACTACGTGGCCCGGCGCGCGGATCGGCCTGGTGCTGCACGAAACGATCTCGCACGAACTGGCCGACCTTGGCGCGTGGCTGAAAGTCGACCTGAAGCAACGCGCCTACCGGTCGATCGACGAAGTGCGGCTCGCCGTCGCCAATCTGGCCGCCGAGGGCTGCAGCGTGATCATCGGCCCCGGCATGGCCTGCGACGTCGCACAGCAGTCGGGTCTCGCCAGCGTGTTTCTCTATTCGCTCGGCGCGGTCGAGGAAGCGTTCGAGCGGTCGGTGGAACTGGCGCGCGTGAGTCGGCAGAAGGAAGCGAAGCGCGAGCGGCTCAATACCATCGTCGGTCATCTGCGTGACGGGGTGGCCGCCTTCGACGAAGCCGGCCAGCTCGAAGCGGTCAACCCGGCCATGCTCGATCTGCTGGGCTTCGAGGCCCCGAAAGAGCTGCTGGCCGGCCGCGAACGGGACGTGGCGGCGCAGGTCTCGCAGGCCGTCGGGCCGCTGCTGCGCGAAATGCTCGAACAGGGCCAGCCGATCGAGGAGCGTGTCGAGCAGATCGGCGGCCGGGCGCTGATCGTGAACTGTGTGCCGGTGGTGGAGCAGGGCGTGCGCTCCGGCTCGGTCGTGACTTTGCAGGATGCACTGGTCGCACAGCGGATCGACCGTTCGCTGCGCACCAGCCAGCGGCCGAAGCAACTGGTCGCGCGGCATCATCTGGGCGATCTGGTCGGCGATTCGGCGGCGCTGGAGCGGGTGCGACGGCTGGCCCGCGCGGGCGCGGCGCACGACGCCACCGTGCTGCTCGCCGGCGAAAGCGGCACCGGCAAGGAGCTGGTTGCGCAGGGCATTCACAATGCGAGCCGGCGGCGCGGCAATCCGTTCGTCGCGTTCAATTGCGCGGCGTTGCCCGAAGGATTGATCGAAAGCGAACTGTTCGGGCACGAGGAGGGTGCGTTCACCGGGGCGCGTCGCGGCGGCAAACCGGGCCTGTTCGAAATTGCGCATACCGGCACTATTTTCCTCGACGAAATCGGCGAAATGCCGGCGGCGCTGCAAAGCAGGCTGCTACGCGTGCTGCAGGAGCGCGAGGTGATGAAGCTGGGCGCCGGGCGCGCCACGCCGGTCGACGTGCGGGTGATTGCCGCCACGCATCGCGATCTGCATGCGCTGGTCGAGCAGGGCGTGTTTCGCGCGGATCTGTATTTTCGGCTGAACCTGCTTCCGATAGAATTGCCGCCGCTGCGCGCACGGCGCGGCGATGTCGCCCAACTGGCGCGGCACTTGTTAAGCCGCAGCGCGCTCCAATATGGCCTGTCGGACGCCGCGCTGGGCCGGGTGCTGGCCTTTCTCGCACCGTTGTTCGATGGCTACGCGTGGCCCGGCAACGTGCGGGAGCTGGAAAATCTGCTGGCGCGCGCGGCGATTTATCTGGGCGATGCCACGATGGCGGCTACGGCCGGCATGGCTGCGTCGCAAAAGCCGGGCGGCGAGGATTGGCAGGCAGTCTTCCCCGAATTCGGGCGGATGAAGCGGGCGGCGGCCGCGGACGCCGCCGGGCGAGATCCTCAATCCAGCGCCGACAAAGCTTCGGCCGGCGCCGCGCCCACCCGCGAAGACGTCATGCGCGCCCTCGCCGAATCCGGCGGCAATCGCGCCGCGGCAAGCCGGGCGTTGGGCATCGGTCGCACCACGCTCTGGCGTTTGATGAAAGGCTGATCCGGGCCAATAGCCTGCGGCGGCGCAACAAATAGTGTAAAACTATCACAATTATTGAAACACTTCACTTTACCTATTAAGCGTGGTCTGACATACTGACTCCACTTTCCAACCACTCCGAAAGAGGACTCAGTAAATGCCGATCATCAATAGTCAAGTCAAACCGTTCAAGGCGCAGGCTTACCACAATGGCGATTTCACGACTGTCACGGAAGAAAGCCTGAAGGGCAAGTGGTCGGTTTTCGTTTTCTATCCGGCTGACTTCACGTTTGTTTGCCCGACCGAACTGGGTGACCTGGCCGATCGTTACGACGAATTCAAGAAGCTGGGCGTTGAAATCTACAGCGTGTCGACCGACACGCACTTCACGCACAAGGCATGGCACGACACGTCGGACACGATCCAGAAGATCAAGTACCCGATGCTGGCCGACCCGACGCTGGCGATCTCGCGCAACTTCGACGTGCTGATCGAAGAAGAAGGCCTGGCACTGCGCGGCACGTTCGTGATCAACCCGGAAGGCGAGATCAAGCTGAGCGAAGTGCACGACAACGGCATCGGCCGTGACGCGGGCGAACTGCTGCGCAAGGTGCAAGCTGCACAATACGTCGCGGCTCACCCGGGTGAAGTGTGCCCCGCCAAGTGGACGCCGGGCGCAGAAACGCTGACGCCGTCGCTGGACCTGATCGGCAAGATCTAAGGTCTCCAGACCGCTGGTAGCAACCGCAACAAGCGCCTCACGGCGTGTCACCGTGCGGACCGTCCAACACGACGGTTCGCGCGTCCCCGGGCCGCACGTTTCCCTTCCGGATGCGTGCGGCGCCGGGAACCCAATACCCATCGCCACGGAATCGAATCGCCATGCTTGATGCCAATCTCAAGACTCAGTTGAAAACGTACCTCGAAAAGGTTAGTAACCCTATCGAGATCGTCGCGTCGCTCGACGACAGCGCAAAATCGCAAGAGCTGCTGGCATTGCTGAACGATATCGCGACGCTGTCGGAACGCGTCACCGTGATCGAACGTCGCGGCGACGAAGCGCGCAAGCCGTCGTTCTCGATCGGCAATCCGGGTAAGGAAACGGGCATCCGTTTCGCCGGTATTCCGATGGGGCATGAATTCACGTCGCTGGTGCTGGCGCTGCTGCAGGTTGGCGGCCATCCGGTCAAACTCGAGGAGTCGGTGATCGAACAGATCCGCAATCTCGACGGCGACTATCAATTCGAAACGTATTTTTCGCTGTCGTGCCAGAACTGCCCGGAAGTCGTCCAGGCGCTGAACGTGATGGCGTTGATCAACCCGCGCATCCGCCACGTGGCGATCGACGGCGCATTGTTCCAGAACGAAGTCGAAGCGCGCCAGATCATGGCGGTACCGACCATGTTCATGAACGGCGAAGTGTTCGGCCAGGGCCGCAGCGGCGTCAAGGAAATTCTCGCGAAGCTCGACACCAATGCCGGTGCGCGGGCCGCGAAGGAACTGGAAAAGAAACCGGTGTTCGACACGCTGATCGTCGGCGGCGGCCCGGCGGGTGCGGCAGCGGCGATTTATTCGGCGCGCAAGGGTATCGTGACCGGCGTCGTGGCGGAACGCTTCGGCGGTCAGGTGCTCGATACGCTGGCCATCGAAAACTTCGTCTCCGTTACGGAAACCGAAGGGCCGAAGTTCGCCACGGCGCTCGAACAGCACGTCAAGACGTATGAAGTCGACATCATGGACGTGCAGCGCGCCGAGGCGCTGATCCCGGGCCGCATCAACGAAGTGCGCCTGGCCAATGGCGCGGTGCTTAAGGCGAAGACCATCGTTCTGGCCACGGGTGCGCGCTGGCGCGAAATCAACGTGCCGGGCGAGCGCGAGTACCGCAATCATGGCGTGGCGTACTGCCCGCATTGCGATGGCCCGCTGTTCAAGGGCAAGCGCGTCGCGGTGATCGGCGGCGGCAATTCGGGCGTCGAAGCGGCGATCGATCTCGCGGGGATCGTGCGTGAAGTGACGCTGTTCGAATTCGGCGCCACGCTGCGTGCCGACGAAGTGCTGCAACGCAAGCTGCGCAGCCTGGCCAACGTGACCATCGTCACACAGGCACAGACCACGGAAATCACCGGCGACGGCAAGAAGGTCAACGGTCTGGTCTATAAGGACCTGCGTTCGGACGAAGTGAAAACGATCGAACTGGAAGGCGTATTCGTGCAAATCGGCCTCGTGCCGAACACCGAGTGGCTCAAGGGCACGGTGGAGTTGTCGAAGCACGGCGAGATCGTGGTCGACGCCCGTGGCGCGACGTCGGTGCCGGGCGTGTTCGCGGCCGGCGACGTCACCACGGTGCCGTTCAAGCAGATCGTGATTGCGGTGGGCGAGGGCGCGAAGGCATCGCTGAGCGCTTTTGATCACCTGATCCGCAATAGCGAAGAGCTCGAGGCGGTGAGCGAGGTCGAGACGGAAGCTGCGGTCTGAGGATGGCGTGTGGTGGGATAAGTAAAGTGCGGCGGCCTTCGGGTCGCCGTTTTTGTTTGGGGCGGAAGATTCGGCGTCACGACAGAAGCGGTGTCATTCACCCGCCCTTTTCCTCTCCCCAACACCCGTTTCATTCACCCGCTCGACCCCACGCCAACAAGCCCCAACCGCCGCTGCGCTGTTTGGAGACTCGCACCTGGCTCAATTCCTTGGCGATCCCGCGCTCCAGGCCATATAAATCTGGAAGTCGGAAAAAGTCCCGCCGACCCATGCGCCGGCCATCGAGCCATGCGCGGACAAGGGCGACATAAAACCAGGAGGGAGACAATGGCAACATCGCAAGCGGCCCCCGCGCGGTGGGTCGACAGCAAACGCTATCTCTGGCTGCTCGGCGCGCTCACGATCACCTTGCCGCTGCATGCCGCGAATCTGGCGTTGCAAACCGGTTGTGCTATTTTCTGGTGGTTCGGACCGATCTTCGTGTTCGGCATCATCCCGCTGCTCGACTATCTGATCGGCGACGACCCCAGCAACCCGCCCGAAGACGTCGTCCCGACGCTCGAACGCGAGCGCTATTACCGGCGCATCGTTTACCTCGCCACGTTGATCGAATACGTGTCGTTCTTCGGCGCGGTGTGGATCGTCGGAACGCACACCATGACGTGGTACGACTATCTCGGCTTCGCGCTGTCGCTGGGCGCGGCAACCGGTGTGTCGATCAACACCGCGCACGAACTCGGCCATAAAACCGATCGGTTCGAGCGCTGGCTTGCCAAAATCACGCTGGCGCCGGCCTGCTATGGGCATTTCTTCGTCGAACATAATCGCGGTCATCACGTGCGAGTGGCGACGCCGTCCGATCCGGCCAGCGCGCGCTACGGCGAATCGTTCTGGGCGTTCCTGCCGCGCACGGTGTTCGGCAGCATCGCGTCCGCGTGGCGACTCGAAAAACACCGCCTGGAACGCCTCGGCAAATCGCCCTGGACATGGCGCAATGAAGTCCTGCATTCGTGGGCGATGACGGCCGTGCTGTGGGGCGGCCTGATCGCGCTGTTCGGCAAAACGATCGTGCCGTTCCTGCTGATCCAGGCGGTGTACGGTGCGTCGCTGCTCGAAGTGGTCAATTATCTGGAGCACTACGGGCTGGCTCGCAAGCAACTCGCGAGCGGCCGTTACGAGCGTTGCCAGCCGCAGCACTCGTGGAACAGCAACCGCATCGTGACGAATCTGTTTCTGTACCAGTTGCAGCGCCACGCCGATCATCACGCGAATCCGACGCGCTCGTATCAGGCGTTGCGTCATTTCGACGGCGCGCCGCAATTGCCGTCCGGCTACGCCACGATGATCATGCTCGCGTACGTGCCGCCAGTGTGGTTCCGGGTGATGAACCCACGCGTCGTCGCGCATTATCACGGCGACATGGCGCAGTCGAATATTCGTCCGGCGATCCGCGAGCGGGTGCTGGCGCAATTCGCGGGCTAGCCGGCGACACGAGCGGGACGAGCGGGACGTCGAGCCGACGCGCAACCTCCCATGCCTAGCGCCGATCGATCGAGTACCTACCCGCGCCGGTCACCGCCAGCAACAGCAAGCCGCCGATGATGCTGATGTTCTTGTAGAAGTGAATCATGTTGTCGTACTGCATGGCGCCGGTCATGTTCCAGTAGTGGTGGCCAATGATCGCGGTGCCGAGCGTATAGACGGCGAGCAGCAGGGCAAGCGGCCGTGTAAAGAAGCCGACCAGCAGCGCGATACCCACGACCAGCTCCATCACCACCGCGATGACCGCCGACAACTCGGGCACCGGCGCGCCGCTCGACGTCATATAGGCGACCGTGCCGGAAAAGCCCGTCAGCTTCGACCAGCCGAACATCACGAACAGCACCATCAACAGCACACGGGCGACGAGAATGATCCCGTCCTTCTGGTTTTCAAATAACGTGTAGCGCATGATTCTTCTCGATCTGAATTTTAAAAGCAGGGAAGTGTGGCGGCTCGCCGCAAACGCGTCGGCGAGCTGTCCTTAACCATCGGTGAAGCGGCTCAAGCCCACAGGGCCGACGTTTCGATGTTCCGCAAATCGAACACCAGCACTTCGGCATCGTGACCTTGCGTGAACGTTAGCGACTTTTCATCGCGCACTCGCGCACCATCGCCTTCGCCGAGCTCGACGCCGTTCACCGTCACGCTGCCGCGTGCCACGTGAATATACGCATAACGCTCGCTGCCCAACTCGAGCCGCGCCGTTTCGTCGCCGTCGAACAAACCGGCGTACACCCGCGCATCCTGTTGCAATTCCAGCGAACCGTCCGCGCCGTCCGGCGACATCACGAGGCGTAGCACACCGCGCTTGTCTTGCGCGCTGAAGTGGCGTTGCTGATAACGCGGCGCCGCGCCGTTCTTCGAGGGCGCGATCCAGATTTGCATGAAGTGCACCGGATCGGTCTTCGAATGGTTGTATTCGCTATGCGCCACGCCGGTTCCCGCGCTCATCAACTGGATGTCGCCAGGTACGATCACCGAGCCGGTGCCCATCGTGTCCTTGTGTTCCAGTGCGCCTTCCAGCACGTACGAAAAGATCTCCATGTCGCGGTGCGGGTGCTTGCCGAAACCTTGAGCCGGCGCGACACGGTCGTCGTTGATCACCAGCAGGTCGGAAAAGCCGTTCTGCTTCGGATCGTGATAACTCGCGAAGGAAAACGTATGACGCGAACTGAGCCAGCCGTGCTCCGCGCGACCGCGTTGATGGGCGTGTCTGATATCGAGCATGTTTATTCTCCTGGGGTTGTGCGATCCGGCCAGTTGTTGGTCCGCGATCCATGAACAGCAGTGTAGGTCAATCTGGAGCGCTACAATCATAGGCAAATAGGAAACACTGTCACCATGGAGTGGACAATAGTATGCAACTCGACGACATGCGGATCTTCGTCGCCGCGGTGGACGCGCATAACTTCACGGCGGCGGCTCGGCGGCTGTCGCTGTCGAAGCAGTTCGTGAGTCGCCGCGTCATGGCGCTGGAGGACACGCTCGGCGTGCAATTGCTGATCCGCAATACGCGCAAGCTGGCCGTGACCGAGCTCGGTCAGGAGTTTTACGAACGCGCCACGCGCATTCTGGGTGAAGTGGACGACGCCGAGCAGGCCATGTCGCGGCAGCGCGCCGGTCCGCGCGGACTGTTGCGGGTGAGCGCGCCGATGTCGTTCGGCATGATGCACCTGTCGCCGCTGCTGGCGCTGTTTCTGCGTGAGCACGGCGAGGTGCGCGTCGACATGGAGTTGAGCGACCGTACCGTCGACGTGGTCGGCGAGGGCTTCGACATGGCGATCCGGATCGGCACGCTGGCGGATTCCACGTTGATCGCGCAGAAACTGGCCGATATCCGCCTCGTAGCGTGTTGCAGTCCCGGCTACGTGCGACGCCGCGGCGCGCCCGCCGCGCCCGCCGATCTGGCGCGGCACGCCTGCCTCCTTTACGGGCACGGCGGGACCGTGAGTTGGGAGTTCGAGATAGGCGGCGCGCTGAAGGGCGTCGAAGTGCACGGGCCGCTGCGCGCCAATAACGGCGACCTGATTCGCGATGCGGCGGTGGCCGGACTCGGCATCGTACGGCTACCGGACTTTATCGTCGCCGACGCGCTTAAAAGCGGTCTGCTGGTCACGGTGCTCGACGAATTCCTGCCCGCCGCGACCAGCGTCCATGCCGTGTATCCGCAGCATCGGCAAAGCTCCCCCGCGATCCGGACGTTCGTCGAGTTCCTGAGGGCGCATTTACGCAAGCGGCTTGCGGCGTGAGCCTAGCCGTTGCGGAAGATGAAGCTGTAGCCGTTCAACGCCGGCACGCCGCCCAGGTGCGCGTACAGCACGCGCGACCCCGCCGGAAACTCGCCGTTGCGGACCATCTCGATCATGCCGTGCATCGATTTGCCCTCGTACACCGGATCGGTCATCACGCCTTCCAGACGCGCGCATAGGCGGATCGCCTCGAGCGTTCCGTCGTTCGGCAGGCCGTATTCGGGGCCGCCGAAACGCTCGTCGAGCACCACGTCCGCAGCGGTAATGTCGCGTTCCAGACCGACCTGTTCCGCAGTCCGTTTCGCGATCCGTGTGATCTGCTCACGCGTTTGCGCGGGTTTCGCGGAGGCGTCGATACCGATCACGCGCTCGGCGCGGCCGTCGGCGGCGAAGCCCACGATCATGCCGGCCTGCGTGCTGCCGGTCACGGAGCACACCACGACGTAGTCGAACTTGAAACCCAGTTCGGCCTCCTGCTGCCGGACTTCTTCGGCGAAACCGACAAAACCGAGGCCGCCCAGCGGATGGTCCGAGCAGCCGGCCGGAATCGCATACGGTTTGCCGCCGGCGGCGCGCACGCTTTCGAGCGCGTCCTCCCAGCTTTTGCGAAAGCCGATGTCGAAGCCGTCCGCGACCAGCCGCACGTCCGCGCCGAGAATGCGCGACATCTGGATGTTGCCGACGCGGTCGTACACGGCGTCCGAGTAGTTGACCCAGTTCTCCTGCACCAGCACGCACTTCATGCCCAGATGCGCCGCCACCGCCGCCACCTGGCGCGTCTGGTTCGATTGAATCCCGCCGATCGACACCAGCGTGTCGCATCCCTGCGCGAGAGCTTCGGGAATCAGATATTCGAGCTTGCGCGTCTTGTTGCCGCCGAACGCGAAACCGCTGTTGCAGTCTTCGCGTTTCGCATACAGATGCACCTTGCCGCCGAGGTGCTCGCTCAGCCGTTTGAGCGGTTGGATCGGCGTCGGCCCGAAAGTGAGCGGGTAACGAGGGAATCGTTGCAGGTTCATGGTAGCTCCGTTGTCCGTGGTATCGAGGCGACCGGCAACCCGGCGCGTCGCAATACATGGTAGGGAAAACCGCCTGAAATGAGCTTGCGAAATAAATGGCTTCGGCTTACTTTTAAAAATACCGAACAAAATTTAAATTAATAAAAATCTGCCAACTAAACCATGAGCACAACAAAAGTTCGTCGCACTGCAACAGCCTCAGACGACGCCGCCGTCCAGACTGATCCCCTGCAGGCGCTCGACCGTATCGATCGCGCGATCCTGCGGCAGTTGCAGACCGACGCGTCGATTTCGAACGTCGCGCTCGCGGCCAAGGTCAAGCTGAGTGCGCCGGCCTGCTTACGGCGAGTCGAGCGGCTCAGGGAGTCGGGGCTGATTCGTGGCGTGGTCGCGCTGATCGACCCGAAGGCGGCAGGCGCGGGGATGCTGGTGATCATCGGCGTGGTGCTGGACCGCTCCACGCCGGAATCTTTCGCCGAGTTCGAGAAAGCGGCGCAGAAGGTGTCCGGTTGCATGGAATGCCACGTGGTGACCGGCGAATTCGACTATTTCATGACGATCCGCACGCGTGACAGCGACAGCTTCAACCGCCTGCACGCGGAACAGTTGCTGTATCTGCCGGGCGTGCGGCAAATCCGCTCGTTCATGGTGCTGAAGGAAATCCTCTCGACCACGAAATTTCCGCTGTAAGCGACGCTGTTAGATAAAAAAGGCGAGCATGCTGTCATCAAACCCGATCTCGCACGACCAAGCATCGAGACCACTCGCGGACGGCGCGACCCGCGCCCGAACGGGTGAACGGCACGGACTTTCCGGGGCGATCATCATGACTTGCAACAGACGGACATTCTTCAGGTTTATCGGCGCGGCGTCGCTGGCCGGTGGCGCGGCTTCGATGTGGAACGTGACGCGCGCGGCGGACAGCGGCGCGGCGGCCGCCTACGAGGTGTCGCATAGCGACGCCGAATGGCACAAGATGCTGAGCGACGCGCAATACCGGATCCTGCGCGAAGCGGGCACCGAGCGCCCGTTCAGCAGCCCGCTGAACGACGAGCACCACGCCGGCACGTTCGGCTGCGCGGGCTGCAAACTGCCGCTGTTTTCGTCGAAGACCAAGTTCGATAGCGGCACCGGCTGGCCCAGCTTCTACCAGCCGCTCGACCGCGCGGTCATCACGCATACGGACAAGTCGTTTGGCATGACGCGCGACGAAGTGCTATGCCGGCGTTGCGGCAGCCACCTCGGCCACGTGTTCGACGACGGCCCCAAACCGACCGGTCTGCGCTATTGCATGAACGGCCTCGCATTGACCTTTACGCCCGCATCGAGCGGTGCGAGCTGAGCGGATCAGGACGGACATCATGAACTTCGAGACACGCATGACGAGAGGCAAGGCCACGCGTTCGCGGCTGAGCGCCATTTCACTCGCGGTCGGCTTCGGCGCGTTGGCGTTGTTGCTGGCGCAACGAATGGCGTTTTCGTCGGAGACGGCGGTGGTGATCGCGCCCCCGGCGCTCGACGAACCGGTCTCGGCCGCCACCGCCCACGAGGAAACCGCGGTGTTTGCGGGCGGCTGCTTCTGGGGCGTGCAGGGCGTATTCCAGCACGTGCGCGGCGTGACCCGGGCGGTGTCGGGCTACTCGGGCGGTCAGCGCGACACCGCGCAGTACGAGACGGTCAGCGGCGGTGAGACGGGCCACGCCGAATCGGTGCAAGTCACGTTCGATCCCAGCAAGGTGACCTATGGCCAGTTGCTGCAGGTGTACTTCTCGGTGATTCAGGATCCGACCCAGTTGAACCGGCAGGGGCCGGACAGCGGCACACAGTACCGCTCGGCGGTGTTTCCGCTGAACGACACGCAACGGCGCGTCGCGCAGAGCTATATCGCGCAACTCGACAAGGCCCACGTGTACCCGGCGCCGATCGTGACGCGGACGGAGGCGTTCAAGGGCTTTTATCCGGCTGAGTTCTATCACCAGAACTATCTGACCTTGCACCCGAACTCCGCGTATATCGCGCTCAACGATATGCCGAAGGTCGCCAATCTGAAGCGGCTGTTTCCGAACCTGTATCGCGACAAGGCAGTGCTGGTGGAAGCGGCGCAGTAGCGTAGCGCAGCTTCGAATCGCTTTCCTGTCTGTCCGGCGCCGCCGCCATGGTAGCGCCGGGCTTTTTTTTGCCCTACCGCTTCGTCGCGGGCTGCTTCCAATCGGACTTGAGCCGGCGCTCCACCCGCCAGGCCCGCATTTTGCACTAGCGTTCCCGTCGGCAAATCTTTCGCACGTGTTTGGTCGGACAAAAGCCCGTTTTACAGGGCCGGTTACAAGCGGGCAGCGCGTTTGCCGGATAGTGCGTGTCGTCAAGCTGAAAAAATTACATGACGCTCGTAGCAACGCGGTGGTCGCTTGAGGTCCACAGGCCCCGCGGACCTCGGGCGAGAACATAACCCTCCTCGCGATAAGCGAGAATCGGAGGCTCCTGGTGTTGAACAGCCGTAGAAAGCGGATTGGCAAGCTCCGCAATAAACAAACAAGCATCGCGGCAACGTCTCTGGTGGCCGTGACCCTGGGCGGCATTTCCTTCCTGCCGGGCTCGGCCATGGCGCAAACGCCTTCGCCACTCAACGAATGGCAGTACTCGGTCGGCATTCCGCTGCAGAAGATGTGGCAGCCGAATATTCCCGACTGGCAAGTGCGCCTCGGTTTGGCCTCCTCGTTCCAGCCGCGCTATGAGGGCTCGGACCGCTATCACGTGATGGGCGGCCCGAGCGTCGACGTGCGCTACAAGGACCTGTTCTTCCTGTCCAGCGGCGAAGGCTTCGGGGTCAATTTCGCGCAGGGGCAGAACTGGCGCGCCAGTCTGGCGGCCGTCTACGATCTCGGCCGACGCGCTCACGACGATCCTCAGGAACTGAACGGCCTCGGCAATATCAATGCGGCGCCGGGCGTGAAACTGGCCGGCGAATACGTGATTTCGAAAGATTTTCCGCTCGTGTTGCGCGCCGACGTGCGGCGCTATTTCGGCGGCTCGAACGGTTGGACCGGCGACTTCGGCGCGTATATGCCCATGCCGGGCAGCACGAAGAAGTTCTTCTGGTTCGCCGGGCCGAACGTATCGCTGGCGGACTCCACGTATATGAATAGCTGGTTCGGCGTGAATCAGAATCAGGCGGCCAAATCGCAGTACTCGCAGTATCACGCGAGCGCGGGCTTCAAGTCGGTGGGTTTCGGCATCAGCGCGGTGTGGTTGTTCGACAAGCACTGGTTCGCGACCGCGGACGGCGCGTTCGAACAATTAGTGGGCAGTGCGGGTAACAGTCCGATCACGCATCGCAAGGCGAACGGTGTGGCGGATATTTCGATCAATTATCGCTTTTGACGCGACGACACGACGCGTTTCAATCTGAAGGACGGCGGCGTACCGCATGCTCTCGCGACGTGCGCCGCGTCCTTCGTCCACCCGCGAAAGTCGGCGCGATGCCCGCTCGCGGGAATATCGCTTGCTGCCTTCTCTCTGCGCGTTAGACCGGATTCCCCCCGGCACGCCCGAACGCAAGGAGCAGATCCCCATGGCTGGTAAAACGAGTACGCACAAGCCCGCGGCAAAAAACGCGCAGGCCGCCGATCCGAAATCGCAAGATCTCGAACAGTTTCGCGTCAGTCCCCAAGGCGAGGCGCTGAGAACCAATCAGGGCGTCAAGATCGCCGACAACCAGAACACGCTGCGCGCGGGTCCGCGCGGGCCGTCGTTGCTGGAAGACTTCATCATGCGTGAGAAGATCACGCACTTCGACCACGAACGCATTCCGGAGCGCGTCGTGCATGCGCGCGGCTCGGCGGCGCACGGTGTGTTTCAGGTCTACGAGTCGATGCGTGAGTACACCAAGGCCGCGTTCCTGCAGGATCCCGGTGTGCAGACCCCGGTCTACGTGCGTTTCTCCACCGTGCAAGGTCCGCGAGGTTCCGCCGATACCGTGCGCGATGTGCGCGGCTTCGCGGTGAAGTTCTACACGCAGGAAGGTAATTACGATCTGGTCGGCAATAACATGCCCGTGTTCTTCATTCAGGACGCGATCAAGTTTCCCGACTTCGTTCACGCGGTGAAGCCGGAAGCGCCGAATGAAATGCCGACCGGCGGTTCCGCGCACGACACCTTCTGGGACTTCGTGTCGCTCGTGCCCGAATCCGCGCATATGGTGCTGTGGACCATGTCGGACCGTGCGATTCCGCGCAGCCTGCGCACCATGGAAGGCTTCGGCATTCACACGTTCCGCTTCGTCAATGCACAAGGCAAAAGTCGCTTCGTCAAATTCCACTGGCGGCCGGTGCTGGGCTCGTACTCGTTGCTCTGGGACGAAGCGCAGAAACTCGCGGGCAAGGACCCGGATTTTCATCGGCGGGATTTGTGGGAATCGATCGAGCGTGGCGCGTTCCCCGAGTTCGAACTCGGCGTGCAGATCGTCGAGGAGGAAGACGAGCACAAGTTCGATTTCGATCTGCTCGATCCGACCAAGCTGATTCCCGAGGAACTGGTGCCGGTGAAGATCGTCGGCAAGATGACGCTCAATCGCAATCCGGACAATTTCTTTGCCGAGACCGAACAGGTGGCGTTCCATCCGGGGCATGTCGTGCCGGGCATCGATTTCTCGAACGACCCGCTGTTGCAAGGGCGTTTGTTCTCGTACACCGACACGCAGATCAGCCGGCTGGGCGGGCCCAACTTCCACGAAATTCCAATCAACCGGCCGGTGTGTCCGTTCGTCAACAATCAGCGCGATGCGATGCATCGGCAGACGATCAGCGTTGGACAGGCCTCGTACGAACCGAACTCGCTGAGCGACGGCTGGCCGAAGGAAACCGATCCGGCGCCGAGCGACGGCGGCTTCGAAAGTTATCAGGAGCGGGTCGAGGGCACCAAGATTCGCGTACGTAGCGAATCGTTCGCCGATCATTTCTCGCAGGCCGCGCTGTTTTACAACAGCATGTCGCAGCCCGAGAAGGACCATATCGCCGCCGCGTATCAGTTCGAACTCGGCAAGGTGACCAAGCCGGAGATTCGGGCGCGCGTGGTGAACGAGATCCTCGCGAACTTCGACGCGGGGCTGGCGGCGACCGTCGCGGAAGGCCTCGGTTTGCCCGCGCCGAAGAAGGGCACGGCGAAGCTGAGCGGTCCCAAGGATTCCCCGGCCTTGAGTCTGCTGAACCGGGTCAAGCCCGGCATCAAGACCCGCAAGATCGCGTTGCTGGCCGCGCCGGGTTCCGACGGCGCAGCGATCAAAAAACTGCAGCAGGCGCTGCAGGGCGAAGGTGCTACGCCCATGCTGATCGCGCCGACGCTCGCGCCGATCGACGGCATGGCCCCCGACGCGACCATCGCCGGCTTGCCGTCGATCATGTTCGACGCCGTCATCGTCGTGGGCGGCGAAGCGGGCGCGAAGCGGCTCGCGCAATCGGGCGACGCGCGGCATTTCGTGCTCGAGGCGTTCAAGCATCTGAAGGCGATCGCGGCGCTCGGCGCGGGGCGTGACGTGCTCGCCGCAGCGCATCTGCCGGATAACGCCGACGGCGTCGCTACCGGCGACGACAAGCAGGCCGCCGACGTGCTGAAGGCGTTCATCGCGGCGGCGGAGCAGCATCGCGTGTGGTCGCGCGCGGCGCAGGCGGAGACGGTGCCCGCCTAGGTTCATTTCCCCCTGGTTCGCAAGCCTTGCACGGCTGACCCCGCGTCGGCCGTGCGAGCTTGCGCGGACAGCGACAGCCCCGCCCAGCAAGCCTGAGCCGTCGCATAACGTCTCAAAATTGGGCTCATCCTGTATGATGGCGCAGGTCGTTTGACGACACGCCGACTCGCGCGAAAAATCCGAAAAATATTCCGAATCGACCCGATTCGCCAAGCCGAAGACAGAAAAAATGACCGCATCTCAGGCCGTCGACCAGAATCGTTTTCGCAGCATCATTCGCCGCAACATTGCACTGCCTTTGGGCGTCGGCCTGGTCACCATGGCGGTATTCGTCGGGTTGATCGCGTATCTGGTGTCGACCATGAATTGGGCCGAGCATTCCGAGCGCGTGATCGGCCAGGCCAACGAAATGCTGCGCCTCGCCGTGGACCGCGAATCGTCCATGCGCGGTTTCCTGATTACCGGCGACGAGAGCTTTCTCGCGCCTTATGAAGCTGGCGGTCCGAAGTTCAAGACGCAGATCGAAGCGTTGCAGGAACTGGTGTCCGACAATCCGCCGCAAGTCGAGAAACTCAAGCAGATCGAGGCGATTCAGGCGCGCTGGGGCCGCTTCGCGGAGAACATGATCGACGCGCGGCGCCGCAATCAGGACGTCCAAGGCCCGGTGGCGATCGGTCGCGGCAAGATCGAATTCGACGAAACGCGGCGCGAATTCGGCGATTTTCTCGACGCCGAATTGCGCTTACGTCAGGAACGCTCCGATGCGACGCGCCGCGTCACCACCACTCTGGTCAGCGTATTCCTGCTGTTCAGCCTCGGCGTGAGCGGCCTGCTTGCCTGGGTGGGTCGCCGCGAACTGATGGGCCTGTCCGCCACGTACGACGGTGTGTTGCGACGCCAGTCCGAACAGACCGAGATACTGCAGGAGCAGGTGTGGTTACGCTCGGGGCAGCGATTGCTGGCCGAGACGGTGGTCGGTCAGACAACGCCGCAATTGTTGGGCCGCGCGGTGCTCGACTTTCTCGCCCAGTACCTGGACGCCGCCGTCAGCGCGCTCTACGTTCGCGACCGGCAGCACGGCACGCTGCGCCGCATCGCCACCTACGGTTTCAGCCGCGAAAGCGAGCAGGGCAGCGCGCGCCATTTCGAAGACGGCGAAACGCTGATCGGCCAGGCCGCCGCCGCGCGCCGCACGCTGGTCTTGCGCGACGTGCCGGACAACTACGTGCAGGTCGTGTCGGCCACCGGCCGGAGCGCGCCGAAAAACCTGCTGATCATGCCGATCGTCAACGACGGTGAGGTGAACGGTGTCATTGAACTGGGCTTTATTCGCGAGTTGACCGTGCGCGATCAGGAGTTCATGGAGCTGATTGGCAACGCGCTGGGCGACTTCGTCGAAGCCGCGTTGTATCGCGAACGCTTGCAGGACGCGCTGGCCGAAACGCAGCAACTGAACGAAGAATTGCAGGTGCAGCAGGAAGAGTTGCGCGTCTCGAACGAGGGACTGGAAGAACGCGGCCGTGCGTTGATGGAATCGCAAACGCGGCTCGAGGCGCAGCAGGCCGAGCTCGAACAGACCAACGTGCAACTCGAGGAATACGCGCAGCGTCTCGAACGGCAAAAGTCGGATCTGTTGCGCGCGCAGGACGATCTCGCCGCCAACGCGGAACGCCTCGAACAGTCGAGCCGCTATAAGTCCGAGTTTCTCGCCAACATGTCGCACGAACTGCGCACGCCCCTGAACAGTTCGCTGATTCTCGCCAAGCTGCTGCAGCAGAACCGCACCGGCAATCTGAGCGACGAGCAGGTGCGCTACGCGGAAACGATCCACGCGTCCAACAGTGATCTGCTGGTGCTGATCAACGACATTCTCGATCTCTCGAAGGTCGAAGCCGGGCAGGTCACGGTCGAGCTCGAAACGGTGTCGATCGACGCGACGCTGCAGTCGCTGGAAGAAATGTTCAAGCCGCTGGCGGTGGCCAAACATTTGCAGCTTCACTTCGAGCGTGCGCCGGGCACGCCCGATACCTTTGTCACCGACGGTCAGCGTGTCGCGCAGATTCTGCGCAATCTGCTCTCGAACGCGGTGAAGTTTACCGAGCGTGGCGAGGTGGCGCTGTCGATCGCGCCCTCGCAAGACAACATGCTGCGTATCGAGGTGCGCGATTCCGGCATCGGCATTGCGGCGGACAAGCTGGAGATGATTTTCGAAGCCTTCCAGCAGGCCGACGGGTCGACCAGCCGTCAATATGGTGGCAGCGGTCTTGGGCTGTCGATCTCGCGCGAATTCTCGCGTTTGCTGGGCGGCCGGATCACCGTGGCCAGCGAAGTCGGCAAGGGCAGCGTGTTCACGCTGTGGCTGCCTGTCGATGGCGAGGCGGCTCTGGCGGGTCGCCAGAACGCGCCGACGTCCGTGCCGGCCCATGCGCATGCCGCCGCACCGGTGCCGGCCATGAATACCGTGGCGCCAGCCGAACCGCCGTTGGTCCGCCCGCCTTCGAGCTTCAACCAGTCCGCCGTCATCACGCCCGCTAACGGCCTGAGCCTCGGCGATATACCTGAAACGGCCGGCGGCACGATCACCGACGACCGCGACAACCGCACGCGGGCCGGCCGCCTGATCGTCGCGGTCGAAGACGATCTCGCGTTCGCCGAAATCCTGCGCGATCTGACGCACGAACTCGACTTCGATTTCGTCCATGCCAGCAGTGCGGCGAGCGGCCTCGCGCTGGTGCGCGACATGCGCCCGGCGGCGGTATTGCTCGACGTCGGGTTGCCGGACCGCTCCGGCCTGACCGTGCTGGAGTGGCTGAAGAACGATCCGCTGACGCGGCATATTCCGATTCACATCGTCTCGGCCACCGACCACGCCGACAAGGCACTGCATCTCGGGGCGATCGGCTACACCCTCAAGCCGACCGCGCGCAGCACGATGGAGGCTGCCATCC
Source organism: Paraburkholderia bryophila (assembly GCF_003269035.1). Classification (GTDB taxonomy): domain Bacteria; phylum Pseudomonadota; class Gammaproteobacteria; order Burkholderiales; family Burkholderiaceae; genus Paraburkholderia; species Paraburkholderia bryophila. Next base: position 49,522 of record NZ_QLTK01000029.1, on the reverse strand, counting down.
GCCGTCTGGAAGCGCGCCTGCAGCAGCGCCTCAAACGCGTGCTGGTGATCGAGGACGACGGCCCCATGCGCGAAAGCATTCGCGCCCTGCTGCAAAGCGAAAACACCGAGATCGTCGCGGTCGCGACGCTCGCCGAAGCGCTGGACTACCTGGCGAAATTCAGCTTCGACTGCGTGGTGACCGATCTCGCGCTGCCCGACGGCACCGGCTACGATCTGCTCGAACGGCTCGCCGCGAACACCGCGCATGCCGCGCTGCCGGTGATCGTCTACACGGGCCGCATGCTGTCCGACGAGGAAGAGCACCGCCTGCGCCGCTATTCGAAGTCGATCATCATCAAGGGCGCGAAGTCGCCCGAGCGCCTGCTCGACGAAGTCACGCTGTTCCTGCACAGCGTCGAGTCGTCGCTGGCGCCGGAACAGCAGCGCATGCTGCGGACCGTGCGGCAGCGCGACAACGCGTTCGAAGATCGTACGATCCTGCTGGCCGAAGACGACGTGCGCAATATTTTCGCGCTCTCGCACGTGCTGGAGCCGCTCGGTGCGAAACTGCAGATAGCGCGCAACGGACGCGAGGCGCTCGAGGCGCTGGAGAACGGTCCCGAAGTACATCTGATCCTGATGGACATCATGATGCCGGAGATGGACGGACTGACTGCGATGGGCGAGATTCGTCGCAATCCGCGCTTCGCGCATCTGCCGATCATCGCGCTGACGGCGAAGGCCATGGCGAACGACCGCACGCGCTGCCTCGAAGCCGGTGCGGACGACTACGTGTCCAAGCCGATCGACGTCGACAAGCTGGTCGCGCTGTGCCGCGTCTGGCTGCGTCAACGGTAAGCGGTAGTCGCGGGAACCCGATCAACCAGTCTGAACGGACGAGCCTTAACGAATGAGTCGGTCTGAATTCGACGCGCCGCAACGCATCAGCGATTTCGACATCGAGTTGAAATTGCTGCTGGAGGCGATTTACCTCAAATACCAGCACGACTTCCGCCACTATGCGATGTCGTCGCTGCGGCGCCGGCTGTCGCAGGCGCTGGAGGAATTCGGCCTGAAGACGCTGTCGCAGTTGCAGGATCGCATCATGCGTCACGGCGACGAATTCTCGCGGCTGTTCCAGTATCTGACGGTGCAGGTCAGCGACATGTTTCGCGATCCCGCGTATTTTCTGGCGCTGCGCGAACATGTGCTGCCGCGTTTGCGCACGTATCCGTCGATCAAGGTGTGGGTGGCGGGGTGCAGCACCGGCGAGGAACTCTGGTCCCTGAAAATCCTGTTCGACGAAGAGGGCTTGACCGAGCGCACGCTGTTCTACGCGACCGATATCAATCCGGATGCGCTCGCGCGCGCCGAATCCGGTATTTACGCACTCGACCGGATTCAGGGCTTTACGCAAAACTATCAGGCGGCGGGTGGCAAGCGTTCGTTGTCCGATTACTATCACGCGGCGTATGGCGGCGCGCGTTTTGCCGGCTCGCTGAAAGATCGTGTGGTGTTCGCCGACCATAGCCTCTCGACAGACGAAGTCTTTCTCGAAGCGCACCTCGTGTCTTGCCGCAACGTGCTGATCTATTTCGATCGCGGCCTGCAGGATCGCGCGTTGGGCCTGTTCGAAAACGCGCTGGTGCGACGCGGTTTCCTTGGCTTGGGCAGCAAGGAAAGTTTGCGTTTTTCCCGTCATTACGAAGCGTTCGACGAGTTTCGTTCGAGCGAACGTATTTATCAGAAGCGCTAGGCCGTTATGTCAGGCTCGACCGTTCAGCCCGCTACTGCCGCCGCCGAGCCCGGTGCGGCCGGGTCGCGCGCGTACGAGCTCGTGGTGATCGGCGGCTCGGCCGGCGGCATCGAAGTGCTGAACGTGCTGCTCGGCGCATTGCCCGCGGATTTCGCGGCGGCGGTGATGATCGTCACGCATCTGCCGCCCGATTCGCCGAGCTATCTGGTGCCCGCGTTCGCGCACCGCTGCGCGTTGCCGGTGCTCGAACCCGATGCCGGCGAGCGGATTCTGCCGGGCCGCGTGCATGTCGCGCCGCCCGGTTATCACATGCTGGTCGAAGTCGATCGCACCGTGGCGCTCTCCACCGACGCCGCGGTGCGCTTTTCGCGGCCTTCGATCGACGTGTTGTTCGAGTCGGCGGCGGCCGTGTGCGGTGAACGTCTGCTGGCGATTCTGTTGTCCGGCGCCAATGACGACGGCGCGCAAGGTTTGAAGCGTGTCCGCGCGTTCGGCGGGACCACCTGGGTGCAGGCGCCCGACACCGCCAGCTCGCCCGAAATGCCGCGCGCCGCCATAGACCTCGGCGCGGCCGATCACATTTACACTCCCGAAACCATGGCTCTGCGGCTTGCCGCATTGCCGGCCTCTCACTGACCCGATGCCATGACGAACTCACCCGTGAACATTCTGATCGTCGACGACATCGTCCACAACATCACCGCGCTCGAAGCGCTGCTGGCGCGGCCCGACGTGCACGTGCTGGTGGCGGATTCGGGCACCGCCGCGCTCGACCTGCTGCTCAAGCACGAGGTCGCGCTGGCGATCCTCGACGTCAATATGCCCGGCATGAACGGCTTCGAACTCGCGGCGCTGATGCGCGGCAGTCCGCGCACGTCGCATGTGCCGATCATCTTTCTGACGGCGACCGCGCAGGATGCTTCACGCACGTTTCGCGGCTACGAAGCCGGTGCGGTCGACTTTCTGTACAAGCCGTTCGATCCGCGCATTCTTCAGTCGAAGGTCGACGTGTTCGTGCAGCTCGAGCAGCAGAAACGCCAGCTCGCGGCGCAGCTCGTCACGACGCGACAAATGCTCGAAGCCAACGAAATGCTGATGGCGGTGCTGAGCCACGATTTGCGCACGCCGCTCGGCGCGGTGCTGGCGTCGGCGGAATATCTGATGCGCACCGCGGCCGACGAACAATCGGTCACCGTTGCCACGCGCGTAAAGAACAGTTCGCTACGCATGGCGCGGATGGTCGATCAACTGCTCAACCTGGCGCGTCTGCAGGGCGGGCGGCTACCGTTGCAGCCGCGCTCGATCGAACTGGCGACATTGTGCCGCTCGGTGATCGACGAGTTTGCTTCACGCGAGAACGGCAAGCGCATCGTATTTACGAGCACGGGCAATACTGCCGGCGCGTGGGATACGGATCTGGTGTGGCAGGCCGTGTCGAATCTGGTCAGCAACGCGCTGCATCACGGCGCGGCGGGCGGCGATATCGGCGTCGAGGTGGACGGCGAGGCGGTGGATTCCGTGCGTCTGAAAGTCGCCAACCGCGGCACGATTCCGGCGGAGGTTTTTCCGCACCTGTTCAAGGCGTTTGGGCCGAATACCAGCGTAGGTCGTGCGCGTGAAGGCCTGGGGCTCGGCCTGCATATCGTGCAGGAAATTGCGCGGATGCACGGCGGCAACGTCAGCGTGCATTCCGATGAAGCGGCAGGCACGGTGTTTACGATCGAACTGCCGCGCATGGTGACGTTGCAGCGCGGGTCGTTTACGCGCAAGTGATGCGCGTTTGACCATGTGTCTGGCCGTGCGTTTGACTGCGGTTTTGCTGGCGTTTTCAGATGTACGCCGCGCTTTGCGGGTGCCGCCCTTGAGCCTAAACTACGCGCATACCGCCAGCTTCCCTGGAACTCATGCGCGCTCTCCACGACCGTAAAGCCCAGTCGCCTGATTTATCGCACGCAGCGCCCGCATCGCCAGCAGAACCCGCGGCGCCCGCACCGGGCGGCAACGACGCGTTGGAGGATCCGGCCTTGCTGCGCCGTCTGCTACGCGCCAAGGACCACATGGATGCCGCCTCGCACGAGGCCTGGCCGGTCAAGCGTCTGGCCGGGGTCAGCGGCGTTTCCGAGGCCCATTTCGCGCGCTCCTTCAAGCGGGCCTTCGGCATTCCACCGCACCGGTATCTGCTGACACGGCGCATCGAGCAAGCCGCCACCTTGCTGCGCGACACCGACCTCAGTATCACGACAATCGCCTTCGCCACCGGCTGGGAAAGCCTGGGCACGTTCGGACGCATCTTTCGCGACATTACCGGTAAAAGTCCCGGCGCCTTGCGCGTCGACGCGCGGGCCGGCCCGTCGCAACTCGAACGCGTGCCGGTCAGCGTGCTGAAGGCCGCGCAACGGCCGGATCTCAACATCGCAGTTTTGGAGAAGCGCCGCCGCGAGGCCGACGATACAGTCCCCTCATCAACCAGGGAGGTGTCATGAATCAAGGTGTCAATGTGGTGGGCTTGTACGTCGATAACCAGGACGAAGCGCTGACGTTCTACGTCGATAAGCTCGGCTTCAAGGTCCATACGGACGTGCGCAATGGGCCGTATCGATGGCTGACGGTGCAGCATCCGGATCAGCCTTCGTTTCAGCTCGGGCTGTTCGTGCCGGGGTCGCCCATTCACGACGAAGCGACCGCGCAAACGCTGCGGGCGATGGTCGCGAAAGGCGCGATGCCGTCGCTAGTGTTGTCCGTGGATGACTGTCGTGCCACCTATGCAAAGCTCAAGGCTTGCGGTGTGGAATTCACGCAGGAACCGGTGGAGCGGTTCGGTAGTGTGGACGCAGGGTTTCGCGATCCGGCCGGGAACGGCTGGAAGATGATTCAGGCGCCGGCAGGCGCGAAGTAGTTAACCGTGAGTGGTTGGGGTGAAGTGATGCCGCGATGGCATCACTTGCACCAGGCCTCTGCCCAATCGCTCAGCGGCCGCAACGCCAACCGTAGTACCACGCCCGCGTCGGTCAGACAGTATCCCTGTCCCGCATGATCGATGAGCCCCGCCTCCCGTAATTCCTTGAGCCGCGTACTGAGGCGCAACGTCTTTTCCTCGGTAGAGCCGCGCAATATCGAGGCGTGCCCGGCCTTCTCCGTATAACGTGATCGGGCAGGTTCTCAACGACGAGCGGGTCACCGCTTTTTTCCTGGCTATCCGAACTGACGCGATTGCGCGTGGCAGCCGCAGCGGTCGTGTACGTGAGTGGCTCATCCTGCCGATGCACCGAGCGCTCAGTTCAGGGGCCGTTCCTCGGGGCGCAACGTGAGGACTCGCACGCCGTCGTGGGTCACGGCGACGGTGTGCTCGAATTGCGCCGACAGTTGCCCGTCGCACGTGACGACCGTCCAGCCGTCTTCTGCGGTTCGAACGGTATGCCGCCCCTGGTTCAGCATGGGTTCGATGGTGAACACCATGCCTTCCCGCAACAATAAGCCCGTGCGCGGCTTGCCCCAATGCAGCACTTGCGGCTCCTCGTGCATTTCACGCCCGATGCCGTGCCCGCAATATTCCCTGACGACCGAATAGCCATGGCGCCGCGCGTGGCGCTCGATCGCGTGCCCGACGTCGCCCAATCTGGCGCCCGGACGAACGGCTTTGATGCCGTTCCACATGGCTTCGTAGGTGACTTGCACGAGCCGTTTGGCCAGTGGTGCAACTTCGCCGACAAGATAGGTTTTGCTGGAGTCGGCGATATAGCCATTCTTCTCGAGCGTGATGTCGAAATTAACGATATCTCCGCTTTGCAGTACCTCGGTCGCGGAGGGAACGCCATGACAAACCACGCTGTTGCGCGAGGCATTCAGTGCGTAGGCGTAGTCGTACTGCCCTTTGCTTGCCGGCCGTGCGTTCAGGTCATTGACGATAAAACTGTCGACCAGATCGTTGACCTGCATGGTCGACATACCGATCAAACGCAGCCGGTCCAGATGGCCGAATACTTCCGCCAGCAGCTTGCCCGACTCCGCCATCAACGCGATTTCCTCCGGTCGTTTGGTCATGCGGCAGCCAGCCTCGCGGTTGGCTCCACGACTCCCGCGGCACGCAATTCCCTCGCAACGATCTCGTTGAAACTTTGCGTCGGATTCATTTCGCATAGCATGCCGATCCTGATCCAGAAGGCCGCCTGTGCGTTGATCGACCGACACGACACGGTGCTCGCCTTGCGGATCTGATCGTGCAGATCGTCGTCGATGTTCACGATACCCATCAGCTTGCTCTGTATATATGAAACATATACGAATCATATATTCGATGCCGGCCGAATTGCAAGCCCTCCTTGTCGTTCGAACGGCGAGCGTCGACTGTCGAAGCGCGTTGCGCGACTGAGACGACAGCAATGTTTTTTATCAGTAGAATGCTGCAGACGCAAAAGTCAGTGCTGTTCCGAAACGGGTCGTCAGACCCACCAGGCTAACGAGTCTCGTTGAACCGCGATGCCCTTTGTGCACGTGCAGTCGCGAGGTCACGCGGATAAGTCAAATGCATATTCTGTCTGGCCGATGCAGTTCGGGAGGAAGTGGTGCGCCGCCCAGGAAAAACGGGCTGCCGTGGCGGCAACTGAAATACCGATGGCGACGCTTCGTCACCTGAACCGAGGACCCATCGACGCTGAACCGGGCAGCCTGATCGCCTGAGTATGGCACCAGATTTCAAACCAACTTCTCGTGGTACTTACCTGGCCGCCATACTGTGTATTCCAAAACGCAAATCGATCCGGTAGTGAGCTTCCTCAACTCGCAGGGCGAGCAGGTGCGAGGCACGATCATCAATCTCCAGCGCAAGTCGCTGGTGATGGAGGTCTACAACCCGTACTCGATCGTTCAGGTCAGTGAGGTGCTGAACGACCTGTCGGTCAAGATGGGGGTGGAACTCGCCTATTCGGGCAAGGCGGTGGTGATCAGTATGGTCAATACCGGCCTGACCGCCATTGTCTCGGTCACGCTCATCGCCGAGTGGCGGGAACTGAGTGGCGGTACGCTGGAAGCCAGCACGGTGGGGGAAGAGGCCCGCCGGTTCGTGCAAGGCTGGGCCGAGCGTTTCCAGATCCGCCCTGAATACCAGATCGCGGTCAATCGTATTCGCGCTTTTCTGTCGGACATGTCGCGCTGGGTCGAACAGGCGGATCTGGCGGACACCATGCCGAAAGAAGGCAAGAGCCTGCGCGAGGACTTCTTCCTCGAACTGGCCTCGCCGCTGATGGAAAAAACCAAGTCCTACTTCGACGCATTCGAAGGCGAGGCGCGCCTCGTCGACGAAGAACTGGCGCCGGCACACCGAGCCTTTGCCCAGGCGGCGCTCCATCCGCTGCTGCTGCGTTCGCCCTTCGTCTTTCGCACCTTCACGAAGCCGCTGGGCTATGCCGGCGACTACATGATGGTCAACCAGATGCTCGACGATCCCCGCCAGGGCCCGAGCACCTATTTCCAGATCGTCAACGCCGCATTTCTTCAGACTGCCGTGGCGCGCGCGCACCGCAATCGCGTCGAGTTGCTGGTGAACTATCTGACCCGGCTTGCCAACGAAGCGCGCGCGGCGGGGCGACCGTTCAAGGTGCTGAACGTGGGTTGCGGGCCGGCTCAGGAGATCCAGCGCTTCATCCATGAATACGACGAACCGGAGTGGCTGACGTTCGAACTGCTCGACTTCAGTCAGGAGACGCTGGACTGGACGCGCGAACGCCTCGGCGCCATCGCGCAGAAAATGGGCAAGCGCATGAGCATCAGCTTCACGCACGATTCGGTTCATCATCTGCTCAAGCGCCGCATGGATGCGGACGCACCGGACGTCCGCGAGTTCGACGCGGTTTATTGCGCCGGCCTGTTCGACTATCTGTCGGACAAGGTCTGTGCCCGCTTGAACCAGCATTTCGCGAGCCGCACCCGGCGCGGCGGCCATCTGCTGGTCACCAACGTTCATGCCGACAACCCGGAGCGCTTCAGCATGGAGCACGTGCTGGAGTGGTATCTGATCTACCGCAACGAGGCACAGATGGCCGAAATCATGCCCGAGGACTGCGGCGAGCCGCGTCTGTACACGGACGCAACCGGCGTGAATGTGTTCGCCGAGGTGATCGTCGGCCAGCAACAAGTGGCCTGAAATGACAACGTCCCTGGTCGAGTTGCATTCGAACTATCGTGAAGAGTTGCGCGACTACCGCCTGCTGTGTAGCAAGGCCGGCGGTCTGACCGTGATCCTGCTGGTGCTGATGGGCGTGGCGCTGGACTATGTCGTGTATCCGTCGGAGCAGAAGTACTTTGCGATGGTGCGGGTGCTGACCAGCGTCGCCATCGGCGTGGCCTTGCTGTCGCTCTACACGAAGATGGGCCGGCGCCACGTGCAGGTGATCACCTTCTTCTGGCTGCTGCTACCGCAGGCCATGATCTCCTGGATGATTTATTTCACGCAGGGCGAGGAGTCGCTGTTCTATGCGGGGCTCAGCCTGACGATCTTCGCCGTGGGGATCCTGTTTCCCTCCGGCTACTGGCAGACGCTGGCGTTTGGTCTCGCCACGGTGTGCCTTTACTACATCGCCTGCACGGCGCACGCGGGCGGCATACAGAACGCGAGCAAGTTTCAGTTCCAGCTCATCCTGATCTTCTTCTGCGCCTTGGCCAGCTCCATTTATACCTACTTCAACGAGAAAGGCCGCTTCCAGTTGTTCCGGCTAAAGGACGAAGTGGCGCACAAGAACGAACAGCTTGCCCGCACCAACGAAAGTCTGGCGAAGATCAAGGGCCAGTTGTTGCAGCAGGAGAAGATGGCGGCAATCGGTACCTTGTCCGCGGGCTTGCTCCACGAGGTCAACAACCCGGTGAACTTCTGCCTGATGGCGATCGAAGTCGCCATGGAAGAACCGCAGGTCAAGGAAAGTGCGTCGCTGCAGGAATGCCTGACGGATGCCAGGCAGGGTATGCACCGCATCCAGCATATCGTGTCGGACCTGAAGACCTTTGCCTACCGCAAGCCCGGGGCGGCGGCGGACGACGTGCCGTTCCTGTTCGAAAAGGCGCTTGATTCGTCGATCCGGCTGAGCGCGCACGAGTTGCGCGGCGTGACGATTACGCGCGAGTTGCCCCTCGACACGCTGGTGCTGGGCGACGAAGCCGCCGTGATCGGCGTGCTCATCAACCTGTTCTCGAATGCCGCGCTGGCTATGCACAAGGCCGGCACCGTGTCGCCGCAGGTGCATGTCGCGGCGCAATGGCGAGACGAGAGGCTGCACGTCAAGGTGCGCGACAACGGCCCGGGGATTGCCGCGGAGAATCTGGCGCGCGTGTTCGAACCATTTTTCACGACCCGCGAAGTCGGCCAGGGCCTCGGCCTCGGTTTGTCCATCAGCTATGCGGTGGTGGAGCGACACGGCGGCACATTGTTTGCGGAAAGCGAGTTGGGGCAGTGGACGGCCTTCAATTTCGACCTGCCGCGTGCCGAGTGATGTCGACATGAAAGAGACTCAGCAAGCACGCCAGATGGTCGTTTATGCGGATGACGAGGAGTTGGCCCGCAAGTACTTTGCGCGTGCGGCCGGGAGTGAGTATGAGGTGCTGCTCGCCAGCGACGCGGACGAAGCCCTCTCCATCCTGAGCCGCGAAGGAGCGCGGGTGGCGATACTCGTGAGCGACTTTCGCATGCCGGGACGGCACGGCGGCGAGTTGTTGCGACAGGTCTCGCAGGACTATCCGCATATCGTGCGGATCCTCGTGACGGCTTACGCGGACAGGGACGCGCTGCTGGAAGCGGACAATGCCGGCGAGGTGTTTCGAATCCTGGAGAAGCCGCTCGGCCTGAGTACGGTCCGCGAGATGCTGGCAGCGGCGACAGCAGCTTCGGCACTGCGCCCAAAGTGATACCGCGCCCGCTGGTCGACCCGGTTGTCACGAACGCCTGCGTTATCGGTATTGGCATAGGCATCGGCATCGGCGTGATTTTCCGCAACCGCGTTATGCAGTCCTTTGGCGAGCGTATCAGGATCGCATCCGCATCCGGCGCCGGCACGACCGTGACGCTGGAATTCCAAAATTTCAAGGATCGAATCCACAGGAGTTACCAATGAGCACTACGATTGCCAACCAGACCCCGCCCCCGGCGATTCTGTTCGTTGATGACGAAGCCACCGCCGTCAAATACTTCGAGCGCGCCATCGGCGCGATCGCGCCGGTCGTGACGGGCGCCTCCGTGGAAGACGGCAAGGCCATGCTCGACGCCCATGCCGGCAGCCTCGCCGTGCTGGTGTCCGATCAGCGCATGCCGGGCGAGCACGGCAACGAACTGCTGCGCTATGCGCGCGAGCGCTATCCGCACATTGTCCGGATCCTGACCACGGCGTATTCGGAGCTGGACCAGACCGTCGAGGCGGTCAACCAGGGGCAGATACATCGCTATATCAAGAAGCCGTGGGACATCACCGCGCTGCGCATGGAGATGAAGCAGGCGCTGGAACTGGCGGGCTTGCGCAAGGAGCGCGACCAGCTCGTGCGCGAGAAGCTGAGCGTGCTGCAGACGCAGACTCTCGCCAGCCGCATCGGCATCGTGCATACGCTGTGCGCCAGCCTGATCGGTCCGGGCCGCTTCCAGCCAATGGAAACCTATCTGGCCGGCACCGAACTGGCTGGAACGCGCAACGCGGAGCCGGACTGGCAGCGTATGGACTACGCCGACCTGGTGCGCGCCGAGAGCGAGTGCGGCGGCAGCTTCGGCCACGCGGTCAGCCTGCGTCTGGCGGAGTTGCGTAGGCAGCATGCGGGGCGTAGCGCGGCCGATGCGTTGCAGGTGTTCGCGGAAGTGCTCGGCGCCACGGTGCGCGGCGGTGGCGATACGCTGATCTGGACTTCGCCGACCACGCTGAGCGAGTTCCTCACGCGGCCGGTGGGCCAGGCCGTTTCGGCCGAGCACGCGGCCTGGCTGGCTGGCCTGCTGTGGCTGGAAGAGGCGGGCGGCGCGCTACAGTTCGTGCGTGAAGGTGACGCTATCGTTTGCCGTGCCGGCACGCACAATGCCAGTTTTGCGGCCGACCGCCTGGCGGTCTGGATCGAGCGGTTTCTGGAGCCGACGTTCGGGTGAGGGTGGAGACGTTAGATTGTCGAGTCGCGGACCTTCGTGAAGTCCGACGACCCAAGCGAGGGGATGCGTGATCGGCCAATTTATCCAAGGCGGCGGCAAGCGATTGTTCCTCGCTGTGTGCGCAACCCTTTCATTCGCGACGTGTGCTCATGCACAAAGCAGCGCCGCCGGCCCCATTGCGACCGTTTCAGGCGAACTGCAATTCGCGCGCGATGAGCGTGGTTTCGTCGCCATGCTCGACAACAAACCTGTCGATCGTTTCGACGCGAATACGCTCGTCCATTTCGACGATACCGGCAACAAAAGCGACGCGGTCACCCGCATGCTCGTGCAAACCGACGCCGGTCCGTTGCTGGTCGATTTTCGACGCCGGCCGCCGCTCGTGCAACGCTCGGGTCGGCGCATGACCGTCAAACGCGTGTTCTGGCAAGGCGACGAAGTCGTCATGCAAGGCTCGCAAGGCTGGTTCCGGTTCATGGGCGGCGAGTTGACGAAGCTGCAATCGTCCTCGACCACCTACCACTGATCATCCTGGCACGCGTTGCCATAGCAGGGGCACCTCGGTTCCGAGGTTACGCCCCTCTTTGAATCGCTTCAGATTCACCCATCCGTCGATCGGCTAAGCGCTTCCCACGCGTCAAATTCCGCGCCGAGAGACGAGAGCTTTTCCCGAACCAGACCGAGCGCGTCACTGCCCAGCAGAAGATGCGAGGGCGGCTTCTCGCTTTCGATCACGGCCAACATGGCACGGGCCGCTTTCACGGGATCGCCGAGCTGTTTGCCGTTCTTCTCTTCCCGTCCTTTTCTAACTGGATCGAATAGCGCGTCGTAGTCGGGAATGGAGCGTGGTGTGCGAACCATCGAACGACCGGCCCAGGCCGTACGAAAAGAGCCCGGCGCCACGGCGGTGACGTGAATGCCGAAAGATTCGACTTCTTTGCCGAGGACTTCGGAGATGCCCTCCAGTGCGAATTTACTGCCGCAGTAGTAGGCGATGCCCGGCATGGTGATAAAACCGCCCATCGACGTGATGTTGAGAATATGTCCGCGCCTTCGCTCGCGCATATAAGGCAACACGCTTTTCATCAAGGCGACAGCGCCGAACACGTTCACGTCGAACTGGCGACGCATGTCGGCAAGCGGCGACTCTTCCATCACGCCTTCGTGACCGTACCCGGCGTTGTTCACCAGGACGTCCAGTGGCCCCACGTTCGCCTCGATTTCGCCGACGACTTCTTCGATCGCATCGAAGTCGGTCACGTCGAGCACCCGACCGAATGCGTTCGCCGGGTCGAGCGACTCGAAGCCCTGTTTCGCTTGCTCGCTTCGTACCGTACCGACCACGCGATACCCCGTAGCGAGCGCTTCTTCGGCCAGCGCGCGGCCGAAGCCGCTGCTCACGCCGGTGATCAACATGGTTCTGTTCGATGACATGACAACACTCCTGGGTCGATATGAAGGTTGCATGTTATTCTGAGTTTTCTCGAAAAATCAGACCGGATTCTCGGTCTTTATTGCCTATTTCTATGAGCAAGACGGTCAGCAGGAAGCGTGTCGATCAAGCTGTTTCGAGCGCGGGCGCGCATGAACAGCGTCGCATGGTGGCCTTGCTGACCGCGCTGGCACCGCAGGAAGGCTACAACCTGACCGCGCTGCACGACGTGCGTATCCTGCGTTCGGACCGCGCACTATCCCGCACGCCGGTGCTCTACGATCCCGGCATCGTGATCGTGTGCCAGGGTAGTAAGCGCGGCTACTTTGGCGACCAGCTCTACGTGTATGACGAGCAGCACTATCTTGCCGTGGCGGTCCCGGTGCCATTCACCATGGAGACCGATGCAACGCCTGAGGCTCCGCTGCTGGCTCTCTACCTGCATCTGGATTTTCAGGTCGCCGCCGAGCTCATGATTCAGATCGACCGCCATGGTTTGCCGGCATCGGGCAAGACGCCGCAGACCATGATGTCGAGCCCAATGGACGCGGCAATGCGAGCCTCCGTGCTGCGTTTTCTGGAGGCGATGAGCCGGCCGCTCGACGCCGCTGTTCTTGGGCCGGCACTGATGCGTGAATTGTATTTCCGGGTACTGACCGGCGCACAGGGCAATGCAATGCGCGCGGCTTTGTCGATGCAAGGGCAGTTCGGCAAGATTGGCCGGGCGCTGGAGCGTATCCACGCGACCTATGCAGAGCCGCTCGACCTGCCCAGCCTCGCAAGCCAGGCCGGCATGAGTGTGGCGACGTTTCACAGTCACTTCAAAAGCATCACGTCGACCTCGCCGATGCAGTACGTGAAGTCGACCCGATTACACCAGGCGCGCTTGCTCATGGTGCGCCAGGATATGACGGCGGAATCGGCCTGTCATGCGGTCGGCTATACCAGCGCCTCTCAATTCAATCGCGAGTTCAAGCGGCTTTTTGGTCGAACACCCGCCGCGGAGACGAAGCATCTTCGCCAGAGTTTCGCACTGCCGCCCGCTTTCCCGGCGTCGAGATTCGTCTCGTCGCATTGACATGCCGCGCGCGATGCCGTTCGACAACAAGACGACGTCAGGCGGTGCAAGCGCGGCTCCTGATAGCCGCCACGACAGCATCGCCCATCTCGCTCGTGCCCACCCGGTGCGTGCCTTCGGAATGGATATCCGCCGTACGTAAGCCCGACGCGAGCACGTGCCTGACCGCGGCTTCGATGCGGTCGGCGGCGGTGGGCTGATTCAGCGAAAAACGCAGCATCATGGCGGCGGAGAGTATCGTCGCCAACGGATTCGCGATGCCTTGGCCCGCGATGTCCGGCGCGCTGCCGTGGCTGGGTTCGTAGAGGCCCTGGTGGCTGGCGTTCAGGCTGGCGGACGGCAGCATGCCGATGGAGCCCGTGAGCATGACGGCTTCGTCGCTGAGAATATCGCCGAACAGGTTGCCGGTCACGATCACGTCGAATTTTTTGGGTGCCTTGACCAGTTGCATCGCCGCATTGTCGACGTACATGTGATCCAGTTCTACGTCGGGATACTGTTCGCCGACCTCGCTCATGATGTCCCGCCAGAACTGGGAGGTTTCCAGCACGTTGGCCTTGTCGACGCTGGTGACTCGTCCGGCGCGCTGTCGGGCTGACCGGAAGGCGACATGGGCAACGCGCTCGACCTCGGGGCGCGAGTAGCGCATGGTGTCGAAGCCTTCGTCGGAGCCGGGGAAATGGCCGTCGGTTGCAGTACGGCGCCCGCGAGGCTCGCCGAAATAAACGTCGCCGGTCGCATCGCGAATGATCAGAACGTCGAGACCCGCGATCAGATCGGGTTTGAGGCTTGAAGCGTTCGCCAGTTGCTCAAAGCAGATAGCCGGTCGGAGATTGGCGAACAGCCCCAGGTGCCGGCGCAGTCCAAGGATAGCCTGCTCGGGGCGAAGAGGGCGATCCAACCGGTCGTATCGCCAGTCGCCTACGGCGCCGAACAGTACGGCGTCCGCCTCTTTCGCCAGCTTCAGCGTAGTGTGCGGCAGGGGATGGCCGTGAGCCGCATAGGCGACGCCGCCAGCCAATGCGAACTCGGTTTCAAATGTCAGGTCCAGTGCATTCAGAACCTTGATGGCTTCGGCGACGATTTCAGTGCCAATGCCGTCGCCAGGCAAGACCGCGATTTTCATGGGGGATTTTCTCTGTTCGGGGTCGCTGTTGTCGAAGCGGACCGGTCTGTCTGGATGGTTGGCACATTGTTCATCCACTATCGAACCGGAACAAGGCAACTGGCGATCCTGGTATAAGTGGTGCCGTGATAGACGGGCCCACAATCAAGTTCCTTGCTGGCATGCCGTTAACTTCGGCTAAGGAAAAACTCACCACGACTCATCGACTTGATCGCCGCAGAAGCGCTTTTCTTTTTCGCGGCGAGATCTGCACTGACAAAAATGAAAACCACCGCAAGAATATTCGGGGCGCTGTTGACGTTTTCAACGGCGGCCGCCTATGGCCTCGATATGTCCGGCGCGCCGCCAGAAAAGGCGTCGCCGATATCGGACTCGTCGTCGCAGCACGCGGCGAGCGTGGACGGAGCCCAGCGGAGCATGGCGAAATTGCGCGCCAATCTGATTGTGGCTGGCATCGATCCGGACTCCGCGCAGGGGAAGGTGCTGATGCGTTGGCTGACGAAACTCGCTGGCGATCCCGGGTTTCAAGCTGCTTTGGTGCGACAATCCGGCGGCGCGGAAAAGTTCTGGTCGGCGCCTCTTTCGGCGGACGATCGCCTGAGGATGCTGCAACTGCTCAAAGACATGTCCATGGACTCGCAGAAAGACTGCCACCTGCCCTCGATGGTGGGTGCCGACTTCATCGCCTTCGCGAGGACGTCGTCGCCTCGCGTTCTCGAGGACGTCATGGAGACGCTGGAAATCGCGATCAATAGCGGTAAAGCTGAGCATCCGCCGGAGCAATACAGCGTGACGGAGCTTCTCGACGCGGATGCGCAATTGAATGCCACGCCGCCCGTTGAGCCGGGAACGCATGGCTATCCACCCGGCGCATGCGGCGTGGTCGCTTTTTCGGTCGATGCAATCACCGCTTTACCCGAGCCCGTGCGGCAGCGCGCATCGTTCGAATTTCTGCGCATGATGAGTGGGCAAAAGTCGGCATTCGACAGGGTGCTCGACGACCCGTCGGCCTATCTCGACGACGCGTTCGACGAGCGTCAATTGCCCGAGACGCTTCGCCGTCATTTGCCTGCCGATGGTAGCCGTGCGTTGCCGTACGCACGTTTGACCTTCGAAGCCGACTGGGTGAACAAAAAAACGCCGGGCGATAACGCGGCGTTCAAAAACGTTTTTATCAATCGGCGCAACAACGGCGTGATCGCCGATGTCGTCACCTCAAAGGGGTGGGCGGATTTCACGTTGAGCTACGGTCTCGAGATCTTGCGCACGCAAGTCGTGTCGAAAGGCACCGATTTGACTCAACGGAGCACGCTCGAGGACGAGGCTGCGATTCACGCGGCGGACCACGAGTTCGTGCCCGGGCAAAACCTTGATCTCGTCGTACCGCAACCCTCCGAGAAGGGCGTGAAGTCGAGGCGCTGCGTGATAGGCGAGACGGTGCCCGCGTCGACGATCTTCCCCTCGCTGACGGGCACGGCCATCGGCCTGCAATGCACGGACACCATGACACACGGCAAGAATGCGAGTTGGCATTCCGTGTGGTTGACCGACTACAACATGGCCTGGACTCAGTCTATTGACGACGAAGATGGGCGAACCGAAGCCGTGATTCGAAACGTCACGATTGAGCGTGCGCCGCAGTGAAAGCAAAAGGTCTCTGCTAACAACACAAAGCCATTGACGGCGAAATGCGTGGAAGTGCGGCGAGCAATCGAGATCGGAACCCTATACTAACGAAGACCGAGGGAACATCAGACCGGGAAGCGAGGCAGATCGTGAAAGTCACTATTGCATACATCGAGGAACCGCCGTTCGGCTGGACCAGCCCGGATGGGACGGCGACAGGCGCCGATCTCGACCTGGCCGATGCGGTGCTTCGCGCGATCGGCGTGACCCGTATCGAGCATTGCCTGACGACTTTCAGCGAGCTGTTAGCCGGCGTCGAGGCCGGCCGCTGGGATATGAATGTGCCGCTATTTGTCACGCCGGATCGAGCTGCCAAGGTTGCATTCAGCCTGCCGGTGTGGGCGATCGGCGATGGTTTTCTGGTGCGGGCGGGCAATCCCAAAGCACTCGATAGCTACGCTTCGGTTGCGCAACGTTCGGATGCACGCCTCGGCATTATTGCCGGACAGGTCCAGCACGACGCGGCGACATTGGCGGGTGTGCCCGCAGGCCAGATCCTCGTTTTCGAGCAACAGGCCGACGCGATCGAAGCGGTTCGTTCAGGCGAAATCGATGCGTACGCAAGTACTGCGCTGGGCAATCGGATACTCGCCGAACGGATCGGAAGCGCTGTCGAGTCGATCGATCACAAGACTGGAAGTGAAGGGCAACAGCGTCCTCCGGTCGGTGCGTTTTCTTTTAACAGGAACAACAGCGAACTGATTCACGCGGTGGACGGGCAACTCCGTCTATATCTCGGCTCGACCGGGCATCGCGCGCGAATGGCGAGGTTCGGTCTGACGGCGAAAGAGATCGATCCTGTGCTCGAGTGTCGGTCTGTGTGACCAATTGATCGATGCACTGATCGACTGGTTGCAACGCGAGCAGATTGACCGGTCGCGATTCGAATTCCAGATGCTGCTGGGCGTGTGCGAGCCGTTGCGCGACGGTCTGCTCGCCCGAGGTTTCAACGTGCGCGTTTACGTGCCGTACGGTCGTGACTGGTATGGCTATAGCACACGGCGAATCAGGGAGAATCCGCGTATTGCGGGCTATATCCTGGCCGCGATGATGCGGAGCGTTTGGCGGGCTTGATGGGCAGGTCTGCATGAACGCCGCGGGAACGACGGAATCGTCGATCCCGCTTCGAGGTCGCTGAGCGGAGATCGCAATGTGTTGCGATGTCTAATTCGATGCCGTCTTTCGGCGCAAAACGAGCATCGACTTGCCGCGATAGGTGACCTCATCCTCTATTTCGTACGCAAGCTTTTTCGCCACGGCTAGCGACGCAAGATTGTCGGGGGCAACGAGGCACACCGTTTCCTTGCATGGAGAATCCGCTTCCAGCCACTTTAGAGCCGCTGTCGCCGCCTCGGTGGCGTAACCGCGTCCCTGTGAGTCTTTCACGAACATCCAGCCGATTTCGTGTGCCTTGTCGAAGTCGGCGGTTAGCGCGCGCTTGAATCGAAAGAACCCGACCTCGCCGACGAATTGCCCGCTGTGCTTTTCCCGAACAATCCAATGACCGAACCCAAGCAGCGCCCAGTGCCCCACGATCCGATGTAAGCGCGCCCAAACTTCTTCCTCGGTGAGCGGCGAGTCGATGACTTGAGCGACGACGCGTCTGTCCGACCACATCGAATGCAATGCTTCGAAATCGTCGAGCGTGGGGGGAAGCAGAAGCAGGCGGTCGGTTTGGAGCGATACCGTGCGATACGAGGTGTTGCTGTGGTGGGCTGAAGTCATTTCGACGAATGTTATTGCGGCTCGATAATCTAACTGTCCAAAATACCCGATGGGCTGGTGAGCGCGGGCTTCGAAGGAGAATGGACGATGCGCCCAGCATGGTGTGGGGCAGCGAGTTGCTGGGCGCAGGCTCCTGAATCGTTGGCAATCCCAGTCTTCTTCTTGCGACCGATCCGACGCTGGTCAGCCTTGCGTAGGCGAAAAAAATGCGATTAAAATGTTCCGTCTACGTGACTGGCGAGCAATAGATGGATCACCATCGGGGAGCGTAGACGGTAGAACGCCGTTCGCCTGGGCATCTTGATCAATCTCTTCGAGACAGCCCATGACGATTGCCAAAGTCCTTTCTTTGCCCACGCGACTCGCGCTTGTTCAAGCGCGCTTCTATTCAATCCTGCGTTGCCCTAGTCCGTATGCGAGCGATGCCAGTGCAAGATTGGTCACGCAAGGGGAAAACGCATGAGCATACTTCTCGACGGTAAAGCCGTAGCAGCGTTACGCGAGCGGGAATTATCCGAACACGTTGCGGCCATTAAGGCAGGAAATGGCGGCCAGATACCCATACTGGCTACGATCCTGGTGGGCGATGACCCTTCGTCCGCGACCTACGTCAGCATGAAGGGCAGTGCGTGCCGGAGAGTCGGTATGGACTCGATTGCGATCAAGTTGCCTTCGAGCGCAACGACGGATGACGTGCTTTCCGCGATTGACAGGCTAAACACCGACCAGGCGGTGCACGGCATTCTGCTTCAGCACCCGGTGCCTGCACATGTAAACGAACGCCTGTGCTTCGACAGAATCTCTCTCGCGAAGGACGTCGATGGTGTCACCAGCCACGGCTTTGGCTTGATGGCGTTAGGCGAGCCCGCTTTCGGCTCCGCAACGCCAGTTGGCATCATGCGCTTGCTGGCTCACTACAAGATCGACGTATCGGGCAAGCGGGCGGTGGTTGTGGGGCGTAGCTCTATTCTCGGAAAGCCGATGGCGTTTATGTTGTCGAATGCGAACGCGACGGTCACGCTTTGCCATTCGAAAACATCAAATCTTGAGGCGGAAATTCGACATGCCGAAATCATTGTTGGCGCAGTAGGAAAGCCGCACTTCATTCGTAGCGACTGGATCAGCGACGGGGCAGTTGTCGTCGATGCCGGCAACCATCCCGGAGGCATAGGTGACATTCATCCCGATGGCCTCATGGGCCGATGTGCGGCAGTGACGCCGGTTCCAGGCGGTGTCGGGCCGATGACAATTTCAACGCTTATCGCCCAAACCGTCAGCGCCGCCGACCGTGCGTGTGCGGTCATCGATTGAGTGCCCACTGTCCACAAAGTTGATGGGTCGCTTACGGGGTGCAGGCCTTTCACGGAAACCCGTAGTTTCAGTTCGCTTGCGTGGCGCAAGCTTCGCACCGGCGGGTGCAACCGGCCAAAGACGAAATCGGTGGAAGCACTCAAGATCGACTCACGCCTCATAGGGGCGGCTCCGCGTCGAGCGACAGTTCGGCGCATCCGCAGTTAAGCGCCTTGCAGCCCGCCGCCTAGGGTCGGTCAGGTGCAGGACATGGCCAAGAACGCCTTTGTCTTCACGACCGGGGTTTCTCCGGAGTCTTGAACGAGTCGGCTACCGAGAAAGGGCAGGCGCTACGCAAGCATCGAAGGCATGGCCGCCTACGCAAACCACTGCAGCCGGATCGCCCTGAGTTGCCGCCCGGTTTTCAGCATGAAGCCGCATCCCGATCGTCCGCGAGTGGTGCCGGTCACCCCGATTCGCCATGAATTTTCCCCACGTTCCTCACCGGCATGATGGTCGTTAATAACGATCGTCGACTGTATTCTTCTGAAAGCTTCGATTGAAGTTTATTCCCAAGTTACCTAGGATTGTTTTGGGTAACTGATCTGACGCCGATCGCTCGGATCGTTGCGGCCGTACCGCTCTGCAATATCCAACGACAACTTGGAGGTGCCGATGTCCGACGCAAACGATCCCGTTCACCCGAGCAAACGCAGAGAATTCCTCCGCGGCGTCGCAACGGTTGGCATTGCAACCGGTGTGGGCGCGGTCATGGGCGAAGCGCTTGCGCAGACCGGTTCAGCCGCGATGGCCAGCGGCATCGGCGCCAAGCCGCCCACGAAAGCAACGCGCGACGCCAACGCCGAATATGCCAATCGGCTGGCATTCGACGACACTCAGGATTTCGCCGACGCCAAACGTGGATTGATCGCGACGTTACCCGAGCCGGGCATCATTCCGAGCTCGAAAGGCGGGGCGGCCTGGGACCTGGGGCAGTTCGCTTTCATCACCGGTGGCCCGGAGAACAATGCACCGGCCTCCGTGAATCCGAGCTTATGGCGTAATGCCAAGCTGAATATGAATCACGGGTTATTCGAAGTCGTCGATGGCATCTGGCAGGTGCGCGGCTACGATATCTCCGTGATGAGCATCATCCGCGGCAATACCGGCTGGATCGTCGTCGACCCGTTGATGACAGCGGACGTATCGTCCGTCGTGTGGAAACAACTGGTGATCCCCCATCTGGGCGATAAGCCCATCACGCATGTCATTTACACGCACAGCCACGCCGATCACTACGGCGGCATTCGGGGGATCGTCGACGAAGCCGATCTAAAGGCAGGCAAGGTCAAGGTGGTGGCCCCCGCCGGTTTTACCGAGGCGGCCGTGGGCGAAAACGTGATCGCGGGCAACGCAATGAGCCGGCGCGCCGCTTATATGTACGGCAATTTGTTGCCACGTAACCCCGTGGGTGTCGTCGATGGCGGCTTGGGCAAGACCACGTCCATTGGGGCGATCACGCTACTGCCTCCCACTGACTTCGCGACGACCACCGGGCAGAAGCTGACACTCGACGGCGTGGAGATCGTGGTGCTGATGGCGCCGGAGTCGGAGGCGCCGTCCGAGTTCATGTTCTACGTCCCGAAGTACAAGGCGTTCTGTTCCGCGGAAGACGCGACTCACACGTTGCACAACCTCTACACGCTGCGAGGTGCCAAAGTCCGCGACGCACTGCTGTGGTCGAAATATCTGCAGGCGTCGATCGATATGTTCGGCGGCGACATGGAAGTGCTGTTCGCGTCGCACTATTGGCCCACCTGGGGAAATGCGCAGATTGTCACGTTTCTGAAGTCGCAGCGCGACATGTACCGGTTTTTGCACGATCAGACCATGCGGCTGGCCAACACCGGCTACACCCCGCTTGAAATCGCCGAATCGCTGCGTTTGCCCGATAGCCTTGCCAAACTCTGGGCCTGCCGCAGTTACTACGGCACGGTTTTCCACGACCTCGTCGCGCAATACAACTTGCGGCTCGGGTTTTTCGACGGGGTGCCGGCGAATCTGCACCGCTTGCCCCCCGTCGAGAACGGCAAGCGCTATGTGGAGTTCATGGGCGGTGCGGCCGCCGTTTTGCATAAGGCTCAAGCGTATTACGACAAAGGCGAGTATCGCTGGGTGGCGGAAGTCGTGAACCATGTGGTGTTCGCCGATGCGCAGAATACCGCGGCGAAACACCTGCTGGCCGATGCCTACGAACAGATGGGCTATCAATCGGAATCGGCCAGTTGGCGCAATTTCTATCTGACCGGCGCGATGGAACTGCGCAACGGCGTTCATAAAGTACCGTTCGGCAGTTCTCAAAGCCCCGACACGATCAAGGCGATGCCGCTCGAAATGTTCCTCGACTACCAAGGCGTGCGCCTGAACGGAGATAGGGCTGCCGGCAAGCGCGTTTCGTTTAACCTCACGATGACCGATACGAATGAAACGTACATTGTCGGTGTCGAGAACTCCGCGTTGCATTACTCGAAGGGCCAGCCCTCTACGAGCACCGACGCTTCGGTGTCCATCAGTCGAGCCGATTTGAACGAGGTGATGATGGGCAACGCGACCATGGAGAAGCAGGTGATGGCCGGCAAGGCGAAAATCACGGGAGACGCCAATAAACTCGGGGAGTTCGTGTCATGGCTGGATAACTTCGAGTTCTGGTTCAACATCGTGACGCCCTGAGCCAACGGGCTGTCGTCAGCAAGGCCGAACCATGTGTGCAATCTGCGACTTCAAGATCGAGTTCGATGTCAGCCATCCTCATGCGCTGGGGGTGGCTGTGGCGACGCGTGACGCAATCGATGCGGGCAAGTTGCCGGAGCGGCTTTTTGACGGGCCGCTCGGCAACATGAAAATGCGAGCGGCCGCGATCGACGCGTTGAAGGATCTTCAACGCCAGATGGAAGCCGTCGTGCCGTCCAGTGAACTGATAGCACTTCCCGACTTCTACGTGCTGCTGATCGAGAATGCGACGTGGGGGTTTTTCCGCGCGACGGAGAGCGGCTTCGATTCCGACGTCGTGCCCGATGTGCCGGACGTGACAGCCGAACGTCAGTCGGATAGGGCGATTGTGCTGGTCAGCGCTGAAACCACGATGCGCTCGATGCTCGACAACCGCTTCTCTCTTCAGTTCGCGCTGTCACTCGGGCTGATCGCGCTCGATGCGGGCGAGGACGACCGGATGGCTCTGTTGACTATGCTGGAACGAGCGCTCGCGGCGTTGCCGTCTACCGTATCGGGCTAGCAAAGGATCTTCGGTCAACGCTCTATTGCAACCGTAAGTCTGCGCAAAGAACGTGTCCGCTTCACGGACAACGGACGCTCCCCGTCTCATCGTAGACGACGAGTTCAAACCCTTCGTCCAGCGACGGCGGGACGAAATAGCGGGTGATCGCTTCAAACTGCACATCCGACGTCTGGAACGGATGCTCGCCTGACGCGTTCCTTGCCCTTAAACGAGATTTGCAAATCTCGTCGCTCACTTCCAGATAGTGCAGACGATGCTCGCAGCCGGCAGCCAGCGCTAAGGAACGTCCCCATTCACGGGTAGGGGTGGTGTTAAAAGGGAAGTCCAATACCACTGATATTCCCGCCGAAAGGAGCGCCTGAATATGCTCGGTGAGGACCGTTTTCACGCGCGCCGCGCAGCGCACGTAATCCGCCAGGGTATGAATTTCTTCCGGATAAAGACGTGCGATCCATACGTCCTCGCTGATCAGGACGGTCCTGTGCGCATCCGCCAAGCGAGCCGTTAGGGTGGACTTGCCCGACGCAATCTTGCCGCAGACCATATGGAGAACGGTCGCGTCGCAAAGGCCCACTGCGGTATTCAACATGCTGCTGTTCGTCATTGCCTGGCGCTCCGATTAGCGCCCAGAAAGCAGAAACCCGCCTTCTGGGCGGGTTGTGATTGCGTATTGTCGACTCAATAGCTATCCCGCCGAGATTTTCGCGGCGGTAATAATCGAGTTGATGTAGGACCGGTTCATGGACGCAAGCCTAATACATCGGGCAAGAGAGAACAAGTGACAGTCGCTCGGCACACACCGCTCACCACGAACGAGCACGCGTGGCGCGTGGTGGCTAACACATTGCAAACGGCTATCGCAGCGTGGCCTGAAAGAACTGCACGACGTCCGCATTGAATTGTTCATGGAAGGCCGCGCGGTCGAAGCCCGGCAGGCTATTGCAGATATCCGGTCTCTTTGCGGCCAGCCGCGTATCGCAAGGTGGCAGGAAGTCGTAGTGGCCCGCATTGGGGATCACGCGATATTCGGGTGCCTGAGGCAGATCGGCGCGTACCGACTCCTCATAGTACGGATGGGGCTGATGACGATCGTCGGCGGCTCGCCAGAGTTGGACCGGAACGCGCACATTGCTGAGCCCCGCCGGGCCGAACGTGAAGCCGAACGCAGGCGCGGCGACGACGATGGCCTTGATGCGCGGGTCGTGGACCCAGGCGTTGGCGGGCACCTGCGTGACGACATGGAGATCGACTCGGGCCTGTTTCAGGGTCGCGCACAGGTCATGCTCGGGATGAGCCTCGCAATACGGCGCGATCTCCGCGAGGTTCGGCACTCCGCCGGCCGCCACGAGCACGGTGAAGCCGCCGTTGGAGAAACCGAATGCGCCGACGCGGCCCGCGTCCAGCCGCTCATGCCAACGCCAGTCGCCGAGCATGTAGTCCACCAGAAGGTGAAGCTGCGCGGGACGGCGCCACAGTTGCAAGACCCGGCTCTGGTCATCGAACGTGTCGCCGGCATGGCTGAGGGCGGCCACCACGAAGCCCGCGTGAGCCAGCGCCAGAGCCGTGTCGTAATGGCTGCCGTACCAGCCTCCGCCACCATGCGACAGCACCACCAGCGGCAGGTGCTCGCCGGCCACCGGAGCGCCCGGCGCAATCGTCTGGGTGACATCGCCCAGAGCGTGCGGCGTTGCCGTCGCGGTAGTCGGATACCAGATACCGGCCGTGATCGGCGGCTCGGCGCCATTCGCGATCTTCACTTCCTCGAAGCCGATATCGGCGGCATGGGCAGGCGCGGCAAGCAGAGCAAAGAGCGCACAGAGCGCGACAGCCACGGTCATCAATCTCACGGCAGTCTCCTTCGTCATGGCTGCGCTAATCGAAAGTCGATGCGCAACGCCTTCTCCATCGCTAAAGCGTCGCCGCCGGCGAGCGCTCTCCGAGGGCAACAGCCGCTCGCGGCAAGGCCTTCGTTACGGCTCAGCGCACACGCGGTGCGGCGGCCAACAGGCCACGCAGAAACACCATGATCATGTGCCCAATAGGCACTTCGGACAGCATCGAGCGCTGCAATGCGAGGCCTTGCGAGAGTCCCATGAACGACGTGGCCAGCACCATGGGCGATTCGGGCGGCACTTTTTTCAGGCGAGCGAAAATCTGCGCGATGCAATAGGCGAGGCCGTCGCGGTGAGCATCGAGCAGCGCCTGCACCGCGCTTGAAAAAACCGGACTGCGGCGGCCCATCAGCTTGAACTCGACCCCCAGCACGGACCACTCGGGTTCGGCATCGAGTGTGCGGGCCCAGACCTCCAACGCGTTCAGGATGTCTTCAGCCGACGCGGCGGGATCGCTCAGCGTGCGGGCAATATCGGTCACTTGCGCCTTCGACCGCTCGCGCATCAGTTCGACAAACAGCTCTTCTTTACTCGCGAAATTCGAATAGAACGCGCCCTGCGTATAGCCGGCCGCAGTCGCGATATCCCGCAGCGAGGTGGCGCCGAAACCTCGGTCGACAAATAGACGCTTCGCCGCGGCAAGCAACTGTGCGCGCGTCTGCATTCGACTTTCTTCGCGGCTCAGCCGCTGCGGTTTGGTCGCCGTGTTCATGGCCGCAAGGATATCAGTTGATATTTAAAATTCAACTCGCTAGTATTACGATTGAATTTCATATCTCACTTGATATGTGAATGCAGCCAATCGCAAAGACCGGGACGCGGTGCAACGCCCAGTCGTGTACTACGGAAACAAGGTATGAGCAGCAGAGTAAAGACGTTGAAGCAGCAACTCGCGCAACTCGATGAGCGGATCCTGATTGCATGGCAGCAGGAGCAGAAAGCGGCGATCGAACATGTCCGTCAGGTCATGAACTTCTTCAACCTCGTGCCGAATCAGTTACGGGTCGACCGGCGCGGCACCTACAAGACCCGGCCGCTGCAAACGAAGTATCGGGACCCCGTCAGCGGAGCGACGTGGAGCGGGCGTGGACGTGCGCCGTCCTGGATCAGGAACCGGCGCTACGACGACTTTCTGGTCAAGCAGTCCGATCACCCGGGATCGGACTAGAGGCGGCTGGCATTGGGCGTGCGCGGCGTCGGAAAGCTGATGCCGGATTGGGCGGCATCGCGCCGCTGCACGCAACCCCATCACGCGCCTCGCAAACTGTCGCGCAGATGCAAGCTCATCGCCGCGCCGAAGAACCCCAGCGCCACCATGCACACGCCCGGCCAGCCCCAATGCGCGAGCGCCGGCCCGGCAATCGTCGCGCCGATCGCGCTGCCGATAAAAAACAGCCCGGTAAACAACCCGTTGACGCGCCCGCGCGACTCCGGTGCGAGCAAGTTGATGGCGCGCCGGCCCAGCGCCTGATCGGCGATCACGCCGCCGTCGATAAAGAACGCCGCGATCGCCAGCAGCGCAATCGCCGCACCGCGCGACATCCCCGGCGTCGACGCGAATGCCGCCGCTAACGCGGCCGTCATCGCGACCAGATGCGCGACGAGCGTGGCGCGCCTCGACCAGCCGCGGTCGCCGGCGCGGCCCGCCAGCGGCGCGATGAACACGCTGCCGCCGCCGGCCAGCGCAAATAGCGCGACCGCGTTGCTGTTGAGGCCGAGCGGCGCATGCGTCAAGACGATCGCCACGCTGCTCCAGAACACGTTGAAGCCAGCCATCAGCAGCCCTTGATACAGCGCACGCCGGCGCAGCACCGGCTCCTGCGCGATCAGTCGTGCCATCGACGCCAGCAGTGTCGCATACGACGGCGCACCGGCCGGCCGCACGTCCGGCAGACGCGGCACCACAGCCAGCGCGACACAGGCGAGCACCAGTGAATCGGCCGCGAAAAAGGCTCGCCAACCCATCAGGCCGCCGATCAGACTCGCCAGCGGCCGCGACAACAGAATGCCGAGCATCAGGCCGCTCATCACGTTGCCGACCACCTTGCCGCGCGAAGCCGGCGGCGCCAGCGAAGCGGCCGCGGGCACCAGCATCTGCACCACGCTCGAGGTCACGCCGACCGCGAACGACGCCGCCAGAAACACCGGCGCGAACGGTGCGACGGCGGTCAGCGCGAGACAGGCAATCTGCGCGAGCAAGGTCACGGCGATCAACGGCCGGTTGGGCAGCCGGTCGATCAGCGGCACCAGGCCGACGAGCCCCACGGCATAGCCGAGCAACGTCAACGCGGTGACGAGCGTGGTCCACGCGCCGAGATGCAACGACGCATCCAGTGGACCGATCAGCGTTTGCGACGCGTAGAGCGGTAACACCGCGACCGCGACCATCGCGGCGAAGCGGGCGGTGGGCACGCTCTGTTCCGGCGGCACGGCGGTGCGGCTTTCGGGGGGGCGCGCCGGCGGACATTCGATTGCGGATGAATCCATCGTGGTCTCGCAGCAAGGGACGGTGCAGAGGATGCTACTCTCACGTCCGGTAAACACAATTCGCACCACGTGCGATACATCCTCACGCTATTCGGGAGAATCGACCATGGACGCGCTGCGCGATCTCGAAGCTCTGGTGGCGATCGTCGAGGAGGGCAGTCTGACGAGCGCCGCGCGCCGGCTCGGCCGTTCATTGCAGGCGGTGAGCCGCTCGCTGCAAATGCTCGAACGCGCGCACGGCTTTACGCTGATCGTGCGCACCACCCGCACCTCGCAGCCGAGCGCGGCGGGCATGCGCTTCTACGAGCGCGTCAAAGGCGCGCTGAGCGAACTGGAGCTGGCGCGCACGGAGCTGGCCGAAGAAGCGCATCAGCTCAGCGGCCGGCTGCACGTCAACGCGCCCACGCTGTTCGGACCGAAATTCGTCGCACCGCTCGTGGCGGAGTTTTTGCAGCGTCATCGGCAACTGACGCTCTCGCTGGATCTGAGCGACGACTATCGCGATCCCGCCGAAACCGGCGCGGACGTGACGATCCGGATCGGCGACACGCCCGATTCGCGTCTGATCGCGCGGCGTATCGGCACGCTGCGGCGCGTGGTGTTCGCCGCGCCCGCGTATCTCGCGGAGCACGGCAGGCCGGCTCATCCGCGCGACCTCCTCAAGCATGAATGCGTGGTGCGGACCGGCGGCCCGCATCCGGGACGCTGGCTGCTCAACGCGCCCGGCGGCGAGGAGATCGCGGTGACCGTGTCGGGCCGCTTCGACAGCAATCAGGTTGCCGCGGTCAACGCCGGCGTGCTCGGCGGCATGGGCATCGGCGTGGCCGCCTACTGGCAGATTCAGGAGTGGGTCGAGGCGGGCAGCGTGGAAGTGCTATTGCCGGATTTCCAGCTTGCGCCGCTGCCGCTGCACGCAATGTGGGTGAAAACGCGGCGGCTGCCGCAGCGAACGCGCCTGCTGGTGGATTTTCTGGCGGTCAAGCTGTGGCAGCTTTAGCGCCGGGCCGAAACGGCCGCCGCGTTAGCAGGCCGCCGGTAGCCGCTGTGCTACGCTTGGCGGATCCCTATCTACGCCGCACGAGCCGAATCTCATCATGCGTTCCTGGCGCCTCGCCGCACCGCACGGAAGCGGACAACTCAGCACGTTGCGTGCTACCGACCTCGTCATGGCGATCTCGCAGGCCGACCCGGATGCGCTCGCGGCCAGCATGCTGAAGATCGTCGGCGATACGCTGCCGGTTTCGCAGTGCACCGTCTTCGCCTACGAATTCGACGCCAGACCGCGCACGGTGTCGGCGGCGGATCATCGCGGGGGACGCTTTCTGCGCGACGTCGCCGATCGCTACGCCACGCATTTCTATGCGCTGGACGGCAACCGCGCGATCATCGAACGTGCGCCGCAGCGACATTCGCGCGACGCGCTCGTGTTGCATCAGCAGCAAAGCGCCGAGATCGAAAACGAAGCCTATCGGGCTGCCTGTTACGCGCAGCCGAACGTGTCCGACCGCTTGTCGTTGCTGGTGCAACCCATGGAACATGTGTGGCTCTCCATCAATCTGTATCGCGACAGCGCGTATGGTGTGTTTCAACCAGGCGAACTGGAGCAGGTGGAACGCGTTGCGCCGCTTTTCGCGCATGCGGCGAAGAGCCACTACGCGCTGAACGGGCAGTATCAGCAAGGGCCGGCGGCCGCGATGCTCGCACGCGTACGGCGCGAGTGCCCGGCGCTGACCTTGCGTGAGCTCGATGTCCTGCGCGGCACGCTCGAAGGCGGCGCCGCCGCGGAAATCGCATTGCAGATGGGCATTAAACCGGCCAGCGTGATCACCTATCAGAAGCGTGCCTATGCGCGGCTCGGCATTTCGAGTCAGCGGCAATTGTTCGCGCTGTGTCTGTCGCCTGAGTGCGGTTGATCACGCTCGCCTGGTTCGCGCTTGCGCCTGCGTCTCACGGTCCCAACGTTTCAGCCACGGCACGATGAAATCCGCGAAACCGTCGGCGGGCGGCGACAACGCGCGCTCCGTGGCGCGGTACACGCACACCTCGCGGATCGTTTCCGGATCGACGATCCGCTTCATCACCAGCCCGAACGTGCGTGCGAGCGGCGCGACATACGCCGGCGCGAGCGTCACCGCCAGCCCTTGCGATGCCAGCCCGAATGCCGTGGTGACGTTGTCCACCACGTCCATCGGAATGATGCGGGCCTCCGGCGGCAGATTGGCCAGCATCTGTTCGACCGCACGCTCGTGATCGCGGCCGGTGGCGACGATCGGCACCTCGCGCAGATGCTGCCATTGCACCCGGCGCCGTGCATTCAGCAGATGTGTCGGCGCGCACCACATCACCCAGGGGCTCGCGAACGCCGGATCGCAGCGCACGCGCGTGCCGCTTTGCCGGTCGGGGCCGATCGCGAGATCCACGTCGCCGCTTTCCACGCGCTCCACCAGTTGCTCGACCACGGTGTCGTAAATGCGCACGACCACCTTCGGTTTGTCGCGCGCGTAGTCGGCGATGGCGGCGGGCAGCGCGGTGGCCGCCAGCACCAGCGGCGCGCCGACCCGCACGATACCGGCGGCGCGGTTGCGGATATCGTCGGCGGTTTGAGCGGCGGCGCGTACGTGCCGCAACACCGATTCCGCCGACGATAAGAAGTCCTGCCCCGCGCTCGACAGATCGACGCGCCGCGTGGTGCGGTCGAACAGCCGAAAGCCGAGTTCGGTTTCCAGTTCGGCCAGCAACTGGCTGACTGCCGACGAGGTCAGCCCGAGCCGCTCCGCCGCCGCGCCGATGCTATGCAAATCGACAATGGCAAGAAAGGCTTCGAACTGGCGGAGGGTGGCGCGGGTGAGGGGCATCCGTCGATTCTAAAGAAAAACTTACGAATCGTGAAAAATCGATTGATTGTGTGCAGCGCGCCGTTAGCTGAGACTTCTCCTGATCGACGCAAGCCGCCAAAGCCGCTTAGACTTCCGTCTCGCTCCGAGGTCGGCCGCGCGCTGTCCAGCGTGAATGCTGGGCGCCGGACGGGCTGCAGCGAGAATCGACCGCTAATCGAGGCCGTATCGAAGGACCGACGCCGTAGCACGTACCACGTACGACGTCGCATCGAGGCCGCATACAAGGAATTGCCATGTTCGACCGTATTCCCGCCTATCCCGGCGACCCGATCTTGAGCCTGAACGAGGACTTTCAACTCGATCCGCGGCCCACCAAGGTTAATCTGAGCATCGGCATTTATTTCGACGACGCCGGCAAGCTGCCGGTCATGGACGCGGTGCGCCGCGCCGAAACCGCGCTGCTCGACGCCATCGGCCCGCGTTCCTATCTGCCTATGTCGGGCTTGCCGCTCTACCGCGACGGTGCGCAGACGCTCGTGTTCGGGGCCGACAGCGAGGCACGCGCCGCGGGCCGCATCGCGACGCTACAGACCATTGGCGGGTCGGGCGCGCTGAAGGTCGGTGCCGATTTCCTGACGCGCTATTTTCCAGGCGCGCAGATCTGGATCAGCGATCCGAGCTGGGAAAATCATCGGGTCGTGTTCGAAGGCGCGGGGCTCACCGTCAACACCTATCCGTATTACGACGAGCAAACCGGCGGCTTGCGTTTCGCCGACATGCTCGACACCATCGGCCGCTTGCCGGAAGGCAGCATCGTGCTGCTGCATGCGTGCTGCCATAACCCGACCGGTGTCGATCTGAGCACGGCGCAATGGGCCGAACTGGTGCCGGTGTTGCAGCGCCGCAAGCTGATCGCGTTCGTCGACATGGCCTATCAGGGTTTCGGCGCGGGTCTCGACGAAGACGCCGCCAGTGTGCGCCTGCTGACCGAGGCGGACGTGCCGCTGATCGCCGCCAGCTCGTTCTCGAAGAATTTTTCGCTGTACGGTGAACGGGTCGGTACGTTGAGCGTGGTGTGCCGCAGCGCGGCAGAAGCGGGCCGCGTACTCGGCCAATTGAGTGCCACGGTGCGCGCGAACTACAGCAATCCGCCGACGCACGGCGCGCGGCTGGTCGCCAACGTGCTTGCCGACGCGACCTTGCGCGCCTCCTGGGAAGCCGAACTCGCCACCATGCGCGAGCGGATTCTGGCGATGCGCGGCACGATCCACAGCGGACTGGCCGGCCGTGTCGACGAAGTAATGCGCGCGCGTTACGTTGCGCAACGCGGCATGTTCACCTACACGGGCTTGAGCGAAAGCCAGGTCGAACGTCTGCGCAGCGAATACGCGGTGTATGTGTTGCGCTCGGGACGCATGTGCGTGGCGGGGCTGAACGCACGCAATGCGGAGTATGTGGCCTCGTCGATCGCGGCCGTGGTGTCGGGCGCGTAACGGTCCCGGATTACCCGAGCAGAAACGCGCACAGAAGCACAAGCCGAACCCATAAGCCAAAAAGATAACCCCGGAGATCCTCATGACCACCCTCGAACTCGAACCGGCGAGCCTGCCGAAGGCCGCCGCGGTGCATCCCGACGAATGGCACGCGCGCGTGCAACTGGCGGCGTGCTATCGCATTTTCGACATGCTCGGCTGGACCGAGATGATCTACAACCACATCACGTTGCGGGTCCCGGCGAGCGTGAGCGGTGGCGAGCGGCATTTCCTGATCAATCCGTTCGGCTTGCACTATAGCGAGGTGACGGCGAGCAATCTCGTGAAGATCGACGCGCACGGACGCGTGCTCGATCATTCGCCGTATCCGGTGAATCCGGCCGGGTTCGTGGTGCACGCGGCGATTCACGAAGGTTTGCCCGACGCGCATTGCGTCATGCACACGCACACCACGGCGGGCGTCGCCGTGGCGTGTCTGGAGGAGGGCTTGCAGCAGACCAACTTCTATAGCGCGCAATTGCACGACCGTGTCGCGTATCACGACTTCGAGGGCATCACGGTGCATGCGGAAGAGGGGCCTCGGCTGCTCGACCATATCGGCAACAAGCAGGCGGTGATTCTGCGCAATCATGGACTGCTGGCGTGGGGCCATACGCTGCCGCAAACATTTGCCATGCTGTGGACGCTCAATCGCGCCTGCGAGATCCAGATGGCGACCTTTTCGATGGGCCGCGCGCGGCCGATTCCGGAAGAAGTCGCGATCCGCTGCTCGCGCGACGCGCTACAGTTCGACCCACGTCACGGCGCGGGACAGGACGTGTTCGACGCGCTGGTGCGCAAGGTCGACCGCATCGACGCGAGCTATAAGGAATAACGTGGAAAAACACAGAAACAACGTGGAAATAACGCCGCCTCAGCGCGAGCACAAACAGGGATTCAACCGATGAAAGTAGCAATCTACGGCGCCGGCGCGATCGGCGGCTGGATGGGCGTGAAGCTGGCGCAGGCCGGTCATGACGTCAGCGTGGTGGCGCGCGGCGCAACGCTGAGCGCTTTGCAACAGCACGGCCTGCGTTTGATCGAAGGCGGCGAAACGCACGCCGTGAAGGTCACGGTGAGCGACCAGCCGGCCGATCTCGGCGCGCAGGACCTCGTCGTGGTGGCGGTCAAGGGACCGGCCATGGCGTCGGTGGCTGCGCATGTCGCGCCGCTGCTGAACGCGCAAACCATCGTGCTGACGGCCATGAACGGCGTGCCGTGGTGGTTCTGCGACGGACTCGGCGAGGCGTTCGCGGGCAAGCGGCTGAAGTCGATCGATCCCGACGGCGCGATTGCCGCCGCGATCCCGAGCGCGCAGACCGTGGGCTGTGTCGTGCACGCCAGTTGCATGATCGATTCGCCCGGTGTGATCCGTCATCACCAGGGCAATGGATTGATTATCGGTGAGGCGTCGGGTCACGCGAGCGAGCGTGTCGCGGCGCTCACCGCTGCGCTCGCGGCAGCCGGCTTCAACGCGTCGGCGTCCGAGCAGATTCAGCGCGACGTCTGGTACAAGCTGTGGGGCAACATGACGATGAACCCGATCAGCGCATTCACGGGCGCCACCACCGACCGGATTCTCAGCGACGAACTGGTGCGCAATTTCGTGACCAGCATCATGCTGGAGGCGAAGGAAATCGGCGCACGCTTCGGGATTCCGATTGCGCAGGCGCCGGCGGACCGGCACGAGGTCACGCTGAAGCTCGGCGCGATGAAAACGTCGATGCTGCAGGACGTGCAGGCGGGCAAGGCGGTCGAACTCGACGCGCTGGTCGGCGCGGTGCGTGAGCTGGGGCAACTGACCGAGGTGCCGACGCCGTACACGGATGCATTGCTCGGTCTCGCGCGTTTGCACGCGAGCACCTTGGGTTTGTATCCGCGGCAGTAACGCAGCCGGCAAAATGAAACGAAGCGAAAGCCGCCGCGCATTTCGAATGTGCGGCGGCTTTTTGCGTTTCACGAAGCCGCGACGGACGAGGCAGGTAATCGAGCCGCTTCGATCAACGCCAACGCCCGCTGCGGGTCGTCGAGTTCGGTCACACAGAGCAGCGTGAGGCGGGCGAGATACAGCGACGCACGCGCTTCGCCTTCGATCGTGAGAGTGTTGCAGAGCGTCGTGTAGACGAGGTCGAGATCGCTATCGGTCATGGTGGGTCGCCTGTTTTAGTTGGCTAGCGCGGCGCTCAGCGCGCGCAGCGTGTCGGCCGCGTTGCCGTTGCGCCAGCGCGCAAGCACATGCCCGTCGGGCCGGATCAGATAGACCGTGCCGGGCGTGGCATCGAGCAGGTCGTGCAAGCGGCCGGTGTGATCGCGTGCCTGCGGTGCGGTCGTGGCCGCTGCATCGCTTTTCACCAGCGTGACCACGTTGAACGGGATGCCCTGCGCGGCGAGCGTGTTTTTTATCTGTTGCCACGCGTTATCGTCATCGCTATGGCCGCTTTGCGGATCGACGCCGAAGCGTAAAGCCGTAAAGCAAGGCCCAAGCAAATCCGTCAAATGGATGTCGACGTCCACACCGCCGTTGCGTTCGCTGTTGCGTTTTTTGAGCCGGCATTCGGGCAGCACGCTCCCCGGCGCCGGACCCTTGGTAAACGCGCTCATCGGCTCGGACGTCACGTGATTCAACGGCGACTGCGTATACGCAATGGCATGCGTCTGCCGTGGATTGATCAGCGGCCGCACGGCCGCGTGCTGCGTGGCCAGTCCGAGCACCGCGTTGCGCATCAGATCGAACGCGAACGAAGGCGGCGCCATGAATTCGGTGCTCTTCATGCCATAGCTGAGATTCTCGCGCGCCGCGAACACGCGTTCGTCGCTGTAGCTGTCCAGCAGACGCGGCGCGGCCATGCCGTTGATCACGCAACCGAGTTTCCAGCCGAGATTGTCGGCGTCGTCGATTCCCGAGTTGGCGCCGCGCACGCCGAAGATCGGCACCAGATGCGCGGCGTCGCCCGCGAACAGCACGCAGCCGTGGCGATAGCGTTCCAGCGTCAACGCGTTGGCCTTGTAGACGGTGATCCAGATCGGCGACCAGTCGCCGGTTTCGCCCATCGAATCGAGCACGCTCTGCACGCGCGGCATCACGTTGTCCGGGTGGACGGCGGCGTCCGGGTCCTCGTCGTCGCGAAGCTGGTAGTCGATGCGCCAGACGTTGTCCGGTTGCTTATGGACCAGCACCGTCGACCCCGGATTGGACGGCGGATCGAAATACGCGAGGCGTTCGGTGGCGCGCGCGCTGTTCAGCTCGATATCGACGATCACGTAGCGGCCTTCATACGTGGTGCCGGTCAGCTTGAGGCCGAGCGCCTCGCGAATCGTGCTGCGGCCGCCGTCGCAGGCGACCACCCAGTCGGCGTCCATTTGCCATGCGGCGTCGCCGGTACGCAGATCGAGGGTGGCGCCGCTCGCGCCTTCGTGACCTTGGTGTCGCTCGATAGCCGTCACGCGGGTTTGCCAGCGAATCTCGATCAGATCCGCGTGTCGTTCCACTTCGTCGAGCAGTAACTGTTCGATCTGATATTGCGCGATGTTGATCATCGGCGGCAGCGATTGCTCGTCGTCCTGATGCATGGCGAAGCGGAACACTTCGGCGTCGCGGTAGAAGCTGCGTCCACCGGTCCACGGCAAGCCTTTTCGCAGAAAACCGGGCAGCACGCCGAGGCGCTTGAATATCTCCAGACTACGCCGCGAAATACAGATCGCGCGGCTGCCCGTGCAGACGCCGTCGTCGGCTTCGATCAGCACCGAGCGCACGCCCTGGCGGGCCAGCGCGAGTGCGAGCGTGAGGCCCACGGGGCCGCCGCCGACAATCGCCACGGCACGCCGCAGCGGGTCGCGGCCGTCGACTAGCGGCGGCGGTGTGCCCTCGTAACGGCGCGGCGAAAACGGATAGGGTTTGAAACTGCGGCTCATGCGTGTCTCCTGGTCCTCGAGGCTAAGGATTGCCCGCCGAGGCCGCTTAAGGGCCCTTGGTTCGAAGCGGGGCGAATCGATAGTCGAGTATGAAGGAGGGCGCGTGCCGGGCTGTCCTCATTTTGGGTACAAAAAAACCGCGGGCTGAGCTCATGCTCAACTCGCGGTTTTTCATGCAATCCATTCAACCCACACAGGTAATCAATCCGCCCCGCCCACGTGCGAAGCCTGCCG
Organism: Paraburkholderia bryophila; assembly: GCF_003269035.1. GTDB lineage: Bacteria > Pseudomonadota > Gammaproteobacteria > Burkholderiales > Burkholderiaceae > Paraburkholderia > Paraburkholderia bryophila. The sequence continues at coordinate 14,156 of NZ_QLTK01000029.1, read as the reverse complement.
CGTGTGCTGCGTGCCCGACGCCGCCTGACATTCCTCGATCATGGCGCGGAAGGTCGGCGCCGCGTGCGAAGCGCCGGTCGCGCCTGTCTCCGGCGAGCCCTCCGGCGCGCCGCCCACGCCGACCACCAGCGTCGCGCGTGGCCGCCATTCGCGCGTGCGGCGCAGCATGTTGCGCAGATACGGCGGCGACTCCGGTGCGTCGAGCGAGACGATGCAGATGATCGGCGCGTCCTTGAAGCTCGGTTCGTCGGCGCGCGCGCTGCGATAGCCCGAGTGCGTGGCCATCATCGGTGCGAGGCCGTAGCGGCCGAGCAGCTGCACGGCGACGGCGGTCGTGACTTCGTCGAATGCGCCGCGCCCCGGCACGCACAGCACGGAGGTCTTCTGCGCGTTCATGTGCAACTGCGGATGCTCCGCAATATGGCTGTCGTGCCGCTCGGACAGATCGGCCGACACCGACGCCAGCAACGCACCGGCCGCGTCCGCCGGGTCGGGGCGCGTCATGCGGTCCGGCAAGCCGTCGGCGATTTCCAGGTTCTCGACGATATCGACCAGCGCGTCGTTGATCCGCTGCAACTGGTCCGGCATCAGCACGCCGCGCATCGCGTCGTTGCGGGCGAGTTTGAGGCCTTCGAGCGCGACCTTGTCGTAGTAGTCGATCAGCGACATCTCGCGCAGCAGGCGCTCCGCCTGCACGATTGCTTCATGCGGATCGTCCGCGAGCAGCCGCTGATAAAAGTTCTGCGCGGGCGTCAGCGCGGGCTGATCGCCGAGCAATACGGTGAGGAAGTTCAGCCGGTCGGCGTAACGCCCGAGCGTGACGACGCACAACGTGAGCGGCGTGGACAGCACGAGACCGATCGGCCCCCACAGCCAGCTCCAGAAAATCGCCGCCACCACCACCGCGAGCGGCGACAGTCCCGAGCGATGACCGTACAGCAGCGGTTCGGCGATCTGCCCGGCCACCACGTCGACGACGATGAACAGGATCAGCGTATAGACCGCCATGGTCCATTGCGGCTGAATCGCGGCGGCGAGAAACACCGCGAGGATCGCCGCGATCCAGATGCCGATATACGGCACGAAACGCAGCAGCGCGGCGATCACGCCGAACAGCAGCGCGCCCGGCACACCGATGATCGCCAGCCCGATGGCGATCGTGCCGCCCGCGCTGAGATTCACCCCCAGTTGCGCGACGAAGTAGCGGCTCAATCGCCCGGCGGCGTCGTTGATCGCGGTGGTGGTGCGGTGCAGATCGCGCGAGCCGAACAGGCTGATCAGCCGGTCGCGCAGGTCCTCGCGCTGCAGCAGGATAAAGATCGTCACCACCAGCACGATGAAGGTGGTTTCGATCGGCGCGATAGCCGGCGACAGCGCGCGTTGCGCGAGTTGCATCGGCGTGGGCGAGGGCTCGTGGACTTCGACCGGCGTCGGCACTGGCGGCGCATTGCGTGCGGCGCGTCCGGTCAGACGCGGCGGGCTCGGTTTGGTTGGCGCGACCCGTTGCAAGGTCGCGGCGGCGCGGCTCATCAGCGAATCGGCGCGGCCGACGGTTTTCTCCTGCACCGTTTCGATCTTCTGTTCGATCGCCACCTGGTACTGCGGCAGATCGCCGGCGAGTTGCACCAGTTGCGCGGTGATCAGCCCGCCGACCGCGAGCAAGCTGGCGAGCGCGAACAGCACCGCGATAAAGATCGACGGCAGATGCCCCATATGCAGCCGCCGCAACATTTGCACGAGCGGGGCGAGCAGGAAACTAAGTAGCACCGACAGCGTGATCGGAATCAGCACCTCGCGCGCGAAGTAAAGCCCACACACCACCACCACGCCGGTGATCACCGAGGCGAGGCCATGCAGACTGGGCGTGCCCGGCGGGTAAACGCGGTTCGGCCGCCTCTGCGGCGGCGGTAACGATATTTTCATGAGCACACTTTCCGGTTGAGGAGCGCTGTCGTTTTATGCGTGGCCGCGTGTGGATACAACGAGGTCGTGCAGGCAGAACGGCAGAGCAAACCTTATGCCCGGATTGTAGGCGCTTTGGTGGGGTGGCGGCCGGTTGGAGGCGTTTGCCTTCGCGGCATGGGCGAACCCGTGACCAAACGGCCCGGCTCTGGAGCGTGGCGGCGCGCGCCAGTCGCGCCGCACCGGGTTCGCCCGTTTCAGTAACGCTCGAAAACAGCCTGCAACGCTTCCTGATCGCCGGTTTGCGTCAAGGCCAGCGTCAGAAGTAGGCGGGCTTTCTGCGGCGCCTGATCGTCGACCGTGAGCCAGCCGAATTCGTCGTCGGGTTGCGCGCCGTTGTGCAGCACAACGCCGCTGCCCGTGCGCGACGCGCGGACCACGTGGACCCCGCGCCTTGCCGCCACCCGCAACGGATTGATCAGATGGCCGGCAACATTGCCGTTGCCGGTCCCCGCATAGATCAGCCCGCGCGCGTTCGCAGCGATCGCGTCGAGGGCGTCCGCGTCGAGCGCGCCGTACGCGTAGACAATGTCGACCTTGGGCAAGGTGTCGAGCGTATCGATCGACCACGGTGTGTCGAGCGTATGGGCGCGCGCCGGCCTGCGGTAATAGCGCGGCACTCCTTCGATCACCACCCCCAGCGCACCGTAGGGCGAGCGGAACGCGTCGAGCTTGAAACTGTTGCTCTTGACGACGTCGCGCGCCGTGTGGATCTCGTTGTTGGCCACCACCAGCGTACCGAGTCCGCGCGACGATGGATGCGCGGCGACCGCCAACGCATCGTATAAATTCAGCGCCGCGTCCGAACTCATCGCCGAGGGTGGCCGCATCGAGCCGACCACCACCACCGGTTTCGCGCTCTTGAGCGTCAGATGCAGGAAGTAGGAGGTTTCCTCGATCGTATCGGTGCCGTGCGTGACCACCACGCCATCCACATCGTCTCGTGCGAGCAGTTCGGCGACGCGGCGGCCGATCGCCAGCAGATGGGCGTTATTGAAATTCTCGGAGCCGGTCTGCAGTAACTGTTCCGCACGCAGATTCGCCAGGTTAGTCACGTGGGGAATCGCGCCGAGTATCTCGTCGATGCCGAGCACGGAGCACAGATACGAGGACGTATTGACGCTGGCTTTGCCCTGGCCGGCGATGGTGCCGCCGGTGCCGATCACCACGAGATTGGCTTTTGCTGTCATGCGGGTTCGATCAGGTTGGGAGGACAAGGCCTGAATGTACGGCGCGTCTCGGGCCGAGGCATTGCATCGATCTGCCGGAAAGTAGAAGAAACGCGGCAGCCACCGAGCAGCGACCGAGTGCGTAGTGATGCGACGCGCGGGTCGCGGCCCTGGAAAACTCAGGCCGTGACGGCGCCGCGCGAGGTACGCAGCTTGCCGGGCGTCACGCCATAGGCCTCGCGAAATACGCGGATGAAATGCGCCGAATCCGCGAAGCCGCATTCGTAGGCGATGTCGGTGATCTTGCGCGCCGTGTTGACGAGCATCCAGCGTGCGTAGCGCAGCCGCATCCGGCGATAGAACTCGTTGGGCGACGCGTCCATCTCAGCCATGAACGCGCGTTCGAGATTGCGCACGCTGGTGCCGATCATCTTCGCGATGACGGCGATATTCAGCGGCGCTTCCAGATTCTCTTCCATGAGTAGCACCGCGTGACGCACGGTCGCGTCCTCGACCGACAGATATCCCAGCGCGGCGCGCCGCTCGACGAACGACGAGCCGCCCTGGCGGCTGACTGTCATCTGATGAATCACCTTCGACGCGCGGTCCGGGCCGCAATGCAAACTGATCAGACGCGCAGCCAGTTCGACCACGGAAATGCCGCCTGCGCAGGTGATCCGGTCGCCATCGATCAGATAGTCGGCATGCGTGATGACGCGCAGCGTCGGGAACATGCGTTTGTAGTCGTCGAGATGAAAGCTGTGCACGCAGGCGACGCGGTCCTCCAGCAGGCCGGCACGCGCCAGCACGAAGCTGCCGGTACACATGCCGACCAGTGGAATGCCCGCCTGAGCGGCGCGTTGCAGATAGTCCCAGTAGCGCCGGTCGACCTGCTCCAGATGCGGCAGCAGTCCACCGATCACGACCACGTAGTCGAATTGCGCGACGTCCGGAAACGCCGACTGCACCTGCACGGGGATGCCGCAACTCGCCTCGACCGCTTCGGCTTGAACCCCGACGATCGTCCACAGGCAGCGCAACTGGCGGCTCTGGTCGCCACGGTCCGCGGCGTGGCGCAGCGCGTCGCACAAGCCGGCGAGCGACAACATCGGGAAGCGCGGCCACAACAGAATGGCGACGCTCAATTCCGCCTCGGAACGGCTCGGGCGTGTTTGCGGCGTGCGCGGCAACGTGTCCAGTTGCTCGACCAGCGCATGCGCCGAGGGCCCGGCGGGCACGGAAACAGAGGGGGCGGAGCGGGCAGTCGGCATGCGCGAACTCGAGGGCGGTGTGGGCCGATTATACGGGGACGTGCCGCGGATTCGTGCGCTCCCTGGCTGACGCAATTCTTCTATTTTCCGGCAGATCGATGCAATGCCCGCGCATTCTGGCTGCATAAATTTGGAACCGCTGACGAACGACGCGGCGCCGCGAGCGGCGAGCGATCACACGAAGGCGGCAAGACCGGCCGTGTGCAGTCGCGTGCGACCGGTGTATCAAATCGGCAATCGACGGACGGCGAACCGCACTCGGCGCCGCTGGTTTGTCGCGGCCGACCACCACTCACTACTATTCGGGTGAAGCATGAGCAAACGTACAGCCTTGGGTCGCGGCATGGCGACTGTCGGTATTCTGGGGAGCCTCGCGGTGGCTGCGGTTGGCGTCGCCCGTGCCGACGAGATGGTGAAGATCGGCGAGGCCGCGCCCGTCACGGGGCCGGCCTCGTATCTGGGGAAGGACACGGAAAACGGTGCGCGTCTGGCGATCGAGGAAGCCAATCAGGCGGGCCTCGTGATCGGCGGCAAGAAGGTCACGCTGGTGTTCGACGCGCAGGACGATGCGGGCGATCCGCGTCAGGCGACCCAGGTCGCGCAGAAGCTGGTGGACGACAAGGTGGTCGCGGTGGTCGGACACATGCAGTCCGGTTCGACGATTCCCGCTTCAAAAATCTACAACGACGCCGGCGTCGTGCAGGTGTCGCCGTCCGCGACCAATCCGGCCTACACGCTGCAAGGATTCAAGACCGCCTACCGCGTGGTCGCCACCGACGCGCAGCAGGGCCCGACGCTTGCCGACTACGCGGCGAAAACGCTGAAGGTGAAGACCGTGGCAATCGTCGACGATTCGACCGCGTACGGCCAGGGGCTGGCGGTCGAGTTCGAGAAGCAGGCGAAGGCGAACGGCATCACGGTGTTATCGCACGACGCGAGCACCGACAAGGCCGTCGATTTCCGCGCGATTCTCACGAAGATCAAAGGCGAGAGGCCCGACGCGATCATGTACGGTGGACTCGACGGCACCGGCGGCCCGTTCGCGAAGCAGGCGAAGCAACTCGGCATCGCGGTGAAAGTGCTGGCCGGCGACGGTCTGTGCGCGGACGATCTCGCCAAGCTCGCGGGCGACGCCGCCGACAACGTGATCTGCTCGATTGCCGGCGCACCGTTGCTGAAAATGGCCGACGGTCCGGCCTTCGTCGAACGCTACAAGAAACGCTTTGGCTACGCGCCGGTGCTGAATTCGCCGTTCGCGTACGACGCGGTCGGCGTGATCGTCGCGGCAATGAAGCGCGCGCAATCGACCGACTCCGCGAAGATTCTCGCCGCGATGCCGGCCACCGATTACCAGGGCGTGCTGGGCGAAACGCAGTTCGATTCGAAAGGCGATCTGCGGCATGGCGTGATTTCGCTGTACAAATACGTCGGCGGGAAACAGGCGTTGCTGGGCGTGGTGGAGAAGTAGGCGAAGGCCCGCCGCGCTCCGCGGGCCTTAATACGTTTGCGTCACTTGCATATCCCTGGAAATTGGAAGGACGCGCGCGTGGGCAGGGTTATCAAGGCGATCAGGGCGATCAGAAGAACGCGCCCGTCGGCGGAAGCTGGCCGGTCAACAGGTTTTGCCCGAGCAATCGCTCCTTGTACAGGCGAGGATTGTGCGAAGCAATCACCTTGATATTGCGCCAATGCCGGTCTAGTGCGCCCACGCGCGACACCACCGAACCCGACCCGAGATCGATCAGCCAACTGGCGATCTGCGGCGCGAGATCGTCGACCACAACCTTGGCTTCCGCCGCCGCGAGCGTGGCGGCAAGCGTGGCGTCGTATTCGTCGGCGGTTCCGTAGCGATCCCACGCATGCTGCAGCGCTGCCACCGCGCGATCGACGCTTGCCTCCACGCTGGCGGCATAGGCGCGAATCCGGCCCAGCAGCGTTTGCAGCACCGGCTCGTCGGTGGGATGCGCGGCGTCGCCGTGATAGAAGTTGCGGCCACGTGCACGCAACACCTCGACGGCGTCCAACATGACCCGCCGCACGATACCCGCGATGCAGTTCGTCAGATAGACCTGGTGAAACGTGTAGCCCCAAGGCGCGGCCTTGTCGGGGCGCGGCGGATCGGCCGGGTAGACGTGCGCCGCGGGCACGCTCACGGCGTCGAACTTTGCCGTGCCCGAGCCCGTCAGACGCTGACCGAAACCTTGCCAGCCATCGTCGTTGCGGACGCCTTCGCCGCGTTCGAGAACGTATTGCACCGTTTTGCCTGCGCGGCTTTCGACCGCGAGGCCAACGAACGCATCGTTGTACAGGTTGCCGGTCGCGTAGACCTTCTCGCCTGAACCGATATACGCGCGCCGTGCCTCGTCCCATTCAAGCTGGCTCAATACCCGGCTCGGCCGCGCGCCGGCCGCCACGGCGTCGGTGTCGGCGAAACTGAGGCCGATGGTTTTCTTCTGGCCCGTCAGTTCGAGAACGTGGGCATGGAATGGATCATCGCGTCGTCTGAGCGCCGCTTCGACTTGCCACAGATGATTGCGAAAAGCATGCGCGATATTCGAATCCGCCGCCGCGATGTCGCGCGCTACGACGAACAACTCGCTCAACGACACGCCGAGGCCGCCCGCATCGGCCGGCAAGCGCAGCGCGCCGAAGCCGAGCGCTTTGAGCTGCGCGATTTCCTCGTGCGGCAAACGTTGATCGCGTTCCCGCTCCGCCGCGCTCGCGGCGATATGCGCGAGGGTTCCGGCCAAGCCGAGCGTTGCCGACAAGGGCGAGACGAGTGAGGTAGCCATGGTGTCTCCCCTCAAACCTTCACGCTGTAATCCGCGACCTTGATTCGCGCGTTGATGATCTTGCGGTCCGCGAGCCAGTCGGCGGCGCGCTGGAATTGCGCGATGAACGCGGCGTCGTCCGGTTCGTGGAATTGATTCACGCGTTTCAGGCTCGTCAGGTAGTCGCGCACCTGATCCGGATATTTGGCTTGCCGCTGCACCAGTTGTTCGGATTCGGCCGGATGCGCGGACTGCCAGGCGCCTTCCACGTAGTACGCGTCGATCACCGCGCGGACCAGTTCGGCATTCTCTTCGGTGAATTTTCGGCGCGACACGAGTGAGCTGTAATCGATCAGGAAGTCGAGGTCGCGCCCTTCGTTGAAAATGTCTTTGGCGTTGTTGGCGTAGCGTGAGATATCCACGGCCGGTGACCACATCGACCACGCGTCGACTACGCCTTGTGCAAATGCCGGCGCGGCATCGGGCGGATTCAGATAGACGAACTCGACCTTGCTGCGGTCGACGTGATGCTTTTCCAGCGCGGCGATCAGCAGGAACTCACCGAGTCCCGAGCGGTTGACCGCGACCTTGCGGCCCGCGAGATCGGCCACCGAATTGATACCGCTCGATTTCTTCACGATGATCGCGGTCGAGCGCGGCGAATAGATATCGAACGCATTGAACACGAGCGGCGAGCCGGCCAGCATGGCGGCGAGTGCCGGCGTCGTCGATCCCCAGAAACCGAAATCGGCGCTGCCGCCCACGACCGCCTGAATCGACGGCGCGTGATTCGGGAACGGCCCGATCCATTCGACCTTGATGCCCTTGGCCGCGAGTGTCCTGTCGAACACACCGCGCTGCCGGGCGATGTCCGGCAGCGCGCCGTATCCCCAGCCGACGCGAACCGTGTCGGTGTTGCGAGTGAGCTTGCGCGGCTCGGCGGCGCGAGCCGGAAACAGGCTGCCGGCGGCGCCGGCCAGCAGGCCACCCGCCGCGCGCAACAGTTGGCGGCGGCTCAGCGGAGAATCGTTCATTCTTGTCAGGTCCTTGGAGTCAGGCAGAAAAGCGTTCAGAGAGACTGAACGCCGAGTGCTTCGAGCAGAATCGGCCGCAGTGCCTGCGGCGTGGTATTTTTGGGTTGGAAGGAAGCCGCAATGCGGCCCGCGCGCATCACCAGAATCGTGTCGGCGAGCGTGAGCGCTTCGTCCACGTCGTGAGTCACCAGCAGCACGCCGGGGTGATGGCGCGCGACGAGTTCCTTGACGAGCCCGTGCATCTTGATCCGCGTGAGGGCGTCGAGCGCCGCGAACGGTTCGTCGAGCAGCAGCAAGGCGGGATCGCGCACTAAGCCGCGCGCCAGCGCCACACGCTGCGCCTGACCGCCAGAGAGGTTACGCGGCCAGTCGTCTTCGCGGCCGGACAGCCCGACTTCGGCCAACGCGCGCGCTGCTCCGGCGCGGCCGACTGTCGTTTCATGGCCGAGCGCGACGTTTTCCCATAGCGTCGCCCATGGCAGCAACCGGTGCTCCTGGAACACCACGGAAGGCCGTTCGGGCGCGCGGATCTGGCCGGCGTCGGGCCGATCGAGACCGGCCAGCGCACGCAACAGGGTGGTTTTGCCACAGCCGCTTTCGCCGAGCAGCGCGATGAATTCACCTTTGCGGATGTCGAGATCCAGCGCATCGATCACGACACGGTTGCCGTAGCGGCGCTGCAGGCCGCGCACCGAGACGGCGAGCGGCGAGCGGCTCACGGGTTGCTCGATGAATGCGGGAACCGCGGCATCCAGCGGGTGGGCGAGGGTGGCGGTCATGGCTGTGCTCCCCGCGCGTAATTCGCGTGCCATGAGAGGTAATGCGCTTCGAGCAGCCGCACCAGCGCGTCCGCAACGACGCCGATGATCGCGTAGATGACGATGGTTAGCACAATGACATGGGTCTGGAGGAATTCGCGGGCATCCATCGCCAGAAAGCCGATGCCTTTCGTGGTCGCAAGTGTTTCGGCGATGACGAGCGCGAGCCACGCGTGGGCGAGTGCATAACGCACGCCCGTCAGGATCGACGGCATCGCGCCCGGTAGAACGATTCGTCGCACGATCGCGCTCCAGTCGAGGCCGATGACCTTCGCGAGCTCCATCAGTTTCGGATCGATCTGGCGAATCCCGAGCATGGTGTTGATATACATCGGAAACAGCACCGCGAGCGCGACCAGAAAGATTTTTGCCACTTCACCGACACCGAACCAGACGATGACGAGCGGCAGCATCGCGAGAAAAGGGACCGCGCGCACCATCTGGACCGAGCGATCCAGCAGCGCCTGCGCAAGCGGCGAGAAACCGACCAGCACGCCGAGCGCGAGTCCGATGCTTCCACCGATTGCAAAGCCCGTAGCGGCCCGCAACAGCGAAACGCCGAGGTGGACGAAGAGCTCCCCGCTTCTGGCCAACTCCAGTGCGGTGGCCGCGACGCTGCTCGGAGCGGGCAGAACCTGAGGGGCGATCAGTCCGAGCTGGGCGGCGACTTGCCAAAGCACCAGCACGAGCGCGGGCACCAGCCACGACAGCCACCTGTAGAGCGTGCCTTTCGAAACCCCGAGGTAGAGCCGGGTCGAAGCAACATAGCCGTTGCGGGAATAAGTGACGTCAGCCATGCCGATTCCAGATTAGCGAGGAAAAAGGACTGCTCCGGGAAGGAGTCAGCACAGGTCGAACCACCTCAGGGCGGAGGCATGTGCCCTGCGATCCGGATAGCGAACCGATCTGCAAAGGACGGTGCCTCGCGAAGGCGAGCCTGTTATTAAAGGCCGGCGGATAGGGCGGGGACAAACACTTATTTATGCTTTGCTTTTTAGTTATGACGCATAGCTTGCCGTTGGCGATTTCTTGCTGGTGATGACCCGATCGTTGCAACGAGGGCGACGTTTCTGTCCGCGAGTTCGCAACAGTTTCATCGGTGCTGGCACAATCGGATGATTTCTTCTGAGATCCGCTTGGGGACCCTCATGTCAGACGCTGTCGCGCGCCCGGTCCGTATCGGCCCGCTGTTCTCGCTGTTGCCCTTCCTGCGGCCCTATGCCGGGCGCTGGGCATTGGCGTTCCTTGCGCTGGTGACGTCGGCGGGCGCGACCCTGCTGTTGCCCGTGGCGTTCAAATATCTGATCGATCACGGCTTCGCCGCGGGCGACCGCACGCATATCGATCGCTACTTCCTCGCGCTGTCTGGCGTGTCGCTGGTGCTTGCCGGCGCCACGGCGCTGCGTTTTTACCTCGTCTCGTGGCTGGGCGAGCGCGTCACGGCCGATTTGCGGCGCGCGGTCTACGACCACGTGCTCGAGATGAGCCCGCAATTCTTCGAGACCACGCAGACCGGCGAGGTGCTGTCGAGACTCACCACGGACACCACCTTGATCCAGACCGTGGTGGGGACCAGCCTGTCGCTGGGCTTGCGCAACTTCTTTCTGCTGACCGGCGGCGTGGCGATGCTGGCTGTCACCAGTCCGGTGCTGTCCGGCTACATCATCGCGACGCTGATCGTGGTGGTGGCGCCCATCGTTATTTTCGGTCGACGTGTGCGGCGGCTCTCGCGTGCCAGCCAGGACAAGGTAGCGAGCGCCAGCGCGCTGGCCGGCGAGGTGCTCAACGCGATGCCGACCGTGCAGTCGTACACGCAGGGCCCGTACGAGGCGCGGCGCTTTGCGGGGGCGGTGGAAACGGCCTTCGAGACGGCCCTGACGCGGATTCGGGCGCGCGCGTGGTTGACCGCTGTCGTGATCGTGCTGGTGTTCACGGCGATCGTGTTCGTGTTGTGGCTCGGCGCGCAAGCCGTGCTGGCCGGGCGCATGACGGCGGGGCAATTGTCGCAGTTCATTCTTTACGCGGTGTTCACCGCCGGCGCGGTGGGCGCTGTCGCCGAAGTCTGGGGCGATCTGCAGCGGGCGGCCGGCGCGACCGAACGTCTGCTGCAACTGCTGGCGGCGCGCTCGCCGGTGGTGGAGGCGCGGACCACGGTTGCGTTGCCTGCGCGTGGCGACGGTATCCGGTTCGAGAACATCGGCTTTTCGTATCCGTCGCGTCCCGGCATTGCCGCGCTTTCCGGCCTCTCACTCGATGTTCGCGCGGGCGAGCATGTTGCGTTGGTGGGACCCTCCGGCGCCGGCAAAACCACGCTGTTTCAACTGCTGCTGCGCTTTTACGATCCGCAGACCGGCAGCATTCTGATCAACGGCGTTCCGACGCAGCAAGTGCCGCTGGTCGAGTTGCGCAGGGCCATCGGGGTCGTGCTGCAGGAGTCGGTGATCTTTTCGGGGAGTGTGCTCGACAACATCCGCTACGGAGCGCCCGACGCCACGCTCGCGGAAGTGCGGCGCGCGGCCGACATGGCGGCGGCAGCGGGCTTCATCGAAGAACTGCCGCAGGGCTACGACACGTTCCTCGGCGAACGCGGCGTGCGTTTGTCGGGTGGACAGCGTCAACGTATTGCGATCGCGCGGGCAATTCTGAAGAACCCGCCGATTTTGCTGCTGGACGAAGCGACCAGTGCGCTCGACGCCGCAAGCGAAAGGCTCGTGCAAACGGCGCTGGATAACGCCGCCCAGAATCGCACGACACTGGTTATCGCGCACCGTCTTGCGACTGTGCAGCAGGCGGACCGGATTATCGTTCTCGAGCAAGGGCGTATCGTCGCGCAAGGTCGGCACGCCGATCTTCTGCTTGGCTCGCCGTTGTATGCGCAGCTTGCTGCGTTGCAGTTTGGTGAGCATCAAGGGCAGGGTGGGGTGGTGCGCGATCAGGTGGGTTTTGCGTGAGGGGAATAGGCCGCAAGGGGGATGTCTGAGTCGCCGGGAATCGGACGATATGAATTTTTTCCAGCGTTAAGGGGCATGTCGTTCCGGCGTGCCTGTCGATTCCGAAACGAAGTCCATTCGGTATTTCAAAAGAAATGAAATGCCGGCACTGGCGCTGCCGTCTCCGGAAGACGACCCGTTTCGCATATTCTGAAGACGTTGGCGTGTGGGCTCGCTCGCGGTTTGATTGAGCTTTCGGGATCGCCTATTTACGGGTACTCGACAAGCGGTCCAGAAATGCCGACAATTCGGTCCGGTCGGATAGATCGGCGAAGTTATCGGAATAATTTTGGAATTCATAGCGCATATATGACGCCGGCATGGTTCCGCTCAGTAACTCGATGAGACGCACCTGTACCGTTGATTAAATACACGGTTCGGCGAATGAGCTTTCTTTCACAGGTTGAAATTCAGATGACAAAAAGTACGCTGCATTCGATTTGTGGTTTAACAGGGTCTGCTGTGTTTAGCCTCGCCGGTCTCTGGATTGCTTCGGGGGCGGCGCCGGCGTATGCGTCGCTTTTTGATCGTGCTGGCGGAGCGACGCTCGCCGTATTCTTTATTTGGGTGGCATGTACTTATGTGGTAAAGCTCCGGGGCGATTGGGGGTCGTGGGTGCAGGTGAAGTGATTTTTTGTGGCGACGATCAGGAGAGCATGTTGCAGCCCGTATTCGAAACTCAACGCCTGATTCTGCTGCCACGCACGCTGGCTGATACAGACGATTGTCTCGCCATGGATAGTGATCCGGAGGTGACGCGGTTTGTGGCTGGTCCTTGGGGGGATCGTGTGAAGCATCGAGCGTTCGTCGAGTCGCGCACCCTTGCCGATTACCCTGTGGGGATGGGTTATTGGACGATCAGATTGCGTGCTGACCCAACCGAGTTTTTGGGGTGGATTCTTTTGATTCCCACCGATGCTTCAGGAGCCGAGATCGAAATCGGATGGCGCTTGCCACGAAAAATCTGGGGCTCAGGTATCGCGACGGAAGCGGCTCGGCCGGTGCTTCAGCATGCCTTCGCCACGCTGGCGTTACCCGAAGTCGTGGCGGAGATCGATGCGAGGAATCTTGGTTCGATGCGGGTCGCTGAGAAGCTTGGGTTGGTGCGTCGCGGGGAGGTTGGTCATGAGGGGGCGGTCAGTGTCCGATGTACGGTGCTGCGTCCGTGTTAGCTATCGCGCGGCTTCTTGCACGGGCGGATGGATTTCGTAGTATCGAGCCGTAGCTGCGGCCGCAAGGGTTTTCTGATTGTCAGTTAAGATACGGACGAATTACACACTGTGATCCTTCGCACTGCAGTCGTAGGGTTGAGATCGCCGGAACGACCGTTGTGTCCGATATCCTGCAGAACAAACCAGTGACCCGAAACGGCCGTTGTGCTGTGGAAGTGGCCCTTGAGAGGGACGGCGAGGGAGGACCGTTGTGCGGGCGAGACTCAGGCAGATCAAGGAGGCGCTACGGAAGCGCATGCACGAACCGATTCCAGTACAAGGGCATTGGCTCAGGCAGGTGGTTCGCGGATACTTTGCGTATCATGCGGTGCCCACCAACGCACGGGCACTCGTCGCATTCCGACATCACGTCACCGATCTATGGCGGCGCACGCTCCGGCGGCGCAGTCAGAAGGACGCCATGACGTGGGAGCGAATGAGACGAATCGTCAATGCCTGGCTTCCGCCCCCTCGAATCCTTCATCCGTGGCCTGATCGGCGCTTCGCCGTCAAACACCCGAGGTAGGAGCCCGGTGCCCGAATTGGGCACGCCGGGATCTGTGCGGGGGGTGCTCAGTAATGGGCATCCCTACCGCGATCCTAGGCCGAATCCGGCGACTACTGGTGCGAGGTGCTGCCCGTAGCCGGTGCGAGACATTCGTCAGTCGAACATGGCCGCAGATATTCCATTCCGCTTGTCTCGCGTGCGTTGACGCAACTGGTACCGTAACGGCGTCAGCTTCAATACGATCTACTCTGCTTCGTTACCCTGACGAGAGACCAATCGTAACCAAGCGCTCTCACGCGAGCCGCCAGACTGGCCAGGACTTCAGGCGCCGGGTGTGCTGTGCGCGTCAGTACCCATAGGTAGCGACCCGACGGCTCGCCGACGATCGTCCAATCATAATCGTCGCCATGGTCCAGCACCCA
>NZ_QLTK01000028.1 GCF_003269035.1 Paraburkholderia bryophila | reverse complement strand
ACCGTGAAACGACTCCACGCCGATGATAGTGCGGATTGCCCGTGTGAAAGTAGGTAATCGTCAGGCTCCCATGCAGAAAACAGAAACCCCACCCAGAAAGGTGGGGTTTCTGTCGTTTACGGTCGCGAAAAGCACTGGCATGCCGCCCACCGGACATACCCGGCCGATGGGCAACCCGCCATGTCACCGCCACCGGCGGACCCGAACGACACCACCATCCCTGTCGGTTCGTTACGTGTTTGCATCGCTGCATCGCCCGTCGATGCCCGGTAGCGCCAACCCCGACGTTCGCCTCCGCACGTCTGACGTACCTCTTCCCGATACGCTGCGTTACCTGAACGCAGCGAGTTCGCCAGCCAACTTCCCCTTCGTCCCCTTACGCCCGCTTTCGTGCCATCGTCTGGTATGTCAGGCCCGCTGTGAAGCGGTCCAGCCGCTCGCTCGCATCGGTGATGGCCCACAGCGGGGCACGATGCAACGCAAGCGTCTGCCCAGTCTTGCAATGACCCGCATCTTCGCCGCGAAACCTGATAACTGTCTTCCACACAAAAATGCGGACAGGTTTCTTACGACGCAACCGCCGTCACCTCTAAACAAAACTTCATCTTCAAAACGCTTTCCTTCGCACTTGACGACTCGCCCTCTGCCTTAACATCCATTGCAAAATACTGTATAAATATACAGTGAAACGCATCACCCCCGTGCCTGCTTAATGCTGGGCAGGGCGGAGCATTCCCTATTGAAAAGAGCGTGTCTATGGCAGCAGCGATTCGGCTTGCGACCACCGCCTTGTCATCGCACTTGTCGCGTCAGATATGGCAAGGCAATGAGCTTGCCGCAGCGGACTCGCGGGTGATTTCCAGCGGCTACGCCGAACTGGATAGATTGCTGCCGGGACAAGGCTGGTCTGCAGGTGGTTTGACAGAGTTATTGATCGAACATGGTGGTGTGGGGGAGGTGCGTCTGCTGTCCCACGCGCTTCATCAACTGACCAGGCAGGCCGAGCGATACGTGCTATTCGTGGCGCCGCCTTATCAGCCTTGTGCCGCGGCACTGAGGGCTTGGGGGATCGATGTCGAGCGAATCTTATGGATACGCGCGAGTGAAGATCAGGCGCTATGGGCAGCCACTCAGGCACTGAAGCAGGATGGTATCGGCGCGGTCCTGGTCTGGCTGCCGAACGCCCGTGCCGATAAGGTCAGGCGCTTGCAGGTGGCGGCTCAGGAATCGTCGTCGCTGGCATTTTTGATCCGGCCCGTCGAGGTGGCCGCGCAATCTTCGCCAGCACCGTTGCGCATGATCTGCGCGCCGCTCTTGCCGGCCAATGCACAGACGATCAACCGTCGGCAGTGGTTGCAGGAGATCGGCGTGTCGATCGACATTTTCAAACGTCGCGGGCCGCCGCTAGCCGAGCCTTTGCGTCTCATTTTGCCTTTACAGAGCGCGTTGTTGCCGCAAAACCGAGCCGACGTCCATCGAGGACGAGAGATCAAACATGTTGTGGATCGCAGTCACATTGCCGCTCTTGTCGCTGGAAGCGGTGAAGCCTCCCGCGCTGTTCCCGGATGGTTCGCCCGCGCAGCCGAATCGTTTTGAGCCACGCGAACGCGACGAGACCTGCGCACCTCGAGGTGGCGAAGACGTCACCGAGGGGCGTTGCTATGCGTTGGCCGATCATGCGCACATCCTGCTGCAGGATGTCGATGCCTTGCGCGCCGGCGTGCAAGTAGGTCATTCGCGATCCTATGCATTGGCGTTGGCGCCGGGTCTGAAGCTGCTCGCCGCCGATATCCCCCGCGAAACGCAGGCATTCGAAGCGATAGCGCTCGCTTTGCTGGCCTACACACCGAAAGTTTCGCTCGCCGACGCGCACACGCTGCTGCTGGAAGTGGGCTCCGGTTTGAGGTTGTTCGGCGGTTTGCGCACGCTGCTGTCGCGAGTGTCCGCGACGGTGGCGGTATTCGGCTACACAGCGCGTATTGCCTGTGCGCCGACCGCCTGGGGCGCGTGGTTGCTGGCGCAGGCGAGGGTCAGCAGGCAGGGGCGCCGCTGGCATGTGATGAAGGAAACATCGCTCGCGCGAGTTCTCGACCGTTTGGCCGTATCGCTGCTGCCCGTCACGCAGGCGCATCGCGATGCATTCGCGCATGTCGGCTGCGGTACGCTGGCCGATTTGCGTCAATTGCCGCGCTCGGGCGTCGTACGGCGTTTCGGCAGTGGAATACTGGATCTGCTGGCGCAGGCGTATGGCACGCGGCCCGATCCGCGTGAATCGTTTCGTGCGCCGGCGTCGTTTCATGCCCAGCTCGAATTGCCGTCCCGGGTCGAGAACGCCGATGCGCTGCTATTTGCCGCACGTCGATTGATTGTGCAACTGGCCGGTTGGCTGAGTGCACATCATGCGGCGCTTAGCGTTTATACCTTGCTGCTCGAGCATGAATTGGCGTCTCGTCATGCGCCGAAGACATCGAGTTTGCGAGTCGCCTGGGCGATACCGTCGCGTGATGCCGAGCATTTGATCTGGTTGTTGCGGGAAAAATTGAATCAGACCGTTCTGGTGGCGCCGGTTATAGAGTTGAAACTGGTTGCGGACCAGATCGGTGACTATGCGGGGCAGTCGGACACCTTGTTTCCGATGCCCGAATCCGATGGCGAGTCGATCGCGCGCCTGCTCGAACGGTTGAGCGCCCGGCTGGGGCCGGAGAACGTGCTGCAGATGTCGGTGCAGGACGATCATCGTCCGGAGCGGGCAATGCTTGTGGAGGCGTACGAGGCGCAGGCGTTTTCACGCAAGAAGCGTGCGCCGGCAAAGGCGAAGGGAAAAGGTAAAGCGGATAAGACGTGGTTGACCGATGAGTTGAAGCGTGCCGCCACGGAAGGCGAACAGGCAGGCGATGATGCGGCGGCGCAGGAAGCGCAAGCCCTCCACGCTACCGCGACCACCGCGACCACCCAAGACAACCTCCCCCCAGCCGCACAACCACCCACCGCGCAAACCTCCCTCGACCTACCCGACAGCGCGTTGCCTTCGCAGCCTCGTCCGGTCTGGATGCTCGACAAACCGCTGCGTCTGATGATGCGCGACCAGCGGCCGATTTATCGTCGGCCGCTGAAAATGCTGACACGTACCGAGCGGATCGAAGCCGGCTGGTGGGACGGCAATCGTGTCGAGCGGGATTACTACGTCGCGGCCGACGATCGTGGCTATATGTTCTGGGTATACCGTGAACGGATTAGTGGCGAATGGTATTTGCAGGGATTGTTCGGTTGAACATCATGACGAACTCGCAGCCATCATCGCCCATTGAACACACGCTCGCGGCCGACTTGCCGGCGTATGCGGAGTTGCATTGCCTGACGAACTTCTCGTTTCTGCGTGGCGCATCGCATCCGCACGAACTCGTCGAGCAGGCCATGTCGTGCGGCTACAGCGCACTCGCCATTACCGACGAATGCTCGTTGGCGGGCGTCGTACGTGCGCACACGGCGATAAAAGAAATCGAACAGGAGCGCGAGCGTCAACTGAATGAACAACTAAACGAGCGCGCGAGAAAGGCGCAAGCCACTCAGGTGGATACGTCTTTGGAAAGCAGGGAAGAGAAGCTCACGACCTCACAACAGACGGCCGCAGAAAACAAAACCAAAGCAAGCGAGACCGAAAAAACTTCAACCCAGGAATCCATACCCCAAGAACTCGCCCCCCAGGCACCCCGTGAATTAAAACCCATCCCGCACCTGATCATCGGCAGCGAACTCAATCTGACCGACGACACCGGCAAGCCCTTCTGCACTCTGGTTGCGCTCGCAACCAACCGCAACGGCTACGGCAACCTTTCCGAGCTGATCACGCTGGCCCGCTCACGCGCGGACAAAGGCAGCTATCGCCTCGGGCCATCGGACATCACCGAGTCGTTGCCGCATCTGGAGCATCTGCAGGCGTTGCCGGACTGTCTTCTGATTCTCGTGCCGCAGCGCACGGCGACGCTCGCTCACACGCTGCGTTGCGCGCATTGGCTGGCGTCGTTCGCGGCGCAGCGTGCGTGGATTGCGCTCGAACTCTGGCAAACCGGCGGCGACGATCTGCAGATCGACGCATTGCGGATGATTTCATCCGCGAGTGGTTTGCCGCTGGTCGCGGCGGGCGGCGTTCTGATGCATACGCGCTCACGCAAGCCGCTACAGGACACGATGACCGCGATCGGCCTCGTTACGCCGCTCTCGGCATGCGGCCACGCGCTCGAGGCGAATGCCGAGCGGCATATGCGCACGCGCGTGCGACTCGGCAAACTGTATCCGCGCGACACGCTCGCGGAATCGCTGCGGATCGCCGCACTATGCCATTTCTCGCTCGACGAGCTCAAATACGAGTATCCCGAAGAACTGGTGCCGGCCGGCGAGTCGCCGTCGAGTTATCTGCGCAAGCTGGTGATGGCCGGCGCGGTGGAGCGCTGGCCCGACGGGATGGACCTGAAACGAATCGGCCAGATCGAGAAGGAACTGGGGCTGATCGCCGACCTGAAATACGAAAAGTATTTCCTCACGGTGCACGATATCGTGAGCTTTGCTCGCTCGAGAAACATCCTTTGCCAAGGGCGCGGATCGGCGGCGAATTCGATCGTGTGTTACTGCCTGCATGTGACGGAAATCGATCCGGTGCAGATGAACATGCTGATCGAACGCTTCATCTCGCGCGCGCGCAACGAGCCGCCGGATATCGACGTCGACTTCGAGCATCAGCGCCGCGAAGAGGTGATTCAATATATCTACGCCAGGTACGGCCGTCATCGCGCGGCGTTGACGGCGTCGCTGATTACGTACCACGCACGCAGTGCGCTGAAGGATGTGGGCAAGGCGCTGGGTCTGGAGGCGTCGTTGATCGAACGGATCAGCAAGTCGCAGCAGTGGTGGGACGGCACGGATGCGGTCGCTAAATATCTGGCCGAAGCGGGCTTCGACGCCAACTCGCACATCACGCAAAATCTGATTCGTCTCACGAGGGAGTTGCGTGGTTTTCCGCGCCATCTGTCGCAACACGTCGGCGGCTTCGTGATCGCGAAGGACAAACTATCGCGGCTCGTGCCGATCGAAAACGCGACGATGAAAGACCGCAGCGTGATCGAGTGGGACAAGGACGACATCGACGCGCTCAAGCTGCTGAAAGTCGACGTGCTGGCGCTCGGCATGTTGTCGGCGATCCGGCGCGCGCTGGAATTCGTCGCGCTGAGACGGGGATTTCCGCGCTTCAGGATGCAGGACATTCCGCGCGAGGATCGCGCCGTCTACGAGATGTGCGGCCACGCCGATACGATCGGCGTGTTCCAGATCGAGTCCCGCGCGCAGCAGAGCATGTTGCCTCGCTTGAAGCCGAACAAATACTACGACCTCGTGATCGAAGTGGCGATCGTGCGGCCCGGGCCGATTCAGGGCGGCATGGTGCATCCTTATCTGCGTCGCAAGCAAGGTCTCGAAGCGGTCGATTACGCCAAGGACGAATTGCGGCCGGTGCTCGAACGCACGCTCGGCGTGCCGATTTTCCAGGAGCAGGTCATGCATCTGGCGATGGTGGCGGCGAAATATACCGGCGAGCAGGCCGATCAGTTGCGTCGCGCGATGGCCGCGTGGCGGCGCAGCGGCAACATCGAAAAGTATCAGAAGGATTTGAGCGAGCGCATGCTCGAACGCGGCTATGAGCAGACTTTTATCGACCGTATCTGCAAGCAGATCGAGGGTTTCGGCGAATACGGCTTTCCGGAGAGTCATGCGGCGAGTTTCGCGTTGCTCGTCTATCTCAGCGCGTGGCTGAAGCGTTATGAACCGGCGGCTTTTCTGGCGGGTTTGCTGAACAGCCAGCCGTTGGGGTTTTATTCGCCGTCGCAACTCGTGCAGGATGCGAAGCGTCATGGCGTCCCGGTGTTGCCGCCCGATGTGACATTGAGCGATTGGGAGTCCACGTTCGAGCGGCGCGGTCATGAAGGGCAGCGGATCTCGGCGGACGAGACCTGTCTGCATCGCCAGCAGGCCGTGTTATCCGCGCAGCAATTGCGCGATCTGGCGCTGCGGCGGTTGACGGTGAGCCGGACGATCCGTCGCGCGGCCCAACGCATGACGGCTCGCGTGTTTCAGTCATCGAATACGTATGGCGCGCGCGGTCCCGCTGTGCGGATCGGCTTGCATCTGATCAAGGGCCTGGCGCAGGGCGCCGCCGAACGCATCATGGCGGCTCGCCGCGACGCGCAGTTTGCCGACGTCGACGATCTGGCGCGTCGCGCGGCCTTGACGCGGCGCGATCTCGAAGCGCTGGCCGCGGCGAATGCGCTAGTCGGGATCGCAGGACATCGGCGTGAAGCGTGGTGGGCGGTGACCGCGCAGCACACGGTGCCCAAATTGCTGCGCGACGCACCGATCGCCGAAGCGCCGTTGGCGTTGCCGCCGGCGGCGGAAAGCCGCGAGATCGTCGACGATTACGCCAGCATTGGCCTCACGCTCAATCGTCATCCGCTCGCGTTGTTGCGTCCGCGGCTCGCACAGCAGCGTTTTCGCGCGGCGGCCGAACTTGCCGCGTGTCAGCACGGCATGCTGGTGCGGGCATGCGGGATCGTCACCGTGCGGCAGCGGCCGGGCACGGCGAACGGGACGGTGTTCGTTTCGATCGAAGACGAGACGGGGTCGATCAATGTGATCGTCTGGCCGTCGCTAGTGGAGAAGCAGCGCAAGGTGTTGCTGGGGGCGTCGTTGCTGGCGGTTTATGGTGTCGTGCAGCGTGATGATGGCGTCGCGACGGGTGGCGATAACGGCAAGACGGGGCAGACGCTGAATGGGAAGCCGGGCGGGAAGGGGAAGCAGAAAAACAAGGGCGAGGTGATTCATCTCGTCGCCCATCGTCTTGAGGATCTGAGTGATTGGCTCGGCGAACTCGCCACGGCGAGTCGCGATTTTCATTGAGGTGGGTTGGGGTTTTGCGGTTTGCGGCCGTGGGTGCTTAGGTGCTTAGGTGCTTAGGTGGTTAGGGACTCGCGCACTTGGGCACTTGAGGCGCGCATGCCCACACCACCCACACTCACGCCGCTGTATCACCGCGCCACGGAAACGCCGCCAGCACCTGCCGGATCGCCGTATCGAACGGCGTACGGCGGCCGATCCCCAGCGCTTCGAGTCGGTCCGACGCCAGATGGCAGTTATGCGGACGAGGCGTCGCATCGGTCGGCGTGTGTTGCGGCGTCAGCCGCGCGTCGACCTGCAATGCTTCGGCAAGACGGATCGCGATTTCGTACTTGGTCATCGGTTCGTCGCCCGACCATTGCACGATGCCGCGGATCGCTTCGTTGCGCGCATGCCGTTCGAGCATCTGGCGGATCACGACCGCGATATCCGGCGTGAAGGTCGGGTAGCGTATCGCCCAGGCGTCCATGACGGCGGATTTGCCGTCCGCCGCTGATGTCGCCGCCGACGCCGCGATCGCCGGCACGAGACTCGTCACCGCCGATTCCGCCCAGCCGACGATCGGCCCATACAGTAGCGGCAAACGCAGCACGCAGCCGAGATCGGTCGTGTCCAGCAGCGCGCGCTCGCCTTCGAGCTTGCTGCGTCCATAGGCGTTGAGCGGCGAGGGCGCGGCGTCATGCCGATAAGGCGGGTGGGCGCCGTCGAAAACGTAGTCGGTGGAGATCGACAGCGTCCAGGCGCCGCGCCGGTTTGCCGCGGCGGCCAGGGTACGTACCGCGTCGACGTTCAGCGCACGGGCTAGCGCCGGGTCGTGCTCGCATACGTCCGGCCGACGCTCCGCGGCGGCAATCACGAGCGCGTCTGGTGCTTCGCGCTCGATGAATTGTTCGACCGCGCGGGCGTCGCGAATATCCAGTGTGGCAGCGTTCGGTGCTGGGCGGCTGAACGTCGTCGCGACGACTTGCCAGCCGGCCTGCTGCGCCAGTTCGCCGACGAGCGCGCGGCCGAGCAGCCCGGAGGCGCCAATGACAGCAACTTTGAACATGACGTGAACCCGCCTAGCGAAGTGCGTCGCTGCTTGCGGCACCGCCGGTCAGGCTTTTGACCGTGTAGCCGGCTTCGTCGATAGCGGCTTTAAGGGCGTCAGCCGTTTGCGTCGATTCGACCACGACGCGCCCCGACGCCAGATCCACCTGCACCTGCGCGGCCTCGTCGTGCTCGCGGATTGCGTTCGTCACCGCTGCCACACAGTGCTGGCAGCTCATGCCTTCTACCTGTAATTCGATCGTCATCGGGTGGGTCTCGAGGAAATGGATAGTGCGATAGTTCAATTATGCCTGCCGATCCGCACCTGAGTGCTAGACCCTCCCATCATGGGAAGGTGTAGGATCGATTCAAACTTGGGGGAATAGTGATGAATATCGGTGAAGCGGCCCGTTCGTCGGGCGTCACGGCGAAGATGATTCGCTACTACGAAAGCGTCGGCCTGCTGATGGCGAAGGCGCGCACCAGCGCCGGCTATCGTGTGTACGGTCCGCAGGAAGTTCACTCGCTGCGCTTTATCCGGCAGGCGCGCCGGCTCGGTTTTCTGGTCGAAGACATTCGACGGCTGCTGGCGCTGTGGCACGACCGTTCGCGCGCCAGCGCCGAAGTGAAGGCGATCGCGCTGGAACACGTCGCAGAACTCGACCGCCGGATCGCCGAACTCACCGACATGCGCGACACGTTGGCGCATCTGGCTGATCACTGTCACGGCGACGACCGGCCCGATTGCCCGATTATCGAGCGGCTCGCAGACACCGATATGGTGTCCGGGCATGGTTGTCATCCCGTTTGATGATGCGGTTGGCCGTGCGTTAACGGTGAAAGGTGCAACCCGTGGCAAAGTCTCGTCGCATTACGGGAGTTTTGCACCAAATTTGTGCAAAATATTATGGGGCAGTATGCTACGCGAGGAAATTCAGCGTCACTGCATAAATAAATCAACGACTTAGATGCACCTCGATCGTGCACCATTCCAAAGCGGAATGCACGTCATGCGGGCATTTCATTAGCAAGGTTGCACCATAGGGCTATAATCCGGGTTAACCCTTTTACGGGAAATCCCTGATGAACAGTGCACCGGGGATTCAATCTGATCCTTGGAGAACATCATGTTTGCATACATTCTTGAAAAGCTGAGCACCTGGTTTGAAGCCGCAGAACGTAACCGTCGCGAAGCCTACCTGGCGTCGTCATCGGATATCGTTCAGTTGGAACAACGCATCCGCACGCTCGAAACCAACGGCTACTCGCTGTAAGTTTCATCCGCGTCACGTTGGACCGGCAGCGCTCGGTAGCGCAGCCAATGCAGTAAGTGTTGAGCCCCGTATTGACGGGGCTTTGTCACATCTGGGCCTGGAAAAATCGCACAACGTGGCGTGTGCGACGCCCGTTCCTGGCGAATATCGACTAGCCTGGCGAGTGACGTCGCGGTAAGGTAAGACGTTTTCAGCTTTTTCTCCGACGTTCTCAAATTCAACCGGTCCGTCCTATGCCTTCCGTCCGTTCGCTCAAATTCATCTTCGCCGTGGCCGCAGCGGTCTCGCTGACGACGATTTTTACCGCACCGGTGGCAGACGCCGCGTCGAGCACGAGCACTACGCGCAAGCCGTTGATCCTCGACTCGCAGAACGGCATCAACGACGGCCAAAGCGGCACCGTGCTGCAAACCGCGCCGCTCTCGCATCAGCCGATCGTGGGGGCGCAGCCCATCGCGGCGCCTGCCGAGCTCGCGCCTGATTCGTCGATGCCTTACGTCGTCGCGCCGTATATCCAGTTGCCCACGGGTGGAAACACACCACAGCCGCCACGGCCGCAGCCGCGCCCTGTGCAACGATCGCAATAGGCGTCGGCAACGCATTTCCGCCTCGTCGCTTCGTTTCTCCCCAATCCCCGTAACGCATCGTGACGCGCCGCATCGCGCCGCCAGAGTCTGGTCGGCGTCGTTACGTTTGCACGCGCGGAACCCTGCGCGGCATGCGGCGCCCACAGTGCGTGCCATTGGGGTTTCGGTGCATGGCGCTCGCGAAACCGTCCGACGACAATCGTTGCGCGGGTTCTCGCCAACGATTCGGGCCGTGCAAGCGCATCGCTCGATCGCGTCGAATAAAAACAGAACAAGGAGACATCACATGCCTATTCACTGGATGCGGCGTGCCGCCAGCGCTGGCGCTTGCGTCGCACTGGTCGCGTTTGCCGCGCTGCCCGGCGCCACGTTCGCCAAGGATGTGCCGGAAAAGCCCACGCTGACGATGGCGGTCGGCGGCTTGCCGGGCCTTTACTATTTGCCCGTACTGGCCGCGCAGCAACTGGGCTACTTCAAGGACGAGGGCCTGGACGTCACGCTGGAAGATTTCGCGGGCGGCTCGAAGGCGTTGGAAGCGGTCGTAGGCGGTAGCGCCGATGTCGGTGCCGGCGCGTTCGAACACACGCTGTTCATGCAGGCAAAAGGTCAACATTACCGCGCGTTCGCGCTGATGGGCCGTGCACCGCAGATCGTCGTCGCGGTGCTGAAATCGAAGGCCGATCAAATCAGGACACTGGCCGATTTCAAAGGCGCGAAGGTGGGCGTGAGCGCGCCGGGCTCGTCGACGGATCTCGTGCTCACCGTGGCTTTGCGCAAGGCCGGCGTACAGCGCAACGAGATCTCGGCGATCGGTGTGGGCAGCGGCGCCACGGTGCTGGCGGCGGTGAGCGGCGGGCAGATCGAGGCGCTTTCCAACGTCGATCCGATGATGACCAAGCTCGCGCGCAGCGGCGCGATCAAGGTGCTGGTCGACACGCGTACGGTGAAGGGAACGCAGGACGTATTCGGCGGAACGATGCCCGCGGCGACGTTGTATGCGTCGGACAGTTTCATCCAGAAGTATCCGAAGACGACGCAGGCGCTCGCCAATGCGATCGTGCGCGCGGATCACTGGCTGCAGACCGCGAGCGACGCCGATCTGCTGAAGATGGTGCCGCCAGCGTATCTACTCAACGACTCGGCGCTTTATGTGGAAGCCTTCCACAACGTGCGCGACGCCTATTCGCCGGATGGCTTGATGCCGGTGGATGGGCCGGCAACTTCGTTGCGGGCGCTGTCGTCGTTCGATAACCGGCTCGATCCGAAGAAGATCGATCTGAATGCGACGTATACGAACGATTTTGCGCGGAAGGCCGCGATGCAACTGAAATAGGCCGGCCTGCGGGCTATAGGGGACGCGGTCGTGCCCGCCAGCTCGCAGGCTTGTCCGCGCACGGCCGGGCGCTCAGTTGCCCGCCGCACGACGGTGCCGGCACGCGCAAGCTGCAACCCCACGACCCGCAAATCCCACCCGCGTCGCCCGGTTCAGTCGCCGCGATACTCGACCTTGAACTGCGCGGCCTTGTCCTCACCGAGCGCCTTAACCAGCCACGGCATTTGATCCTTCAGCGTCTTGGCCAGCGTATACGGCGGATTCAGAATGAACATGCCGCTACCGAACAGGCCGAAACCATCTTCCGGCGGATTGCTCACAGTCAGGCTCACGTGCAGCCAGTTACGCTCCCGCAACTTTTTCAGTTGATCGGGAAAGCGCTGCGATTCAAGGCGCCGCACCTGCGGATACCAGACCGCGTAGGTGCCGGTCGGAAAGCGCTTCAGGCTCTCTTCGACGCAACGCAGCGTGCGCGTGTAGTCGCGTTTGTCCTCGTACGACGGATCGAGCAACACCAATGCACGGCGCGGCGCCGGTGGCAGCAACGCGAGGATGCCGTCGAAACCGTCCCCGGCGTAGAGCATGGCCCGGCGACCCGCGTCGCGGAAATTGTGGCGCAGCACGTCGATTTCGGTGGTGTGCAGTTCGAACAGACGCATGCGGTCCTGCTCGCGCAACTGCCGCCACGCAATGTAGGGCGAACCGGGATAGAAGCGCAGTTGGCCGTCCGGATTGAGCGCGGCCACTTCGTCGACGTAATCGGCGAACAACGGCGGCAGGTCGTTGCGCTCCCACAGTTTGGCAATGCCGGTCTGGAACTCGCCGGTTTTGACCGCGTAGCCTTCCTTCAGCGAATAGACGCCGGCGCCCGCATGCGTGTCGATATACCAGTAGGCTTTGTCCTTCTGGCCGAGGTAGCGCAAGAGCTGCAACACGACGGCGTGTTTCAGGACGTCGGCGTGGTTGCCTGCGTGAAAGGCGTGGCGGTAGCTAAGCATGATGAGGAGACGCTGAAAGAAGGCGTGCCGGCCCAGGTCGGATCCGGCGACGCGGGTGCAATATGGCTGCACAGCGGGCACAGAGCGCCGATGCGAGGCGCGGTCGCGTATTGTACGCGACGCCGCGCCGCCCTTCGCGCATTGCAGCGAGTCCGCGTGACATGGGCCACGCTGCAGCCCGGCCCATGTTACTCGGCACGGCGCGAGTCCGCTCAGTCGTACGCGTCGCCGACAATGTCTTCGATCTTCTGCTTGATCTCCGGCGTGATCCGCGTGGCCACCTCGGCGGATTGCATGTTTTCGCCGATCTGTTCGACCCGCGACGCCCCCGTGATTACCGTGCTGACATGCGGATTCTTCAGCAGCCACGCGATCGCCAGTTGACCGATCGTGCAGTCCAGTTCGTCCGCCACTTCGCCGAGCTTGCCGACCACGTTGTTCTTGCCCGTGTCGGTAAGTTGCTTGCGCAACCAGTCGTAGCCTTGCAACTGTGCGCGGCTATCGGCAGGCACGCCGTCGCGGTATTTGCCGGTCAGCAGACCGGAAGCGAGCGGACTCCACGTGGTCAGTCCAAGACCAATGTCCTCATACAGACGCTTGTATTCCTGTTCGACGCGTTTGCGGTGAAACAGGTTGTATTGCGGCTGCTCCATGACCGGCTTGTGCAGATGATGACGCTCGGCGATGTCGTAAGCCGCGCGAATTTCATCGGCGCTCCATTCGGACGTGCCCCAGTACAGCGCCTTGCCGCGCGTGATCATGTCGCTCATGGCCCAGACCGTTTCCTCGACGGGCGTGTTCGGGTCGGGACGATGACAGAACACCAGATCGACATAATCGAGTTGCAAGCGCTTGAGCGACGCGTCGATCGCGTTCAACAGGTATTTGCGGTTCAGCGTGTGATACTGATTCGGCGCTTCCGCGAGGCCCCAGAAGAATTTCGTCGACACCACATAGCTGACGCGCGGCCACGCCAGTTCCTTCAGCGCCTGGCCCATGATTTCTTCCGACTTGCCGCCAGCGTACACCTCGGCATTATCGAAAAAGTTGACGCCGGCGTCGCGCGCCGCCGCGAGCGATTCACGCGCCGCGCCATGGTCGACCTGATTGCCGTAGGTGACCCACGAGCCAATGGACAGTTCGCTGACTTGCAGGCCAGAGCGGCCCAGACGTCGATAATTCATGCCTTCCTCCTTGTTGGTGATGCCACAGGAATCCCGCCGGAAACGTCCAGTTTAAAGAGATATGGGGCGATGTGCGTTTTACCGATGGAGTTCACATGGTTCATGCACAATAGCAGCGTTGGCCGCAGTGCAGCATTCGGCCGAACGGCCTATGCCGTTTGGCTGACTTCACGCCGCCCGCGGTCCGTGGTCTCATTGCTCATCAACTGCATGGAGGTTCTGGATGTCGTCACTGAACACGAATCTGAATGGCAAAGTCGCGGTAGTCACCGGTGCCGCGAGCGGCATCGGCAAGCAGATTGCGCTCACCCTTTCGGCGGCGGGCGCGGCGGTCGCGATCGCCGACCTGAATCAGGACGGGGCGAACGCCGTCGCTGAAGAAATCAAACAGGGCGGCGGCAAGGCAATCGGCGTGGCCATGGACGTCACGAACGAAGACGCCGTCAACCAGGGCATCGACAAAGTCGCCGCCGAATTCGGCTCGATCGATATTCTGATTTCCAACGCCGGCATCCAGATCGTTAATCCAATCGAAAACTATTCGTTTTCAGACTGGAAGAAAATGCAGGCGATTCACGTGGACGGCGCCTTCCTGACCACCAAGGCCGCGCTCAAGCACATGTACAAGGACGATCGCGGCGGCATCGTGATCTACATGGGCTCGGTCCACTCGCATGAGGCGTCGCCGCTGAAGTCCGCCTACGTGACCGCCAAACATGCGCTGCTGGGTCTCTCGCGCGTGCTGGCCAAGGAAGGCGCGAAGCACAACGTGCGCTCGCACGTGGTATGCCCGGGTTTCGTGCGCACGCCGCTCGTCGACAAGCAGATTCCCGAGCAGGCCAAGGAACTCGGCATCAGCGAAGAAGACGTGATCAAGCGCGTCATGCTGGGCGGCACGGTCGACGGCATCTTCACCACGGTGGAAGACGTCGCCCAGACGGTGCTGTTCCTCTCTACCTTCCCGACGGCGGCGCTGACCGGCCAGTCCTTTATTGTGAGCCACGGCTGGTACATGCAATAAGGAGGCGCCCATGGCGCAACGCAATCTCAAGCGGGCGCGCGTGGGTGCGCCCGGTGACGGGGAAGGCGAGGGCGCGGGTCCCGCGCCCGCCGCACACCCGGGCCGGCACCTCCATTTGCCCAAGTACGAAACCGTCGCACTGATGTTGCAGGGCGGCGGCGCATTGGGCGCCTATCAGGCCGGCGTCTATCAGGGGCTTTTCGAAGCCGGCATCGAGCCCAACTGGCTGGCGGGCATTTCGATCGGCGCCTTGAATACGGCGATCATCGCCGGCAATCCGCCGGAAAAGCGTGTCGAACGGCTGTTGCAGTTCTGGGAGACGATTTGCCAGCCGGCATTCGGCCCGCCGCTGCCGGCTTTTATAGAACATGCGCTGTTCAATTCCAGCGAGGCGATACGCAAGGCCTTTACGGCAACCCAGGCCATGGGCGCGATCGTCGAGGGGCAAAAAGGCTTTTTTGTGCCGCGTTTTCCGCCGCCGTTGCCCACGGTGTCCGGGCCGCCGCAAATGGCCAGCTACTACGACACCACACCGCTGAAAGCCACGCTTGAAGCGCTGTGCGATTTCGACCGGATCAACTCGAAGGAAATGCGTGTGTCGGTGGGCGCGGTCAATTGCGGTACGGGCAATTTCGCGTACTTCGATAACACGCACACCACGCTGAGGCCCGAGCATTTCATGGCATCGGGCGCGTTGCCGCCGGGCTTCGCGGCGGTCGAAATCGACGGTCAGTACTATTGGGACGGCGGCTTGATGTCGAATACGCCGCTCTACGAGGTGATTCAGTCCACGCCGCGTCGCGACACGCTCGCGTTTCAGGTCGATCTGTGGAGCGCGATCGGACCGGTGCCGGACAACATCACCGACGTTCAGGGGCGCATGAAAGACATCCAGTACTCGAGCCGTACGCGTCTCGTGACCGATATGCTGCAGCGGTCGCAGCGTTTCCGCCACGTGTTGCGCGAGGTGCTGGACCGCGTGCCGTCCGATCAGCGCGACGATCCGTGGTGCAAGCTGGCCGAGGATCTATCGTGCTCGAAGCGCTATAACGTGCTGCATCTGATCTACCGGCAAAAGGAGTACGAAGGGCATTTCAAGGACTTCCAGTTCGGCCTGACGACAATGCGCGAACATTGGCAAAGTGGTCTGGATGATATCCAGCGTTCGCTTGCGCAACCCGATTGGCTCGACATGCCGGACAACGACGCGGGTTTTGTCACGCACGATATTCACCGCGATTCACGCTGATCAAGATCGCAAGCCCTACCCGCCACAAACGAAAACGGCGCCCGCAGGGGCGCCGTTTTCACATCAACCAGGCGCGCGCGGAACAAGCCGCGCGCCGGTAAGCCTTCTTACTTCAACACGTGAGCGATCGCGTTAGCCACCGCGTCGAGATTGCGCGTGTTCAGCGCAGCCACGCAGATACGGCCGGTGCTCACCGCATAGATGCCGAACTCTTCGCGCAGACGGTCGACTTGCGGTGCCGTCAGACCCGAGTACGAGAACATGCCGCGTTGCGCGTTCACGAAGCTGAAGTCGCGATCCACGCCGCTTGCCTTCAGGCGTTCGACCAGACCGTTACGCATGGCGCGGATACGGTCGCGCATTTCGCCCAGTTCCGTTTCCCACGTGGCGCGCAAATCGGCCGACGCGAGCACCGCGGCGACTACCGAGCCGCCATGCGTGGGCGGGTTCGAGTAATTCGTGCGGATCACGCGCTTGAGTTGTGACAGCACGCGCGCGGATTCTTCCTTGCTCGCGGTGATGATCGACAGCGCGCCGATGCGCTCGCCGTACAGCGAGAACGACTTCGAGAACGACGACGACACGAACACGTTCAGTTCCGACGCGGCGAACAGGCGCACGGCTGCGGCGTCGGCTTCGATGTTGTCGCCGAAACCCTGATACGCGATGTCGAGGAACGGCACCAGATTACGCGCCTTGACGACTTCGACCACCTGCTTCCATTGTTCGACGCTGAGGTCGACGCCGGTCGGGTTGTGGCAGCACGCGTGCAGCACGACCACCGTGCCCGCCGCGTAGCCGTTCAGCGCGCTGAGCATGCCTTCGAAGTTCACGCCATGCGTTTGCGCGTCGTAGTACGGGTACGACAGGACTTCAAAGCCCGCGCTTTCGAACAGCGCGCGGTGGTTTTCCCAGCTCGGGTCGCTGATTGCGACCTTGGCGTTCGGGTCCAGGCGCTTCAGGAAGTCCGCGCCGATTTTCAGCGCGCCCGTGCCGCCCAGTGCCTGCGCCGTCACGACGCGACCTGCCGCGATCAGCGCGGAGTCATTGCCGAGCAGCAGCGTTTGCACGGCTGCGTCGTAGGCGGCGATGCCCTCGATCGGCAGATAGCCGCGCGGCAGCGCAGCTTCGACGCGCGCCCGTTCGGCGTCGCGCACGGCACGCAGCAGCGGAATCTTGCCTTCTTCGTTGAAGTACACGCCGACGCCAAGGTTGACCTTGGTGGCGCGCGTATCGGCGTTAAAAGCTTCGTTCAGGCCCAGAATCGGGTCGCGGGGAGCAAGTTCGACGGCGGAGAACAGAGACATGATGGGTGGGCAGCAGTAGTGAAAAGAGGGCGGCGGCACCGAGCGCGAGACGGCCCGGCCAGCGGCCTCTGACGAAAAAACACAGGCGGGTGGCGGGCGGCTGCGAGCGAGCGCAACTTCGCATTGTAACGAATTCACGGCCTTTTTTCGGCCGACCCGGCCTGTCGGAGGGAATTAATTGCTTGAAAAACAGGCAGCCGGGGGCCATGTCACAGTGCAGGAGTAAGCCCGATCTCTACGCGGACCCGCTCAGCCCGGGCTCGCGCAACCCGTTAGAATAGTTCTTTGCCCAAGGCCCGGTGCCGCCCCACATGTCCGAACAACACCACACTGAAGCCGAAGACGCGCTCGACGAATCCAAATTCGTCACGTTCGAAGGCTCGCCGTTCCAGCTCTACCAGCCGTACCCGCCGGCCGGCGACCAGCCCACGGCGATCGACACGCTCGTCGAAGGCGTGGAAGACGGTCTGTCGTTCCAGACCCTGCTCGGCGTGACCGGCTCCGGCAAGACTTTCACGATGGCCAATACGATCGCCCGGCTGGGTCGTCCGGCGATCGTGTTCGCGCCGAACAAGACGCTCGCCGCGCAGCTTTATTCGGAGTTCCGCGAGTTCTTCCCGCGCAACGCGGTCGAGTATTTCGTTTCGTACTACGACTACTACCAGCCGGAAGCCTATGTGCCGCAACGCGACCTGTTCATCGAAAAGGACTCGTCGATCAACGAGCACATCGAACAGATGCGACTGTCGGCCACCAAGAGCCTGCTGGAGCGGCGCGACGTGGTGATCGTCGCGACGGTATCGGCGATCTACGGTATTGGTAACCCGTCCGAATACCACAAGATGATTCTGACGCTGCGCACCGGCGACAAGCTGGGCCAGCGCGACATCATCGCGCGGCTGATCGCGATGCAATACAACCGCAACGAAGCCGATTTCCAGCGCGGTTCGTTCCGCGTGCGCGGCGACACCATCGACATTTTCCCGGCCGAGCATGCCGAGATGGCGGTGCGCCTCGAACTGTTCGACGACGAAGTCGAAACGCTGCAACTGTTCGATCCGCTTACCGGACGCGTGCGGCAGAAGATTGCGCGTTTCACGGTGTATCCGTCGTCGCACTACGTGACGCCGCGCGATACGGTGATGCGCGCGGTCGAAACCATCAAGAGCGAGTTGCGCGAACGGCTCGAATTCTTCTATGGCGACGGCAAGCTGGTCGAAGCGCAGCGTCTCGAGCAGCGCACCCGCTTCGATCTGGAAATGCTGCAGGAGTTGGGCTTCTGCAAAGGCATCGAAAACTATTCGCGGCATTTTTCGGGTGCGGCGCCGGGCGAGCCTCCGCCTACGCTGGTCGACTACCTGCCGCCGGACGCGATCATGCTGCTCGACGAATCGCACGTGCTGATCGGTCAGTTGAACGGCATGTATAACGGCGACCGGGCGCGTAAGGAGAATCTCGTCGACTACGGTTTTCGTTTGCCGTCGGCGTTGGACAACCGCCCGCTCAAGTTCAACGAGTTCGAGCGCAAGATGCGTCAGGTGGTGTTCGTGTCGGCCACGCCGGCGGACTACGAACAGAAAACCGCCGGGCAGGTGGCCGAGCAACTGGTGCGACCCACCGGGCTGGTCGATCCGGAAATCGAGGTGCGGCCGGCGCGCAGCCAGGTCGACGACGTGCTGGGCGAGATCAACGAGCGCGTCAAGGTCGGCGACCGCGTGCTGGTCACCGTGCTGACCAAGCGCATGGCCGAGCAGTTGACCGAGTTTCTGGCCGATCACGGCGTCAAGGTGCGCTATCTGCATAGCGATATCGATACGGTGGAGCGGGTCGAAATCATCCGCGATCTGCGGCTCGGCACGTTCGACGTGCTGGTCGGGATCAACCTGCTGCGCGAAGGGCTGGATATTCCGGAAGTGTCGCTGGTCGCGATTCTCGACGCGGACAAGGAAGGTTTTCTGCGCGCCGAGCGCTCGCTGATCCAGACCATCGGCCGGGCGGCGCGCAACGTGAACGGCAAGGCGATTCTGTACGGCGACAAGATTACCGACTCGATGCGTCGCGCGATCGACGAAACCGAGCGGCGGCGCAGCAAGCAGACGGCCTTCAACGTCGCGAACGGCATCACGCCGCGCGGGGTGGTGAAGCGGATTCGCGACATTATCGACGGCGTGTACAACGTCGACGACGCGCGCGCCGAACTGAAGGAACAGCAAACGCGCGCGAAATTCGAGGACATGTCCGAGAAGCAGCTCGCCAAGGAACTCAAGCGCCTCGAAAAGCAGATGATGGAGCACGCCAAGAATCTGGAATTCGAGAAAGCCGCGCAGACCCGCGACCAATTGGCGCTGCTGCGCCAACGCGTATTCGGCGCGAACGTCGGCGACCACATCTCCGGCGTTTGATTCGTCTGATTCAAGTATCGCCAGTACGCAAGGCGCGGCAGTCTGCCGCGCCTTTTCTTTTGAGGTCGGACAAAGCATCGGCAAGCGCCCGACACTGGCCCGACGACTTCCCTACATAAGACCACCCGGC
Source organism: Paraburkholderia bryophila (assembly GCF_003269035.1). Taxonomy (GTDB): domain Bacteria; phylum Pseudomonadota; class Gammaproteobacteria; order Burkholderiales; family Burkholderiaceae; genus Paraburkholderia; species Paraburkholderia bryophila. Next base: position 78,451 of record NZ_QLTK01000028.1, on the reverse strand, counting down.
TGTCCAACAGCTACCCGACACGGGTCGGCACGGCATCTGTCGCTGCTTTCGAACGTTTCCTTAAGAAAGCCTTACGGCCCCGCTGCCATAAGGCTTTGCGCAGACTCCAATTTGTTCTCCCCAGCGATCGATGATAAACTCGTTCAATATTGAGAATGGTTCGCATTAACGTTTTGGTATGCGTCTTGCTTACGGATCGTAGGTATTTTGAAAGATAATGGCCGCGCCAGCCGAGACGTGCCTGAACGCACTGTTCCAATGGGTTTCATTCCAGTCTCACTGATAAAAACTAGGAGTTTCAATGCGGATTTCTTCATTTGTGCGCGGTGGCGCAGCAGCAGTGGCCGCCGTCGCGGCGCTCTCGGCAACGGCCGCGGAATATCCGATCGGCAAGCAGCAGATCCAGGGCGGCATCGAGATTGGCGCCGTGTACCTGCAGCCGATCACGATGGAACCCGAAGGCATGATGCGCAAGGCGTCGGATTCGGACGTGCATCTGGAAGCCGACATTCACGCGGTCAAAAACAATCCGACCGGTTTCGCCGAAGGCGACTGGATGCCGTATCTGCAAGTGCGTTACGAGCTGACGAAAGCCGGTTCGAATCAGACGCAGAAGGGCGACATGATGGCAATGGTCGCCAACGACGGTCCGCACTACGGCGATAACGTCAAGCTGCAAGGCCCGGGCAAATACCATCTGAAGTTGATCGTCGAGGCGCCGATGCAAACGGGCCATATGGCTTTCGGTCGCCACGTCGACAAGGAAACCGGCGTGGGCCCGTGGTTCAAGCCGATCACGCTCGACTACGACTTCACCTTCGCCGGCATCGGCAAGAAGGGCGGCTATTGATCGTCGCGGGTTAATGCCGCGCCTGAACGCGCATCGCGACGTGGTCGGACGTGACTGAGTGCAGCAGGCGGCGCGCTGGGAATCAAGCCCGGCGCGCCGCGTTTTTCCGGAAAGGCCAATGAGAATTCACCGAAAGATCGCGCTTCTCGCCACCGCCGCCTTGCTGGCGGGGGCGGCCCACGCAGCCGACTTGCCGACCTTCAAGCTGGAAATGAACGACGGCAAGCTGAACCCGGCTCGTATCGAAGTGCCGGCGGGGCAGCGTATCAAGATCGAAGTGCGCAACATCGGCAAAGGCGCGGCCGAATTCGAAAGCGTGCAATTGCGCAAAGAGAAAGTGTTGGCGCCGGGCGCCGATTCGTTCGTGGTGATCGCGCCGCTCGAGCCGGGCGAATACAAGTTTTTCGACGATTTCCACCAGCAGGCGCAGGGCGTGATCGTCGCGAAGTAGCGGCCTGAAGCACGAGCGCGCGCCGCGGGCGGCTGCGCGTTTCGTCAAAGCAGTCGAGGAGAATTAGATGGGTCAGATTCTATTCATCGTGTGGCGGGAAAGTGTCGAGGCGTTGCTGGTCGTCGGCATCCTGTATGCGTGGCTGAAAAATGGCGACGACGATGCGCGTCGCGGTTTGCCGTATCTGTGGGGCGGCGTGGTGGCGGGCTTGGTCGCGGCGGTGGCGCTCGGCGCCGCGCTAGTCGGCTTCACCGAAGTGCTGTCCGGCGACGCACAGGATTATTTCCAGACCGCCATGGTGCTGGTCGCCTGCGTGCTAATTGTGCAGATGGTGCTGTGGATGAAGCAGCACGGCCGCTCGCTCAAGCGCGACATGGAACAGTCGCTGCAAAAGAGTCAACGCGATTCCAACTGGTGGGGCGTCGCGTTGCTGGTGGCCCTGGCGATCGCGCGCGAGGGCAGCGAGACGGTGATCTTTCTGTACGGGCTGGGCTTCGGTCAATCGGGTCACGTGGACGGCAGTCAGATGCTCGCGGTCGTAATCGGCCTCGGTCTCGCGTTCCTGACTTTCTACGTGCTGCAACTGGGCGGCAGATTCTTCTCGTGGCGGCTGTTTTTCCGCGTCACCGAAATCATGCTGCTGTTCCTTGGTGCGGGCTTGTTTCAGACCGGCGTCGACAAGCTGATCGACAAGGAATTTCTGCCCACGCTCGTCGACCAGATGTGGAATTCGTCGGCGATTCTCGACGATTCGAGCACGCTCGGTTCGCTGGTCGCGACGCTTACCGGTTATCGCGCGCATCCGGCGTTGATGAATCTGCTCGCTTATGCCGTGTACTGGGCGGTCGTCTATCTGCTGGTGCGTCGTGCGAATCGCAAGCCGATGCAGCAAGCGGCGGGGCGCGCAGCATGAGTAGCGTGATGACCCGCCCGGGGCGCCTCGCCGCGGCCGGGCAGTGGATGCAGCGTCATGGTTCCGCGATCCGCGGCATCCAGTGGGTGGTGGTGGCGGTGTATGCGTTTCTGATTCTGGTGCCGGCGGTGATGCCGCTGCCGGACGACACCGCGCATCTGTGGAACAACCTGACGCTCGCCGCGCAGTTCGTGTTCTGGGGTATCTGGTGGCCGTTCGTGTTGCTGTCGATGGTGATGCTCGGGCGTGTCTGGTGCGGCGTGCTGTGTCCGGAAGGCGCGCTCGCCGAATTCGCCAGCAAGTACGGTCGCGGCTGGGCGATTCCACGCTGGATGCGCTGGGGCGGCTGGCCTTTCGTCGCGTTCGGTATCACCACGATCTACGGCCAGATGGTGAGCGTCTACCAGTATCCGAAAGCCGTGCTGCTGGTGCTGGGCGGCTCGACGTTCGCGGCGATGATCATCGGTTTGCTGTACGGGCGAGAAAAGCGCGTCTGGTGCAAGTACCTGTGCCCCGTGAACGGGGTTTTTTCGCTTCTGGCACGCCTCGCGCCGTTCCACTACAAAGTCGATGAAGACGCGTGGCGCCATTCGTACACGAATGGCGAGCATGGGCACCGCGTGATTCCGATCAACTGCGCGCCGCTCGTGCCGTTGCGCAACATGAAGGGCGCGGCGGACTGCCATATGTGCGGCCGTTGCAGCGGTCACCGCGACGCGATTGCATTGACGTGGCGCGCGCCGTCGACGGAAGTGGTGCAGCTCGGCGACAGGCAGGCGAACCCCTGGGACACCGCCTTGATCCTGTACGGTCTGCTCGGCATAGCGATCGGTGCGTTTCACTGGACCGCTTCGCGCTGGTTCGTCGATCTGAAGATGTTCTTCGCAACATGGCTGGTCGATCGCGATATCACCTGGCCGCTCGAGACCAATGCGCCGTGGTTCCTTTTCACGCATTACCCCGAGCAGAACGACGTGTTTTCGTGGCTCGACGGCACGATGGTGATCGGCTACATCGTCGCCACGGCGCTGGTGTACGGCACCGCGTTGCTGGTCTTGCTGATAGGCGCGACGAGCATGCTGGGGCGCTTTAGCACCGTGCGTCTGCATCATTTGACGCAAGGGCTGATTCCGATTGCCGGCGCGGGCGTGTTCCTCGGCTTGTCGGCTACGACACTGTCGCTGCTGCGTGCGGAACATGTGTCGGTGTGGTGGGCGTCGGATCTGCGTATCGCCATTCTGGCGATTGCCAACCTGTGGAGCGCGTGGCTCGCGTGGCTCGTGACGCGCCGCTATAGCGAGCGCTTCGTGCGGCGCGGTCTCGCCATGCTGTGGTTCGGCGCGGCGCTGGCGGTGGTCGACAGCGCATGGTGGCTGATGTTCTGGGGATGGGCTTCCAGATAGCGTCGACGGCATCGCGCGTCGACAAACAAAAAGCCGTGGGATGAACTTCATCTCCACGGCTTTTCCATTTTCTGCATATCCGGCACACGTACGTTCAGTGTTGCCGCATTGAGTGAGAACCAAAAAAAGCGGCCTGGCTTGCTGCGACGGCTGGCTTGGTGTCTGCACGAAGGGGTCTAGTTCTCACGTGCAAGCCGTCGTGGCTGGCTACTGCCTAACACCTCTCGAGGAGGTGGTCCCCACAATACCCGGTATGTACTGCTATGTTCGGTGTTACTTCGTCAGAATCAGCTTGCCTAAGCGCGTTGCTCGCAGCTGGTAGGTTTCGCCATTGTGCAGAATGCTGACGTGACTATTTCCCTGCAGCAAAGCGTCGCTGCGAACGACTCGATCCGGCGTTCCCGCTGAACCGTTGGCGCGATCCGCCGCCGGCTTTGCCGCCGTTGCCGTTGCCGTCGACGGTTTCGGACGGCTGGTCAGCGCGGCCGCCGGGCGGCGCAGGCTGAGTGTGGAAGGGCGCGTGAGATCGGTCATTCGTTTTAGCTGTTGGTCGATTCGATGGATTAATTCTAAATGATAACTATTCCCATTTACAAGAAAGAGAAACTCATCGGTTTTGAGTTTCGATAGCAAAAGGGACAGAGGTGGTTACTGCGGAGAGATGAGCGACCGCCGCGACGGGCCGTCTTGTGCGCATGCGGCGTAGCGCGGGCAGGGCGCCCGCGCGTGCTTCAGAGCTTCAATGCAAGGAACCCGGTTCCTGCTTCGCTTGCACGTACTGGCGGATCAACCGCACGGTATCGATATCGTTCTCGCGATACGCCGACTTGACGATCTCCTGCGTCTGATGCGCGTCGGGATCCGCCGACTCCGGCAGCGTCGTTGCGTATTCGAAGCGCAGGAACAGTTGCAACTCGTCCGGCTGCTCGATGGTCATGGTCAGCGAGCCGCCGACGTGGTCTGCGGTCGGCAGAATGTCGTAGCGCACGCTCTGGCCGTCCTGCAGCGTGACGCGGTCACGAACGGTTGCCTGACCGTAGTGCAACTCCCGCTCGATGACATTGCCGGCGCGCGACAGGATCGTGCAGCTGTCGAGGCCTATCACGAACAGTTGCGGCTGTTCGGCGCGCAGCACGAGACCTTCCCACAGTTGCGCGGGGGTCATCGAGTCGACAAACGGATTCAACGGGTCGTTGATCTGGATAAGGTGTTCGAAATTCAAAACGACGGCTTCCTATGAAAGCGTTGCAATACGTGCGGTCCACGCCGCGTCGGCGAAGCGCTCTTCGCCACTGCCTCGTTACGCGACGGCGAGGCCCGAACGGATCGTGATCGGATGCGTGAGGATCTTGTGAACTGGGCACGCATTGGCAATTTGCAAGAGCCGTTCCCGCTGCTCGTCGGACAGATCGCCTTCCAGCACGATCTTGCGGTCGATGGTCGTGCCCGCGTCGCCGCTTGTCAGCGAGAGCTCGACGCGCACGTCGGCGAGCGCCCACTCCTTGCGCTGGGCGTACATCTTCAGCGTGATCGACGTGCAGGCGCCGAGGCTCGACAGCAGCATCGCGATGGGCGTCGGACCGCGGTCCCCGCCGCCGGCTGACTCGGGTTCGTCGGCCAGCCAAGTATGCTTGCCGTCGTCCAACAGGACCTGGAAATTCGTCGAGCCGATGTGGGCGGTGACGGTGGACTCTGCCATGCGCGCTCCTGAACAGGGACGGAAATTGCCGCGCGCCGCGTCCCGTTATGGATAAACGGCGCGGCGCGCGGAATGAATCGCTATTGTGAACGAATTCGACAGGCTTCGTGACCGGGCTGAGCGGTTCTGGCGGGCGGCGCGAGTGAGGCAGCGTGAGGCCGCAACCGCAGTGCGAGCGACGGAGCAAACGCGGCAAGCCGGACCCGCCCAACCTACGTTGCCTTGCGAAACACTCAGTGCGTGATCGCGCCCATCCGCCCGGCCTGGTAGTCGACCACGGCCTGGCGGATCTCGTCTTCCGTGTTCATCACGAACGGGCCGTAGCGCACCACCGGCTCCTTCAGCGGCACGCCGCCGAGCAACAGCACTTCGAGCGGTTCGGCACCGGCCGTCAACGTGACGCAATCGCCATTGTTCTGAAACACCACCATTTTCCGCGCGTCGATTTGCTGGCGCGCGTCGCCTTCGCCATAAAAGCCCTTGCCCGACAGGCTATAAGCGAACACGCGATAGTCGGCCGGCACCGGCTGCCGGATCGTCGCGCCTGGCTGCAGCGAAAAATGCTGATAGAGAATCGGCGTGCGCGTTTCGATTGCAGCCTTCACGCCGAGCGCTTCGCCGGCGATCACCTTGACGCGCACCTGGCCGTCCGCGGACGTGCCCACCGGAATGCTCGACGACGGCATTTCCTGGTAGCGCGGCGCAATCATCTTGTCGCGGCGCGGCAGATTCACCCACAACTGCAGGCCATGCACACGTCCGCCGGTCCGTACGAACGACGGGTCGGGCATCTCGCTGTGCACGACGCCTGCGCCTGCGGTCATCCATTGCACGTCGCCGGCGTGCAGGGTGCCGGAATGGCCCGCCGAATCCTTGTGACCGAACTGGCCCTCGAGCACGTACGTGACCGTTTCGAAGCCGCGGTGCGGATGGTCGGGCGCGCCTTTGGCCTCGCCCGGCGCGTAGTCGATCGGCCCCATTTCGTCGAGCAGCAGGAACGGGTCGAAGTCCATCAACAGGCGGGTCGGAAACGGACGGTGGACGATAAAGCCACCGCCCTCGGTCGTGCGAACAGCGGGAAACGTGCGTTCGATCGTGCGGCTCGTGCTCATCAAAGTCACCTCAAAAAATGGGGAATAGCGTTATTTTTGAAACATGGAGCTATTATAGGGACCGTTTTCAGGGGTGCCAGCCACCGCTACGCAATGGATTGTTCTATTAATGGAACGATGAGATGAAGATCGATTCGCACAATCTGAATGACCTGATGTATTTTTCGCAGGTCGTCGAACATGGCGGTTTTTCCGCCGCCGAGCGCGTGCTGGGCATCTCCAAGTCGCGCCTGTCGCGCCGTCTGACGGAGCTGGAAGCGTCGCTGGGCGTGCGCCTGCTGCAGCGCTCCACCCGCAAGCTGGCGCTCACGGAAGCCGGGCAACTGTTCTATCAGCACTGTCAGGCGATGTTGAGCGAGGCGCAGGCGGCCGTCAACGTCGTGCAGCAGTTGCGCTCGTCGCCGCGTGGCACGGTGCGCGTCAGTGTGCCGGTTACGATCTCGCAGACCATCATGTCGCAGATCCTGCCGGAATTCATGCATCGCTACCCGGAAGTGCGCGTGCTGATGCGCGTGACCAATCGCGTGGTCGACCTGTTCGAGGATTCGATCGACGTCGCGTTGCGCGTGCGCTCCGATCCGCCGGAAAGCGCCAACATCGTGGTACGGCCGCTGTGGCGCACACAACAGATGCTGGTCGGCGCGCCGAGCCTGCTGCAACAGAATGCGCCGCCGCTGCTGCCGGCCGATCTGAGCCGTTTCGAAACACTCGACGTGCCGAGCGGCGACGGACGTCACGTGTTCAATCTGATCTCGCCCGACGGCACGCGTCACGCGCACGAACACGAGCCGCGTCTCGTCACCGCCGACCTCATGATGCTGCGCGAAGCAGCGCTTTCCGGCGTAGGTATCGCCGCGTTGCCCGAGATGATGTACGGCGCCGCGTTGCGCGCCGGACAACTGTCGCCGGTCATGCCGGGCTGGACGTTTCCGACGCCGCAGTTGTACGCGGTTTTCGTGTCGCGGCAGGGCATGGTGCCGGCCGTGCGGGCATTCGTCGATTATCTGGTCGAAATGCTCGATCCGGACGAGGGCAAGCACATTGCAGGCGAGTGCCCCGCGCGTGAGGCGAAGGCCGCGGCCCAGCCGATGCTGGCGGCGGTGTCGTAGCCGTGCTTGCAGGTCACGGCATCGCTTTTAGCATTTAAGCGCGGGCTGTCATGAGTACTTTCAATGACGGTTTGCTTGAATGCGCGCGCTGGCAGGCCTATATTGAAAGCCCTTCGCTAAGGAGTCTCTTATGCGAAAACTCATGGCCGCTATGATAGCCGGCCTGATAGGGCTGACCGCGCTGTCCGTGTCGATCACGGCTGTCGCATGCAGTGACACGACGAGCTATCAATCTTCGAATGATGGCAAGTAGTCCTGCCGCCCGAAGGCGCCGAGTGCGCACAAAAAAAGGCCTTCATCTGGCGATGAAGGCCTTTTACTTTTTGCCCCTGTTTTAAGGGCTTTTCTGTCGTTTTCGGCGGGCGAATTTCAAGCTGAACATCTACCCTCGACGCAGCGCAAAGGTTGCGCTACTTGCTCTTGGGTTGCGTCACGAAACCGATTTTGGTGAGGCCGCCGGCCTGCGCCGCCGACATCACTTCGGCCACCTTCTCGTACGGCACCTTGCGGTCCGCGTCCAGATGCAATTCCGGCTGCGGATCCGCCTGCGCGGCTTGCGCGATCTTCGTGCTCAGCGCCGCTTCGTCGACCTTCTGGTCGTTCCACAGCACGTTGCCGCCCGCGTCGATCGCGACCGTGACTTGCGCGGGTTTCGTGTCTTCCTTCTGACTGCTCGCGTGCGGCAGATCGATTTTGACCGCGTGACGAATCACCGGAATCGTCACCATGAAGACGATCAGGAGAACCAGCATGACGTCGACGAGCGGCGTCATGTTGATTTCGTTCATCAGGCCGTCGTCGTCGTCGCTGGCGAAAGGGCTCATTGCCATCGGAGTGCCTCGTCGATCAGTGGGTGCGAGTCGCGAGACGCAGGCCGTCGCCACGCTTCGACGACGACAAACGCGCGCCCGTCACGAAGAATGCGTGCAGACCGTGAGCGAAGCGGCTCAGCTTGGCGACGAGCGCCTTGTTCGCGCGCGTCAGTGCGTTGTAGCCGAGCACCGCAGGAATCGCGACGAACAGACCGAACGCGGTCATGATCAGCGCTTCGCCGACCGGGCCGGCAACCTGATCGATCGACGACTGACCGCTCGCGCCGATCGCCAGCAACGCGTGATAGATGCCCCACACCGTACCGAACAAGCCGACGAACGGCGCCGTGCTGCCGATCGACGCGAGAATCGCCAGGCCGCTCTGCATACGCGCGACGCTTTCATCCATGGTGTCTTTCAAGCAGCGCGTGACCCAGTCCGACACGTCCATGCGGTCATGCAGATGCGGCTGCGTCTGATGATGGTGATCGGCCGCTTCCTGGCCCGACAACGCAAGCGCGAGGAACGGGTTGTCCTGCGGCGTCGACGACTCCGCGCCGAGCTTCTTCACGCCGTCGGCGAGATCGTCCGAATGCCAGAACGCCTGCTCGGCGTTCTTCGTGAGACGCTTCAGGCGAATCACATTCCAGGCCTTGATGACGATCACGCTCCACGACATCACCGACATGATCATCAGCGCGAGCGCGATACCGCGCGTCACGAAATCCCCTTGCGCCCACACGTGCGCCAATCCGTAGTTTTGCATTGCAATTCCTTGTTTTTAAATTCTGCCTCAATCGTTCAGATTGAAGTCGTAAGGCTGGGTGTGCGCCGCGCGAACCGGCTGACCATTCTCGAGATAGGGCTTGCACGTGCTCGAGCGAATGGCGTCGACCGCAGCGTCGTCGAGACGGCTGAAGCCGCTGCTTTTCTTCAGTTCGATGTTCTCGATTTTTCCGCTCAGACCGACCACGAAATTGACGTAGACGGTACCGGTTTCGCCGCGTCGCTTCGACAACGCCGGGTAATCGGGACGGACGATGTTGCAATCGAGATGCGAGACGTTCTTCGGCGCGGCGATCTCCATCGTCTGACGGGCGATCGCGGGTGCGGCGGCGGCCGGCGGCGCGGCCGGTGCAGCAGGCGCGGGCGGCGTCGGATCCGGCGCCGCAATCGCTGTCGGCGACGGCGCGGCTGCTTGCGGCAACGGCGTGGGCGTCGGCTTGGGCGTTGGAGTCGGTTTGACCTTGGGCTTGGTATGAACCGGCGGCGTTGGCTTGGGCGGCGGCGGCGCGATCGATTGCAGCGCGACCGGCGCGGCCGGTGGCGCCGGCGGCAGCAACTGCGCCGTCATCACGTGCGATTCGAGTACCGGCTGGACCGGCTCGTGACGTAATGTCAGGATCACGGCAAGCAATGCGACGTGAATCGCCGCAACCGCGGCTATCGCGGTCAGGGCGCGTGAATTCATTCGGGCGGATGGCGCCGGCGTGACGCCGGCTGAAACGGTATGCGAGGCCTGCATGTTAGCGTGGCGGCGCGCTGTCGAAACAGCGCGTCAGACAAGACATCGTCATGTTCGGAAGATCAGCAGCGAAATGAACAAAGTAGTCACGAAACCAATCAGCAATTCCATCTCAAACTCCTTTTCAACGGATGAGCGGGGGCTAGCTGGCTGGTACGGATACTGGCTTGCTGACGGCAGTGGGATAAAGCGTGAAGCGAGCGGAGCGGGCGCGATGTGGGCGCGGCCGGAGCCGCGCGTGAAACGCGGCCTCAGGCGGCCTTGCGCTCGTAAAACGTCAACGGGACAGCCTGCGGATGGTGCTCGAAGCCACAACGGCTGGCACACACGCCGCTTTGCATCATGACGTCGCGCACCGACTCGGCGCACTTGCCACAGCAGGACGCGACGCCCAGCTCGAACTGAAGCTCGTCGAACGAGTCCATGCCGTCTTCGATCGAGGCACGGATCTTTCGGTCAGAAACAGACTTGCAGACACAGACAATCATGGCAGGGCGTCATAGCTAACGTTAATGCGAATTATTATCATTTTGTTTGGGGCGTTTGGCAAGCGTCCTGCATGATTTTTTGTAACAAAACCAGACTCTTAGAAGGGTTTCGTCTATAGGACGGAATCCGGCGCGCGGGGCCCATGGAGCCCAAAAAACGCGTAATCAGGCGAAAAACTGCCGCAAAAGTAGGCAAAAAGTCCCTCGGCGGCGCGGAAGGCGCCGTGTGGGAGCCGTTTTATGCGGCTTGGGAGTTCGGCGCGGCAGTGCGGCGCGAAGGGATCAGCACCCGTTCGACATGGGCGTCGAGGTGCAACAGCGTGGCGGCGAGCTGCTTCTGATGCGCGCCGTCGTCGGTGGAATAAAAGCGGGGCAGAGCGGGGGCGTTGGTGTCGGCCGGCGTGGCGCGCAGACCGTGCTGGTCGAGTACGCGCTTGAGTTGGCGTGCAATGGCGACGCTCGTGTCGATCAGCGTCAGCCGGTCGCCGACGAGGTCGCGAATCGTTGCATCGAAAAACGGGTAGTGGGTGCAGCCGAGCACCAGCGTGTCGGCGCCGGCCTCGAGCATGGGTTCCAGATAGCTGCGCAGCAGCGCGCGCAACTCCGCCGAGTCGACGTCGCAGCGTTCCACCGCCTGCACGAGTCCGTGGCCAGGCTGGCAGAGAAAGCGGCAATCCGAGGCGTAGCGATCGAGCAGCGCCTGAAAACGCGCGCTGCGCAACGTGACTTGTGTGGCGAGCACGCCGGCCACGCGGGTTTTCGACTGCAGCGCGGCGGGCTTGATACCGGGTTCGACACCGACTAGCGGAATGGACAGCTTTTCGCGAACCAGCGCGATGGATTGCGCGGTCGCCGTATTGCACGCGACCACCAGCGCCTTCGCCCCTTGCTTGACCAGCCATTCGCCGATGGCGAGCGTGCGGTCGGCGATGAAGTCGTCGTCGCGTTCGCCATAAGGGGCGTACAGCGAGTCGGCCACATACAGGAGCGCCTCGTCGGGCAGTTGCGCCCGCACCGCCCGCAACACCGACAGCCCGCCCAGACCCGAATCGAAAATGCCGACCGGCGCGCCCGACGTAGCCGCAGCCGCAGCGGCGGTAACAGGTCGAACATTCGTGGACGGCAATTCTGTAGGCATAAACGGAGAGGACGCGCGCGGCACAGCAGTCAACAAAAACTCAGCAAAACAGGGCGGTGCGCAAGTATATCGCCCGCGCGGCGCAGGTCATGAAGAACGCTGCAGGCAAAGCGCATTCTCATGAGCCGGCGCGCGGCGTGTTCCAGCTCGTTTCGCTCAGGAGCCGATCGGGCCCATGGCGGTTTGCTGATAGTTCTGAATACCGACCTTGCCGATCAGATCGATCTGCGTTTCGAGCCAGTCGATGTGCTCTTCCGTATCGTCGAGAATCTTCGTGAAGATTTCGCGCGAGATGAAATCGCGAACCGATTCGCAATACACGATCGCTTCTTTGCAGGTGCTCTGCGAGATCTGTTCGAGCTTCAGATCGCACTCGAGAATTTCCTTGGTTTCCTCGCCGATCAGCAGCTTGTGCAGGTCTTGCAGGTTGGGCAGACCGTCGAGCATGAAAATGCGTTCGATCAACCAGTCGGCATGCTTCATCTCGCCGATCGACTCGTCGTATTCATGCTTGCCGAGTTTTTCGAGGCCCCAGTGTTTGTACATGCGCGCATGCAGGAAGTACTGGTTGATCGCGGTCAGTTCGTTCTTCAACTGCGAGTTGAGATATTCGATGACCTTTTTGTCGCCTTGCATGAGATGTCCTTGTAGGGGATTTGAATTTCCCAGAACAATAAACGGCGAAGCGCAAAAAGCCAAGGCAAAAATGCAGTTTTATGCTTGATTTTGAAGGTTTTTTGCGTGATGAGTACCGTTCTCATTTCATGCAAAAAAGAAGCCGGGGTATGAGACCCCGGCTTGAGATTTGTCGGTTGAAGAACTCAACCTGTCTCAATACAAGTTCAAACCGTTGCGACCGGAATCTTGCCGATCTTCGCTTGCCATTCCTTCGGGCCGGTCTGGTGCACGGAGGTGCCGTTGGAATCGACGGCGACGGTCACCGGCATGTCCTGCACGTCGAACTCGTAGATCGCTTCCATGCCGAGGTCTTCGAAGGCCAGCACCTTCGCGCTGCGAATCGCTTTCGACACGAGGTAAGCCGCGCCGCCCACGGCCATCAGATACGCGGCCTTGTGCTTCTTGATCGCCTCGATCGCCACCGGGCCACGCTCCGCTTTGCCGATCATCGAAATCAGGCCGGTTTGCGACAGCATGGTTTCGGTGAACTTGTCCATGCGCGTGGCGGTGGTCGGGCCTGCGGGTCCGACGGCTTCGTCGCGTACCGGGTCGACCGGGCCGACGTAGTAAATCACGCGGTTCGTGAAGTCGACCGGCAGCTTCTCGCCCTTCGCCAGCATGTCGGCAATGCGCTTGTGCGCGGCGTCGCGGCCCGTCAACATCTTGCCCGACAGCAGCAGCGTCTGGCCCGGCGTCCACGCGGCGACCTGCTCCGGCGTGAGCGTGTCCAGATCGACGCGCTGGCTCTTCTCCGTGTCCGGTTCCCACTGCACTTTCGGCCATGCGTCGAGCGACGGCGCTTCGAGCTTGGCCACGCCCGAACCGTCGAGCGTGAAGTGCGCGTGACGGGTCGCCGCGCAGTTCGGGATGATCGCGATCGGCTTGCTCGCGGCATGCGTGGGCGCGGCCATGATCTTCACGTCGAGCACGGTGGCGAGACCGCCGAGACCCTGCGCGCCGATGCCGAGCGCATTGACCTTCTCGTGCAGTTCCACGCGCAGTTCTTCGATCCAGTCCTGCGGACCGCGGGCGATCACGTCCTGAATATCGATCGGGTCCATCAGCGATTCTTTCGCCATCACCATGGCTTTTTCAGCCGTGCCGCCGATGCCGATGCCGAGCATGCCCGGCGGGCACCAGCCCGCGCCCATGGTCGGCACGGTCTTGAGAATCCAGTCGACGATCGAATCCGACGGATTCAGCATCGCGAACTTCGATTTGTTTTCCGAGCCGCCACCCTTGGCCGCAACTTGCACGTCGACGGTATTGCCCGGCACGATCTCGTAGTGGATCACGGCCGGCGTGTTGTCTTTCGTGTTCTTGCGGCCGCCTTCGGGCGGGCTCACGATCGACGCGCGCAGCACGTTGTCCGGGTTCAGATAACCGCGGCGCACGCCTTCGTTGATCATGTCGGTGACACCCATGGTCGCCGAACCGGACTCGCTCGCCCAGCGCACGTCCATGCCGACCTTCACGAACACCGTGACGATGCCGGTGTCCTGGCAGATCGGGCGCTTGCCTTCGGCGCACATGCGGCTGTTGGTGAGAATCTGCGCAATCGCATCTTTCGCGGCCGGGCTCTGTTCGAGTTCGTACGCGCGGCCCAGGGCCTGGATGTAATCGAGCGGGTGGTAATAGCTGATGTACTGAAGCGAATCAGCAATGCTCTGAATCAGATCTTCCTGTTTGATGACGGTCATGGCTAGCTCAGTGGGGACAATGGGCGCTTATAGTCAGACTCGCAGGGCAGTGCGGGTCAGTCGTGCGCCTTCAGGGGAGTGGAACCGTTGGAACCCAGCGCCTGCAAACCGGCGGGTTCCTGAAAATGTTTTGGGTGCGTGCTGGTGGTGAGGCGGTCGACCGCCGCCATGACCAGCGCGGACACGAGGAAGGCGACATGGATGATCACCTGCCACATGATGGTGTGCGTGGAATTCTGGTCGGGGCTGATAAAGGTCTTCAGCAGATGAATCGACGAGATGCTGATCAGCGCCATCGACAATTTGACTTTCAGCACGCCGGCGTTCACGTGATCGAGCCATTCAGGCTCGTCCGGATGACCCTCCACGCCGAGTCGCGACACGAAGGTTTCATACCCGCCAATGATCACCATGATCAGCAGGTTCGAGATCATCACCACGTCGATCAGACCGAGCACGACCAGCATGATGTTGGTTTCGTCGAGCGTCATGGACGCCGTGACGAGATGCCAGACTTCCTTGAGGAACAGTACGACGTAGACGCCCTGGGCCACGATCAGGCCCAGGTAGAGCGGCACCTGCAGCCAGCGGCTCATGAAGATGATGGCGGGCAGCGGGCGCATGGGGCGACGCGTGCGGGCTGAATCGGGGCGCGGAGCGGACATAGGCGGAGTCGGATGAAACGCAGGTGACGGAATACGGCCTCGATGCGCCGGGCCGGCGAGCCGGGCACACGGAGCGACCACACAAACGAGGCGAAGACATAAACGCAACAAAGACACAAACAAGGCGGGCGCGGAGAACGGCCAACGGCTGGCCGGAAAAGTCCGCGACGGGCGCGCTATTGTATCAAGACGCCACAGGCGACGTCCGTGCGGGCTTCAGACTCGCGAGCGCGATCCCCGTGAGGACGCAGGCGAGCGCGATCCCGTGCGCAAGCGTCGGCCGTTCGCCGAGAAACGCGATGCCATAGATCGCCGCGGCCACCGGCAGCACGGCGCTAAACACGCCCGCCAGGCTGCCCGGCACGTGGCGGATGCCCTTCATCCATAGCCAGAACGAAAAGATGCTGGCCGACAGCCCGTACCACAGCACCAGCGTCAACACGCTCGCCGGCACCGCGCGATAGTCGAACCCGACGAGCGCGCCGGCGCCGAGCGGCAGCATCAGCAACAGGCCGAACAGATGGGTGTACGCGCAGATGTCGAGCGGCGCGAGGGTCTGCGTGAGACGGCGCGACAGAATGATGTAGAGCGATTCGCAGCACACCGCGCCCAGGATCATCAGGTTGCCGCTCAACGAGGTCTCGCCACCCGCGTTCCGCTCGACGTGCGCCAGATTGATCACGATCACGCCGGCGATCGCCAGCGCGATCGACGTAAGCGCGCGGCCGTTCGGGCGTTCCTTGAGAATCAGCCACGACAGCAGCGCCACGACCGCCGGAATCGTGCTGGTAATCACACCGGCGGCGACCGCGCTGGTGCGCTGCACGCCGCCGAGCATCAACAGCGTGAAGCCGAAAGTACCGAACAGCGCCTGCAGAAACAGGTTGAACCACTCACCGCGTTTGACCTGCCGCAGTTTGGCCACCCGCAGCAACGGCCACAACACCGCCATCGCGATCACGAAGCGCAGCAGCGCGAACAACGGCACGGGAACGAATTCGACGATCGATTTACCGATGCCGACATTGGTGCCGACCAGCAGCATCGAGGTAATGAGAAAGAGGGCGTAGCGGTTCAAGTCGGGAAATCCGGATCAGTGCACGGCGCGCCGCAGTTTACCGGACCGGTCGCCGACTCGCACGGCCGCTTGCAGGTGAGCGCCGCGCGGGCTTCAGCGGTGTCGTGCGCCGCTGAAGAGGTCGTAGCGCGCCGCGTCCGACGGCTCCGCGCCGGCGAAATGGGCAACCACGCGCGAGCGGCCGGCGTTGGCGGCCCCCGCCCTGACCACGAAGCGCAGTGCCGTCAGGCACAGCGTCGTGCCGGGCGGCACGACGACCAGATCCGCGAGCAGAGCGCTCGACAGATTCTTTTGCGGGACCGACTCGTCGAAGATCGAGTACAGCTCGCACAGGCCGTCGCGCGGAGACGCCGCCGCCGTTCGCAGCGCCCACGCGGCCGCATTGCGCGGCAACACGAAGGCACATTGCGCGCCGGGATCGGCGAACCGTCGCGCGTGTCCGCGTTGCAACGCGGCGAGACCGGTTCGGGTGATGTGCGACACGCGGTACGACGTAACGGTGTAATCCGCCATGACCGCAAGTGCGTCGATAAACCCTTGCACGGCGGCGTCGGGCGGCAAGGCGTTGCGCAGCGCTTCATTGATGTGCCGATGGCCGCCGCCGATGAAATCGGTCATGGCCGGCTGACATTCCGTGTTGGCGCGTCGAACCAGCGTATCGAGCCGCAGGCGGTCGGCGGGCTCAAGCCCGCGAAGAGTATTCATTGTGTTCGGAAAGGAAAGGCGGGGTAGGCGCGAGGGGCGGCGTATCGCGACGCCGCCCCGGAGCCGGCCGCCAGCGGAAAAACGTGGCGGCCGGTTGGTTTTCAGAATGGCGTCAGGCGGTGCCGTTCCCCTGGCCGCCTTGCGCGCCCGCTCCGCCCAGCAACGCGCCCACCATGCCGAGCAGCGGCGGCGCCAGTTGCATCACGGTCGACAGGACCGACTTGAGGATGTTCATGATGCCGCCTGCCCCCGCCGCGCCGGCGCCGCCGCCCGCTCCGGTGCCTTGCAGCATCGACGCGCCGAAGTTCTGGTCGGGCATCGCAAAAGGCGGCCGCATGCGGCCGGCACCGCCGGCGCCGCCTGCACCGTCGACCCCGCCGTCGTTATCAGGCGGGAACATCGGCACGGTGCTGAATTTTGCGTTGAACTGCATGCCGGTTTGCTGCGGCATCGATGTATCGCCAAAATCGTACGGCATGTTGTTGCCGAAATTGTCGATCGTATTCGCCATAGTGAGAAAAATCCTTGATAAGAAATTAAACCGTTCAGTTGCGTTTCTTGCGTGAGCAATTGCGCGTGGTGATCGATTGTTGTCGTGTGTTCATGAGTGAATGGAATGGCGCGCTTGGTTCGGTGGACCTCCTTGGTGCTGAATTATGCTAAATGAATGATTATTTAGGCGCGATCGTCTTCATATCGATCGGATAGGTCTGCTGCAGTATTTGCGTGACGCAGATAATTCTGACGAATCCGGTGAAATTACAGATCGTTTCCTGCGTCATATCGATTTCAAGCGCCCATTTGGAAATCAGTTTTCCCACGGTCAGAGATTCCTGCCGCGCTATTTCTTCGATGATTCGCCAATAGATTTCCTCGAGTCGCAAGCAGGTTGCAAAACCGTTAATTCTGATCGAACGTAGCTTAGGTCTGGCAAGCCCGGGCGCGAAATTGCAAAACCTCATCATTCCCATACGAAGTTGCGTGTAGGAATCTGACGTGAGCCTGTTGAAATAAAATGACTGGCTCCAGAAAAATCACTAAAAAATAGCCGTGAACGCAATTCGCTGCGAGGTAGATTAAGTGGGTCGTTTTTCATGATCGGATTAATCGATTAGCGGGTTTGTCAATCCTCTCTCTCTGTGAACGAGGCGGGTCATACAGGGGTACGACGTGCCGATATTTTTATCTCTTTCGTATTTTCTGGATAAGCCGGCTTTATTTCAGGATAAGTCGGATCGTCGGATTCATCCGTGCACCTAATGGTGGTAATCAGGCGTAGTGGCTATTCGAGTCAAGGCATTTGGGCATTTCGCTCCAGTCCTACATGTGTATTACCCGGCATCGGCTTGTCGCCATTAAATTCTCTACAACGCTGTCAATGAACGTAGCCAGGGATTTTTAATGCTTATGATGTCGCGCAACTATTCGATTGTCCGGAAAGGCGACGGCCCACCGCCCTGGTTGCCGTATGCGGCCCGATCCGTCCCGCGTCACCTCGCGGGTGCGCTCGGGATGGCCTGGGTGCTGTTGCCGCTGGCATCGCTGGCACTGCCCGGGTCGACCCATGCCGCGACGCCCGCATGGCACGGCACGCCGATTCACTACGCGGTGAACGGCGCGCCGCTGCCCGACGTGCTGCGCGACGTGCTCGCCGTCGAGGGTTTGAACGCCGACATTGGCCGCGATGTGAAAGGGGCGGTCAACGCCCGCTTCGACGACACACCGGGCAACGTGTTCACGCAGTTGACCGAGGCCTACGGACTCGTCTGGTATTTCGACGGCAAGGCGATGCATGTGACGACCGCAGCGGACGTGCGCAGCCGGGTGATCCCGTTCGCGCCCATGACTCGGGAGGCGGTCGCCTCGCTGTTGCGCAATCTCGATCTCGACGACGCCCGTCTGCCGATCCGATATTCGGCGACGACCGTGAAGGTGGCCGGTCCGTCGCGCTTCGTCGAGGCCGTCGCGGAGGCGATCGACCAGGCGCAGCGGCAGACCACGGTCGCGCCGAATCCCGAAGACCCGGTGATCCGGATTTTCCCGCTGCACTACGCGCAAGCGCAGGACATTCGCTACACGGTCGGGTCGCAGGAACGGGTGATGCCGGGCGTCGCTTCGTTGCTGCGTCAGTTGATGGCGGATAACTGGCCGGGGAATGCCCCAGGGAATGCACCAAGCAACGCGCCGCGTCCGCGCGCCGACGACGCGCAGGCGGATGCCCGCGCGGCGGCGCGGACCGAAGCGCGCAATGCGCGCGGCGGCCCGCCGCCGCTGCCGAGCCTGCTCGGGCTCGGGATGGCGAGTGTGCCGGCGGGCGCCGCGGGCGCCGCCGCGCCGTTGCCCGAGCTCGAAGGAGGCGAGCCGCGCGCTGCGTCGCCCGCGCGCCGCAACATCGTGGCCGACGCGCGGACCAACGCGGTGATCATCAGCGACCTGGCGTCGACCATGCCGAACTACGAGCGGGCGATCGCCATGCTCGACCAACCGCAGGAACTGGTCGAGATCGACGCGGTGGTGATCGACGTGTCGTCGAACGCGGCGCGCTCGCTGGGCGTCGGTTGGGGCGGCGCGAATGGGCGCATCAACGGCGCTTCCGGAACGGCGAGCGCACCGCTCTCGTTCGACGCGGCCGCGCTGATGACGCCGGCCAGCGCGGCGGCCGGCCTGAATCTGGCGACACTGGTGGGGAACTCCGCGCAGTACCTGTTCGCCCAGCTCAACGCGCTGGAGAACACCGGCGAGGCGCGCGTGCAGTCACGTCCGCGCGTGCTGACGCTGAACAACACGGAAGCGGCGCTGACCTCGCGCAGTTCGGTGTACGTGCGGGTCGCGGGCAATCAGGCCGTCGATCTGTACAACATCGACACCGGCCTGACGCTCAAGGTGACGCCGAACATCGAAGCGAGCGGTGAGCCACGCCGCAATATCCGGCTGAACATCCAGATCGACGATGGCGCGTTCAACACGACGTCGTCGGTGGATGGGATTCCGCAGGTCGACAACCATTCGGTCGTCACGCAGGCGATCGTGCGCGACGGCGAGAGCCTGCTGATCGGCGGCTATCAGTACGAGCGCAGCGAGCGCAAGGCGTCGAAGGTGCCCGTGCTCGGTGACGTGCCTTACCTCGGTGCGCTGTTCCGCGATACCGCGACCACGCACGAGCGGCTCGAGCGGTTGATTCTGATTACGCCGCGTTTGAAGAGTAGCGCCGGCGCCGGTGCGCCGAATGTGACGCTGGCCGGTTCCAGCGCGATGAGTGGGGCGGCTAGTGTCGCGGCTATCGGCGCAGACGCGGCGACTCCGTTTGCCGTCGCGGCGCCGGCAACGGACGGCGTCGCCGCGTTACTCGCGATGGCGCCGCTCGCGCAACCGGTGCCTGTGCTACCCGCGCCGGCCGTGCAGCCCGTGCAGTCTTTCCCACCCGCGAGACCCGCGCAGCCTGTGCAATCCGCGTCGCCCGTGCAACCTGCGCAACCTGTTCCGTCTGCTCAGTTCCTGCCACCCACGCCGTCCGTCGACGCAGCTCTGCGCAAGCTCGCGCAGCCGTCCGCGCCGTCCGCTTCGCCGCCGTCCGCCGGCCTACCGCTCGCGCAAAAAATGCCATGGGAGACCCGCGATGACCGCTGACGCGCAGATCGTCGTAATGGACGGCGTGCATACCGGCGCGAGCATGGTGCTGTCCGCCGGGCAGCCGTTGCGAATCGGCAGCGGCGGCGACGCGGACCTGATCGTGATCGACGACGGCGTCGAACCCTTGCATGCCACCGTCGAGTTGCAGGGCGGCACGCTCTCGCTGGTGGCGCAGCACGACGGCGTGGCGGTTTTCGGCCGACGCCTGACACCGGGACGCCACGTGCGGATGCAACGCGGCGCGTGGTTTTCCGTGGCCGCCGTGACGTTCCGCTTCGCTGGCCGCGATACGCCGGGTCCGGCGCTTACGCGGAACGCCGAACGTGCGTATCTGCTGCGTCACGAGCCATTGGGCTATGTCGCGAAGCGCTGGTCCGACGCCGCGCCGGTGACGAAGGCGACGGCCTTCGGCGTACCGGTCGCGTTCGCGATGCTCGCGTGGCTCGGCTCGTCATCGCCGTCTGTCGAACCGCGTCTCACGCGTCACGAAGAAACCTTCCGGCTGGTGACGACGCACGTCGACGCGAAGACCGGCGCGCTGGTCTACGAGGGCTATGTGCAGTCCGCGACCGATCTCGCCGCGCTCACGGCGCACGCCTGGTCGCGGCAGCGGGCGCCGGTGATGCATGTGTTCGTGCTCGCGCAATTACAGGAGCAGGTCGGCGAATTTCTCGCGCGCTATTACCGCGGCGCCGAGGTGCGCGCCACCCAGCCCGGCGCGTTCAATGCGCGCTTGCCCGACGTTCACGGATTTCTGTCCCCGGATGCCTGGGATTACGCACGCGTGGCGCGTCTCGCGCGCGCCGAGATCAGTGGCCTGCGTGAGCTTGCTTTTCCCGGTCACGCGCAGCAGGGCGAACGGGTGCGCGTGCCGCTCGACGCGCTCGGCCTGAATCTGCTCACGAGCCGTCATGCGGCGTGGCTGACGGATGCGCAGGGCGTGCGCTACTTCGTCGGCGCGCGCTTGCCGATCGGGCGCGTTAGCCGACTCTCGGCCTGCGCCGCGGAGGTCACGCGCGACGACGACGGCTCGATCTATGAATTCTTTGTGGAGGCCGCTCATGCCCCCGAAAAATGCCGGTAAAAGCACGCTCGGAGCGTTCGGCGATCTGCCGATCGAAGACCAACTCGCCGAAGGCGGCGGTGCGGGCCGGACGATGATCGTCGGCCAGCTGACGGCGGAAATCGATCGTTTGACCGACGCCATGCCGAACGCGTCGCCGGCTCTCAGAAAGGAACTGATTCTTCTTGTCGAGTGTTTACGCGCCGCTCGACAGGTGGTGGAGCGAAGCGCGAGCTTCGTCAACGCGCGTAGTAAATAGTAAGGACTATAGATCATGCCGATGAGTGTGTATGCGCCCTTTGGTGCAGGGGCTGGCAATTTTGCTGCTGGCCAGGCCAATTCCGCCCTCGCGGGCAATCAAAGCCTCTCCACCGGCGGACTGCTCGGTTTGCTGGAGCGGATCCTGGAAAAGGAGAACAACAAGGTCAACAACACGTTGCAGAGCGCCGAGAACGCCGACAGCGCGATGCAACAGTTCGGCGGTCAGCAGACCAATGCCGCGCAAGGCAGCAATCAGGGAAACGTCGAGATGCTGCGGGCCCAGCAGGCGGTGGGCGAACTCAGCACCTTTAACTCCGCCGCGACGAACATGATGAACAGCGTCAACGATTCGCAGAAGGCGGTTGCGCAAAACACCCGATAACGCTTTCCAACCAGGACGGGGACGCCTTTACGGCGTCTTCGGCAATTCATGCAGATGCAGGAAGACAGCTTGGAACTGCTGATCTCGATCGGTCATCTTGCCCGCGTCTACCGCCGTTTCGACGACGCGCGCTATCTGTTCGAGCGGCTCGCGCTGATCTATCCACAGCGCGCTTTTCCGTACCTCGGGCTGGGGCTCGTCGAGGTCGATCGGGCGAACTATCGCGGCGCGGCACGGCTATTCGCGAGCGCGCTCGCGGTCGTGCCGGACAACGCGCTCGCGTGTGCGTGGCTCGGTACGACTCAGGTGCTCGACGGTCATTACGCACTGGGGGCCCGCACGTTGATGAAGGTGGTCGGCAGCGACGAGCCCAGCGCGAGTTCGATGGCGATGGCGTTTCTGAAGCTGCCGGAATGCGCGCCTTTTATCAACGCCAACGCCAACTCTGCACTCGCGGCCGGCGCGGCACCTCCCGCTCACGCCGCGGCGCCCCTTTCAACCATTGAACGACTGACTATTCGAGGCAGGTATTGATGTTGCAACTTCCGATCACAACGCTACCGGCGCCTGCCGGCGCATCGGTCCCGATGTCGCCCGCGGAGCCCGGCGCCGGCGGCCCCGGCGCGCTGATGGAGCGCCTGCTGGCGCATGCCCAGGACGCGCAGGACCTGTCCGTGCAGCAACTGTCGGTGGATCTCGGCCGGCTCGCTTCCGGCCGTGTCTCGACCGTCGACCTGCTGCGTTTGCAGGCCGACATGGGCGCATTCGCGGTGCGCGTGCAAATGACGGTGCGTGTCGCCGACCAGATCGGCAGCGCGATCCAGACGCTGTCGCAGCGAAGCTGATGCGCCGCGCCCTGATCGTGCTGCCGCTCCTGCTGCTCCTCGCCGGCTGCAAAACCTCGTTGTTCGAAGGCCTGGACGAGGACCAGGCGAACCACATCGTGGCGGCGTTGAGCCACCACGGCATCACCGGCTACAAGGAGCGCAACGCGGACAAGACGTGGAACGTCTCCGTCGACGACGACGACGCGGTGATCGCCACGGAACTGGCGAGCGCCTACGCGCTGCCGCGTGGCGGCCACGCGAATCTCGGCGACCTGTTCAGCCGCCAGGGGCTGATTTCGAGCCCCGAGGAGGATCGCGTGCGCTTCGTGTACGGGCTCTCGCAGGAGCTGTCCGAGACACTCGAAAAAGTGGACGGCGTTCTGCTCGCGCGTGTGCATATCGTGCTGCCGCAGAAGGACCCGATGGATCCCGCGCAGGACACGTTGCCGTCGGCGTCCGTGATGATGCGGTACCGCAGCGACTACAACCTCGACCTGTTGCGCGACCGGATTCGAGCGATCGTGGCGGGTAGTGTCGAAGGACTGACGCCCGCGCGCGTCTCGCTGACGCTGCTGCCGGTCACGCCGGTGCTGACGTTCCCCGGCAACTGCGGACAAGGCGCCGATGTTGCCAGCGCCGCGGGCGGCGTCACCACGACGGACTGCGTGCATGACGCCAGCAGCGGCCCGTCGCGCGCCACGGCGATGCTGGCCGTGCTGGCGCTGGTCGTGTCGCTGGCGGCCGGCTTCCTGTGGCTGTGGCGCTCGGGACGGCGCACGTGGTTCAGGCGCACGCCGCGCAGTGGGGCGAGCGCCACGCGGGCGGTTGAGTTACCGGGACGCGTGGGCAAGGGCGGACAAACGGGTGACCGCACCGCCCACCGCGACGGCGAGCGCACCGATGGCGATGACGGCGCCGCGCAAGACGACGCGGGCGGCGCGGGTGCCCCGTTTAGCGCTGGTGCCGCAGATGCCGCGAATGCCGCGCATGCCTCTGGTGCCGCTGGTGCCGCGAAAGCCGCAGATGCCGCGAATCCCGGCTCCGCCACCGGTAGCCAATCCCGATCCTCGGCCCGCCACGGAGACGACGCATGACTCTGCAGCCTGTCCGGCTATCCGCGCCGCGCCCCGCAGAGTCGCCGGGCGGCCCGCATTCGAGCACCGCCATCGAAGCCGGTTCCGCATCGCCCGGTCGATGCGTGCCGGCGTACTGGGCGCATCACAGCTGGCTCGAAGCGGCGCGTCCGGTCCGTAACGAGCGTAGCGCGCGTGCCGCCCACGCTTTCCTGTTCGACCGCTATCCGCAACTGGCCGAGGTGGCGCTTGCCGACGCGTCGTCCGTATTGCCCGTCTGGCCGCGGCCGGCGTGCGCGCGGTTGTGCCGGGTCGTCGCGGCGCTCGCGTTGGCGCGTTCGCTGCGGCGCGTGGTGGCCGCACAGGCGCATACGGCGTTCGCCGCCAGCGTCGCGCCGCGCCTGCTCAATGCAATCCAGCGGCACCCGCGCGCGCTCGTGGCCGATGTGAATGTCGAACCGGCCGCGTCGCCGTTCGATCGGCACGACATGACGGCGCTCGGGCTGGCGTTGGTGCAACGGGCGGACGTGGATTTACGCCACGCGTTCTGGTGGAGTTTGCGGCTGCCGCGCGAGGTCGCGCAGTCCGCGCAGCGCTATGGCGTGCGCGACCTGTCGGCGGCCGGTGCGGCCGCGCTGCTGGCCGACGCGAAACTTTTGATGGAGGTTCCACGATGCTGATCTGCCGGATGGGTGCCTGGCACATCGAATCGGATGGGCATGTGAGCGCGGATGAACTGGCGTCGCTCGACGGGCTGCGCGCCGTTGAAGCGCAGCGCGCCGCCGAAGCGGCACGCGAACGCGGTCGTCTCGGCGCGCAGGTGCGCGAACTGAAACGGCGCGCGTGGCGTCACGGTCACGCAGCCGGCAAGCTGGCCGCATTGCGCGATTACGCGGGACGCGACGCCGCGGCTGCGTTCGTCACGCAACGTCTCGAGGAGCGGCTCGCGCAGATCGTGTTGGGGGTGGTGAACGACATCGTCGGCGCGCTGCCGCCGTCGGCCGCGTTGACGCATCAATTGCGTCGTGCCGTCGCGGTGGCGCAATCGCAACGGCTCGTGTCGATACGCGTGGCGCCGGCCGTGTTCGCGGACACCGCGCGGCTGACCTCGACGCTTCAGCGCGAACTCGGCGCGCCGCTTTGCACCGTGCTCGCCGATGCGGGATTGCCCGCGCATTCGTGCGTGATCGAGACCGAGGCCGGTGTGATCGATGGGGGGTTGACGGTGCAATTGCGCACGCTCGAACGGGGTATTCGCGAGGGCGTTGCCGCGGTGTTGCGCAACTATGACCTCAACGACGGCGTCGGCCGGACGACGCTCGATACGATCGGGCAGGGCGTACGGGAGACCATGGCAATACTGGCCGCGCCGGTAGCGACACGGCCGACGCCCACGCCAACGCCCACGCCAACGCCCACGCCCACGCCAACGCCAACGCCAACGCCAACGCCAACGCCAACGCCAACGCCAACGCCAACCGACCCTCGGGCCCAAATCGTTCGCCGCGTCTTCACCCGGGAGGCCGCATGACTCTCTGGCCCGACCTGGAAACCCTCACGCTGGTCGACGCCGAGCGTCACAACCTCGCGCTGCGGCACTTTGGTACGCCGCGCATCGTGCGCGCAGGGAGGCGCGCCTTCACGCTCGAATTCGAGCCGTGCCGCGCGCGCTATCCGTTGCGCCTATCCGGTGTGGCGTCGCAAGTGCCGTTCAGCGCCGCCTGTGACGCCGGCGCGCTGCTGCCCGAACTCGCCGCGGAAGTCCCCGGCACGCTCGGCGCCGCCGCGTTGACGCATGTCGCCGATGCATTGAGCGACTGGCTCTGCGCGCTCGAAGGCCTGTTCGGTTTCACGATCGATCTCACCGGCGTCGGCTTCGACGCCGTTCCCGAAGCGGGCGCCTATGGCATCGCCGTCACGCAGATGGCGAGCGGCCGGACCGCGCATTTCTCGTTTCGCAGTCCGGCGGTCGATGCCTGGCTGCGTCTGCATATTCCCGCGCCGCCGCCGGTCGATGCGCTGCTGCGCCATCTGTTCGTGCGCCTGCCGATCTGCCTGCCCGGCCCATCGCTGTCATTGCCGCGCCTGCGCAAGCTCGCGGCCGGCGACGCGCTGCTGTTCGATCGTCACGCGTGTTTTCTGCGGGTGCCGTTGCGGCTCGGCGCGTGCCGGATTCTTTTGAAATTCACTGAGGAGCACACCTTGATAGACCAGGTTCTGAACGATGAAACGCCCGCCGTCGAAGTGACCAGCGAACTGCTGCCGATCGACTCCCTGACCTTCGCGTTCGACGCCGTGCTCGGCACGCTGTCGCTCTCGGTGGCGGAGCTGGCGCATTTGCGGCAGGGCTCGATCGTCGCGTTCCGGCTGCCCGCCCGCGAGCGAACCGTGACGTTGCTGTGCCAGGGCATTCCGTTCGCGCGCGGCGAGCTGATCGAGATCGAGGGCTCGCTCGGCGTGCGCGTGACCCGGCTGACCCAGGAGGACCGGCCGGCATGACCGCTCAATTCGACCAGTTGCAGACCATCGGCATGTTTTTCATGCTGGGTCTGCTGCCGCTGGCGGTCGTGATGACGACCTCGTTCACGAAGTTCAGCATCGTGCTGACATTGCTGCGCTCCGCGCTCGGTGTGCAGCAGGCGCCGAGCAACATGGCGATTTCGGGCATCGCGCTCGCGGCGACGCTGGTCGTGATGTCGCCGACCCTGTCGAAGATCGAGGCCGCGCTGCCGGGCGCGGACAGCGGCGAGTTCCAGTTGCCGCGTCCCGCCGAGTTGTTCGAGGCGGTGCGCGGTCCGCTCGGCGAATTCATGTTCGCGCATTCGCGGCCCGACGAACGCAAGTTTCTGGTGAGCGCGGTGAAGCGTATCGACCCGGCGCGCGACGCCCGCGAGACCGATCTCAGCCTGCTGATTCCGGCCTTCCTGATCGGCGAAATATCGAGCGGCTTCGAGGCGGGCTTTCTGCTCTATATCGCTTTTCTGGTGGTCGATCTGGTGGTCGCCAACGTGCTCACCGCGATGGGCATGGTGATGCTGTCGCCGAGCACGGTGTCGATTCCGTTGAAGCTGTTCATCTTCGTGTCGGTGTCCGGTATCTCGAAGCTGATGCATGCGTTGATCGTGGGTTACGTCAAATGAACGGGCTTCCGTCTCTCGCCACGTTGTCCAGCGACGCGCTGATGCTGGTGTTCTGGCTGTCGCTGCCCGCGCTCGCGGTGGCGACCATCGTCGGTCTGTTGATCGGGCTGTTGCAGTCGGTCACGCAGATCCAGGATCAGAG
The DNA here is from genome assembly GCF_003269035.1 of Paraburkholderia bryophila. GTDB lineage: Bacteria > Pseudomonadota > Gammaproteobacteria > Burkholderiales > Burkholderiaceae > Paraburkholderia > Paraburkholderia bryophila. The sequence continues at coordinate 51,607 of NZ_QLTK01000028.1, read as the reverse complement.
CCTGCCTTACGGCGCGAAGATCATCTGCGTCGGCGTGGTGCTGATCATGACCACGCCGTGGGCCAGCCGCGAAATGGCGCGTTTTTTCGCGCATGTATTCACCTTCATCGCGGCGGGGCGTCTGCATTGAACCCGGACTACATGAGCTATTTCGCGGGTTACGCGTTCTGCACGATCCGGCCCGCCGTCGCGCTGTTCCTGATTCCGTTCGGGCAGAGCGGCTCGCTGGGCGTTCGGCTGCGCGTGCCGATGCTGCTCGCGTTGGCGATGCTGCCGCAGCAGGTCGGCTGGCCGGCCGAGCCATGGCCGGCCTTGTGTGTCGAAGCGGCGACCGGTGCGGTGCTCGGCCTGTTGCTCGGCACGATCTTTCATGCGGCGGCCGCGGCCGGCGCGGTGCTCGATCAGCAGGGCGGCTATTCGAGCGCGGCCATCTACGATCCGCACTTTCAGCAGGAGGCGGCGCTATTCGAAACGCTGTTCTCGCAATTCGCCGCGCTGGCCATGTTCACGGGCCCCGGCCTGCCGCTGCTGTTCGGCTTCTTCACCGACGCCTGGGTGCTGTGGCCGCCGGGCCGCTGGCGCGTCGACCTGGTCGAGATGTTCCGCCAGGTCGCGCTGCGCGACACGACGGCTTCATTAGCCGGCTCGTTCGCCGAAGGTTTGCGGCTCGCGAGTCCGTTGCTCGGTCTCGTGCTGCTGATCGACGTCGCGTTCGGCCTGATGACGCGCCACGCCAAACGGCTCAATCCGTTCGCGACCGCGCGCACCGTCAAGGCCATGATCCTCTCGTTCGCCGCGATGCTCAGCGTGCCCGCGCTGTTCGCGCAGTTGCAGATCGTGTTCACGCATCTGATTCATTGGCGGTATGTGCCATGAGCGACAAGAGCGAAGCGCCGACCGCCAAACGGCTGCGCCGCGCGCGTGACGACGGCGAGACCGCGAAGAGCACGCATCTGAGCATCGCGTTCAGCGGCCTGTGCTGGTGGCTGTATCTGTTCATCGAAGCCCCGCATCTCTACGCGCGGGGCACGCAGCTGATCGCGGCGATAACGACGCTCGACGCAAGCCTGCCGTTCGACGACCGGTTCGCCCGAACCCTCGCGCTGTTGACCGCGTTCCTGCCGCAGGTGCTGAGCACGCTCGGCGTCGGCGTGCTGGCCGCCGTGGTGCCGGAACTGATCCAGACCCGTGGGCTTATCGCCATGAAGCGCGTGAAGCCCGATCTGAAGCGGCTGAATCCGCTCAACGGCCTCAAGCAGATGTTCAGCCTGCGCCTCGTGTGGGACACGGCGCTCACGCTGCTGCAATTCACGGTCCTGCTGTTTCTGTTCGGGCAGGCGCTGGTCGCGTGGTTGCGGCAACTCGCGCCGATTTATGGGTTCGCCTTGCCGGCGTTGCTCGGATTCACGGCGACGTCGCACTCGCATCTGCTCGCATGGATGGCCGCGTCGCAGATCGCACCGGCCCTCGCCGACTATTTCATCCAGCGTTTTTTGTGGCTGCGCAATATGCGCATGGACAAGAACGAAATCAAACGCGAATTCCGCGACGACGAAGGCGATCCGCACGTCAAGGGCCGTCGCCGTCAGCTACACCGGGAGCTCAATCAATAACATGCCGAACCGTTCCATCCTCAGCCGCTACGATCTGTCGGCGTTCTTCGCGCGGCACGCCGATCTTGCCGTCGCCATCGGTCTGTTGGCCGTGCTCGCATTGCTGATCGTGCCGGTGCCGCCGTTCGTGCTCGATCTGTTCATCTGCCTGAGTTTCGCCTCCAGCCTGACGATGCTGAGCACCACGCTGTATGTGTCGAAAGCCGCGGACCTCGCGAGTTTTCCGTCGCTGCTGCTGATTACCACGCTGCTGCGGCTTGCGCTGGCGATTGCGTCGACCAAGATGATTTTGCTGCATGCGCATGCCGGCCAGATCATCGGCGCGTTCGGCGAGCTGGTGGTGGGTGGCAACGTGGCCGTTGGGCTGGTGGTGTTCATCGTGCTCGCGGCGATCCAGTTCATCGTGGTCGCGAAAGGCGCGGACCGGGTCGCCGAGGTCGGCGCGCGCTTCACGCTCGACGGTATTCCCGGCCGGCAGATGAGTATCGACGCCGATCTGCGCTCCAACGTGATCTCGCCCGCGCAGGCGAGCCGGGCGCGCGCGGAGCTGCAGCGCGAAACGTACTTCTACGGCTCGCTCGACGGCGCGATGAAGTTCGTCAAGGGCGACGCGGTGGCGGGGCTGGTCGTCGCGCTGGTGAACATTGTCGGCGGCCTCGCGATCGGCATCGCGCAGCGTGGCATGTCGTTCGCCGACGCGCTGCATACCTACACCATTCTCACGGTCGGCGATGGCCTGGTGGCGCAGATTCCGTCGTTGATCGTGTCGGTGTCGGCGGGCATTCTGGTCACGCGCGTGGCCTCGGCCGACAGTGCGGACGCCCATCTTGGCGGCGATATCTACCGGCAACTGACGGTGCATCCGAAAGCAATCGGCATGGCCGGCGCGGCCTGTTGCGCGTTGGCCGCGATTCCGGGTTTCCCGCATCTGCAGTTTCTGCTGGCGGGCGGACTGCTGGTGGTGCTGGCCATCACGTTGATGCGCAACGCCGCGGCCGCGACCAATTCGCAACGCGCGCTGATGCCGGGCATGACTCGCGACGGTGGCAACTACGTGCCGCGCATTCTCGACGACGTCGAACTGGGCACGAGCGCGACCTTGCGCTTACGGCTCGGCCAGCAGGCATTCGACGCCTTGCGGCCCGAAGCGCTGAACCGGCAGCTCGGGCAGTTGCGGCGGCACCTGATGGTCGAACTGGGCGTGCCGTTCCCGGGTCTCGCGCTGCTGCGCGATGCGCGGCTTGCGCCGGAGCGCTACATCGTCGATGTCGAGGACGTGCCGTTCGCGAGCGGCACGCTGGTCGCCGCGCACACGCTATTGAGCGGCGATGAAAGCCGCATGTCGTTCGAAGGCACGGAAGGCTACCGGCCGCGCGCCGAGAAATCGGTGTGGGTGCCGAGCGCGCAGGCGGCCTCGGTCGATGATCCGGCGATCCGTAAAGCGAGCGTCGACGAAGCGCTCTGCGAGCATCTCGGCGAGGTGTGCGAGCGATCGGCGGCCGATTTCCTCGGTATTCAGGAAACCCGCTTTCTGCTCGATCAACTCGGCATCGAATTCCGCGAGCTGGTGGCGCAGGCGGGCCAGGCCACCAGCACGGTGCAACTGGCCGGCGTGCTGCGGCAACTGCTGCAGCAGCGTGTGCCGATTCGCAATCTGCGGGCGATTCTGGAAGCGGTGGTGCGCGTGCCGGCGGGGGAACGCACGCTCGACCGGATGGTGCGCGAGGCGCGCATCCAGTTGGGGCGGCAGATTGCGCGCAATTTCGCCGACCTCGAATCGTGGACGATCTTCGCGGCGGTGCTGGAGCCCGGCTGGGAGGCCAGTCTCGAAGCGCAGATCCGTAGCGGGCCCGACGGCGAACCGCTCTGCGTACTGCCTGCGGAAGAGATGCAACGCGCGCAGCAGGTGTTGGGCGCGGACCTGTCCGGGATCGGGCTGATCGTCACGAATGCGGTGCTGCGCCCGCATCTCGCGCAGCTGTTGCGAGACTTCGGCTGGCGCATCGACGTGCTGGCGATCGAGGAGATTCCGTTCGACATTTACCGGATCCAGACCATCGCGACGCTGGGCGCGCCATGACGGAGCGCGCGCTGAAGTGGTCGGAACAGGGCTGGTCCACGTTTGCGTCCGCGCCCGAGTTGCGCGGCCGGGTGGTCGAAGCGCGCGGCGTGATCGCGCGGGTGGTGGGCGTGTCGTTGCGGATCGGCGAGAAGGTCCGGCTGGTGCGACCGGATACGCTCGAGGCGCAGTACGGCGAAGTCGTCGGTTTCGCGCACGACGGCGCCCTGGTGATGCCGCTGGCGGGACTCGCCGGGCTGTCGGATATCACCGAAGTGCAGGGTTGCGGGGCGGTGTGGGACAGCGTCGACGCGGTGGGTCTGCTCGGGCGCGTGGTGGATGGTCTCGGCAATCCGCTCGACGGCGGACCGTTGCCGCCGCAGCGGGACCTCGTACGGGGTGCGCGGGGTGCGCCGGGTTCGGCCGAGTCGGCTGGCGGCGAGGTCACGCTCAATCCGCTGGAGCGTCCGGTCATCACGACGCCGTTTGCCACCGGCGTGCGCGCGATCGACGGCCTGTTGACCTGCGGCCTCGGTCAGCGCACGGGCATCTTCGCACCGGCCGGGGGCGGCAAGAGCACGATCATGGGGATGATTGCGAACGGCGCATCGACCGATGCGATCGTGGTCGCGTTGATCGGCGAGCGGGGCCGCGAGGTGGGCGAGTTCATTCACGATCACCTCGACCGCCGGCGCGCGTCGACGGTCGTGATCGCGGCGACGTCCGACCGTCCCGCAGCGGAGCGGATCAAGGCGGCGGAGCTCGCGTCGCAGGTCGCGGTCGGCTTGCGCGCGAGCGGTCGCAACGTGCTGCTGTTATTCGACTCGCTGACGCGCTACGCGCGCGCGTTGCGGGAACTGGGTCTCGCGGTCGGCGAACCGCCGCTGCGGGGCGGCTTTCCGCCGAGCGTGTTCGCGCGTTTGCCGAAACTGATCGAAACCGCCGGCGTGACCGCGCAAGGCAGCATCACCGGTTTCTACACCGTGCTCGCCGATGAGGCCGATCTGTCGGATCCGGTCGCGGAAGAAGCACGCTCGCTGCTGGACGGCCATATCCAGTTGTCGTCGAAATTGGGGGCGTCCGGCCACTATCCGGCCATCGATATCTTGCGCAGCCGCAGCCGTTTGATGAATCGCGTGGCCGACAAGGCGCAACTCGCCGACGCCAACGGGGTGCGCGACTGGCTCGCGCGTTATGAAGAGATCGAGATGTTGTTGCAGATCGGCGAATACGAGCGCGGGCATGACGCCGATACGGACCTCGCCATCGAGCGGCGTCCGGCGATCCAGCAATTTTTGCGTCAGCCGTACGACCGCAGCAGTGAATGGGACGAGACGCGTGCGTTGCTGCATGCGTTGCGCGCCGGCGGGCGGGCGGCGTAATGCGCGACGCGGTGCGGGAAGCGGCGCTCTGGCGGCTTCTGGTCAGGGTGCGCGGCTTGCGGGTGCGGCGCAGGTTGCGTGCGCTGGCCGACGCCCGGCGCCAGGAACGGCACGCGGCGGAGGCGGTCGCCGCGCAGCTGGCCGCGCTGGAGCGGCATGCGGAGCAGCGGCAACGGGTGCTGGCATCGTGCCGGCGTGACGAGCGCGTTGGCGCGCAGTGGCATGCGACGCTGCGCGCGCACGATGCGCGCAGGCCCGCATTGCAGCGGCAATGGAGCGAGGCGCGCGACGCGCACGCGGCGGCGCGCGATGAAGCGGCGCACGCGTTGAGAGCATGGCAGGTGGAGCGAGGCCGGCATGACGATGCCAGGGAGCGTTTGCGGGTGATCGGCGCGCGCCTCGCGGTGGGTGACGGAGACGGCACTTAAGCAGCACGGACAGCCGGTACGGCAGGCGCTTTACCGGCAGCCGGCCGCGGCAAATCGCCGGACGCCGCGAACCCGTGGTCGACGTGATCGCGGCGTCCATCGAGGACGACACCTTGCGCCTGTCGGCCCCGTTGCGTGCGGTTGGCTTAGGCGGCTTTCCTGAAGTCGTCGGCGCTCGGTTGCTTGCCGGTGGTCGGATCGATGAAGCCGCTGCCGTTGCGTGCCGCCACGATGGTGTAGCCGTCCGGCGTGGCGGCGTCGAGCGCGCGGCCGTTGTTGCTCTTCTGCACGCTCAGCGCCTTCGAATCCTGCTGGCTCAGGCCCGAGACCTGATAGGCCTGATTACCCTTGGTGATCGTGACCTGATCCGCGAACGTGACCGACGGATTGTTTTTGGCCGCCTGGGTGCCCACGCTGATCTTGGTGTTGTCCGGCAACATGAACGTCATCGGGCCGTTGAACATCGCCGAGGTTTTGTTGGCGCTGTTGGCATGCTGTTCGATATGCGGGTCACCGTAGATGTTCGTCGTATCGCCGGTCTTTTTGTTGGTCAGGAGCATCGACGAATTGGCCTTGCTGAAGTCGAGCTTGTAGTCGCCCAGATCGATGCTGGTCTTGTTGTTGGCGACCGGCGTGTTGGTCCATTGCGTCTGATCGGTTCTGCTGCGCTCGTTGCAGCCGCAGGACGAACCTCGCGACGTGCCGTTGCCGCCGCGCGAGTAGTCGCCATAGCGGTCGTGGCCGCCCTGAGGCGCATTGCGGCCGCAGCCTGCCGGCGACGGTTGGCCGATCGGTCCGCGACTGATCGTGGTTGTCTTCGTGAAATAGGACGAAGTCTGGCCATTCACCGTGGTCTGGCCGTGCACCGCGTACGAGGTCTTCGAGAAACCGTTCGCCATGTTCGACATGGGGGACGACTGAGCGCGCCCGCTATCGAACGGCGAGGTTCGCGAAGGCTGCGACCACGCGTCGCCGTACGGCGTGTTGGTGCGCGTCTGAATCGGGTTGAAATGAAGCTGCGCTTGCATCGTTGTTTGCATAGTGTGATTCCTGAGCATAAAAAAACCGGCTTGCGTTTGCGAGCCGGAACCGCGTCGCCGACCGTGCTGGAGTGGCGCCGCTTGGGAAATAGTAGGGAGTTTGCCGAGGCGTTCGGGCGTACTTATATATCGCTGCGCGAGAAATATCCGCGGTCGTTATTGATTCGGATCGCTGACTGAAAGAGAGGGGCGGCATTCATAAATACGACCTGGCGAGTGTGTCGATCCGTTGCAATGGAGCGGCGACTCTCCACCTGGGAGAGTTTCGATGAAGCCGATGTCAACCGCTTAAATAGACAGGGAGCACTGAGATGAACGTCCAGCCAACCGGTAGTACTCGACCGAACGATCCGCTGCAGACAGGCGCAGCCGAAGGCAACGTGCAGGGTGGACGGCCACGCTCGGCGCCGGCGATATTCGATGGCTCGGACGTGGGCGGTGCGCGCCATGACGACGCGAGCGCGAGCGTGCACGGCGCGCTCGGGACCGCGGGAGGCGAACGGCAACAGGCCCGCCAGCCGCCTGAGCTAAACAGCCCGTTGCTCCGCGCGGCGCTGACGCAACCCAATCAACCGGCGGATCCAGCGTCATGGATCCCGCTGCCTCGCCAGCGCTCCGGTTCTCCGCAACCCGGCACGTCTACCGGCGCGGAAGGCCACCAAAGCGGCGGCCGGCCTGCCGCCCTCTCCTCGGCGCGCGCCAGGAGAGTCGCCGCCCGCATCGTCAGGCAATTGGAGGCAGGCTGGGACGCCCCTCGGATTGCGGCCGAATTGCAACTACCGCACGCAATCGTGCGGCGAATGGCATCGTCGTACCTGCAAAGAAGAGTTGCAGCGGTCGACGAGCAGATTCGCGTCGAGCTTGCACGTCTTGCGTCGAGAGCCGGTGCGGCGCCAGCGGCGGAGCCCGACGTTCGAGGAGAGGCGATCCGTCTGTTGCAGGCCGGGGTCGGCCGGGATGACATAGCGCGCAGCCTGCATCTGACGGAACGCCAGGTGGCGGAAATACACGGCCAGCTTCTCGACGATGAATTCGCGGAGATCGACATGGAGGCTTTCAAACAGATGGTCGGCGACGAGACCGGGTTCGTCTCCGATTAGTCGGGAGTTGGCACGCGGGTTAACACGGATCTTCCGTTCAGCGTGCGTCGGCGCCTCGGGTATAACCCTGGTGCCGGTCGCGCGTATATGCGTTGCCCAGGCGCTACCCAGGCGCTACGCGGTGCGCGCGATGACATTGCCCGAGCGCATCAGCTAACATGACAATCCCAATACCTCTCGACGAGGCACCGCGCGACACTCCGATGTAAGTGACAGGTAAGTTGCGCCGTTTATCCTGGCAGCATACTGTCGACCGCTCGCGCGCCGGCACAGGTTTCAGGTTTGATTTTCACCAAGGGGTTGTCGATGTCTGCGATTGAATCGGTTCTTCAGGAACGCCGCGTTTTCCCGCCCTCCGCTGAAGCAGCGGCCGGCGCCGCGATCTCCGGCATGGACGCGTACCGGGCGCTCGCCGCCGAAGCGGAACGCGATTACGAAGGTTTCTGGGGGCGTCTCGCCCGCGAGACGCTCAGCTGGAATACGCCCTTCACCAAGGTGCTCGACGAATCGAATGCGCCGTTCTACACGTGGTTCGAAGACGGCCAACTGAACGCGTCGTACAACAGCCTCGACCGTCATGTCGAAGCCGGCAACGGCGAGCGCGTCGCGATCGCTTTCGAGGCCGACGACGGCACCGTCACCAACGTGACGTATCAGGATCTGCTGCAACGCGTGTCGCGCTTCGCGAATGCGTTGAAGACGCGCGGCGTGAAGAAGGGCGATCGCGTGGTGATCTACATGCCTATGTCGATCGAAGGCATCGTCGCGATGCAGGCTTGCGCGCGGATCGGCGCGACGCATTCGGTGGTGTTCGGCGGCTTCTCGTCGAAGTCGCTCAACGAACGCCTCGTGGACGTGGGCGCGGTCGCGCTCATCACTTCTGACGAACAGATGCGCGGCGGTAAAGCGCTGCCGCTGAAGAATATCGCCGACGAAGCGCTCGCCATGGGCGGCTGCGAGGCGGTCACGAGCGTGATCGTCTATCGGCGCACCGGCGGCAAGGTCGCCTGGCACGAAGGCCGCGATCTGTGGATGCACGAGCTCGCGCAAGCCGAGTCGGACCAATGCCCGCCCGAGTGGGTCGGCGCCGAGCATCCGCTGTTCATTCTTTATACGTCCGGTTCCACCGGCAAGCCGAAGGGCGTGCAGCACAGCACCGGCGGCTATCTGTTGTGGGCCGCGCAAACCCTGAAGTGGACCTTCGACTGGAAGCCCACCGACGTGTTCTGGTGTACCGCCGACATCGGCTGGATCACGGGCCATAGCTACATCACGTACGGTCCGTTGACGCTCGGCGGCACCCAGGTCGTGTTCGAAGGCGTGCCGACCTATCCGAACGCCGGCCGCTTCTGGGACATGATCGCGAAGCACAAGGTGTCGCTGTTCTACACGGCGCCCACGGCGATCCGCTCGCTGATCAAGTCCGCCGAGGCCGACCAGAAAGTGCATCCGAAGAGCTACGACCTGTCGTCGCTGCGCATTATCGGCACGGTCGGCGAGCCGATCAATCCGGAAGCCTGGGTGTGGTACCACGAGAATGTCGGCGGCGGCCGTTGCCCGATCGTCGACACGTGGTGGCAGACCGAGACCGGCGGCCACATGATCACGCCGCTGCCGGGCGCCACGCCGCTGGTGCCCGGTTCGTGCACGCTGCCGCTGCCGGGCATCATGGCCGCGGTGGTCGACGAAACCGGCCAGGACGTGCCGAACGGGCAGGGCGGGATTCTGGTGGTGAAGCGTCCGTGGCCTTCCATGCTGCGTAACGTGTGGGGCGATCCGGATCGTTACAGGAAGAGCTACTTCCCCGAGGAACTCGGCGGCAAGCTGTATCTCGCCGGCGACGGCGCGGTGCGCGACAAGGACACCGGCTACTTCACGATCATGGGCCGTATCGACGACGTGCTGAACGTGTCGGGTCACCGGCTCGGCACGATGGAAATCGAGTCGGCGCTGGTATCGAATCCGCTCGTTGCCGAAGCCGCGGTGGTGGGTCGGCCCGACGCGACGACCGGTGAGGCCGTGTGCGCGTTCGTCGTGCTCAAGCGCGCGCGTCCCGATGGCGAGGAGGCGGTGAAGCTCGCCAACGAATTGCGTGCGTGGGTTGCGAAGGAGATCGGTCCGATCGCGAAACCGAAGGACATCCGCTTCGGCGAGAACCTGCCGAAGACGCGCTCGGGCAAGATCATGCGTCGCCTGCTGCGTTCGCTGGCGAAGGGTGAAGAGATCACCCAGGACGTGTCGACGTTGGAAAACCCGGCGATTCTCGATCAGCTCGGCGAATCGCTGTGAGTTAGGGCGCGGCTGGTCGGCCGTGCATCTCGCGATGCGCGGCGGACCGGATGACACAGCCTCTCTCCGTCGCTCTCTCGAATCACGTCGTAAGAAGCCGCCGCGCGGACAATCCCAATTGCCTGCCCGGTGGCTTTTTGATACATAGGCGCATGGCCGCGCCACACCACGCCTCTCACGTTACGTTGAATCCTCCTCCTGAACCGCCCGCGGTGTCGGCGGCGATGGCGCACGCGCATCGCAAGTACTGGCGGTTCAATGTCGCATTGATCGCCACGTTGATGACGCTGGGCTTTCTGGTGTCGTTCGTATTGCCGTTGATGGCGCCGGCGTTGGAACATGTGCGAATGGGTGGTTTCAGGCTGCCGTTCTACTTTGGCGCGCAGGGCGCGATTCTGGTCTACGTGGTGTTGATCGTCGTGTATATCGTGCTGATGCAGCGCGCCGATCGTCGCTTGCAGCGCGCGTTCGAGGCGGACGCCCGCGTGGCAGCCGAGGCGGTGGCCGGCGGCGAACCCGGTGCGGATTCCCGCGCGCCTTTGCCGCGCCGACGTTGACGCCATGAAACTCACGAACCGGCTGATCCGCTCCTACGCGTTCTATACGCTCGGTTTCCTTCTGTTTATCTATGTGATGTGGCGCATTGAACGCGCCACGGGTCCCGGTGTGTGGATCGGCTATGTGTTCCTGTTCGTGCCGATTGCGGTGTATGCGGTGATCGGGCTGCTGTCACGCACCTCCGACCTGGTCGAATACTACGTGGCGGGGCGGCGCGTGCCGTCCGCCTTCAACGGCATGGCGACGGCTGCCGACTGGCTGTCGGCGGCGTCGTTCATCGGCCTCGCGGGGTCGATCTATGCGACCGGCTACGACGGGCTCGCGTATCTGATGGGCTGGACCGGCGGCTATTGCCTCGTCGCCTTTCTGCTCGCGCCGTACGTGCGCAAACTGGCGCGCTACACGATTCCCGATTTTCTCGGCACGCGCTTTTCGAGCAACGCGGTGCGCGGGCTCGCGGCGTTGTCGGCGATTCTGTGCTCGTTCGTTTATCTGGTCGCGCAGATTCAGGGCGTGGGCCTGATCGCGACGCGTTTTATCGGCGTCGATTTTGCAGTGGGCATTTTCTGCGGGCTCGCGGGCATTCTGGTGTGCTCGTTTTTAGGCGGCATGCGCGCGGTCACATGGACCCAGGTCGCGCAGTACATCATTCTGATTGCTGCGATCCTGATACCAGTGTCGATGATCGCGCACAAGGACGGCCTCGGCTGGCTGCCGCAATTCGACTACGGGCGTTTGATGGAGCGGGTGGAGGGTCTCGAGAAACGGGTGCGCGACGCACCGCTCGAGCAGACCGTGCGCGACGACTATCGGCGTCAGGCCGCCCGCATGCAGGTGCGGCTCGATACGCTGCCGCAATCGTTCGTCGACGAGAAACTGCGCCTCACGCAGGAGGTGGCCGATTTGCGCCGCCATAACGGTCCGTTGCGCGAGATCAAGGCGCGTGAGAAAGCGCTCGACCAGTTTCCACGCGATGCCGCCGCCGCGCAGATCGTCTGGCGCCAGCGCCGCGATGAAATGCTGACGCGGGCCGCCGCGCCGGTGCCGATGCATGAGCCGTTTCCCGCGGCTAACGACGAGGAGCGGCGCATTCATGAGCGCAATTTTTTGTCGCTGCTGCTGTGTCTTTCGCTGGGGACGGCGAGCTTGCCGCATATTCTGACGCGCTATAACACCACGACGTCGGTCGCGTCCGCGCGCCGCTCGGTCGGCTGGACGCTGTTTTTCGTGGCGCTATTTTATCTCACCGTGCCGGTGCTGGCCGTGCTGATCAAGTACGAGATATTGACCAACCTGGTCGGTCATCACTTCGCCGATTTGCCGCAATGGTTCACGCAATGGAACCGGATGGAGCCGCGCCTGATCAGTCTGGACGATACGAACCTGGACGGCATTGTGCGATGGAGCGAGATCCAGATGCAGCCGGACATGGTCGTGCTCGCCGCACCCGAGATTGCCGGGTTGCCGTATGTGATGTCGGGATTGATCGCGGCGGGCGCGTTGGCCGCGGCGCTGTCGACCGCCGACGGCTTGCTGCTCACCGTTGCGAATGTGCTGTCGCACGACGTGTACTACCACATGGTCGATCCGACGGCGTCGAGCCAGCGGCGCGTGACGGTGTCGAAGATTCTGCTGCTAGGGGTGGCGCTGTTCGCGTCGTACGTGGCGTCGTTGAATACCGGGAATATTCTGTTTCTGGTGGGGGCGGCGTTTTCGCTGGCGGCGTCGAGTCTGTTTCCGGTGCTGGTGCTAGGGGTGTTCTGGAAGCGCACCACGCGACTCGGCGCGGTGGCGGGGATGGTGGCCGGGCTGGTGGTGTGTATCTATTACATCGTCTCGACGTATCCGTTCTTCACGCAGATGACGGGTTTCGCCGGCGCGAGATGGTTCGGAATCGAGCCGATCAGCTCAGGCGTGTTCGGCGTACCGGCGGGGTTTCTGGTGGCGATCGGCGTGAGTCTCGTGGACCGGAAACCGGATGCTTATACGCGTGCGCTGGTGGACTACATCCGGCATCCTTAGCGCGGTTTGCAAGGGGGTGTGGCGCAGGGCCCGAAGTTTGCTATAATTCGGCTCCCCGCCGGAGAGATGGATGAGCGGTTTAAGTCGCACGCCTGGAAAGCGTGTATAGGTTAATAACCTATCCGGGGTTCGAATCCCCGTCTCTCCGCCAGGAAACCAATTAAGCCCATGATTTCATGGGCTTTTTTGTTTTTACATTAATCGTACCCATACACCTACCCATACGGCGATTTGCTCCCGCGTGGCGCACAGAATCCATTAGAATCGTGTCGAACGGTATGGGGGCAGCGATGATCGACCCGTTACGGACTACCCGGCGTCTCACAGACGCAGGCTTAGAACAACGCCAAGCGGAAGCACTGGCCAGTGTGCTGCACGACTTGCGCGGGCCGTCCTGCGCGACGAACGCGGACCTTAGCCTAATGGTGTCTGAGTTGACCGCTTCATTAGAAAAAACAAAGGTTTACATCATCGCGGCGCAAGTGTTGGTTTCGATTGCGTTGGCCCTAGCGCTCAAATTCATTCACTGACTTTGAACGCCTGCACGGGCAACGTAGCTATTCCCGATGATCACATGATTAACATCGTCCTCGACACAAACATCCATATCCGACTGGAAAAAGAACCGACGACGGTCGCCACGATTACTCAGCTCATCGAGGCAGGTCAAATCACGATTCTCATGCCGCGATCTGTGGCGGATGAACTTCGGCCAAAAACGGGCACGCTTCCGAACCTGTTCGCAGTACAGCGCCTTGGGCATAGCGTAGCCAGAATGGGTATGATGCGTTGCGGGGATAGCTTTGGGGCCGGTGCAATGTACGACGCGCACTTGGGCAACGGTGGCCCCAAGCACAAGGCGGATGCGCTGATTGCCGATGTCGCAAGCTACGCAAACTGGTTCGTGTCAGACGACGCACGCTGCATCAATGCTTTTCGCCGAAATCTCGTAATTACCGCGTGTGTTCCGTTCACTTACGACGAGTTTTGCGGGAATCTGGCCGAGTTGGCACAGCGGCACGCGCTGTAGCGAATAGGCGAAATGTTTGGCGGCAGGCCGTCTGCTATTCACGTGCAACGTCCCACTGTCGAACGCTGATCTACCGTATTCGCCCAAATGCGGTTGAGGGCAAATTCAATGACCAAACAGGCGGACGCGGTGAATCGATTTGCTTCTGTTCGTCCGGTGCCAAGGACTCGCGCGTGAAGAATGCCGCCGGTCTTGTTGCTTCGGCGGTCTGTTTTTTCCTTGTTTTCACGCGCGGCGCGTCCCTGTCCCGTCTGCCCAGCTTGGCGCGTAAAGCTGCGTTCTCGCGCTCCAGTTCGGCTATGTGGGCCATAGCATCGGCATCGGCCGCAAGCGGTACGCGGCACGGCGTGATACCGACTTTCGCGACTGGGTGTTCTTCGGTCGTGAAACGGTGGCGACATGTGACGGCCAAGCATTCGCGCCGGCGGGTAATGCCGCGCGTTTCTTTCACTTTAGTGCCGTTATTGCACTTCGGGCATTGCATAGGCTTCCCCTGTTAGAGTGCCCCGATACTTCCGGCGTCGGGGCCAGCGCGAAGTACAGCCGAATCGATGTGATTTTCCCGCCACATCACCCCTCGGCAAACAGGGCCAACCGGGGGACGCCCGAGTTATCGCAGTTTTCCCGCTGCGACGCCCCTCGGAGCACAGGGTATGCTGGGAAAGTCATTAGGCTGCGCTGGCCACTTCAAGCCCACGACGCAGCAGGCCGGCGGCGGCTTGGCTCATCGTGATGCGAAGGCCGGTTTGTTGTTCAATGCGCTGTTTGTGTGCCTCGATGGCGGTTAGCAAATCCCGTTCGGCAACAACGGTGAAACGCTCCTTTGGCGTTGTCGCTTCAAGCGTGTTGGCTTGCATCCTTAAATATCCCGTTCTGTTTTGATGGGGTAGTCTTGCCGGTCGTCCATCGGCCAGCGTTTTTTGGGGCGTCCAGGAAGTTGCGTCATCGCTCGGATTGCTGCTTTACAGCCGGCGTTAATATGCTGGATGACGCGCGTTACCTGAGCGTCATCCAATCCGGGCCATGCCCTATCGATGCGCGGCACAATGTCTTCGCCGCCTTCTCCGCCCAGCATCATTGAACCGAAAGCTGGGATAGTGACCACCACGCGAGGGAAGCCTTCACCGTTAGACGAACGCATCACATATCCGGCGCCTGCTAGAGCATCTTCGATATGGCGGGGCAGTTCGGTGCGTGACTTCTTTTTCTCGCGCTCGATGGGCTTTACGCCCTTTGCGCTGCATTCACGGCACTGGTAAACCTGTCGGCTGCGCTCCTGCCGGTTGCGCTTTTCGGTGCTGTAATCATCGCTGTCGGCGGTGACACGGCTCGTTATGGATTGGCAGTTGCCGCAACGACCAATAATGCTCAGCCTCATTGCGCCCCCACCGTCCAGAAGCGCGACAGGTCCGGCGTCAGCGCTTCGAATTCAGCCCAAGCCGTGAACGCAATTGAACCGTCAAGGTTGACGCGCTCCGCGACAAGTTCCACTTCGCTGCGGATCAGGATGGCGCACCGTGAGAACGTGCCCACGATGGTGGCGGCCGTGCCGGGCGTCAGTTCCGCCTGGATGCCGGCGGCACGCAACACACCATTGTTATCAATTGCCGCACCGTTGCCCAACGTGCCAACCAGCGCGCGAAGCTCGCTCATGCGGACGGCTGCGGCAGCAGCGGCAGACAGAGAAAACGGGGCAAGGGGCGCGCCAACGATCACGCCCAACAGCACCGCATCAGCGGTGCGCGGCAGGCCGTAAGTTATCGAGTGCAGAATGGATTCCTCGAAATCCGGATAGCTTTTCATGGTCGCACGGCTGATCTCGAAGCGAACCCCGTAAATTCCCGTGTTGGTCTGCGGACCGCCGGCTGCATCGATATGGATTGCGGCGCGGCTGATCGGGAGCGGTGTAACGCCAACTTCCTGCCCGTCGGGAACCAAGGCAAACGGTGCCGCCTCAATGGTTTCAAAGTATGCCGCCTTGCTAGCCATCACCACATCGCCAAGCTTTCCGGTAGAGATGGCTTCGGTCGGGTCTTTCCAGATAATCACTTGCGCGCCGGCCTGCGCCACCAGCGATTGTTTGATGACTTCGGCCCCAATCGTACTCGTTTGTACTGCCGGCGTGCCCTTCGGGGGACGCTTCAGATTGCCGTTTTCGTCTTCGATCTTCGGCAGCAGATCACCGTTCAGATCGATCACGCCGCGTACCAACGGCTTGCCCGGGATCACATAGCGAACCTCGTCATGGCGGTCGAAAACAGGCCTGTCGCCCTCTGCGCGGCGTGCCGCTTCGAAAAGAGCCTTCAGCGGATTCAGATTCTTTTTGGTCATGCGTTTATCTTCGTTCGAGGTGTGTCGATGCAAAATTTGGGGTGTCAGCGAGCGGCCAATTCCAACGCTTGGATCGGCCGGTACGGACACAAAGCTGATTTCGTAGGGCAGCCAGGACGTGACGGTATATACGGGGCCGGCGTCACGCTGTTCGGACTGAACGATTTCCAGCACGCGGTAGCCCACCGAAACAAGATTTCGGATACCGTCCTGAACGTCCTGGAAAATCTCATTCGCACGAGCGCTGTTACCAAAGCGGACCACGGCGCGGCCCACGCGGTCGCTATCGATACGCGCGGACTCGATCACACCAATTTGATCGCTGAAGTTGTGATCCATCAGGAGTGCCGCGCCGCTGTTTAGGCGGGACAAGTCCACGGCACCGGCAGCGTGTGACAAAACTTCAATTCCGAACTGCCGTGGGACGGGCGTTTCTGACGAAAACGCGAGTTCGACCGTTCGTCTATTCGCATCGATGTGACTTACCTCAACGCGACGAACGAAATCGCCTCTGCTTTTCACTTCGCGCGTTGAAAGCGGATTGGCTTCGGTCATAAGTCGTTTAAACGTTGAGGGAAATTTTCCATTGCGCGATCAGGCGTTCGCCCACTGACGGCAGATACGGGTGATCCTGATGAACATGCAGCCATCCGAACAGGGCGAACAGATCAGTCTGCCCGTTCAGATTCACCGGAGCGCCAGCGGCGGCCCATTTGCTCACGACAGGCAGTGTCGTGCGGAACGTTGCGCAGAGTTCGGTGACGTCCATTTGCGGGGATGCAGGCTTGTTCAACTTGGCATCTGCAATCATTTGGTTGAGTTCTTCGAGAACCATATTTGATAAGTATTCCAAAATTATTGGCGTTCATCTGAATTATCCAGAATTGCGCCGTTTAGTTACACATGAGGGTTTAGTTAGAGTGCGGCTAGTGATACGATTCATGCGCGTCACAAAAGGCAAGCATTTCATCAACCGCCGCCAAGTGGTCATCACGCGTGAAACCGTTGCGCTCGAACACCGCAATGAACGCGTCGCGGTCCTTCGCGCTTTGCAAGTCATCCCCCAAGGATTCGACCCACCCGAGCGCTACTGTCGCTTTTACGGACAATGATGCTTGGGTGCGGGCGACGACCTTCTGACCAATTGACAGATATAGAAGCCATACACCGTCGTAACGGTCGTCTGCGAGCCGTGGCAGCATGCCTTCGGCGGCATACAGGTGAATGGCTGAGTCCTCGATGCCCAAGAGGGCAGCGAGTCGTGGGACGGTAAATGCGTATGTTGGAAATACTTCGCCAATGGTCTGGTTTGCTGCGGTTCTCATCGTGTTGGTCTCTTTCTACGGTTGAAATTTCTTCTTCGGACGATTTCTAGAAAGTACTTTTCGCTTTTTGCGTCAAGCGTTTGCCTTGGGGAACATAGTAGTAGTCCGCGTTTAAAAAAACCTCTCAGATTTTTATAGACGCGGTGCCTTGTACCCCGCACCCACACCCCTTCAGGGAGGACCCAAGCATGGGGGGTATGCCCCAGCCGGTGTCGGGTCGGTCGACCATCTTCCTAACGTCCCTGTACGTCAGCGGCGGCTGCGTCGCCTAGGATGCGGCGCACAATGCGCCGAATGTCGTTCATTGCATCAGCATTCAGCACCGCTGGTTGTGGGCCGATACCGATTGCCTGAATGCGGTTCACTAGTACGTGCTCGATTTCACCGGCTATCTGCTGCGTGAGCGCTGCCAGAACTACATCGCTAAGTCTTTGCGTCATGTTTGAATCCCTAGATGGCGTTTTGTGACACGAATCATAGCCATGGTGCCGTATGGAAACTAGTCTTTACCTATGGAAACACTTTGCATTGCTTATCATGTAAAAGGCTGTTTCATAAGGTTTTTTTCTGGCTCTGTTTACCTATGGAAACAGAGGTGACGTGAAAAATATTTTCGTCCATGGCGGCACGCCCCACAGGCGGACCTTTAAAAGGCAATGCCGCCGACCCCTCACCCACCTGGATGCCGACTTTCGGCAATCGATCAAGCACACCCGTTCGTGAGCATTCGGCAGCAGCAAAGCTGCTACCTCGGTGTTCCCTCACTCGATCCAACGCGCTGAAATTGTCGAATCAGGCATACAGGGAAGGGGATTTTCAGAGCTTTCGTTGCGATTCGGGGTATCAGCAGTTTCGTGCCCCTCCGGTGAAAACCTTACTGGATAAGGCTTTGAGTGAATCGGGGGAGCATGGTGGTGCAATTTCACAAGAGTTTATTAGGCTGTCCAACAAACTCTTCAGAACTACATACCCCATGCACCCCCAAATCCGTCTAAGCCAAGCTGGATATGGTTTTTAGCGGGGGGGCAGCGCAAAAAAAGCCCGATTTGCCACCCCCGCACGTACCCCGTGCCACCCCGATAGCGATTAACCGCTTGGTGAAAAAAACCCTCATGTGGAACCGGAAATGTCGAACGCGGACACTGCGAACCGTACCAAGTCGAACTAAAGGGAATACATGCAAACTCATCCGACAAGAATCATTCGCATCGCGACCGTGCTGGAGCGCACCGGGCTCAAGAAGACATGCATCTACCGCCTAATCAAGAACGGCCAATTCCCGTCGTCTATCAAGCTGTCCCACAAGTGCGCCGGCTGGGTGGAAAGTGAAGTGAATGACTGGCTCAATAACCGAATCGCCAGCACCCGTACGCAATAAAGGAGCGAAGCAAACCACATGACGGCTCAGAAGAAGAAAGCGGCAGCGAGAACGGACAGCGTGACGCCAATCAATCGGCGTATTCGGCCCGCCGGCAGCCTTCCAGGTGCACCAATGGAAATGCCTTTGAACGTCCAGAATTTTCCCGATCCTGGCAGGGATGCGCCGCTTCCGACGCAGGGGAACTTGAAACACATGCTCGACCAGTACGGCGTAAAGGTTGTCTATAACCTGATCTCCAAAGAAGTAGAGATTCTGATTCCCCACGCGGATTTCACGCCTGAGAATCGGTCAGAAGCGAGCTATGGGAAGATCATCGACCTGTGCGCTAGAAACCGGATGCCGACAGGGAACGTCCCCGTCTACATTACTGCATTGGCCGACGCGAACCGGTATAACCCGGTCGCCGAATGGATCGACTCTAAGCCGTGGGACGGCGTGGACCGATTAGAGCCGCTGGCAGACACGTTGGACGCGGCAGACCAGGAATTAACGCGCATTCTATTGCGGCGTTGGCTTATTGGCGCGGTGGCATGCGTGTACGATCCCGCCGGGTTTGCAATGCAAGGCGTGCTGGTGCTTCAGGGCGCGCAGGGGCTGGGAAAGACGACGTGGATTATGGGTATGGCTGGCGAGCATCGCGAATGGGTTGCGGAGTCCGTCATTCTTGATCCGGCGAACAAAGACAGCGTGAAACAGTTCGTGTCCTACTGGCTGGTTGAGTTGGGCGAGTTGGAAGCGACTTTCAGTAAGTCGGACATTACCGCGCTGCGTGGTTTCATAACCCGCAAAATGGACGAACTGCGGCTGCCCTACGCGAAAACGAGCAGCAAGTTTCCGCGCCGCACGGCAGCGCTTGCCAGCGTGAACGAGCATGCGTACCTGCGCGACGAAACGGGCAATCGGCGCTACTGGACGGTGCGGTGCGGCCCGAAACTGAACGCCATGCACGACGTGGATATGCAGCAATTGTGGGCGCAGGCTAAGGCTCTGTACGAAGCCGGCGAGCGGCACAGTCTCACGCGCGACGAGATGCAGCGTTTAAACGACGCGAACATGGACCACACGGAGCGTAACCCGCTTGAAGACTTGATTATGGCCCGCTTCGCATGGGACAGGGCCGCTACTGAACGCATGTCCGCTGCAGACGTGTGTATTGCGGTAGGGTATGACAAGCCAACACCCAAGCAGGCAAAGGATGTTGCTACAATCCTGCGCAGGGTGACGGGCAAAGAACCAAAGAAGTCGCACGGCCGTATGGTATTTGATCTGCCGCCCAGAGCCCGCACTCAGGGCGATCGGGAAGACGATACGAGGCCGTTCTAATGCTGACCCTTCACGAAATTGCAGAGCGCTACCCTGAATTAACGGGCGGAGGTTTGCCCGGTGGAGAGCCGCACGTTCGCCCGAACATTCTTGACCATCAGGCAGAGTTCGACGCTGCCATGCGATTCCTGAATGGCGTAAAGACCACGTCCAAGGCTGACAGCCGCAGCAGTAGCTACGCGCTAAAAGGCTTGGTGCAAGGGTGGGCGGGTCAATACGTCTCGAATGGCGCAATGATTGCCGCTCTCATTGCGAGCGGCGTTCCGATTGCGAGGGTAGGCGACGATTCGCCTAATGTTCGATTCGGCATCCTGCGTGGATGGGTTCAGTGGCGCACTAAGCGCTACGCCGATTGACGGTTAAACGGTAGGACCGCGCTAGCTTCGCGCTTCGTCGCGCAGTACGCGGCCCAAGCGTCCATCATCTTCGCACGTTTGGCCAGCAAATCCCCGCGTTGATAGGCCGCTTCCACTTCGCTACGGACGGCGTGCGCCAAAGCCTTTTCCGCCAGCTCCCTAGGAAAGTGTGTGCACTCCGCAGCCCAATCGCGGAATGTCGAGCGAAAGCCGTGCGGCACTACCGGCGCACCGGTTCTCGGATCGAACCAGATCGGCGCTGGTGCGTCGCCCTTCGATTTCGCCGCGCCGTTCATACGTTTAATAACGGCGAGAAGGGACATATTCGATAGGCCCTTATTCTTCGTCATGCCCGGAAAGACAAAATCGTCCAGGCGTGTTTTTTCCATTGCCTTTAAGATGGCAATTGCCCTTGCACTCAGTGGCACGCGGTGCAACTGTTTCATCTTCATGCGCTCGGCAGGAACAGTCCATAGCTTCGCGTCGATGTCTATTTCGGACCATTGCGCTCCAATGATTTCTTGGGTGCGACCGGCAGTGAGAATAGCGAACTCCAGCGCCTTGGCGGCGGTCCCGTCGATACTCCGCAATGAAGCCACGAACGATGCAATCTGAGGGTAGGGTAGCGCGGGATGGTGTTCGTCCGCCTGTACGGCGCTAGGTTTTGCCAGCAGCGTATCTAGATGGCCTTTCCAACGCGCAGGATTTTCGCCACTGCGTAGACCGCGCGTAGTTGCCCACGCTAGTACCTTTTCCATCCGCCCCCGAACCCGCGAAGCCGTTTCGTTCTTGGTGGTCCAGATCGGTTCCAGAATGCTCACCACGTCGTGCGTGTCAACCAGCGCGACGTCTTTTTTTCCGACGAGCGGTGCCGCATAGGTGGCCAGCGTGTTGGTCCATTGATCCCCATGCTTTTCATTCTTCCAGCCGTGCCTGTGTGCTTCGATATAGGCACTGGCGCACTCGGAGAAAGTCATTTTTGCCGCGATCTTCGCACGCTCTGACTGTCGCATGGCCAGTGGGTCGTCGCCGTTAGCAATTGCGCGGCGCATGCCATCTGCCTTTTCCCGTGCAGTTTCGAGCGAAACGCTTAAATAAGACCCAAGCCCAATGTCGGTATGCTTCCGTCTCCCGTTCTTCGTGAGAACGGTACTTCGGGAGTACCTGAATATCCAGGACTTGGTGCCAGTCTCGCGAATTTGCAAATACAAACCGCCGCCGTCTGCGTAGTAGCCGGGCTTTTTCTCTTGTCGAACCTTTACAGCAGACAGCTTCTTGATTGGTCGAGACATGTTCTCCGCCTGAGTTCCATACCCATACATCTACCCATACACTGGCTTGGGATGGTAGCACACTCATGCGAACTAGGGCGAACTCATGAGCCTTATGTGGCGGGGCTTTCAGAGTAAATGTGGAACTAATGCGAACTCATGCGAACGCATGGAAAGCGGACCGTCTCTCCGCCAAAAGATATGAATGATAAGCCGTTGAATCTGTTGAGATTCAACGGCTTTTTTTTAGCTCGTGCGGGACGGTCGAGTCACTATCGATGTCGAAATTTTGTGGTTTTCGACACGGAGTGTTGGTATGAGAGCATCCGCGACTCAGGAAGAAACGTTCGCAAAGCGGATCAGTCAGGCGTTAGCTCGCGCCCGTCTCGATGCGGATATGACGCAGGGGCAGGTATCGGAAGCGCTGGGGGTGAACACGGAAACGATCAGCCGGTTTGAACGCGGTCATACCGCGCCACCTCTGTTTCGTTTGTTTGAGCTTGCCGAGGTCTACAGTGTGCCGCCCGAGACACTGATTGCCGGTGGCGAAGGGCGTTCGCTCGATCCGGCCCGTGACGTTACTGCGCTAAATGTGAGTCGTTAAAGCTGGCGCGTGCTGCTGACTATTTTGTATCGCCGTTGCTGTGTCTCACTCAATTGGTCTTGCGCCACTGATTAGCTTCGATGACGGGCGTGATTCCGCGCTGCTCGAAATATCGCGCTCTATCGTGTTTGGCCAGTGTGCGCCACCGACCGGCTTTCCGACTCTGTTCACTATCGGTCACGATCTGGTGTGAACAGCAGAGCATGGAAGAAATTGCGGATTCGAATGCTCTGTGCGTCTGAGAAAACAGCCGTTCAATCGTCGAAATATGCAGAATAAATGTCTGTGCAGGTCAAAAATCGCCTTGATATTTATTCCGCATTGAATCGAGCCACTCCTTGCAATTTCTCACACTTGCGCAATTGCATTCACACTATCGTCATACGTAAAATCGCGCGACTAGCTGGAATAATGAGAGGGGCGGGGTATGGGCGCGCGGGATGCGGTTGGGGCGATAACTGGCGGGCTGTCACAGCAGGACCGCCTGCTGAAACTGGACACACCGGCAGGCGATAATGTCTTGCTGCCGCATCGGGTCATTGGCCGATCGCGCATTGGCCGCGATTATCTCTTCATGCTCGACTGTGTCTCCACGTCGGGCGATGTCCAGCTTAAGACGCTGATCGCACAGGCTGTTACGCTTTGGGTACAGCAGACCGACGGCACTTATCTCCCGCATCACGGCTATGTGCACATGGCGCGTCGGTTAGGCAGTGAAGGCAGTCTGACCACGTACCAGGTAGCGTTTTCCTCATGGATGCATTTTCTGCGGTTTCGCCGTGACCAGCGACACTGGCAGGATAAAAGTGTCGATGAAATCGTCGCGGACGTATTTAACCAGCATCCGCAGGCGCAGGGAATGTTCCGCTTTGTATTGTCGAAGCCATTACCTACGCGCTCGTACTGTCGGCAGGACGAGACCGACTGGAATTTCGTGCACCGCCTGTTGGAGTCAGAAGGGCTATACGGCATCTGGCAGCAGGCGAGCGACGGAAAATCGCACACGCTGGTAATTACCGACCGCCTCCAGACGCTCGAACCGCTTGCGCCGGAAACGGTTGGGTTTTACCGGGCTGGCTTGAACAGCGAGGCCGATGCGCTGATGCAGTGGTCTGGGTCGCGGACACTGCAATCCGTGATGTTGTCTACGCGCACGTTCGACTACAAGAATCCGCCGACACCGTTCAATCCGAAAGGCACGTCGATTCCGACAATGGCCAATCAGGGTGTGTTGCCCACCCAGACAGAAGTTTATGAGTACACGGGCGGCTATACGTATCCGATGCAGGAGCGCGGCGACGATCTTTCAAAAATCCGCATGGAAGAATGGGAGTCGCAAGCAAAGCGTTTTCATGGCACGGGTGGTCTGCGTGCAATCGACGCGGGGCGACGTTTCATGATCGCAGGGCATCCTGTGCACGATCAGGACGCAGGCGAGCAGCGGGAGTTTGCGGCCATCGAGGTTGAATGGACTGTCGAAAACAATCTTCCACTTTCCGGGCATGAGGCGAATTACCCGCACAGCCTGAGCTTTCAACTCACGCAGGCGCGCGCTGACGATCCGGGCAAGCTGTTCAGCGTTGCGCATGACGATGGTTCCACCGGGTTCTACCGCGTTTCCGTCGAGGCACAGCGCACGACAGTGCCTTATCGCAGCCCTTTCGAACACCACAAGCCCGAAGCAAAGCTGGAATCGGCCATCGTCGCCGGTCCGAAAGGCCAGGAGGCGTACACCGATGCATTGAACCGGGTCAAGGTGCTGTTCGTATGGGACCGGATCAATGAAGGCGACGAGCGTGCATCGTGTTGGGTGCGTGTGGCGCAGTCCGATACAGGCGACGGTTATGGTGGCGTGCACATGCCGCGCGCGGGTGAGGAGCTTCTGATCGGCTACATCGGCAATGACATCGATCGGCCGATTGCATTGCACCGGGTCTATAACGGCGCAGCAAAACCTCAATGGCACTCGAACGGACTGCTTTCGGGTTTCCGCTCGAAGGAGTTCTCGGGGAGCGGCTTCAACCAGATGGTGATGGATGATGCGACCGCTCAGAACCGCGTGCAGCTATACAGTTCCAGCACGAATGCTCAACTTCACCTCGGCTATCTGATCGATCACACCGGCAACACGCGTGGCAATTTTCTCGGCAGCGGGTTCGATCTGAGTTCCGACGCCTACGGAGCGCTACGTGCGGGGCGCGGGCTGTATGTATCGACGCACCCTGTCACCAGCCAGCCGCTCGATGCGCGAGTCGCCAGCAACCAGCTTGTCAGTTCGGAGGGCGTGCTCGACGCGGCATCGCAGGCGAGCGAAACGTCGCAGGCGGAAAGTCTGAAAGACGGACACGATGCGTTAAAGGCTTTCACGGATGCGACACAGCACAGCGAAGCGGGCGCAGCAGGCGGTAGCGGTGGTGGCAATACGGCAGGGGGCGGAACCGGTAACGCGAATGCCTTCACGCAACCCGTCATGCTGTTCGCTGCGCCTGCGGGTATCGCGTTGTCGACCCAGAAGTCGGCGCATGTCGCGACGGACCAGCACATCAATCTGGTAAGCGGCGAGAGCACGCACATAGCAACGGGTAAATCATTAATCGCAAGCGTCACGCAGAAGCTGAGCCTGTTTGTGCAAAACGCAGGGATGAAGCTGTTTGCTGCGAAAGGAAAGGTCGAGGTACAGGCACACGCTGACAATATCGAATTGACGGCGCAAAAATCGTTGCTGCTCGTATCCGCCACGGAAAATATTCAAGCGGCTGCGCAGCAGGAAATCCTGCTGACTTCCGGTGGCGGGTATATCCGCATCAAGGATGGCAATATCGAAATTCACGCGCCGGGCACAATCGACTTCAAGGGCGCGAGTTTTCCATTCAGCGGACCGACGAGGATGGACGTGACCAACCCGGCGTTCAAGGATATGCCGACGCGGCGATTGGCGCTGAACACGATGGCTTCGCCTTCCGCAACGAATGTCGTGCCTGTCGGCATGCCCTACAAGCTTTACGCGGACGGTGCATTGGTGAAGCAGGGCGTATTCGACAGCACCGGGCAATTGCCGATCGATCATCAGGTAACAACGCAGAAGTACACGCTCGAACTGGCGAACGGCGTAAAGCACGATATTCCGGTTCCTGGCGACTATCACGATACTGCCAATGGCACGCTCGCGAATCAGGGGTTTCCGTTTCATGAGGGATTGTCCGACAGCGACGGCGCAGCGCCGGACCGGGCGGTACACCGGCAGCTTTATAGCGATCTGCTCAATCCTTCCTCCGAAGCCTGAACCATGGCGAATCCGACCACGACGATCACGACCCCCCTTGCCCTGAACCAAACGAACAGCGCTAGTATCCCGTCGCCATGGTTCGTGCAGCAGACCGAATACAATCCCCGGTGGGCGACATTACGCCCACTCGTGAATGGAGAAGAAGCGTTCGGTGCCGTCTACGATGCAATCCATGATGCCAGGCATTCGGTCGACATCATCTGTTGGGGCTTCCAGCCGTCGATGTTCTTCCGGCGCGGGGGCGGCGGCAACAAGACAATCGGACAGCTTCTTGTTCAGAAGGGCAAGGAAGGCGTCAAGGTCCGGCTGTTGTGCTGGCATGACGACTGGTACATATCGCAATTGAGCGAAAACAACATGCCGGGCTATGACGCGGAAACCTGGATCAAGCGGCTTATTCCGGATTGGGCATATGACAGGTGGTCTACGCTGATTGCCAAAGACTACCAGAGCACCGCGGAACGCCTCTACGATACGTGGTGGTATTACTGCGCCAACCTGAATAACGTCACGATGGTTGGCACATGGGATTCCGCAGTGCGCAAATTGAAGTGGTTCACGCATTACCCCTTTACCTTCGCGGATGTCGAGTTCGCAACCCGTGACTTTACGCTGGACGAGCGTCGCGAGAATATGTGGCGACTGTTTCTTCACGGCAAGGATTCGGAACGCGATACGCGTACCAAAATCCAGAATGCTGTTGCAACGGGATTGCTGACGCCGACCCATCACCAGAAAATGGTGCTAATCGACTATGAGGACCCGAACCTTGCGACGGGTTTCGTGATGGGGCATAACATGCTCGATCAGTATTGGGATAAAAACGATCATAGCTGCAAGCGCAACGGGCCGGGTATGGGGCGTAACGGACCGACGCCGTGGCAGGACCTTTCGAGCATTGTTACCGGCCCGATCCTTCAGGACTTGAACGATAATTTCTGTCTGGCATGGGACGGAGCAACGGGGCAAAGCCTTGGCAAGTCGCGCAAGGGTATGGAAAAGCAGTTGAAGATTCGCCCCGGAAAGAATACCGGGAGTGCCATGATGGCGCAGATCGTGCGCACTCGTTCGCAGAAGGAGAAGGGCAAAGATAACCGGAAAGATATTGAGGTGATGTACCTTCAGGCGGCGAACAACGCAACACGGTGCGTTTTTATCCAGAACCAGTATTTCCGGTGGGTGCCGCTCGCCGAGCAGATCAAGCGTGCGGCATTGGCGCAGACCAAAGGGGGACGCGACCCCGGTCAACATGGCCCGATTCATCTGTTCGTGATCACGAACTCTGATGATGCGGCTGTGGCTAACGGCACTTTCAACACCTACCGCATGCTTCATGCGTTGGGACAGACAAACTCGATGCCCGGAGTGACGAGGGCCGTGCAGACGCCCAGTCAGGATGCTGAAGTGCAAGCGAACCGGAAAGCGCTTCAGAATGCGCTTGCGCAGGACCAGGCGCGCGAACAGCAATTGCAGTCCGGTCAGGGACTGGTCCTCGACCCGTTCAATCCCGGCTCATTTTCAGGTGCGATGTCGGCCTTTGCACAAAATCAGCAAGCCATTCAGCAGGATCAGCAGAATCTTTCCGAACTGGATAGCAAGGACCTCGCGCACGTCGACATACCGTCAATGGACATGACCAACCTGAAGGTGCACGTGTGCACGCTGGTTGCGCCTGATTCGCCAGCGGGCGCATGGGTGCCGGTGTACGTTCATGCAAAACTGATGACGATCGATGATGTGTTCACGACGCTTGGTTCAGCGAACCTGAATTCCCGAAGCATGGAAGGTGATAGCGAACTGAATATCTGTACCGAGCATGCGGATGTGGCGCAATCGCTACGCAGGCAACTGTGGGGCCTGCATACAGGCGAGCAAGGCGCTCAGGATGACCCGGTAGAAGCATTCAAGCAGTGGGGAATAATAATCAAAAGAAACACAGTCCGCCAACAAAGCGGCGATCAACCTCCGGTAGCTTCCCTTGTCGGTTTCCTGCGATCAACCAATGACATCAGCCGCAGCGATTGAGCCATGAAACGACACCTTCTGATCGTCGCGCTTTCACTTCTGTTTTGTGCTTGCACGAAAAAGGAACCCCCAGTGACCTCACTGCCTGACATGAGCGCTGTGCGCGCCAATCTCGCGTTTACCTGCATGCATCAGGCGGACCATTTTCCGCCGCTCGACCCGCAGGCAGACAGTCTGTTCCGCTACGCACGGTATCTGGAAAAAAAAGAAGGTGCCAAGGACTTCAACGATGTTGCACGCTACTACAGGATTGCAGCGGCACACGATCATTACAAGGCAAACCAGAACCTGCAATCGCTTCTCTCGCAGGGGTTGGCTGACTCGCCTGATGCGCCGACCGAAGCCGTGGACCTTGCTATGCAACTGATCAAGCAGGATATCCCGAGTGGCTACTATGATATCGGGCACTATCTCGAAACGGGCTATGGGCTGAAGCAGGACACCGAAGCTGCGCTGCATTATTTGCGTAAGGCAGCCGATCTTGGGAGTCCTGAAGCCCAAGCTTACGTAGCAGAACAATTGGCACCTCATGACCGCGCTCCTGACATTGCACGACAGATGCGGCAATGTGCTGCGGATCAGGGCTACGGTGATGCAGCAAATACGTTGGGGGTTTTCCTCCAAGACAGATCGGATTACGGCGGGGCGGTGAAGGCATTTCAAAATGCCGTGAGCGCTGGCGACACGCTGTCGGCCTCGATTTTGAGAAATGGATTCAAGGGGCCGCCAGCGACAAATCAACTCGACTATCTTGCACTTCCAAATGATCCGGAGCGTTCCCGGCGGTACGATTTGATCGGTAAATTCATCGATGCCAACGACGGCCGCAACCCCAAGGTTCCTGACATCGACAAGATCGTACCGCTACCTCCTGCGAAGCTACCGCCTTGGGACGGTACTTTCAAGTGGCAAAAAGAGCAGGATGCGGCAGCACCGCCGCAGAAGCCGTCCGACGAACTCATCGATCAACTGGCAAAAGCCAAGCAACTCGATCCGGGTACGGGCCTGCCGCTATCAGGGTTGCCGAACAAGACATCGCAGACCGACGAACCAGCGAACGTTGCAGCCCGTGTACCGCTTGGCACTCTCGCAAGCACGGGCGATATCTGTCCCGAAGATGGCGTGTGGCACGCGAAGCTCCAGGCGGGGCAGATGGGAGATTCGCAGCGGCGCTTCCTGAAAGGCGATACGTTGCCGTCGCTGGTCGTACATCAACCGCGCACGCTTGCACTCCTTGATCGCGTGATGGGTGCGCGTCAGCAGACTGCGCCGGTCGCCTGGGAACTGGTCGGGTATATCGATCAGGCTTGATGTTTCAATGACAGGCAGACTGTGAAACGATTTCTGATCCTTGACGGCGACCACACGACAGCATCCGGAACGGTTCAGGCGCAGCCGACGACGCTGTCATTTACTGGACGGCCTGTCGCGCACGAAGGCGACGACGTTGCGTGTCCAGCGTGCAATTCGACGGGCAAGATTAAATGCGATGGTCCACGTCTCACGATGCCGGGTCCGGGCGGACGCCGCTCAGGTTGAGCGATGATTTGTGTATCTGCAAATGCGATCCGCCGCCGAAGCTAGTCGCCTCGCAGCAGGCGATGTCCGTCGAGGTGTGATTTGCGGCCGGGTAACTATGCAGAGCGTTTCAAGGGAAAGGTGATTTACGTTGAACGGTCCAGAGCTTGAGCAACTTCGCTTCACACTGAACAATGTTATCGGATAAAGTTTCGGGTATCACAGATACGTAATTAGAGTGACGATAACAATAGATAGTGTTTCGGCGAGGACCCCATCATGGCAGGGCAAGATCAAGAGACTAAGGGCGACGGAGGTTGGCGCGACACTGTAGTTCAAGTGCTTGCCACCGGTGCGGTTGCTGCAATTCTTGGTATCTTTGGAAATTATTTTGTGAACTATCGATTAATTGAAAAACCAAAAATCGATTCTGAGGCGAGAAGTGAGCTTAACAAATTGACGCCGATGGTAACTACAGAGTGTTCCGCCATTTCGAAGGATGCGTGGACGTGGGGTATTGTTTGCGTAACAAAAAATAATGGCGCTTATCCTGTTGTGGTATCAGTGGATAGAGTCTCACTCGTTCAGCGGAATGAGTATCCAAAGCGGAAAATATACGACGAAGGTCAAGGATTCAAGGTCACGTTTCTAGACGACCAACAGTCTTATTTCGGGGTTCCAACTAGTTCGGGCGGCCTGGAAGCGTATGTTGTCTTTGATAAAAAAGCGTATCCGAATGGCGTCGGGAATGTATTGGATGCCCTCGTCAATTTCAAATACCAAACGCCGTCCGACAGAACCAAGGCTGTTGTCGCGGGGTATTCGCAGATAGACGAAGATGATGCGGCAGAAAGGTCGCATACGGCCATGCAGTTTGAAGTGTTGTTGCCACAATGGAATCCAGCGCCGCAGGCAGTGCCAAGCAGTGCGCAACCGACAAGCGCCCCTGCGTCGCAGACGGCGTCTGCGACACAAGCAACATCGGATAGTGCCGCCGAGAACTGATGTTCTGTCTCCCTCGTCAGAGAGTACGGTGTGAGCCATCCGACGATCAACAAGGCCGTAGCGACTGTGGTCTAGGTTTCGTGTCCGGGCGTGCTGCTCGCTTCGCGAGTGAGGTTGAGTGTTGCCAACCGCCTCGAATCAAGATGTAAGTTCTAATTTCGATCGTTGCCGGTCGGCATCTGGATGTATCGCGAACGTTTCTGTGCGAGGACCGTACCATTTGGTGACTTCGCCGTTAGTCAACAGAGCGGATGATTTCAGGATCGGACTCGTCATCGCATACAGTCGATCTGGATCGGGGCCGTACATGTACAGATAGCCATCGTTCCCGTCGATGTGGAACTCTGTTTCCCCAAGTTCGCCAACACCGGCAAGTTTTATTACACTTTCCAGCCGATGTTCCAGGATGTGAATTCGGGCTAGGTCCTTGGGGTAGTAATCGAAATGAACCATCATCACCGGTCCCGGTGGCTTGTGCTCGCGCCGAAGCTGTGCTGCCCGCGAACAAGACAAGGCATAGAGACGTGACGAGTACTGTTATTCTCGGCATAGGCGCGAATTTTTTGCAAAATGAAGATCGATTGTCGGCAATATAAACGTAAGCGCTGCACGAGCGCCGTCTTGACAGGCGCGCGGGATCTTCAGGCGTTTGCGCGAGGCTGGTCCGCAACGACCCACGGACAGGGTGCTCAGGATGATCCGGCAGAAGCATTCAAGCAGTGGGAAAAAGTCATCAGACAGAATATTTTCCGACAGCCGAAAAACATGATCCCTGTCGCCTCTCTCGTCGGCTTCCTACGGTCAACCAGCGACATCAGCCGCAGCGATTGAGCCATGAAACGATACCTTCTGATCGTCGTACTTTTACATCTGTTTTGTGCCTGCACAAAAAAGGAACCTCCTGTGACTTCATTGCCCGATATGAGTGCGGTACGCGCCAGTCTTGCGTTTACGTGCACACATCAGGCGGACCATCTGCCGCCACTTGACCCGCAAGCGGACAAGCTTTTCCGCTATGCGCGGTATCTGGAGAAAAAGGAAGGTGCCAAGGACTTCAACGACGTTGCACGCTACTACAGGATTGCAGCGGCGTACGATCATTACAAGGCGAACCAGAACCTGCAATCGCTTCTTTCGCAAGGGTTGGCTGACTCGCCCAATGCGCCGACCGAAACCGTGGATCTTGCAATGCAACTGATCAAGCAGGGTATCCCGAGTGGCTACTACGATATCGGCCACTATCTCGAAACGGGCTACGGCCTGAAGCCAGACGCCGATGCCGCGTTGCACTACTTCCGTAAAGCAGCCGATCTTGGTAATCCCGAGGCGCAGTACTATGTTGGCGACAAATTATTGCCGAATGAGAATGCTCCTGATATCGGACGGCAAATGTTGGCGTGTGCTGCCGATCAGGGCTTTGGTCAAGCGGCCAGCTTGTTGGGTATCGATCAAAAGACGGGGAAGCTCTACCCGGATGCCATTGCACTTTTTCAGAAAGGTGTTGCAGCAGGAGATACGCAGGCTGCATCTTTTCTGGAAAATGGCTTCAAGGGGCCGCCGGAATCAAAGCCGTTGTACTACCTTGGCCTTCCAGATGACCTAGAGCGTTCGCGACGCTAT
Source organism: Paraburkholderia bryophila (assembly GCF_003269035.1). GTDB lineage: Bacteria > Pseudomonadota > Gammaproteobacteria > Burkholderiales > Burkholderiaceae > Paraburkholderia > Paraburkholderia bryophila. The sequence continues at coordinate 20,041 of NZ_QLTK01000028.1, read as the reverse complement.
GAGTTAATTGGGAATTTCATCGACGCCAACGACGGTCGCAACCCGAAGGTGCCGGACATCGACAAGATCGTCCCGCTACCGCCTGCGAAGCTACCGCCGTGGGACGGTACGTTCGAATGGCAGAAGCAACAGGATGCGGCAGCACCGCCGCAAAAGCCGTCCGACGAACTCATTGATCAACTGGCAAAAGCAAAGCAACTCGACCCGGCTACGGGCCTGCCGCTATCGGGGTTGTCGAACAAGACATCGCAGACCGACGAACCTTCGAACGTTGCATCCCGTGTACCACTTGGCACGCTCGCAAGCACAGGTGATAGCTGTCCCGAAGATGGCGTGTGGCACGCGAAGCTAAAGGCAGGGCAGGCTGGAGACACGCAACGGCGCTTTCTGAAGGGAGATACATTGCCGTCGCTCGTTGTACATGAACCGCGCCAGCTTGCATTGCTTGACCGCATGATGGGCACGCGCCAGCAGACTGCAAAGGTCGCGTGGGAACTGGTCGCGTATATCGATACGGTTTGATTTCCAACAACGGGCAGATTGTGTGAAGCGCTATTCGATCCTCGACGGCGACCGCTCGACAGCATCTGGAACGGTTCACGCGCGGCCGACGACGCTGTCATTTAGTGGTCGGCATGTCGCGCACGAAGGTGACGACATTGCGTGTCCAGCGTGCAATTCGACGGGCAAGATTAAATGCGATGGTCCGCGTTTCACGATGCCGGGTCCGGGCGGACGCCGCTCAGCGTTGAGCGATGATTTGTGTATCTGCAAATGCGATCCGCCGCCGAAGCTAGTCGCCTCGCAGCAGGCGATGTCCGTCGAGGTGTGATTTGCAACGACCTGCTTGGATGCCTTTGGGAATACGGTCGGTGCTTTCACCTGGCCGAGCAGGAACATCGTGCGAGTCGTTTACCCTGTTCATGAGGAATTCGGTATGCAGGTCATCGCGTTGTGTTTCCTGACTGTATGGCTCTACAGTCTGTTCGCGCTGGCGTACATCCCAATCAGGGTTGTGATCATGAAATGCAACTCGGGGGATGTGTGGACCTTTCTATCCCGCCGCCGACTGCTATTTACCGCGCTCGCAAATTTGGTCGCTGCGCCGTTTCTCGGTTTATTCGTTTTAGTCGTGAGTGCCGCTGGTGTTAGTGGCGGCGGTGTATCCACCGGCATTCCGGATGCCGTGGAGACTACTGCTTGGGCATTTAGTTTCGTTTTTCTTGCCGCTGCGACTGTTGCCCTAGCTCTCGTGTTCGTTCGGCCAAAATCAGGCTCAGACAAAATTGTCCCGTAGCGTAGCAGGTAGAAAAATACCGTTGGCGCGGTGTCACTAACTTCATCGCCGCCTTTGTCCCAAACCCGCGCGATGGACTCCACGAGCCACCGCGCGAAACTCATCAATCACCTCACCAGCACCCGCCGATCTATTACTTATTCGAACGCCTTAAGGTTGTTCAGCGGCACCAAACGCCACTGTTGGGCCGGCGAGCCATTCACCGGGTAAAGCCAGATCGGGTTTCCGTCGGAAACAACCCGGTTTTTATCGTCGAGGCACAGGGCATGATTGGACGCAGGCACGATGAATCCGGGGGACGAGAAAAAATCCCAGCGTATCGAGTCCGCGGCGGATTTGAGTTTTGCCAGCGCTTCGGGTGTGACCGTGTCTGCGCCCACGCCGAGCGTGCCGCCGCTTGCATTCAGCGTGATGACGCCGCTATCGAAATTGACATCCCAGAAGGCAAGGCGAGGCGCCAGGCCACTCTTGTTTTTGAGTACAACCTGGCTGCCCAGTGACTGATCAGTAATCCCAAGCACAAAATTCGGATTCTGAGAATATTCAATGATATAAACGCCCATTTTTCTCTCCAAATCTAAACGTAAGGGGACCCCGTTTTTGCGGCGTCGCCGAATTGAAATTAACTCGGCAAATTGATAGTAGGCAGCGGGTACCACGGCTGCACCTATCAAGCTGGGGAGGTGTAATCCACTCCGCATGTTCCGCTGCGCCAAGTTCCGCGATCTCGCGATTTCACGATCTCGCGCGAGCATGCACGATCCGAATCTCTACACGCCCGACTCTTCAACGCTTCGCCCCCGCACGCTTCGCCCCCGCACGCTTCGCCACCTTCTTCCCCCGCATGCGGTTCCCCTCTGCGTTCTCCCGCATCACCCCTATCAAAGCCCGCAAAACCGCCGGCACATGCCGCCTCCCCGGATAATACAAACACAGCCCATCCATCGGCTGGGTCCAATCCGCGAGCACGCGCACCAACGTGCCGGCCTGCAGATCCGCGGCGACATTCCACTCCGTCAGATAAGCCAACCCAAGCCCGGCACGCGCGGCCTCCAGCATCAGATTCGGTTCGTCGAGCGTCAGGACACCTTTACCGTCGACACGCACGGTCTCGCCGCGCCGCTCGAACTCCCACTGATAAATCCCACCACTGGGCATGCGGCTGCGAATACAGCTATGCGCATGCAAATCCGCTGGTGTACGAGGCGCTTTATGACGCGCGAAATAGGCCGGGCTGCCGACCACGGCGAACCTTTGCTGCTGTCCGAACGGCACCGCGATCATGTCCTGCGGCACGGTTTCAGCGAGACGAATCCCCGCATCGAAACCGTCGACGACGATATCGATCAAGCGCCCCTCGGTGACCAGATCGAGCTTCACATCGGGATAGCGTTGCAGGAACTCGATAAACATCGGCATGGCTTGCCGCGCCGCACCGACCGACGAGTTGATGCGCAACGTGCCCGACGGCGTGTCGCGCAAGCTACCGGCCTGTTCGATCGCGCCGCGAATCGTCGCGATTGCCGGCGCCACGCTGTCGACAAACTGCGCACCCGCTTCGGATAACGACACGCTGCGCGTCGTGCGGTTGAAAAGCCGCACGCCCATGCGTGCCTCCAGCGCCGCGACCGCATGACTCAGCGCCGACGTCGACACACCGAGCTCGGTCGCGCCCGCACGAAAACTACGATGACGCGCGACGGCCAGCACCGCCTCCAGTTCACCCAGTCCAGAAGTTCGCATTGTCCTGAATTATTCAACAAGTCATGCTTGATTGTACGGCTAGTCACAGCAATGAGTTCGCTCTACTTCTAGCTGTCAACCCATTCCCCGCAGCGCGAACAAACAAGGAACCGAACCCGCCATGCAACTCATCGACACAATCTATATCGACGGACAATTCGTCACGCCGCACGGCAGCGAATTATTCGAGCTCTTCAACCCCGCCACCGAACAGGTAATCGGCCGCGTGCGCCTCGCCGACGAGCAGGACGCGCAACACGCCATTGCCGCCGCGAAGCGTGCGTTCGCCAGCTTCTCCCACACCAGCACGAGCGAACGCATCGCGATGTTGAAGCGGATGCACGAAGCCGTCGTCGCGAAAGAAGACGCGCTCTACGAAGCCATCACCGAAGAATACGGTGCCCCCGTTTCGCGTGGCCGCTGGATGGCGCAACACGCGAGCAACGTGCTGCTCGACGCGGCGAAAGTCTTGCAGGACTACGCCTTCACACGCCGGGCCGGCACGGCCGAAGTGGTGATGAAGCCGCTGGGCGTCGCAGGTCTTATCACGCCGTGGAACAGCAACGCGGGCTTCATCTGCGGCAAGCTGGCCGCCGCGATCGCGGCGGGCTGCACGACAGTCATCAAACCGAGCGAGATGAGCGCGATCCAGACGCGCATCGTTACCGAAGCGCTGCACGAAGCGGGTTTGCCCGCCGGCGTTGTCAACATCGTCACCGGACGCGGTGAAACGGTCGGTGCGCGGATCAGCGCGCATCCCGATGTCGCGAAGATCTCGTTCACCGGTTCCACGGCCGTCGGCAAGTCGATCCTGCGCACGGCGTCCGAAACGCTGAAGCGGGTGACGCTCGAACTCGGCGGCAAGTCGCCATTCATCGTGCTCGACGACGCCAACTTCGACGAAGCCGTGCCGCTCGCGATTCAAGCGGGCTTCATGAATAGCGGCCAGGCGTGTATCGCCGGGACGCGCATTCTGGTGCCGCGCCAACGACTCGCGGAATTCGAAGCGCGCATGCAACAGGAGGTCGCGCGCACGCAAGCGGGCGACCCGCGCGATCCCAACACCACGGTCGGCCCAATGGTCAGCCGGAAACAGTGGGAACGCGTGCAGCGCTATATCCGCATCGGCATCGACGAAGGCGCGCGCCTGATCGCGGGCGGCGAAGGACGGCCCGAAGGGATCGAGGCCGGCTGGTTCGTGCGCCCGACCGTGTTCAGCGACGTCACGAACAGCATGACGATCGCTCGCGAGGAAATCTTCGGCCCAGTGTTGTCGATCATCGCTTACGGCGACACGGAAGAGGCGATCGCCATCGCTAACGACACGCCGTACGGTTTGCAGGCGTACGTGCTGTCGCGCGACAAAGCGCGCGCCCATGAAGTCGCGTCGAGCATCGAAGCGGGGCGCGTGCTGGTCAACACGCTCGCGCATGAACCGGCCGCACCGTTCGGCGGTTTCAAACAGTCTGGAATTGGACGCGAGTACGGCACGTTCGGAATCGAAGCCTTTCTCGAACCGAAATCGCTGCTTGGCGTGCTGTGATGCCACACTGAAATCGGCCTTGTCGTCGCTTAACAAAACACGAACTTATGCATAACGCATTGCATAAGGTAAGTCGTGTCTGGCTGACACGGTCGATTGCACGAAACCCCCATAAAAAAGACCACTTTCTATCGCGTGCCCTGCGTCGGTTTACCTGACACGTCATAAATGACGGGCTCACTATGGACCCGCTGACCGCTATTGGCAGCTAACCCATAAGGAGTTGGTATGAAAAACGTTTTCGATCCTCGGACGCAAGTACAAGGGCAGAAAAAAGAGCAAGGGCAAGCTTATCAACACGCCGCATTGCCGGACTTTGTCACGTCGCGCGTCGAACGTTATTTCCATGAACGTGTTCAACAAACCTGGGGCGGTGGCCACATCATGCGTGGCCGTCTACCGGGAGCGGACGCGCTGCATCTGTCGAGCAACGACTATCTGGCGATTGCGCGACACCCGGACATCATCGGCCGGATGGCGGACACGTTGTATGCGGACGGCAGCGGTCTGTTGATGTCGGCGATCTTCCTGCATGGCGAGTGTCCGTTGCTGCAGTTCGAGAGCCGGCTCGCCAGGTACATGGGCGCGGAATCCGGCGTGTTGTGTCAGTCGGGCTATGCGGCCAATACCGGCCTGATCCAGTCGATCGCGTCGGCGCAGACACCGGTGTATGTCGACATGATGGCGCACATGTCGTTGTGGGAGGGCGTGCGCAGCGCGGGCGCCGCGCCGGTCGCTTTCCGGCACAACGACGCGGCGCATCTGGAGCAGCAGATCGCGCGGCACGGGCAGGGCGTCGTGCTGGTCGATTCGGTCTACAGCACGAACGGCAGCGTGTGCCCGCTGGTGGAGTTCGCCGACGTGTGCGAGCGGCAAGGCTGCGTGTTCGTCGTCGATGAATCGCATTCGCTCGGCACGCACGGTCCGCGCGGTGCGGGACTGGTGGTGGACCTCGGGTTGGAATCGCGCGTTGCGTTTCGCACCGCGAGTCTGGCGAAAGCGTTCGCCGGGCGAGCAGGTTTTATCACCTGTCCCGCCGATTTCCAGGAGTACTTCAAGTTCGAATCGAATCCGGCGATCTTCAGCTCGACGCTGCTGCCGCACGAGATCAGTGGGCTGGACGCGACGCTGTCGGTGATCGAAGCGTCGGACGAACGGCGCACGCGGTTGACCTCGAACGCGGCCTGGTTGCGGGATCGTCTGACCGAACTGGGTTACAACCTGAACGGCAGCGAGAGCCAGATCATCGCGCTGGAAGCGGGCACCGAGCAGCGCACGATCGTGTTACGCGACGCGTTGGAGTCGCGCGGCATTTTCGGGTCGGTGTTCTGCGCACCGGCCACGGCACGCAACCGTGCGCTGATCCGACTGTCGACGCATGCGGCGTTGACGGATGCCCAGGTCGAGAAGATCGTCACTGTTTGCCGCGATATTCGCGCTGAGGTCGAACTCGATAAATGGTCGTCCACGCGGCGCCTGGGCGATGAGTTGTCGCAGCGCAGACGCAATCGCGAGCCGCACGGAGCAAGCAACGCCGTAGCCGCCTGACGACGAACCCGGCATGGCGTTCAGCTTCTTGAGCTCCCTGCCGTTTCCTGATCGCGGTCGAGCTTTTCGAGGTAGCTGTCGTAACTCTGTACGCGTTCCAGTTGCAGTCCCGGCGGATTCGGAATGACCGCATAAACGTAATTCTGCCGGCCGCTCAATGACTTTGCGGGATATATGTAGTCTTCCCACGCAGGGCACTGAGCGGGGAAATTCCCCTCGGTTTGCCAGAAGTACGGCAGACTGCTCCCGCTGTCGAGTGCGGCCAGAAACGCGGCCGGCGCGTCCTGCTCGACGGCGATCTCGCGTACACCGCGCAGCGTCTCCGGCGTGTGAATGATCAGCAGATAGGCCGCGCCTTTGCTGTCGAGCATCAGCAGGCCGCCGGGGCAGTACGAGATGTAATGCTCGACGATACCCAGCGAACTCGACAGTTCGGCCACGCGCTCGGCCAGCACCTCGTCGCACAGAAAAGCGTATTCCGACAGCGCCAGCGTATCGACGATCGATTGGCAAACGTTGTCGAAGTAGGCGCCCTGCATGTCGCGTACGGCGCGATTCAGCGACGTGATCGCCGACACATCCTGCTTGCGGATGAAGCGATGAATGATCCCTTCGTTGAAGCTCTGCACCGCGATGTGCTCGTCGGCCTTGCCGGTCAGCATGATCTTGCGCACCGCGGGGTCGGTCATGCGGCGACAGAATTCGAGCCCGTTCATGCCGGGCATGTCGTAATCGACCACCACCACCGAGGTCGCGCGAAAGCGCTGCGCGTTGTACACCTGGTTGCGCACCGTGTTGACGCTGAGCGAGATGACCTGTTGCGCGACGTCTTCGTCGGTGCGATCGCGAAACGGCGCGAAGATGGGCTCGCTCGGCGAACTTGGCCGGGGGCTGTCGTTCACGGATCGCAACGCTTCCACCGGCGAGCTGAACAGTTGAAACGCCAGCTGCGGGTCGAGTTGCAGACATAGGTTCGACAGAAAGGTGGGACTGTCGTCGATGAACGTGACGGTCGTCGGAAAATAGAATGGCTTGATCGTGCTCATGTTCCTGCTCGGGGGAAGGTCAAGGTGAACTCGGTAAACATGCCCTCGACCGATTGACAGTCAATAGCGCCGCCCATTGCACGCATCACGTCGCGGCAGAATGCCAGGCCGATGCCGGTGCCGATCGAAGCGTCGTCGATACCCGCCGGCGACGTGTAGAAGCGGGTGAAGATGTGCGGTACGACGTCTTGCGCAATGCCCACGCCGGTATCGCGAAACAGCAACTGATTCGAACGCGGCCCGGTGACGAGGCGGATCGAGATCAACGCGCTCTCCACGGGCGCCATGCCGCGCAGCGCGTTTTTCAGCAGGTTGAACAGCACGTGCGTCATCAGCATGTCCGAACCGTGGAACGTGAAGTCGGTCGCGAGATCGGTGAGCACCCGGCCCCGTTCGCCGTCGCGAAACGGATAACGGTCGAGCGCGCTTCTGACGGACTCGCCGATCGAGCAGGCATCTTCGCCGTGCGAAAAACCTCCGGTAAAGCGCGCGTTCGCGAGCAGCATGTCGATGATCGCATTGGAATGCAGCGCCTCCTGTTCGATGCGGGAGATCACTCCGTCCATCGACTGAAGATGAACCCGGCGGATTTTCGGCACCGGCAGTTCGCCCTGGGTGGCGATGGAATAGGTTTCGAGCAGTGACGGCAGATAACGGGCAAGACCCGAAGCACCGGCGCGAATCGCCAGCAACGGTGTACGCAATTCATGCGCGATGCTGCCGGCGGTGGCGAGCATGGCGCGCTCCTGTTCGATCCGGATGCGGTCCATGTCGTAGTTGGCGACGACACCGATCGCGACCGCGAACGAGAAAATCGCGAGGTGCGCGGGGTAGGTCGAGTTGAAATTGACGGGGTCGGTAGTCAGTAAATAGACGAGACACGCCGCACCGATGCCGATCACGAAGTTGAGCATCAGCATCAGCCAGTCGAGCAGCAGCACCATCACGAAGGCCGCGATCAGCGCACTTTCGATCCACACGTTGGAGCCGTTGTTTTTCAACAGCATGAACGTGAAGAAAAATGGCAACGAATAGAAGACCGTGGCGTACCAGTAGTACGGCATGAACTTCTTGAGCGGCGCCGGCCAGTGCTCGGCAAACAGCATCGGGATAAACAGCGCGGAGCCGACCAGCCGCAGCGGCAGGTTTTCGTAGACCTGCGGAAACAGGTCGTGCCAGATGTAAAAGTAAAGCGGAAAGCCGACGATCGCCACGATCGCGAACGGCCGCATTCTGCGGTGCATGTATTGCAGATTGCGCCTGGCGGGGACGAAAGCCTGCGCGAGAAACGGGCGCAGTGACGTGAGTTTGCGGATTCCCCACGGCGATACACGGGTTGTACTCATCTGTATGGAATAAGAGTCTGCCAGGAATGTCCGGAGCGACGCCCAGTCTTAAAGTTGCTTTCCCTACGCCCGCCTGGTGCTGAATAGCAGGGCGTCCGGTTGTTGCGTCCGATCTGGCCATTACATCATATTTATCGCCAACATTTGAACGCGAATTGCTTGGATTGACGACGTGCAGGCTCAGCTAGGAGCCCTTTATGCGGGATGCATTGAGTCCGCCGCGAAGTGGCGATGAAGTGGCGGTGATGTATCTGTCAAGCGAGGTGGAAGCGCTTACTGTTCCTCGTGCCCCAGCGCCTGAATGAACAACGAAAACAGCTCCGGCTGCGTCGAGATGCCGAGCTTGTTGTAAAGATTGCGCCGATGCACCTTCACCGTCTCCGGGGAGATCGCGAGCCGCTCGGCAATCGCTTTGGACGAATTGCCGCGCAGCACGAGCCGCGCGATCGACATTTCCCGTTCGGACAGCAACTCCGCGCCGAACCCCGCGAGCGCCCGCTCGACCCGGCCCGACAGATCGCCGCTGTCGGCGCGCCTCGCCGGGTCGGTGGCGAGACGCGCCTGGTGCTGCCGGATCGTCGCGATCAGCCAGGGCGCGCAGACCGCGAGACGTCCGAGCGCCTCGACGTCGAAACGCGCTTTCGCACCGAGCGACAACGACACCACGTCGTGCGTCGGGGCGAGCTTGACGATCAGTTGCAATTCGTCTTCGCCGACCGCGTCGCGGAAATAACTCAGGAAGTATTCGCTCTGCCGGAACAGATCGGGCGCGACCTCTTCGAGCCGGTAGAGGCCGTCGGCGAGACCGTCGTGCACGGCCTGCAAAAACGGATCGAGCAGGTACAGCCCGTTCAGATAAAGCGGCACCGGGGAGGGTGCATCGGTGCCGCCGGTATCGAACTCGTCGAGCACACGCGGCACGCCGTCGGGTCCGATCAGTAACGCCAACGCGTTGTCGAACGGTATCACTTCGTTGAGCAGAAGAATCAGATTGCGCCAGAACCTCGGGCCGCCCAGATGATCGATCACGCGCGCCAGCGCCTGATGCGTCGCTACTTCCGTGAACAGTCGATCCATGCGTCTCCACCTAATTGGCGTAACCCCAAGCGGTAATAGCGGCGCGTAAATTGGCTTCCTACACTCCGCCCAACAGTGCTCAAGTATGGGCGCTGACAAAATCATTGCAAAGGAGAGAGGACGATGGCGATCACCGAAACATCGGGCGCGGCGCAAGCCGTCTCCGTCGGGTTGGACACGCCGCGCGTGCTGAAGCAGTCGCTCAGCGTGCGCGACGTGGTGATGATTACCGTATCGGGCGTGACCCCCGCCAGTTCGATCTTCGTGATCGCGCCGTTCGCGATCCAGCAGGCCGGCAGCGGTGCGGTTCTGTCGTTCGTGCTGGGCGGCGTGCTCGCGCTCGCCTTCGCGCTGTGCTACGCGGAATTGAGCGCGGCGCACCGCAGCGCGGGCGGCGAGTACGTGATGGCCAAGCGGGTGTTCGGCGCATTGCCGGGCTATCTGACCTTTGTCGCGGTGCTGGCGGTCAGCGTGTTCATTCCCGCGGTGCTGGCCAGCGGCGCGGCGCCGTATCTGAACAACGCGCTCGGCACGAGTTTCAGTAACCAGTCGGTGGCGCTCGCGATCGTGGTGCTCAGCTACGTGCTCGGCATTCTGAACATCAAGACCAACGCGTGGATTACCGGCGCGTTTCTGACGGTCGAAGTGCTGGTGTTATTGCTGATTGCCTACCTCGGTTTCTCCGAGCCGCATCGTGCGTTCGGCGCGTTGGTTCATCCGCAAGTGGGGAGCCAGGGCACGCTGATTTCGGCGACCGCCGCGGCGATCATTCCGGCCGTGGGCACGGCGATCTTCTGTTACAACGGCTTCGGCGCCGCGGTGTTTCTCGCGGAAGATCTCGAAGGCGGCAATCGCAACGTGGCGAAGGCGGTGATCTTTTCGTTGCTGGTGATCCTGCTCGTCGAGCTTGTGCCGTTGACGGCGATCGTGCTCGGCGCGCCGTCGCTGGTCGAGATGTCGAAGAGCGCCGATCCGATCGGCTACGTGGTGCGCGAACTGAGCAACCCGACAACGATGCGGGTGGTGAGCGCGGGGATTTTCCTGTCGGTGTTCAACGCGATCATCGCGATCGTGATTCAGGTGGGACGTCTGCTCTACAGCAGCGGACGGCACGCGTTGTGGGTGCGCAGCTGCAATCGCGCGTTCACGCAGATTCATCCGCGCTTCGACTCGCCGTGGCTCGCCACGCTGACGCTCGCGATTCCGTCCACGCTGCTGCTGTTCGTCTCCAGCCTCGACGACCTCACGGCATTCACGGTGGATCTGCTGCTGGTGATCTACATGGTGATCGCGCTGGCCGCGCTCGCGAGCCGCATCGTGCGGCGCGACGTCGAGCATCATTACCGCATGCCGTTGTGGCCGCTGCCGCCGCTGGTGGCGCTCGTCGGCGCGGGCTACGTGTTGTACACCACGATGCAGAGCGCGGCCAAGCCGACGGATCTGTACATCATCGGTGGATTGCTGGTGTTGGCGCTCGCGATGTACGCGGCGTGGGCACGTCATAGCGCGACGTTTCGCGAACTTTGAGTCGAAGGAAGACAGGCAATGCGTAGCAGAGAACTTGGCATCCGTATCGGGCGCGGCACACCCGGGCGTTTCAATGCGATTACCGACGTCGCCGGCGTTCGGGTCGGGCATCACACGCTGAATGTCGAAGCGGGGGATGCGTCGGTGCATACCGGCGTGACGATCATCGAACCACGCGCGGGCAGCGCGCGTTTGCAACCGTGCTTCGCGGGCTGTCACGTGCTGAACGGCAATGGCGACGCGACCGGCCTCGAATGGATCCGCGAAGCCGGGTTGCTGACCACGCCGATCGCGTACACCAACACGCACAGCGTGGGCGTGGTACGCGACGCGCTGATCGCCGCCGAGCGCGACGCCGTGGCGAACGACGTCTACTGGTGCATGCCGGTCGTGCTCGAAACTTTCGACGGGTTGCTCAACGACATCTGGGGGCAGCACGTCACCGCCGACCACGTGCAGCGGGCGCGCGCCGAGGCGCGTTCCGGCGACGTCAGGGAGGGCAACGTCGGCGGCGGCACGGGGATGATCTGTCATGAATTCAAAGGCGGGATCGGCACGGCGTCGCGGGTTCTGAAAGCGGGCGAGGGCGGCTGGACGGTCGGTGCCCTCGTGCAGGCGAACTACGGGCGGCGCGACGCGTTGCGTGTGGCCGGTTATCCGGTGGGCGAAGTGCTGGGGCAGGTGCATTCGCCGTTTCGCGAGACCGCCGACGGCCGCACCGGCGAAGCGGGCATGGGCTCGATCGTCGTGACCATCGCCACGGATGCGCCGCTGTTGCCGCATCAATGCACGCGGCTCGCGCAGCGCGGCAGTGTCGGTATCGCGCGCATGGGCGGCGGCACGGAAGACCCGAGCGGCGATATCTTCCTCGCGTTTTCGGTGGGCAACACGGGGCTGCCGGTCGCCAACTATGGGCGCGTCGGCGCGCCGACCAGCACCGTCGAGATGGTCAATAACGATCACATGTCGGCGCTTTTCTCGGCCGCGGCTGAGGCCGTCGAGGAGGCGATCGTCAACGCGCTGCTGGCCGCCGGAGACTTGAACGCACGCGGCGCCCGTGCGGAAGCGATCGGTGCGGAGCGCTTGCTCGCCGCGCTTCGCGAAGTCGGTTGGCGGCCCGACAACGAAAGCCGCCGATCATGATCCGCCGCGCGGCGCGCTCGCTATGTGGGATGTTTCAGGGGCTCGCCACGTATTAGCGAAACGCGCCGCGCGATGAGTCGCACGACGGTCCGCGCAGGGGCCACGCGGCACGAAATCACACGACCGCCGATCTTGCTCTAAACTAGCTGCCGCCCCAGCCAGCCTAGTCAAGAACAAGACCTCGATGCCTCCTGCGCCCGCCGACCCCTCACCCGTCAGTTTGCCGAAACACCCCGCGTTCCAGCGTTTCTGGTGTACCCGCATCCTTTCCTCGCTGTCGTTCCAGATGCTCGCCGTGGCAATGGGCTGGCATATCTACGCGCTCACCCATAGCGCGTTCGCACTCGGCCTCGTCGGCCTCGCGCAGTTTCTGCCCATGTTCGTGCTGACGCTCGTGGTCGGCCAGGTCGCCGACCGTTACGACCGCCGCCGCATCGCCGCGATTTGCCAAGGGCTCGAAGGCGTTGCGGCGTTGCTGTTCGCTTGCGGCACTTTCGGCGGCTGGATCAGCGCGCCGGTCATCTATGTGCTGGCGGCCTGCGTCGGCGCGGCGCGCGCGTTCGAATCGCCCGCGGTCGCGTCGCTGTTGCCAGCCGTCGTACCGCGCGGCCAGTTGCCGAAAGCCACGGCATGGGCCACCTCCGCGAATCAGACCGCGCAGATCGCCGGTCCGGCGTTGGGCGGCTTGCTGTACGGCATCGGTCCCGGCGCGGCCTATCTTGCGTGCATGCTGTCGTTCGCCGCGGCGGCCACCGCCGTGTGGGGCATTCCGCTCCAGGCGCGGCCCGCCAATCGCGCACCGGTCACACTCGAATCGGTGTTCTCGGGTATCGCCTTCATTCGCAAGCAGCCGGTGATTCTCGGCGCGCTGTCGCTCGATCTGTTCGCGGTGCTGTTCGGCGGCGCGACCGCATTGCTGCCGGTGTTCGCGCGCGACATCCTGCATACGGGGCCACTCGGTCTCGGCCTGTTGCGCTCCGGCACCGCGATCGGCGCGCTCGCGGGCACTGTGTGGCTCGCGCATTTTCCGCTGCGCAAACGGCCCGGCGCGGCCATGTTCGGCGGCGTGATCGCGTTCGGCGCGGCCACCGTGGTGTTCGGGCTGTCGCACGACTTTTTCGTGTCGCTGTTCGCATTGATGGTGCTGGGCGCGTCCGACACGATCAGCGTGGTGGTGCGTCTGTCGCTCGTGCAATTGCGCACGCCGGAGGAGATGCTGGGACGCGTCAGCGCGGTCAACTCGCTCTTTATCGGCACGTCGAATCAGCTCGGTGAATTCGAGTCCGGGGTGACGGCCGGATGGTGGGGCGCGCAACCCGCCGTGCTGGTGGGCGGCATCGCGACGATCGCGGTCGCGCTGCTGTGGATGCGCTTCTTCCCGGAACTCAAGCGGACCCGCACACTGGAACCGGAAGACGGGCTCGCGCCGAGCCGTTGATCGAAGCGGCCTGCGCGGCCGCTATGATGGCGTCATCGTCACCTGGTTTTCGTCATCATGCGCATCGCTCCTTTGCCTCCGCTGCAGTGTCTCGTCGCGTTCGAATCGGCCGTGCGGCACGCCAGCTTCACCAAGGCCGCCGCCGAACTGCATTTGACGCAGAGCGCGATCAGCCGGCAGATTGCTCAACTGGAAGAATTTCTCGGCCGCTCGCTGTTCGTGCGGGAGCACCGCGCGTTACGTCTGACGATCGCCGGTGAAGGTTACGCCAAGCAGGTGCAGTGGCTGCTCGCCAGTTGCTCCGAAGCGACCCTCGACGTGATGAAGCATTACGGCGATCAGGAACTGACGATTGCGTGTTCATCCGGCGTCGCGGTGTTGTGGCTCACGCCGCGGCTCGGCGCGTTTCGTGCCGCGCATCCGAACGTCAAGATCAGAATGATCGTGCGCGACGGACTCGCGTCGCTGTCGCCCGCGGAATTCGACGTGGGGCTGTACTACATTCGCCAGCGCGCCGAACCGCATTTCACCGCGCGTCGACTGTTCGACGAAGAGGTCTACCCGGTGTGTTCGCCCGGCTATCTCGCGGGCCGTGTGCTGGACCCGGCGGCACTCGCGCACGAAACCCTGCTGGTGCAGGAAGACGGTCAGCGGCAATGGATGTCGTGGTCCGAATGGTTCGGCATGAACGGCGTGCAGTTGCCGGCCGTGCCGCGTTCGGTCGTCGTCAATCATTATCCGCAGCTCGTGCAGATGGCGATTCTCGGTCAGGGCGTGGTGCTCGGCTGGCGCAATATGATCGATGCGTGTCTGAACGAAGGCCTGCTGGTGCGCGCCACGCAGGCTTCGGCGAGTCACGGCGGCGGCTACTATGTGGTGTCGCCGAACGACCGCTCGCAGAACCAGGCCGCCCGCACGTTCACACGCTGGCTGTTCGAGCAGGCCGAAGAACAGCGCGGCGGCGTGCCGGCCTGAAGCGCTGTAAAAACGGTTTCGCATGCGCTGTACGCATGCATGCATGCGAATCTATCGTTTCGAAAACAATTCTGGTCTCACTAGGATCGGCGTTATGCATGCGAAGGCGCCGTTCGAGGTTCGAGGTTCGAGCACGGCGCGGCGAGTTGCCGATACTTCCGCCTGCCTCCCGCGTGACACGCGGCCCGATGAGGAAAGAGACCATGCAAGGAACGCTTGTATCCAGCGCCACGATGTCCGTCGATTCGCTAGCGCGGCAACGCCGCCGCGCCATTGTCGCCACCGTGCTCGGCAACGGGCTCGAATGGTTCGACTTCACCGTCTACAGTTTCTTCGCGGTCATCATCGCCAAGCTGTTCTTTCCGACCGGTAACGAGCTGAGTTCGCTGCTGCTTGCCGTGGCCACCTTCGGCGTGGGATTTTTCATGCGGCCGGTGGGCGGGATCGTGTTGGGTGTCTACGCCGATAAAGTCGGACGAAAGGCGGCGCTGTCGCTGACCATTCTGCTAATGGCGCTCGGCACCGCGCTGATCGGCCTTGCGCCGACTTACGACCAGATCGGTTTGTGGGCGCCGGTGCTGATCGTGGTCGCGCGTTTGTTGCAGGGCTTTTCAGCGGGTGGCGAGATGGGCAGCGCCACCGCGTTTCTCACCGAATACGCGCCCGTCGAAAAGCGCGCGTTCTATTCGAGCTGGATTCAATCGAGTATCGGCTTCGCGGTGTTGCTGGGCGCGGCGGTCGGCACGTTCGTCACCGCGAGTCTGAGCGCCGACGCGCTGCATTCGTGGGGTTGGAGAATGCCGTTCCTGATCGGCATTCTGATCGGACCGGTCGGTTATTTCATTCGCAGCCGCATGGATGAAACGCCCGCCTTCAGTGCGGTCGCCGACGAAGCCAGAAACGATTCGCCGCTCGCCGAAGTGTTGCAACGTTTTCCACGCGAAACTTTCGCGAGTTTTTCGATGGTGATTCTGTGGACCGTTTGCACCTATGTGCTGCTGTTCTATATGCCGACGTATTCGGTGCGCACCTTGCACCTGCCGCAATCCACCGGGTTCTCGGCGGGCATGTTCGGCGGCTTCATGATCATGTGTTTCGCGCCGGTGGTCGGCAAACTGGCGGACCGCTTCGGCCGCCGCCGCTTCCTGTCCGGCGCTGCCGCCGCGATCCTGCTGCTGGCATGGCCGATGTTCGCCTATATCAACCGCGCGCCGGGACTCGCTTCGCTGATGGTGTTTCAGGGCGTGTTCGGCCTGCTGATCGCGATGTACACCGGGCCGATTCTCGCCGCGTTCTCCGAGCTGTTTCCGACCAAGGTGCTGTCCACCGGACTCTCCGTTGCCTATAACTTCGCGGTGACGATTTTCGGCGGCTTCGCGCCGTTCTTCATTACGTGGCTGATCGCGTCGACCGGCAGCAATATGGCGCCCGCGATCTACGTGATGATCGCCGCGGCCATCAGCCTCACCGGCACGTTGTTCGTGCGCGAGCCGCGTCTTCGCGGCGCCTGAAGCAGTCGGCGCGCGGCCCCTGCGTGCCGCGCGAATTCCTTCATCCAGTCAAGTCGGTCAAGTCAGTCAGGGAAGACAGCAATGAGCATTACGGTAATCAGCGGCGGCAACGTACTCGATCTGACGCAGGGCGCGTGGCTCGAGCATCATCATGTCGTGATCGAAAACGGCCAGATCGTCGAAGTCACCGATCGTCCCGTGGACCTGCCCAACGCGCGGGTGATCGATGCGCGCGGCAAGACGGTGATGCCCGGGTTGATCGATTGCCACGTGCATGTGCTCGCTTCGCGGGCGAACCTCGGCGTGAACGCCGCGCAGCCGAATATTCTCACCGCGATTCGCGCGTTGCCGATTCTGAAGGCGATGCTTGGCCGCGGCTTCACTAGCGTGCGCGATGCGGGCGGCGCGGATTGGGGTTTGACGCAAGCTCTCGAAAGCGGCCTGATTCCGGGCCCGCGCATTTTCCCGTCGGGCAAGGCGTTGTCGCAAACCGGCGGCCACGGCGATTTCCGGCCGCGTGGCGATACGCTGGAACCGTGTTCGTGCGCGTTTCGCGCGGGCGCGATCGCGCGCGTGGTCGACGGTGTGGATGCCGTGCGGCTCGCCGTGCGCGAAGAGATCCAGAAGGGCGCGACGCAAATCAAGATCATGGCGTCCGGCGGTGTCGCGTCGCCGACCGATCCGATCGGCAACACACAGTATTCCGAGGACGAGATCCGCGCGATCGTCGCCGAGGCGCAAGCAGCCAACACCTACGTGATGGCACACGCTTACACCGGCCGCGCGATTTCGCGTGCGATTCGCTGCGGCGTTCGCACGATCGAGCACGGCAATCTCGTCGACGAAGCGGCCGCGAACCTGATGCGCGAGCATGGCGCGTTCGTCGTGCCGACGCTGGTGACTTACGACGCGCTCGCCAAACACGGTGCGGATTACGGCTTGCCGGCCGATTCGATCGCGAAAGTCGAAACCGTGCGGCAAGCGGGCCGCGACTCGTTGCAGATCTACGCGAAGGCGGGTGTGCCGATGGGGTTCGGCTCGGATCTGCTGGGCGAAATGCACACGTTCCAGAGCGACGAGTTGCGGATTCGCGCCGACGTGCTCGGCAATCTTGAAGCGTTGCGTTCGGCGACCACGATCGCGGCGGAGATCGTGGATCCGAGCGGCAAGCTGGGCGCGGTGAAGGTTGGCGCGATTGCCGATCTGCTGGTGGTGGACGGCGATCCGCTCAAGGATATCGGCCTGCTGACCGGGCAGGGCGAGCGGATCGCGTTCGTGCTGCAGCGTGGCGAGGTGGTCAGCGAACGGGGCGCGGTTACGTCGCGTTAAGCCGTGAGGCGGATGGCCCACGGTGGTGACGGACGACGCGCGCGGGCGCCGCTTCAGGCGCTCGCGGTACGCACCCGCCATGCGCTCCAGCGCACCGTCGCGAGGACGGATGCCGCGACGATCAGCGCACCGCCGACCCACGCGGTCGCCGTGATCCGTTCGCCCAGCCACAGGCAGGCGAACAGCGCGCCAAAGGCCGGTTCGCTGCCCATCAGCAACGACACACGGGTCGGACTGCTACGCTTGATCGCGAAGTTCTGCGCGAAGAAGGCGAACAGCGTGCAGGCCAGCACCAGATAGGCGATGTAACCCCAGAACCCCGGATGCCCCGCCAGCGACGGCACCGCTTGCCACTGTTGCGGCGCGAACAGCCACGCTGCCGCCGCGCTGCCGAATGCCACGACGCCCGACTGCACGGCGGTCACCGTCAAAGGCGGCAACGCCGAATCGCGCATGACCCGTTTCGTCACGCACACCGTCAACGCACGCAGCAGGGCGGCGAGCAGAATCAGCGCGTCGCCGGGATTGAGGCTGAGCGCGCCGTCGCCGGCCAGCAGCCATGCGCCCAGCAGCGACATCGCCACCGCCATCCACTCGACACGGCTTGGCCGACGCTTGAGCATCATCCATTCGACGAGCGGCGTCAGCACCACGCACAGGCTGATCAGAAACGCGGCGTTGGCGGCGCGCGTCAGCAGAATGCCGAACGTCTCGCAGAGAAAGATGCCGAGCAGCAGCAGGCCCGCGATCGATACGCCGCGCAGTGCGCGGGCGTCGGCTGCGCGCAGATGGCGCAACGACGGTGAGAGGATCACGAAGGTGATGCCGAAGCGCAATGCGAGTAGACCCAGCACGGGATAGAACACCAGCGCGCTTTTGACCACGCCGTAGCTGGTGCCCCATACGACCGCGACTGCGAGCAGCATGAGATCGGAGATCAGGAGCAGGCGTTGCTGGTTCTTGTGCTGGGCGTGTTGGACTGGTTGGGCGTGTTGCGACATGACGGACCTCCGGCGGATAAGTGCGTATTGTCCGGTTTTGCGTATGCGGTGATAATCGGGGTGCCGTGCACAGCGTTTATGTTGCAAATGCATTAATAGATTGTTCACCGACCCGTCCGCCGCCATGACGCCTACCGAACTTTTCGCCTTGCTGCCGGATATGGCGGTGTTCGCCCGGGTTGTCGACGCGGGCAATTTTTCGGTGGCGGCGCGGCAGTTGGGGAGCACGCCGTCGACGGTTAGCCGGCAGATCAAGCGGCTCGAAGATGCGCTCGCCACGCGCTTGCTCGAACGCTCGACGCGTACCGTGCGGGTTACGGAATCGGGCGCCCAGGTGGCGCGTTATTGCCGCGACATGCTGAGCGCCGCCTCGGGCGCGGTCGATGCGGCCGGGCAACTGGCCGGCCGACCGCAGGGGAAGGTGAGTCTGAGCGCGCCGACGCAGTTTGCGAGGAGCGTGATTCATCCGCTGATGGCGGGGTTTTTACGGGCGTATGCCGAGGTGGATCTGCAACTGCTGTTCACCGATCACGACGTGGATCCGCTCGCGGAGGATGTCGATCTGGTGATCCGTTTGACCGAGCATCCGCCGGAGAGTCTCGCGGGACGTCGGTTGGGGACGGTGCGGTGGTTGCTGGTGGCGTCGCCTGGGTATTTGCTGGAGCGCGGGACGCCGGTGATGCCGCGTGATCTGCTCGAGCATGCCTGCATCCATCTTGGCGAAACCGCTGACGATAATCGGTGGCGCTTTCGGCGTGGGGCTGAGACGCAGAGCGTTGACGTCAAAGGGCGCTATGTTGCTAATCATGCGGGTGCGCGGATCGAAGCGGCGCAGCAAGGGTTTGGGGTGGCTAGCGTGCCGGAGTTTGCTGCTGCGGATGCGCTGATAAGCGGCGCGCTGGTGCAGGTTCTGCCGGATTGGCGGCTTGAGGCTCGGGCTTATGTGGGGGAGGTTTGGTTGTTGTATCCGCCGAATCGGTTTTTGCCGCCTAAGGTGAGGGTGTTGATCGATTACCTGGTCGAGCATATTCGGGGTGAGGGTTAGGGCTCTTTTTTTGTGGTGGCGTTTTCTTGATGTCATGTCGTGGTGGTCTATTAGCGTTCCCCCTGTGCGGGGGGCACCTACTTTTCTTTGCCTGCCGCAAAGAAAAGTAGGCAAAAGAAAGCGGCTCACACCGCTAATTCTTAAGTGGGGCCCTCGCACAGTGTGGGTAGTGGTGCATCTGGAATCCGTGCTCTCGCACACTCCGCGTTCGTGACACAGCAGTCATTCTTCCAGCGGCGCTGCGCGCGCCGCGGCGGTTGTTCAAGCACGGCCCCTGCTAAGTGGGTTCCTCGTGTCGACGCGGTAGTGGCTCATCTGGAATCCGTGCTCTCGCACACTCCGCGTTCGTGACAAGGGCGTCATTCATCCCGCCTCTCGGGACCTATCCGTGATTTTGTGGGCGAGGCATATCATGAAGGATGAATATCATGGATATGCCGATCATGAAAAAGAAACGTACTGTGGCCTCTCA
>NZ_QLTK01000027.1 GCF_003269035.1 Paraburkholderia bryophila | reverse complement strand
GACCGTGAAACGACTCCACGCCGATGATAGTGCGGATTGCCCGTGTGAAAGTAGGTAATCGTCAGGCTCCCATGCAGAAAACAGAAACCCCACCCGAAAAGGTGGGGTTTCTGTCGTTTACGCCCCAGAAATACGTGAGCACGCACCATTGGTCCGTCTCGCAATCTCAGATAGAGGCCCCCGCGCACCGCACGTTCTCGCATACCGTTTGCCCGAGCGACTGCCAAACTAGAGAGCACCAAGCTCAAAGAAGGCAAACCGGAAAGGCGACAAGCATAACTCACCGCCTCAAGCCCCCTTATCAAATGTCCTATCGCGCCTCGGCCAAAAATCGCTGCGCCAATTTCACCCAATAAGTCGAGCCGATTGGCAGCAACTCGTCGTTGAAATCATAGCTCGCGTTATGCAGCATGCACGGACCCGCACCGTGGCCCGAATCCCTGTGGCCGCCATCGCCGTTGCCTAAAAAAGCGTAACAGCCCGGCTTTGCCAGCAACATGAAGGAAAAGTCCTCGGCGCCCATCGTCGGTTCGACCGAGTCGTCGACGTTTTCCTCGCCCACAATCTCCTTCATGACCGACGCTGCAAAGCGAGCCTCTTCGCTGCTGTTGATAGTCGGTGGGTAGTTTCGGTGAAAGTGCACATTCACGGAGCAATCGTAAGCATCGGCGGTACTCGCTGCGATCTTGCGCAAGCGTGCTTCGATCAGATCAAGCGTTTCGGTGCTAAAAGTACGAACGGTGCCTGCAAGCCACGCATCATTTGGGACGACATTCATCGCGTCGCCGGCGTGAATCTGCGTGATTGACAATACGGCAGTATCAAGCGGTTTCTTGTTGCGTGTGATGATGCCCTGCAGTCCATTCGCAATCTGCACGGCGGTAAAAACCGGATCACGCCCGTTATGCGGCAACGCCGCGTGCGAGCCGATACCTTTGATCTCGATACGAAATTCGTTGCTCGACGCCATGATCGGACCTTCGGTTACGCCAAAATGGCCAGCCGGCATGCCCGGCCAATTGTGGATACCGAACACTGCATCGACTGGAAACTTGACGAACAGGCCGTCGTCGATCATGGCCTGCGCACCGGCGCCACCTTCCTCGGCCGGCTGGAAGATGAAGACGACCATGCCATCGAATTCACCATGTTTCACGAGGTGCCGCGCCGCGCCGAGCAGCATCGCGGTATGCCCATCGTGGCCGCATGCATGCATCTTTCCATCGTTTTTTGACCGATGTTCGAAGCTGTTCAGCTCCTGAATGGGTAACGCGTCCATATCGGCTCGAAGCCCGATAGCGCGCGAACTGGTGCCTCGTTTAAGCACGCCGACCACGCCAGTCTTGCCCAGTCCTCGGTGCGTTTCAATGCCCCAGGACTCAAGGGCTTGGGCGACCAGATCTGCTGTCGCCGTCTCCTCATAGCGCAATTCCGGGTGAGCGTGGATGGTTCGTCGAAGGGTCTGGATTTCGCCGTGGGCGGCTTGGATTTCGGGGATCAGTTTCATGATGGAGTGATGTTGCGCTTGTGCTTTGACTTGCGTGGGATCGCTCGGGGTCACGTGACCCGGGCACGGTGATAAACGATTCTACGCCGAAGGCATTTTTGGCGGCACCAAGCAGGTCAACCGCTAACGGACGTAATAAAATCCGGCATCGCCTCACCGCTATCCTCGACGGATCGACCATGAATGCTCCGACTGAATTCGCCCGTGCCGTGTGTCCCCACGATTGCCCGGACACCTGCGCGATGCGCGTCTCCGTCGAAGACGGCCGGGCGATCAAGGTGGTCGGCGATCCCGATCATCCGCCCACGCAAGGCGCGTTGTGTACCAAAGTTAGTCGCTATGCGGAGCGCGTGCATCATCCGCGTCGTCTGACTACGCCAATGAAGCGCGTCGGCCGCAAAGGCGAGGGCCGTTTTGAGCCGATCAGTTGGGATGAGGCGCTCGAACTCGCCGCAGCCCGCCTGTCCGAGATTGCCCGCCGCGCGCCGGAAGCGATTTTGCCGTACAGCTACGCCGGCACGATGGGTCTGATTCAAGGCGACAGCATTGCCCAACGGTTCTTCCACAAACTCGGCGCGTCGCAGCTGGACCGTACGATCTGCGCCGCGGCTGGCGCAGCCGGGCTGAAATATACCTACGGCGCGAGCGTCGGCATGCTGACGGAATTCTTCGCCGAGAGCGAAATTATCCTGATCTGGGGCTCCAACCCGATCGCTTCGAACCTGCATTTCTGGACGCGCGCCCAGGAGGCCAAGCGTCGGGGCGCCCGTTTGATCGCGATCGACCCCTATCGCTCGCTGACCGCCGAAAAATGCCACCAGCACATTGCGCTGAAGCCCGGCACCGACGGCGCGCTGGCGCTCGGCATGATGAACGTGTTGATCGCGGAGAACCTGCTCGATCATGCGTACATCGCCGAACATACGATGGGTTTCGCTGAACTGAAGGTGCGCGCGCTGACCTATCCGCCATCGCGCGTCGCGGAGATTTGCGGTATCGACGAGCATGTGATCGTCGATCTTGCCCGACTCTACGGCAGTACGAAGAAGGCCGCGATCCGGATGAACTACGGGCTGCAGCGGGTGCGCGGCGGTGGCAATGCCGTGCGCGCGATTGCCAGTCTGCCGTCGCTAACCGGCGCATGGCGCGAGCGCGCGGGCGGTGCGCTGCTGTCGTCGGGCGGCTGGGCGCCGGTCGACTCGCATGCGCTGCAACGTCCTGATCTGATGCCGGGTTGGCCCGCCAAGCCGAGCCGCGTCATCAACATGAACGCAATCGGCGACGCATTGCTGCATCGTGGCGACGTTGCTTTCGGTCCGAAGGTCGAAGCCATCATCGTTTACAACTCGAATCCGGTGGCCGTCGCACCGGATTCGGAGCGCGTTGCGGCGGGTTTTGCACGCGACGATCTGCTCACGATCGTGTTGGAGCATTTCCAGACCGACACTGCGGACTACGCCGATCTGCTGTTGCCGGCCACGACGCAACTCGAGCACCTCGACGTGCATAAGTCGTACGGCCACACGCACGTGATGGTCAACTTGCCGGCGATCGCACCGGTTGGCGACGCGAGGCCGAACACGGAGATTTTCCGTGGCTTCGCGCGGCATATGGGCCTCGACGAGCCCGCGCTGTTCGAGAGCGACGAAACCATCGCGCGAGCTGCGTTCCGCTGGCAAGACAAAACGCTCGAGGGCGTGAGCTGGGAAACGCTTAAGCAGGCCGGCTGGGCGAAGCTGAATTTGCCCGACGCGCCTTTCGCCGAGGGTGGTTTCCGCACGCCGTCGGGCAAGTGCGAGTTTTACAGCGAGCGCCTCGCACAGCAGGGACTTGACCCGCTGCCGGATTATCTGCCTCCCTACGAATCCGCCGACGGCGCGCCGGAGCTCGCAGCCCGCTACCCGCTGGCGATGATTTCGCCGCCCGCGCGCAATTTCCTGAACAGCACGTTCGTCAATATCGAGAGTCTGCGTTCGACCGAGGGCGAGCCGCATCTGGACATACACCCTGCGGATGCGCAGTCGCGCGATATCGTCGACGGTGCGCAGGTGCGCATCTTCAACGATCGCGGCTCGATGCAGGCGCGCGCTCGCGTCACGGACAAAGCGCGCGCGGGACTTGTCGTCGGCCTGTCGATCTGGTGGAAAAAACTCGCACCGGACGGCCGTAATGCCAACCAGGTCACCAGCCAGGCGCTCACCGATCTGGGCGGATCGGCCACGTTCTACGATTGCCTCGTCGAAGTCGAGCGCGTCTGACACCCGCTCGAACATCCCGTCGCTGCTGGCCGAAACAGGTTCGAGGCCGCAGTCTAACCCCAGCGCTTTTCGCGAATAGCACAGAGGTGCCCATGCTACGATGCGTTTTTAGCACGACCATTCGAAAATAAAGGAGGAGACGCTGCATGGACAAAATCTGGCTGAAATCCTATCCGCCCGGCGTTCCCGCAGAGATCGACCCGACCCGCTATTCGTCGGTCGCCGACCTGCTCGAAGAAGCCTTCCGCGACCATCGCGCCAAACCGGCGTTCGTCTGCATGGGCAAGCAGATCAGTTACGGCGAGCTCGACACGCTCTCGCGCAAACTGGCTGCGTGGTTTCAGTCGAAGGGTCTCGCGCGCGGCTCGCGCATCGCGATCATGATGCCGAACGTGCTGCAATATCCGGTGGCGATTGCCGCCGTCTTGCGCGCCGGTTACGTGGTCGTGAACGTGAACCCGCTTTACACACCGCGCGAGCTCGAGCATCAGCTCAAGGACAGCGGCGCTGAAGCGATCATTCTGCTCGAGAATTTCGCGGTGACGCTGCAGGCTATCGTGGGTAATACCGCGGTCAAGCACATTGTCGTTGCGGCGATGGGCGACTTGATGGGCATCAAAGGCTCGCTGGTCAACTTCGTCGTGCGCCGGGTCAAGAAGATGGTGCCGGCCTGGAGCCTGCCGGGCCACGTCAAGTTCAACACGGCGATCGCCGAAGGTGGCCGGCAAAGCTTCAAGCCGGTTCAGCAAGGCCCGGACGACGTCGCATTTCTCCAGTACACCGGCGGCACGACCGGCGTGGCCAAGGGCGCGACGCTGCTGCACCGGAATCTGATCGCCAACGTGCTGCAATCGGAGATCTGGCTCGAGCCGGTTCGCGCCGGCCGCACGGATATCGACCAGTTCATCACCGTCGTGGCGCTGCCGCTTTATCACGTGTTCGCGCTGACCGTTTGCGGACTGCTGACAATCCGTACCGGCGGCCTCGGCGTGCTGATTCCGAATCCGCGCGATATCCCCGGCATGATCAAGGCGCTGCAGGGCTACCAGATCAATACGATTCCGGCGGTCAACACGCTCTATAACGCGATGCTGAACAGCCCGGATTTTCATAAGCTCGATTTCTCGAAACTGCTCGCGGCGAACGGCGGCGGTATGGCGGTGCAGGAGGCGGTAGCCAAGCGCTGGTACGAGCACACGCACACGCCGATTATCGAAGGCTACGGCTTGTCGGAAACGTCGCCATGCGTGACCTGCAATCCGGTGAGCGTGACGGAATACAGTGGGACGATCGGCTTGCCGCTGCCGTCGACCGAAATTTCGATTCGCGACGACGAAGGCCACGAAGTGCCGCTCGGCCAACCGGGAGAAATCTGCATCCGTGGGCCGCAGGTGATGGCCGGTTACTGGAACCGGCCGGACGAAACGGCGAAGGTCATGACACCGGACGGCTTCTTCAAATCCGGCGACGTGGGTTTCATGAACGAAGGCGGCTTCGTCAAGATCGTGGACCGCAAGAAGGACATGATTCTCGTGTCCGGCTTCAACGTCTATCCGAACGAGATCGAAGATGTGGTCGCGAAACTGCCGGGTGTGTTTGAAGTCGCGGCGGTCGGTGTCCCCGACCAGCATTCGGGCGAAGCGGTGAAACTGTTTGTCGTGAAGAAAGATCAGGCACTCACCGATGCGGACATTTTCGCGTACTGCAAGACGCAGTTGACCGGCTATAAGCGACCGAAGATCGTCGAGTTCCGCACGGAACTGCCGAAGAGCAACGTCGGCAAGATTTTGCGCCGTGAGTTGCGCGACGGCCGGGCATAAGCGGCAAGCAACAAGCGAACGGCGGGCACAAGCGGACGCGCGCGCAACGCGAATCGAAGCAAGGCTTGCCCGCCAGAGCCAGGTAATAAAGCAAGAGACAGAAAGGCCCGGCAGACGAAATTCTGTCGGGCTTTTTTTTCGTCAAACCGTCTGCCCCGGAACGGACAGTCCCAAACGTGACCTGTTGCAGCGCACGTCCTCGCCATAAAAAAAGGCGCCCGAAGGCGCCTTTGAGGCAGACTGCTTTGTTACGACTTATTAGAACTTGTGACGGATGCCGATGCGAGCCGTGAGCTGGTTCTGGTTCGACGAAGGCGTCAGGCCGTTGATGGCAGCCGTTGCAGTGACCGTTTGGCCCGCTGCATTCAGCGTGTCGCCCACAGCGTGTTGGTACACACCCGTCACGTACACGTCCGTACGCTTCGACAGGAAGTAGTCCACGCCGATCGCGCCTTGGTGGTATTGAGCGCGCGATGCGCCACCGATTTCCACGCCGCGCGTGTAGTCGTATGCAGCGCCGATCAGCAACGCCGGGGTCAACTGATACTTGAAGTTGAGTTCCGCGTTGTTGAGCGTAGCCGATTGGCCCTTGTAAGCCGCCAGAGCCGGCGCCGTGAACGACGAAGCCAGGTTGCCGAAGCGGATGTTCGAGTACGTTGCGCCGATCGTTGCTGCCCCGAACGTGTATGCGCCGCCCGCACCGATGACTTGGTACGTGTTAGCCGATGCGAAGCCAGCGTAAACCGGCGACTGGGCGCCGATGTTTTGCGCTGCGGTCTGCGTCGTGCCGCTGTCGTTGAACAGGCCACCCGAAGCCGACGGGGTGCGTGCGTTCAAGTAACCAACGCCCAAAACGAGAGGACCGTTGTTGTAGCCAGCGCCCAACGACCAGATCTGGTTCGACGTAACGTTGCCTGCAACACCGCCGAAGCTGTACGTGCCGCCGAACGTCAGGCCGCCGTAGTTTGCGCTCGTGTACTTGACCGTGTTGTTGGTGCGGTACGCGTTGTTGAAGTTGTCGAGGTCGCCCGGGTGAGCAGCGATGTAGCCGCCCCACTGGTCGCCGACTTCCAGCGGACCGACGTAGTCGACCACGGAGTCGTACTGACGACCCAACGTGACCGTGCCGAACTGGCTCGACAGGCCAACGTAAGCTTGACGACCGAACATCAGGCCGCCTTGACCCAGCTTGCCGCTGTTCACGTCAAAGCCGTTTTCCAACACGAAGATTGCCTTCAGACCGCCGCCCAGATCTTCCGTGCCGCGCAGGCCGAAACGCGAGCCTTGCAGAACGCCGCTGGACAGGTTGTACAGGTGCTTGCCACCCGCGTTGGTGTTGATGTTGAAGCCTTCATCAATAATGCCGTACAGGGTCACGCTGCTCTGCGCATGTGCGACGCCTGCGAATGCGCCCAGTGCTGCGAGAGCGAGAAGCGACTTTTTCATCGAATGATCTCCAAGGATTACGAATCTTTTGTACAAGGCGAATATTTGTCTAGCGTTGAGGCCTTGCTTGTCCAACTTCGCGAGAAGTTGCACGTAATGTAACAAAAGGCATACATGGCACAAAGAAAAACGAGACGGCTTGGAACGCTCCTGTTTCGTTTACGCAACATGGTCTAAAATCAGGAATTGGCCGTCGAAATCATGCGGATTAAAGGTTTTCGTGGCGCGTTTTTTCGCCCGCAAAGCCTTGTCGCACGGGCCTTCGGGTTCGTCGTGGCGGCTGTCGAATGAGGGAGTGCTGAATGTTTCTGGACGAGTTGATTAGCGAGTTTGATCGGGGTTTACGCTCAATGACCGGCGTGTCGCGGATGAGTCGTCCGTTACCGGTTCCGCAAGAATCATCGGTGAGTGGCGAGGTGCCCGAGCTCTCACCGGCGGAGCGCGCGCATGCCGCCGGACTGATGCGCGTGAACCATGTCGGCGAGGTGTGCGCACAGGCGCTTTATCAAGCGCAAAAACTTGCCACCAGGTCTCCTTCATTGCGAGCCGTGTTCATGCACGCGGCCATCGAGGAAGAAGATCACCTCGCATGGACCGCGAAGCGCCTCGAAGCGCTGGATTCGCGCCCGAGTCTGTTGAACCCGGTCTGGTACACCGGCGCGCTGGCGATCGGTCTCGCGGCCGGCCGTCTGGGCGACCGCGTGAGCCTCGGCTTCATGGCGGAAACCGAGCGTCAGGTGGAGCAGCATCTGGATAGCCATCTGGATCAGTTGCCGGCGGCCGACCACGAGTCGCGCGCCATCGTCGAGCAGATGCGCGTGGATGAAGCCGAGCACGGCAAAGCCGCGATGGACGCCGGCGGTATCGAGTTGCCGTTGCCCGTGCGTGCGCTGATGCGCGCGGTATCGAAAGTCATGACGCGCACTGCCTATTACATATAGAGCATATCAATGCGAAACCGGGGTTCAACGCAGAAAATGCACCCCGGCAGAACGCAAGACCGGAAGTGGGACGGCGCCTCGCGCGTCGTCCGCCAGAAGTCGCGGAAAACCCCGCCGCCATCCCCCAATCCTGCTTGACGATCTCTTACATTCCACGCTGTTCCCTCGCACTTTTCACGTATCACCTTCACAAGTTGCACTAGCTCATTCATTTATAACGGTTTTCCGTTTTATGTCTGACGTGAAGGTCTCGCGCTAAGTCCTTGTTCTAACAAACAAAATTCGTTCGAAAAGCGGTTATCTCCCTTGACCCCTCTTTAGCGTTACTCTAAAGTGGGAGACAGTGTGAGAAAGTGTATTTTTGTGTGATCTCACGGGTGGTTTGGGGTAGATTTTCACGAATCGGGTAGCCGGCGCAAAAAAGCGCCGCGACAGCAATCAGTGGCATGGGGCCGGAGTCCATCACTCGGGTCGACAGGGGAGAGCGAAGTGTTCCAAGGGGCGTCGGCGCTGACGCTCGATGCGAAAGGGCGGATGTCGATCCCCTCTCGCTATCGGGATGCGCTGCAAACACAGGCAGAGGGCCGGGTGACGATCACCAAGCACCCGGACGGCTGCCTGTTGCTCTTTCCGCGCCCGGAATGGGAGATCTTCCGCGACAAGGTCGACAAGCTGCCGATGAACGCGGCCTGGTGGAAGCGCATTTTTCTCGGCAATGCAATGGATGTGGATATGGACGGTGCCGGGCGCGTGCTCGTGTCGCCGGAATTGCGCGCGGCTGGCGCATTGGAAAAAGAAGTGAACCTGCTCGGAATGGGCCGTCACTTCGAGCTGTGGGACGCACAGATTTACGCCGCGAAGGAACAGGCGGCCATCGCCGAGGGCATGCCCGAAGCGTTAAAGAATTTCACGTTCTGATCGCGGCTTACATATATGGCACCTGCGATGGGAAACGAATTGCAGCATCGCACGGTGCTGCTGGATGAAGCGGTCGACGCGCTGGTGAATCGCGCGGACGGCGTTTATGTGGACGGCACGTTCGGGCGCGGTGGGCACAGCCGCCTGGTGTTGGAGAAGCTGGCCGAGTCGGGGCGTCTGATCGCGTTCGACAAAGACCCGCTCGCCATCGCCACGGCGCAGCAGATCGCCGATCCGCGCTTCAGCATCGTGCATGAGAGTTTTGCTTCACTGCGCGCCGCGGTTGCGGAGCGTGGCGTAGGGCGGGTGTCGGGCATCTTGCTGGATCTGGGCATATCGTCGCCGCAAATCGACGATCCGGAGCGGGGCTTCAGCTTCCGCGCCGACGGCCCGCTCGACATGCGCATGGACCCGACGCGCGGCGAATCCGCGGCTGACTGGCTGGCGCGGGCCACGGTGCAGGAACTGACGGAGGTAATACGAGATTATGGGGAAGAACGGTTTGCTTTTCAGATTGCAAAGGCGCTTGTTGCTCGCCGGGCAGAGTCCGACCGTCTTGGGCCTCTCGTCAGCACGGGCGAGCTTGCCCAAATCGTGGCTAACGTCGTCAAGACCCGTGAGAAGGGCAAGGATCCGGCAACCCGCACCTTTCAAGCTATACGGATTCACATCAATCAAGAGCTTGCGGAGCTGCAAGTCGTTTTAGAAGCAGCGTTGGCGCTGTTGGAGCAAGGGGGGCGGCTGGTGGTCATCAGCTTTCATTCGCTCGAGGACCGGATCGTCAAGCGATTCCTGCAGGCGCACGCCAGTACGCCGCAGGTGGATCGCCGCCTGCCGATTCGCGCCGTCGATCTGCCGAGCCCCCCGCTCAAAATCATCGGCCGTGTGTTCGCGAGCGACGCTGAAGTCGCCGCCAACCCGCGCGCCCGTTCTGCCGTGATGCGTGTGGCGGAGCGGATCGCGCCATGAACCGCCTCAATATCTTCCTGCTGATCATCGTGATGGGGTGCGCGTTGTCGGTTGTCAACGCGACCAATCAGCAGCGGCAGATCTTTATCCAGTTGCAGCGCGCTCAATCGCAGGAGCGTCAGCTGCAACAGGACTATTCGCAGCTTCAATATCAGCAGAGCGCGTTGTCGAAAACCTCGCGCATCGAGCAGATCGCGACCGACTCGCTGAAAATGCAATCGGTCACGACCGGCCGCACCCAGTATCTGACGCTCGACCCGGGCGCCGTCAAGGCCGAGGACGCGCCGATCCCGACTTCCGGTCCGGCGTCCGCGCCGGTGGCGACCCGTCGCGGAGGTGTGCGATGAAAAAATCGTCGACTCGCAAGAGCGTGGCCTTCTCGGCCAATCCGATCCTGTCGGTGCGCCTGCCCATGTGGCGCTCGAAACTCGTCGTGTTCATGCTGTTCATGGCGTTCGTCGCGCTGGCCGGGCGCGCGTTCTGGATTCAGGGTCCGGGCAACGCGTTCTATCAGAAGCAGGGTGAAATCCGCTATCAGCGCCGCCTCGAACTGCCGGCCACGCGCGGCAAGATTCTCGACCGCAATGGTCTGGTGCTCGCCACGAGCTTGCCGGTGCGCGCGATCTGGGCGATTCCCGAATCGGTGCCGGACGATCTCGGCGCGGACAAGCTGGCCTCGCTCGGGCAATTGCTCGGCATGACGAACAAGGAACTGCGCGCCAAGCTGTCGGAAGACAAGAACTTCGTCTACGTGAAGCGCCAGGTGCCGGTGGACGTGGCTGAGAAGGTGGCGGCGCTGGACATTCCGGGCATTTACGCGCGCGACGAATACAAGCGTTTCTATCCGGAAGGCGAGATCACGGCTCACCTGATCGGCTTCACCAATGTGGAAGACGAAGGCCAGGAAGGCGTCGAACTCGGCGACCAGAAGTCGCTCGCCGGCGTGTCGGGCAGCCGCCGCGTGATCAAGGACCGCATGGGCCACATCATTGAAGATGTGGACGAGCAGGTCGTGCCGCACAACGGCGAAGACGTGGACCTGTCGATCGACAGCAAGATCCAGTACATCGCCTATACGAACCTGAAGGCGGCCGTCGAGAAATTCAAGGCGAAGGCCGGCGCGGCGATGGTGATCGACGTGCGGACCGGCGAAGTGCTGGCGCTCGTCAATTACCCGACGTACAACCCGAACGACCGTTCGCACCTGACCGGCGATCAACTGCGCAACCGCATCCTGACCGACACGTTCGAGCCGGGCTCGATCATGAAGCCGTTCACGGTCTCGCTCGCGCTCGATCTGCACCGCGTCACGCCGACTACACTGGTAGATACCGGCGGTGGCCGCTTTGTGCTGGACGGCGCGCCGATTACCGACGACAGCGCGTTCGGCGTGCTGACCGTGGGCGGCGTGATCCAGAAGTCGAGCAACATCGGCGCGACGAAGATCGCCATGCAGCTCAAGCCCGAAGAGATGTGGAATATGTACACCAGCATCGGTCTCGGCCAGGCGCCGAAGGTCGGCTTCCCAGGCGCGGCGGCGGGCCGTCTGCGACCGTGGAAGAGCTGGCGCCGCATCGAACAGGCGACCATGTCGTACGGTTACGGTCTGTCGGTGTCGCTGTTCCAGTTGGGCCGCGCTTACACCGCGATCGCGCACGACGGGGAAATCATGCCCGTGTCGATTTTCCGCACGCCGGGCGATCAGCCGGCCACGGGCCCGCAGATCTTCGCACCGACCACCGCTCGCGAAGTGCGCGCCATGCTCGAAACCGTCACCGCGCCGGGCGGTACGTCGCCGGATGCGGCCGTGCCGGGCTATCGCGTCGGCGGCAAGAGCGGTACCGCGTATAAGCACGGTGCGCATGGTTACGACCACTCCAAATACCGCGCGTCGTTCGTCGGCATGGCGCCGATGCCGAATCCGCGCATCGTCGTCGCCGTGTCGGTCGACGAACCGACGGCGGGCAGCCACTTCGGCGGCCAGGTGTCGGGTCCGGTGTTCTCGTCGATCGTCGGCGATACGCTGCGCTCGCTGAATGTGCCGCCGGACATGCCGGTCAAGCAGATGGTGGTGTCGGACGATTCGGCGCCGCCCGCGCCCACCGCACCGGCCACGCCTGCAGCGGCCAAGAAACTTTCCACTAGCGCCGGCGCTAAAAAGATGACGATTTCCGCCTCCGCGAAAAGCCACCCGGGAGTCGTGCGATGAGCGCATTGCGCAAGCACCATCCCGCCCACCGGCAGATCGCCGACGCGCTCACCTGGCTGCACGCACGCGTGCAGCCAGACGCGCATCTGCATGCCGACACGCGCTCGCTCGCAGCGGGCGACGCATTTTTCGCCTACGCGGTAGACGGCGCGGACAACCGCCCGTTTATCGACGGGGCGCTCGAACGCGGCGCCGCCGCGGTGCTGGTGCAGCCCGAGGGCTTTGCCGCGCAGGTCGATCCGTCCACCACGCTAGCCGTGCCGGCGTTGAACGAACTGGCCGGCTCGATTGCGAGCGGCTGGTACGGCGATCCGAGCGACGCCATGCTGGCGGTCGGCATTACCGGGACCAACGGCAAGACCTCGTGCAGCCAGTGGGTGTCGGCGGCGCTGACCGCGCTCGGCACGCGCTGTGCGATCATCGGCACGCTCGGCACGGGATTGCCGGGCCAACTCGTGCACACCGGTTTCACGACCCCCGACGCGCCGCAATTGCAACGCAGCCTCGCGCAGTTGCGCGACGCCGGCGCGCAGGCGGTGGCGATGGAAGTGTCGTCGCATGCGCTGCATCAGGGGCGCGTGAACGGCACGGCGTTCGACATCGCCGTGTTCACGAACCTCACGCAAGACCATCTCGACTATCACGGCACCTTCGCGGCGTATGAAGCGGCGAAGGCGCGTCTGTTCGCCTGGCCGGCGCTGCGCGCGGCCGTGATCAATCGCGACGATGCCGCCGGCCGCCGCTTGCTGGCCAGCACGCAAGGTCACGCTCGCACGATCGCCTACGGTCTCGACGCCGCGCTGCAGGACGCGCCGCAAGCCGACGCGCTGCTGCTGGCGTCGAACGTGCGCGCCACGGCCACCGGCACCGCGTTCCATCTGACCACCTCCGACTGGGGCGATGCCGACATCGAAGTGCAAACGCTCGGCGCGTTCAACGTGAGCAATCTGCTCGGCGTGCTCGGCGCGCTGCTCGCCGCCGACGTGCCGTTCGACGCCGCACTCGCCGAACTGGCGAAGCTCGAACCGGTGAACGGCCGCATGCAGCGGCTGGGCGGCCGCTTGCAAAACGACGAGCCGCTGGTAGTGATCGATTACGCCCACACACCGGACGCCCTGGAAAAAACGCTCGGCGCGCTGCGCCCCATGGCGGCCGCGCGCGGTGGCGAATTGATCTGCATGTTCGGCTGTGGCGGCGACCGCGACGCAACCAAGCGTCCGCTAATGGGCGCGATCGCCGAACGGCTCGCCGACGGCGTGATCGTGACCAGCGACAACCCGCGCAGCGAAGATCCGCAAGCGATCCTCGAACAGATTGCAGCGGGCATGCAGGACGCGTCGAAGGCACGCCGCATCGAAGACCGCGCGAGCGCGATCCTGCAAGCGATCCGCACCGCCGCGCGCGAAGACGTCATCGTGCTGGCCGGCAAGGGGCACGAAGCAACACAGGAAATCATGGGTAAGAAACGCGCGTTCTCCGATCAGGATCACGCCCGCCTCGCGCTTGCCGCGCGCGCGACGCATGCCCGCGGAGGTGGCGAATGAGCCAGTCAGGCAATGCCATGTTCTCGCTGCGTGAAGCCGCCGCGCTGATTCCGGGCGCCACCGTGCTCGGCGACGACAGCGTGACGATCGAGCGCATTTCGACCGACAGCCGCAGCGCCGGCCCGGGCGATCTGTTCATCGCGATCAAGGGCGAGCGCTTCGACGCGCACGACTTTCTGCCGCAAGTGGCGGCGCGCAACGTGACGGCCGCGCTGCTCACGCGCACGCCGGCGAACTGGAGCGTGCCGTCGCTGCTCGTGACGACCGATACCCGCGTTGCGCTCGGCGCGCTCGCACGCGGCTGGCGTCGTCAATTCAGTATGCCGCTCGTCGCGGTGACGGGCAGCAACGGCAAGACCACGGTCAAGGAAATGATCGCGTCGATCTTCGCCGCCGCCGTGGGCGAACAAAAGCGGCTCGCCACGGCCGGCAACTTCAATAACGACATCGGCTTGCCGCTCACGTTGTTCCGTCTGCACGCCGCGCACCAGCTGGCGGTGGTCGAACTCGGCATGAATCATCCGGGCGAAACCTCGTTGCTGGCGAAGATCGCCGAGCCGACCGTCGCCGTGGTGAACAACGCGCAGCGCGAGCATCAGGAATTCATGGCGACCGTCGAAGCGGTCGCGCTCGAACATGCGAGCGTGATTCACGCGCTGTCGCCGGAAGGCGTGGCCGTGTTCCCCGCCGACGACGCCTACGCGAGCATTTGGCGCGTGGCTGCCACCGGCAGCCGCATCATGGACTTTGCGCTGAACTCGGCCGAGCGCGTGACCGAAGCCGCCGTCAAAGGCAGCTTTAACGGCAGCGTGTTGAGCATCGACACGCCGCAAGGCCACCTCGACGTCACGCTGCAGGTGCTCGGCAATCACAACGCGCACAACGCGTTGGCCGCGACATCCGCGGCGTTGGCTGCAGGCGTCCCGCTCGACGCGATCAAGCGCGGCCTCGAATCGTTCGGCGCCGTGAAGGGCCGCTTGCAGGTCAAGCACGCGGCGGTCGGCGCGCTGACCGGCGCCACCGTGATCGACGACACCTACAACGCCAACCCCGACTCGATGCGCGCCGCGATCGACGTGCTCGCGTCGTGCGCATCGCCGCGCGTGCTGGTGATGGGCGACATGGGCGAAGTCGGCGACAACGGTCCGGCGTTCCATCGCGAAATCGGTGCCTACGCGAAGGAACGCGGTATCGACGCGCTGTACGCAATGGGCGACGCCTCGCGCGACGCCTGCACCGCGTATGGCGCAGACGCGCACCACGTGGCCGACGTCGGCACGCTGGTCGCGCAATTGCAGCAGGCCGGTTTCGGTCCTGCGGCAACGCTTCTCGTGAAAGGCTCGCGCTTCATGCAAATGGAACGCGTGGTGGACG
This sequence comes from Paraburkholderia bryophila, assembly GCF_003269035.1. Classification (GTDB taxonomy): domain Bacteria; phylum Pseudomonadota; class Gammaproteobacteria; order Burkholderiales; family Burkholderiaceae; genus Paraburkholderia; species Paraburkholderia bryophila. Next base: position 84,001 of record NZ_QLTK01000027.1, on the reverse strand, counting down.
CCGTGACGAGTCCACAACCCAACGCAGCGGGCACGACGCCCGCCGCACATTGAAATAGAAGGACCGAAGCATGCTACTGGCGCTGGCGCAATGGCTGCAGAATGACGCAAGCTTCTTGCGCGTGTTCAGTTATCTGACATTCCGTGCGGTGATGGCTACCATCACCGCGCTGCTGATCGGGCTCGTCTGCGGCCCGGCGGTGATTCGCAAGCTGACCGCGATGAAGGTCGGCCAGGCCGTTCGCAAAGACGGTCCGCAATCGCACCTCGTCAAATCGGGTACGCCGACCATGGGCGGCGTGCTGATTCTGCTGGGCATCGCGGTGGCCACGCTGCTGTGGGCCGATCTGACCAACCGCTTTATCTGGATCGTGATGCTGGTTACGTTCGGCTTCGGCGTGATCGGCTGGGTCGACGATTACCGCAAGGTGGTCTACAAAGACCCGCGCGGCATGTCCTCGCGCGAAAAGTATTTCTGGCAGTCGCTGATCGGCCTGTTCGCGGCGGTCTATCTGGCGTTCAGCGTGTCCGAAGCGAACAACGTGCGGGTCTACGACCTGTTCATGGCGTGGGTGCGCAGCGGCCTGTCGATGGGCTTGCCCGCGCGTGCCGACCTGATGCTGCCGTTCGTCAAGTCGATCAGCTATCCGCTCGGCGTGTGGGGCTTCATCGTGCTGACGTATCTGGTGATCGTCGGTTCGAGCAATGCGGTCAATCTCACCGACGGCCTCGACGGCCTCGTGATCATGCCGGTCGTGCTGGTGGGCGCCTCGCTCGGCGTGTTCGCCTATGTGATGGGCAGCTCGGTCTACTCGAAGTACCTGCTGTTTCCGCATATCGCGGGCGCGGGCGAGTTGCTGATCTTCTGTTCGGCAATGGGCGGAGCCGGGCTCGCGTTCCTCTGGTTCAACACGCACCCGGCGCAGATGTTCATGGGCGACGTCGGCGCGCTCGCGCTCGGCGGCGCGCTCGGCACGGTCGCGGTGATCGTGCGTCAGGAAATCGTGCTGTTCATCATGGGCGGCATTTTCGTCGCCGAGACGCTGTCCGTGATGCTGCAGGTCACGTGGTTCAAATTCACCAAGCGCCGTTTCGGCGAAGGGCGGCGTCTCTTCAAGATGGCGCCGCTGCATCACCATTTCGAACTGTCGGGCTGGAAGGAAACGCAAGTCGTTGTGCGCTTCTGGATCATCACGCTCATGTTGTGTCTGTTCGGTTTGTCCACGCTCAAGTTGCGTTAAGCAGGTTCTAAGGGAAGCAGGCGATGTTCGGCGAGAAGTTTCGGGATCGGCAAAAGCCGATGGTGCTCGTGCTGGGACTGGGTGAATCCGGTCTCGCGATGGCGCGCTGGTGCGCGCGGCACGGCTGTCGGCTGCGCGTGGCCGATACGCGCGAGGTGCCGCCGAACCTGTCCGCGCTGGAAGCGCACCGCGTCGACGCTGAATTCGTCGGTGGCGGGTTTTCGCCGGCGTTGCTCGACGGTATCGAACTCGTGGCGATCAGCCCCGGTTTGTCGCCGCTCGCCGCCGACCTGCTGCCGCTGATTACGGCCGCGCGCGAGCAGGGCATTCCGGTTTGGGGCGAACTCGAACTGTTCTCGCTGGCGTTGCAGACGCTCGGTGAAAGCGGTTACGCGCCGAAGGTGATCGCGATCACCGGCACCAACGGCAAGACCACCACGACGAGCCTGACCGGCCTGCTGTGCGAACGCGCCGGCAAGAAGGTCGCGGTGGCGGGCAACATCAGCCCGTCGCTGCTCGACAAGCTCAGCGAAGCGATCGACAACACCGCGCTGCCCGACGTGTGGGTGCTGGAACTGTCGAGCTTCCAGCTCGAAACCGCGCACACGTTCGCACCGGACGCGGCCGCGGTGCTGAATATCACGCAAGACCACCTGGACTGGCATGGCGGGCTCGATGCGTATGCCGCCGCGAAGGGCCGCATCTTCGGACCTAAAACGGTGCGCGTGCTGAATCGCGACGACGCGCGCGTCATGTCGCTCGTGCCTTCGGCAGAAAGCGAAGCCGACGTCGTGACATTCGGCGTCACCGAGCCGAAGAACGACGGCGACTACGGTCTGCTGCGCGAGAACGGCATTGTCTGGCTGGTCACGGCGCATGACCTCGACGTGAGCGACGAGCCGGTGCCCAAGCGCCGTCGCAAGAACGAAGCCGTGGCGCTGCCGAATATCGCGCTGAAGCGCTTGATGCCGGCGGATGCTTTGCGTATTCGCGGTTTGCACAATGCCGCGAACGCGCTGGCCGCTTACGCGCTTGCACGCGCCGTCGGTTTGCCGGGCGCGCCGCTGCTGCACGGTCTGCGTGAATACCGTGGCGAGCCGCATCGGGTGGAATTGATCGCGTCGATCGAAGGTATCGATTACGTGGACGACAGCAAGGGCACCAATGTCGGCGCAACGGTCGCCGCGCTCGACGGCCTCGCGCAACGCGTGGTGCTGATCGCCGGCGGCGACGGCAAGGGTCAGGAGTTCGATCCGCTTGCCGCGCCGGTCATGCGCTGGTGCCGCGCCGTGATGCTGATCGGCCGCGACGCGCCGCAGATTCGCGCCGCGCTGGAACACACCGGCATCGCGCTGACGGATCACGCCACGCTCGAAGACGCGACGCGCGCCGCTACCGCGTTGGCGCAACCGGGCGACGCCGTGCTGCTGTCGCCGGCCTGCGCGAGCTTCGACATGTTCAGGGGTTACGCGCACCGCGCCGAAGTATTTCGCGGCACGGTGGAAGACATCGCGGCCGAACGGGGGACGATGATATGAGCTGGTCGGAACGCTTCGGTTCACGCACCGCGGGCGCGGGCGCCGGCGAAGGCACGGCGCGTGCCGGCGGCCGCACGGGCAGCGGGCTGGCGAGCGCCGTCAACGGCGTGCGTCCGCTGCGCTCGCGGATGCTCGACTACGATCACTCGCTGTTGTGGGTGGTCGTCGCGCTGCTCGGGCTCGGCGTCGTGATGGTGTATTCGGCCTCGATCGCCATGCCGGACTCGCCCAAATATTCGTCGTACCGCGACTGGGCGTTTCTCGCCCGGCAGATTCTGTTCGTGGTGCTGGGCTCGGTGATCGGCATCGCCGCGTTCCGCATTCCGATTTCGACGTGGGACAAGTACGCGCCGAAGCTTTTCCTGATCTCGCTGGCCGCGCTGGTCGTCGTGCTGATTCCGCACATCGGCAAGGGCGTGAACGGCGCGCGCCGCTGGATTCCGCTCGGCATCACGAACATGCAGCCGTCGGAAATCATGAAGCTTGCCGTGACGATCTACGCCGCGAACTACACGGTGCGCAAGCAAGAATACATGCACAGCTTCGCCAAGGGCTTTCTGCCGATGGCGGTCGCGGTTGGCCTGGTCGGCGCGTTGCTGCTGCTCGAGCCGGACATGGGCGCGTTCATGGTGATCGCGGCGATCGCGATGGGCGTGCTGTTCCTCGGCGGCGTGAACGGCAAGCTGTTCGGCGGGCTCGTGGCCACCGCGGTGGGCACCTTCAGCTTGCTGGTGTGGGCGTCGCCATGGCGTCGCGAGCGGATTTTCGCGTACCTCGATCCGTGGGACGACCGTTACGCGCAAGGCAAGGCGTATCAATTGACGCACTCGCTGATCGCCTTCGGGCGCGGCGAGTGGTTCGGCGTGGGCCTCGGCGGCAGCGTCGAAAAACTCAACTATCTGCCGGAAGCGCACACCGACTTCATCCTCGCGGTGATCGGCGAGGAACTTGGGTTTGTCGGCGTGCTGGTGGTGATCCTGATGTTCTACTGGATCGTGCGCCGTTCGTTCGAGATCGGCCGTCAGGCGCTCGCGCTCGACCGCACGTTCGCGGGCCTGGTCGCGAAGGGCATCGGCATCTGGTTCGGCGCGCAGACCTTCATCAACATGGGCGTGAACCTCGGCCTGCTGCCGACTAAAGGTCTCACGTTGCCGCTGGTGAGCTATGGCGGCTCGGGAATTTTGCTGAACTGCGTCGCGGTGGCGGTGCTGATGCGTGTGGATTACGAGAACCGGGTGTTGATGCGCGGAGGGAAGGTATGACCGCAGCAGCGCCGCAACGCACGCTGATGGTGATGGCCGGTGGCACCGGGGGACACGTGTTCCCGGGGCTCGCGGTCGCGCACCTGATGCAGGCGTGGGGCTGGAAGGTCGTCTGGCTCGGCAACCCCGCGGGTATGGAAGCGACGCTGGTGCCGAAGCACGGTATTCCGATGGAATACGTGCGCTTCGGCGGATTGCGCGGCAAAGGGTTGAAGACCAAGCTGATGCTGCCGCTGAATCTGCTGCGCGCCTGCACGCAAAGTCTTTCCGTGCTGCGTCGCGTGAAGCCGGATGTCGTGCTCGGCATGGGCGGCTACATCACGTTTCCGGCGGGTTTGATGACGGCGTTGAGTGGTCGTCCGCTGGTGCTGCATGAACAGAATTCGATCGCGGGGCTCGCCAACAAGGTGCTCGCGAAGCTCGCCAAACGCGTGCTGGTTGCGTTCCCGAACGCACTGCCGCACGGCGAATGGACAGGAAACCCGATTCGTGAGGAACTTGCGCGCGCAATTGCACCCAAAGCACGCTACGCGCAACGCAGCGGTCCGCTGAATGTGCTGGTGGTGGGCGGCAGTTTGGGCGCGGCGGCGTTGAACGAAGTGGTACCGCGCGCGGTGGCGTTGCTCGCGCCGAACGAACGGCCGCGCATCGTGCATCAGGCGGGCGCGAAGCATATCGAGGCGTTGCGCGAGAACTACGCGGCAGCCGGTTTGCAGACCGCCGGCGTTGAGCAGAACAGCGTCGAACTCGTGGCGTTCATCGACGACATGACGAGCGCCTACGCGAACGCCGATCTGGTGATCTGCCGTTCGGGCGCGATGACGGTGTCGGAGATTTCAGCGGTTGGGGTGGCGGCGTTCTTCGTGCCGTTCCCGTTTGCTGTAGACGATCATCAAACAACCAATGCAGCGTTCCTCGCCGGTAACGGCGCGGCGCTGGTCGTGCAGCAACGCGATCTGTCGGCGGAGATGCTCGCCGACTGGTTGCGCAGCCAGACGCGGGCAAGTCTCGCGGAAATGGCGGAGCGTTCGCGCTCGCTCGCGAAACCCGACGCCACGGAACAGGTCGCGCAGATTTGCGCGACCGTGGCGGGTTCGATTTCGGGCGCGAGCCCAGAAGGAAAGCAATGAAACACATCGTCAAACATATTCACTTTGTCGGCATCGGCGGTGTCGGCATGAGCGGCATCGCGGAGGTGCTGGTCAATCTCGGCTATCAGGTGAGCGGCTCGGATCTGTCGAGCAACGCGATCACCGATCGTCTCGCGAACCTCGGCGCGCGGATCGCGATCGGTCACGCGGCGGAAAACATTGAAGGCGCGAACGCGGTGGTCGTCTCGACCGCGGTGCGCAGCGACAACCCGGAAGTGCTGGCCGCGCGTCACCGCCGCATTCCGATCGTGCCGCGCGCGGTGATGCTCGCGGAACTGATGCGTCTGAAGCAGGGCATTGCGATTGCCGGTACGCACGGCAAGACCACGACCACCTCGCTGGTGGCGAGTGTGCTGGCGGCGGGCGGCCTCGATCCGACCTTCGTGATCGGCGGCCGGCTGATCAGCGCGGGTGCGAATGCGCGACTGGGTACGGGCGACTTTATCGTCGCCGAGGCGGACGAGTCCGATGCGTCGTTCCTGAATCTGTTTCCGGTGATCGAAGTCATTACGAACATCGACGCCGATCACATGGACACCTACGGCCACGATTTCGCGCGGCTCAAGCAGGCGTTCATCGAGTTCACGCATCGTCTGCCGTTTTACGGCATTGCGGTGCTGTGCGTCGACGATCCGAACGTGAAGGAAATCCTGCCGTTCGTGTCGAAGCCGATCATTCGCTACGGTCTGGCGCCCGATGCGCAGGTGCGCGCGGTCAACGTGACGGCGCACGACGGCAAGATGCATTTCACCGCCATGCGCGAAGACGCGGCGCCGCTCGACATCGTGCTGAATCTGCCGGGCGAGCACAACGTGCAGAACGCGCTGGCCGCGATTGCGATTGCGACTGAACTTGAAGTGAAAGATGCCGATATCCAGCGAGCGCTGGCGGATTTCAACGGCGTGGGCCGACGCTTCCAGCGCTACGGCGAAGTGCCGGTGCTGAACGAAGGCAAGCCGGCCGGCACCTACACGCTGGTCGACGACTACGGTCATCACCCGGTCGAAATGGCCGCGACGGTGGCGGCGGCGCGCGGCGCGTTTCCGGGCCGGCGTCTGGTGCTGGCGTTCCAGCCGCACCGCTTCACGCGTACGCGTGACTGCTTCGAAGATTTTGTGAAGGTGCTGTCGACCGTCGACGCGCTGGTGCTGACCGAAGTCTATTCGGCCGGCGAAGCGCCGATCGTCGCCGCGGATGGCCGTGCCTTGGCGCGCGCGCTGCGCGTGACCGGCAAGGTCGAACCGGTGTTTGTCGATGCGGTGGACGAAGTGCCGGACGCGCTCGCAGCAGTGGTGCGCGCCGGCGATGTGGTGATCACGATGGGCGCGGGTTCGATCGGCGGTGTGCCGGGTCGCCTCGCTCAGGAAACGAAGGTGTGAGATGAGCGGTATCGATCCGAAAAAATTCGGCAAGGTGGCAGTACTTCTCGGCGGTGAATCCGCCGAGCGCGAGGTGTCGCTCACGTCCGGCCGCCTGGTGCTGCAAGGACTGCGCGACGCGGGTATCGACGCGCATCCGTTCGACCCGTCCGAGCGTCCGCTCGGCGCGTTGAAGGCGGAAGGCTTCGACCGCGCGTTCATCGCGTTGCATGGCGGTTACGGCGAGAACGGCCAGATTCAGGGCGCGCTCGACTTCTATGGCATCAAGTACAACGGCAGCGGCGTGCTCGGCTCGGCGCTCGGTCTGGACAAGTTCCGCACCAAGCTCGTGTGGCAGCAGCTCGGCATTCCGACGCCGCCGTTCGAAACCGTGCTGCGCGGCGACGATTACGCGGCGCGCGCGCAGGACATCGTCGCGAAGCTCGGCTTGCCGCTGTTCGTGAAGCCGGCAAGCGAAGGGTCGAGTGTCGCGGTGATCAAGGTGAAGAGCGCGGACGCGTTGCCGGCCGCGCTGCTCGAAGCGATCAAGTACGACAGGATCGTCGTGGTCGAGAAAAGCATTGAAGGCGGCGGCGAGTACACCGCGTGCATTGCCGGCGATCTCGATCTGCCGCTGATCCGCATCGTGCCGGCCGGCGAGTTCTACGACTACCACGCGAAGTACATCGCGAACGACACGCAGTATCTAATTCCGTGCGGACTCGCGCCGGAAGAGGAAGCGCGCCTGAAAGCGCTGGCACGCCGTGCGTTCGACGTACTCGGCTGCACCGACTGGGGCCGCGCCGATTTCATGATGGACGCGCAGGGCAATGCGTATTTTCTGGAAGTGAACACGGCGCCTGGCATGACCGATCACTCGCTGCCGCCGAAAGCGGCGCGCGCGGTGGGCATCAGCTATCAGGATCTGGTTGTCGGCGTGTTGGCGCTGACGCTGCAGGACTAACCGGGGCGACCCGAAAGCAACACCATGTGGAACAACGTTCGCCAGCTCAATTTCGCCGCCAACGCGCTGCACGCGTTGCTGGTGCTCGTGCTGCTGGCGGCAGGCGGTTACTGGCTGATCCAGCGCCCGAATTTCGCGCTGCGCGAAATCCAGATCGACGGCGACACCGAGCACATCAATTCGCCGACGGTGCGCGCCGGGGTAGTAGGGCGGTTGAAGGGCAATTTTTTCACGGTCGATCTCGACGTCGCGCGACAGGCGTTCGAGCAGATGCCGTGGGTGCGTCACGCGAGCGTGCGGCGCGTCTGGCCGAATGCGCTGGCTGTCACGCTGGAGGAGTACAAACCGCTGGGAACGTGGGGCAGCGATCAGCTGGTGAGCGTCGACGGCGAGTTGTTCACGGCGAACCAGGGCGAGCTCGAAGAAGATTTGCCCGCGTTCGACGGTCCGGACGGCACAGCCAAGGAAGTTGTCGCGCGCTATCACGATTTTCAGAAGTGGTTTGCACCGCTGGGCGCGACGCCGGATGAAGTGACGCTGTCGCCGCGTTATGCGTGGACGGTGAAGTTGTCGAACGGAACGCAGGTGGAACTCGGGCGCGAACGCAATCAGGACACGCTGCTCGATCGCAGCAAGCGCCTGACCGCGGCGTGGAACGCGGTGACGCAACGTTGGGGAAAGGATATCGAGTATGCGGACTTGCGCTATCCGAACGGTTTCGCGATTCGTGCCGCTGGCATGCGCTTTATCAGCGAACCCGACAAGGGCAAGAAGTAAACGGACATCACACGCAATGAGCACGCTATGAGTAAAGACTATAAAGATCTGCTGGTCGCCCTCGACATTGGGACGTCGAAGGTGGTGGCCATCGTCGCCGAGTTGAAGGGCGAGGGTCACTACGAGGTGATCGGCCTCGGCCAGAGCGAATCGAAGGGGCTCAAGAAAGGCGTGGTGGTGAATATCGAGGCCACCGTGCAGTCGATTCAGCGCGCTTTGGAAGAAGCCGAGCTGATGGCCGACTGCAAGATCACCAATGTCTTCACCGGGATCGCCGGCAGCCATATCCGCAGCTTCAATTCGAGCGGCATGGTGGCGATCAAGGAAAAGGAAGTCACGCAGACCGACGTGGCGCGCGTGATCGAAACGGCCAAGGCGATCAACATTCCGACCGATCAGCAGGTGCTGCATATCCTGACCCAGGAATTCATCATCGACGGTCAGGAAGATGTGCGCGAGCCGATCGGCATGAGCGGCATTCGCCTCGAAGTGAAGGTGCATATCGTCACCGGCGCGGTCAGCGCGGCGCAGAACATCGTCAAGTGCGTGCGCCGCTGCGGCCTCGAAGTGAACGATCTGATCCTGCAGCCGCTGGCGTCGTCGCTGGCGGTGCTGACCGAAGACGAGAAGGAACTCGGCGTGGTGCTGGTCGATATCGGCGGCGGCACGACGGACATCGCGATCTTCAGCGAAGGCGCGATCCGCCACACCGCGGTGATTCCGATCGCCGGCGACCAGATCACCAGCGACATCGCCATGGCGCTGCGTACGCCGACGCCGGACGCGGAAGACATCAAGGTCGATTACGGCATCGCCAAGCAGGCTCTCGCCGATCCGGACGAAATGATCGAAGTGCCGGGTCTCGGCGAGCGCGGTCCGCGCACGCTGTCGCGCCAGGCGCTGGCGGCGGTGGTCGAGCCGCGTGTCGAAGAACTGTTTTCGCTCGTGCAGCAGGTGGTGCGCGAGTCGGGTTACGAGGAACTGCTGAGCTCCGGCGTGGTGCTGACCGGCGGCGCGTCGATGATGCTCGGCATGGTCGAACTGGGCGAGGACATTTTCCTGAAGCCGGTGCGCATCGGTGTGCCGGAGTACGCGGGCGGTCTCGCCGACGTGGTGCGCAACCCGCGCTACTCGACGGCAATGGGCCTGCTCGTCGAAGGACGCTCGCAACGCATGCGCGGCCGCAAGGTCGCCGTGCAGTCGGGGTCGATGGGTCAGGTCTTCACGCGGATGAAGGACTGGTTCCTCGGCAACTTCTAACGATTTCGCTTTAAAAAACTCGCGCTGGTGCCGGCGGCCGGCGCGCGACAGGGGGTTGCCCGATCTCCTGCCGAATAACGGCCGAGTGGCTGTAAATTTTTTATCTTGACGGAGGCAACATGGAATTCCAGATGCTGGAAACCGAAACGAACGGCACCATCATCAAGGTGGTCGGAGTAGGTGGCGCTGGCGGCAATGCCGTTCAGCACATGATCAACAAAGGCGTGCAAGGCGTCGACTTCATCGTGATGAACACGGACGCGCAGGCTCTGTCGCGTTCGCGCGCCACCGCGGTGATCCAGCTCGGCAACACGGGTCTGGGCGCCGGCGCCAAGCCGGAAATGGGTCGCGCGGCAGCGGAAGAAGCCCGTGAGCGCATCGCCGACGCACTGCGCGGCGCGCACATGGTCTTCATTACGGCCGGCATGGGCGGCGGCACGGGTACGGGTGCAGCACCGGTGGTCGCGCAGATCGCCAAGGAAATGGGTATCTTGACCGTTGGTGTGGTCAGCAAGCCGTTCGAGTTCGAAGGCGGCAAGCGCATGCGTGTGGCAGAAGCCGGTTCGCAGCAACTGGAGGATCACGTCGACTCGCTGATCGTCGTTCTGAACGACAAGCTGTTCGAGGTGATGGGCGATGACGCCGAGATGGACAAGTGCTTCCAGTGCGCAGACGACGTTCTGAACAACGCAGTTGCCGGCATCGCGGAAATCATCAACGTCGACGGTCTGGTGAACGTCGACTTCGAAGACGTGAAGACGGTGATGGGCGAGCAGGGCAAGGCGATGATGGGCACGGCGACGGTTGCCGGCGTCGATCGCGCGCGTCTGGCCGCCGAGCAGGCTGTCGCCAGCCCGCTGCTGGAAGGCGTGGATCTGTCGGGCGCGCGTGGCGTGCTGGTCAACATCACGTCGAGCCGTTCGCTGCGTCTGTCGGAAACGCGTGAAGTGATGAACACGATCAAGAGCTACGCGGCGGAAGACGCCACGGTGATCTTCGGCGCGGTGTACGACGACGCAATGGGCGACGCGCTGCGCGTGACGGTCGTGGCAACGGGTCTGGGCCGTGCGGCGAAGAAGCAGCAATCGGCACCCATGACGCTGCTGCGCACCGGCACCGACAATCAGCCGATCAGCACGATGCAACACGCTGCGTACGCACCGTCGACGTCGCACGCGAGCACCGCCGACTACGGCGCGCTGGATACGCCGGCAGTGTGGCGCACCTCGCGCGACACGGCGGCTTCGCATGTGCAGGCGCTGCAGGAAAAGGGCGTCGACACGTACGACATTCCGGCGTTCCTGCGCAAGCAGGCGGACTGAGCGCGCGAGCAGGCTTTCGTTGCCGCGCTTTTTTCGAAAAGCGCTGGCCGACGAATGCACGAGCGTGGCGGGTGAACGGCGAACAGGTCGCGTATCGTTGGATTCGCGGCAAGGACAACTGCCCTCTTCGGATTCGCGAAGCGGAGTGGGCGACTGTCGCCGGGGCGCGCAGCCGGGTTAGGGCTGGCGCGATTGACTTCACTGCGACACGACAGCGTGCGAGCGTGCTTCGCATCGATGCAAAGGACTGAGCATGATTCAGACAGGTGACAAGCTGCCCGACGCGACGCTCTTCGAGTTGATCGAAGACGAGCGGGCGGGCTGCACGATCGGGCCTAACAGCTTCGACGTGCGCGAGCAGACGGCGGGTAAGCGCGTGGTGATCTTCGGGTTGCCGGGCGCGTTCACGCCGACCTGTTCGGCCAAACACGTACCGGGCTATGTCGGGCACGCCGAGCAGTTGCGCGCGGCGGGCATCGACGAAATCTGGTGCGTGTCCGTCAACGACGCGTTCGTAATGGGCGCGTGGGGACGCGATCAGCACGCCTCGGGCAAGGTGCGCATGATGGCGGACGGCAGTGCGGCTTTCACCCGGGCGCTGGGTCTCGAGCAGGATTTGTCGGCGCGCGGCATGGGAATCCGTTCCCAGCGCTACGCGATGGTGGTCGACGACGGCGTGGTCAAGACGTTGAACGTCGAGGCTGCCGGCAAATTCGAGGTTAGCGATGCAGGGAGTATCCTCGCAACGTTGAGCTAGTCACGCGGCGTCCCGACCTTCGCCCCGCGCGCATGTTGTGGCAGGGCAACGGTCGATAAGACGCTTTTGTGACAGGCCGTTACGCGGGCCGATGACCGGAAACGCCTCCGTTCCGGATATCGGCCCGTCACGCTTTCCCTGATTGGCGCACCCGGGGTAATGCAGCGAAACAGATTGATACGTTCCGCGCAAAGACGCTCCTAAGGGTATTGGAGTATAATTCGCGCTATGGAACAAAAAGTCCCGATTGGGATTTTCAATCGAATAGAAGATCACCATGTTGAAGCAGCGCACTATTAAACAGATCGTCAAGACCGTCGGCATCGGCGTGCATTCCGGCCGTAAGGTCGAATTGACGCTTCGCCCGGCGGCGGCAGACACCGGCATTGTGTTTTCGCGCGTGGATTTGCCCACGCCGGTCGACATTCCTGCCTCGGCTCTGTCCATTGGCGATACGCGTCTGGCTTCGGTGTTGCAGAAAGACGGCGCGCGCGTCTCGACGATCGAACATTTGATGTCCGCTTGCGCCGGTCTTGGCATCGACAACCTTTACGTCGACGTCACCGCTGAAGAAATCCCGATCATGGACGGCAGCGCGGGCTCATTCGTGTTTCTGATTCAGTCGGCGGGGATCGAAGAGCAGAACGCGGCGAAGAAATTCATCAAGGTCACCAAGCCGGTCGAAATTCGTGACGGCGACAAATTCGCGCGTCTCGATCCGTACTTCGGTTTCAAGCTCAAATTCACGATCGACTTCCGTCACCCGGCGGTGGATAAAACCGGCCAGTCGCTGGAAGTGGATTTCGCCAATACGTCGTATGTGCGCGAAATCGCCCGTGCGCGTACGTTCGGCTTCGCGCATGAAGTGGAAATGATGCGCGAACTCGGTCTGGCGCGTGGCGGCAGCATGGACAACGCCATCGTGCTCGACGAATACCGCATTCTGAACAACGACGGCCTGCGTTACGACGACGAGTTCGTGAAGCACAAGATGCTCGACGCGATCGGCGATCTGTACGTGGTCGGCCATCCGTTGCTGGCTTCGTACGACGCGTACAAGTCGGGCCACGGCCTGAACAACGCGTTGCTGCGCGAGTTGCTCGCGCACGAAGACGCGTATGAAATCGTGACCTTCGACGACACGCAGAAGGCGCCGCGCGGCTTTGCGTATGAGACGCAAACGGCGTTCGCATAATGCTTGAGGGCCTTCGCGCCCGTGGTAGACACAAAAAAAGCGGCCCCGATGGGCCGCTTTTTCGTTTCAGCGATTTCTCCGATGCCGCGCCGCCATTTTCGCCAGCGCTTCCTGCAACGGCGACGGCGCGAGCGATTCGCTCAACGCGTGCAGCGCGTCCGCGCCGACCGGCGTCATGCGCGCCTGCTTGACCGGCGGCGGTTCCTTGGCCGGCTGCGGCCGCACGCGAATCCGCAACGCATTGACGTGCCAGCCGCGTTGCTGCAGATCCGACAACAGCCGCGGTTCGAGATGCCGCAACCGCGCCGCCAGCGCATTGTGCCCGGCGAACAGCGCGAGCACGCCCTCTTTGATGAAGCCCGGTTCCACGCTGGTGGCCAGATAGTCCGGCAACAAGGCGCGCAGATCCTTCTCCAGCGCCGCGATCTGCTCGACGCCCGCGCGCAGGGCCGCGAACGCATCGGTGCGATTCAGCACCTCGGCGACGGGCTGCGGACGACGCGCCTTGAACTGCTGCGGCGGCGGCCTTGAAAAGGACGGAAAGCGGCTCATGTTCGACAGTAACGGTGTGTTCGCGCCCCATGCGCGTTCACGCCGCGATTGTACCGCGCGGGATGCACGCGAGCCCGGCTCGATGCGTACGGTCGGAGGTCGGCGCGGCGGGCCCGGAATGCCATGCCGTCGTCTCACCGCTGACACAGGCGCGGCCGGGGGCGCGTGCTAAAATGCCCGATTCGAATTCACTCTTGGACTAAGCCGCCGAGGCCCCTCCGACCCCGGAGCGCACGTGCACGAATCACGCACGCCGCGAACCAGCCGAAGCCGCGACGCAGACACCGATCCGATGACCACCGGTTTTCTACAGAAGATTTTTGGCAGCCGCAACCAGCGTCTAGTCAAGCAATATCAAAAGACCGTCACGGCGATCAATGCGCTCGAACCGCAGATCGAGCAATTGACGGACGATCAACTGCGCGCCAAAACGGGTGAATTCCGCCAGCGCGTCGCTAGCGGCGAGGCGCTCGACAAGCTCCTGCCGGAGGCATTCGCGGTCTGTCGCGAGGCCAGCAAGCGGGTGCTGAAAATGCGCCACTTCGACGTGCAGCTGATCGGCGGCATGGTCCTGCACTACGGCAAGATCGGCGAAATGCGTACGGGTGAGGGCAAGACCCTCGTCGCCACGCTGCCGGTTTACCTGAACGCGTTGTCGGGCCGCGGCGTTCACGTTGTTACCGTGAACGACTACCTGGCCCAGCGCGACGCCGAATGGATGGCGCGCCTGTATAACTTCCTCGGTCTGTCGGTCGGCATCAACCTGTCGCAAATGGACCACGACGCGAAGCAGGAAGCCTACGCCGCGGACATCACGTACGGCACCAACAACGAATTCGGCTTCGACTACCTGCGCGACAACATGGTCTACGAGACCGACGCGCGCGTGCAGCGAGCCCTGAATTTCGCGGTGGTCGACGAGGTCGACTCGATCCTGATCGACGAAGCCCGCACCCCGCTGATCATCTCCGGCCAGGCCGAAGATCACACCGAACTGTACGTGCGCATGAACGCGCTGCCGCCGCTGCTCGAACGCCAGATCGGCGAAGAGAAAGCAGACGGCACCGGCGTCGAAAAGCCGGGCGACTACACGCTGGACGAAAAAGGCCGTCAGGTGTTCCTGACGGAATCGGGCCATGAAAAGGCCGAGCGTCTGCTCGCCGAGTGGGGCCTGATCGGCGAAGGCGAAAGCCTGTACGCGCCGCAAAACATCACGCTGATGCACCACGTGTACGCCGCGCTGCGCGCACACACGCTGTTCTTCAAGGATCAGCACTACGTGGTGCAGAACAACGAAGTGGTGATCGTCGACGAATTCACCGGCCGTCTGATGTCGGGCCGCCGCTGGTCCGACGGTCTGCATCAGGCTGTCGAGGCGAAGGAACACGTCAAGATCCAGAGCGAGAACCAGACGCTCGCATCGATCACGTTCCAGAACTACTTCCGTATGTACGCGAAGCTGGCCGGCATGACCGGTACGGCAGACACGGAAGCGTACGAATTCAACGAGATCTATGGTCTCGAAACGGTCGTGATCCCGACCAACCGTCCGCCCAAGCGGATCGACAAGCAGGATCAGATCTACAAGACTGCCAAGGAACGCTACGACGCGGTGATCCGCGACATTCGCGATTGCTACGAGCGCGGTCAGCCGGTGCTGGTCGGCACCACGTCGATCGAAAACTCCGAGTTGCTGTCGCATCTGCTGAAGCAGGCCGGCTTGCCGCACGAAGTGCTGAACGCCAAGCAGCACGCGCGTGAAGCCGAGATCGTCGCTGAAGCGGGCCGTCCGAAGCGCGTCACGATCGCCACCAACATGGCCGGTCGCGGGACCGACATCGTGCTCGGCGGCAATGCCGAAAAGCAGGCGTCGTTCATCGAACAGGACGAAACGCTGTCCGACGCGGACAAGCAAAGCCGCATCCAGAAGCTGCACGACGAGTGGCAAGCGCTGCACGATCAGGTGAAGGCCGCGGGCGGTCTGCACATTATCGGCACCGAGCGTCACGAATCGCGCCGGATCGACAATCAGCTGCGCGGCCGTGCCGGCCGTCAGGGCGACCCGGGTTCGTCGCGCTTCTATCTGTCGCTGGAAGATCCGCTGCTGCGCATTTTCGCCGGCGATCGCGTGCGCGCGATCATGGACCGTCTGAAAATGCCGGAAGGCGAAGCGATCGAAGCGGGTATCGTGTCGCGCTCGATCGAATCGGCGCAGCGCAAAGTGGAAGCGCGCAACTTCGACGTTCGCAAGCAATTGCTCGAATACGACGATGTGTCGAACGATCAGCGCAAGGTGATCTATCAGCAACGTAACGAATTGCTCGAAGCGAACGACATTACCGAAACCATCGGCGCGATGCGTCAGGGCGTGATCGGCGATATCGTCCATCAGTTCGTGCCGGCCGGCAGTATCGAAGAGCAGTGGGACGTGCCCGAACTGGAGGAAGTGCTGCGCAACGAATGGCAACTCGACCTCGCGATTCAGGAAATGATCAACGAGTCGAATTCGATCAGCGCCGACGAAATCCTCGAAGCGGTCGAAGCCGCTGCAGACGAAGCGTACGAAGCGAAGGTCGCACTGGTCGGGCGCGAGTCGTTCAGCGCGTTCGAGCGCTCGATCATGCTGCAAACTCTGGACCGTAGCTGGCGCGAACATCTGGCCGCGCTCGATCACCTGCGTCAGGGCATCCATCTGCGCGGCTATGCGCAGAAGAACCCGAAGCAGGAATACAAGCGCGAAGCGTTCGAACTGTTCGCCGCCATGCTCGACGCCGTGAAGCTCGAAGTCACCCGCGTGGTGATGAACGTGCAGATCCAGTCGCCGGAACAGTTGGAACAGGCTGCCGAGCAGATGGAAGAGCAGGGCGGCCATCTTGAGAATGTCGAGTTCCGCCACGCCGAATTTGCCGAAGCGGCATCGGCCGCGCCGGTTGCCGCCGAAGCCGCGACCGCCGCGATGATCGGCGACGCGATGAGCCACGGCTCGTCGTCGCCGGCAGCGCCGAACGTGAATGCGGACGAGGTGCCGAAGGTCGGCCGCAACGATCCGTGCCCGTGCGGTAGCGGCAAGAAGTACAAGCAGTGCCACGGCAAGATTGTCTGATGCCGAAAGCGGCGCGCCTTTGAGCGCGCCGCGTCGTTTCATGCAGGTGTTTTAGTCGATTTCGCGGTGGTTCGGCCCTCTTCCCGAGCCATCAGTTTGCTATCCCCGATGCCGGCGCCTGCCGGCATTTTCTTCGACAGGTCGCGACCATGGCTGTCAATTTCCCCTCGATCGATCCCGCTCAACTCCATCCTGTCGCCGGCGTCACGCTAGGCTGGGCGGAGGCGAATATCCGCAAGCCGAACCGCAAGGACGTGCTCGTCATTTCCGTCGCCGAAGGCGCCACGGTCGGCGGCGTGTTCACGCAGAACCGCTTTTGCGCGGCCCCTGTCACGGTGTGCCGCGAGAATCTGGAGCGTGTGCGCGCCGGCGGCAAGCCGATCCGCGCGCTGGTGATCAACACCGGCAACGCCAACGCGGGCACGGGCGAACCGGGCATGGTCGCGGCGCGCGAAACCTGCGCGGAACTCGCGCGTCTGGCGGACCTTTCGCCGGAGCAGGTGCTGCCGTTTTCGACGGGCGTGATTCTGGAGCCGCTGCCGGTCGATCGTCTGAAGGCAGGTTTGCCGGCGGCGCTCGCGAACCGTAAGGAAGCGCACTGGTACGACGCCGCTCAAGCGATCATGACCACGGACACGCTGCCCAAGGCGACTTCGCGTCAGGTCACGATCGACGGCCACACGGTCACGCTGACCGGCATCAGCAAGGGCGCCGGCATGATCAAGCCGAATATGGCGACCATGCTCGGCTTCCTCGCGTTCGACGCCGCCGTCGCCCAACCGGTGCTCGACGCGCTGGTCCGGCACGTGGCGGATCGCTCGTTCAACTGCATCACGATCGACGGCGATACGTCGACCAACGATTCCTTCATCCTGATCGCGTCGGGCCAATCGAGCCTGCCGGCGATCACCTCCACCGATTCGCCCGCTTATGCAGCGCTGCGCGACGCGGTGACCGAGGTCGCCCAGACCCTCGCGCAACTGATCGTGCGCGACGGCGAAGGCGCGACCAAATTCATGACCGTGCAGGTCGAAGGCGGTTCGAGCGTCGGCGAATGCCGCCAGATCGCGTACGCGATCGGCCACTCGCCGCTCGTGAAAACAGCCTTCTACGCATCGGACCCGAACCTCGGCCGCATTCTGGCGGCCATCGGTTATGCCGGCGTGGACGATCTCGACGTCGGCAAGATCGATCTGTATCTGGACGACGTGCTGGTCGCGACTGCCGGCGGCCGCAATCCGGCCTACCGTGAAGAAGACGGCCAGCGCGTCATGAAAAAGAGCGAGATCGGCATTCGTGTCGTACTCGGCCGCGGCGATGCGCAAGCCACGATCTGGACTTGCGATCTGTCGCACGACTACGTGAGCATCAACGCCGACTATCGTTCGTAACCAGGTTTAATCAAGCTAATGATGCGGCCTCGTGGCCGCTCACTTCACAGCCATGGACAAACTCGAACAGTTTCTGACCCGCGCCGAAGCCGTGCTCGGCCGCCTGGAAGCGATGCTTCCGCCCGCTGCGCCGGACATCGACTGGTCGGCCGCGGTGGCGTTCCGCTGGCGCAAGCGCCAGGGGCGCGGTTACCTGCAGCCGGTGCCGGCCATTTCGGCGATCACGCTCGACGACCTGCAAAACATCGAACGCCAGAAAGGTCTGATCGAGCAGAACACGCGTCAATTCGTGCATAAGCAACCGGCCAACAACGTGCTGCTGACCGGCGCGCGCGGCACCGGCAAATCGTCGCTGATCAAGGCTTGCCTGAACGCGTATGCGAAAGACGGCCTGCGTCTGATCGAAGTGGACAAAGACGATCTGCACGATCTCGGCGATATCGTCGATCTGATCGCGCAGCGGCCGGAGCGCTTCGTGGTGTTCTGCGACGACCTGTCGTTCGAAGACGGCGAGTCGGGCTATAAGGCGCTGAAGGTCGCGCTCGACGGCTCGATCGCCGCGCAGTCGGACAACGTGCTGATTTACGCGACGTCGAACCGCCGCCATCTGTTGCCCGAATACATGAGCGACAACGAGACGTACAAGCACACGTCCGACGGCGAGATTCACCCTGGCGAGCTGGTCGAAGAAAAGATCTCGCTGTCCGAGCGTTTCGGGCTGTGGGTCAGCTTCTATCCGTTCAAACAGGACGACTACCTGTCGATCATCGGTCACTGGCTGCGGTACTTCGGTTGCGACGACGCCGAAGTCGAAGCGGCGCGCGGCGATGCGCTGGTATGGGCGCTCGAACGCGGCTCGCGCTCGGGGCGCGTGGCGTGGCAGTTCGCCCGCGACTGGTCCGGCCGGAAGAACCCGGCATGAGCGACGCTGCCACGAATGCCGCCGGCCGCAAGGTGACGGAAGTCGCCGTCGGCGTGCTGGTTCAGCCGGATGGGCGCTATCTGCTGGCGCAGCGTCCGGCCGGCAAACCGTACGAAGGCTACTGGGAGTTTCCGGGCGGCAAGCTGGAAGCGGGCGAATCGGTCGAGGCCGCGCTCGCGCGCGAGTTGCACGAGGAGTTGGGGATCGACGTCAAGGCGTGCCACCTGTGGCATACGCTGGAACACGACTACCCGCATGCTTATGTGCGGCTGTTTTTCTGCAAGGTGACGCAGTGGGCCGGCGAGCCGCACGGCCGCGAAGGTCAGGCTTTTGTCTGGCAAACGCTGCCGGCGGACGTCGCGCCGTTGTTGCCGGCGACCATTCCCGTGCTGGAATGGCTCGCGGCGGAGCAGCGCTAGTCAGCAAAGAAAATGCTCGCGCAAACGGGCGCCCGAAAGCCCAAAACAAAACGCCACGGCATTCAGTCGTGGCGTTTTGTTTTGGGCTGCGTTAGAACGGGCTGGCCTGCGAAGCGGCGCTGAAAGGCGTAGCCGCCGTATTCAATGCGGGTTGTGATCCCCGCCGGGCGCGTCATCTGATACAGCGTCCTGGTCGGTGCCGCCGATCCTGTACTTCTCGGTGGCCCAGGCGCCGAGATCGACCTGCTTGCAACGGTCCGAGCAAAACGGGCGGAAGCGGTTTTCAGGGGCCCAGAGGACGTCCTTTCCGCAAGTGGGGCATTTGACGAAGGTAGGCATACGGTCAGGCGGTCAATCGTAAGCGGAACAAGTAACGAATATAGGGGCTTTTCTGGCTGCTTTAAAGGCGTGCCCTCGCGAGTCGGCTTAAAGGCCGACTTACCCGGCGAACGTTACAGACTGCAGAGCGTGAGTTGGAACGGTACGTCGACGTCCACCGCGCGCGGACGCAGATCGCCGTCCTGCACAGTGAAACGCACCCAGAGCATGTACTTGTTCGCACTGGCTTCCGGGATCACCCGCAACTCGGGTGTCACGCGCACTTGCATCAATTGATAGGAGCGGCCCGACAGCATTTGCTGATAGCTGCCCTGCATGGCCATGACCTTCGACGCCTGCCCGGATTCGCGCGCGAGCCGCAGCACGATGGTGGCCGCGTCACGCAGCGGCAGCAGCGGCGTGACCCATTTGGCGATATCCTGGCGACGCTGATCCGGATGAATTTGTTGCCACGCGTAGTAAGACGGCAGGTCGAATTTGCAGGTGCCGCCCGGAATGATCGCGCGACTGCGGATGCTGGCGAGCCATTCGTTGTCGGCCAGATGCTGGCCGGTTTTGCCTTGCATCTGCGAGAGGCCCGAGAGGGTCTGCTCGATTTCGCCGAGCACCGCTTCCAGCGCGTTCTGCTCGATGCCGGGATTGCCGCGGAACGGCGCGAGCGTTTGACGCTGGCGTTCGAGTTCCTTCATCAGATCGGACTTCAGATCCGCGCGACCCGCAACCTCTGAGATTTCGAACAACGTTGTCAACGCGACGTGATGCTCCCTCGCGTCTTCCTGAGTCAGAAAGAACGTGAAGCGCTCGAACAGATCTTCGAGGCGCAATAGCGTCCGGATTCGCTCGTTGAAGGGATACTCGTAAAGGATCAAGCGGGCTCGCCTCGGGCGTGGTCGGTGACGGGAATGCAGAACATTCTAATGCCGTGAGACTACCCTAGCAATCTCGCACTTTTCCTGACAGCTTGCGCAATTTTTTTCGCGTGTTTTGGGCAGTTTTCTGCGTCATTCGGCTCGCACGATGCCGCGAAGTTCAATGGGCCTGGCAGCGGACGTCGTGGCGGGGGCATGCGGTTTTCATCTGCCGGGCACATGCGAGCACAGGATTGGCGCTCGTTGGCATAGCTGAGCGTGGCCGTGCTACGCCTGCGTTACGAGTCCGCGTCTTGAGCTTGGCCCGACGCCCCTGCGGCGAGCGACAGATACGCGCGATGCTGCGCGTCGACCTGCGCGCGCAGACTTTCTAGCGATGCGCCGTCGTTGCCGATCACGTCGTCCGCTGCGGCGAGGCGTGCTTCGCGTGTGGCCTGGCGCGCGATGATCGCCAGCACCTGAGCGCGGCTGAAGCCGTTGCGGGTCATCACGCGCGAGATTTGCGTCTCGACGCTGCAATCCACGCTCAGCACGCGGTTCACGCGCGTCTTCCAGCTGCCTGACTCGACTAGCAGCGGCACCACGACGATCACATAAGGCCCGCGTGCCTCGCGCTGCCCACGTTCGGTCTCCGCGCGAATCAACGGATGGGTGATGCCTTCGAGCCGCTTGCGCGCGCCGTCGTCGCTGAATACCAGGGTGCGCATGCGGGCGCGGTCGAGCGAGCCGTCCGCCGCGACGAATTCCGTGCCGAACTCCGCCGCGATTTGCGGCATCGCAATGCCGTGCGGCGCCGTGATGCGATGCGCGATCAGATCGGTGTCGACGAGCGGCACGCCGTGCGCGGCGAACAGGTCCGCCACGGTCGATTTGCCACTGCCGATACCGCCAGTCAGACCCACGACGAACATGCTTCAGCCCCCCAGCGCAAGATAAAGCGGCGTGCCGATGAACAGCGTAACAGCGCCGCCCGCCGCGAGAAACGGTCCGAACGGCAACGGTTCCTGGAAGCGCATACGGCCGAGCCATGTGGCGGCGAGGCCGACCACCGCACCGCTGACCGCGGCGATCAACACGATCTGCGGCAGAGCCGCCCAGCCGAACCAGGCGCCGAGCGCGGCCAGCAGTTTGAAATCGCCATAGCCCATACCTTCGACACCGCGCACCAGCTTGAACAGCCAGTGCACGACCCACAGCGCCAGATAACCGCAGATCGCGCCCAGCACCGCGTCGTGAAGACTGGCGAACATGCCGTTGAAATTGACGATCAGGCCGGCCCACAAAAGCGGCAGCGTCATCGAGTCCGGCAACAGGTGCGTATCGATGTCGATCGCGCTCATGGCCAGCAACGCCGCGCACAGGCCGAACGCCGCGAGCGTCGTGGCGGTCGGGCCGTATAGCGCGAGTGTGCCGGCCGCGCAGGCGGCGCTGGCGACTTCGAGCAACGGGTAGCGCGGGCTGACGGGCGCGTTGCAGGCCGAGCAGCGCCCGCGCAACAGCAGGTAGCTCAGTACCGGCAGATTCTCCCACGCGCTGAGCACATGGCCGCAGTGCGGGCACGCGCTGCGCGGCACCCACAGGTTGTAGCGGGCGGGCAGGGTGTCTTCTTCGGGCGGCGCGCCGGTGGCTTCGTGCACTTCCTCTTGCCATGCACGCTCCAGCATGATCGGCACACGATGCACGACCACGTTGAGGAAGCTGCCGATCACGAGGCCGAACACGACCGCGAAACCGAACTGCAAGCCGGTCGGCAGGCTGCCGAACGCGAAGCCCAGATCAGCGGCAAAGTGCCCGGGCAGCAAGCCCGCAAGCAAGCTGGAAGAGGTGTCTGACACGAGTGGATGAATAGCCTGCATGGCGAAATAGTGGATTCGGCTGCGATGCTACACCACGTTGCCGAGTTGAATAATGGGAAGATACATGGCGATGACGAGGCCACCGACCAGCGCCCCCAGCACGACGATGACAAGCGGTTCGCACAGGCTCGCCAGCGTGGCGATTTTTTCGTCTACCTGGCGATCGCTGAGCGACGCTACGTCGATCAGCATGGTGTCGAGCGTGCCCGATTCCTCGGCGACCGCGACCGGCTGAACGATCTCCGGCGCAAAACAGCGGACCGAGCGCATGGCCGCCGCGAGCCGCTCACCGCGTCGCAGCCGTGTGGCGATATCGACGGTGGCGCGGTCGAAGAATGCGTTGCCGGTGGCGTGCGTCAAGGAGTCGAAGGCGTCGGCGAGCGGCGTGCCGGCCGACAGCAGCGTGCCGAGCGCACGGCTCCAGCGGGCGGCGCACAGACTGCTCAACAGCGGACCGGCAACCGGTATTTTCAGCGCCACGCGTGAAAAGCGTATGCGCGCCGCTTCGGAAC
The DNA here is from genome assembly GCF_003269035.1 of Paraburkholderia bryophila. GTDB lineage: Bacteria > Pseudomonadota > Gammaproteobacteria > Burkholderiales > Burkholderiaceae > Paraburkholderia > Paraburkholderia bryophila. Next base: position 61,214 of record NZ_QLTK01000027.1, on the reverse strand, counting down.
GTCGCAGCAGAAACGTCGCAGCCCACACCATGGCGAATACCGCGACAACGGCTGGCACGCTCCAACGTGCCGCACCCGCCGAGAGCGCCAGCACGAACTGGGTCGGCGCGGGCAGCTGCGCGCCGAAGCCGTCGAAGATCTGCTTGAACGTCGGCACGACCCACACCAGCAACGCCGTCGTAATCGCCATGGCCAGCAGCAGGATCGCCCCCGGATAGGTTAACGCGGCACGCACCTTGGCGCGCTGCGCGGCGGCGCGTTCGCGGTCGTCGGCCAGACGGGCCAGCACCGTGGCTAGCGCGCCGGCGGCTTCCCCCACCTCGACCAGTTGGCAATAGAACGCGCTGAATTGGGCCGGATGCCGTTGCAGCGCCGCCGAAAACCGCAGGCCGCTCGTAATGTCGCGTGCCAGCGCGCCGACGATCCGCGGCATTCCTTGCTGGCGGACGCTGTCGGTCTGCGCCAGCAGATCGAGCGCGGGCGCGAGCGGTAAGCCGGCGCGCAGCAGACTGGCGAGCTGGCGTGTGAACAGTGTTACGTCGGCGGCGCGGGTTTTGGGGCGGGGCGCCGCCCCATGCACTTTGAGTTCGATGATGAACAGGTTGTCGCGCTTGTTGAGCAGAGAGCGCGCGATGCTGGCGTTCGGCGCGATCAGCGCGCCGCGCTTGTGCGTGCCTTGTGCGTTGACGCCATGCCATTTGAAGCGCAGTTCCGTGGCCGCCGACTGCACCAACACAGCGGTATTCACGCGACCTCCGTGGCAGCCAGCGCTTCCGCGAGACTCGTCGTGCCGTCGCGCACGCGCGCCAACGCCGCTTCACGTAACGTCGCCACCTGTTCCGCCTGAGCGAGCCGCGCGAGCTCATGCGAGCCGGCGCTTGCCACGATCAATTCGCGCATCGGCTCCGACACCGGCATTACCTGATGCACGCCGATCCGGCCCCGGTAGCCGATACCGTGGCACTTGGCGCAACCAGCGGCGGTGTAGGGCTGCCAGCCGTCGAGCTGAGCGTCGGCGAAACCCGCGGCACGCAGCGCGGCGCTCGAATGTGGCGCGGGCGTTCGGCACGCCACGCACAGTCGGCGCACCAGCCGTTGCGCGGTCACCATGCGCAACGCGGCCGCCAGGTTGTACGGCTCGACGCCAATGTCGATCAGACGCGCGATCGCCGCGGGGGCGTCGTTCGTATGCAGTGTCGATAATACGAGGTGGCCGGTTTGCGCGGCCTTCACGGCGACGTCGGCGGTTTCGTCGTCGCGGATTTCACCCACCATGATCACATCCGGGTCCTGACGCAAAAACGCGCGCAGCGCCACGGCGAAGGTGAGGCCCGCTTTCTCACGCACGCTGACCTGGTTGATGCCCGCTAGCTGGATTTCGGCCGGATCCTCAACCGAGCACAGATTGCGCGATGAGTCGTTGAGCAATTGCAGGAAGCAATACAGCGACAGCGTCTTGCCGCTGCCGGTCGGGCCGGTGACCAGCATCAGGCCGTGCGGTGCGCGGATGCCGGCGTCGACGATGGCGCGCTGCCGTGGATCGAGGCCGAGCGAGTCGAGCGACAGATCCGCGGGCAATGCGTCGAGCCGGCGCAGCACCAGCTTTTCGCCGAACAGTGTAGGCAGCGAATTGACGCGATAGTCTTCGGTCCGTCCGGGCGACGTGGCGATTCGCAGCCGGCCGTCTTGCGGCACGCGCCGCTCGGCAATGTCCATGCGTGCCAGCACCTTCACGCGGGTGATAAATGCGTCGCGCAGATGCGCGGGCGGCTGCGGCAGCTCATGCAGCACGCCGTCGATGCGCATGCGTACGCGCCAGCCATGCTCCGACGGTTCGATATGCAGGTCCGACGCATTGCGGCGAGTGGTTTCCTGCAGGGTTTCGGTGAGGAGGCGAACGGCCGGCGCGTTGTCGATATCGACGAGGTTGGCGGCGGGATCGACCGCGAAGTTTGCGGTCCTGGCTTTGGCCGCAGCTTCGCTATTGAAAGTTGAAGGCCCCGAAGCGGGCGCGGCGGAATGACTGGATGCTTGCATGAGAGACCGGTGACGAGCCGCCTGTAGAACATGACGGTCGCATCATCGGTCAAGGTATCGCCCTAACGCCACTCGGCCATTCGGCTAATGGCGCGCGCGGCGCCGCTGTGCGAAGCTCTGTTTCGGCTTCAGATGCGCGTGGCTTTGGCGGCCTTGGCCGTACCGCGCACCGGCGGCTTGAACAGCTTGACGGTGCGGATCGCCTGATCGTCGCTGCGCATCACTTCGAGTTTTATGTCGCCGATCTGCACGCAGACGTCGCCGTCCGGAATGTCTTCGAGAATTTCGAGGATGAGGCCGTTGAGCGTTTTCGGACCGTCCGTGGGCAGCGTCAGTTGCAGCCAGCGGTTCAGTTCGCGCAGCGGCATGCTGCCCGCCACGATGCATTCGCCGCTCTCGTTCCAGCCGCCGCGCGTATTGGCGCTACGCGGAATCGACGTGGTGAATTCGCCGATCAGTTCTTCGATGATGTCTTCCGGCGTGACGAGGCCCTGCAGTTCGCCATACTCGTTGACGACCAGCGCGGTGCGATGGCGGCTTTCCTGGAAGAACTGCAGTTGCTGGAACACGGGCGTACCGCTCGGCACGAAGTACGGCTCGGCGAGCAACTCGCGCAGCGTCTCGCGTTCGAGTTCCTGGTTATGCAGCGCGGCCAGGGTCTTGCGCACGTGGAGTACACCGAGCACGCGGTCAATGTCGCCTTGATAGACGATCAGCTTGTTGTGATAACAGGTTTCGAGTTGATGCAGGATCTGTTCGAACGGCGCGTCGAAATCCAGCGCTTCGATGCGGCGGCGCGGGATCATCACGTCGTCGACAGAAATGTTTTCGAGGTCGAAGAGGTTCAGCAGAATGCTGCGGTGCTTGGTGGGCATGAAGCTGCCCGATTCGAGCACGATGGTGCGCAGTTCTTCGGTGGACAGACGCTGGTCGTGCGCGCCCTTGGTGTTGATGTGCAGCACCCGCAGGATCGCGTTGGCGAACAGATTGACGAACCAGACGAGCGGCTTCGCGACGCGCATCATCGGCGCGATCAGCAGGCTGGCGGGCAGCGCGATCTTTTCCGGAAACGTTGCGCCGACGATCTTCGGCGTGATCTCCGCGAACACGATGATAAGAAACGCGACGATGCCGGTTGCGATCGAGAGCACGAGGTTGTTGCGGCCGAACGTGTGCAGCGCGATCGAGGTGGTCAGCACCGGAATGATCGTATTGAACAGATTGTTGCCGATCAGCACCACGCTCAAGAGCTGGTCGGTACGCGCGAGCAGACCCTGAGTGGTCTTTGCACCGAGCACGTTCTGATTGGCCAGGTGCTTCAGGCGATGACGGTTGAGCGCCATCATCGCCGTTTCAGAAATGGAAAAGAAACTGGAGCAGACGAGCAGCAGACAAACCGCGCCGATCTGCGCCCACAGGGGAAGTTGTTCCACGCGTCGTGAAGGAGAGGGACAGGATGGAGAGAATATAGCAGAGGGGGCCGCCCCGGCTCGCCGCGAGACGGCCGTGCGGATGCCGAGCGGACGGGCGCCTGCGCTGGGCAAGTGCTGCTGATGGCGGTGCGGCGCCGGCCTCTGATCGAGTGGGTGGCGGTTAGTCTCGGTCAGTATGTTGTTTGAGGGTGCGGACCAGCGTTCCCAGCGTGTGCATGAATTCTGGGGTGAAGCCGGCCTCGGCGGTTGCGTCGCAGGGAACGCCGGCGCCGTCGAGAAAGGCTTGGGCGAGCGCGGCGACGGACCCGGTGGCTTCGCCCTCGGCAATCGTCGACGGGTGCGATGGATCGATCGGCACGTGAGTTTTACCGCCGTAATTCGGCACGGCCACGCGTACGACGCAGGCCGATGCGTCGTATAACCGGCTGAACGCGTCGGCGTAGTCGGCTCGTCGAACGCCGGCGCCATGCTGACTGTTTTCCGCTAGTGGCGTGGCAATTTTTAGCCGCAGATGGCCGTCGAATTCCGCCACCTGGTCGCGTATCGCATGACCGGGCGCGCTGTGCGTACGCGAGGCGTCGAACGCGCCGGGTGGTGCGGCAACGAGGTCCGCGAACAGGTCGGGGACGTTCGTGTCGCTCCATTGCGTGTTCGACCATTTCGTCGCTGGCGCGCCGAACAGTGCGAGGGGGTCCAGCGGCGTATCGAGCAGATCGTGTAATGAGCTCGATGTGCCGGGACCAAACGGACGGTCGTCATCGGCAAGGCCAGACGAAGGCGTGGTCAGGTACAGCGGGTTCGGTGCTGCGTTTCCGTTTCTGGCAGAGTCAGCGGCAGCGGCACCGCCGGCCCGCAGCACATAGGCGCCGATATTGATGATGTCGCCCGCGCGCAGCTCGATCTCTCCGCCAGGCTCGACCAGCTTGCCATTAACGGCGATCGCCGCATGTTCGCTGGTATTGCGCAACTGCCACCCGTCGCCGTGTGCGCTGATCGACGCATGGCGTTGCGCCACCGCGCTGCCGCCATCATCGACGTCGGGGAGCACCAGCGTGTTGTCGGGCGCGCGGCCGATCGAGCCGCCGGCCGCGTCGAAGACCGTGCCGGGATCGTTCGGTAGCGCCTTGCCATGGCAGGCGACGATCATCAACTGAAGGCTGAAAGAGGGCATGGAGCAAACGTCCTGATCTGATAGCGAGCGGCTTTAGGACGGACACGAGAACGCGTCCATTTGCGGCAACCTGAACGGGTTGTAGCTGCTGTTGGCGATAACCCGCAAAGATAGCTTGCGGCCGTTGAAGTCGAAGGTGGCGACAAAGGTTTCGGGTGTCGCGCCCGGCGCGATACGTGCCTTGTCGAGCAGGCGGTGCAGCGCCCACGGTCCCTGAGTTTGCAGGCCGTCGGTGCCTCCCGGCGTGCTGATCTGCAGACTGACCTGGCCGCCGCCGGTGGGGCTGGGCCATTTCACCGTGGTGGGCAGTTGCGGCCCGTGTGCGTAGCGCAGTGTTTGGCCGTCGACGTCCAGCGTGTACTGTGCGATCCCCGGGTCCAGCTCGAGCGGCGTCAGCTCGACCTGCAGCGCCGGCATCGTGGCGCTGCCGGAGAAAAACGCCGTGCGGATGATGTCGGCATTCTGGAACGAGCCGGCCAGACGGGCGTCACCCGAGGCGGAGCCGGTCGCGTCGCGCCTGAAGCGCCAGCGGCTACCGCTGACGTCGATTTGCGACGCCAGATTTTTTTGAAAGAAGCTCTCCATCAACGCGCCCGGCGCGAACAGTTTCGAAAAATCGTCGAGGGCGACGTCCCGGTTGGAGTTGCGCGCAAACGGATAACGTCCGGCGATGATGTGCCGGCACAGTCGGCCTACGCCGCCCTGCGCGTCCTGCGCGAGGTTGGCGCGCAGCGCTCCGCCCACCTGCGCCGAGCCGTTTTGCGACAGATCGCCGAACATTTTGCGCAACGGCATCGGCATGCGTCCGGCGTCGGCCTGCAGTTTGTCGAACACGTCGGTAGGTGGCGGCGAATTGCCGCTGTTGAGCGCCGCGCTCGCCGAGGTCAGATAGCTGTACAACTCGTCGACCACATGCAGGTTGCCGTCGAACGGTGCCGTGCCCGCTGCGCCACCCTCGGACGAGGCGACGAGGCGCCGCAATGGTTCGAAATGCGCGTCGACCATGGCTTCGGGTCGGTCTTCGTTAGCCGCTTGCGGCGCGGCGGGCGCGGCGTTGCCGAACATCGCCGCGAGCGATCGGCGCGCTTCGCCGAGGCGTTGCTGCAGGCGATCCACCGTGGGCCGCTGCTTGGTCGGGGAGGCGGCTCGCGACAGATTCGTCTCGCGCGCGGCGGCCTGCAGGAATTGTCTGAGCGGCGAGTCCGGCGCCGACAACGTGCGTGCAATTCGCGTGCTTTGCGCAATCGACTTGCTATCCGCCAGCGTCAAGTCGTTGAGGTAGGCGTCCCAGACTTCGATGTAGTCGTTGAAGTACGCGCGCCGCACTTCAAGCGCCAGGCGCGCGGTGTCGACGGTGGGCGCGGCGTCGATACCCAACACCCAGGGTTCTTCGCCGCGCAGTTGCGCGACGGCGCCGGCGACACGTTTGTCGAAAACGTCCCAATAGCCTCGGTACGTATACAGACTGTCGATGCCGTCGCTGAGCGGTTTGCCGCTGAGGCGCTGGAACACGAGCGCCGCTTGCGGGCCGCCCGCGCTGACGACGGTGAGCGGCGCGGCGCGTGGCGTACGCAGCAGTTCCCGGCGCAACTGATGGTAGGCGCGCTGAGCAAACGAATCGCGCGCGAGCCGCTCACGCACGCGGCTCACCAGCGCTGCATCGAGCGCAAACGGCGAGGCGACCGCGCGCGCTTCGAAGAGCCGCGCAAGGTGCGCTTCCAGGCGTGCGCGTTGATCCAGCGTGGTGCCGGACGGCGAGGCCATCTGCGTGTCGAGGATCAGCCACGCGGCGACAAAACCGCCGTCGTAGTGGGTGGCGTCGTGAAGCATCAGATAGGCCTTGAGCGCGTCGTACGTATATTCAGGGTCGTCGGGCGGGGCGTTGGACAGCAGCGTTTCGAGACGCGCGGCGGCCTGCGGCAGCAGCTTGTCGTCGAGCGCGCGGCGATAGACCATTTCGCTGGCTTCGCCGATTTTTGCGCCGGGGTAAAGACCGAGTCCGTAGCGCAATTCCGGCGGTGCGTCGATCTCGAAACGTTCGCTGCGGGGCAGACTTCGCACGGTGTCGAGCAGCGGCGCGAGCGGCGCCAATGCACCGGCGGCTAACGTGATCGGCTCGCGCGCGTGCCGATTGATCGCGGCAACGTGCGCGCCGACTTCGTCGAGATAGGCACGGTTGTTGGAATAGCTGACCGCCCAGCCGGTTAGCAGTATCAGCAGGAGGGCGACGCTTGCCACTGCGAGCGTCGTGTGCGCGATCAGACGTCGCCGCAGCGACGCGCGGCTCGTGCCGGCGAGGCCAGCATCCGCAAAAACCGCTTCGTGCAACAGTTGCTTGAGAAAGTAGCTTTGGCTGACGCGATTTGTTGCGGGCGCAGGCGAAGGCGACGGCATTGCGCTGTGCAAGTGTTGTCTGACGGGCGCCAGTACCCGGTCGATTGCCGGCCCGCTTTGCAAGGCGCTGGCGAAGTAGATGCCGCGCGCGACCAGATTGGGTTCCAGTTGCGACGCCCGAAACAGCGCGGAGCAAAAACCGTCGAGCACATCGCGCAGACTCGCGAACTGCTGCGGGAACAGATAGGCGAGCGCTCGGCTATCGAGATCGGGATCGGTGCTCAGCACGTCGCGCAAGCCTTCGGTCAGGCGCTGCGCGAGCTTGTCGAATGCGTCGGTGAATGCCGTGGCGGCGCGGTTGGACGGCGCGGCAGTTTCGTCGAGCGGGAAGGTGGCGCCCCAAACCTGCTCGCGGCCTTCGCGGCTTAGCGCGGAAAAGTACTCGACGAAGCCGCCAAGGCGATCCATGCGGGTGAAACATAAGTAGATCGGGACCTGCATGTCGAACGACTCCCGCATCGATAGCAGCGGCTTGCGCAGACGCGTCGCGTACGCCGCACGTTCAGCCTGGTTCAGCGCGAGCAGCGTGTCGATCGCGACCGTCAGTAGTACGCCGTTCAGCGGTTGGCGCGGCCGGTGTTTGCGAAGCAGCGCGAGCAAGGCGCGCCACTCGGCGCCGCGCCGCTGGGTGTCGTCGGCGGCTTCCAGATAGTGGCCGGGCGTATCGATGAGCACCGCGTGGTTGCTGAACCACCAGGCGCATTGCCCGGTCGCTTCGATGTGGCCGGCAGCAGCTTGCGCCGCCTGCTCGACCGTCGACAGATCGAGCCCGCCGTGGACGAGTACAGCAGTCTTGCCCGAGCCGTCGCTGCCGACCACGAGATACCACGGTAATCGATACGCGTACCGACCGGTGACGGCATCGTGCCATGCCGCGAGCTTGCCTGCCGCCGGGTTTGCGCGACGCAGGAGAGAGAGCGTGTTGTGAAAACGGGCGCGCAGTTCGGCAACTTTGGCGCGGTCGTCGGCGCTAATAACTGTGTGGGGGGCATCCGAAGTCTGCGCGTTGCTCACGCTCATCCGGTGTTCACGCCAACGCTCGAACAGGCTCGCACCCGCACCCGCACCCGCATCGCTACCGCGCATGCGCCAGACGAGCCGCATGCACCCGGCCAGCAGCACGAGCGCAATCAGCCACGCTCGCACCGTCGCACTCTCCAGTGGACGCGTCGCGCCGATCGCCAGCAGCGGCCCCGCGCTCCAGATCAACGCGACGACCAGCGCGATCTCGACGCATAGCCAGACACACAGCCACCAGGTTCGGGACACCATCAGCTGCACTACCCGTGTTACGAACTTCATCGATCGGTCGCCTGCGAAATGCCTGGTCTGTCCGCGGGACGCGGGAACAATACGATCTCCACGCGCCGGTTGTGGGCGCGGCCATCGGCTGTCTGGTTGGTATCCACTGGTTGTTCGTCGCCGCGGCCCGTCACGGTGATACTTCGGTTCGGGGCAAGACCTGCTGCCAGCAGCCATTGCCTGACCGCGCCGGCACGCGCGTGCGACAGCGCGAGATTCGACTCGAAGCGCTGATCGCGGATCGGCTGATTGTCCGTATGACCGGTGATGACGAGATCGCCGCCGACCCGGTTCAGCGCGTCGGCCAGATGCGCGAGTAGCGGCAGATACGCCGGATTCGCAGCGGCCGAGCCGGAGTCGAACAGGCCGTCGCCACGCATGGCGATCACGCTGCGGTCCGTCTCTTCGCGCAGCGCGAGCACGCCGCTTCGCAGATCCGCGTCGAGCGCCTGCCGCAGCCCGTTCGGCGGCGGCGGGTGGTTCGCGTGGACATCCAGCTCAGGCAGACGAAGCGTCTCGATCGCCGCATAGACGCGATCCGCATGGGCGTTGGTGGCCCACAGAAAAGCGCCGAAACTCGCGCTGCCGCTCACCCCGGCCAGCAGCAACCACGCCCACAACGGCAGCCCGCCACGCAGCCGTCGCACCGGCGTGCGGTCCGCGGCGCGCCACTCCGGCGACAACGGCTGTGCGTATCCGCCACCGGTTTCATGCAGTAGTTTGTGCAGCCGACGTATCAGCGTCTCGCGTTGCGCGGCGCCGTTATCGATCACGCGGTAGCGTCCCTGAAAACCGAGCGTCAGGCAGAAGTACTGCAGTTCGATCATGTCGCGATGCGCGTGCGCGCTCACCGACAGGCGCGCCAGCAACTGGAAGAATTTTTCGCCGCCCCATGTCTCGTTGTGCAAGGCAACCAGCAGACTGTGGGTCGACCACGCGCCGCCACCGCCCCACGGCGCGAGCGCGGCCGCTTCGTCGAGCGCGGTGCACAGGCAATAGCGCGCGGCGACGATAGTCTCGACGGGAATGGCCGCACGTTGCGCCCGCGCCTGAAACTGCCCGATCTGATCGAGCAGATATTCGCGCAGCCGCTGAGGCGCGAGGTCCGTGCCGGTGCGGATCGGCACCAGCAGGTCGAGCAGCGGGTCGGCGGCGGCGACGAGCGCATTGTGGGCACCTGATCGATGCTGCGTCATCCGCGAATCGCCCAGCATTCCATCGCCAGACCCGGCAGATCGCCCGCGACGTGCAGCGCGAGCCCACTGGATTTTTCCAGATGCTTCCAAAGCTCGGCGCCGGTATCCAGTTCGAAGTAGTGATAGCTCGCGTGATACGGAATCTGCCGAGGTGCGACCGGCAGCATGCGCAACGCAATGCCGGGCAAATGCAGATTCACCAGATCGGCGAGCCGCTCGGCCGGCCCGATCTTGACCTGTGCGGGAAAGCGCGAGCGCACGGTCTCGGCGGGCAGATCGGCGTGCACGGCGAGCACGAAGCCGGCGCTATGCAGCAACTCGGGACTCGGAATCCGCGCCACCCAGACGCGGTGCGCGCGTTCCTGCAGTTCGATCGCGACCGCGTTCTGTTCGAGAACAGTCGACAACGCGCGCCGCAACTCGGCCATCAACGGCGAGAAACTACCTTGCAGATCGTCGTGCCGGTACGCTGGACGAACCGTCGGCCGGCGTTCCTGGTTCGTGTAGGTGGCGAGGTCGAACGCGAGCCGCAACCACTGCTGAAACAGCGCTTCGGGATGCACTTCGCCGAATTCGTGTTCGTGCGAAGTGTCGGCCTGCGCGCGATTGATCAGCGCGAGCAGCAGAAAGTCCGCGACTTCCGCGACGCCGCCGCGTCCCGGCCGCGACAGCCGGCTCGCCAGCGCATCGCCGCGCTGTTCGAGCAGGCCGTGCAACTCGCGGATATAGCCGGCGAGCAACGGATGCTGGCCAGCAATCAGCATCGGCGGAATGTAGTGTTTGTCGAGCAGCAGATGGTTGTCGCTACGCCGCTGCGTCACGCGCAGCAGGCCGATGGCCTGCCATTCGCTGCCCAGTTCGGACGCCGGCACGAGACGCAACCGCGCGCGGGCGATCTGCACGCTGGCGGGTCCCAACGCGACCGCGTTGCCGTCCACGATTTCGCGGACGTAGGCGCTATAGCGCGCGAGCGAATCGGTGCGTTCCTCGAAGATCGTGTCTTCGCCGCCCGGCCGTCTGAGCGGCAACGCGAGCAGCACGAGCTGATCTTTTGCGTCGGCGGGAATGTCGAGCGGGGCGGGCAGTTCGTCGGGACCGGTGAGCAGAAAGGGGGTGCCGTCCGGAAATACGCCTTGCGCCATGGTCAGCGACACTTTTCCGAGAGCCAGCGCGTCATGATCGATCTCGAGACTCGTGAAACCCCAGAACGCGCGCTGCAATCCGCGGCAACGCAATTGCACATAGCTTTCGATATAGCGTTCGAACTGCTGGAAATGTTGCGGCCGCAGATACATGCCTTCGGACCAGACAACCTTGCTGCGGGAGCTGCCCGAGTCCTTCAACGGTAAATTCAGCGGCGCGGTGGAATGCTTCATCGAGGGTTCCGATTCAGGGTTCGGACGACGATGCCGCTGTCGTCCAGTTTCACATGCACGACGAGCCGTTGCGGCTCGGATGGCCAGAGCGTCAGAAGGCTGGGCTCGGCGGCGGCGGGCAACGGGATCGCGACCCGCCAGACGTGACGGTTCAATTCGCGGTAGCCGGCGACGACGCCCAGCGAGCGCGCCCGCGCGTCGCCGGTCCGTTCGAGTGTTCGTTCGAGCGTGCGTTGTTCACCCGGTCGCAGAATGAGTTGTTCGAACGCGACGAGGTTGTCGCCGAGACTTGCCTTCGCGTGGTCCTGCAACGGTGCGAAGCCGCTCGCGTTGAAAGCCGCGGTCGTTTTCAGGTCGTAGATACCGACGAGAATCGGCGCGGGTCGTCCGAGGCTGTCGGGGTTGACGGTGGCACTGGCGTCGAGAGAAAGCGTGACGAAAGTGTCCGCAGGCGGGCGCGTTGTTGCGCAGCCCGTCACGAGTGTTTGCAGAGCCAGCGGGAATAGCAACCACGGCAAAGTCGGTAGCGTCGGCAGAAACGCCTTTACCGCAAACCGCGCCCGCCATTGCATCGGGATGAGCATGCGTGGATCAACTCGCCAGGTTAAGAATGTGTGTCTGACTGGGCGATGTGCCCGTGCCCACCGCATTGGTTGCATTCTGTTGCGTGGGATCGGTCATCCGGGTAGTTGGCATGCCGTGCAGCAGTACCGTGGTGGCGCCGTTGATATGGCGTGAGCTCGCGCAGACGGTGCCGGAACTGACGCCGCCCATCGCGCCAGGTGCGTCTCCGCTAGTGACTGGAATGATGGTTGTAAGGTTGTGGGCGGGCGCGCAGGCGACCAGGATGTTGCTGACGTTCGGGATCGCCTGCACGCGTTGGGCGTTGTTGTCGTAAGCCACCGGCACGCCCAGCGGCGGCGTTTTGTTGACGCTGATGGCGTCGTTGGCGCCGGCGGCGCTTGAGTTGACCATGACCATGGATGCTCCTAGCCGAGGTGGATTTGTTGAGCGTCGAGCTTCGCGAGGCGCTCGGCGGTCAGCAGCGTGTGCTTGCCATGCAGGCGCGCGGCTTCCGCAGCGGCATAGTCGAGATGGGCGCAACGCAGGTGATCGACCGTCTCGACCGTGCGAAAGCTTGCTTTCGCGATGTGCACGACTCGCTCGAAGACGCTCTCCAGGCTTTTACCGATGAGCCGTAGCGCACCGGCATGCCCTTCGAATTCCGCGCAGTCGAGCGAGGCTTTACGCGCGACGAGCGCCGCTTCGTCCGCTTCGAGGGCGAGGCGCTTGCCGTGCAACGCCAGATGGTCGCCCGCGTGCAGTTGAAGGTTTTGTCCGGCGCGAAAATGGAGATGATTCGACGATTCGAGCACCAGATCGCCATCGACACGAATGCATGCGCCGCGCCCGTGAGGCCGGTCGAGGATCGCGAGCACATGGGGGCGCTGCGGTTCGATGTGGCTCACCACGACGCGGTCGCCGATCTCTGGCGCGACCAGACAACTGAATGCGCGCCGGCAAGTTATTCGGGCGCTTGCGCAGGCCACCAGCAGCAGATCGTCGTGCAGAAGCGCGAGCACGGTGCCGGCGCTTTCGCTGGTTTCGCCGGTTTCGGCGGCCATGGCCAGTGGCGGTCTTAATTCGGCGACGGTCGATGTCATGGAGATTCCGAAGTGGAGGACAGTGCTGCGCGCTCGTTCCGACGTGCCGACCAGACGCGCGCGGCTTCCAGTGCGGTGTCGCTGGCGGCTACGCCGGGGCGGTCTTGCAGGGCGATCGGCGGCGGGTCGCGCTCGGCGGGGATGCGGTCGCTGCCGGCATGGGTGCTGTCCGCCTGAACGCGCTCGCGCTCAGCACGCACGCGCGCGCCATCGAAGCGCGTTCGCGCCAGCAACGCCTCGTGAAAGTCCGCGCCTTGCAGTAGCGCCGACGAAAAATCCGCACCGTCGAGTCGCGTCTTCACAAAGCGCGCGCCGCTCGCATCGGTGCGATGAAACACCGCGCCGGACAAATCCGCACCGCTGAAGTCCGCGCGTGCCGTCCGCGCGTCGACCCAGATACTGTTCGGCAAGCGCGCGTTACGCCACTGCGTGCGGCTCGCCCGCGCCTCGAAGAAATTGGCGAAGGGCGCATTCACGTCGTCCAGCACTGCGTGGTCGAGTCCGGCACCCTGAAAATTGCAGTACGGCAGCCGCGCCGAGGTGAAGTCGACATGGCGAAGTTCTGCGCGAATGAACTGGCATCGGTCGAACGTCTGTCCGCGAAACGTTTGTTCCGCCAGATTCGATTCGCTGAAAACAACGCGCTCGAAGCGGCTCTGCGCGAAACGCACGTCGCGCAAATCCAGCCGGTAGAACAGGCTCTGACCAATCGAGGCGGCCGACCAGTCCGCGCCGGCCATTGGCGTCTGGTCGAAACAGGCGAAGTCGAATTGCGCCGAGTCGAACTGGCAGCCGTTCAGGTCGCATTGAAGAAAGGCGGCACGAGCGGCGCGCACACGCGTGAAGCGTGTGCCGCTCGCTCGCGTACCGGTGAAGCGGCAATCGTCGAGCGTGGTGTTGGTGAGGTTCGTGCGCGCCCATTCGCCTTTCAGGAAGACGCTCTTCGACAGGTCGGCGCAAGTCAGATCGACTTCCGCGAAGCTGCACTCGTTGAACACGCATTCGCTGAGGCGTGCGTGAGCGAGGTGCGTGCCGCTGAACGTGACGTTGGCGAAGATGCCGCCCGACAGATCGCATTGCGTCAGGTCGAGCGGTCCCACCGTTTGCCGCTCGACGACTTCACCTCGACGGATCGTCTCCTGAAGCTGTTTGCGTGTGAGACTCATGCGCGATCCGCCAACGGGTGGAACACGGCCTGCTCCAGATAAGCGCCGTCGAATTGCCCGCGTTCGCCGCGCCGTGAAACGTCATCCAGTAAAACTTCGGCGAGATTGGCGCGAAACAGATTCGCTTCGTGCAGGCTCGCGCCGCGCAGATCGGCGCCCCGCAGATAACCGCCGATCAGGTCGACGCCTGCCAGCCTCGCGTCGCGTAGATCGGTGCGCACCATGTAGCCGTTCTCGACCCGCGCGCCTTGCAGATTGGCGCCGTTCAGGCAGGCGTCGGAGAAGTCGGACCCATCGATCCGCGCATGACTGAAATTGGCGCCCTTTGCGCTGGCCTGACGCAAGTTCACTTCGCTGAGCGTGGCATGCGAGAAGTCGGCGCGATCCAGCACGCTGTCTTTCACGAAACAGGCCTGGCGCAACGTGGCGCGATCGAAGCGGATACCGGCAGCGGAGGTTTCGATGCATGCCATACCCTGGATATCGGCCCCGGCAAAACTGACGTGGTTGGCCGTGCACTGGATCAACGCCAGCTTGCGGATTCGCGCCTGGCTGAAGTCGACGTGCTGAAAGGCCTGTTCGACGAACGCCAGATCGCTCAGCGTGGCTTCGCTGAAATCGACCGAATCGAAACGACACTGGCTGAAGCGGGCTCGTTCGACCGATGCGCGGCGCAGCTTGCACTGATGAAACTGGGTGCGTTCGAACAGCGCGCCGTCGAGCGTCGAGTCGCTGAAATCAGTGTCGTCGCAATGCGCCAGCGAGAGGTTGGCGCTAGTCAGATTCGCGCCGCGTAATGTGGCGCCGGTGAGCGTGGTGCGAACCAGCACTGCGTCGCTCAACGTGGCGCCGGTGAGATCCGCACCGCTCAGGTCGGCGTTTTCGAGCAGCGCGCCGGCCAGCAGCGCGCCGCGCAAACTCAGGCCGCTTAGATCGGCGCCGGTCAGGTCGAGGCCGCTCAGCGATTCGCCGGCGGCATGCAGGGCCGTGACGCGCTCACGTATTGCCTCGGCCGCAGCGGTGTTCGCGCCGAGGCGCGGCGCGGCCTCCTGATAGTGCGCGGTATGGCGGTAAGCCTGACGGAGTTTGAGGGTCGCTTCGCGCGCCATCTCGGCCATCTCGGCTTGCCCGGCATGAAGCGGCGGCGTGTTGTCGTGAGGCAGCGTGGGCGGCCCGCGCCTTGGCGCTGCGGGTGGACAGTGGGCGGCGTGATCGTGTTCGATACGCTTTCGCGCCTGGGCGAGCGCGGCGCGCTGTTCGCTCGCCAGTTGTTCCTGACGCTGCACGAACTCGGCCAGGTCGCCGGGTTGCGGTGGGTGCGCCGGGGTGAGCGCATCGGCGAACGCATCGGCGGGGAGCGGGATGTCTGCGTGCTGTGCGGACAAGGTGGCTTCGTCGGCCAGCGCGCGAACGCGGTTCAACAGGTTGCGCTGCCATGCTCCTTGCGATGGATCGTCAGGCGTGCGGTCATCGTGACACGTCGACCCGGTTGTCGACGCGGGCATGAGATCGCTATCGCGCAACGCGTGCAACGCACCGTACTGGCGGTCCATGCGCAATTCGAAAACGCGCTGGTAGTGCTCGGCCGATCGGACTTGTTGGCTTGCCTCGGCGGCGATCAACAAGCAGGCGACGTCATGAGCGTCGAACGCTTCGATTTCCGCAGCACCGTGAAAAATCATCACCACGCGCTCGCGATGAGGAATGAACCATGCGGTCGTCAGACGCATCGCGATCTCGGTCAGCACGTCGGACTGACGGCGCTGAATAAAGCTGCGAGCGCGCAACCCCGGCAAGACGCCCGCGATCGTTTCGCGCTCGGGATGCAGGCGCGTGATTTCATAGACCGCGCCATCCGGCAGCGCGGTGTGTGCCGGCAATTGCTGGTCCAGCGGCGCGACATTGAAATAGCGGCGGTCCATCGTGCGGGGAAAGCCGGGGCGATCCTGCTCATGCCATGCCTCGTCTAACCGGCCAAAGAGTGCGTTGCGTTGCGGCCAACTCGGCGCGATCGGCGTAAAGGCGGCGGGCGCCGTATGTTGCCCGCGTTGCATGAGCACATTCGCCGCATATTCGATATTGGGCAGGGGCGTCGGGGTGTCCCGGTGGTCGCCGATTGAACTGCTGAATCCCCGGCCGACGGGGTTGTCCGCATAACCGGCACCGCCATAGGCATGCGGCCAGTCGATTCGTAGCGACTCGAACGGCTCGGCCGCCGTGGCTAAGTCGCCGTGCCAGTGCCGCTCGCCGGACACGCGCAACCGTTTCTCCACACCCGCGAAGCGGATGCCGACGTGGCAGCAGTTAGCGTGGTTGCTGTCGTTGCTGTCGTTGCCGCGGTTGCAGTACTCGCCGTAGGCATTCGCGGACACCAGAAACTCGGCGTGCGACTTGGGCAATGCCGCGTCGAGCGTGTAGCCTGCCAGTTCCTCGCCGACCGTGTTCCACAACTCGGATTCGCTCACGATTCGCGGCGTCGCGCCGAGCGTCGCCATGACTGGGATCGCGATACCGAGGTGCTCGCGGCCGTGCGCGCGGTAGGGGCGCGTCAGGATGCCGAGTGGCGCGGGCTTGATGATTTTCATGGCGACTGGGTTTGTATGGCCGCTTTCAGAACGTGACCGACAGGCCGACGGTGCTATACGACACGCCGGTCGCACTCACACTCGAACCGGTGCTGCTGACCGAAGAGCCGGTCGAGGAAACCGATGAACCGGTCGAGGAAACCGACGACCCCGTCGTGGTGACGCTCGATCCATTCGCGCCGACCCAGGAGCCGTTTGCGGACATCGCTGACCCGGTCACGCCCGCATTCGCTCCCGTCATGCTGAGGCCCGTGCCGAGTACGCTAATCTGATGCGCCGTAAACGAACGGGAGGTTCCGAGTGTGATCGAGGTCGAGTCGCCCTTGATCGAGACGGATGAACTGCCGCCGACCGTGGTCGACGTGTTGTTCGCCACCGCTTCGCTTTTGTCGCCGCCGACGTCGTGCGTCGCGTCGTTTTCCACCGACAGCGCGTAGTCGCGCTCCGCGTGCAGGCTGACTTTTTCCCCACCTCGCTTGTCTTCGAAACTCAGCATGTTGGCGTTCGCGCGCGTGCCGCCGGGTGTGCGCGTGACGAAGCCGCTTTGCGTCGCGGCTTCCGGCAGGCTGAACGGCGGCATCTGATCGGCGTTGTAGACGCGGCCGGTGACGAGCGGCCGGTCGAGTTCGCCATTCAAAAAGTCGACCACGACCTCCTGACCGATTCGCGGCACATGAATGCCGCCGAATTGGGCGCCGGCCCATGCGCTCGACACGCGCACCCAGCACGAACTGTTTTCGTCGCGCGTGCCGTAACGGTCCCAGCGAAACTGCAATTTCACGCGGCCGTATTGATCGGTCCAAAGCTCGTGGCCGGCGGGGCCGACGACCACGGCGGTTTGTGGACCGGTCGCCTTCGGCACGGCTGTCACGCTCGGCGCGCGATACGGCAGCGATGCGGGTTGCGCGATGAAATCGAATTCGTAGCGCGCGTTGCCGCTGCCGGTTGCGTAGCCGCCTTCCTGCAGTCGATAGCTCACGCCGAATATCAGACAGGCACGGTTCTCCACCTGCCGTGGACAGTTCTGCAACGTGAACAGGTAGCCTGGTGCGATCGTGCGCGAACGCGTATGCGCCTGAACGCGCGCGTGCCTGGCCTGTTCCGCTTCGAGACGCACGCGTGCGTAGTGTTCGCCCTGATCGGCTTCGATATAGCCGCCTCGCCATTGGTATTTCGCGTATCGGCCGTGCTCGGCGCTTAATGGCCGGGCGCGCACCTGCGACAGATCGGCTTGCGGTTTGCGGAAGTCGTAGTCGTCGACGCTGTAGGCGCCGGAGCTCAGTTCGACCGCCGGATGCCAGGCCTCGACGCCTTCTTCCGTGGGCAGCGCGAGGCGGTCGGAGGCGAGCCAGGATAATGTCGCCTCGCCTGGCAGCGGGTCGTGTGCGCTGAGGTCGTCGGCCAGCACCAGCACTTGCTGGTCCGCTTCATGACGGAAAAAGTAGTAGATGCCGTCCTGTTCCATCAACCTGCTGACGAAAGCAAAATCGCTCTCCTCGTACTGCACGCAGTAGTCCCAACTGCGATACGTGGACAGCAGACGTTCGTCGACCTGGAAGCTGTATTTGCCGAGCACTTGCCGCAGAATCTCCACGACCGACAGGTTCTGGAAGCTGCGGCAGTCGCTGTTCAGCGTGAGATACCAAAGCCACGGACGCAGCGTGACAGCGTAGACATAGCTGCGCACCGTGCTGGTTTCGCGGCCGGTAAATGCGCAGCGCGCGATCTGGCCGCCAAGATGGCGCAGCGCGCCCGAACTCGTGACGATATCCAGCGAGAGCGGTTTGCCGAGAAGCGCGTTCATATCGAGCGATGGGGAAGGGCTCACCAGTTCCACCTGAAACTCATACAGCGACGACAGCGTTTCCACGCCGGTCAGGGAACGGAAAGCGAGCATGGCCGGATCGAGCGGGGTGCGTGCGGTGACGATGTGGTTCATGACAGGTTTCGTGAAGTCTCGTGAGTAACGGGCGCGCGGGGAGGTCGGTTTCGGGAGAGGCTCAGGCGGCTTCGGTTTCGGGTTCGTGCTCGTGCTCGTATTCGTATTCGTCTTCGTATAGTTCGGGCTGGTAGACGAAATCGGTGGTGTTGGCGGTGAAGTTGGTATTGGTAGGGGCGTTAGCATCGGCGCTGACGTAAGCGCAAGTGCCAAGCCAACTGCCCCAGCCCAATGGCGGGCTGTTACTGCCCAACTTGGCGCCACTCGCCTGGTCAGCGGCAAGAATCAGCCGCAGATCCCACGCCCATTCGACGCCCGCGTACAGACGCACCCATTGCACCAGTTGGCGCGCCTGCTTCGTGCGCGGCAAGAGGGCAAAAAACTGGGCGCGCGTTAACGGGCCGAGCCTGATCTCGAACTTCGACTGCACGTCGCGTACGGCGACGCCGAGTAGCGCGCCGCTGCCAAGCCTGCGGGTCGCCATGCTGCCGCGCAGCCGGGTGCATTGCGACGCTTCGACTGGAATCCAGTGCGGGACGAACTCGACGATCGTCACCGGCACGCCGAGATACGCTTCCAGGATCTGTTGAAGTCCAGCCGGATTGCGGATTTGCCGCACCAGATGGCCGGCCATGAAATGGCAGGCGTGAGGCGGCAGGTCGCCGCGCCGAGTCTGCGACGGCAGCCCCAGATGAATCAGGCTCGCGACATAAGCGTCGAAGCGCGCACCCGCGCCACGATCGAGGCTCACGGTGGCTTGCGCGTCGGCCCAGGCGCGGTAGAACAGCAGCGCCAGCCGGTGATGAAACAGATCGGCGAATGCCATCAGTGCAGGGTCGTCGTGATTGCGCGCCCGGTCGCGGGCGTACTCGGTCAAATGTAGCGGTAACGGACCGTTGGGGCCGAACAGGCCAAAGCCGTGTATCGACAAGCGCGGTGGTACACCTTCTTTCGGCGGCGTTGCGCTCGCCAGCGCGGCGGGTGCGAACACAAGCGACGGCTGCTGGCCGATGCGCAGCGGTTCGTCGCCCGGATGAGTTGCGTGTCCAAGACGCGCCGGCGCGCCGGCGCGGGCGTCGAGCCAGCGCAACAGCGCGTAGAGGTCGTACGCGTGTGGCGCGTTGGCGACCTGTTGCCAGAAGCGTGGCAGCGACGGATGAGCGGCGCGGTTCATGCGATTGGACGGCAGCCGGCACGCGGCGCCCACCGGCTGATTTCACCGCGCTGCAACGTTGCCACGGCGAGCTCGCTAAAGCTGTTCAGCGACACATGGCGGGCGAAGAATTGCTCCAGCACCGCGCCGAACAGATAGGGACTGGCGCCGGCGAACGCCAGTTCGTCGAGCATCAGCGAAACGGCTACGCCGCGGCCGAACATCAGCGGGCCCGGCTGCGGCAACTGACGGTACACGGGTTGAACCTGAACGCTGCGCAGCCCGTGGATCTGCGGCGTCACGTCGGCTTGCGCGGCGCCCGCATAAAGTTCGAGCAACTCGCGCAGCACGTGTGCGCCTTCGCCGCCGTCGAGATCGGTTAGCGTCAGATAGTTCAGACCAAGGTGACTGATCAGCCGCCAGGTGATGTTGCTATCGGCCAGCGCCGGGCGCGGCGGCGTGGGTCCGCGCAGCACCTTGACGGCGCTGACGGGGGCGGAAATACGCAAGCTGAAATCGCTGCTGTCGGTAAGCGGGATCAGCGGCGCGAGGTCGCGATTGGTGCAGAGGGCTTCCACCGACAACTGACTTAGATCGTCCGAAAACGGCGCGTCATACTGGTCGACCAGCGACAGGAACACTTCGCTGCCGCTATAGGCGGCCGGCGCGTTACCGCGTCGCTGCCCGCGCGCGGCGTTACCGATACGAGGTTCGCGACGGACCGAAAAATAGCGCCCGTGGCCGCTTGGCGCGTCGCCTGAAATCGTGCCGTAGAGCGGCCGAAACTCGCAGTGACTGCCGGCCGACTGCGGGTGCCCGGTCACTTTCTCGACGGTATGGATCTCGTGGTCGAGCGGCCTTGTACGGTCCACCACCAGATGATGTTCGTGACGCTGCAGGGTGATCGCGATGCGGTCCGTGCGTTTCGGAAACAGATTGATGACCGGCGTACAGAACAGCGCAAGACTACGGGTGTCGACCGAGCGCTCGAGTTCGGGCGCCGCCTTGTCGAGCAGAAGGGTCAGCGAAAACGTCGTGCCGCCGATCTGGCGTAACGCCCGGCGCAGATGCCTGATGCTAAAGAACAGGAAGCGTGCCGGGAACGCAAAGTACTCGTGCAGCAGCCGATAGCCCTGGAACGAGCGCGTGCCGTAAGGCAGCAACGCCTGAGCCGCGTCGAATCCTTCGTGATGGACGGCCCCGTCGTCGAGCAGCGAGCAACGGTCTGCGGTCTGCGCGCCGTCACTGCAGACCACGCCGACGCAGTGTGCGAGCACCAGTTCCAGCAAGGGCAGCGCCTGGTTTTCCGCGCCGCCGAGGAAAAACGTCAAAGCGTCGAGCGGCATCTGGCTCAGATTGTCGGCGCCGCAGACTTCAAACCGTATGGTCAACGCGGCGCGTACCTCACCTTGAACGTTGAGTCGTGCCAGCGGTAACTCGGTAGGCGCGCCGCGCAGCCTGACCTCCGCCATGCGTAGCGGCCAAAGGGTCAGCGCATGAGCGGTGCGAAATTCGCAGGCGGTCTGCTCGCCCTCGCTGAGGTGCGCGCGTAGCGGGGTACCGGCCGGCAACGTGTAGCCGTCGTGCAGACTGCCTTCACGCAGATTGGGCTGCACGGCGACGATCGCCATGGACGGCAACGGCGCCAGATAGTTCGGGTAGACGACCTCCAGCAGCCGCTGCGAAAAGCGCGGAAATTCGGCGTCCATCTTTAACTGAATACGCGCGGTCAGAAAGCTGAAACCTTCCAGTAGCCGCTCGACATACGGGTCCTGCACGCGCGTGCCGTGCATGCCGAGATGGCCGGCGGCGTTCGGAAACGCTTCGGCGAACTCGGCGCCGAGTTCTCGCAGATAGGCGAGTTCGCGGTTGTAGTAGTCGAGCAGGCGTGCATCCATTACGCGATACCCTGCGAGTGCAACGTGATGCGGCCGTTCTCGAGCTCGACTTGCGATCGCAGCACAAACGCCTGCGGCACGTCGCCCGCCCACAACTGCCCGCTGATCTCCAGCGGCAGCGTGTTGCCCGGTCGAGCCGCGTTTGGCCCGGCGGGGCAACGCACCTCGATGCTGTCGGCCAGAATGCGCGGCTCGAACAGCGTGATCGCGTCGCGAATCGCGCCTTCGATCTGGCTCCAGCCGTTGGCCGGAACGCACGAGCCGGACAACGTGTTCATGCCGAAATTGACCACCGAGCGACGCACGTGCGGATGGGCGTCGAGATTGTCGATGGCGCCGAGCGGGACACTGTTCATGAGCCAGCCGAGATCGCGCAGAATCGATTCACGCAATGCCGTGCGCAACGCGGTATGTGGCGGCGCGCAGCGTTCGGCCGGCCCGCTCGATGCGGGAGAACGTTGGGCTGTCAGGCGATCCAGCAACATCGGCTGAGCGTCGAAACGCGGTCCACGGCGCGGTGCCGCGGAATCCAGCGGCTCGCGCAAGAAAAAAGGCTCGGTCACAGATAGTCTCGCTCGCAGGAGAGCCATACGGGCAGTGGCATTTGATTGATTGCCCTGCCACTCGCTGAAGAAGGGAAGCGCGCTTAAACTTCGCGGTTCTGCTTGACGTCCCAGGCGAGCACGCTTTCGCCGCCTCGATTGCCCTGGTCGGTCTGCTCCCAATACTGTTTCTTCACCTTGGCTGCCTGGAACGCGTAGGTGACTTGCACCGCCTCGGATGTTTTCGCGGCGCTCTGCAGGACGGACGTGACCAGCACCTCTGACAGCGTGATGCGCAGATACTCGATCTGCGAGCCGCCCGCTTTACACACCGAGACCTCGACCTGTGGCAAGTGTCTGCCGTTGGCGCAGTACTTGAGGATCGCCGGCGCGGCTTTGTCCATGAAGGTTTCGACTGTCAGATCGTGGAAACTGGCTTTGCCGATGCCACCGCCGCTACCTGTTGCCATATTGCCGGGCTGCGCCGCGCCCCACGAATAGGACTGGATGTCGATCCACCCTTTATGGCTGGCGTCTTTCGATTCGCCGGTGACGCCGTCTACCCGCAAGTACATATCCACTGACATTTTTTGTTCCCTTTTCGATGAAGCGAATGTGGTGACCCGATGTTCAGAACTGTTGCGGCGATGCCGCGCTGTCTTTCAGCGCGGGCAACTTCGAAACCAGCCGCAATGAGACGGTGAGCCCTTCCAGCTGAAAGTGCGGACGCAAGAAGAATTTGGCGCTGTAGTAGCCAGGGTTGTCCTCCAGGTCTTCGACAACGATTTGTGCTGCTGCCAACGGTTTTCTTGCCTTGGTGTCCTGCGACGAGTTGATCGGGTCGCCGTCGACGTAATTCATGATCCAGTTGTTCAGCCAGGCTTCCATGTCGCTGCGTTCCCTGAACGAACCGATCTTGTCGCGCACGATGCACTTCAGGTAATGAGCAAAGCGGCAGCACGCGAACAGATAGGGCAGACGCGCGGCCAGTTGCGCGTTGTCGGTTGCGGTGGCGTCGTGGTATTCGGCCGGCCGCTGCAGCGATTGCGCACCGATGAACGTCGCGCAATTGGAGTTCTTGCGATGCACGAAGGGCATGAAGCCGTTTTTGGCGAGTTCCGCCTCGCGCCGGTCGCTGATGGCGATTTCAGTCGGACATTTGATATCGACACCGCCGTCGTCCGTGGGAAACGTGTGGGTGGGCAGATCCTGCACCGTGCCGCCGGATTCGACGCCGCGAATCGACGTGCACCAGCCGTAATACTTGAACGAGCGATTGATGTTGGCCGCCATTGCGTACGCGGAGTTGATCCATGTGTAGCGCTCGTGATTGGCGCCCTCCGTGTCTTCCTCGAAGTCGAATGCGTCGACCGGATTCTCGCGCGCGCCATACGGCAGGCGTGCGAGAAATCGCGGCATGGTCAGGCCGAGATAGCGGGAATCGTCTGACTCACGCAAATGGCGCCACGCGGCGTACTCGCTGTTCTGAAAAATCTTGCCGAGGTCGCGCGGATTCGATAGCTCCTGCCACGACGCCATTTGCATGACCGCCGGCGAGGCGCCCGTAATGAACGGGCAATGGGCGGCAGCGGCGATCCTGGCCATTTCGCCGAGCGTTTCGACGTCCGGCGGGCTGTGGTCGAAGTAGTAGTCGCCGACGAGGCAGCCGAGCGGTTCGCCGCCGAACTGACCGTACTCTTCCTCGTAGACCTTCTTGAACAGGGGGCTTTGATCCCACGCAACGCCCTTGTGGCGTTTCAGCATACGGCTCAGTTCCGTCTTGCTGATCGGCATGCAGCGAATCTTCAGCAACTCGTCTGTTTCGCTGTGGTTGACCAGATAGTGCAGGCCGCGCCACGCCGATTCGAGTTGCTGGAAATCGGGGTGGTGAATAATGGTGTTGATCTGCTGCGACAACTTGCGGTCGATTTCAGCGATCACCGTCTGGATTGTCTGGTACGCGTCGTCCGACATGACGACTGCGTTTTCCAGTGCCTGCAGCGCCAGCGTTCTGACCGCGCCGTCAATGGCCTGTTGAGTTTGCTCGGTGCGCGGATTGAATTCCCTCATCAGTACGGCTGAAAAATGTTCGGCCGTGAGCGGGGGACTGGCCGACGGCTGGGTGACAAACTGTGCGAGGGTCATGGTGATCTCCGAAAGCGATGCTGAGTCGAGGTCGTGCACGCTGGCGCAGCGCGCATTTTTTGTCGGCCGTCTATCTGGTGGCTATGTCGCTTTCCGGTTCGGCTGGGACAGCGGGATCGGCGAGCGCTTTCAGTAACGTTGGGTTTTTCAACGCCTCGGTGAGCAACGCTTCCGCGCCGCTTTTGCCGTCCATGTAGGAGAGCAGATTCGACAATTGCGCGCGCGCCTGCAGCAACTGGTCGAGCGCGGGCACCTGGCGCGCGATCCTGGCGGGCGAGAAATCAGCCATGCACTCGAAGGTGAGTTCAGCAGCGAGCATGCCGTGGCCGGCAATGTCGTTCGAGACCTGAAGCGCGACACGCGGCTGGACCGACTTGAGCCGGTCGTCGAAGTTGTCGACGTCGATTTCCATGAATTTGCGCTCTTCGAGACCGGGCAGAGGCCGGGTGGATTTGCCGGCAAGGTCGGCGATGACGCCCACCACGAAGGGAATTTCCACTTTGCGCTCGCTGCCGTACACCTCGACGTCGTATTCGATCTGCACGCGCGGCGCCCGATTTCTCGCGATGAATTTCTGCCCGGTGGCTTTTGCTTTCGATGCGTTCGAATGGATCATGTTGACTTGTGCTCCCTCGTGGTTTCGGCTGGTCGCAGCTCGTGGGTTGGGTCAGTTGCCTGGATTAGCGGTGGGTCGCTGCGTCTCACCCGCGAGAGCGTCGAGTTGTGGCAACGCGGCAGGCGCCATGTCGCGCACGATTTCGTAGAAGTTCATGTGCATCAGACGCTGCGCGCGGCGTAGTAGCAGAGGCGCGGGATGGCCGGGCTCCGTGCGCTCCAGGTAGCGACATACACTGTCGAGTGCGAGCAGGGCGTCGTGGCGTGAACGGAGCA
Source organism: Paraburkholderia bryophila (assembly GCF_003269035.1). Lineage (GTDB taxonomy): Bacteria > Pseudomonadota > Gammaproteobacteria > Burkholderiales > Burkholderiaceae > Paraburkholderia > Paraburkholderia bryophila. Next base: position 36,322 of record NZ_QLTK01000027.1, on the reverse strand, counting down.
CGATGGGGCCGGTGGAGGGTTCGAGGAGGCCGTCGACGTCGTGTGCGGATAGCGATGCCGATGCCGACGCAGGTTCGGGATCGCAGTGCTGAATCCGCCCGGTTGCGACGGTCGACCGAGTGGAACGCTCGTCCTGGACGGGCCCCTGACGTAAATACGCCTCTTCACCTTGTTCGGATCGGATATTCGTAGCTCGCCGGAATTGATGATGGTCGGTGACCGACAGCAGGTTCGCGCCCTCCGGGTTGTGGGCCGCTTGCGAGACTAAGCGCAGTGGATGTTCAACGGCGCTGGAATCCGGCACCCACGTGTCGTTCAGATTCACCGAGACGTGCCCGGAGATGCGTTCAATGGCATCGAGCACTTGCCGTACAACGGCGAGTTCGCCGGACGCGCCACGCAGCACCGAGCGCAACTCCGCCTGCAGCTCGGCGTTGGACAAGGAAGCCGTGTTTGCAGCCAAAGCCGGCTTTCCTTCGAGAATGGCCGCCGCGTCCCGCAGGGATAACGGGCCCAGCCGCCAGTGCAGCAACGTGGCCCCGCGTGCCGCGTGGCCAAGCGTCTCGCGATCCGTGAATGCGGCCAATGCGTTCAGCCGCGGAAGTGGATCGAACTCACCGGCCGCCTGAAGCTGAGGATGAATAGGCCCCCAAAATTGGTCGAGCGCGTCTGCCGTTAGCGAAATGCCTTTCGCGTAGCCTTCAAGGCCCTCAATGGCGGTCCAGGCCAGCGTCAATAGTGCGAAGAGGCGCACGTCGATCGATCTTTCGAGCAACGCGATCGCCAACGCCGCCACGCGCCGCCAGTCCGGCGCGATGGCTGGAATCAGCGTGTCGCCAAATTGTTGCTCGCGACTGCCCGCTGCAATCTGCTGCAACGCGATGAATTCAGCGTCGTATTCCAGATCGGCGCCACAAGGGTGCTCGAAATTGATGGGATTAATCGCATAGGCGGGGGCGAGCTTGATGGGATGCATTGGCCGAGTAAAGCGTAGATCTTGTTCAGATGAGCTGAATTGAATGTGAGTCTTAATTTGCGAAGCTGTTAATAGGAATTTCTTGGAAAGTCGCGAAGCCTTATCAGATTGGTTTAAAGCTCAAAGTATTAAACTAAATTTCCTGGTTAAATCCGTCTCGCGGACTGCAACGCACGGTGGGACGGCGTAGCCGTACCGAACCGCCTGCTGGGCTGGCTCTCATCGCAAGGCTACTGATTGAGTTTGATTTGCATGCCGAAATATATCCGGCAGGCGTTTGGTTGGATTCAATATTATTCCGGGTTTATTCATAGCGCAAGCTTCTTTGCCTATCTTTTAATGGTTTGAATTTCTTCTTATTATTAAGATGAGATGGCTGAGTGGCGGCGAGATAAATAATCGCTCGGCGCAGATATTGATCGGATTGCATCGACTTATTAGAGCGACGGGTGTCGTCATTTTGCGCGGCGACAGCGCGGAAGCCTGCTGCCAGGATTTATCTTGGCGGGCGTTGTGAACTCGCCGAGGTGGGGCGTCGTCGGATGAAAGATAGCGAGATTCGCTGATGTCTCGCGTGCGCCGACCGAGTTCGGTGGGCTGATTCGATAGGGATGCCGTAGTCGGCGACAAAGATTGCGCGATCTGCGCAGCGCTCATTGGGCTAGCCCACAAACCGCCGATCCAAAACAAAAAACCGCCAAGCAAGCTGGGCGGTTTTTCGAGCCTTCAACATCAAGGCAAATTTGGTCGGGGTGAGAGGATTCGAACCTCCGGCCTCTACGTCCCGAACGTAGCGCTCTACCAGGCTAAGCTACACCCCGATTTGGTACTGCTGGACTCTTACGGTGTTTCAGTCTCGTTCAAGACTGTCTTGCCGTCGAGTAAGAACATAATTCTAGCAGGCTATCTTTGAAAATGGAATCGGGAAATGAAGAAATTGCTGCTGCTGCGGCCTGCGCTTCCTGTTTCGCGCATTCGAGCGTGTGATCCAGCGCGCCGGAGCGCGTGATCGCTTCGAAGATCGTGTCGAATCGGGCGGTCCCGCCCTGCTCGATCGCTTCCCGGGCGAGCGCCGATTGTTCGGGCGTGCCGCGTTCGATCAGATAGATCAGAGGGAGGGTCGGTTTGCCCTCTCGCAGATCGTCGCCGGCATTCTTGCCCATCGATTCGGCCGTGCCCGTGTAGTCCAGCCAGTCGTCCATGATCTGGAACGCGGTGCCGATGCGCCGGCCGAATTCCGCCGCGGCGGCTTCAGTCTTCGCGTCCGAGCCGGCCAGCACTGCGCCGAGCTGAGCTGCCGCCTCGAACAGCTTGGCGGTTTTGTAGCGGATCACCTGCATGTAGCGCGCTTCGTCCACGTCCGCGTCGTGCATGTTCAGCAATTGCAGCACTTCGCCTTCGGAGATGATGTTGGTCGCCTCCGACAGAATCTCCATGACGCGCATCTTGCCAACGCCGACCATCATCTGGAACGAGCGCGAGTAGAGGAAATCGCCGACCAGCACGCTCGCGGCATTGCCGAACAGCGCGTTGGCGGTCTGGCGGCCGCGCCGCAGATCGGATTCGTCCACCACGTCGTCGTGTAGCAGCGTGGCAGTGTGGATGAACTCGACGACCGCCGCCAGTTCATGCCGGTGCCCCGTGGTTTCACCCAGCGCGCCGGCCACCAGCAGCAACAGCGCGGGCCGCAGACGCTTGCCGCCGGCACTGATGATGTACTCGGAGATCTGGTTGATCAGCATCACGTCCGACGCTAGACGGTGCCTGATGACGCGGTTGACCTGCTGCATGTCTTCGGCGATCGGAGCGAGCAGGCTGGCGGCGTTGGAGGAGGGGGTGGCAGTCGACGACATGATGGCTGAATTGGGTAGTGCCGCGAATTATAAGGCGAATCGCGGCAGTTCCGTGTCGCGGGCTGCCGTAGGGAGCGCTCGGCGGTGGCTGGGCCGTGCGCTGGGGCGCGGCCGCGAGGCGCCAGGCACCTTGCACGGTGTCTCTCAATGAGTTTTGACCGCGTAGCTAACTCTATGTATAATCACGGGTTTCCGCGCGCGGTGCGTGGAAAAAATGAACACAGAGTGAGGTTCTCAATGTACGCGGTCATAAAAACCGGTGGCAAGCAGTATAAAGTTGCCGTCGGCGAAAAACTTAAAGTAGAACAGATACCGGCAGACATTGACGCTGAAATCACGCTCGACCAGGTTCTCGCAGTGGGCGAAGGCGAATCGATTAAGTTCGGTACGCCGCTGGTCAGTGGGGCTTCCGTCAAGGCTACCGTCGTGTCGCAAGGTCGTCACAAGAAAGTGACCATCTTCAAGATGCGTCGCCGGAAGCACTACCAGAAGCATGGCGGCCACCGCCAGAACTATACCGAACTGCGCATCGACGCGATCAACGCGTAAGCGCAACGGTTAAGGAGCAAATCAAATGGCACACAAAAAGGCAGGCGGATCATCCCGCAACGGCCGCGACTCCGAATCGAAGCGCCTCGGCGTGAAGGTTTACGGCGGTCAGGCTATCAACGCTGGCGGCATCATTGTTCGTCAACGTGGCACGCGTATGCACCCGGGCGAAAACGTCGGTATCGGCAAGGATCACACCTTGTTTGCGCTGACGGACGGCCACGTCAATTTTTCGACGAAAGGCGCAGCGAAGAAGCACATGGTCAACGTCGTCCCGGCAGCAGTCTGAGCTTACTCAGGCACGGGCTTCAGGACCGGTAAAAGGCCCCGCGAAGTTAGCGGGGCTTTTTTTATTCCGCCGGCTTTTGCCGGACGAATGGGCGTGAATGCGCCGCTCATGCCGTCAGTCCTATGCCGTTCGATCGATTGATCGGCACGTGGCTGGCGCGGCAAAATAGCAGCAACGAATACATCCAGTAGCATTCAATCTGGCAGCACCATCTGGCAGCACACCACGGGACGGAGTTACGCATGAAGTTCATTGACGAAGCGAGGATTGAAGTCATCGCCGGCGACGGAGGGGATGGCAGCGCGTCGATGCGCCGCGAGAAATTCGTTCCGTTCGGCGGCCCGGATGGCGGCGACGGGGGCCGGGGCGGCAGCGTGATTGCGGTCGCGGACCGTAACATCAACACGCTGATCGACTACCGCTACGCGAAAAAACATCTGGCGCGCAACGGCGAAAACGGCCGCGGCGCCGACTGCTACGGCAAGGGCGGCGACGACATCACGCTGCGCATGCCGGTCGGCACGACCATTTCCGATATGGAAACGGGTGAGCTGATCGCCGATCTGACCGAACACAACCAGAGCGTGCAAATCGCCCAAGGCGGTGCGGGTGGTCTCGGTAACCTGCATTTCAAATCCAGTACGAACCGCGCGCCGCGTCAGAAGACCGACGGCAAGCCGGGCGAGCGCCGCATGGTGCGCCTTGAATTGAAGGTGCTGGCCGACGTCGGTCTGCTCGGTATGCCGAACGCCGGCAAGTCGACCTTCATTTCGTCGGTGTCGAACGCGCGGCCGAAGATCGCCGACTACCCGTTCACCACGCTCGCGCCGAACCTGGGCGTGGTGCGTGTCGGGCCGAGTCGCAGTTTCGTGATTGCGGACATTCCCGGTCTGATCGAAGGCGCGGCGGAAGGCGCCGGCCTCGGTCACCAGTTCCTGCGTCACCTTCAGCGCACCGGCCTGTTGCTGCATATCGTCGACCTCGCGCCGTTCGACGAAGCGGTCGACCCGGTCGCGGAAGCCAAGGCAATCGTCAACGAACTGCGCAAGTACGACGAGTTGCTGTACGAGAAGAAGCGCTGGCTGGTCCTCAACAAGCTCGACATGGTGCCCGAAGACGAACGCGAAGCGCGCGTTTCGGCGTTCCTCGAAGGCTTCGGTTGGGACGGCCCAGTGTTCGAAATCTCGGCGCTGACCGGTCAAGGTTGCGAGAACCTTTGCTATGCGGTGTTCGATCACATCGCCTCGCACTCGGACGCGCAGCGTGCGGCCGAAGCCGAAGATCTCGCCGCCGACGTACGTTTCCGCGAAAAACCGGCAGCGCCGGCGGCCGCGGACGAATCCAGCGTCGACCCGCAAGAATAAGAAAGCACGAGCGCCGGCGCGCCTGGGCGGGTTGCCGGCTTGCATCACGCGTCAACTTGGAGACAGCGCACAATGCGTTCCGTCATCGCAGATTCACGGCGATTGGTAGTGAAAGTCGGTTCGAGCCTTGTTACGAATGACGGGCGCGGCCTCGACCATGCCGCGATCGGCCGCTGGGCGGCGCAGATCGCGGCGCTTCGCGCGCAAGGCAAAGAGGTCGTGCTGGTCAGTTCCGGTGCGATTGCCGAAGGTATGCAGCGGCTCGGCTGGACCAAACGTCCGCGTGAAATCGACGAACTACAGGCCGCTGCGGCCGTGGGTCAGATGGGTCTCGCGCAGGTCTACGAAAGCCGCTTTGCCGAGCATTCGATTCAAACCGCGCAGATTCTGCTGACACACGCCGACCTGGCCGATCGCGAGCGCTATCTGAACGCGCGTTCCACGCTGCTGACGCTGTTGCGCCTTGGCGTGGTGCCGATCATCAACGAGAACGACACGGTCGTCACCGACGAAATCAAGTTCGGCGACAACGACACGCTCGGCGCGCTGGTCGCGAATCTGATCGAGGGCGACGCGCTCATTATTCTGACCGATCAGCAAGGGCTGTTCACTGCGGATCCGCGCAAGGATCCGAACGCCACGCTCGTCCAGCAAGCCGATGCCGGCGCACCAGAACTCGAGGCAATGGCGGGCGGCGCCGGCTCCAGCCTCGGGCGCGGCGGCATGCTGACCAAGATTCTCGCCGCCAAGCGCGCGGCACACAGCGGCGCCGATACGGTGATCGCAAGCGGCCGCGAGGCGGACGTGCTGTCACGGCTGGCGTCGGGTGAAGCGATCGGCACGCAGCTTATTGCACGCACCGCGCGCATGGCGGCCCGCAAGCAATGGATGGCGGACCACCTGCAAGTGCGCGGCCATGTCGTAATCGACGACGGTGCGGTCGAAAAGCTGACTGACGGCGGCAAGAGCTTGCTGCCCATCGGCATTGTCGGCGTGCAGGGTGCGTTCGCGCGCGGCGAGGTGATTGCTTGCCTGAACGCGGCGGGGCGCGAAGTGGCGCGTGGGTTGACGAACTACAGCAGCGCGGAAACCAAGCTGATTCAGCGTCGCCCGAGTGGCGAGATCGAATCCGTGTTGGGCTACATGCTCGAGCCCGAGTTGATTCATCGCGACAATCTGGTCCTGGTCTGAACCTGACGCCGGTTCGCAGCAGATCCGGAGCCGGCGCGCGGCACAGACAAAAAAGCCGTTTCAGCACAAGCTGAAACGGCTTTTTTCACATCCATGACCCGCTGCGACCTCGAACAACTCGCTCAGGAACAACCACCCTCAACGGATCAACGAAGCCGCGGTGCGCTTGTAGCGAATGTTCTCGAGAATCCGTTGAGCGTTGCCCGTCGGCATCTTGCTGGCGCACAGATAGTCCTGGTACAGCGCCGACTGATACGCGTTCAACGCACCGTCTTCGATGCGCGTGAAACCGTTCGCGACCGTGGTGTCCCAACCATCGTGATCCGCATTCAGGCTCGCGTACTGGCGCCATTCATACGTGTCGCAGCGAATCCCTTCGTAGATCACGTTACGCGCGCCGCTCGGGCTCGTCACGACGACGGTGAGGCGAACCACGCCGTCGGTACCGACAGTCAGCGAATTCTTGTCGACCGCGAACTGCAGCGGGGTATTGCCCGAAACAGCAAACGGCAGCAGATTCGCGTCTTGCGGCAGCGGCGGCAACGTGTCCACCTTGTTTTCGACCCAGCTACCCTGGCGGTCCAGCAGGTAGACGAACGCGCTGTCGTCTTTATTGGTGGGTTTGCCGGCGCTCGAGCAACCAGCCAGCAGGGCGCCGGTGGCGACGCACGCCACGACGAGAGCAAGTGCTTTCAATATGATTTCCTCGAAACACCGGCGCGGCTCAGTGAGCCGCGCCGGTTGAGGCGGCCAGGACAGCCGCACAGCGTTGTTAATTGCGCGCGCCCGGGCGGAATAGCGAACCGGCGGTTTCGCGAGCGGATTCGCCCTCGTCCTCATGCTCCGACGCGGCGCCCACCTCGGGCTCCGATCCGGAACCCGAACCGCAATCGGACGCGATCGTGGTGTGAACCGATGTTTCGATGCTGACAGATGTCACCGTGGTCACCGTCATTATCGTGGAATCCGGCGGGCTTTCCATTGACGACGCTATCCTTGGATAGCGCGGCACATGGTGCCCGACAGGTTTTTCCGCACGCGGCACAGCCCGGCGCATGAAGCGGGATAGCTCCGTCAGCGCCAACTGATACACATCCCGCTTGAACTCGATCACACAGTCGAGGGGCACCCAGTACTCGTTCCAGCGCCACGCATCGAACTCAGGATGGTCGGTGGCGCGCAAGCAGATGTCGCAATCGCGTCCAACCATCCGGAGCAAAAACCAGATTTGTTTCTGGCCGCGGTAGTGACCGCGTACTTCGCGCTTGATGAACTTGTCAGGCACCTCGTAACGCAACCAGTCGCGCGTGCGACCGATCACCTTGACGTGCTCAGGAAGCAGCCCGGTTTCTTCGTGTAACTCCCGATACATCGCTTGCACGGGGGTCTCTCCGTACTTGATGCCCCCTTGCGGAAACTGCCAGGAATGTTCACGGAGCCGTTTGCCCCAAAACACCTCGTTGTGCGCGTTCAAGAGGATGATGCCGACGTTCGGGCGAAAGCCTTCACGATCCAGCATACAACCACCTTCGAATCCTTTAAAATTGCTTTGATTATAAACAGATAACGGACCCGACGCACCGATTCGCACCAGATTGGAACGATTCGCCGCAAAAGGCCCCGCGTTTGGGGTAGCCTGTCAGTCTTTCCGTGCCTTATCCCGTGTGTGAAGGCTTTGCGCGGCGGCTTCGGCGGCGCGCAAAAGCGTGCCGAAGCGCACAAAAGCGCGCTGAGACGTAAGCGCGCAGCGCTGTGCCAGGCGTCGGGCGAACCGGGCTGACAAAGCGCCGGGTCTGTGTCGATTCCCCACCGTTTTCACCTTTCGGGCGGTCCTTCCGGAGCCGCCGCTTTTGGAAAATCTGAATGAAAGCTTCCCGTTTCTTTATCGGCACGCTCAAAGAAGCGCCCGCCGACGCCGAGATCGTCAGCCACAAGCTCATGGTGCGCGCCGGCATGATCCGTCGCGTGGCCGGCGGTATCTATAACTACCTGCCGGTCGGCCTGCGCTCGATCCGCAAGGTAGAAGCCATCGTGCGTGAAGAAATGAACCGGGCCGGCGGGATCGAGCTGCTGATGCCGGCCGTGCAGCCGGCCGAGTTGTGGCAGGAATCCGGCCGCTGGGAAAAGTACGGTCCCGAGCTGCTGCGTTTCAAAGATCGCAAGCAAACCGATTTCGTGATCGGACCGACCCACGAAGAAGTCGTCACGGACATCGCGCGTAATCAGATCAAGAGCTACCGTCAGTTGCCGGTGAATTTCTACCAGATCCAGACGAAGTTCCGCGACGAGATCCGTCCGCGTTTCGGCGTGATGCGCGGTCGCGAATTCATCATGAAAGACGCGTACTCGTTCGACAAAGACGCGGAAGGTCTGCGCGAGTCGTATCGCAAGATGTACGACGCGTACGTGCGCATCTTCACGCGCCTCGGTCTCGACTTCCGCGCCGTGGCGGCGGACAACGGTTCGATCGGCGGCAGCGGTTCGCACGAATTCCACGTGATCGCCGACACCGGTGAAGATGCGATCGCTTACTGCCCGACCTCCGAGTTCGCAGCGAACGTCGAAGCGGCCGAAGCGCTGCCGCTGTACGCGGAACGCGCGGCGCCGGCCGAAGCGCTGACGAAAACCGCCACGCCGGGCAAGGCGAAGTGCGAGGCCGTCGCCGAGCTGCTGAACATTCCGCTCGAACGCACCATCAAGTCGATCATTCTTGCGACCGAAAACGAGGGCGCCGAGCCGACCATCTGGTTGCTGATGCTGCGCGGCGATCACGACCTGAACGAAATCAAGGCGAGCAAGCTGCCGGGCCTGGCCGAATTCCGCATGGCAACGGAAGCCGAGATCGTCGAGACCTTCGGCACGCCGCCGGGCTACCTCGGTCCGATCAACACGAAGAAGCCGGTCAAGGTCGTCGCGGATCGCACGGTCGCGAACATGAGCGACTTCGTGGTCGGCGCGAACGAGGTGGATTACCACATTGCCGGTGTGAACTGGGGCCGCGATCTGCCGGAGCCGGTCGTCGCCGATATTCGCAACGTGAAGAAGGGCGATCCGTCGCCGGACGGCAAGGGCGTGATCGACATCTGCCGGGGGATCGAAGTGGGCCACGTGTTCCAGCTCGGCAAGAAGTATTCGGAAGCCATGAACGCCACCTGCCTCGACGAAAACGGCAAGCCGCAGCCGATGGAAATGGGCTGCTACGGGATCGGCGTCACGCGTATCCTCGGCGCCGCGATCGAACAGAATTTCGACGACAAAGGCATCATCTGGCCGGAATCGATCGCGCCGTTCGAAGTCGTGCTGTGCCCGATGGGCTATGACCGCAGCGACGCCGTGCGCGAGCAGGCCGACAAGCTGTACGCGGCACTGGTCGAAGCGGGCATCGACGTCATTCTCGACGACCGTGGCGAGCGCCCGGGCGTGATGTTCGCCGACTGGGAACTGATCGGCGTGCCGCATCGTCTGGTGATCGGCGACCGTGGCCTGAAAGAAGGCAAGCTCGAATACCAGGGCCGCCGTGACGCCGAAGCGACGCTGCTGCCGGTCGAAGAGGCCGCGCAAACGGTGATCGCGAAGATTCGCGCCGCGTTGGCGAGCTAAGCGGAGCGGGCGTGGAATACACCTTCCTGTCCGCGACCATCCTGCTGATTCTGATTACCGATCCGCTCGGCAACATTCCGCTCTTTATTAGTTGTCTACGCGGAGTGTCGCCGCAGCGGCGCACGGTCGTGATTCTCCGTGAAGTGGCGATCGCGTTTGCGATCCTGCTGGTCTTCATGGTGGTCGGGCAGGGTTTTCTGCGCATGATGAGCCTGACCGATCAGTCGTTGCGGATCGGCGGCGGCATCGTGTTGTTCCTGATCGCGCTCAGAATGGTGTTTCCGCATCCGGACGGACCGTTCGGCGGCGACACGCGCGGCGGCGAACCGCTGATCGTGCCGCTCGCGATTCCGGCGCTGGCGGGGCCGTCGGCGTTGGCCACGGTCATGCTGCTGACGTCGCAGGCGCCGGGCAAGATGTTCGAGTGGATCGGCGCGCTCACTGTCACGATGATCGTCTGCGCGATCGTGCTGATGCTGGCCGAGCGCATTCAGGCCTGGCTTGGCGAGCGCGCCATGATGGCGTTCGAACGCTTGATGGGTTTGGTGCTGGTGGCGATTTCGGTCGAGATGATGTTGGGCGGGATCCGGTCGTTCGTGCATCAGCTTTGACGCGCGGCTCCGCTCAAGTCCCCTCGACTCGACGAGCGGCGACCAAAAAAAGCGACCCCGTGGGTCGCTTTTTTTTCGCCGGTACGCCGCGTGATCACGGCGTAGTCGGAAGAACTGGAGCGTCAAGCCCCTTCGGTCAGCGCACGAATGGTCGGCAGGTTGCGCCAGTAACCCTTCGCGTCCATTCCGCAGCCGAACACATAGCGGTCCGGTACTTCGAACCCGCAGTAATCCGGGCGCAGCGGTTTAGCCTTCGGAATGATCTTTTCGCACAGCACCGCGCTCAGGAAACGCTTCGCGCCCATGGCGAGGATGCGGTCGCGGATCGCGGCCATCGTTTCGCCTTCGTCGAGAATGTCGTCGAGCACCAGCACCACACGATCCTTCACCGACTCGGCCGGCGCCACGCGCCACTGCATCTCGTTGCCGCCCTTGGTGGTGTTGCGATAGCGGGTCAGGTGGATGTAGTCGAACTCGAGCGGAAAATCGAGGTGCGGCAGCAGCATGCCGGTGAACACCGCCGCGCCGCCCATGACCGACAGCACGAGCGGGAAGTCCTCGCTCATCTCGCTGCGGATGGCGTCCGCCATGCCGCTGATCGACGCGTTGACGTCGTTGGCCGAAACGATTTCTTCGGAGTGGCTAAAAATGTGCAGAGCTTCTTCGCGGTTCATGACGTCTGACGGGCAATAACTGTATACATAGTGTGGGTGAGATCGACGGCGCGCGGTACAGAATAAACCCGCACACATCGGAAGTCAGCGCTTTCCGACGTTCGCGCGCCAAAAGCACGCGGCCGCCTTCCTGAACAAGCTTAGCGCATGCCGGGCAACATGCCCTTCATGCCGCGCATCATCTTTTGCAGATTGCCACCCTTGAGCTTCTTCATCATGGTGCGCATCTGGTCGTACTGGTTCAGCATGCGGTTGACTTCCTGCACCTGCACGCCCGCGCCCGCGGCGATGCGCCGCTTGCGGGTGGCCTTGATGAGTTCCGGCTTGGCGCGTTCGAGCGGTGTCATCGAATTGATGATGCCTTCCATGCGGCGCATCTGCGATTCGGCCATGCCCATGTTGGCGCCGGCCGCCGCCTGCTGGAATTGCGCGGGCAGCTTGTCCATCAGCGACGACAGACCGCCCATGCTCTTCATTTGCGTGAGCTGCGCGCGGAAATCGTTGAGGTCGAAGTCGCCGCCTTTCTTGACCTTGTCGGCGAGCTTCTGCGCGGCTTGAACATCCACGCCCTTCTGCGCTTCCTCGACGAGGGCGAGAATGTCGCCCATGCCGAGAATCCGGTTCGCCATGCGGTCCGGGTAGAACACTTCGAGGCCGTCGAGCTTTTCGGCGACGCCGACGAACTTGATCGGCTTGCCGGTCACGTGACGCACGGACAGCGCCGCGCCACCGCGCGAGTCGCCGTCGAGCTTGGTGAGCACCACGCCGGTGAGCGGCAATGCGTCGCTAAAGGCCTTCGCGGTGTTGACCGCGTCCTGGCCCAGCATCGCGTCGACCACGAACAGCGTTTCCGCCGGTTTCAGCTCGGTGTGAAGGGCGGTGATTTCCGCCATCATGGCTTCGTCGATACCGAGACGGCCGGCCGTGTCGACGAGCAGCACGTCATGGTAGTGACGCTTGGCCCAGTCCACCGCGGCGCGCGCGATATCCACCGGCTTCTGATCCGGCTCCGACGGGAAAAAGTCCGCGCCGACCTGCTCGGTCACCATCTTCAACTGCGCGATAGCAGCGGGACGGTAGACGTCGCACGAAACGGTGAGGACCTTCTTCTTGTACTTTTCGCGCAGCAGCTTGGCGAGCTTGCCGACCGTGGTGGTCTTACCCGCGCCCTGCAGACCCGCCATCAGGATGATGGCCGGCGGCGTGACGGCGAGATTGAGTTCGACCGCCTTGCCTTCGTAGTCGCCGCCGATGATCGCGGTCAGCTCGCGCTGCACCACGCCGACCAGCGCCTGACCCGGCGACAGACTGCTGATGACTTCTTCGCCGAGCGCCTTCTCCTTCACCTTGGCGATGAACTCGCGCACGACGGGCAGCGCCACGTCGGCCTCGAGCAGCGCCAAGCGCACTTCGCGCAGCATTTCCTGGGTGTTCGCCTCGGTGAGCCGGGCTTCGCCGCGCAGCGTCTTGACGACGCGCGCCATCCGTTGAGTCAGATTGTCGAGCATGGGGAGCGATGAACAGTGCGGCCCGGGCAGCGCGCGAAGTGGAAGACGTCGCGGAGTAGGGGCCTAGTGTAAACTTCGAATATGGATATTGTACTGTATGCCCTCACTGCGCTCCTCTACGGCGGTTTAGCCGTGGCCGGCTGGCGCTCGCACCGGCACGCCGCCGTGCGCCCCATGCTCCAGAGCGTGCCGCCGGTGCCTGCCGCGGCCAGCGCGCCGGCCGCCTCGGGCATGAGCTCGGCCGGCCGCGCGCTGCTCGGCGTGGCGCTGGCCGCCCACGGCGTGCTGCTGCACACCACCATCTTCCCGCAGAACGCGATGGTGTTCGGCTTCGCGTTCGCGCTGTCGGCCATGTTCTGGCTCGGCGCCGGCATCTACTGGATAGAGAGCTTTTTCTTTCCGCTCGACGGACTGCGTCTGCTGGTGTTGCCGCTTGCCTGCGTCGCTTCGTTGATGCCGCTGGCCTTCGGCGGCGTGCGCGTGCTGTCGTATTCGGCCGCGCCGTTGTTCAAGCTGCACTTTCTGATTGCCAACATCGCGTATGGTCTGTTTGCGATCGCGGCGCTGCACGCCATTCTGATGCTGCTGGTCGAACGGCGTTTGCATGCCATGCGCGGCGGTGGCGGCATGGCGCAGCGGCATACGGCCGCGGCCGGCAATGGCTGGCTGTCGAGCTGGCTCGACACGCTGCCGCCGCTTCTGACGTTGGAAAAACTGTTGTTCCGTCTGATTGGCGCGGGCTTCGTGCTGCTCACGCTGACCTTGTTGTCGGGCATTCTGTTTAGCGAGCAACTGGTCGACCGCGCGTTGCGGCTCGATCACAAGACCGTGTTTGCGATTCTTTCGTGGCTGATGTTCGGCGCGCTGCTGACCGCGCGCAAGGTGTCGGGTTGGCGCGGTCGCGCGGCCCTGCGCTGGGTGCTGGCGTCGTTCGTCGCGCTGTTGCTGGCGTACGTCGGCAGCCGTTTCGTCTTCGAGGTGCTGTTGCACCGTGCTGTAGTGTGAGCGTATTCCATGCGACAAATATTTCTGCTGATCCTGTTGTTCGTCGTGGGCCAATGGCTGATCAAGGCGCTGCGTCGTCATGACGCGCAAACCGGGCAGCGCACCGGCGGCGCCGGTGCGGGCGCGAACGGCGCGGCAGGCCAGCAAGCCGGTGCCCATGGCGCCGCGCGTCCGGCGGGTCAAGCGCAACCGCGGCCGCAACTCGCCGAGCCGATGATCCGTTGCGCCGAGTGCGGCGTGCATGCGCCGAAGAGCGATTCCGTGGTGGTGGCGGGGCAGCCGTTCTGCAGCGCCGCGCACGCGCAGCGCCATGGCGCGCGTCCGTCGGGGCGTGACGCTCGATGAGCGACGCGTTCACCGTCGACGCCGACGGTTGGGTCGCCGCCGCCAGCCAACTGCCTTCGCCGAATTTCGAGGCGCGGCCCAACGGCGCCGAGCCGACGCTGATCGTCGTTCATAACATCAGCCTGCCGCCGAACGAGTTCGGCGGCACGGCGATCGCCGAGCTGTTCCTGAACACGCTCGACTGCGACGCGCACCCTTACTACGACACGCATCTGCGCGGCGTGCGGGTCTCCGCGCATTTCGTGATTCATCGCGACGGCGCGCTCGAGCAATTCGTGTCGTGCAACGAGCGCGCGTGGCACGCGGGGCCGTCGAATTTTTTCGGTCGCGAGCGCTGCAATGATTTCTCGATCGGCATCGAGTTGGAGGGCAGTGACACCACGGCTTTCGAAGCGGCGCAATACCGCACGCTCGGCGCCCTCGTGAGCGCACTGAAGGCCCGCTATCCGGTCGCGGCGCTCGCCGGTCACTCGGACATCGCCCCCGGTCGCAAGACCGATCCGGGTCCGCATTTCGAGTGGCAACGTCTGCAGCGCGACACCGCGCTCGACGCTCAGTATTTCCCCTATCTCAAGTTTTCCGCGAACTCGTAACGCCCCTTTGCACAACGTCGCGCGATGCGAGCAGAGCAAGGCGCAGCCTTGTTCTCCGGGGAGCGGCGGCGCGCCGCGCTATCCAAAAGTCAACCCATTCAAAGCAAATAAAACGATTTGACCTGTCTCGAATCTCCACTATACTTGGTGCCAGAAATTCGGTTTCACACCACATCTTGTGTTGGCTGTGTATAACTGTGTGGATAACCGAGTGCATAAATCAGCGGCGCCCCGCTCTCCGAGCACGGCGCCGCAAGCATTCCGGGCAGTGAAAAAATTCCTGTGGCGCGGCCGGTCAAGACCAACCGGCGGCATCCAGAAGCATTCAGGGAAGGGGCCTGGCCAGTGATCGCGACGCATACGACGAAGACCGTTTTCAATTCGAATCAGGCTTCGTCACCGTCGCATCCCGCCAAGCGGCTCAGCCAGCCCCTTTCCTGCACCCCATCGCTTGCGCACGCGGCGGCGCAGCGTTCGTTTTAATCCGCGGCAATCACCGCACCATTTCCAGGACCAGGAGCTTTGCACATGCAAACCACCGACAACGCGACGACCCGCTACGAGGGTTCACCGACCGGCCAGGCCTTCGGCCAGGCACAAGGCGCACAGGCGCTCGCGCCGCAAGCGACTCTCGCCGACTACAAGGTGATCCGCCGCAACGGCGGCGTCGTGTCGTTCGAGCCGTCGAAAATCGCTATCGCCGTGACGAAGGCATTCCTGGCCGTCAACGGTGGTCAAGGCGCGGCCTCGGCGCGCGTGCGCGAACTGGTCGAGCAACTCACGCAGAACGTGGTGCGCGCGCTGGTGCGCAGCCGCCCGAACGGCGGCACGTTCCATATCGAAGACATTCAGGATCAGGTCGAACTCGCGCTGATGCGCGGCGGCGAGCACAACGTCGCGCGTGCTTACGTGCTGTATCGCGAGAAGCGCACCCAGGCGCGCGGTCACGACGAGCAGATCGTTGCCAGCACGCCGGGCCTGAACGTGACCGACAACGGCGTCACGCGTCCGCTGGACATGGCTGCGCTGCGCGGCATCATCGAATCCGCTTGCGCGAACCTGGGCGACGCCGTGAGCGCCGACCCGATCATCGCGGAAACGGTCAAGAATCTGTACGACGGCGTGCCAATGAGCC
This sequence comes from Paraburkholderia bryophila, assembly GCF_003269035.1. GTDB lineage: Bacteria > Pseudomonadota > Gammaproteobacteria > Burkholderiales > Burkholderiaceae > Paraburkholderia > Paraburkholderia bryophila. The sequence continues at coordinate 20,629 of NZ_QLTK01000027.1, read as the reverse complement.
AGGTCTACGACTCGGCGATCCTGGCTGCCCGTACCATGATCGAAAAAGACCCGGCGTACAGCCAGGTCACCGCGCGCATCCTGCTGCACACGATCCGCCGCGAGATCCTCGAAGAAGAAGTCACGCAAGGCGAAATGGCTAACCGCTACGCCGAGTACTTCCCGCAGTTCATCAAGCGCGGCATCGGCGCTGGCCTGCTCGACGACAAGCTCCAGCAGTTCGACCTGAAGCGCCTGGGCGCCGCGCTCGACAACAGCCGCGACCTGCAATTCGGCTACCTCGGTCTGCAAACGCTGTATGACCGTTACTTCCTGCATCACGACGGCGTGCGCATCGAAATGCCGCAGGCATTCTTTATGCGTGTCGCGATGGGTCTGTCGCTGAACGAGATCGACCGCGAAGCGCGCGCCATCGAGTTCTACAACATCCTGTCGAGCTTCGACTTCATGTCGTCCACGCCGACGTTGTTCAACTCGGGCACGCATCGCTCGCAGCTGTCGTCGTGCTACCTGACCACGGTCGACGACGACCTCGACGGCATCTACGAAGCGCTGAAGGAAAACGCGCTGCTGTCGAAGTTCGCCGGCGGCCTGGGCAACGACTGGACGCGCGTGCGTGCGCTTGGTTCCCACATCAAGGGCACCAACGGCAAGTCGCAAGGCGTCGTGCCGTTCCTGAAGGTCGTCAACGACACGGCCGTGGCCGTGAACCAGGGCGGCAAGCGCAAGGGCGCGGTCTGCGCGTACCTGGAAACGTGGCACCTGGACATCGAGGAATTCCTCGAGCTGCGTAAGAACACCGGCGACGACCGTCGTCGCACGCACGACATGAACACGGCGAACTGGATTCCCGACCTGTTCATGAAGCGCGTGATGGAAGGCGGCGACTGGACGCTGTTCTCGCCGTCCACCTGCCCGGACCTGCACGATCTGTTCGGCGCTGAATTCGAAACGGCTTACACGGCTTACGAAGAGAAAGTCGCGCGCGGCGAAATCAAGCTGTTCAAGAAGCTGCCGGCGGCGCAACTGTGGCGCAAGATGCTGGGCATGCTGTTCGAAACCGGCCACCCGTGGATCACGTTCAAGGATCCGTGCAATGTGCGCTCGCCGCAACAGCACGTCGGTGTCGTCCACTCGTCGAACCTGTGCACGGAAATCACGCTGAACACCAGCGACGCCGAAATCGCCGTCTGCAACCTGGGCTCGGTGAACCTCGTCGCCCACCTGAAGGAGCAGGCCGACGGCACGCTCGTGCTCGACCACGACAAGCTCAAGCGCACCATCAGCGTCGCGATGCGCATGCTCGACAACGTGATCGACATCAACTACTACGCGGTCGCCAAGGCGCGTAACTCGAACCTGAAGCACCGTCCGGTCGGTCTCGGCATCATGGGCTTCCAGGACTGTCTGCATCTGCTGCGCACCCCGTACGCGTCGCAAGAGGCGGTCGCGTTCGCCGACACGTCGATGGAAGCGGTCTGCTACTACGCTTACTACGCGTCGACCGAACTGGCGCAAGAGCGCGGCCGTTACTCGAGCTACCGCGGCTCGCTGTGGGATCGCGGCATCCTGCCGCAAGACTCGGTGAAGCTGCTGGCCGACGCACGCGGCGGTTACGTGGAAGTCGATTCGAGCGAGTCGATGGACTGGACCGAGCTGCGTTCGCGGATCGCCCAGTACGGCATGCGCAACTCGAACTGCGTCGCGATCGCGCCGACGGCGACGATCTCGAACATCATCGGCGTGTCGGCTTGCATCGAACCGACGTTCCAGAACCTGTATGTGAAGTCGAATCTGTCGGGCGAATTCACGGTGGTCAACGACTACCTGGTGCGCGACCTGAAGGCGCGCGGTCTGTGGGACGAAGTGATGGTCGCCGACCTGAAGTACTTCGACGGCACGCTGTCGCGCATCGACCGGATTCCGGCGGACCTGCGCGCGATCTACGCGACCGCGTTCGAACTCGATCCGGTGTGGCTGGTTGAAGCGGCCTCGCGTCGCCAGAAGTGGATCGACCAGGCGCAGTCGCTGAACATTTACATGGGCGGCGCGTCGGGTAAGAAGCTCGACGAGATTTACAAGCTCGCCTGGGTGCGTGGTCTGAAGACGACCTACTACCTCCGCACGATGGCGGCGACGCACGTCGAGAAGTCGACGGTGGCGCACGGTCAACTGAACGCGGTGAGTTCGGGTGGCGGCGAAGGTTCGGGTGGCGCGGCTGGCGGCGCAGCGGGTGGCTTCGGCGCGAACGGAGGCGGCGCGACGCCGGGCGGCTTTCAGGCTGCAGCGGCCACGGCAGCAGTCGTCGAAGCAGCGCCGGAAGCGGATGGTCCGGTCTGCATGATGCGTCCGGGCGACGCAGGTTTCGACGAGTGCGAAGCTTGCCAATAAGCGGTGCATCAGCGCTGCTGGTGAGCGCGAAGCAGTTAGCGGGATCGTTGCTTGCTGACGGGTCGTAGGTAGTGACCCGAATGCGATGAAGCAGTAGTGAAGTCGACGAGCGGCGCGGTTGAGGAAGTCGAAGCCGCGCCGCTCGTCGACGAACAGTGAAGTAGGACCGGCGACTGAAGTCGCGAGGCGCCGGGTCGATGGAAACTCGGCGACACCCGAGTGGTAGATCAGCAGTCAGTAGTCAGCAGTCGGCAACACCCGACGAAGCGCGCGGCACAGCGTGCTTGAGCAAACGCTTCGATCGATGGGCCGATCAACGCAGCCGGCCCGATGCATCGCTCGACACGACATTGAACTTCACTTCGCTTGCGCTGACGAACCGAAAGGCGTGGGCGCGGACGCAAGCAGAGACAGACGAACGCAAGCAATGCAGACGTGTAGCAGAGAGTCGCGGCAGCAACGCGAGACCTCTGCGAAGCAACGCGAAGCGCAACACAACGAGCAACGCGACACAGCAAAACGTAACCGCGAAATGCTGCGAACGCACTCCGCGATACAGATAGATAGAGCAGCGAAACGTCGCATCGACACGTTGCTCTTCGAGCTCGCGAAGCACCTCGACGACACACGTTCAACACGCTTCACGCGAGGCGACTCACAGAGTCTGTTGAACAAAGTGTTGTATGAACGTAGCAACGCGAATCGAAAACAGGATTTTTCATCAGCGAACTCTTTTATCGCTCGTGAAAAGATGGTACAAACCGTTCTAAATTGATGGTGACATTTATGCTTAACTGGGATGACGAGATCACTGCCGTACCTCCCTCGAGCGGCGCGCAACAAGATGTGTTGCGCAGCGCTGCGGGATCGGCTGTCGGTTCGCAAGTCGGAATGCGTTCCGCTCCTCATGCTCCCTCGGATCGAAACGTCTTCGCTCCTCAAGATGTTTTCGAAAGCGGTATCGCCGCGGCTCATGCTGCTGGAACGGCTGCCGTTTCGGAAGCGCGGGTCAACGTCGCCGACAAGCGCATCATCAACGGCCAGACCGACGTCAATCAACTGGTGCCGTTCAAATACAAGTGGGCCTGGGAAAAATACCTGGCGGGCTGCGCCAACCACTGGATGCCGCAAGAAGTGAACATGTCGCGCGACATCGCCTTGTGGAAAGACCCGAACGGTCTGACCGAAGACGAGCGCCGCATCGTCAAGCGCAACCTGGGCTTCTTCGTGACGGCCGATTCACTGGCCGCCAATAACATCGTGCTGGGCACCTACCGCCACATCACGGCGCCCGAATGCCGCCAGTTCCTGCTGCGCCAGGCGTTCGAAGAGGCGATCCACACGCACGCTTACCAGTACATCGTCGAATCGCTGGGCCTCGACGAAGGCGAAATCTTCAACGCGTATCACGAAGTCGGCTCGATCCGCGCGAAAGACGAATTCCTGATTCCGTACATCAACGTGCTGACCGATCCGGGCTTCAAGACCGGCACGCTCGAGACAGACCAGACGCTGCTGCGCTCGCTGATCGTGTTCGCCTGTGTGATGGAAGGCCTGTTTTTCTACGTCGGCTTTACGCAAATCCTGGCGCTCGGCCGTCAGAACAAGATGACCGGCGCGGCGGAACAGTACCAATACATCCTGCGCGACGAGTCGATGCACTGCAACTTCGGCATCGACCTGATCAACCAGATCAAACTCGAAAACCCGCAACTCTGGACGGCGGAGTTCCGCGCGGAAATCCGCGAGATTTTCCAGCAAGCGGTCGAACTCGAATATCGCTACGCGGAAGACACGATGCCGCGCGGGGTGCTCGGCCTCAACGCGTCGATGTTCAAGAGCTATCTGCGCTTCATCTGCAACCGCCGTTGCCAGCAGATCGGTCTCGATCCGCTGTACCCGAACGAGGAAAACCCGTTCCCGTGGATGAGCGAAATGATCGACCTGAAGAAGGAACGCAACTTCTTCGAGACGCGAGTGATCGAATATCAGACTGGCGGCGCGCTGACCTGGGAGTGATCCGGGTTCGTGCCGCAGATGCATTCATTGATGGGGATGCCGCAGGCCTTCGCCGCGGCAATTTTGGTTAGGAGCAGAACCGCCTGATGCAAAGCTTGCCCGGTGCGCCGCGTGCCTTCGCGGCCCACAAACATGACTGGCACTTTGCGAACCCTTCAGTGGGATGGGCAAACTTCCCCCCGGAAAAAGCCGTCGGCGTAATCGCCGGCGGCCCGATCAAGCAATTGCCGGCGTTGGGTTTCAACGCCGAACAGATTTGGCGCGCGGTGCCTTTCGGCACGGCGCGCCTTACCGCATTCATTAGCGTAAGCGCGCAGCACCTGCGTACGCCGATGAATAGCTCGCTTCGTAGCGCGCGCCCTGAGAAGCGTCCGCGGGAAGCGGGTTTTGACGAAGGGTGGTGTTTGAACTGACTCTCATCTGAAAACCTGAAGGAGAAAATGATGGCAACTATCAAGAAAGCAGTCGCTAAGAAACCCGCAGCCAAGAAGGTTGTAGCAAAGAAGGCTGCGCCGGCTAAGAAGGCTGCTCCGGCGAAGAAAGTCGCTGCCAAGAAAGTCGCAGTGAAGAAGGTTGCAGCGAAGAAGGCAGCACCGGCGAAGAAGGTTGCAGCGAAGAAAGCTGCTCCGGCCAAGAAGGTTGCTGCCAAGAAAGTTGCAGTGAAGAAGGTTGCAGCAAAGAAGGCAGCGCCGGCGAAGAAAGCAGCACCGGCAAAGAAAGTCGCAGTGAAGAAGGTTGCAGCGAAGAAGGCAGCACCGGCGAAGAAGGCCGCAGCGAAGAAGGCTGCACCGGCTAAGAAGGCTGCTGCGAAGAAGGCTGCGCCCGCCAAGAAGGCTGCCGCGAAGAAGGCTGCGCCTGCTGCGAAGAAGGCTGTTGCCAAGAAGGCTGCGCCGGCTGCCAAGAAGGCCGCTCCCGCGAAGAAGGCTGCACCGGCGAAGAAGGCTGCACCGGCGAAGAAGGCTGCCGCTCCCGCGAAGAAGGCTGCTCCTGCGAAGAAGGCTGTCGCCAAGAAGGCTGCACCCGCACCCGCAGCGACGTCCGTCACGAGCGCAGCACCGGCAGCGACGGTGAAGACCGCGCTGAACCCGGCAGCAGCATGGCCGTTCCCGACGGGCAGCCGTCCGTAAGCGGTGGCTTGAGCTTGAGAAGTACTTCGACACATCGCGCGATGTGTCTGGTGATCGAGTAGCGCTTAAGCTTGTGTTGAGAGCGCTACTCGGTCAGGGTCCCGTTGCTGGTTTCCGGCGACGGGATTTTTTTTTGCCTGGAGCGTCGGCCTCGAGCGTCGGCGTCGACCGTTAGCCGGGTGCCCGGCGCGCTGCGTTTGCTCAACGTCGCGGTCCGAAGCAAAACCCGCAGGCGAAAAAAAACGCATGCACAGGGGAGGGCATGCGTGTGAGGTCGCCGCGGCGGTGGCCTGAGCCTTGCCGCGCGAGAGGGGAAACTTTTAGTGCGTGACGCGCGTCACGCCGCCGCTCGACAGGAGCCGTACGCGGTCGCCGGCGCGGAAGATTTCGCCGGTAGCGCTTTGCGTGATGGCGCGCATATCGCCGTTATCGAGTCGCACGGTAATCTCCAGGCCGTCATGCACCGCGACGCCGTTCTCGACCGCATTGCCGGCCACGGCACCCGCGAGGCCGCCGATGATGCCCGTGACGATCGAACCGCGTCCGCCGCCCAGCGCACTGCCGGCCACCGCACCCAATGCGCCGCCGCCGATTGCGCCGAGGCCGCTCGGCTGACCGTTGTTCGAACTGATCTTGACGGCGCGCACGCTGTCGACCGTACCCATGCGGACCGTTTCTTCGCGCTGCGCTTGCGACGCCGTATAGACGTCGGCGGAACTGCTGTTATACGCACACCCCGACATGGCCAGTGAACCGGCGATCAAGGCGGCCACGACCAGGCGACTCGTTGTTCTCATTCCCTAACTCCAATAGCTTTCGGTATTACGGCAGGTCGTATCCGAACGCCTGCTTGAACCGTTCGTTGATCTCCGCCCGCGTGGGCGCGTAGTTTTGCGGGCCTTGGCATTCGATCTTCAGCGCGCCCATCAGGCTCGCGAGACGCCCCGTGGTCGCCCAGCCGAGCTTGTTCTCGATGCCGTACAGCAAGCCGCCGCGAAACGCGTCGCCGCAGCCTGTCGGATCGAGGACCTGCTGTGCCTTTACCGGCGGAATGTCTTCGATGCCGCCCACATGATGGATCTGCGAACCCTGCTCGCCGAGCGTAACGATCAGCGCTTCGACCTTGCCGGCGATCTCTTCGATCGACCAACCCGTTTTGTTGCTCACCAGCTTGGCTTCGTAATCGTTGACAGCTACGTAAGTAGCAAGTTCAATCATGCGCCGCAGTGTCGCGCCGTCGAACAGCGGCAAACCTTGACCCGGATCGAAGACGAACGGCACGCCCGCAGCGGCGAGGTGCTCCGAATGCTGGACCATGCCGTCGAAGCCGTCGGGCCCGACGATCGCCAGCGTGATGCCTTTTGCTTCGTCGGCGCGGTTCAGATGCGACTGCATCATCGCACCCGGATGGAACGCGGCGATCTGGTTGTTCTCGAGGTCGGTGGTGATCATCGCCTGGGCGGAATGCGTGTCCGGCACCACCAGCACGTTTTCCGTCGACAGGCCGAGCGCCTTGAAGCGGTCCATGTACAACTGCGCGTCGACCGCGCCGAGCGTGCCCATGATGCGCGCGTCGCCGCCCAGCAGATGCAGCGAGTAAGCCATATTGCCCGCGCAGCCGCCGAACTCGCGGCGCATGGTCGGCACCAGGAAACTCACGTTCAGAATATGGACCTGCTCCGGCAGGATGTGCTCCCGGAAGCGGCCTTCGAAAGTCATGATGTTGTCGTAGGCGAGCGAGCCGCAAATCAGCGTAGCCAAGGCGAGGATTCCTGTGAAAACAATAAAGAAACGCGCGACGATACGACAGCGCCGCGCATGAAGCGCGGCGCCGGGGTTCGTGCGCGAAGGTTTTACTTCAGCGCGGCGAGGGCTGCGTCGTAGTTCGGCTCGTCCTTGATCTCACCGACCAGCTCCGCGTGCACGACCTTGTCGTGCTCGTCGAGCACCACCACGGCGCGCGCCGTCAGGCCCGTCAGCGGGCCGCTCGTCACGTCGACACCGTACGCTTGCGCGAACTCGTGGCCGCGGAACGTGGACGCCGTGACGACGTTCTCGATACCTTCGGTCGTGCAGAAACGCGACGCAGCGAACGGCAGGTCGCCCGACACGACGATCACGGCTGTGTTGGTCAGCTTCGCAGCGGCTTCGTTGAACTTGCGGGTCGACGTTGCGCAGGTCGGCGTGTCGAGGCTCGGGACGATGTTCAGCACTTTGCGCTTGCCGGCGAAATCGGCGAGCGACAGCGACTTCAGATCCTTACCGACCAGCGAAAAAGCGGGGGCGTTCTGGCCCACCGACGGGAACGTGCCGGCTACATCGATCGGGTTGCCACCCAGCGTGACTTGACTCATGTTGTGCTCCGGAAATTCGTCAGTGTTGACGATCTATACGACGGTGAATGCGCCCGATCGTGGCCGGGCGCGCGAGGATGCGTTACGGATAAAAAATCTGTACGCGGAAATTGGAGGCGACCGCATTGCCGGTGTCGAGATGCACGATCATCGTCTGCGTGCTGCGGGCCGGCAGGCCGGCCGCGATCGGCGTGCCGGGCGGGACGTAGTCTTGCGGCCACAGCACGCGGCGCACGGCGACATTGTTCTGGTCGTCGAGCAGCGTGAGTTCGATGGCGGGGTAGGCCAGCGCCACATTGAAGCGGTTGCGCAGCGGCATCTTCAGTTCGAGCTTGTGCGGGCCGTCGATCTGCCGCAGATCGGACGGTTCGACCTGCAAGCCGTCGATGTCGTGCGGCGGCGTGACGAGGCAGCCGAGTTGCGCGCAGGCTTTCGCGTAAAGGGTTTGCGTGCTCGGGAAGTAGACCAGCACGGTTTCGCGCTGCCACCAGGCAAGTTGCGCGAGCAGCGCCAGCACCAGCAGCACGGCGACCACCGAACCGGCGATGATCCAGCCCAGGCGCCGGGGCTCGACCGGGCGAGTTTCGCGCACGACCGGGAACGGATCGACGCCGTCGTTCACCGGGTGGACAGAGAACGGCTCGCCACTGGAGGCGGCCGCAGCGCCGGAGAAGGCCGTTGGGTCGTCGGTTGACGAGGCGGAGGGGTGGGCGCTCGAGGCGCCGAAGCGCGCCGTCGTGCCGCGGCCGGCCTCGGCCTCAGCCTCGATGGTCGCGGCGCCGGCTGCCGCGCCTACACCAGCCCCTGCGACAAAACTGGCCGCGTTAAAACGCGGCTCGTTGTCCGGAATGCCATGCAGACTGGCCGACTCGGGCAGAACGGGTTCGTCCAACGAAGGTTCGGAAGACCGATCGGTCTTGTGCCAAACCCGCGGCGCGTCTTCAGCCGGCGGCTCGGTGTGGTAGGCGAACGGTTCGAGCGGCGCGTCGGCGAGCACCGGTTCCTCGTCAGGCGGAACCGGCGTGCTGGCGGTGTTCGGTGGAAGATCGGGTTCGGGCGCGTGATGCGGCGTGGCCGCTACGCCCGCGCCGGTGGAAACCGGCGAGAGTGGCACGTTGTGGGTGTCGTGCAGCAGGCGATTGTCGACCGCGGCGTCTGGCGTCGGCGCCCACGGATCCCACGCTTCGGCGCTGAAATCAGGGGCCTTGGCGCGAACGCCGGATAGCGCTTCGATCGCGGCGGCGGCTTCGACCGGTTTGGCGGTGGAGAAGTCGCCGCCTTCGGTGACGTCGAACAGACTGCTCGAAGCGTCGAATACTTCATGGCAATGCCCGCAGCGCACGAGGCCGCGGCGCAACGCGAGCTGCGCCGGTTGCAGGCGGAAGACGGTTTCGCAGAAAGGGCAACGCGTTGCCAGGAGCATATTGAGCCGATAAGCCGCAAGGCCGTTGGTTGGACAATACGCCCTATTCTAATGGCTTTCGCGGCGCGTTCCCGACAGACATACCCAACCTTCGTGTTCGCGCCATACCCCGATATCGATCCACTGTGCGTAGACCTGCGCGACTTCGTCCGCCTGGCGCGCCAGAATGCCGGACAACGCGATCTTGCCGCCCGGCTTGACCTTCGACGCCAGCATCGACGCCATCAGCTTGAGCGGGTTGGACAGAATGTTGGCGACCACGATGTCGAACTCGCCGCTCGGGCAGGCGTCCGGCAAACCGTACGTCACGTCCGCGCGGTTGCGCTCGCTGTTCTGGCGCGCCGACTCGACCGCTTGCGGATCGATGTCGATGCCGAACACCGGATGCGCGCCGCACTTCTGCGCGAGGATCGCGAGAATACCGGAGCCGCAACCGTAGTCGAGTACGGACTGCCCGGCCTGCACCGATTGCTCGAGCCATTCCATGCACAAACGCGTGGTGGGATGGCTGCCGGTACCGAACGCGAGGCCCGGGTCCAGCTCCAGTACCAGCGCTTCGGGGTCCGGCGCGTCATGCCACGACGGCACGACCCAGATGCGCTCGCCGATCTTGATCGGATCGAACTGCGACTGCGTGAGCCGCACCCAATCCTGGTCTTCGACTTCCCGCACCGTGAACGACGGCGCGGTCGCGAGGCCGATTTCATTGGCCGCGGCGGTCAGCAGCAGCGCCGGGTCGTGCTCGGGCGCCAGCAGCGCGATCACGCGCGAACGTTGCCACGCGCTGCGATCCGGCGTGAGACCGGGCTCGCCGAACAGCGGCTGCTCGTCGGGGGTGTCGGCGTCCGCATCTTCCACCGACACGGACAACGCGCCCAACTCGAGCAGCGCGTCGGAAAATTCTTCCGCGTGCTCGCGTGGCAGCTCGGCGATCAGTTCCCGGTAGCTCATGACTTACGCTTCTTCCGGTGCGGCCTGCTGCTTCGCGGCCAACCGGTTTTCGAGGTAGTGAATGCTCGTGCCGCCTTCGACGAACTTGGCGTCCAGCATCAGTTCGCGGTGCAACGGGATGTTGGTCTGAATGCCTTCCACGACCATTTCCGACAGCGCGATCCGCATCCGGTTGATTGCCTGTTCGCGCGTCGCGCCATAAGCGATCAGCTTGCCGATCATCGAATCGTAGTTCGGCGGAACGAAATAGCCGTTGTAGGCGTGCGAATCGACGCGAATGCCGGGGCCGCCCGGCATATGCCACGAGGTCAAACGACCCGGCGACGGCGTGAACTTGAACGGATCTTCCGCGTTGATCCGGCATTCGATCGCATGACCCTTGAACACGATGTCGCGCTGACGGAAGGCGAGCTTCTCGCCGGCCGCGATGCGGATCTGTTCCTGCACGATGTCGACGCCCGTGATCAGTTCGGTCACCGGGTGTTCGACCTGCACGCGCGTGTTCATTTCAATGAAGTAGAACTCGCCGTTTTCGTACAGGAACTCGAACGTGCCCGCGCCCAGATAGCCCATCTTCTTGCAGGCGTCCGCGCAACGATCGCCGATCCGTTCGATCAGGCGGCGCGCGATACCCGGCGCCGGCGCTTCTTCGATCACTTTCTGGTGACGGCGCTGCATCGAGCAGTCACGCTCGCCGAGCCACACCGCGTTCTTGAACGAGTCGGCGAGAACCTGAATTTCGATGTGCCGCGGGTTCTCCAGGAATTTCTCCATGTAGACCTGCGGATTGCCGAACGCGCGGCCGGCTTCTTCGCGCGTCATGTTGACCGCGTTGACCAGCGCCGCTTCGGTGTGGACCACGCGCATGCCGCGGCCACCACCGCCGCCGGCGGCCTTGATGATGACCGGATAGCCGACCTGGCGGGCAATCTTCACGATCTCTTTCGGATCGTCCGGCAACGCGCCTTCCGAGCCCGGCACGCACGGCACGCCGGTCTTGATCATGGTCTGCTTGGCCGTGACCTTGTCGCCCATCATCCGGATCGTTTCCGGGCGCGGGCCGATGAAGGTGAAGCCGGACTGTTCGACGCGCTCGGCGAAGTCGGCGTTTTCCGACAGGAAGCCGTAGCCCGGGTGGATCGCTTCGGCGTCCGTCACTTCAGCCGCGCTGATCAGCGCCGGCATGTTCAGGTAGCTCAGATTCGAAGGCGCCGGGCCGATACAGACCGCCTCGTCGGCGAGCTTCACGTATTTGGCTTCCTTGTCGGCTTCCGAATAGACGACGACGGTCTTGACGCCAAGCTCGCGGCACGCGCGCTGAATGCGAAGCGCGATCTCGCCACGATTGGCAATGAGGATTTTTTCAAACATAGCGGTTTTTCGACTCATCAATGGGCGCCCGGCCGGTCACGGTGCAGGCTGCCTCAGAGGATCGGTCGCGCGCCCCGGGAGGGCGGACGCGCGGGCGGCGGGCGCAAAAAGCGCAAAGCGTGCCGCGTTAGCCGACCACGAACAGCGGTTGGCCATACTCGACCGCCTGGCCGTTATCGACGAGGATTTCCTTCACCACGCCGGCTTTGTCCGACTCGATCTCGTTGAGCAGCTTCATCGCTTCGATGATGCAGATCGTCTGGCCTTCCTTGACCGTGTCGCCCACCTGAACGAACGGCTCGGCGCCCGGCGACGGCGCGAGGTAGAACGTGCCGACCATCGGCGACGTCACCACGTGACCTTGCGGGACGACCGGCGCCGGCGTAGCCGGGGCGCCCGCCGCTGCAGCCGCGGCCGGCGCTTCGCCGCCCTGAGCCGGAGCCGGCTGCGCGTATTGCGGCGCATACGAGGCGGACGGTTGCACGTAAACCGGCGGCGCGTTCTTGACGATGCGCACCTTGCCTTCGCCCTCGGTCACTTCGAGTTCGGAGATACCGGACTCCGAGACGAGGTCGATCAGAGTTTTCAGTTTACGTAGATCCATCAGGAAGCCCCTTTCAATGCGTAAAGTGCCGGCGCATACGCAGCCGGCGCAAATTAGACGTGTATGGAATCAGCCGCGCGACGAACCGGCGGCGAGCCGGTCGAGCGCGAATTCGAGCGCGTACAGATATCCCTTCCAGCCGAGGCCGCAAATCACGCCTTCAGCCTGGTCGGAGAAATACGAGTGATGCCGGAACGGTTCGCGACGATGCACGTTCGACAGATGAATCTCGACGAACGGGATGCCGACCCCCGCCAGTGCGTCCCGAATAGCCACGCTGGTGTGCGTGTACGCGGCGGGATTGATCAGTATGAAATCGGTTTTTTCTGTCCGGGCGGATTGGATGCGATCCACCAGAGCGCCTTCATGGTTGCTCTGGAACGACGCCAGTTCGACGCCTGCGTCCGCAGCGCGGTCCGCCAGCGCCTGATCGATCTGCGGCAAGGTCACGCGACCGTAGACCTCGGGTTCCCGGGTACCGAGAAGGTTGAGGTTGGGTCCGTGCAGTACCAGCAGTCGCGTCATGGTCGCTTCTTTTTCCGTGGAATTGGGCGCACTTTAGCGCTGATTAGAGAAACTTGTCTAGTTTCCCGCACGTAAAGAGCGACGCTGACGTAAATTCGCCAACACGCTGGGCGCCCATCTTCTCTCAAATTCACGCGATTTGTGCCTATTTTTGCGCGTACCGGCAGGAATCGAGCGTTAAAAGAATGTGAAATTTAAAGCGCGTCGAGGGTCTGCCGGAGGGCTTCCGGGTTGATTTGGCCTAATTTTGTCGAGCGGACGTTGCCGTTGGCGTCGATCACGACGGTGAACGGCAGGCCGCCCGCATTGTTGCCGAAGGCCCGCGCCAGGTCGGCGCCGCCGAAGCCGGTAATGTAGATCGGATACGCCACCTTCACCTTTTGCAGGAAGGCCTGGACGTTTTTCTCCGAATCGACGCCAAGTCCGACGAACTGGATCCCTTTCTTCGCGTAATCGCGCTGAAGTTGCGACAGCGCCGGCATTTCCTCGACGCAGGGGCCGCACCACGACGCCCAGAAGTTGACGACGATTGGGTGCCCTTTCAGCAAACTTAGCGACTGTGGCTTGCCTTCGACGGTGGTGACCGGCGCGGCCCACAGTTGTTCAACCGCACTCGGCGCGGCCGCGGCTTGTGCCGCGTGGGCGACTTCGCTGCCGCCGCTGAACCAGTGGTTGGCCAGCACGCCGCCGCAGGCGGCCACGATCGCGACAAGCGCACCTGCCAGAATCCGTCTCGTATTCATAATGTCAGTCTAATTAGTAGAAGGGGTGGCTTCACTGCTATCGAGCAGCGTTTGAACCGCCTGCAGATTCGCCCGGGCCGTGCGGCCGCGCGCGTCGGCGCGTACCGCGCCGCGCAGGTCGTCGGTTTCGTAGAGCGCGACGTGGATGCCGACCGGCTCCGCCTCGCGCCCTTCATTTGCCGGGCGCCACAGGAAGCTCAACGTTTCGACATAGTCGCGTCCAGCGAAATGCCGTGTTTCGGAGACGTCGTACTGAATGTTGGCGTTCAGGAAGTAGATCGCGACTTCTTTCGGGTTGTCGCAGAACACCTGCAGGTGAACGTCCGAATGCTCGCCTGCCGTGCCGCCGAGCACCGCGCCGGTCAGATACGGATTGAACGGCGCGAGCCGCTCCATCCAGTCGATCGCGACACGGCGCAGGCGCCGCAGCAGCAACGGCTGGCTGTCGCCCTGAAAGAGCGACTGGTATTCACGGATTTCTTCTTCGATCTGGTCGTTATCGGGTAGCCATTCGCCGGCAACACGGCTTTCGCCGACTACCTGCCGGGCCGCTTTGCGCTTGGCCGTGGCGTAGTCGAGACCGTCTTCGGCGATCATCCGGGCAGCCGCGATTGCGATTTCTTCGCGCACGCGCTGGGGATCGAAATGTGATTTGCGGACCATCCGGCAATCATACTAGAGATTGATGGCGCGACTTTCCGCCACCGGGCGCCGCGCCGCGATGCTGGCCGAACGGCCGGCCCCGCGTAGGGCGATCGGGAGCCGTCGGTTACAATAGCGTCCTTCGCAGACGGCCGCTTCGGCATCGTTCCGGCCGTTCTTCTGCACTCCCATCCCACGCAAAAAACGCCCGCGCGGCACGACAGGCTTATGCACATCCACATCCTCGGTATCTGCGGCACGTTCATGGGCGGTCTCGCGGTCCTCGCACGCGGAGCGGGTCATACCGTGACGGGCTGCGACGCCGGCGTCTATCCGCCCATGAGCACGCAGCTCGAGGCTCAGGGCATCGGCCTGATCGAGGGTTACGACGCTGATCAATTGAACGGCCTGAACGCGGACCTGTTCGTGATCGGCAACGTGGTGTCGCGCGGCAACCCGCTGATGGAAGCGATTCTCGACCGCGGCCTGGCGTATGTCTCCGGTCCGCAGTGGCTCGGCGAGCACGTGCTGAATGGCAAATGGGTACTGGCGGTGGCCGGCACGCACGGCAAGACCACCACCAGCTCCATGCTGACCTGGCTGCTGGAAGATGCCAGCCTCAATCCGGGCTTCCTGATCGGCGGCGTGCCGTTGAATTTCGGCGTGTCGGCGCGGCTGACCGATTCGAGCTTCTTCGTGATCGAGGCCGACGAGTACGACACTGCCTTCTTCGACAAACGCTCGAAGTTCGTCCATTACCGTCCCAAGACTGCGGTGCTGAACAACCTGGAATTCGATCACGCCGACATCTTCCCGGATCTCGCCGCGATCGAAACCCAGTTCCATCACCTGATCCGCACGGTGCCCGGCATCGGCCGGGTCGTGACGAACGGCCGTGAAGATGCGTTGGAGCGTGTGCTGACGCGCGGTTGCTGGAGCGAGGTGGAGCGTTTCGGTGTGCAAGGCGGCTGGGAAACGCTGCCGGCGGAAAACGGCGTACCGGTCGACGAGCGTTTCGCCGTGTATCACAACGGCGCACGCGTTGGCGAGGTCGAGTGGCAGGTGCAGGGCGAACACAACCGCATGAATGCGCTAGCCGCGATCGCCGCCGCGCGCCATGTCGGCGTGCCGCCGGCGCAGGCGGCGCGGTCGCTGGCGAGCTTTCGCAATGTGAAGCGGCGCATGGAAGTGCGCGGCAGCGTCGATGGTGTGACCGTGTACGACGACTTCGCGCATCATCCCACCGCGATCGGCACGACCGTGGCCGGCTTGCGCGCACGCGTCGGCCGCGCCAACACGCGGATTCTGGCCGTGCTGGAGCCGCGCTCGAATACCATGAAGCTGGGCGTGATGAAGGCGCAATTGCCGGCCAGCCTCGCCGACGCCGACCTCGTATTCGGCTACGGCGCGGCCGCCGGTCGCGACGCGCTCGGCTGGAACCTCGGCGAAGCGCTCGCGCCGCTCGGCGGCAACGCGCAGGCTTTCGACAATCTGGACGCGCTGGTCAAAGCCGTGGTTCACGCCGCGCGCCCCGGCGACCAGATTCTGGTGATGAGTAACGGCGGCTTCGGCGGCGTGCATCAGAAGCTGCTCGACGCCCTTTCCGCGCGAGGCGCTTCGTGATTCTTTATCTGCACGGTTTCCGTTCCTCGCCCAATTCGTTCAAGGCGCGCGTGCTGGCGGCGCGTCTGGTCGAACTGGGCCGCAGCGAGGAATGGTGCTGCCCGATGCTGCCGGTGTCGCCGTTCGAGACGGTGGCGCTGGTCGAATCGCTGGTGGCCGCGGCCGGTACGCAGCGCGTCACGGTGATCGGCAGTTCGCTTGGCGGTTATTTCGCCACGTATCTGGCGGAAAAACACGGCTGGCCGGCGGTATTGTTGAACCCGGCGGTGGTGCCGCAGCGCGACCTGAGCGCTTATCTCGGCGAGCAGCCGTTGTGGCACGGCGGCGGCAGTATCGTGGTCGAGCCGCATCATCTGGACGAACTGCGCGCGCTTGGCGTCGCGTCGATCACGCAGCCCGAACGCTATTATTTGATGGCTGCCACCGGCGACGAAGTGCTCGACTACCGCGAAATGCTCGCGCACTATCCGGGCGCACGCACTACGCTGATCGAAGGGAGCGACCACGCGATCAGCGAGTTCGCGCAATACGTCGACGAGGTGCTGGCCTTTTGCGACGCGGAAGACGTCGAACCGCCGGCGCCGCGCGAGGCCGCCTGAGTCTGGGCGGTCCGGCGAACCGGCGAACCGGCGAACCGGCGAACCGGCGAACCGGCGAACCGGCGAACCGGCGAACCGGCGAACCGGCGAACCGGCGAACCGGCGAACCGGCGTGCGACAGTAAGCCGCCTGCCGCGTTGCACAAACAGTTTCAACCAGGATTCAACCCAGCTTCAACCCGCCGGCGCGCGCATCGCGCCGCGGATCCACTACCACGAACACGTTGCCGTGCCGCGCACGCAAGTGACCGATCGCCGAACCGGGTCGGACGCGCCGGCAGATGCAAGTCAGAACGAGAGTATTGAGTGAACGTTTTCTTCGAGGAATCGGGCAGTTTCAAGGCGGGCAGCGTGCTGTCGCGCCAGGGCGATGCTTTTCAGGTCGAGCTGCCGGGCGGCCGGCGCGCCAAGGTGCGCGCCAAAGACGTGTTGATCGAATTCGAAAAACCGGGTGCAGCCGAGCTGATGCAGCAAGCCGACACGGCCGCGCAGGAGATCGATCTCGACTTCCTGTGGGAGTGCGCGCCTGAAGACGAATTCCCGTTCGCCGCATTGGGCGCGGAATACTTCGGCGAAGGCTTCGGTGCGACCGAGCGTGCCGCCCTGGTGCTGCGCCTGCATGGTTCGCCGGTGTACTTCCGGCGCAAGGGCCGCGGCATGTATCAGCGCGCGCCGCAGGAACAACTGAAGATGGCGCTGGCCGGCCTCGAGCGCAAGCGCCAGCAGGCGCTGGTGCAAGCGGGCTACGAAGACGAGCTGAAGGCTGGCCGTCTGCCGGAAGGTTTCACCGGCAGCAAGGCGCTGGGGCTGCTCACCAAGCCCGACAAGAACACGATCGAATACAAGGCGCTCGAAGCCGCCGCTGCGGCGCGCGGTATTTCGCAGGCGCGTCTGATGCTCGACAATGGCGCGATTCCGTCCGCGCGCGCGCTGCACGAGGCGAAATTCCTGTCGGAATTTTTCCCGCACGGCACGGGATTCCCGCCGGTCACGGTCGGCAGCTTGCCGGAAGATCTGCCGGAAGCCGACGTGCAAGCCTTCTCGATCGACGACATCACCACCACTGAAATCGACGACGCGTTCTCGGTCGAGCATCTGGGCGACGGCCGTTTGCGGATCGGCGTGCACATCGCCGCGCCGGCGCTCGGCATTCAGCGGGGCGACGAGGTCGACGAGATCGCGCGCACGCGCCTGTCCACCGTCTATATGCCGGGCGACAAGATCACCATGCTGCCCGACAGCGTCGTCGAAGCGTTCACGCTGGCCGAGGGCGGCCTGCGTCCGGCGCTGTCGCTGTATGTGATCGTCAATCGCGAAACGCAAGAAATCGTCGCGAGCGAAACGCGCGCCGAGCGCGTGTTCGTCAAGAACAACTTGCGCCACAACACGCTCGACGAGCTCGTTACCGAAGAGGCGCTCGCCGCCGGCACCGGCGAGTATCCGCACAAGGAAGACATCGCCGTGCTGTGGCCGTTCGCGCAGGCCTTATTCGAAAAGCGCCAAGCCGCGCGCGCCGGTTACGGTCTGCGTCGCGAGGTGCAACGCAATACCGACTTCAACTTCTACGTGGAAGGCGAGCACATCACGATCACGCCGCGTCGGCGCGGTTCGCCGCTCGACACGATCGTCGCCGAGCTGGCGATTCTCGCCAACTCGTCGTGGGGCGCGTTCCTGCACGACCACGGCGTGCCGGGCATCTATCGCACGCAGCGCGCGTTCGGCGCGCCGACCGGCCCGAAGCGCACCCGTATGCAGACCAACGCCGCACCGCATGAGGGTCTCGGCGTCACGCAATACGCGTGGAGCACGTCGCCGCTGCGCCGTTACGTCGACCTGGTGAATCAGTGGCAATTGATCGCCTGTGTGCAGCATGGCGTGACCGCCAAGCTGGCCGCGCCGTTCAAGCCGAAAGACGCCGATCTGTTCGCCGTCGTGCAAGGTTTCGACGACACCTACAGCGCGTACGCCGATTACCAGCGTCGCATGGAGTACTTCTGGTGCCTGCGCTGGCTGAAGCAGGAGAATCGCAAGCAGGTGGTGGCGTCGGTGGTGAAGGGCGATCTGGTGCGTCTCGAAGAGATTCCGTTGTTGCTGCACGTGCCGGGGCTCGGCGTGCATGCACGCGGCACGCGTCTGCAGATGGAAGTCATGTCGCTCGACGAACTGACTGTCGAAGCGTCCGTGCGTCTGCTGCATGTGCTCGACGCGCCGGCCGTGACCAGCGGCAGCGAGGCTGAAGAAGCCGAGGAAGCCGACGAGAGCGAAGAAGAGATCGTCGACGCGCCGGACGAGAGCGCCGAAGGCGAAGCCGAGGCTCAGGCCGAAGCGGAGTTCGACGGCACCGAGGCGAGCGCCGGGGGCAAAGGCGACGCGGACGGCGCCAGCACGACCGATTCAACCGCCGCAACCGCAGCAACCGACGCCGCCGACCAGCACATCGCGGAGCCGGGACGATGAGCGCAACAGATTCGCTCGATCGTTACGCGGTGATCGGCAATCCGGTCGGCCACAGCAAGTCGCCGTTCATCCACGGGCGTTTTGCCGCGCAGACCGGCGAGCCGGTCGAGTACGGTCACCTGCTCGCGCCGGTGGACGCGTTCGTGCCGCACGTGCGCGCGTTTGTCGAAGCGGGCGGACGCGGTCTGAACGTGACCGTGCCGTTCAAGCTCGACGCGCACGCCTTCGCCGACACGTTGTCGCCGCGCGCGGCCGCTGCGGGCGCGGTGAACACCTTGCGTTTCGACGCAAACGGCGTGTATGGCGACAACACGGACGGCTTCGGCCTCGTGCGTGATATCGAAGTGAATCTCGGCGTGCCGTTGAAGGGCGCGCGCATTCTGTTATTGGGCGCGGGCGGCGCCGCGCGCGGCGTGGTGCTGCCGATGCTGGACCGCGCGCCGCATACGCTGACCATCGTCAACCGCACGGCGGCCAAGGCTGAGGCGCTAGTCGACCAGTTCGCGCAGGCCGCGCGCGAGGCCGCGTGCGGTCTGAGTGGCGGCAGCGCGCGAGCGATCGAGGCGGGTGCTTACGACGTGATCGTCAACGCGACGGCGGGCAGCCTGGACGCCTCATTACCGGAGTGCGACGACCGCGCGTTTGGCGGCAGCACGTTGGCTTACGACATGATGTACGGCGCGCAGCCGACGGTGTTCATGGAGCACGCGCGCAAGCTGGGCGCGCGCGGCGCGGACGGCTTGGGCATGCTGGTCGAGCAGGCGGCCGAATCGTTTTACGTGTGGCGCGGTGTGCGGCCAGACGGCGCGCCGGTGCTGGCCGAATTGCGGGCGCTGCTGAGTGCGCCCTCGCACGCCTAGGGCGGGCGTTTCATCTTGTCGATTTCACCGATGCAAGGACGGAACACGATGACAGCGACGCGGCGCGTAGGCCGGCCAGGTCCGGTGCGATGGATGTTTTATCTGGGCGCGGTCGTGGCGATTGCGTGGCTCGCGACGCAGGCGTTTTATTTCGCACAGATTGCGGTGTGGAACTCGGTTAATCCTTCCTCGACGGCTTTTATGCGGTCGGATGCGTGGCGGTTGTCGCAGGATCGGCCGGATCTCGCATTGCAGCATACGTGGGTGCCGTATGAGCAGATTTCGCATAATCTGAAGCGGGCGATTATTGCTTCTGAAGATGCGAATTTTGTTAATAATAACGGGTATGAAACCGATGCGATTTTGCAGGCTTGGGAGCGGAATAAGGCCAAGGGTAAGATTGTTCGCGGTGGTTCTACTATTACCCAGCAGTTAGCGCGAAATCTGTTTTTGTCGCGGGAGAAGAGTTATATCCGGAAAGCGCAGGAGCTTATTATTACCTGGATGCTCGAGACCTTGATGGATAAGCAGCGCATATTTGAGATCTATCTCAACTCCGTTGAGTGGGGGAATGGGGTTTATGGGGCTGAAGCTGCGGCTCATTATTATTATAAAACTTCAGCCAGTAAGTTGACTGCTGGGCAGTCGGCCAGGTTGGCGGTTATGTTGCCGCAGCCTAAGTATTTTGATGAGCATCGGGGGTCGGGGTATTTGGCGCAGAGGTCGAGGGTTATTGCGCGACGGATGGGGGCGGCTGAGTTGCCGGATTAGGCGGGGTGGTGCCTGGCGGCGCTTGGGTGGTGGTTTTGTGGGGTTGGCCTTTCCTTGCTTTCTTGGTGGTCTATTAGCGTTGCCCCTGTGCGGGGCAATGCTCTCAACTTAAGCCTAAGCCCCACCGCATCAAGCGAGTTTGTACGCGAGATGGAAGTGCGGTTTGGCTTT
>NZ_QLTK01000026.1 GCF_003269035.1 Paraburkholderia bryophila | reverse complement strand
CCGCTGTTCGTGATTGCCCGCACGGCCGGCTGGAGCGCGCACATCATCGAGCAACGGATCGACAACAAGATCATCCGCCCGAGCGCGAATTACACGGGTCCGGAGAATTTGAAGTACCTGCCGCTAAATAGGAGAAAATAGCGGCCGCTGTGCGTTTTTAAGGCGCGTGCAGTTCCACCGACGCGGTCGCCTGGACCGGCAGCCCGCGCACTGTTCAACTGAAATTAGATAGAAAGGTTTTCTCCATGAAAAAGCTGATGATCGCCGCCGTGATTGGCGCCCTGTCCACGACGATGCTGACCGTCGCGACTGACGCCGCCGCGCAAACGACGACCACCACGACCGCGAAGCCCGCCACGAAAGCGGTGGCAAAGCGCCCGCAGCCGAAGCGTTTGATCAAGCGCAAGGTCAATCCGGCCAAGGAAGCGAAGGTCGATCCGGTACCGGACGGCGCGGAAAAGTGGTCGTGCAACGAAGGCCTGGCTTTCGAACTGAAGGGCGACATGAAGCGTGACCAGATCGTCACGGTTCACTGGGCGAACAAGAATTACAACCTGCCGCGCGAAGCGACCACCACGGGCGCAGACCGCTTCCACGACGCCGCTTCGGGTATGGATCTGGTCGTGATCCCGACGAAGGCCATGCTGTTCTCGGATAAGGACAGCTCGCGTCTGGCCGACGAATGCAAGACGGCAGCCATGCTCCAGGGCGCACCGGCGCCGACGCAGTCGAACGCGATCAACAACTCGAACTAAATCCAGTCGTCAGGAACGCTCCCCGATGTCCGCTCCGATTTCCAACGTACGACCCGATCCGGACCAGGTTCTGGCCGATATCGTCGATTACGTTCTGGACTATCCGATCGACAGCGCACTGGCGCTGGAAACCGCGCGTCACTGTCTGATCGACACGCTCGGCTGCGGACTCGAGGCGCTCACCTACCCGGCCTGCACCAAGCTGATGGGACCGATCGTGCCGGGCACGATCGTCCCCAACGGCGCCAGGGTGCCGGGCACCTCGTTCCAGTTGGACCCGGTTCAGGCCGCGTTCAGCATCGGCGCCATGATTCGCTGGCTGGACTTCAACGACACATGGCTGGCGGCCGAATGGGGGCATCCGTCGGATAACCTCGGCGGCATTCTGGCCACGGCCGACTGGCTGTCGCGCAGTGCTATCGCAGCGGGCAAGCCGCCGCTGCCCATGAAAGACGTGTTGATCGCGATGATCAAGGCGCACGAAATTCAAGGCTGTATCGCGCTCGAGAACGCCTTCAATAAGGTCGGGCTCGATCATGTCCTGCTGGTCAAGCTGGCGTCCACGGCGGTAGTCGGGCAACTGCTCGGCCTCTCGCGCGACGAGCTGATCAACGCGGTGTCGCTGGCGCTGGTCGATGGACAGGCGCTGCGCACTTACCGCCATGCACCGAATACGGGCTCGCGCAAATCGTGGGCTGCCGGCGACGCGACGTCGCGCGCGGTGCGCCTCGCGCTGATCGCGCGGACCGGCGAGATGGGCTATCCGTCGGTGCTGACGGCGCCGACATGGGGCTTCTACGACGTCCTGTTCAAAGGCAACGCGTTCAAGTTTCAGCGGCCGTACGCCTCGTACGTGATGGAAAACGTGCTCTTCAAGATTTCTTTTCCGGCAGAATTCCATGCGCAGACCGCGGTGGAAGCGGCCATGACGTTGCATGCGCAACTGGTGGCGCACGGCAAACGCATCGAAGACATCAGCCGGATCACGATTCGCACGCATGAAGCCGCGTTGCGCATCATCGACAAGAAGGGCCCACTGAATAACCCGGCCGACCGCGATCATTGCATTCAGTACATGATCGCCGTGCCGCTGATCCACGGCCGCCTGACGGCTGCGGACTATGAAGATTCGATCGCGCAGGACGCGCGAATCGATGTGCTGCGCGCCAGAATGGCTTGTGTCGAAGACGCGCAGTTCACGAAGGATTACCACGATCCGGAGAAGCGTTCGATCGCCAATGCACTGACGATCGAATTCAACGATGGGTCGTCATTCGACGAAGTCGTGGTCGAATACCCGATCGGTCACAAGCGTCGTCGCGAAGACGGGATTCCGTTGCTGGTCGAGAAGTTCAAGACCAACCTCGCGCGCCGCTTTCCGGTCAGGCAACAACTGGCGATTCTCGACGTGTCGCTGGATCAGGCACGGCTCGAAGCCATGCCGGTCAACGAGTACGTCGATCTGTACGTCATCTAGTCAAGTTAATCAGTACTGTAGTTCCGCGATCAAACCAAGGAAAACACCATGGCCCACAACCTCCACAAAACGCTCAAGGAATTCGACAGCGGTTCCGGCAAAGGCAAGTTCTACTCCCTGCCGCAACTCGGCAAGGCACTGAACATCAAGATCGACCGCCTGCCGGTTTCGATCCGTATCGTGCTGGAATCGGTGCTGCGTAACTACGACGGCAAGAAGATCGCCGAAGAACACATCACGCAACTGGCGAACTGGAAGCCGACCGCAGCGCGCGTCGACGAAATCCCGTTCGTCGTGTCGCGCGTGGTGCTGCAAGACTTCACCGGCGTGCCGCTGCTCGCCGACATCGCTGCCATGCGCGGTGTCGCCAAGCACATGGGCAAGGATCCGAAGTCGATCGAACCGCTGGTCCCGGTCGATCTGGTCGTCGATCACTCGGTGCAAATCGATCACTTCCGCGAAAAGAACGCGCTCGACCTGAACATGAAACTGGAATTCCAGCGCAATAACGAGCGCTACCAGTTCATGAAGTGGGGCATGCAGGCATTCGACACGTTCAAGGTCGTGCCGCCGGGCGTCGGTATCGTCCACCAGGTGAACCTGGAATACCTCGCACGCGGCGTGCACAAGAAGGCCGAAGGCACGGATACGGTGTACTACCCGGATTCGCTGGTCGGCACCGACAGCCACACCACCATGATCAACGGTATCGGCGTGGTGGGCTGGGGCGTGGGCGGCATCGAAGCGGAAGCCGGCATGCTCGGCCAGCCGGTGTACTTCCTGACGCCTGACGTCGTTGGCGTCGAGCTGAAGGGCAAGCTGCGCGAAGGTCTGACGGCAACCGATCTGGTTCTGACCGTGACCGAACTGCTGCGTAAAGAAAAGGTGGTCGGCAAGTTCGTCGAGTTCTTCGGCGAAGGCACGAAGTCGCTGTCGCTGCCGGACCGTGCAACGATCGGCAACATGGCGCCGGAATACGGCGCAACCATGGGCTTCTTCCCGGTCGACGAAAAAACCATCGACTACTTCAAGGGCACGGGCCGCACGGACGCGGAAATCTCCGCCTTCGAAAACTACTTCAAGGCACAAGGCCTGTTCGGTATTCCGAAGGCTGGCCAGATCGACTACACCAAGGTCGTTACGCTGGATCTCGGCACGGTGACGCCGTCGCTGGCAGGTCCGAAGCGCCCGCAGGACCGTATCGAAATCGGTCACGTGAAGTCGACTTTCAGCGACCTGTTCTCGAAGCCGGTGGCGGAAAACGGCTTTGCGAAGAAGGAAGCCGATCTGGACGCGCAGTACACCACGAGCAACGGCGTCGACGTGAAGAACGGCGACATCCTGATCGCCGCGATCACGTCGTGCACGAACACGTCGAACCCGAGCGTGCTGCTGGCCGCCGGCCTGCTGGCGAAGAAAGCCGTGGAAGCCGGCCTGACCGTGGCACCGCACATCAAGACGTCGTTGGCGCCGGGATCGCGTATCGTCACCGAATACCTGACGAAAACCGACCTGCTGAAGTACCTCGACAAGCTGGGCTTCACGCTGGCCGCCTATGGTTGCACGACCTGTATCGGTAACGCGGGCGACCTGACGCCGGAACTGAACGAAGCGATCACGAAGAACGACATCGTCGCGGCTGCGGTGCTGTCGGGCAACCGCAACTTCGAAGCGCGTATTCACCCGAACATCCGCGCGAACTTCCTAGCTTCGCCGCCGCTGGTCGTCGCTTACGCGATCGCCGGTAACATCACGCGCGACCTGATGACCGAGCCGGTCGGCAAGGGCAAGGGCGGCCGCGACATCTACCTGGGCGACATCTGGCCGACTAGCGAAGAAGTCAACGACCTGCTCAAGTTCGCACTCGACGCCGACGCGTTCCGCAAGAACTACTCGTCGCTGACCAAGAAGGGCGACCTGTGGAGCAAGATCGAAGGTGAAGAAGGTCAAGTCTACGACTGGCCGAAGTCGACCTACATCGCGGAGCCGCCGTTCTTCGGCAAGGACTTCTCGATGACGCCGGCCGACAGCATCGCCGCGGTCAAGAACGCACGCGCGCTGGGCATCTTCGGTGACTCGGTCACGACCGACCACATCAGCCCGGCCGGCTCGATCAAGGAAGACTCGCCGGCAGGCAAGTGGCTGAAGGCAAACGGCGTGCAGAAGGCCGACTTCAACAGCTACGGCTCGCGCCGCGGCAACCACGACGTGATGATGCGCGGCACGTTCGCGAACGTCCGGATCAAGAACCTGATGATCCCGGCGAAGGCAGACGGCACGCGTGTGGAAGGCGGCCTGACGATTCACCAGCCGAGCGGCGAACAGGAATCGATCTACGACGCAGCAATGAAGTACATCGATGCCGGCACGCCGACCATCGTGTTCGCGGGCGAGGAGTACGGCACGGGGTCGTCGCGTGACTGGGCGGCCAAGGGTACGCAACTGCTGGGCGTGAAGGCCGTGGTCGCACGCAGCTTCGAGCGGATTCACCGCTCGAACCTGGTCGGCATGGGTGTTCTGCCGCTGCAGTTCAAGGGCTCGGATAGCGTGCAATCGCTCGGCATTACCGGCGAAGAAACGTACGACATCGAAGGCTTGGGTTCGGACTTCAAGCCTCAACAGGAAGTGACGCTGGTGATTCGCGGCAAGGACGGCAAGGAAAAGCGCGTTCAGGTTCTGCTGCGTATCGACACGCCGATCGAAGTCGACTACTACAAGCACGGCGGGATTCTGCCGTTCGTGCTGCGTTCGCTGCTGGCTGCTTAAGCTGACTGCTTAAACTGCTGTTTAGCTGAGTTAGCTGCAACGCAAACAGCCACGCTGTTTTGCAGGGGCTGCGTTCTGTGGAAGAACGCAGCCGACTTTGGAAGCCCGACCGTTGGTCGGGCTTTTTTTATGCACGGGTTTTTTTTCGCTACGCCCTTACCGCTGCCCACGGTCGGCCTGGAAGGCGCCGGGGTTATCGGTGATCCGGCGCTGGGTCATGCTGGCATTCCAGTCGGTCTCGCCAGAAACTGGCACCGTGGCGCGCTGCGTGACGTTGGCACGCCGCTGGCGCGCCGCCCAGTCGAGCAATGCACTGCGCTCGGCGGTGTCGTGGGTGGACGCGGCTAGCGTGGTCCAGTCGGTCTGATGCGATGGGGACGGTCGGATGGCTGACGGAATCGCGCGGGTCAAGGCAACACGCGCATCGACCTGCGCCTGCGTCAGGTGTGCCATATCGGTCCGACGCGCTGGTGTGGCGGCGAGCTTCGTTTCGTGGTCGCGGCGGGAACCTCGCGTGGCCAGGCTCGACTCGAAGCGGGGCGAGGTCCGTGTCGACTCGGCTTTGGGTACGGCTTTGGGTACGGCTTTGGGTACGGCTTTGGGTGCGATTTTGGGCGCCTTGTTGAGCGCGGGCGACGCGTCGTTCGTGCGATGCCGGCTCGCCTCGAGCGCCGTGGACTCCGGTGCGCCCGGCTTCGGCAGTCGGGCCGCGAGCACGTCTGCCGAACGAGCTGCGACTTGCGCCTTCGGCGAACCCAAGCCCGGGCCCGGGCCGCCCTGCGACGGCACGTCTGGGCGTGTTAGCGTCACGCTCGTTGTCTGGTTGGCGTCGCGCGTCGCACAGGTCGACAGCAGCCACGCCAGCGCCATGCTGCAACTCAGAAAAATGACCGCTCCGACCACATGGTCAGAACGAGACGATCGCGGCCGCACCTTTCCCATTTCGAGGTAACGCCGCGCTTCGGCCAACTGCGCGTCGAAGCGATCCGAATGATCGCGCCGCGGCGGCATCTTGTAGAAAAAGACAAACCCTGCTCCCGGCACAGCGGAATTCCGATGTGTTACAGGCATGCGGGGTTGCACCACGTCGCGAATAGCTTGTTGCACTCCGTCGCGCGCCCCGCATGGAGGTTCTTGCTGCGCGGCGGTCCGCACCGGTTGCGGCTTCAAGCCGAAAGGCGCAGGCAGCCCGCTGAGCAGCCGTGCATTCGGCAACGCCAGGTCGCCTTGAATCAAGGCCCACGGTCGGTTCATTGCGGGGTACTCCGGTATGCGTGGGCCGCGGTTTCGAGTTGCATGACCAAAGTCCTCATGCGCATTGTCAGCGCGTCGATGGAACTAACGTTATGCGCCGGTGGCGCGACACTCGTGTGCCGCAGCGCTTCCATCAAACTGCACGCGCCGACAAGGCCGACTGCCCCGCTCAACCGATGCAGCACACCGCGCAAACGATCCAGCTCGCCGTCGCGTCGCAGTGCACTGAGATGTGCGAGATCTTCGTCCATTGCATGGCGCCAGCCGGCCAGAAACGTTTGAAGATCGATGCCCTCTTCAGACAGCGCCTGAAGATACCTTGCTTCAAAGGGCTCGAAAGACACGTTGCCGGCGATGTCCCCCTCGACCGCCACATTAGAAGGAACAAGGGCTTGTGGTTCCGCGTGATCCGCTTTCGACTGCGCACTCCGCGACTCGACCGCAAACGGCGCGTTCGAACTGGTACGGCTGGCCGGTTGGGCTAGTTCGCAATGGATACGCCGTTTATCGGCCGCATTTTTTGCCTTCTGGGCGGCACGCCGCTGGGCGACACGGAATAGACAGGCCCCAGCGAGGGCGGCGGCAACCGGTACCACGACAATCCATATCGAGGATGGTCGACTCGCCGCGCCATGTGCGCCCAGCCGTGACGTATCGATTTGCATGCCGTTCGCCGTGCTGTCGCCCAGCGGTAGCGCATTGGCGCGCATTGACAGCACCCACAGCAATGCAAACGCACATGCACAAAGACACACTAATACCGACACAAAACGGATAAAAGTCAACCCAACACGGCAAGCACGACCAGCAGAAACATGGCGAACCAGGCGCCGCGTACGACAAGGCACACCCGCAGAAGAATGCGACGGGCTCATCTTATTCATAGCGACACAACTCAATCGATCAGTCTGTGCAACGAAGCGAACTCGACGAGTGCCGCCAACGATGAGAGCCCGAGTTTTTCCTGAATGCGGCTCTTGTATGTGCTGACGGTTTTGTCGCTCATGAATAACGCGTCGCCAATCGCTTTATTCGACAAGCCCTTCGCGAGCATTTGAAGAATCACCAGTTCCTTGTCCGACAACTGACTGATCCTGTCTTCCTCACCGCCCACGCCGGCGGCGGGCACGATGCCCGCGCCGTTGGCATTCACCGGGAAGACCGTATAACCCGCCAATACCGCTTCCACGCCGCGCAAAATCTCTTTCATTTCCTGCGATTTGGCCACGAAGCCGTGGACGCCGGAGCGCATCGCGCGCGGCGCGAAAATGGCGGGATCGTGTCCGGACAAAACCAGCACACGGATTGCCGGATGTGCAAGCTTCAGACGCGGGATCACATCGAGCCCGCTGATGCGCGGAATGTCCAGGTCCAATATGGCGAGTTTCGGCGTGCATTGCCGAGCAAGTTCGACCGCAGTTTGTCCATTGTCGGCTTCAATGACTTCTTCGATACCGAGCAATTGCATGAGTTGCATTTTGATGACCATTCGAAATGCCGGGTGATCATCGATAACCAGAATAGTTGACATGATTTTCTTTCCTTTTCAAAGTATCCTTTGCCGTACAAATCGTTGATACATCCCGATCTGACGAAGCATTAACTCGCGCGGCGCTTTCGCTTGTTTCGAAGATGGAAAATAGCGGACCGGCAGGTACTAAAGCACCCACGCACGCGAGTGGCTGCGTCGCGCATAAAGACACGCTCGTCAGAAGCACGCGCTAAGATGCCGCACCCACTAGTTCTATCTCTACACGGCGATTCGGCGCGAGACATTGCACCAAAGCGTCCTGCCTGGTTTGATGGCACTCGACCCGCTGATTCGCACTACCTCGACCACGCGCGGCAATCGGCAATGTCACACCATGCGCGCGCAGATACTGCTCGACCGTTTGCGCACGTTGCATCGACAACCACTGGTTATGGGCCGCGCCGCCAAGTCGGTCTGCATAGCCGGTGACTTCCAATGCGTGAGCGGCGGGCGCGCTTTCAAGTGCGCTCACAACTGAGTCGAGCTGGCGCCGGCCGGCCGGCAATAGCGAGGTGCCGTTGAAGCGGAACAGCGAATCCATCCGCAGCGTGAATGTGTGCGGCGCGCTTGCCGGCAAAGCCAACGCAGGCACCGATGCAGGCACCGCCGCCGACATGCCCTGCTGACATTGCAGCGCTGTTTCAGCCGATTTGCGCAGATTGTCTTTGACGTCAGGCAAGCGCTTCTCTGCGTTGGCAAAGCTACGTATCCACGCGTCATGCCCCGCTTGCATCAGTTCGACTTCGGCGCATGCCAGTGGCGGCTGCGCTTGTGGACATTGCGCAAGCGCTGGATCAGTCTTGATCGCGTTGACGATCGCCCACAAATCAGGGCGCACCGTGGACACCGTGCGCAACGCGGGATTCGCGGCAGATAAAGGTGTATCGCGCTCAATGCCCATCGTGATCATTGCAGCCTGGCCGATCGCCTCCTCGACGAAACCCCATTGATCACGCGCTTGTTGAGCGGCGTCCAGCCAGCATTGCGCCTTCGCGTGAAAATAGCGGTTACTGCTGACGGGCACCCGATTGAGGCGATCCTGCAACGACGCTATCGCGGCGCCCCGGCTGTTCGCGATCGGCGCATAGGCGTTGAGCCATTGCGAGTTGGCGGCGCCCGCAGGTTCGTCCTGCGTGGCGCCAATGCCTGTTCTCAGCACGGAGGTGTCTTCGATGCCTAGCCGCTCACGCGCAGCACGGTCTGCGCAAGCCGTTAAGCTCAGCGCGCAGACAAGCATCGTTAGCTGGAGTTTCATTGACTGTCTACGTCGAGCGCATTTTCCTGAAGAGGGCTCAGAGTATGAACAGACGCAAACCCACGGGGAATGGGAACAATCTTAGAAACGGTTCGGAACTTTGCAGAATGTAAGGAAACTTAAGTATCTATTACGGCAATGTCGATCGTGAACCTCAGGCCTTGACCGCGCGTGCGGCATTGCGACCTCGCAACCATTCGAGCGCCAGCAGAAGACCTGTCGAAAACACGATCAGAATCGTTGCCAGCGCCGCAATGGTGGGGCTGATGTTCTCGCGGATACCGGTGAACATCTGGCGCGGCAGCGTGGTCTGGTCCGCGCCGGCGAGGAATAACGTGACAACGACTTCATCGAACGATGTCGCGAACGCGAACAGCGCGCCCGAAATAACGCCCGGCGCGATCACCGGCAACGTAATGCGAAAGAACGTCTTCACCGGATTCGCGCCCAGCGACAAACTGGCACGCACCAGGTTGTAATTGAACCCCTGCAACGTGGCCGCGACCGTCGTGACGACAAAGGGAACGCCGAGCGACGCGTGCGCAAGAATCAGCCCGATATAGGTATTGGCCAACCCAAGCGGCGCGAAGAACAGGTACATGCCGACGCCGACCACCACCACGGGCACGATCATCGGCGAGATCAGGATCGCCATCAGCAGCCCTTTGCCGCGAAAGTTCGCCTTGGTCAAACCGATCGCCGCCAGGGTGCCGAGCACCGTCGCGACCACCGTCGCCGACGGCGCCACGATGAAGCTGTTTTTGGCAGCCGTGCGCCATTCGTCGGACGCGAGCAGGTTCTGGTACCAGCGCAACGACCAGCCCGGGATCGGATAGACCAGAAACGTGCTCGACGAAAACGACAGCGGCACGATCGCCAGCACCGGCAGAATCAGATACAGCAGCGTCAGCACGGCCATTGCGCGCAGCGCGAAATACCACACGCGCTCCACGATCGACGTATGCGGCGCGAACAAAGGCTTGGCAAGTTTCATCGCAATAGACTCCGTTCAGCCAAGGCTCAATGACGAACGCGTGAAGCGTCCATAAATCACGTACAGCACGAGCGTCGCCGCGAGCAGCAGACCGCCGAGCGCGCACGCCATGCCCCAGTTGATCGTCACGTTGGTGAAGTACGCGACGTAGTAGCTGACCATCTGATCGCCAGGCCCGCCGAGCAAAGCCGGCGTGATGTAGTAGCCGATCGCAAGAATGAACACCAGCAAGGCGCCCGCGCCGATGCCCGGATAGGTCTGGGGCACATAGACGCGCCAGAACGCGGCGAACGGATGACTGCCGAGCGACACGGCAGCGCGCTGATACGTGGGCGGGATGGATTTCATCACGCTGTACAGCGGCAAGATCATGAACGGCAACAGGATGTGCGTCATCGAAATGTAGACGCCGGTGCGGTTGAACAGCAGAGCGAGCGGATCGTGAATCAGGCCACTCGCGATTAGTGCTTTATTCACCAGCCCTTCGCCTTGCAGAATCACGATCCATGCAGCCACGCGCACGAGGATCGAGGTCCAGAACGGAATCAGCACGAGGATCATGACCAGATTCGCGCGCCGCTCGGACAGCGTCGAAATCCAGTACGCGAGCGGATAACCGAGCAGCAGCGCGAAGAACGTGACGACCGCGCCGATCACGAAGGTGCGGCCGAACACGGTGAGGTAAATCTGCTGATCGGGATCGGTCGGCATGATGTGGCCGAACGCGTCCTGTTTATGATCCAGCGAAGCGAGCAGATAAAACGCCGAATACGCACTGGCGTTCTTTGCGATGGCTTGCCAGTAAGTGACGTCGTTCCAGCGTTCGTCCAGTTCGACGAATTTTGCGTGGACCTGCGCGGGCGTGAGTTGCAGCGGCTTGTTGTTGTCGTCGACAAAGGGCATGGCGTGCGCGGACTTTGCAACCAGCGAACGATAACCGGGAATCTCCACGTTGAGGCGGCGCGCGAGCGCGCCCATGCCGTCGCCATCGGCGACCGCGGTGAGGTCCGTGGCCAATGCGGCGTATGCGGCGTCCGGCGGCAGCGTCTTGCGGTCCCAGGCACTCAACGCATTCAGCGTATGCGGCAGCGCGCCGATCACTTCGGGATTCTGTGCCGCGCGTGTCAACAGAGCAGCGATCGGCACGACAAAAATCAGCAGCAGGAAAATGGCGAGCGGCGCGATTAACAGCAGGGCCACGGCCCGCTTTTTCGATTCCGCGGCTTTCAGTTCACGCTTGAGTCGACCACTTGCTTCAGGCGTCGAATCGGCGGCGATCGTCATCGTAGTCACACCTGTCTCCATCCAACCGTTCGCGCACATCTATCTGATAAGCGCGAACGGTTCATTGCCTCGAAACAGCGCGGCCTTCTATCGATAGCGCCGCGCCTTCTCAAACTCAACCGCTTACTTCGAAGCCCATGATGAGAACCGCTGCTCCAGTTCATCGCCATGGTCGGTCCAGAACGCGAGGTTCTGCAGCACGGCGTTCTTGCCGTTGGCCGGCGAGTTCGGCAGATTGGCGAGCGTCTTCGCGTCGAGCGCCTTGATTGCCGTCACATTCACCGGACCGTAGGCGATGTTATGCGCGTAGTCCTGTTGCGGCTTCGACGAGATCGAATAGGCAATGTACTTCTCGGCCAACGCCTTGTTCGGCGTGCCCTTCGGAATCGCCCAATAGTCGAGGTCGTAAATGCTGCCGTTCCAGACCACCTTGAGGTTCTTGCCTTCGCGCTGCGCGGCGTCGATCCGGCCGTTGTACGCGGTGGACATCACCACGTCGCCCGCCACGAGGAATTGCGGCGGCTGTGCGCCCGCTTCCCACCATTGGATATTCGGCTTCAACTCGTCGAGCTTCTTGAACGCGCGGTCCTGGCCTTCTTTCGTGGCGAGCACCTTGTAGACGTCTTTCGGCGGCACGCCGTCGGCCATCAACGCGAATTCGAGGTTGTAGCGCGCGCCCTTGCGCATGGCGCGTTTGCCCGGGAATTTCTTCACGTCCCAGAAGTCGGCCCAGCCGGTCGGCGCGGTTTTCAGCTTGTCGGCGTTATACGCGAGCGCCGTCGACCACACGAAAAAACCGACGCCGCAGGTTTGCGGGGCCTCGGGAATCAGATCCGACTTCTTGCCGAGCTTCGACCAGTCGAGCTTTTCGTACAGTCCTTCATCGCAGCCACGGCCAATATCGCCCGATTCGACTTCCACCACGTCCCAATTCACGTGCTTGGCCTCGACCATGGCCTTCACTTTGGCCTGCTCGCCGTTGTATTCGACGGCCGTCACTTTATTGCTGGTCTGCGTTTCGAACGGCTGGTTGAATGCCGCCTTCTGCGCGTCGCCGTTCGCCCCGCCGAAATTGACCACCGTCAGTTCGGCGGCATTGACTTGCGCGGCGCCCAGCGCGAGCGCGACAGCACCGACAGCGATGGCGCAGCGCGATTTCACGATCTTGCTCATGGTGTGTTGCTCTCCTTGGGTGATGTGCTTCAAATCCAGGTACGACTCGGTTTTGTTATGGCTGCTGAAAAGACCTACACACGTCGGGCGCGTTGCACGCCCGGCATGTTCACTGCATTCAATACGCCCAACGTATTTACGCGTCGGCGAAAACCCGTAGATGCTCCGGTGCGAACTCCAACGCGACCGGCGCGCCGGGTGAGAATGTATCGAGTGCCGCCGTGCCAAGCGGCACCTTGACGAAGCACTCGTCCTGCTGCGGCAGACCGCAGCGCATTCGCACGTGGTCGCCGAAATAGATCAGCCCGCGCGCTTCGCCGCTGAGCGCATTGGCGCCGGCGTGCCGCTCGCCGTTCGCCGAGCGGTTGGCCAGTTTCATGCGCTCGGGCCGGATGCACGCGACGGCCGACGTACCCGCCCGCGCGCCGCCGATATTGCGGCCCGTGAGACGCGTACCGTCGCTCAGATGAAACTCGCAGAACTCGCCGTCGACATTCGCGATCGTGCCGCGCAGCTTGTTGCTGTCGCCGATAAAGTTGGCGACGAACTCGTTGCACGGCGATTCGTACAAACGGTCGACGGTATCGAGTTGCTGCACGATGCCTTTATCGAACACCGCGACGCGATCGGACATAGTCAGCGCTTCGCCTTGATCGTGCGTGACGTACACGAAGGTGACGCCGAGCTTCTCGTGCAACGACTTGAGTTCGTATTGCATGTGTTCGCGCAACTGTTTGTCCAGCGCGCCGAGCGGTTCGTCCATCAGCACGAGCTTCGGCTCGAACACCAGGGCACGGGCGAGCGCGATACGTTGCTGCTGGCCGCCCGACAACTGCGCCGGATAGCGCTTCGCGAAGCTCTCCATACGCACCATTTTCAGTGCGTTATGCGTGCGCTCCGCACGCTCCTGCGCCGAAACCTTGCGCACGGTCAGGGGATACGCCACGTTCTGCTCGACCGTCAGGTGCGGAAACAGCGCGTAGTTCTGAAACACCATGCCGATGTTGCGCTTGTGCGGCGGCACCGTATTGAGCAACGTGCCGTCGAGCCAGATCTCTCCGCCAGTGGGAAATTCGAAACCCGCCAGCATCATCAGGCAAGTGGTTTTGCCCGATCCCGACGGTCCGAGCAGCGTCAGAAATTCGCCCTGATAAATGTCCAGATCGAGTTGTTTGACGACCAGCGTTTCGCCGTCGTAGGTCTTGCGCACACCGCGAAAGCTGACGATCACGTCATCGGTTTTCATCGCTCCAGTCTCCTCTGCGATCCAGCTGGCTTCCCCTGCGAAACAGCGGGATTGTGTCAATTGCGTGGCTCACTATAGACCGTTACGGTTCTACAATAGGGAACCATTTCATTATTCCGGATAGAACCACTTGGACACCGTGATCTTGTCGGATTGGCTCGCCGCGAGGCTCGACCGCACGGCCGCCGAGCCGGTCTACAGACAGACGCTGCGACTGATGCAGCAGGCCATTCTGACCGGCCAGTTGCCGCCCGGCACCAAGCTGCCGAGTTCACGCACGCTCGCCGAAGACCTCGGCATTGCGCGCAATACCGTCCTGCACGTCTACGATCAGTTGACCGCCGAGGGCTATGTGATCTCGACCACCGGCAGCGGCACATATGTCGCGGACACGAGACCGGACACGGCTGCCATGAACGCGCGCAAGCAGCCGGTCGTGACGAGTGTCGACGCGCAGAAGCGCGCTGCCGCGGAGCCACCGGCAAATGCAGCGCCAGCGCCGCCCAAACGCGATCTCGCCGACCTGTCGGCGCGCGGGCGCCGGCTGATCGACAAAGCGGGTGTATCCGCCAAGCAATGGGGTGCTTTCATGCCGGGCGTACCCGACGTCGCGGAATTTCCCGCGCGTACGTGGAGCCGCCTGCAGGCCAGGTTGTGGAAGGAGGCCAATCCCGATCTGCTCACCTACGCGCCGGGCGGCGGTTATCGGCCATTGCGGCGGGCGCTGTCCGACTATCTGCGCGTGGCGCGCTCGGTGAATTGCACGCCCGATCAAATCATCATCACCACGGGTATTCACCAATCGATCGATCTGGCGGTGCGTTTATTGACCGACGTCGGCGATCGCGCGTGGGTCGAAGAGCCTTGCTATTGGGGCGCGCGCAGCGTGCTGCAATCGTCGGGAATCACGCTGGTGCCGGTGCCCGTGGACGCCGAAGGTCTGAATCCGCGCGAGCAGGATCTGCAACAGCCGCCGCGACTCGCGCTCGTCACGCCATCGCATCAATATCCGCTCGGTATGGTAATGAGCCTCGCGCGCCGCCGCACGCTGCTCGAATACGCGCGTCAGCACAATGTCTGGATCATCGAGGACGACTACGACAGCGAGTTCCGCTACGGCAGCCGTCCGCTCGCCTCGCTGCAGGGACTCGACGAAGCCGGCCAGGTGATCTACGTGGGCAGCCTCGGCAAGATGCTGTTTCCCGGCTTGCGGATCGGCTACATGATCGCGCCGGAGCACCTGGTAGAGACGTTCCGGACCGGCGTCGCGGAGTTGTATCGTGAGGGACAGTTGATGCAGCAGGCGGTGATGACCGACTTCATCATGGACGGCCACCTCACGTCGCACGTTCGGCGCATGCGCGCGTTGTACGGCGAGCGCAGGCAGATTCTGATCGACGCGATCACCGCGCGCTTCGGCAGCGAACTGCCGGTCATGGGCGACGAAGCCGGTTTGCATCTGGTGCTCGGTCTGCCGGATCACGCAAACGATCGTGCGGTGACCGCCGCCGCTTACGATGCCGGCGTGATCGTGCGTCCGCTCGCGAGCTACTACAGCAGCGACACGCCCGCGCGGCGCGGTTTGCTGCTGGGCTATGCCTGCGTGCCGAACGAGAAGATCGGCCCCGCGTTCGACACGCTGGCGCGCGTGATCGAGCAGACCGCGCTGAAGAAGCCGACGCGCGCCGCCTGATAGCGCGGCACGTACTGCGTGCCGCCGCGTGCCTTGGCGCGCGCGGGCAGCACGCAGCACACAGTGCTCGGCTACCCGATGGGCCTCAGGCAGAAGCCACCCCATTCACGTCACTTCAAACCAAAGTCGACCCGCGTGGTCGCGCCCTTGTCCTTGATACCGTCGGCGGTCAGCTTCGGCGCAACGATAAACACGCGGCTGCTGTCGATCTTGCCGTCCAGATACTGCTGCACGCTTTGCGCCCGCTGCTGCGCGAGTTGACGCAGACTGGCGTCGTCGATCGGTGCATTGGCGGCGATCGCACTCTTCATTTCATCGTCCGGCAGGCTCTTGGTCAGGCCGACGAAATTGCGCGGCTTCTTGAAGTCGGCGGACTTGTAGGCCTTGGTCAAATACTTGTCGTAATCCTTCGGATCGACCGTGACCGTCGACAGGTCGACGCTCTCGCCGTTGCCCACCACGTCCTTGATCTTCTGCTGCTTGACCAGACGATCCACGTATTGCGTACGCAACGCGGGTTCGTCGACCGCCGGGTCGACGCGGCCGATCAGGTCCATCTTGACCGACGTCTTGTCGGCCAGCGCCTTGACGATCGTGTCGAGCTTCTTGTTGTCGGCGTCCGTGAGTTTCGCGGAACCCGGCTCGAATTCGACGTAGCCCAATTCCTCACCGCTGCCGCCGAACGCGTTGGCGATCAGCGAGAATGGCGCGGTCACGGCCTTCTGCAGCAGGTTGAGCACCGCATGCCAGATCAGTCCGCCAACGCTGAATTCAGGATTCGACAACGAACCCGAGACCGGCAGATTGACGTCGATTTCACCGCGCGAATTCTTCAGCAGCGAGATCGCAAGACGCACCGGCAGTTTGGTCGCCGTATCGTTCTGCACGTGATCGCCGAACGTGAGTTGATCGATGAACAGGTGATTGTTCGCGTTCAACTGATCGTTATCGAGCTTGTAGTGCAGATCGACGTTCAGCTTGCCCTTGGTGATCGGATAGCCGGCATATTTCGCCGAATACGGCGTGAGGTTGGTCAGTTCGATATCGTGCGCGCTCGCCGTCAGATCGAGCGCCGGTTTCGCGATCAGCGGATTGACCGTGCCGCGAATCGATAGCGGTCCATTCGCCGCCAGTTTCGCGGCGACGTCGACCGGCGCGGCCGTCGTGGATTGCGTGCCGAACGCGCCGATCGTGCCTGTAATGCCGACCAGATTCGCCGTGAAATTCGGCTTGATGAAGTTATCCGTATAGGTCACGCGGCCTTGCTGCAGCACCAGTTGACCGAAGTGCAGCTTGACCGGGCTTTGCGGCGGCGTGGCGGCCGTCACGGTGGCGGGCGTGGCGGGTGTGGCCACCGAAGCCGGCACGGGTGCGGACGCCACCGGCGGCGCTTGCGGCGTCAGCGGCACCGGTTCGGCGCCGCTCTTGTCGCGCGTGAGCGATTGGGCCGCGCCGCTTTCATGCGCCACGACATCCTTCAGGTTCAGCTTGCCTTGCGCGTCGAGCAACACGCGTCCGTAGAATTTCGTGAAGGTGACTTTGCCGGCGTCCACTTCCGTGCCGCGCTCGTCGTAATCGGCCTTGAGGTTGGTCAGTGCGAGCGAGCCCCAGCCCGCGAACGGGTCGGAAGTCGCCTTGTCGAGCATCCGTACGTCGACCAGCGCCATGTCGCCGCGATAGTTCGCCTTCAACGACTTCGCCTGGCTCAGCGCCAGTTCGCCGTTCGCGTTGAGCAACGCGCTTGCGATCACCGCGTTGAGCTTGCTGCCGAAGTACGGTTCGAAAGCGGCAGCGTCGAGCCGGTTCGCATTCACCTTGACCGCGACCTTGAGCGGCGTGGCCGTGACGTCGCCCTTCACGCCGAGCGTGCCTTTCCTGTTCAACGTGGCCTGCAGATCGACCGGAAGCGGACGGCTGAGGTCGTCGCTGATCTGCTGCACCTTCAACTGCAACGGCGTGATGCTCAAGCGCACGGGTTGCGGCGTGGTGTTGTCGGTGAAATTGGCGGTCGCGTCTTTCAGGTTCAGTTCACCGATCTTGTAGTGCCACGCGGGCCCTTGCTCCTGCGCCTTCTTGACCGCGTGAATCGCCGTTCGCTGCGGCTCGGCTTCGTGCGGACCAGCCAGCGACGTGAGATTGATGCTGCCGTCTTTCAGGCGTTGCGCGTCGACCGAGAGACCGGTCGTCTCGAGGCTCGTGATATCCGCGGTGCGGGCCGCCACGTCCACCTGCTTGATGCTCACCTGCGCCTGCGCCAGCGCGACGAGCGGCTGCTTGCCGCCGCGCGCCGCCAGCTTCAAAGATTGCAGATCGAGTTGCGTGTCGTCGAGCATCACGGCGACCGGCGCTTTCGCCCAGTTCGCGCCGATATTCGCGGTGGCGGACAGCGCGCCGTCGGTCACTTGCGCGGCGGTTGCGGTGTCGATATAAGGCTGCAGCAGCGGCAGCTTCAACGACTTCAGATCGAGCTTCGCGCTCGCGGTCTTCGCGACGAGGCCGAACGCGCCCGCCGCGCCGAGCGAACCGGCGCCGTCCTTGAAATCGGTATTCAGCGTGTAATGCGCCGGCGCGGTGGCGAGCGTCGAGAAATCGGTCAGCGTCACAGCCAGCTTTTGCAGACCGATGTCGACAGGCCGCGAGGCGGCTTCGTCGTGAACGTTCACGGTGCCGTCATTCAGCACGAAGCGTTTGATCGCCAGATCCAGCGGCGGCGCGGCGGCCGTTTCCGTTGCAGCGGCGCCGGATGCGGCAGCCGGTGCGCTGGCGGTCCTGGCCGCCGAGGCAGTTGCCGATGCCGCCGCCGGTGCGGACGCAGCGGCCGTTCCAGACGCCGTCGGCGCCGGCGCGAACATCCGCTCGACACTCAACACACCGTTTTTATCGCGCGCCAGATCGGCGCTCGGCGCGTCGATGCGGATCTCGTCGAAGTGATACAGGCTCTTCAACGGCTCGAGCGTCGCGGCGGCCACATGCACGGCGTGGGCCGCGAAGAACGGCGCCGTGCCCTGATCCCGCACGTCCACGTCGTTCATATCGACGGTGCCGGCTACGCGCAGCGAAGGCGCGTCGTTCGAGATCACGAAGTTGAGCTTGAGGTCGGTGGACAGCTTGCCGGACTGCACGATCACCGGCAGCTTGGTCGGCACATACGACATGAGCCGCGGCACGTCGAGCCCGTCGAAGCGCAGCGACACTTCCGATTCACGCGAGGCGGCGAACGGCTTGGTCTTGCCGTCGATCGCCAGCGGACTACCGTCGATCCGCGCGCGCAGCAACGGTTCGACGAAGATGTCGGTTTTCGACGGCAACGTGGCGACAAACGGAATCCCGAGCTTCCATTGATCGATCACATGGGTCACGCCGAGCAGTTTGTCGTCGAACGTGATCTGGCCGTTTTCGAGGCGAATATTCGACACGGAAAACAGCGTCGGCTTGCTGTCGGGTTGGGCCGGCTGTTTCGAGAATTTCTCGATCAGGTCGGTGAAATTGAAGCGCTGCGCGTCGTACCGAACAATATGAAAGCGCGGCGAGTCGAGCTGCACTTCGTCGACGATCGGCGCCGCGCGAAACAGCGAACTCCACGACGCCTTCACGATGAGCCGCGAAATATCGACGAAATCGCCCGCGCCGCCCTTATCGCCAATATGCACGCGGTCGGCTTCGAGTCGAAGCGTATAGGGATTCAGCGCAATCCGGCCGATAGTGGCCGGACGGTCGAGCTGTTTGCTGAGTTGTTGCTCTGCGATATGGCGAATCAGCGGCGGCGCCGCGAAGAAGCCCAGCAGACCGAACAATACGACGAAGATCAGCAGACCGATCAGGACGCGCCGGGTACGGCGCGACTGCGCGACGTCGCGCACGGTCTGCATGGAGGAGGCTAATGATGCTTTGTTGAGGCTTGCCATGCTCGGTCTTGGGTAGTGCGGCGGCAAGCCCGCCGCGAAAACGAAAATCCCGCAAGCGGCAGTATAAGTCGTGAATCTGGTGTGGGACAGAAATGTAAGCTTGGGCTTACACAATCGCTGACGCTATTAAAAGTTTATGCCCGCCGTCGTAAAACGGCGGGCATAAATTAATCGACGCATCAAGCGCGCGCGACTGTCATATCAGCGACGCATTTCACTGCCGCACGACCGCCGGCGGTTGCCAGCTACCGTCGGTGGCTTGCGGCTTCGGCGCATACAAACGCAGCACCAGTTGCAGATCGGCGCGCGGCGCCGGCAACCAGTTGCCGCTCTTGCCGCGCACCGACGAGACGGTCACGTCGAGCGAACCGTCGCGATTGCGGCGTGCGCCGTTACGATCGCCGACCGCCAGACGGGCCGGCGCGCTTTCGCCCAACGCACCGTCTTTCGTGTAAGCGGTGATCGACCAGAAACCGCGCACCGGCGGCAACTGGTTCGGCGCAAAGTGAATCACGTAGCGATTGGCGCCGTTCAACGCATGGCCGTCGCTGTCTTGCGTGACGACCGCGCGAACTTCGTCGTCTTTCGTGCCGATGCCCGGTTGCATGGACGCAGCGTAAGCGCGCAACGCATAGTCGGGACCGTAATTGCCGACGCCGTCGCCAAACCAGTTCCAACCGTTGCCGTTCAGCAAATTGGACGGCGCCGTGACGACCCGCTCATGACCTTCGGTGAGGCCGGCGGCAATCGCATCGGTCGCTTTCGGCAGTTTGACCGGCTCACCCGGCGTAACGCCCAGGTCGGCGAGGAATTTCAGCGCGTGCGGGTCGGCCGGTGTCGGCGGATTGTCGGGCAAGGCTTGCGCGAGTCGCGTAAAAAAACCGTTGGCGTCGAGCGCGGCGACTTGCGCGGCTGGCGTGCCGGATGCGCTTATGGCCGCGTCGGCGGCATTGCTGCGCGGCGGCGTAATCGTCGCCGTACGCCCGTCGCCGGTATAGACGCTAAGCGGCGCGACGCGAATGGCGCGCTGCAACTTGCGGACTGCCGTCAGGTCGCGCGTGCCGTTCGACTGGATACGCACGCTCACCCACGCGTTGCGGGTCGGCACGTCGACGCGCTTCGCGCCCTTGGGCAGATCGCCCTGCCAGCCGGGGCCGACAAAGGCAATCGTTTGCGATTTGATGCCGGCCGCGCGGGTGGTGAATTGCGCACTGGTCGACCAGACGACGTTGGTCCACATGTCCAGCACGCGGGCATCGACGTAACGGCCATGCGAATCGGGCAGCGAAACGATCACCGGCTCGCTGCCGACGTCCAGCCAGCCGGTCGAGTCGAGCGTGTCGAGGCTCGGCTGCGGCGGGTTGGATGCGCCGACCGGCGGCAATGCCTGGGCGTGGCGCAGCGTGTTGAGCGGCGCCTGACCCGGATCGGTGCCGACCGCCGCGTCGCGCGCGACACCCATCAGCACCAGCGGGTAGCCGAATACGTACGAGTCGGCGACTTCGTCCTTGATCCAGCCGGTGGGTTTTTGTGTCGCGGCAGGAGGCGACGCGCAACCGGCCAGAAATGCGAGGCCTGCGAACGATGCGCAGGTCCAGTGAAGCGAAAACAGTTCTCGGCGATTTTTTATCATTCGTTCAGGTGGCGGAACGTGCGGTCCTAAGGGAGACGTCGGCGCGCAGCGAGATCTGCTTTGGCGGGGCCTCCCCAAACCCAGCACAGCCAGTCCGCCGTGCGCGATGCCGACAACATCGGGTTGTATCGTATCCTTGCTCACCAGGCAAGCGCAAAGGTATGAATAGCGCGTTGTCATGCACACGCCATGCGCGATTGCGCCGGATTCGGCTGGTTTTGCCCTGTCTGCCGGGTCGCTCGTTTCAAAGTCTGGCGGTGCTTTCGCCCTCGTGGATCCGGAGTGTTTTATGTACATGCCCGCGCATTTCGAGGAGAACCGGCCCGAGGTTCTCCATCGCCTGATCGGCGAGCAGCCGCTCGGCGCGCTGATTACGAACGGACCCAACGGCCTCGATGCGAATCATGTGCCGTTCGAACTGGACGCCGCCCCCGCAGGCGGCACCATCCTGCGGGCCCACGTGGCCCGGGCCAATCCGGTCTGGCAGGAGGTGTCCACCCATGCCGACGCGCTCGTCATATTCCAGGGGGCGACGGCCTATATTTCGCCGAACTGGTATCCGAGCAAACACGACGCGCATCGGCAAGTGCCGACTTACAACTACATGGTCGTGCATGCGCATGGCCGGATCGTCGTACGCGACGACGAAACGTTCGTCCGCGGTCTGGTGGCGCGGCTGACCCGCAAGATGGAAGCCGGCGAGCCGGTGCCGTGGAAAATGGGCGACGCGCCCGCCGACTTTATCGCGCAGATGCTCGGCGCGATTGTCGGGATCGAGATCGAGGTGACGCGGCTGGTCGGCAAATGGAAACTCGGCCAGAACAAGGCCGCCGCCGACCGGCGCGGCGCGGCCGAGACGCTGCTGACGCGTTCCAGCGATGACCAGCAGGCGGTCGGGCAGGCCATGCTGGATGCGCCGCCGGCGTTCTGAGGGGCGGCTTTCGGCCGCATCGCGCAAACCGCCCTTGACCTTCCCATCATGGGAAGGAAGATACTGGGTTCATTACGCGGCCCCATGCCGCCATGAGCCTTGCCTACCATGACAGAACTTGCGAACCCGCAGCGTCCCTCGGACGCCGCCGCCACTCCAGCCCGAACCGCCGAACTCGACATTGGCGGGATGACTTGTACCTCATGCGCAATGCGGGTCGAAAAGGCGCTGGCCAAAGTGCCGGGCGTCACGCGCGCGTCGGTGAATCTCGCCACGGAAAAAGCCCGTATCGAGAGCGACGCCACCGTCGAACCCGACACGCTCGCCACCGCCGTGCGCAAAGCGGGCTACGAAGCGACGCTGGTGGCGTCCGAGCATGCTGCGCCTGCGGCGTCCGCCTTGGCCGCAGCGGCCATGCAGGCGCCGCAAGCCACCGGGTTGGCGATCGGCGGCATGACCTGCGCTTCCTGCGCGATGCGCGTCGAGAAAGCACTGACGAAGGTAGCGGGCGTGACGGGCGCGTCGGTGAATCTGGCCACCGAAACGGCGACCGTCAGCCTGAGCGGCGCCGACTCCGACCCAACCGCCGAGGCACTGATCGCCGCCGTGGAGAAAGCCGGCTACGAGGCGAGCCGTCTGGATCACGGCAATGCCGGCAGTCACGCGCCCCCTGTCGCCTCGATCGCCCCCACCGACCGCAAACGCGAACAAAGCCGCCGCGAACTGGCCGCCGTCCTCGCCTCCGCCGTGCTGACCCTGCCGCTCGTCGTGCCGATGGTCGCCGAATGGTTCGGCGTGCACGCCATGCTGTCGCCCTGGCTGCAGTTCGCGCTCGCGTCGATCGTGCAATTCGTGTTCGGCGCGCGCTTCTATCGCGCCGCCTTCCGCGCCGTGCGCGCTGGCGCAGGCAATATGGATCTGCTGGTGGCGCTGGGCACGTCGGCGGCGTATGGCATCAGCGTCTACGAACTGGCAACGCATCCCGGCGACATGATGCATCTGTATTTCGAGGCGTCGGCGGTGGTGATTACGCTGGTGCGCTTCGGCAAGTGGCTTGAGGCCCGCGCCAAGCGCCAGACCACCGACGCGATCCGCGCGCTCAACGCGCTGCGCCCCGACCGCGCGCGCATTCGCGTCGGCGCCGACGAGCGCGAGGTGCCGCTCGCGCAAGTGCGGGTCGGCACGGTCGTGATCGTGCGTCCCGGCGAACGCGTACCGGTAGACGGCGCGGTGCTCGAAGGCCGCACGCACATCGACGAATCGCTGATTACGGGCGAAAGCCTGCCGGTGCCGAAACAGGCCGCCGACAAGGTCACCGCCGGCTCGATCAACGGCGAAGGCGCGCTTGCGGTGACCACTACCGCGATCGGCGCGGAAACCACGCTCGCGCGGATCATCCGCCTCGTGGAAAGCGCACAGGCCGAGAAAGCGCCGATCCAGCGACTGGTGGACCGCGTCAGCGAAATCTTCGTGCCGGCGATTCTGGCGATCGCCGCGCTCACGTTGGCGGGCTGGCTGATCGCGGGTGCGGGCGGTGAGACCGCCATCCTCAACGCGGTCGCCGTGCTGGTGATCGCCTGTCCGTGCGCGCTCGGCCTGGCCACGCCCGCCGCGATCATGGCCGGCACCGGCGTCGCCGCGCGGCACGGCGTGCTGATCAAGGACGCCGAAGCGCTGGAAACCGCGCATCGCGTGACGATCGTCGCGTTCGACAAAACCGGCACGTTGACGCTTGGCCAACCATCGATGACGGCCTTCGAACCGATCGGCGAGATCGGCCGTGACGAAGCTTTGGCGCTGGCGGCAGCCGTGCAGCAGCACAGCGATCACCCGTTGGCGCGGGCGGTGATCACGGCGTACGAGGCCGTGTCGGCAAGCCAGCCTCAGGCGGCAACCAAGGCAAGTACAGCAAGCGCCGCGCGCGCCGTGGCGGGTCGCGGCGTCGAAGCGGAGGTCGCAGGTCACACGCTAGCGCTGGGCAGCACGCGCTGGCTCAACGAACTCGGCATCGCATTACCGCCGGCGCTGACGGAACGCGCTCGCGAACTCGAAGCCGCCGGCAATACGGTTTCCTGGCTGATGCAGCGCGACCAGCAGGCGCCCACCGCCCTCGCCCTGATCGCT
Organism: Paraburkholderia bryophila; assembly: GCF_003269035.1. GTDB lineage: Bacteria > Pseudomonadota > Gammaproteobacteria > Burkholderiales > Burkholderiaceae > Paraburkholderia > Paraburkholderia bryophila. Next base: position 82,507 of record NZ_QLTK01000026.1, on the reverse strand, counting down.
TTCGGCGATACCGTCAAACCGACCGCGCGCGCCGCCATCGAGCGGCTGGCGCGGATGGGCATCAAAAGCGTGCTCGTCACGGGCGACAACCGTGGCAGCGCCGCCAGCGTCGCCAAAGCGCTCGGCATCGACGAATTCCACGCCGACGTGCTGCCCGACGACAAAGCCCGCGTGATCCGCGACCTGAAAATCCGCAGCGCCGGCATCGTGGCGATGGCGGGCGACGGCATCAACGATGCCCCCGCGCTAGCCGCCGCCGACATCGGCATCGCCATGGCGACCGGCACCGACGTCGCCATGCACGCGGCCGGCATCACGCTGATGCGCGGCGATCCGGCGCTGGTGGCCGACGCGATCGACATTTCGCGCAGGACCTGGCGCAAGATCCAGCAGAACCTGTTCTGGGCGTTCGTCTACAACCTGATCGGGATTCCGCTGGCCGCCTTCGGCTGGCTGAACCCGATGCTAGCCGGCGCGGCGATGGCGTTTTCGAGCGTTAGCGTCGTCACCAACGCGCTGCTGCTGCGTACCTGGCGCGGTGCGCCCGGATCGACGGGGCGTTGATGGTCAAGCCGTCGAGCCGCCTCGTGGCGTAGACACCTCACCGATTACGTCGAGCTTTCAAAAACCTAAAGAAAGCGGACGACACTGCCGTTAACCCTGATATCAACGCGCGGACCCCGCTTACGCAGGACCCGCGCTTTCGCTTGTCCTCCTCACTGCGTAATCGTCAATGGAATTCCTCTCTCTGCGCCGCGCCAGCGTCGGCGCCCGGCTTGCCGTTCTTTCGTGCGTACTGGTGGCGCTGATATTCGCCGCCTTCACCTGGGCGCTCACCCGCACGGCCGGCAGACAGGTCAGCGATCAGGTGCTCGACCGTATCGCCGACCGGGACCGCTCGATCGCCGCCATGATCACGCTGTTCGACAAGGCGCTGTCGGCCGAGGTCGACCGCTCGATGTCGCTGTTCGCGAGCTTTCTGCCACCCGGCTATACGCTCGACGACACGCAAAAAGTCGACATTGGCGGCGTCGCGACGCCGACCATCAAAGCCGGCGACAAGGTCCTCAACATGGACTTCACCATCCCCGACCAGTTTCTGGAACGCAGCGGCGCGGTCGCCACCGTGTTCGCGCGCAGCGGCGACGACTTCGTGCGCGTGACGACGTCGCTGAAGAAACAGGACGGCGCGCGCGCGATCGGCACCTTGCTCGACCGCAAAGCGCCGGCGTATGCGTTGATCCTCGCGAACAAGTCCTACACAGGACTGGCCGCGCTGTTCGGCAAACGTTTGATCACGCAATACCGGCCGATCACCGACGCAAGCGGCCGCGTGATCGGCGCGCTGTTCGTCGGCGTGAACGTGGACAAGCAGATCCAGTCGGTCGAAGACGATATCCGCAATCTGAAGATCGGCGACAGCGGCTACTACTTCGTGCTGAACGCGTCGAAGGGCGCGGATCGCGGCAAGCTGATCGTGCATCCGGCCGCCGCCGGCCAGAGCGCGGACGACGCGAACGCGCCGTATCAGCAGATGCTCGACATGAAGGAAGGCCAGCTCGAATACCGCTCGGCCGACGCCACGCTCGGCGAGCGCGACGCACGCGACAAATTCGTCTCGTTCGTCACGGTGCCGGAATGGCAATGGCTGGTCGGCGGCGTCGCGCCGCGCGATGAAGTGATGGCCGACGTCACCGCGACACGCAACACGTTCCTCGTGCTCGGCTTCGTGCTGGTGGGCGCGTTCGCGGTGGTCTTCCTGATCGCGGTGCGGCGCATGGTGAGCCGCCCGCTCGCGGAAGCCGCCAAAGCGTCCGAACGCTTCGCTTCTGGCGATCTGAGCGTGCGCGTGGCACAGGGCGGGAACGCTCGCGCCGACGAAATCGGCCGCCTGATGCAATCGATCGACGGCATCGGCGAAGGGCTCGCGCGCATTGTTTCGCAAGTGCGCAACGCGTCGGCGGGTATGTCGCAGGGCACGGAGAAGATCGCTACCGGCAGCGGCAATATCGCCGCGCGGATCGCCACCCAGGCGAGCAGCCTCGAAGAAACGGCGGCCAGCATGGAGCAGATCACGTCGACCGTGCAGCAGAACGCCGACCACGCGGCGCAAGCCAACACACTGGTTATGCGCGCCGCCGAAGCGGCGCTCGAAGGCGGCCGCGCCGTGGAACGCGTGGTGTCGACCATGGGCGAGATCAGCCGCTCGTCGCAGAAAATCGCCGAAATCACCACGGTGATCGAAGGCATCGCGTTCCAGACCAACATCCTTGCGTTGAACGCCGCCGTGGAAGCCGCTCGCGCGGGCGAACACGGTAAGGGCTTCGCGGTGGTGGCGTCGGAAGTGCGCGCGCTGGCGCAACGCAGCGCGGCTTCGGTGAAGGAGATCGAGAGTTTGATCGCGACGTCGGCGGCGACCGTGCGCGGCGGCTTCAAGATCGCCGAAGAAGCCAGCTCGACGATGCAGGGCATCGTGCAGCAAGTCGGCCAGGTGCGCGCGATCATGGGCGAAATCAGCGTCGCGTCGCGCGAGCAATCGGGCGGTATCGAGCAGGTCAATCTCGCCGTGACGCAGATTGGCGAGGCCACCCAGCAGAATGCGACGATCGTCGGCGAAGCGGAACTCGCGGCCGCCGAACTGCGCGATCAGGCCGCGCGGCTTGCGCAGGTGGTCAGTGTGTTCAAGCTGGAAAGCGGGCGGGGTTGAGCGCGAGCTTTTGCGATAGCGATAGCGGTCGTTAAAACTCCACGTCCAGTTCGTCGATCTCTTCCACTTCCTGCTGCGCGTCGGCAATCCACGCCTGCATCTCGGGCAGCGCCATGATCCGCTGCCCGTAGTCGACGATCTCCGGATCGAGCTTGACGTCGTAAGTCACGAAGCGCGTCACCACGGGCGCGTACATCGCGTCCGCCGCGCTGCGCTCGCCGAACAGAAACGGGCCGCCGTACTGCTTCAGGCAATCGCTCCAGATCGTCACGATCCGGTCGATGTCCGATTGCGCGCGCGCCCATACCTTGAAGCCCGGAAAATGGGCTTTCAGGTTCATCGGCAGCGCCGAGCGCAGCGAGCCGAAACCCGAATGCATCTCGCCGCAAATCGAACGGCAATGCGCTCGCGCGCGAATGTCTTTCGGCAGCAGCGCTGCTTCCGGTTTCAACTCGTTCAGATACTCCGCGATGGCCAGCGTGTCCCACACCTTGATGCCGTCGTGAACCAGGCACGGTACGAGAATCGACGGCGATAGCAGCAGCAATTCGGCGCGCGCGGCGGGGTCGTCGATCGGCATTACGATCTCGTCGAACGGCAGGCCGCTGAAGCGCGTCAGCAGCCAGCCGCGCAACGACCACGACGAATAGTTCTTGCTGCTGATGGTGAGCGTGGTATTCGCCATACGATTCTCCTCCAGATGACGCGTCCAGCCGTCGCTCGATGCGCTGTGTGCACGTTGGCGTGCGCGCGCGCACCAAAGCGCGGCAATTTCGGCCCGTTGCCATGAACAGCGCAAATGCTATGCCAATGTGCAGCGGCGTCTGCACGTGTGCGCTTGCATGATTGGCACATGACTTGCCTCTACGAGAGTTCCTTCCTCTTCAGCACTCGTGCGAAGGTTATGAACCTGTTCGCATACCCCACATACCAGGCCCTTGCCGACATGATGCTGCCGATGCGGCATGGCGCGGCCCTGATGATTCACTCGCTCGACGCATGGCCCGCGTTCGGCGAAACGCCGCACGGACGTTCGATGCGTGCGGCCGCCGAGTTGTTGACGCTCGCCGGGCTGACGCCTGTACGACCGCCGTTCGGCATCGACAGTGTGGTGACGGAAGGCAAGCAGGTGGCGATCGTCGAGGAGGTCGCTGCGCACACGCCGTTCTGTTCGCTGCTGCATTTCCGCAAGGACACCACGCTCTCGACGCCGCAACCGCGCGTGCTGGTGATCGCGCCGATGTCGGGCCACTTCGCCACCCTGTTGCGCGGCACCGTGCGCACCATGCTGGCCGAACATGATGTCTATATCACCGACTGGCACAACCCGCGCGACGTGCCGCTGAGCAAGGGCCGCTTCGGCTTCGACGAATTCGTGCAGCACGTGATCGACTTTACGGAGACGATCGGCCCCGGCACGCATCTGCTGGCGGTGTGTCAGCCGACCGTTGCCGCGCTGGCGGCGGTCGCGCTGATGGCCGCCGACGATCATCCCGCGCAGCCGGCCAGCATGACACTGATGGCCGGTCCGCTCGATACGCGCATCAACCCGACGCGCGTCAACGAACTGGCCAAAAGCAAACCGCTCGAATGGTTCGAGAAGAACCTGATCAGCGCGGTGCCGTTCGGTTTCGGGGGCGCGCAGCGGCGTGTGTATCCGGGTTTCGTGCAGTTGACCGCCTTTATGTCGATGAATCTAGGTCGACACTTCGACTCGTTCGAGACGATGTATTACGAGCGCGCGAAAGGCGATCCGGCGAAGGCCGATACGATCCATACCTTCTACGAAGAGTATTTCGCCACGATGGACCTCACCGCCGACTTCTATCTGGAGACGGTCGATACGGTTTTTCAGCGGCATGCGTTGCCGTTGCATGAGCTTAAGGTGGCGGGGCGTCTCGTGGAGCCGTCGAAGATTCGCCGCACCGCGTTGCTGACCGTCGAGGGTGAAAAGGACGATATCTGCGCGGTCGGGCAAACGCTCGCCGCGCAGGATATGTGCGACAAGTTACGGCCGTATCTGAAGACGCATCATGTGCAGACTGGCGTGGGGCATTACGGTGTGTTTAATGGGCACCGCTGGGAACGGCAGATTTATCCGCGTGTGCGAGCCGTGATTTACGACAACGAGCCGCGCGCGGTGCTGGTGAGTTCGAAGGCGCGGACCATCCAACCCGTGCCGGTGCCGGCGGCCACCGCGGCCGAAGTGACGGCGGCGGCGCCGGTTGCGGCGGCGGTGGTGGATGTGTCCGTGGCTGCCGGCCGCGTGAGTGGCGGCGGCAGCGGCTCGGCTTGAAGCGTCGTGATTTATGACTCAGCCGCGACGCTCTTCCATGGCTTGACGGCCGGCACCTCGCACGGGCCGTCGACCTCGATCGATTTGAAATCGGCCGGCGACACGATCTCGATGTACTCCATGTCCTCGGAATAATCGAACAGATAGTGGACGATGCCCGGTGCCTGATGCACGCAATCGCCGGCGGCGACGAGCGTCTCCTTGTCGCCGTACATGAAACGCGCCCAACCCTTCAGCATGATCACAATGTGGAAATCGGCCTCATGACGGTGCCAGCCGGTGCCTTGCTCTGGTGCGTGATTCGCCTTGACGAGTTGCGCGAGCACCTTGCCGCCGGTTGCCTGCGCAATGCCTAAATCGCGGTAGAGAAAAAAGTCGCGCAAGCCCTGATCCTCGTAGGACGTGTCTTGCGGACGGACGTGGCTGAACTGCGTGGCGAATTCGGTGGACATGATCGCGCTCCTGGAGAGTGAGCCGGCAGTTGAAAACGACGCGTTGGAGCGTCGGTTGCAAGCATCAAGCGGGCCAGTTTGCGCGGTGGGTTTCGGGCGGTGGGACGTGGCAATGGGATGAGCGCCGCGTTTTTCCATGTTATGCGCGGCGCGGGCTGCGTGAACCACTTTGGTGGTTTTATGCGGTCGGGCGGAACATCTGGAACATGTCGCCGATTTCCGCGTAGTCGGCGCGATAGCCCGCTCGCATGATCGGCTGCGCGGCGTGCGTGTCGAACAGACCGTCTTTCAGATAGGCCTCGTTGATGTGGACACCGACCACCTGGCCGAGCGACAGATAGTTGTCCATCGGCGTGCCGTCGAGGGTATGCAGACGCACCACTTGCAGCAACTTGCATTCGAGCGCGGCCGGCGATTCGGCGACGTGCGGCACGCTCACGTTGCGGCCCGGCGCGGCGGTGAGGCCGGCGAGTTCGAATTCGTCGATATGCGGCGGGACCGGAGCCGATGAGCGGTTCATCTGCTCGGCGAGCGGCTTGGTCGCGAGGTTCCAGACGAATTCGCCGGTGGCTTCGATGTTGGCGATGCTGTCTTTGCGGCCTTCGCTGCAGAAACCGATGATCGGCGGGAAGCTCGCGAACGCGCCGAAGAAACTGTAGGGGGCGAGGTTAAGGGTGCCTTCGGTGTCGCGTGATGCGATCCAACCGATCAGACGCGGCGCGACGATGGCTTTGAACGGGTCGTGCGGGAGGCCGTGGCCGGTGGCGGGATTGTAGAAGTAGTGGGGCATGGGGTGGGCTTGGGGGTTTTGCGGGGGATGTGGAGGGGTAGTTATACCGCAGAGTGTTTGAGGCTGCTGGGAGCGGGAGGCTGAGCAGTCCTGCTGGTGCACAGCGTTTTTACAGCCTATTTACTGTTAAATTAAAATACAGCCTATAGACTGTTTATATCAAATACAGCCTTAAGGCTGTATTTGTGTGATACAGTTTAAAGACTGTATGAGACCGAAGATAATCCCATGGATTACGCTATCAAAACGCCAGCTCAGCTCCGGCCCATTTTGCAGGGCTTTCGCAAGTCCGCGGGACTCACTCAAGCTGCGGTCGCGGAATTGTTAGGCATCACCCAGCAAAGCTACGCGCAACTGGAGGCCAATCCTGCCGCGGCCAGCGTTGAACGCATTTTTAAAGTCATGCGCCTGCTCAATGTGGATCTGCGGCTAAGTCAAACGTTAGCTGCAACGAGTAGCGAATCTGCGTCGGTTGTCACGCCGAAGCGCCAACGGTCCACCCCTGCGGTCAAGAAAGTCCGGCCCGTCGCGGCCAAAAAGAAAAAGGAAAACTGGTAATCATGGCGCGCCGCGCTCAGACGCAACGACTCGACATCTGGATGAACGGTATCCCCGTCGGCTATTGGGAAAGAGCGCGTGACGGGGAGCGTTTGAGTTATTTCGACACGTGGATCGGCGACGAACAGGGGCGCCCGCTGTCCTTGTCGATGCCATTCACACCAGGCAATCAGCCTTATCGGGGCGACCTGGTGAGCGCGTTCTTCGACAATCTGCTCCCCGATAGCGATGCCATTCGGCGGCGGTTAGCTCAGCGACACCATACAGGCAGCACGAACGCGTTCGATCTGCTGGTCGCGCTTGGCCGCGATTGCGTCGGCGCAATCCAGTTACTTCCCGCGGACGGAAGACCCACCGATCTCTACACCATTTCCGGCGCGCTGCTCTCCGAACCGGAGATCGCACAGCTTCTGCGCAACGCAACCGCTGCGGCCCCACTCGGCCAATACGACGATGGTGCGGACCTGCGCTTATCGATTGCCGGGGCGCAGGAGAAAACCGCATTGCTGCGCCATGACGGCGAATGGATCTACCCGACAGGTAGCACGCCGACCACGCATATCTTCAAGCTCCCGCTCGGGCTGGTTGGGAATATGCAAGCGGACATGCGGACGTCGATTGAGAACGAGTGGTTGTGCGCCAGAATCGTCGCGGCTTATGGACTGCCTGTGGCGAATTGCGAGGTGGCTACATTCGAGGATCAGAAAGCGCTCGTCGTCGAACGCTTTGATCGCAGGCTATCGAGCGACGCTCGCTGGATCGTGCGTCTTCCGCAGGAGGACATGTGCCAGGCTACCGGGCGACCGTCGCATCTGAAATATCAGGCCGATGGCGGTCCCGGCATCGCCGAGATCATGGACGTCTTGCTCGGTTCAGAGAATGCGGATCAGGATCGGCTGCAGTTCTTCAAGACTCAATTGGTGTTCTGGCTACTCGCGGCGACCGACGGGCACGCGAAGAACTTCAGCATTGTTCATTTGCCGGGCGGGCGGTATCGGTCCACGCCGCTTTACGATGTTCTTTCCGCGCATCCGATCATCGGTTCGGGGAGGAATCAGATTGCTCGCCAGAAGGCCAAGATGGCAATGGCGGTTCGTGGCAGCACAAATCACTATCTGATCGACCGGATTCAACAGCGGCATTGGGTTGAGCAGGCTCGGCAAGTTGGGTTGGGGAAAGTGGCTGCGCTGGAGATCATTGAGGAAGTGGTCGATGCGACTGATGGGGTGATTGCTGCGGTGAACGCGCAAGTGCCCCCGGACTTTCCGGGAGGACTGGCGGAATCGATTCTGAAGGGGGTCGAAAAACAGCGGGACAGGTTGCGGGCTGCGGGGGCTCGGTAGTGGCGAAGCTTGTTCCACCATCGATTGCCAACCTTGCAATCGGAGAGCGGAAACGAGACGCCATACCGGGCTTCCACCGCAGTCAAATTTCCATTGAGGTCCGTTACGTCGTTCGCGACGCCACGCACCCGCCGGCCATTTACCGCGACACTAGCCGCGGCTAATCAACCCCTTCCGCCCCGCCTTAACCTGCGCTAAATGCGCCTCGTCCCACTCATAAAACCCCGCGCCGCTGCGCACACCGACTCGCCCGGCGTCGACCTGTTGTCGCAGCAGATCCAGCACGTCTTCGTCTTTGGCCAGCTCCGGCATCAGATGCGTGGCGATATCGAGGAAGGTGTCGAGCCCGCCCATGTCCGCCCCCTCCAGCGGTCCGACGATTCCCCACCGCCGGCCGAGCGACGCCTTCATCACGCGGTCGACCACATCCGCCGTGGCTGCGCCTGAACGGACGATATTCAACGCCTCGCGCAGCACCGCAAACTGCAAGCGATTACCGACGAAACCCGGAATCGCCTTCGCGAGCACCACGGGCTCCATGCCGATCGCGCTCATCAACGCGGCGGTCTGTTGCGTCACGTCCGGCGCAGTCGCGGTGCCCGGCACGACTTCGACCAGCGGGATCATGTGCGGCGGATTCCAGAAATGCGCGATCAGAAAGCGCTCCTTCGCCCGCAACGGCGCGACCAGTTGATCGGGCGGAAAGCCGCTGGTGTTGCTCGCGAGAATCGCGTCGCCGGCGAGCAAAGGAGCCAGCGCCGCGTATAGCCGATGCTTCAGTTCGAGCACTTCGGGAATGGCCTCGATCACGAATTGCGCCGACGCCATCACGTCAAGTTGCGCATGCGTTTCGATGCGCCCGAGCGCCGCCTGTTTAGCGGCTTGGTCGATGCGGCCGGCGTCGATCAGTTCGTCGAGCACCGCTTCCGCTTTGGGCGCCACACTCGCGAGACGCGCCGGGTCGACGTCGTGAACGATCGTCCTGTGCCCATGCAACGCGCTTTGCGTCGCAATGCCGACGCCCATCAATCCCGTGCCGACTACGCCAATCACTGCCTTCATCACGTCCTTCTCCACGCCGCTCTCCCGCTACCGTCGATGAAAGCTTTGAAGCATAGCGCAGCGCGTGTATTCGCCGGCCCGAATGCAACAAAGCCGGTCTTCCGCGAGGAAGGACCGGCTTTGTCGATGTCGCGCCGCGTCAGGCGGCGTTGTCACTCGCCTGGTGTTAGCGCGTTACGCATTAATAACGCGGGGGCGGCGGACGATGGTCGTCGTGGTGATGCGGATCGTAGTCATGCGGATGATGACGCATCCAGTCGTCATGAGCCCAGTAACGATGGCCGTCGTAGTAACGATCGCCGTGCCAGCCGATGTCGATCGACACGCCCACCGGCATCATGTGCGGCTGACCGTAGACCACCGGGCCCGGGCCGCCCTCGACCACGACCCGCTCCTGCGCGAACGCGCTGCCTGCTGCCAGCAATGCGCCGCCGGCCAGCAGAGTCGCAATAATCGAACGCGATGTCTTATTAAAGGTTTTCATAGTGACCTCCCATCAAAGTTTGGTATCAAGCCAGCGTCCGTGTGCGGTCAATCGCGACCTGAGGTTTCAGGCTCCAACCAGACGCCGTACGCTTGAGACCAACTTTAGCGGCGCAAACCGCATGAAGACGTGAGGACTTGTAAGCGCACATTTCAATGAAAGGGACCGATGAAAGGATCGCATTTTCGCGTGGAACTCCCACCTGCAAAGCCATGCGCGACGAATCGTGCAGGCAACACGTCAGCAGACTGTCAGCCCCCGTTACATTCATTTCGGGGCGGAAATATTCGGTGATGCGGGTAAGCCGCTAGGGCGACGCCCCAAAAACAAAAGCCACGGTACGCGTTTCGCGAACAGTGGCTCTAAAGATACTGCGCACTCTCGAAGTGCGCGCCCCGCGGTAATCCGCGCTCAGGCTGATACGACCTGGTTCTTTTAGTCGCTCAACTTGACGCCGAACAACGTGGACTGCGCACGGCGCACGCGGTCCGCTTCGCGGCTGCGCGCTTCGTACGAGTAGTCCGAATCCAGCGGCAGATGGGGCGACGCAAAGAGGTCGCTGACCTTTTGGAACAAAGCAAAAATGAAGCTCATGGCGACTCCCGGTTGATGACTGCATTGACTAGGGTTTTCCCTTAAAAATGATTATAGGGTTTTCCCTAGTCAAAATCTAGTGCGATGCAACATTTTTCGGATGTGGTGCGTTGTCACAGGCTTGATCGTCATGATGCGTCGCATCATGACAACGTCCCTTTTTTTGAGATTTGGGGGCAAAAGACGATAAGCCGCGCAGCCAGAGCGGCTGTCGAAACGACTCGCGCCGCGCCAGTGGATCGTTGGCGCGGCGTTCGGTCAGTCTCGGTGTTAGTGGGAGTTGGAGGCTTTCGGCTTGTGCGCGTGCGGGGTACGCGCGGCACGCTTGCCGTGCGTCGGCGTAGCGCCAGCTTGCTGAGGCGTGGCGGAAGCGGCCGCCACTGCGGCATTGGCGTTCGCCGCGGCGGCGTCGGCCATTGCCATGTGCGTGTCGAGCAGGCTGGTCATGGCCGCCTGCTGGTTCTGCATCAATTGTTCGATGCGATGCTGTTGAGCGGTGGTTTCGCGCGTGAGGCGCATCAACAGCAAAGTCTGCGTGATGCCGATGGCCACGGTCACCAGCAACGCGCCCACCACGATCGGCAACAGCCACTTCATACGGCGCGAGTGATCGCTGGCCGCGCGGCGCTGATCGGCGATCACGCCGTATAGCGCATCGACGGTATCGGCAAAGGCGGTCGCTCGTGCGCGATCGAGTTCCGGCGCGGCGCGCAGCGCGGCTGCGGCAGCTTCGGCGCGGCGCGCTTCGCGCCAGGGTTCGGCGAATGCGGCGTGGGCATGCGCAGACCCGGCGGCGGTCAGCGACGGGTTCACGCTCAGTTTCGGACCGTCGGACGCCGCAGCCGCTCGCGATGTGACTTGCTCGCTCGACGCGTGCGGTTCATTCGCGCCGATGGTCGCGGCGGCGTTCGTGTTGGTGGTTTTGCCGGGGTTTGCGCCGGCAGTCGCGCCGATGCCTGTGCCTGTGCCTGTGCCTGTGCCTGTGCCTGTGCCTGTGCCTGTGCCTGTGCCTGTGCCTGTGCCTGTGCCTGTGCCTGTGCCTGCGACCGCGCCTGTGTTCGCCTCTGCCGTGAAACCTACGCTCGCACGCAGGGTCGCGTCAGATGCCGCGCCTGCAGACGTATCACCAGCCGCACCGACTGCACCATTTGCACCAGCGGCGCGAGTGTTCGCATCAACGGCCACACCCGCCGCACGTCCCATGTCCCGAGAAGCGGTCGTCGCCTTGGCAAATGTCGCGGCGAACCGCGACGGCGTTTTCGCGCCGCTAGAGGCCGATGCCGTCGTCGACTCATCCGTCGACGACGCACCTGCCGCGCTCGTTGCGCCCGCCGCACTTGCAACTCCCGTCGCATTCGCCTGGCGCAGCGCGGTCACGCTGCGCGCCACCGTCGCCGCCGCCATCGCAGGCGTCAATGGAATCGACGCAGACACCGACGTCGCCAACGTCTCATCCACGGCAGTCCGTTCCTTCGGCGTCGCATCCCCGACTGCCAACTCCGCCACCGACGAACCCGCCGCGTCCCAAGGCTCGATATCCAGCCCGCTCAACACCGCATTGACCGGCGTCGGCTCGTCGGCCTTCGCGGCACGCGGCGCACGACGCGCCGACCGCACGTCCAGCAGCGCGCCGTCGCCAGCATCGATCACGCCGACCGCGGCCAGCACCACATCGGGTAATTCGAAACCGTGCAGCGTGCCCTGCCGGATGTCGATATTCATCGCTTCCAGCGTCGCGCGGGTTGGATCGTCGGGGAACAGGTCGAGCGTGCTGTCGTCGCGGGCGGCATCGCTCAGTTGCGCGAGCCGTTGTGCCGAGCGCGCGGCGCGCGCCAGCTTGTTTTCAGTTTCGGTCGAGACGGTGGCCTGGCGTCGCTTCTTCGAAGCGGCGCGCGAAGGCCGGGACTGCGTGGATGCTACGGAATCTGCCATAGAGAAAAAAGCGGTCGTCGCCGGAAAGCGGGCGCCGAGCACCGCTCGTCAATGCCGTTGGAATTTTTGAGACCGCATTGTCGCATGGCCGCCCGCCCCTGCCGAAGCCATTCGCCGACGATTTTCGGCTTTTTAGGACGACGCCTCGTCCTGCCGGAACTGCTTGACGCCGTGCAGTTGACGCAAGCGTGCGCAGATCGCCTCGTATTCCACATTCGACACCCGATGCAGCGTGATCATGACCTCGTCGCACTCGGGCGCGTCGTCGCTTTGCTGCATCACGAACTGCTTGACGCGCGGGCTTGCGGCGCCCAGTTCATCGTGCAGCGAATGAAACGTCATGGTGCCGCGCTCGACGATCATCGTCAGTTGGCGCCGTTGTTTGACCGTGATGAAACGACGCTCGAGCGGCTTGATGCCCGCGAGGATGATCAGAATGATGATGGTCGCCGCGATCGACGCTGTGTACAGCCCGCCACCGACCGCCAGCCCGATCGCCGCGACCGACCACAAGCTTGCCGCCGTGGTCAATCCGCGCACGATCTCGCCGCGCAACAGGATCGAGCCCGCGCCGAGAAAGCCGATGCCCGACACCACCTGCGCCGCCATCCGCGACGGGTCGAGCACGACGTGGTCGCCGGTGAGCACTTCGGAAAAACCATAGGCCGACACGATCATGATGAGCGTCGACCCGACGCAAACCAGCATGTGCGTGCGCAGCCCGGCCGCCCACGAAAGCCGCTCGCGCTCGAAGCCGATCACGCTGCCGAGCGCTGCGGCCAGCACCAGACGCAAAATGAGATCGAGATTTCCCAACATGGTTTTTCCTCCTTATCCGCATTATTTGGAGCGATTTCCGCTCCTGAGTCCGCAGTGCCAAACGGGACCCGTTTGCTTTATCCTAAGCCGCACGCTGCGGCGGCCAGCGTCGTGCGGAGCGCGTCGACCGGCGCAACGCCGATTTCGAACCGCGGACCGGGAAACCGGGTAGCATCCGCGCTCATCCGCCGATTTGCCGACCGCTTGCGTTATCGCATCGCGTCGCGCGTCGCATTTCGGACTGCGGCCGGAGTCCGCCGACGCATCGACACACCCTGTATGACCAATCGAACGACTATGCAGAGCATGAACCCTTCCGCCGCTTCGACGGTCGCCCTCGCCACCGCGCTACGCGTTCACTTCACGAGCGTGGTGCTGCCCATGTGGCGCGGAGCGGGTTTCAACACCGCGCTGAAGCTGCCCTATGAAGCGCTCAGCGCCGAGCATCACCAGCCCATGCCCGCCGAACGCTACCGGGCGATGGCATGTGCGCGGCAGTTGTTCGTGTTCTCCCAGGCCGGCGACGCGGCCCATGCGCAAGTGCTGTTCGACTCGCTGATGCACACCTTTCAGGACACGCGCCACGGTGGATGGTTCTACAGCGTCGACGCGCAAGGCGCACCGCTCGACACGACCAAAGATCTGTACACGCACGCGTTCGTGGTGTTCGCCTGCGCGGAATTCGGCCGGCGTTCCGGCAATCGTGACGCGCTGGAAGCCGTGCATCGCACGTCGGCGCTGATCCAGTCGAACTTCGCCGCTGAGGGCGAGCTGTTCAATGCCGCGCTCAGCGCCGACTTCGCGAACGTGACGGGCACGCCGATCCAGAATCCGCTAATGCATCTGACCGAAGCCTGGCTCGCCGCCCGTGCAGCAACTCGCGACAACGCGTTCGACGCCGCGTTGCGACGCCTCGCTGGCGCAATCGCACGGCACTTCGTGCACGAACCCACCGGTTGCGTCGCCGAATTGCCGATCGGCACGGCCGACAACCGTCTGGAACCCGGTCACCAGTTCGAGTGGTTCTGGCTGGTCAAGCAGGCGGGCGGGTTGTTCGAAGGTTCGGGTCTTGCCGAAGCGCTGCCGCGCGCGTTCGCGTTTGCGCAGCAATACGGCGTGGACGCGGACACAGGCGGCGTGTGCGCCTCGCTCGACGAAACCGGCGGCATCAAGGACGCGACTCAACGGATCTGGGCTCAAACGGAATATTTACGCGCACTCGCGAGTCACGATGACCCGGCGCTGCGCGCCGCGCTCCCGCGGCAAATCACGCTGTTCCAGCAACGCTTTCTGCGTCCGCAAGGCTGGTTCGAGTGCAAAACGGCGGCCGGCGACGTGGCGCGCGCCGACATGCCGTCGACCACGCCCTACCACCTCGCCACCGCCTACGACGCCTTGCCGGCCTGAGCGGCGGCTAGCGTTCTGCCGGGCATCGGCCCGTAAGCCGACCGCCCGGCCGATCAATACGCTTCGCGTTCCCAGGGACCCCAGCCGCTGTCGGCTGATTTGAAACGCATATAAGTTGCGCTGTGTCCGGTGGGGGTGTCCGACGTGTCGCCGAGCGGCTTTTTATCGGTGATGTGGAGGGCGAAAGCCTGCCGGTCTTCGGCATCTACCGTGATGCGACCGATCGGGTCCGGGGCGCCTTCTTGAGGGGATTTAGACTCCAATATCGCCAGATAGGGGGTCAAACGACTCCAGAACGACGTAAGTTCTTCCTGCAAATAATGTGTCAATGTTTTTCCTGGAAGAGTAATACAAACAGTTTACCCTACCGGGCGGAGCCCTCTTAAAAATGCTTTTCAGGCCTCAAAAGGGCCCGAGCGGGGGAATACCCGAATACTGGTTGATTGGCGTCCATCATAAAGACGTGATACAACTCGTACTTCGCGCTCGATCTCACGTTGAGAAATAGCGGTCGCGAATGCAACACACAACATTTATTGGATCAAAAATGGCAACAGGTACTGTGAAGTGGTTTAACGATGCAAAGGGCTTTGGCTTCATCACGCCGGACGACGGCGGCGAAGACCTGTTTGCGCACTTTTCGGAAGTTCAAGGCAGCGGCTTCAAGTCCCTGCAGGAAAACCAGAAAGTGACGTTCGAAGTTAAGCAAGGCCCGAAGGGCAAGCAGGCTGCGAACATCCAGCCGGCCTAAGTACCTTCAGGTACTTTGAGGCACCCTTAGGCGCTTGCGTCTGATGCAAAATGGCCCGCTTCGGCGGGCCATTTTCTTTTGTCTGATGCTTTATTTTTGAGCGCTTCGGAGCGCCGTGGCGCTTAAATTGCGCGCAAGCCAGATAGCGTCATGTCGCCGGTTTGCCCTCGCATGTCGTCGAAATGTTGCGTGCGCAACACAGTCTCCGAAATTTCGAACACTGAAACGGCCTGCTTCAATTGTTGCGTCTGCTGATGCAACGAAGCTGCTGCCGCCGCAGCCTGTTCGACTAGCGCCGCGTTCTGCTGCGTCATCTCATCCATCTGCACGACCGCCTGGTTGACCTGCTCGATCCCGGTGCTCTGCTCGAGCGACGACGCGCTGATCTCCGCCATCATCTGCGTGACACGGGAAATCGAGGCGGACACGTTGCTCATCGCCTCGCCCGCATGCTCGACCAGCGTCGAGCCGCCCTGAATCTCGGCGACCGACTCGCTGATCAGCGTCTTGATTTCCTTCGCCGACTGCGCGCTGCGCTGCGCGAGGCCGCGCACCTCGCCGGCCACCACGGCGAACCCACGGCCCTGCTCGCCCGCGCGCGCCGCTTCCACGGCCGCGTTGAGCGCGAGGATGTTGGTCTGGAACGCAATGCCGTCGATCACCGAAATGATTTCCGCGATCTTGTCCGAGCTCTGCGCAATGCCGCGCATCTTGTCGACCACCTGGTTGACCACTTCGCTGCCGCGCGAGGTCGCCTCCAGCGCGGTTTCTGCCAGCGAGTTGGCTTCGCGGGCATGATCGGCGTTCTGGCGCACGGTGGCCGTCAGTTCTTCCATGCTCGACGCGGTTTCTTCCAGCGAGGCGGCCTGGTTTTCGGTGCGGGCCGACAGATCGGCGTTGCCGGTCGCGATTTCGTCGGCGCCGAGGTGGATCGAGTCGGCGGATTCACGCACGGTCTGCACGGTGCGCGCGACGCTCGCCTGCATCTTGGCGAGGCCCGAGAACAGCCGGCCGATTTCGTTGGTACCGCGCGACGCAATCGGCTGGTCGAGGCGACCCTGCGCGATCCGGTCGAAGTGGCGCCCCGCTTCTTCCAGCGGCGCCACCACGCCCCGACGCAGCGCCGCGTAGACGGCGGCGGTGCCCACCACCAGCAGCACCAGGATCGCGAGGCTCACGCCGCGGAACATGGCCATGCGCGTATCGATCGAATCGAGCGACGCACGGCTGGCGGCGTTGCCGAATTGCACGAAGTTGTGCGACTCGACGAGGTAAGCGTCCTGGAACGACTGGGTCGGCTGATCAAGGAACGCCTGAATATTGTTGCCATCGAGAAACTGCACGAGTTCCGCCAACGCGTCGTGGAGCTTTTTATACCGGTCGGCCAAGGCGGCCGCGCGCGCGCTGTTCTCGTCGCTGGTCTTTTCCGCGCCCATGAAGGCGGCGAAAGACTGATCCGCAGCCGTGAGCTGTTCGCGGGCGTGCTGCACGATGTCGGTCGGCTCGCCGCCGCCGCGCACCATGCGGGTACCCGCGCGCGACAGGTTGATTCGCGCATCCATCAGACGCTGGGTCGTTTCATTGACCGCGTCGACCTGCTTCAACGCGATATTCGACAGATCGCCGACGTCGTCATGAGTGCGCGTGAGCGACCAGAACCCCAATCCCACCGTAACCAGCTGAAAAACGCAGAACGCGGCCAGAACACATAACAGGCCGGATGCGACCTTGATCTTGCTGAACATCGTGGACACCTGAAAGCAAAGAATGACGGGAGCTACGTCAGGGTTAACGGCAAGGCGGAACTTTGCTTGAGATCAATGTCGGCAAAGATCGCCTTACCACCCCGTTTCATCGCCCAACTCCGTAATTCCGGTCATTTTTCGCAACAATGCCGCGTATATCTTTCCGATTCACCTTGACGTGACGCGTCAGCGCTTCCTAGAGTGGGTAGGGACTGCACAACGCACTCCCGTGCGGATTTCACGGCGGACCTCGCCCCAAGGAATCACGATGACCGACCTCCTCGACCGGGCGCGCGGCGCGCTGCATGCCCAGCCGTTCAGCATGCTGCTGGGCGCCGAGTTGATGCACACGGCGACCAACGAGTTGACGTTGTGCCTGCCGATCCGCGACGAATTGCGGCAACAGCACGGCTTCGTGCATGGCGGGGTCATCAGCTACCTTGCCGATAACGCGCTGACGTTTGCCGGCGCGCTGTCGCTGGGGCCGAGGGTGGTCACCGGCGAGTTCAAGATCAACTATCTGCGTCCGGTGGTGAACGGCACGCTGATCGCGCGGGCCAAGGTGGTGTTCGCGGGGCGCTCCCAGGCGACCTGCCAGTGCAACATCTATGTGATGGATGGCGACCGCGAGAAGCTGGTCGCCGTGGCGCAGGGCACGATCAACCGCATCGGCGAGTCGGGCGAGCACGAGCCGGCGGCATAAGAACTCAGGCCTTCCGCGCCAGGACGATAAAGACAAAAACAAAGGCCGTTCCGGCTTGACACCGGAACGGCCTTTCTACTTTCTGATTACGCTGCTGCTCAGGCTTCTGCTCGCGCCCGCGGCGCGAAGCCAAAACCTGCTGCGCGACTCACTCCGCCGCGTAAGTCTTTTGCGTCTGCTCGCCGAGACCTTCGATACCCAGGCGGATCGTCTGGCCCGGCTTCAGATACACCGGATTCGGCTTCACGCCCATGCCCACCCCCGGCGGCGTGCCGGTCGAGATCACGTCGCCCGGTTGCAGGCTCATGCACTGCGATACGTACGACACCAGCTTGGCAACGCCGAACACCATCGTCTTCGTGCTGCCGTTCTGATAGCGGTGACCGTCCACCTCGAGCCACAAGCTCAGATTCTGCGGATCGGCCACTTCGTCGCGCGTGACGACCCACGGACCGATCGGGCCGAACGTGTCGAAGCCCTTGCCCTTGTCCCACGTGCCGCCGCGTTCGATCTGCCATTCGCGTTCCGACACGTCGTTGATCACGCAATAACCGGCGACGTAGTCGAGCGCGTTGGCTTCGTCGACGTATTTCGCGGCCTTGCCGATCACCACGCCCAGTTCGACTTCCCAATCGGTCTTCTTCGAACCGCGCGGAATTTCGACATCGTCGTCCGGACCGCTGATTGCGCTCGTCCACTTGTTGAAGATGACCGGCTCGGCCGGCACCGGCAAATTCGATTCTGCCGCGTGATCCGCGTAATTCAACCCGATGCAGATGAACTTGCCGATCTTGCCGACGCACGGCCCCATGCGCGGGTTGCCTTCCACCACCGGCAGCGACGCCGGATCGAGCGCGCGCAGTTTCGCCAGACCTTCATCGGTCAACACCGCACCGTCGATATCGGCGACCACGCCGGACAGATCGCGAATCTTGCCTTGCGCGTCGAGCAAGCCCGGCTTTTCCTGGCCTTTCGGCCCATAACGAAGCAGTTTCATCGTTGCACTTTCCTATCGTTCAAGGGTGTTCGGTTCGTCAATCCGTGCGTGTCGGTTTGCGTCAGTTCGACCAGCCGCCGTCGATCACGTGCGCGTGGCCCGTGGTGAACGACGATTCGTCGGACGCGAGATACAGCGCCAACGCGGCGATTTCTTCCGGCTTGCCGATGCGGCCCATCGGCTGACGCGCGACGAAGGCGGCCTGCACGGCATCCAGCGTCGCGCCCTGCGCCTGGGCCTGCGCGACGATTCGCTGTTCGAGCGACGGCGAAGCCACCGTGCCCGGGCAAATCGCGTTACAGCGTACACCACGCGTAATGAAGTCTGCCGCGACCGACTTGGTCAAGCCGATCACCGCCGCCTTCGACGCGCTGTACGCAAAGCGGTTCGGCACGCCCTTCACGCTCGACGCCGCCGACGACATATTGATGATCGACCCGCCGCCTTTCTCCAGCATGGCCGGCAGGAACGCGCGGATCATCCGGTACATGGCTTTCGCGTTAAGGTCGAAGGCAAAGTCCCAATCCCCCTCGCTGCATTCGAGAATATTGCCCGCATGCACGAAGCCCGCGCAGTTGAACAGCACGTCGATCGGGCCGAGCTCGGCGGCCAGCGCCTGGATCGCCGCACCGTCGAGCACGTCGAGCCGGCGCGCCTCGACCGGCTTGCCGGCGAGCCCCTCGATGCGGATATCCGTCGCAATCACGCGCGCGCCTTCGCGGGCGAACAGTTCGGCGGTGGCGAGGCCGATGCCTTGTCCCGCCGCGGTGATCAGGGCCGTCTTGCCAGCCAGTCTTTGTGTCATCTACGACTCCAGTTGAATGGGCTTGTCTCGTTTCGCTTCGCTTGGTCGGTTCACAACCGGTAAAACGCCGTGGCATTGCCGCCGAACACCGCCTCGCGTTCGTCGTCGCTCAACGACGCGAGCAAGGTGATCGCCACCGAATGCCACAGCAAATAATCGCCGTTCAGATCGAGCACCGGCCAGTCGCTGCCCCACATCAGGCGACCCGGACCGAACGACTTCAGCAGATGCTCGACATAGGGCCGCAGCGTCTCTTCGGTCCAGCCAAGCGACGCCTCGGTGACGAGTCCCGACAGCTTGCATTGCACGTTCGGCAACGCCGCCAGCCGCGTGATCGCGTCGGCCCACCCCGCGTAGCCCGCACGGCCGTAGCGGATCGGCGGCTTCGCGCCATGATCGACCACGATGCGCAGCGCCGGAAAACGCGTCGCGAAGGTCTCGAAATGCTCGACGTGACGGGCGTAGATCAGCGCGTCGAAGCTCAGATCGTGTTCGACCAGTGCGTCGATCGCCGGGGCGAGATCGGGATTGGCGATCCACGTGTCGTCCGGCAAATCCTGCAGCATCGGCCGCACGCCTTTGAATTTCGGCTCGTGCGCGAGCGCTCCGATTAGCGCGGGTGCGGTGGGCAACAGCAACGGCACCCAGCCAACCACCCCGGCAATAGACGGCTCGTGTCGCGCGAGGTCCAGCAGATAACGCGTTTCGTCGATGGTCGGCGCGGCCTGCACCACCACCGTTCGCTCGATGCCCGCGCGTTCGCGCAACGGTTTGAGATCCGCCGGTCCGAACGGACGGTACAACAGCTTCAATTCCGGCGTCAGCCATTCGTAGTCGCCGCGAGCGGGATCCCAATAGTGCTGGTGGGCATCGATAGCCATCGTCAGATTAGTCCTCGGGCGCGGGCGCGCGGCCGTCGAGCAAGCCTTCGCCGCGCAACGCGGACCACAACGCGGCGGGGATCGGCTGCTCGAACGACGCGACGTTCTCGCGCAATTCGTCGGCACTGCGCGCGCCGGTCAACACGGTGGCGACCGCCGGGTGCGCATACGGAAACTGCAGGGCTGCGGCAGCAAGCGGCACGCCATGGGCGCGGCACACGGTTTCCAGCCGCGCGACGCGCTCGATGACTTCGCGCGGCGCTGTGCCGTAGTTGAATTTCAGATCGCCCTCGACGCCGCGCGCCAGAATGCCCGAGTTGAACGCGCCGCCTAACAGGATGCTGACGCCGCGCGTTTCACATGCCGGCAAGAGATCGTCGAGTGTGGTCTGCTCGAGCAGCGTATAACGGCCCGCGAGCAGCGCGCAATCAATATCGAACTCGGCCATCGCATCGAGTATTACCGCGCCTTCGTTGACGCCGAGCCCGACGGCCTTGATCGCACCCGACGAGCGCAGCGTGTCCAACGCGCGGAAGCCGCCGCCTTCAGTCAATTGCCGCCAGTAATGCGGATGATTGTCGCCATGCGTCATGCGGCCAATGTCGTGCACCAGCAGCATATCGATCTCGACAATGCCGAGACGCTGCTGGCTATCTTCGAACGACCGCAGAATGCCGTCGTAGGTGTAGTCGTAAATCGCTTCGAAGGGCAGCGGATTTTGCCAGCCTTCCTTATCGTCGAACGGCGTGGTGCGCGGCACAAAGCGGCGCCCGACCTTGGTCGACAATACGTATTCGCTGCGTGGATAACGGCGCAACACGTCGCCCAGACGATGCTCGGCCTTCGTGTTGCCATAGTGCGGCGCGGTGTCGAAATAGCGCACACCGGCGTCCCACGCGGCGGCAATCGTTGCGTGGGCTTCTGCG
Organism: Paraburkholderia bryophila; assembly: GCF_003269035.1. Lineage (GTDB taxonomy): Bacteria > Pseudomonadota > Gammaproteobacteria > Burkholderiales > Burkholderiaceae > Paraburkholderia > Paraburkholderia bryophila. Next base: position 61,255 of record NZ_QLTK01000026.1, on the reverse strand, counting down.
TCGGATAGATCGCGGTAAAGGCCGCCGAGCGGCGCCGTGCCGAGTCCCAAGCCACTCACTTGCAGCGCACCGCGACCGATGCGGCGCCGCTGCCCGATCTTCGAACCGATCGTTGCCGTCATGGAGCGCGTCTCCTGTTTTTTACGTTTTAACATGGGCGGGCAAGATTTGCCCGCAGGCTGGCAGGCGCTCAGTGTGATTCGATCGCGACGACCCGATGCACCGGCGCGGCACCCGACGGCAAGCACGCCGGCCCAACCGGCTCGAACGTCTTGTAAGTCAGGATGAATTCCTGATGCCCGAGCGTCTCCGATTTCGACGCCGCGCCGCGCGATACCGCGATTGTTTGCTCGAACACTTCGCGGCCCACTTCGTCGAGCGTGCCGCGACCTTCGAGAATCCGGCCCGCGTCGACGTCCATGTCGCCCGCGAGGTTGCGATAGGTCGCGGGATTCGCGCACACCTTGATGACCGGCGAGATCGCCGAGCCGACTACCGAGCCGCGCCCGGTCGTGAACAGGATCACGTGCGCGCCGCAGGCGATCAGCTCGCCGATTTCCGCGTTGTCGCTAATGTTGGGAAAGCCGAAGCGCGGCTCGCCGTCCGGCACCACGTCGAGCAGATAGAGGCCGCCGGTCGGCGGAATATCGCCGGGTTTGATAATGCCGACAATCGGCGACGCGCCGCTTTTCGCATACGCGCCCAGCGATTTTTCTTCTTGCGTGGTGAGGCCGCCGTCCGCATTGCCGACCGCGAAACTGCCATGCCCGAGTATCGAGTAATAGCGCGCCGCCTTCGCCACGCAGGCCACGATTTCATCGCCGAGTTCCGGCCGCGCCGCACGCGTCTTCATATGAAACTCGCAACCCACCAGCTCGCCGGTTTCTTCGAAGATACAGGTTGCGCCCGCATCGATCAGATGATCGAACGCGCGCCCCACCGCTGGGTTCGCCGTGATGCCGCTGGTGCCGTCCGAGCCGCCGCAAATCGTGCCGATCACCAGTTCGCTCAGCGCCATCGGTACTTTCGGTTGCGCGGCGAGTTGTTCGCGCACGCCGCGAATCCAGTCGACGCCATATTGAATCGTGCTGCGCGTGCCGCCCTTTTCCTGGATCGTCAGCACTTCGACCGGACGGCCGCTCGCGCGCACCACGTCCACCAGATAATGCTTGTTCATGCTCTCGCACCCGAGCGACACGAACAGGACGGCGCCCACGTTGGGATGCGTGGTCAACCGTTCCAGCATCGTCTCCGCATAGCTGTTCGGATAGCAGCCGGGAAAGCCGATCAGATGCACCGGCGGTTCGCGCCCGGCGGAAGGATCGTCGAACGCGTCGAGCGGTTCGCGGAACTGCGTAACGATTTCACGCGCGACGTGATGCGCGCATTCAACCAGATACGCCACCGCGACCACGTTGCGAATGCCCTTGCGACCGTCGTTGCGCGGATAGCCTTGGAGCATCGGCGGCGCGCCGGCAGATACTACGGAAATGTCGGTCATGATCGTTCCAGCGCGGCGCACGGCCGCGTCGTTGTGCCCGTTTCAGTGATGGACGAACGCGTGACCCGCGTCGTGGGTATAGGTGGGCAGGTAATCGCTTTCGAGGTTGTGCGTATGCAGATGCGCGCCACGCGCCACCGCTTCCGTCACATGACCGATCACCGCGCCGTAGCGCAGCACCTTGTCGTCTTTCGCGAGGCCATGACGCGCGACCTTGTGACCGAGTTCGATGGTTTTGGCGAGCGTCACGCGATCGCCTTCTATTTCCACCTGCGTGCCCGCGTCGAGACGCGCCGCCGCGATCAGGCAATTGTCGGCGGGACTGAGCAGGATCAGACGAGGATCGGTTTGCACGGATGGGCGGGTCAAATGAGTTCTCCGGAAAACGTGCGCATCAGTTCTGACCTTCGCCGCTGGCGAGCCGCGCCACCATCAGCGAGCCCAGAATGATCGCGCCGTAGATGGCCTGAATCCAGAACGACGGTACCTGCGCGAGTGTCAACAGGTTTTGCACGACGCCGAGCAGCAGCACGCCGGTGAGCGCGCCGAACATCGTACCCTTGCCGCCGTCGAGCGAAATACCGCCGATCACGGCCGCCGCGAACACCGTGAAAATCATGCCGTTGCCCTGGTTCGCGTTGATCGCGCCGACATAGCCGGTCACGATCAGGCCGCCGATCGAGGCGAGCACGCTGCCGAGCACGAATACGCCCCACGTGATGCGCTCGACGCGAATCCCCGCCGCGCGCGCCGCCTCCGGATTGCCGCCGATCGCGTACAGCGCGCGGCCCAACCGGTGATAACGCAGCACGAACGCGGCGATCGCGAAGGCCACCGCCGCGAGCCACACCGACAACGGCAAGCCGAACACGATCGTGGTGGCGAGCGCGAAGAACGAGGGCGGCATATCGAACAGCGTGCCGCCTTTGGTGACACCCACCAGCATGCCGCGCAGCACGATCAGCATGGCCAGCGTGACGATGAAGGCGTTCAGCCGCAAGCGCACGACCAGGAAGCCGTTGATCAACCCGATCACCGCGCCCACCGCCACGATGGCGAGCAGGCCGACCGCCGCCGGCCATTGCGTGCCGAAGCCCGCGGACGCCGCCGGCATCACCAGCATCGCGCCGACGGCGGGCGCGATCCCCACGGTCGACTCGAGCGACAGATCGAACTTGCCGGTCAACACGATCAACGATTCCGCGAGCACCACCAGCGCAAGCGCGGCCGACGCGCCCAGCACGCTGATCAGATTCGCCTTGGTCAGAAAGCTGGGACTGACGAACGCGCCGATCACCAGCAGCAACGCGAGCGCGGGCAGCAAGGCCAGTTCACGCAGCCGCGCGAGTTCGGAGCGCGCGCGTTTGCCGCGCGTCGCGGCAGCCACGGCCTGCGTCGGCCCTGAGGCCGGCGCGGCGCTGAATGCGGGACTGGGCACACTATTCTTCATGGAGACTGACTCCTTCAACGGATGCGATCAGGTCGTGGTCCTGCCAACCCGCGGGAAATTCGGCCGCGACACGGCCACGGAACATGACCAGCACACGGTCACAGGTACGCAGATCGTCGAGTTCGCCGGACACGACCAGCACGGCCTTGCCCTCTTCGCGCACGCGATCCACGACGGAGAGCAACGCTTCTTTCGATTTCACGTCGACGCCCGCGGTGGGGTCGATCAGCACGAGCACGTTCGGGTTGGTGGCGAGCGCGCGCGCCATCACCACTTTCTGCTGATTGCCGCCGGATAGCCCGGACACGACGTGCTCCGGACCTTGCGCGACGATGCCGAGCGCGTCGATCATTTTCTGGCCGAACGCGTTCTTCTTCGCGGGCGGCGCGATGCCGAACTTGCCGAGCACACGCGCGATCGTCATCGACGCGTTTTCCGCGACCGACTGCGTCAACACCAGGCCTTCGTGATGGCGATCCTTCGGCACGCAGCCGACGCCATGCGCGAGCGCCGCCGGCACATCGCCCGGCGGCAAAATCGCGCCGTCGACGCGGATCGTGCCGCGTTTGGCCGCCCGCAAACCGGCAATCGCTTCGGCAACGCTCGTGCGGCCGCTGCTCGTCGCGCCGGTCAGGCCGACCACTTCGCCACGCTTCACGGTGAACGACACCTTGTCGTAATCGGAGCCGGCAAGGTCGTCGACTTGCAATGCGATTGCCGTATCGGCGGGCAACGCGTCGCGCGCGGCCGCATCGGCGACGGCCAGGCCGCCGCGTTCGCCGGTCATCGCTTCGATCAACTGTTCGCGCGGCAACGCGGATACCGGCGCGCTAACGATATGCCGCGCGTCGCGCAACACCGTCACGGCCTGACAGATCTCGTACACCTCTTGCAGATGGTGAGAGATGAACAGGAAGGTCACGCCTTCGCGCTGCAATTCGCGGATACGCCGGAACAGGCGTTTGATTTCGTCGCCGTCGAGTTGCGCAGTCGGTTCGTCGAGAATGATGAAACGCGCACCGTACGACAGTGCCCGTGCGATTTCCACCAACTGCCGCGCTTCCACGCTGAGATCGCCCGCGCGAGCCTCTTCGCGCACGTCGATCTTCCAGTGATCGAGCAGTTCGCGCGCGTCGCGACGCATCGCGCGCCAGTCGATCACGCCGCCGCGCGACGGCTGACGGTTGATGAACAGATTCTCCGCCACGCTCAGATCGCGGATGATCGTCGAATGTTGATAGACGCACGCGACGCGCTCACGCCAGGCGTCGCGATCCGCGATCGACGGCGCAGCCGCGCCGCCGAAGCGAACCTCGCCGGTATCGGGTTTGCGCAGGCCGGTGAGAATCGACACCAGCGTCGATTTCCCCGCGCCGTTGCGCCCGACGAGTGCATGCGACTCGCCGGGCATCACGCGGATGCTCACGTCGTTCAGCGCGGCCGTCGAACCGTAGCGTTTGGTCACGCCAAACGCTTCGACCACCGGCACGGAGGGCGTCGGCTCGCTCATTTGACGGTATTACCCCACAAGGCTTTATCGTCGACGTTCGCCTTCGTCACGAGCGGCGCGGGCAGTTGGTCTTCGAGAATCCCCGGCGCCAGCTGGATGATCTTGCTGCCGTGATCGGTCGGGCCCGGCTTGAAGGTTTGCCCCGCCAACGCGGCCTTGATATAGAACAGGCCATATTTCGCGTACGAATCGGCGGGTTGGGACACGGTCGCGTCGATGTCGCCGCGGCGAATCGCATCGAACTCCTGCGGGATGCCGTCGTTACTGACGATCACGACGTGCTTCGGGTCGCCCACCGGAAACATCATCTGCTTGCGGCGCAGCGTTTGCAGCGTCGGCGACAGATACACGCCGCCCGCTTGCATGTAGATCCCCTTCACGTCGGGATTCGCGGTCAGCAGACTGTCGAGCGCGGTGGCCGCCACGTCGCCCTTCCAGGCTGCCGGAATCTCCAGCACCGTCAGCCCCGGATAACCCTTCATGCACGAGCGGAACGCTTCCGAGCGGTCGCGCCCGTTCACTGAGGCCAGATCGCCCATGATCTGCACGACCTTGCCCGACTTCACGTGATCGCCGATGTATTTGCACGCCTTCTCGCCGTACGCGCGATTGTCGGCGCGCACCACCATCGCGACCTTGCCTTGCGTCGGCGCGACGTCCACGGCTACCACGGGGACGTTTTTGGCCGCAGCGGCGTCGAGCGCGCGGCTGATCGCCGCCGAATCCAGCGGGCCGACCACGATACCCTTCGCACCGAGGTTCAGCAGGTTGTTCATGTCGGTGATCTGCTGGGCCGGATCGCCGTTCGAATTGACCGGCGCGAGGATATCGAGGCCCGAGTCCTTCGCATACTTGGGCAGATAGTTGTTGTACGACTGCCAGAACGGCGACGTGAGCAGCGGCAGATCGAGGCCGATCTTGCCGGTATCGGCCCGAGCGGTACCGGCAGCGCCGAGGCTGGCGATGCACGCCGCGGCGGCCAGGGTGAAGAGCGAACTACGGAACGAACGGCGGACCGCGTGCGGCCCTTTCGCGAATGACATGGTTGTCTCCTATGTCGGCCGGAGTGAGTGCTTTAGCACTTACTCCGGCCCCATGCAGGGCGCTGCGATCGGACCGGCGTTAGTGCTTCGGCACTGACTCCAGCCCCATGCAAGGCACTGCGTTGTGGGAACGGCGTGGACCGGACCTTTGCGGCCGGCACTTCGTCCTGCGCTTTCTTATCGTGTATTGGTGTGCGTCTATTCACCAATGAACGTATTATTCATATACGGACTTTTCGAAGTCAAGGAATGTGCACTGCAGCATGCCCCCGTGTTTTCCCTGGACATCGGTCTGCTCGCTAGAGATTCACCACGCACTTACACTCACGCGCCAGATAATGAGAAAAAGCCAAAGAACCTCGCTCACCATGGACGCAGACGACAAAGACGACGCCGACCGTTACCGCGCCCCCGCGCTCGACAAGGGCCTCGACATCCTGGAACTGCTCGCCGAGCAGAAAGACGGACTGACACGCGCCGAGATCACCAAGTCGCTGGGGCGCAACGCCAGCGAGATGTACCGCATGCTCGAACGCCTGGTGGCGCGCCAGTACGTGGTGCGCTCGGCCGCCGGCGACCGCTATTCGCTGAGCCTGAAGCTGTACGCGCTGGCGCACCGTCATCCGCCGATGAACCGTCTGATCGCGGAAGCCTTACCGCTGATGCAGCGCTTCGCCGATGCTGCCGAACAATCGTGTCACCTGGTGGTGTACGACCGCGGCAACCTGCTGGTGATCGCTCAGGTGGACGGCCCCGGCACATGGGGCATGTCGGTTCGGCTCGGCTCGCGGGTCGGTTTGATCGACACCGGTTCGGGCCGCGTCATGCTCGCGTTTCAAAGCGTCGAACAACGTCGGCAGATGCTGGCCGAACACACCCGCGTGAAGGGCGAGGTCACGATCGATCGCGACGCGCTCGAACAGGCCTGCGAACGGATTCGCACGGCCGGTTTCTCGCAGAAGGACAGCCAGCAGACCTTCGGCGTGACCGACCTCACGTTTCCGATCCAGGGACCGGCCGGCCAGGCGATCGCGGTACTCACCTGCCCATACCTGCGGCGCATCGACGAATACGTCGCGCCCACGCTGGAAGCGGCGACCGCCCTGCTACGCGAGACGGTGCAAGCGTTGTCGATGTTTCGCGAGGATGCCGGCTAGCGCTGCGTCGGGAGAGGGTGTTATCGAGCCGTGCGGCGTCGAAACCCGGTCGACGATCGGCCGCTCGCGCACATGGTTTAGAATGGCGACCCTCTCAAATTTAAGCCGCATGGGTTCACTCATGCGCGCGCATCGATAAGCAATGGCCAAACTTCTGACCGATTCCGAATTCCAGCGTTTTTCCGAACTCCAGCAGAAGCAGTCGAGCTTCACGATCACGCCCGAAGAAGCCGACGAACTGCGCGACATCGTCGCGCATGCGCAAAAGCGCCGCGACGACCGCGCCGCGGCGATGCAAAGCATCGAGACGTTCATTCAGCAATTCGACATCAGCCCGGACGAGCTGTTTTCGGCCGAGCAGATCGGCGACGCCGCGCGCATGTTCGGCCTGATTCCCGCCGCCAAGAAGGAACGCGTGTTGCCGCCGCAGTTCACGTTCAATGGCAAGCCGTACCAGTGGACCACCCGTGCGCTGCCGGACGATATTCGCGTGCCCCTGTTCGACGCGTTCAAGGCCGGCGAATCGGTGAAGTCGTTCATCGCCACGCCGAAGGATGCGATTCGTTGCGCGGCGACGATTGCGCGTCTGGAGCGTGAGACCGGCGCCGTGTATGCGGATGCGTGGCTGGAAGAGTTGTCGGTGACGCGCACGCAGGTCGATGAGGCCGTCGCCAAGCTGCCGGCTTAAGCAGGTTGTGGAACGAATATAGCGTCGAGTGAGGCTGTGCGAGTCTCGCCCGGCGCTATTTTTTTTGTGCTGACACCGACGCTGCGGTTGTGGCGACTGCTTCGTCGAGCGCCATGCGGAAGCCGACCACGCCAGGGTCTTCCGTCGGCGTGACCGTGAAACCGCAGGCTTTGGCGAGCGCGATCATCGGACCGTTTTCGCGCAATGCTTCGCCCACCAGCCAGTGGATACCGCGTGCCTGCGCGTATTTGATGATGCGGTCCATCAGCAACTGGCCGAGCCGCCGGCCCTTCTGGTCGGAGCGCACCGCCACCGCGAATTCCGCCGTTTCGTTGTCGGGATCGGCCACCGCGCGCACCACGCCGAGCGTACGGGTGAAACCTTCGTCGCTCGTGACGGTAGCGATCAGCGCCATCTCGCGGTCATAGTCGATCTGCGTCATGCGCGCGAGCTGCGAGTGGTCGAAACTGCCCACCGCGCCGAAAAAGCGCAGGCGCAAATCTTCCGGCGTCATCGCTTCGACGAAGTCATGGTGCGCGGCCTCGTCTTCAGGACGGATCGGCCGCACCGTGACCTGCAAACCTTGCCAGTCGAGCGTCTCTTCGAAGCGGCGCGGGTATGGCACGATCGCGAGCCGGCTGCGCGTAGTGGCGATACTGAGCGTGGGGTTGACGACCACCACGTGTTCCTTGAAGACCCGCAGCGTCAATTCGAGACCAACGATTTCCTTGACGTCGCATACGGCTTGCGAGAGCGCCGTCAACGCGGCCAGCGCCAGCTCGGGCGACACCAGCCGCGCGTAGCGCGAACGCGTGACGATATCGCGCGCCAGCATCGGATTCAGCGGCGGCAGGCCGTAGACGCGCAGCGCCTCGGACACGCCATCCACCGACGGCGCGACGAAGCGGAAGACCGGGCCGAAGTTGTCGTCGTCGTGAAGTTCGACGGCAATGTCGACGATTGGCCGCGTGGACGGCGCCGCGTCGCTTTCCGCGAAATCCGGCTGCGCCTCGACCCGCAAGCCGAAGCGCCGAAGGAACGTCATGGCGGCGGCGCCGGTGAGTTGGTGCTCGCCGGCCGTCAGCGCCTCGCGCGCTTGCGCCTGGGCGGCGTCGATCGCGGCCGGAATCTGCGCCGGCAGACCTTCCGGCGTCTGCATCAGCAATTCGCGCCCCATCCGGTAATCGATCAGACGGGCGAACGCGCGGGCGAGCCGCTGCGGCGTCGTATGAACCGGAATGCCTTGCGCGTGCAAGGCGTCGCGCGTGGCGGCATCCACGCCGCCGAAGAAGCACGCCAGCAAGCCTCGGTACGCGAACCGCTGGTTCGCGATTAGCGCCTGCGCGACTTCACCGACCGGCGCGCCATGCGTCGACGCATGCACCACGAACGCCGTGCCGGTGCTGCGATGGTCCGCGAGCAGTTTGAGCGCGGTGCCGAAGTGCTCGGGCCGGGCGTCGTCGCCCAATTGCAGCGGGTTGCCGCCCACCGCGTGCGGCAACACCTGACGCAGCGCCTCCGACGCTTCGTCGGGCCATGGCGCGAGCGTGTCGCCGGCGGCCGCGAAGGCGTCGCAGGCGAGCGTGGCGAGGCCGCGGTCGCTGGTGATCAGCGTCGCCGTTGCGCCGGCTGCGACGCGGCCCACGCCGAGCGTTTCGATTTCGTCGAGCAGATCGTCGAGTGCGTCGACGCGCACCATGCCGGCCCGCCGGAACGCGGCCGTGTAGAGCGCATCGGCGGGATCGGCGCGCCCTGAACGCAATGCCAGGACCGGTTTGTTGCGCGCCGCCGCGCGCGCTGCCGACATGAACTTGCGCGCCGCCCGGACGCTGTCGAGTTCGAGCAGAATGGCGCGCGTGCCGGGATCGCTCGCCAGATAATCGAGGACGTCGCCCGCATCCACATCGGCCTCGCCGCCCAGCGCGACCGCGTGCGAAAACCCGAGCCCCCGCGCGTGCGCCCAGCCGAGCACGGCATTCGTCAACGCGTTCGACCGCGACACCCACGCCACGCCGCCCGCCTTGACCGTGCACGACGGCGCGCCCAGATGCGCGCGCAGCGCCGGCGACACCACGCCGAGGCTGCCCGGCCCGACGATCCGCAGCAAATGCGGCCGCGCCGCCGAAAGCGCATGACGCAGCGCGAGCCGGTCCTCATCGCAACGCGCCTCGCCGACGATAATCGCCGCCCGCGTGCCCAGTCCGCCGAGTTTGTGAATGATGCCGGGCCACGTGGCCGGCGGCGTGCAAATGACCGCGACGCTCGGCGCTTGCGGCAGATCGCCGACGTCGCCGATCACCTTGTGGCCGCCCAGGGTCGCGTGATTCGGATTGACCGGCCACAGCGGACCGTCGAACCCGCCTTCCAGCACGCGCGCCCACACCATCGCGCCGGTACTGCCCGGTCGCCCGGAAGCGCCGATCACGGCGACGGATTTGGGTCGGAATAAGGCGTCGAGGTTGCGGACGGTCACGGGCGCTCCGTAGAGTGGGAAGGCGCGGCGGCTCGATCGCCGGATGCGCGTCTTCGTCAGGATAGGCGAAGTCGGGCGCTTGCGCGGCGCGGCGCGAGCGCTTGCGCGACAACTTGCGGATTCCGCTTGATGTTCATCTTCATGCCACGGAATTTTTTCGGACGCTCCAAGCACAATTTCCAGCGTCAATGCGACAATCCGAAGCGATGCCAACCGGCATGCTTGAATAAAGACGCAAGCCGACACGGCTCGCGCGGCGCGTGGGAGACAACGCGCGGTCAGTACGCAGTACGGCCATCCATTCCGCGGTGCGGCTCGCATCCTGACCCGCCGGCACCGCATGACTAAAGAAATAGAAGGTGATGTATGCGACGCTTGCCCTCGTTGATCGCGTTGCGCTTCTTCGAAGAAACGGCCCGCCATATGAGCTTCAATCGCGCGGCCACAGCGCTGTGCGTGACGCAAGGCGCGGTGAGCCGGCAGATCAAACTGCTCGAGGAATCGCTGGGCGCGAAACTGTTCGAGCGCGATCACAAGGGCATCCGGCTGACACCCGCCGGGTTGCAGTTCCTGCCGTGCCTGTCCGAGGCGTTCGACACCATCGAGCGCGGTTTCCGGCAAATCACCGCGGCGAAGGGACGGCGCCGCCTGGTGGTCGCCGTGCCGCCCACGTTCGCGACGCAATGGTTTTCGCCGCGGCTCGGGTCGCTCGCGGTGGAACTGCCCGACGTCGAGCTGTCGATCCGTACCGAGCCCACCGCCGACTGTCATTGCAACATCCGCTTCGGCCGCCAGGCCCTGCCCGATGCCCATTCCGAATTGCTGATGATCGAGCGTCACGTACTGGTCGGCGCACCGCGTCTGCTTGGGCAACCGCTCGATCAACTGCTCGGACAGATGCCGGCGCTCCATGTGCTGCATAACGACGCCCGCCTGGATCTATGGCCGAACTGGTTGGCCAAAGCCGGTTTGCCCGCGCGCTACGCGGAAAACGGCATCGAGTTCTCGACGCTCGAACAGGCGATTCGTGCCGCGCGCAAAGGCGCGGGGTTGGCGATCGTCGACCGGAACATGATCGTCGACGAACTCGCGGACAAGAGTCTCGCGCAGTTCTCCGAGATCGAGGTGGCGGGGCCATTCGGGTATTGGTTGGATGTGGCGCAACGTCATGCCGGGCTCGAGCATGTGCAGGCGTTTGCGGGGTGGATGCGGGAAGAAGGCTTGAAGATGGAGTGAAGCGCGGTGCTTGCGGAATAAAAAAACCACGTCGATCGACGTGGTTTTTTCCGATGCTGCGAGCGCATCCGGCGCTCGCGACGTGTACTTCGTTACATCGTCTTCTTGAACGGCGCGCCCGAATGCTCGCGCAACTCGTTGAACACGATCTTCGGCCACGCCTTCTGCGCGACTTCGATCTCGGACACGTGCGATGCGAGATACGTCGGCGCATCCGACGCGTCGAGCGCGATCCGCGCCGCGTAGGAATCGGTGAAACGACGCAATTCGGCGGCGTCGTCGCAGGTCACCCAGCGCGACATCCGGTAGCGTGCCGGCGCCATCCGCACGTCGACCTTGTATTCGGTCGACAGCCGGTGCGACACCACTTCGAACTGCAGTTGCCCGACCGCGCCGAGAATCATCAGGCCGCCGACTTCCGGACGGAACACCTGAATCGCGCCTTCTTCGCCGAGCTGCTTCAGCGCTTCGCCGAGCTGCTTGGCGCGCATCGGGTCGACCACTTCCACCGTCTGGAAAATTTCCGGCGCGAAGAACGGCAGGCCGACGAATTGCAGCATCTCGCCTTCGGTCAACGTATCGCCGAGACTCAGCGTGCCGTGATTCGGAATACCGATGATGTCGCCCGGATACGCCTCGCTCACCGTCTCACGACGTTGCGACAGGAACGTCACCACGTTGTTGGCGCGGAACGTCTTGTTGGTACGCGTCACCTTGACGGCCATGCCGCGTTCGAAGTGCCCCGAACACACGCGGATAAACGCCACGCGGTCGCGGTGCGCCAGATCCATGTTCGCCTGAACCTTGAACACGACGCCGGTGAACTTCGGTTCGTCCGGCAGAACCGGACGCTGCACGGTCATACGCATGGACGGCGGCGGCGCCAGATCGACCAGCGCGTCGAGAATTTCCTTCACACCGAAGTTGTTGATCGCCGAGCCGAACAGCACGGGCGATTGCTGACCGGCGAGAAATTGCTCGCGGTCGAAATCGGGCGATGCGCCGGTGATCAGGTCGATTTCTTCCTTCGCCTTCACCCAGCTATGGCCGAAGCGGCGTTCGCCCTCTTCGTTGCTCAGCGCCTGCAGCGTTTCGACCTCGCCGCCCGCCTTATCCTGCCCGGCGCGGAACAAGCGCACCTGATCGCGCTGAATGTCGTAGACGCCCTGGAAATCCTTGCCCATGCCGATCGGCCAGGTGAACGGCACAGCCGCCACACCCAGATGCTGTTCGATTTCGTCGAGCAGTTCGAGCGGCTCGCGCACTTCGCGGTCGAGCTTGTTGATGAAGGTGACGATCGGCGTCTTGCGGCTGCGGCAGACTTCGAGCAGCTTGAGCGTTTGCGCTTCGACACCGTTGGCGCCGTCGATCACCATCACGGCGGCGTCGACCGCGGTCAACACGCGGTATGTGTCTTCGGAGAAGTCTTCGTGGCCCGGCGTGTCGAGCAGGTTGATGACGGCGTCGCCGTACTCGAACTGCATCACCGAACTGGCGACCGAAATGCCCCGCTGCTTTTCGATTTCCATCCAGTCGGACGTCGCGTAGCGATTGCTCTTGCGGCCCTTCACGGTACCGGCGATCTGAATCGCGCCCGAGAACAGCAGCAGTTTTTCGGTGAGCGTGGTTTTACCCGCGTCCGGGTGGGAAATAACCGCGAACGTGCGGCGGCGTTTGAGTTCGGAGACTGACATCGGGTCTGGCGGTCACGGATAGGGGTTCGGGCGGTTCCCGGCGGCTTGTGGCGACCGGCGTGCCACGCCATGCGCGGCGGCGTCGAGCTGCGGGAGTTGGGCCGGGGCCCGCGTCACAGTGGCAACTCGACCGCGTCGGAAACAGGTCACGAACGAACGTTCGACAATCCGGGAATCGCCAGCGCAGAACAGCGCAGGGAACGAATGATACACGTCATGGGGGCGGAAGGAGGGAAAGGGCGTGCCGGGCCGACAGGCAGCGGCTCTGCTAGTCGGCGGATTTCGCCGCGCGCAGGGCCGTTTGAACGTCGGAAAGGCAGTGCGCCTCCACCGACGTATAGGCTGTGCCCGCCTGATCCGTCTTCTTCGGCATCACATAGTCGATCCGGCATTCTTCCGGCACCGCGGCGCCCCATTTCACAAACAGCGCGCCCTGATCGTCGAGGCCACGGGCAAAAATCCGGCTGTCCTGCGCCACGACGCCCACGGTGCGGCCCTTGCCATCCACCACATCGGCGCCGAACGGCAGCGCCTCGTTGCCCAGTCGCGGCGCGCGAATCAGCGCGGCACGGCCGGTGACGGTCCTGTACCTGAGCATCACCACCGACCCGAGACGCGGCACGGCCTGCTCCGACGTCGATTCGAACTCGACATCGGTCGAGGTGCCCTTCGGGTCGATGTCGACGGTATTCATGCCGTATGGCGTGAGATAGGGCACCACCGCATAACCACGCCAGTCGAGCTCGACGCCCGGAGCACTGGTCACCTTCGCGCCCGCCGCGCCCGGCGCTTCGACGATGCCGAAGGTGTCGCCCACGGTTTGCGACAGCGTCACGCCGCCCGGATGCACGACGACCGAGCCGCTGATACCCGCCGACACCTGGCTCGACTGCGAACCCGAGCTCGCGGACGCCGTCATCTGTGCATACGGCGCGCGGTACGTGCCGCTCGCACCCGCATTGGCGGAGCTGGCGCGGCTGCCGCCGTTACCGCTGCTCGACGTGCCATAGGTGCCATATGCGTTATACGAGTACTGATTAGCCTCGCCCAGCGAACCGCTGAGGTTGGCCTGCAGGTTCGTGCTGCCCGACGCGCTCGACAGGTTGGTCGACAGCAACGGAGCGTGCCGGCGGTGCCCGAGCGGCATAGTGGCGCTGACCATGTACTGGTTCGACATCGAGCCGTTGGCGTTGCGGGTGCGTCCAGCGGTCACGCTGTAGTTTCCGTATTTGTAGCGGTTGGTGTAGCCGGCCTGATAGAACGTATCGCTGCCGTCGCGATTCCAGTACTGCTGGGCCGACGCGCTCAGAAACACCGAGCCGTAGTTCTCGAAGTTCTGGCTCACGGACAGCTGAACACGGTTGCGCTGCCGATAAACCGAATCGATCTCGCCGCCGTGCATGGCGAGGTCGCGTGCGGCCGCGGCATCCGCCAGATTCATGAAGCCCGCAGTCGAGTAACGGTAAGCCGCCACGGAGATATTCGTGTTGGTCGGATCGATGAACTTGCTGTAGCCGATGCGTAAGCTGGCGCCGCGCAGCGCGCTTTGATTCGGCACCTGCGTCTGCGCGGCAGTCACGTCGGCTGAAAACGCGCCGAACTGCGTATTGAACGCCGCGCCGATATCGGCCGCCATGTATCCGTTCGCCGCGACGCCGCCGCCATAGGCCGTCACCGCGTTCGTGAGACCGCGTTGCAGCGTGAACTGCGCAAAGTTCGGCTTCGTGTCGAGCGTTGCGTTGCGCAATTGACCGAGCGTCGCCGAGAAGCGCGTCGTGCCCGGCCGCAAGGACTGCGCGACGGCGGCATACGGTACCGTGAAACGCCGGGTGCGACCGTCGGCCTCGGTTACCGTCACGTCGAGATTGCCGCCGTAGCCGGTCGCGTACAGGTCGTTGATTTCGAACGGACCTGGCGACACGGTGGTTTCATAGATCACCTGTCCGTTCTGGCGGATCGCCACGCGCGCATTCGTTTGCGCCGTGCCGCGCACCACCGGCGCATAGCCACGCAGCGATTCGGGCAACATGCGGTCGTCGGTGGCGAGCTGCACGCCGCGGAACTGCACGCTGTCGAATACATCGCCCGTCGTGTAACCGTCGCCCACCACCACCTGCGATTTCAATGCGGCCACGTCGTGCTGCACATAGGTCGCGACGTTGGCGAAATGCGTGGCCTCGCCGCTTTGCTGCGAAACGGACGATTGATGGCGCACATGCCAGGCGCCGATATTCACGCCGGCATTCAGCCCGAGATAGCTCTGCGTCGATTCCATGCCCGAGCCGGTGGTGTGGTACGTATTCGCGTTGTAGCTGACAAAGCCCGCGTTGACGCCGGTTTGCCACATGTCCGGCGGCACGTGGCCGCGCGCGGCGTTGCGCATGTATTTCTGCGGCACGCTCAGCGTCAACTTCTGCTCCGAAAAGTCAAAGTCGGTCGACGACTCCGGCACGAACGCGGCGAGATCGACGCATTCGCCGAAGGCGACGCTGCTTCCTGCGGACTGCTGGACCCCGGATTGGACGGCAGGCGAACCGGACGCGAGGTGGCCAGCAGCCTTCGCATCCTTGTTGACCCCGATCCGCGCAAAGTCGACACCCAGCGTTTCCAGCATCTGACGGCTCAAACAGGCGCGAGCGCTTTGTCCTTCCCGTGCCGCGACAAAGCGCAGATCCTGACGCGCCACCCGAATATCGTTGACCCAGATGTCGACCGAATACACCCCCGCCGATACCGTATTGCCGCGTGCGAATCGGGCGAGGTCCACGTCTTGAGTCGAGTCGATCCGCAGAAACGTCGTATCGAACTGGACAGCCGCGTCCGCATTATTGGCCTCGGATGCACTCGCGCTCGCCGACCGGACATCGCCTAACACCGCGAAAACCGACATGACCACGGCGGCGACAGGGTACCGGTCGAACGGACCCGTGAACGCGCTGGCGCGAGCTTGCGAAGGATGACCCGGTACGAGTTTCATGATCTGACTGACTTCCCATGTCCGCGACTGACCGACGTGCGTTGTCCCGATGCCGACGCAACGCACCACACACTTGAAAAAAGTTGGACTTCGGACGGAGGCGGCCGCCCGGCCGGCAAACGGCTGCGGCCTATCGACCGAGCGACGCGTCGCCGTCGAGGGCGCCGCCGTAGTCGTTGATCACGGTGTAGCGAACCTTGGCGCCTGCGCCCACGGCATTCATCTTTGCGATCGGCAAAACCACCGACGCACGCGGCGCCACCATGCCGCCCTGTTCGTTCCTGAAGACATGCCCGTTGCTTTCCACACCGACCTCGCTGAACGACACGTAGTAAGGCGTCGGATTCGTGACGCTGACCGCCTGGTCGTTGCCATCCGGCGACGCGGCGATTTTCCAGGTCAATTGCGCCGGAGCGTCCTCGGGATTGCCCGGCAATCTGGCCGGGCGCACAAAGACCTTGATGCGCGTGCGATACGCCAGTTGCAGCGAGTTGACGTCCGGGACGCTATCGGCTTTCGGCGGAATGTCGAGTACGTTGAGCCAGTAGATCGATTCACGATCCTGCGGCAACGCTTCGCCGCCATACATCATGCGCAGCGTCTGCGCTCTCTTCGGGTCCATCCGGAAGATCGGCGGCGTGATGACAAACGGCACCTTGATTTCGCCAGGCTTCGCGTCCGGATCGCCGTCGTCCATCCATACCTGAACCAGCGACGGGCCGCGGCTGTCGTTGTCCAGCTTGACCGTGACCTCGCGTTGCTCCAGCGGATACACCACGCGCGTGCCGCTGATCGTCACGCTGGCCTGTGCGCTACCGGCAAGCAGCGCGCAAACAAAGCCGATTCCCATCGTGATTTTTCCGAGCAACGTCATCAGAGCACCTTTAAAAACATTCTTGAAAATTGCCGCAAAAAAAGGCGTTCGCATCGACGAACGCCTTCGGCTTTTTGCTTACTGATACTGCATCGTGTATTGCACCGACGTGCTGACGGTGCCGGCCGTCGCCTTACCCATCGAGTAGTACTGCGCGAAATAGGTCAGGCTCGCGTTACCGCCGCTGATCGTCGTCGCGTTTGCCGTGATGTCATTGTTCGAATTCGTCGTGATGTTGATCGGTTGCATCTGCGCGTTCAGCAAACGCACCTGCACTTTCGTCGCCGTACCGGAGTTGTTGAGGTATCCGTTGCCCTGGTCGACGGTAGGGCCGTTTTCGAAGCGGGCAATCGCCTTGGTGGCGGTGCCCGTGCAGCCGCTCAGCGTCAGTGCCAGGTCGCTCGGACCCGACGTACCACCGACAGTGCCAGCCGTCGACAGCGAACCGGCCGACACCGGCGGCAACGTGATCGACTTGTCGGCCGAGGTGCCCGATGCCGCGCCGTTGATCGAGCACGTGCTCTCCGACACCGTGCCGGTAATGGCGATCGTGCCGTCCGCGGCCTGCGCGCTGAACGAGGCGAGGCCCAGCAGACCGCTGGTTGCGATCGCCAGGAACGGGAGGATTGCTTTCATATTTTCTGCTCCGGAAGGTTGAAAAGTGGCCTGTCGTTCAGGCGCGAAGAAATATTAGGATGTCGAATCTCTTGAACATCTAGGACAATTCCTATTAATTGAGATGGCAATATGCAGCACCCGAAGCGTTTCCGGCGAGGCGTCCCCCGTCGAATGTTCGCGCCGCAAATGGAAAAACCCGCCGCATCGTTGCCGAGGCGGCGGGTTCGTTCAGCGGTACAGCGAGCTAGGCGCCGCTGGCTTCGTTCAACGTGAGATGTTTTGTCTCAGGCGCCCACGCGATCGACACCACCATGCCGATCAGCAGAACCGCCGCCAACACCGTCATCGTGGCGTGAAACCCCAGGTGAGCGATGCCCAGCGGCAGCAAGAACGTGCCGACTGCCGAACCCAGCCGGCTACACGCGATCGCGAGGCCCACGCCGCACGCGCGCACCTCGGTGGGAAAGCATTCCGGCGGAAACACGCCGACCAGATTCGAGAACGCCGACATCGTCAGCGTAAAGATCGCGAACGCGACGATCATGCCCATCGCCGCCGACTCCGGCAGCACGCTCAACGCGATCAGCGACAAACACGTCACCGCGAACGATCCGATCAGGAACACCCGGCGCGGCAGCTTGATCGTTAGCCAGATACCGATCAGCGCACCGAGCACGAGAAATCCGTTCAACAGGAAATCCGCGCTCGAGTCGTTGTTTAAATGAATCGCCTTCAGGATGGTCGGCAGGAACGTGTAGATCGCGAAATAGGGAATCACGAGGCACACAAAAAACGCGCAATTGAAGATCGTCCGGCGAATCAGGTCTTTTCTGAACAGACGGGCGAAGCCGCCGGCCGTCTGACCATGTTCGTCGTGGCCGCCGTCGAGCGTGACGTGGGCGCCGAAATGCTTGAGCAGAACCGCGCGGGCTTCCGCGACGCGTCCTTTGCCATGCAACCAGCGCGGCGATTCAGGCGTGCCCATGCGCAGCACCAGCACGATCAACGCGGGAACGCCCGCGGAGGCAAGCAGCCACCGCCAGGCATCGGGCGACGCATCGGCGTAATGCATGCCGAGCACGTTCGCCACCACATAGCCGATCGTCCACACCACGCTGAACGAGCCGAGCAAGGTGCCACGGTGTTTGCGCGGCGAGAATTCCGCGAGAATCGCATGCCCCACCGCGAAATCGCCGCCCATGCCGAAGCCGATCAACACGCGCAGCAAACACAATTCAGCCGGCGAGCGCACGTAGAACTGCGCAAACGCGGCCACGGTGATGATCAGGAAACTCAGCAGGAAAATCTTCTGACGTCCCAACCGATCCGACAACCAGCCGAACACCAGGCTGCCGAAGAAAATCCCCATCAGCGCGGAACTGCCGATCATGCCCATCCAGAAAGCGTCGAGCGGCATCTGGCGATTCATCGCGGCAAGCGCGTAGCCGATCGTGCCGAGCGCGAAACCTTCCGTGAAATGCGCGCCGAACGTCAGGCCGGCGATCTTGACGTGAAAGGCGTTCAGAGGAACGTCGTCGAGCGAAATGGGGCCGCGCGCGGGGGCCGCTGTGGCCGGCACGTTAGGGGCAAGGCCGAGGGTGGCGGTCTGACTATCCTGATTGCTCACGCTGTCTCCTTCGTGTTTATGAATGACCGGGCGCGGCCGGCGTGGTGCCGGCCGCGCCCGGTTGCGCCGCGTATTTTTTGCGGCATTTTTCCGGCATGCGCGTGGCGAGCGCGCAGCTTTGCCGATCAGCGCCCGAGGCCGCCCATCATCATGTATTTCAGTTCGGTGTATTCGTCGAGCCCGTACTTCGAGCCTTCGCGGCCCAGGCCCGATTGTTTGACGCCACCGAACGGCGCGACTTCCGTCGACAGAATTCCCTCGTTGATGCCAACCATGCCGCTTTCCAGCGCTTCGCCGACGCGCCATGCCCGCGCCAGGTCGCGCGTGTAGAAATATGCCGACAGGCCGAACGGCGTGTCGTTGGCCGCGTGGATCGCTTCTTCTTCCGTCTTGAAACGGAAACACGCCGCTACCGGGCCGAAGGTTTCTTCGGCAGCGATCAGCATTGCGCTGGAGGCATCGACGAGCACGGTCGGCTCGTAAAACGTGCCGCCGAGCGCGTGCGCTTTGCCGCCGGTCAGAATCCTCGCGCCCTTTTGCAAGGCATCGGCAACGTGCGCTTCGACCTTCTTCAACGCCGCCTGATTGATCAGCGGACCTTGTTCCACCTCGCCTTGCAACGCATTGCCGACGCGCATCTTGTGCACCGCGTTCGTCAGCGCCTGGGTGAACGCATCGTAAATGCCGTCCTGCACGTAGAAGCGATTCACGCACACGCAGGTCTGCCCGGTGTTGCGGAATTTCGACGCCATCGCGCCTTGCACGGCCGCGTCGAGATCGGCGTCGTCGAACACGATGAACGGCGCGTTGCCGCCGAGTTCGAGCGACAGCTTCTTCAGCGTATCCGCCGACTGCTTCGCGAGCAGTTTGCCGACGCGCGTGGAGCCGGTGAACGAGAGCTTACGCACCACCTCGGATTCGGTGAGCGCGCCGCCGATCGCCACCGCGTCGCCGGAAACGACGTTGAACACGCCCGGCGGAATGCCGGCGTTGTGCGCCAGCACCGCGAGCGCCAACGCGGACAACGGCGTTTCTTCCGACGGCTTGAGCACCATCGTGCAACCCGCTGCAAGGGCGGGACCGGCTTTGCGCGTAATCATCGCCAGCGGGAAATTCCACGGCGTGATGGCCGCGACCACGCCCACCGGCTCGCGCGTGACGATGATCTTCGCGTTCGGATTGGGACTCGGGATCACGTCGCCATACGCGCGCTTGGCTTCTTCGGCGAACCATTCGAAGAAGCTGGCCGCGTAGCCGACTTCGCCGCGCGCTTCGGCAAGCGGTTTGCCTTGCTCGAGCGTCAGCAGTTCGGCGAGCGCGTCGCGATTTTCAAGCATCGACTCGCCCCAGCGTTTGACGCGCGCGCCACGCTCTTTAGCAGTCAATGCACGCCACGCGGGGAACGCTCGCTCGGCCGCGGCGATCGCCTGCGCGGTTTCTTGCGCGCCGCCTTTCGCGACCTGAGCGACGACCTCGCCGGTCGCGGGATTCAGCACGGCATAAGTGCTGGCACTCTCATACCATTCGCCGCCGATGTAATGCGCCGTGCGAAGAAATTCGTTCATGCCGCTTTCTCCAGATTCTCGACGAACATGCCCTGCGCGAGCCGAGGCTCACGAGCGATGCGCCGCCCTGCGGTGTAATCGTTGATCAGATCGCACGGCGTGTAATTACGTTCGAGTTCGAACAGTTCATCCGCCGAGAGCGTGGTGCCGAGCGCGGCCACGGCGCTGTCGAACTGCGCCGGTGTATCCGCGCCGACCAGCATGCTCGCGACACCGTGATGATTCAGCACCCACGCCTGCGCGATTTGCGCGGCGGACACGCCACGCCGGGCAGCCACCCGCGCCACCGAGGCGGCGATCTCGCGCGACGCCTCATCGCCATACATTTGCGCCGTGAAGAAGTCGGTCTGATTGCGCGTTGAGTTCGGATCGCAAGTGAGCAGCCCGCGCGCCAGCGGACTGAACACCGACACGCCGACGCCCTGATCCTGGCAATACGGAATCATCTCGCGCTCTTCCTCGCGATACGCCAGGTTCAACTGCAATTGCATGTTGATCGGCTTGTGCCAGCCGTTGCGCTCGCAGACCTGCATGATCTTGGCGAATTGCCACGTGTACATGGTCGACACGCCGATATAGCGGGCCTTGCCGGCGCGCACGATGTCGTTCATCGCGCTCATGCTTTCTTCGACCGGTGTGTTGACGTCGAAAAAATGCAGCATATAGAGATCGACGTAGTCCATGCCCAGACGTGTCAATGAACCGTCGATCCCGTCCATGATGTGCTTGCGCGAATGGCCGCCGGCGTTCTGATACGTGCCCATGTCATAGCCGACCTTGGTGGTCACGACGATTTCCTCGCGACGCGCGATCCGCTTCAGAATGCGACCCACCACCTCTTCGCCGACGCCGGTCGAATAGAAATCCGCGAGGTCGATGAAGTTCGCGCCCGCTTCGAGCGCGTGACGAACGATCGGCTCGCTTTGCGCTTCGTCGAAGATCCAGGGCTTCCATTGCGGCGTGCCCATGTTCATCGTGCCGAGGCACAGACGCGAAACCTTGAGGCCGGAATGGCCGAGGCGAATGTATTCCATGATGCTTGTCTCCAGTCGTATGAGGCTGCGCTACGTGGCGCGCCACCCGATCAACGTTGTTTGGGCGTGTAAAACGGATTCGACACTTCGCGCGCCGCGGCGAAAACTTCATCGCGATGCGGCAGGCCCTTCATCGCGGCGAGAATCGCGTTCTTGCATGCGCGGTAGTTGTTCTCGAAGACGGCGTCGAGGTCGTCGGTACCCGGATTGACCCAGTTCGCCGACACCACGACCCAATCGTTTTCCGCTTCGGGCGGCAGCGTGCCGTTTTCGAGCGACTCGGCGACGGCTTTCGCAATGCCCGCTTGCGAAGCGCCCCACGTCGCGTTGCCGTGGAAGTCGCTGCCGATCTGCGCCTTGTTGACATAGAGCGTCAAAGGCTTGGTCGGCACACCCGGACGCGCGATCACGACGAACGGCGCGTGACCTGCCGAAGGCGTCGCCAAGGCGGTGGCAAAGGCCTGTCCTGCCGGACCGTTGCGCGGGCCGACCAGCACGTTGATGTGAGCGAGGTTGACGCCCGGGCCTTCGAATCCTTCGCCGATAAAGAGTTGTGTGTCCGTCGATACGCTCATGGTCATTCCGTTGGGGGTAAAGGGATGACCGATTGTGCTGTTCGGCAACCGCGCCCCTGTAACGATGAGTTTTGATGCGGGGTATGAGGTGAGCTCAACTCCGGGTTTGTGCGGAGGGCGAAGAAGGCGCTAGCCTGAAGCGAATGCAAAGGTGAGCGTTTTCGGGACCGACGACGGCGAAGCCCGAATCGGCCTGAAAGGTGATCGTGCGAGACGACACTCACGCACCGGCAACACGGCGTCGAAACGGGAGTCGATAAGCGCTTGAACGCGGCGTAAAGCGATTCTTCGGATCGCCTGGTAATGCCCGTCAGCCAAGGCTGGCAAGGGTTTCGGAGAGATCAGCGGCCAACTCAGTAGAGCGGCCGCAAGCACGTTCGAACGTGCGTCAGTCGGCAAAACCAGGCGTTCCGAAACAATGCGACCCGCTATGCATCTTGCGGAAAAATACCCGGGTCCACGGCTTGCGGAGAGGTCAAAGGTGAGGGTTTTCGGGACCTACCCAGCGGTGCGCAAAAAGCCGCGCGCAACATCACTTCAGACAACGCGATGCGCTGTCCCGGCCCGCGCCACGCAAAGCCAGACGTCAGCTTTCGATCAGAAAGCGCTCGCGATTCTTGCCCGCCAGCCAGCCGGGAGATCGGCCACGGCCGCTCCAGGTCTCGCCGGTTTTCGGGTTGCGATACTTGGCAACCGACGCGGTTTTACGCCCCGGCGCACGCTTGCTCGTAAATCCGAGCTCTTCGGCGGTCAGATCGTAATCGGCGATTTGCTGCTTGATGTCGGCAATGGCCTGCGCAATTTCCTTCTCGCGGGCCACGGCGACTTCCTTGTGGAGTTTTTCGAGCTGGGCAGTCAACTGCTTGTAGGTGGCCATGGCGGATGCTCCGGTCGGGTGGGAGAACGGCAGGACGCCCCTGAAGAAGTCCCCTCGCGACACTATCAGACGAATAAAGTGCCGGATAGGAGGCTCGCTTGGGGAGGCCCGGGGAGGCCCACTGGAGTGAGCCTTCCGGGCTGACGGCTTAGCACGCGCAGCCGGGGGACTCAATCGTCAATTGCATCGTACACGCGGCGTTCGAAGTCGAGTGCCATTGGAAACGGCTCGATCGCACGCCGCTGAATCAACATCATGCCGATCAGATCTTCCACCGGGTCGGCAAACCAGCTGGTGCCATACGCGCCCGGCCAGCCGAACGAGCCGAGCGAGCGATAACCGAGCGGCAATTGCTGCGCCGGATCGTCGACGATCGACAAGCCCAGGCCGAAGCCCTGCCCCGCCCACAACACATGGCCAAACGCCGGCACGCGGCGCTGGTCGCGCGTGAGAAAGTTCGAGCGCATCAGATCGACCGAGCGATGCGACAGCAAACGCGTCGCGCCGACTCGTCCGCGACCGAGCAGCAGTTGCGCGAACTGTAGATAGTCCGCGGCCGTCGACACAAGGCCGCCGCCGCCGCTCTGGAAGCGCTCAGGGTTCGCCCAACGGCTCGCCGACGAATGATCTTCGACCACGCGCCGCCGCGTGCCCGGATCGACGCCGTAAGCGGTGGCCAGCCTGGCAAGCTGCGACTCGGCCACCCAGAACGCGGTATCGCGCATGCCGAGCGGCTCGAAAATTCGCGTGCGGAAGAACTCGCCGAGCGACACGCCGCTCACACGCTCGATCAGCACGCCGAGGACGTCGGTCGCGATGCCGTAGTGCCAGCGCGAGCCCGGCTGGAACATCAGCGGCAAGGCGGCGATGCGGGTGAGCCACGCGCTGGCGTCGCCATGCGCTTCGAAGCCGTTGAACTCGGCCGCGTAGGCTTGCGCCAGCGGCCCGGTCGCCGTGAAGTGATAGGCGAAACCAGCGCGATGCGTCAACAGATCGAGCACGGTGAGCGGCGCCTTGGCCGGATCGGTTTCGTCGAGCGGGCCGGAGGGGTCGCGCAATACGCGCGGTGCGCCGAGTTCGGGTAGCCACAGCGAGATCGGGGTGTCCAGCGCGAGGCGGTCCTCTTCGATCAGCATCAGAATCGCGGCGCTCGTGACCGGCTTGGTCATCGACGCAATGCGAAATAGCGTGTCGCGTTCCATTGGCAATTGCGCGGCTTCATCGCGCCAGCCCAATGCTTCGAAATAACCGATTTCACCGCGCCGCCACACCATCGACACCACGCCCGCTACTTCTCCGCGTTCCACGTAGCCTTGCATGGCATTCGTCAGCGGCGTCAGTCGCGTCGCTGAAAGTCCCGCTAGTTGCATGTTTATCCTGAATCAGTGGAGGACGCACTCGCCCATTTAAATTTCACCCGCCTGCGCGCCGCCCGAGCGTCGACGATCAACACAGGAAAACCCGTGTAATCGTAACGCCGGACACGACGCCAGTCGGATAAAAGATAACCTACAGGCCGTTTCGGAAATAATGACCGTTACCACGTTTTTCAGAAAACGTTACCCGATTCAGGGGTGACACATGCTCGGTCCACCGCGACCACGCGTCAGACTTTCTGCTGCTGTTCGAGCTCCGACAGCGCGGCATTGAGTCGTTTGACGCGCGTAGCCTGAGCGGGCATCCGGACCGCGCCGGACACCGAATCGATGCGTCCGCGCCAGTACGACAGCGGAATGCGGTCTTGCGCGGAGATGTGTGAGATGACGTGCTCAAGATGCTCAATATCTTTTTCGAGTTGGTGATGATCCATTGCTTTTCCCCGGAATACTCATTGAACTCATTTCGAAGCAACAATCAAAGCATAAAGCGTGCCGCCGGTGACTTGCCACCGTTTACCCTTACGGAAAATTATTCTGTGCTCACTCCACATGATCGGGAAAATCAGAAAAATCTGCGTATTGCTTAAATGGCAAGGCGCACGTGAAAGCGTACTGCCGATAAACTTCGCGTTCCGTTAGGTGCCGCACCGACTCGGTTTAGTGACGATAAAACAGATAACTTTCATTACACGAAGATAGTGTGAAGAAAATAATCAGAAAAAAGCATTTAACATTTTCGTCTGATTATTCTCTGCAGAAGTGATTACCTGTCGCGAATATGAATTTACCGACCGCCCGGTATTTAACGGAGAGATGCGGAGAATGAGCTCCTCGGACTGTCGAGTGTGCCGAGCGAAAATGAAAGCTGTGAGACAGGGCTCCGCCCGACCGAAATCTCGGCAAGCGGAGCCGTCGGAGAAACGAATCGATCACACCGCGCCAGCTTTGCGCTGGCGAAGCGTTACTTGGCGCGGCAGGCGTAGATGAGATTGAGCGTGCCGTTGTCGCTGGACTGGCGCACCACGTCGAACGCGCCGCCGCAGGCTGCGTTGGCCTGCTGCGTGCAGGAATCGGAGCCGACCGGGCATTGAACCAGCGTGGTCGGGCGACCGTCCGACAAAAACAGCGGTGCGCTGCTGCTGCAACCGCTCAACACGGCGAAGGCGCCGAGCGCCGCGATGGCGCAAGCCCGGCGCGCGAAGAAGGAGAGACTGCGTTTCATTTGAAACCCCGATCACGTCTTGTTTTTCGATCACGCGATTGTGCCACGCGGCTATTACACTGCGTCGCTCGATATGAGCGGGTTTCGTTACGCCTCGATACCGTACGCCGCGATCTTCTTGTAGAGCGTTGCACGGCCCATGCCGATTTGCGCGGCGGCGTCGATCACGCGCCCGCCGTTGGCGCGCAATGCATCGCTCAGGAAACGTTTCTCGAACGCCGCCATCGCGTCGCTCCATGACGCGGGTTCGGCGGCGCCGGCTGGCGTTGTCGACGCGGCAATCGTTGAAGCCGTGCCCGCGCCCGTGCTTATGCCCACACCCACGCCGGCGCCGTGCGCCATGCCAAGCAACGGCGCGAGCGCCCGCGCATCGATCCGCTCGCTATCGGACAGCATCACGGCCCGCTCCAGCGTATTGCGCAATTCGCGCACATTGCCCGGCCATCCATAGGAACACAGCAGCCGCAAGGCGTCGTCCTGCAATTCGAAGTGATTGCCGCCGCGCGCTTGGGTCGACAGATCCTCCAGCATCGCGTAGGCCAGCGCTTCGATGTCGGAGACGCGCTCGCGCAACGGCGGCGCCTGGATCGTCAGCACGTTCAGCCGGTAAAACAGATCGGCGCGAAAGCGACCCGCCGCGACCAGAGCAGGCAGGTCGGCCGATGTCGCGGCGATGATCCGCACGTCGGCGCGCACGATCCGATTGGAGCCGAGCGGCTCGAACTCCTTGTCCTGCAAGACGCGAAGCAGCTTGCCTTGCAAGGGCAGCGGCATGTCGCCGATTTCGTCGAGAAACAGCGTGCCGCCGTTCGCCAGCTCGAACTTGCCGACTCGCCCCTTACGGTCGGCGCCGGTGTAGGCACCCGGCGCGGCGCCGAAGAACTCGACCTCGAGCAAGGTATCGGGAATCGCCGCGACGTTGACGGTCACGAGCGGCTGATTCGCGCGCGCCGAGCCGCCATGGATCGCATGCGCGAGCAACTCCTTGCCCGTGCCGGTTTCACCGAGCAACAGCACCGGCGACTCGAGTTGTGCCGCGCGTCGCGCCTGGCGTTTCACCTCGAGACTGGCCGCACTCGTGCCGACGAAACTACCGAAGGTATATTTCGCGCGCCGCGCCTGCGCCAGCGACTGTCGCGTCGCGATCAATTCCTGCTGCACACGCGAGTAGTGGGAAAAAAGCGGCGTCAGCGCCTTCAGTTCATCGAACAGCGCAAAACCGACCGCACCGACCGTGTTCCCGGCGTCGTCCTTGAGCGGCAAACGCGTGACGACGAGCGGCTCGCGGTCTGTTTCCAGAATATCGAGCAGAATCGGTTTGCCGGTCTTCACGACCTCGCGCATCAGGCTGTTGGGAATCACCGCTTCGCAGTCGCGGCCGATTGCCTGTTGCGGGTCCGAAAAACCGAACCGCGCCGCGTAGCGTTTGTTGATCCAGACGACTCGCGCCTCGGCGTCGACGATAAACGTGCCTTCGCTGAAATTTTCGAAGGTGCGGAAAAGCGAGTCCATCGCCCGGCGCAGTACGTCGCCATAGGTGGCAGGCAGGCCCGCCCAGTCGTTCATCATGCTGTCGCTGTCTCCGGCTATCGTGCTAGTTATGCTTTTCTCATTTCGTAGACAAGTTTATCTCACCGAAGAGATCGGCAAAAAGCTTATCCAATAAGGGTTTAACCTCGATTTGACGTAACTTCAGCTGAATTGCGTCCCGATTTAGAGACGGTTGGGTACAATCGGCCGCATCACGTTTCGAACTTCGGCCTGCGAAATCAATAGGCTAGCCGTTATGCCGCAGGTGGCACGGAACCTGCATTTGCGGGCGGCCGTGCCGTCGCGTCGTCGGACGGCGACCACGTAGAACAACCAAGCTTTGGAGACTCAATGTCCTTTGTCATCGTCCTCGCCGCCCTGGCGTTTCTGATGTTTGCCGCGTATCGCGGCTACAGCGTCATATTGTTTGCGCCGATCGCCGCGCTCGGCGCCGTCCTGCTGACCGATCCGTCCGCGGTTGCGCCGGTCTTCACCGGCATCTTCATGGAGAAGATGGTCGGCTTCGTGAAGCTCTACTTCCCGGTGTTTCTGCTTGGCGCCGTGTTCGGCAAGGTGATCGAACTGTCCGGTTTCTCGGAGTCGATCGTGGCGGCGGCCATTCGCTATATCGGCCGCTCGCGCGCCAATGCGGTGATCGTGGCGGTGTGCGCGCTGCTCACCTACGGCGGCGTGTCGCTGTTCGTGGTGGTGTTCGCGGTCTATCCGTTTGCCGCCGAGCTGTACCGTCAAAGCAATATTCCGAAGCGCTTGATGCCCGGCGCCATCGCGCTCGGCGCGTTCTCGTTCACGATGGATTCGCTGCCGGGTACGCCGCAAATTCAGAACATCATCCCGACCACCTTCTTCAAGACGACTTCGTGGGCCGCGCCCGCGCTCGGCGTGATCGGTTCGCTGTTCATCATCGTGGTCGGCCTGACGTATCTGGAATGGCGCCGCCGCGCGGCAATGGCAACCGGCGAGGGCTACGGCACGAATCTGGTCAACGAGCCGGAACGCGTCGAATCGAAACAACTGCCGCATCCGCTGCTGGCCGTGGCGCCGCTGGTGCTGGTGGGCGTTGCGAACTTTATGCTGACCCGCTGGATTCCGAACTGGTATGGCGCGACTTACACGGTGGCGCCGGACATTCTGCCGGGCATCCATGCACCGGTCACCACGACGATCAAGAGCGTGGTCGCGATCTGGGCCGTGGAAGGCGCGCTGCTGCTCGGTATCGTGATGGTCGTGATCACCGCGTTCGGCCGGGTGCGCGAACGTTTTGCGATCGGCACCAAGGCAGCGGTGGCGGGCGCGTTGCTGGCTTCGCTGAATACCGCGTCGGAATACGGCTTTGGTGGCGTGATCGCGGCGTTGCCGGGTTTTCTGGTGGTCAGCAATGCGCTGAAGAGCATTCCTAATCCGCTCGTCAATGCCGCCGTGTCGGTGAGTTCCCTGGCGGGTATCACGGGTTCTGCGTCGGGCGGCATGAGCATCGCGCTGGCGGCCATGTCGGACACGTTCATCAAAGGCGCGGAGGCAGCCCATATTCCGATGGAAGTGCTGCACCGGGTCGTCGCCATGGCGAGCGGCGGCATGGACACGCTGCCGCACAACGGCGCGGTGATTACGCTGCTGGCCGTGACGGGTTTGACGCACCGTCAGTCGTATCGCGACATTTTCGCGGTGACGGTGATCAAGACGCTGGCGGTGTTCTTCGTGATCGGGGTGTATTACGCGACTGGGCTGGTTTAAGCGGGAACGCTTTCGTGTAATGGGGCGGCGTCGAGCCGACTTGATCGGCGCATGACGTTTTGTTCGGGTAGCGTAGCGTTTCGACAACCGACGCCACCACCCCGCCCATGACCTCGACGCCCACCTTCTGGATGATCCCGACCGCGCCCACACCGGTCGGCCCCTTCTCCCACGCAACCGAGGCCGACGGCTGGGTCTTCGTGACCGGCCAGATGCCGACCTCGCCCACCGACGACAGCGCGCCCTTACCCGACGGCGTCGTCGCGCAAACGCAGCGCGTCATGGACAACCTGATGCTGGTTTTGCAAGGCGCGGGCCTCGGGCTGCAACACGTCGTCGCCGCGCGCATCTTTCTGACCGAGTTCAAGCGGGACTATGCGTCGATGAACGCCATTTACCGCGCCTACTTTCCCGCCACCGCACTGCCGGCCCGGACCTGCATTGGCGTCACGGCTCTTGCGCGCGATGCGCTGGTCGAGATCGACTTCATCGCGAGACGACCGGGGCCGGGCTGATTCGCGGGGGGCGGGCAGGCGAGCGGAGCGATGCAGGGCAACGCAACGCAGGCTGCCCACTCAATGCACCGACTATTCGTCCAGGTCGAAGTGATCGATCAACGCGTCATGCAACGAGATGGCGCGCTCGTCCATGTCGACCGTCCACCGTTCGCTGCCGCGGCATAGCTGCTGCACCTCGCGGCATTGCTGCGCGAAGGCCGCCTCCTGCACGATCAGGAGCGCGCCGCCCGCGCTGTGCGCCCAGCCGCCCAGCGCTTCCCGATCCTCCGCTTCGACGATCGCCATGAGCCTGGGCAGTTCGCTTTGCAAGTGCTGTCTGAGCATGGCGTTGTAGCGCGCTTTGTCGTCCGCGCTGAGGGTAGACGCCGGCGAACCTGCCGCGCCAGTCTCCGTCGCAGCCTCGCCCCCATGCCCACGCGCCGACGCGACCTCGAGCAACGCCGCCTCCAGTTCGCCCAGCGACGCCGGTTTGGCGACATGCCCCGTAAAGCCGCGCTCACGCCACGCGGCGTCGTCCTGCGTGTCGGTCACGGCGCTGAACGCCAGCACCGGCAGATCCGGATGCGACTTGCTCACCTGCGCCAGCAACTCGTACCCGTCCATTACCGGCATATGAATGTCGCTCAGCAGCACGTCGAAATGAGCCTGCTGGGCGGCCGCCAGCGCTTGCCGTCCGTCCCCCGCGATGGTCGGCGAACAGCCCAGCGCGATGAGTTGCTCGACGATCAGGCTTTGAATCAGCGGATTGTCTTCGGCGACCAGCACTTTCAGTCCGTGCAACGCGGCATGCACTGGCTGAGGCGAAGCGACGACGGGATCGACCGGCGCCGCGACTGCGGCGGCGCGCGCATTCGGACCGCCGGTCGCGAGATCGACCGCGGACATCACTGCCTTGCGACTAAATTCACTGACTTCGAATATGCCGTCGCCGCGCAAAGCCGGCATGTGCGGGCCGCCATACGTGATCCACACCGTACCGATTGCCTGCGCCTCACGCAATTCAGCCACCGCATCGAGATCGTATTCGCCGGTCACGACCAGCACATCCGGGCGGTTCACTCGCAGCCAGGCTTGCGCGCCGCGCATCGACGTTTCGGTATGCACGCTCCAGCCTTTGCGTTGCAACGCGGTTTCCAGCAATTGTCCCGACTCGCGTTCCTGACACAGCACCAGCGCATGGCCACGGCGCGGCGCCTCGACGGCCGCCGTGCGCGACTCTTCCGGCGGTAGCGCGAGCGGGATCGCGACCGTGAATGCGCTACCGACACCGAGCACGCTTTCGACCGAAATATGGCCGCCCATCAACTCGCACAGCCGCGCGCAGATCGACAACCCGAGGCCCGTGCCGCCATAGCGGCTCGACGTACTCGCCTCGCCTTGCACGAACGGATTGAAAATGCGCGCCACCAGCGCCTGATCCATGCCGATCCCCGAATCGCAGACCCGGCAGATGAGAATCGGGTTGCCCTGCGGGTCGTCGTCGATCTCCGCGCTCAGCACGATCTTGCCGCACGACGTGAACTTGAACGCATTGCTCAACAGGTTGTTCACGATCTGCGCGATACGCGTGCGATCGCCACGCAGCGGCTGGTCGAGCGTTGGCGACAGATGCGAGTAGAAACGGATAGGCCGGTCCGCCTTCATCGGCGCACAGGAAAGCGCGATGTTTTCCAGGTCGTCCACCGGACGGAACAACTCCGTGGCGAGCCTCATTTCGCCGGCATCGATTTTCGAAAAATCGAGAATGTCGTTGACGATGCCACGCAGTGCATTGGCTGCCACCCCCAGCGTCGCGAGTCGCTGAGTGTGGGCGTCGAGCCCCGGCGTGCGCGCGAAGAGTTCGAGATTGCCGAGCAGCGCATTCAACGGTGTGCGGACTTCGTGGCTCATCGACGCGAAAAAATTCGAACGCGCCCGCATCATGTTTTCCGACGTCTGCTGCGCGAGCCGCAACTGCTGTTCAAGTTCATATTGCGCGGTGACATCGAGAATCGCGCAGAACAGCACGTCCTGATCGTCGTAGCGGGCCGGCGCATAGGTGAGCTGGAGGAACCGGCCGGGCGCGGCCGCGCGCTCGTCAGGATGCGAGGCGATCGGCGGCGGCGTGGGCGTGGCCTGTGCGGGCAAGGCCGGCACGACGAATGCGGCGATTTTCGCAAACGCGTGGGCGGAGGGTTTATCCGTCGCCTGCGCGCGAAACTCGTCGACGATATGCGAGGGCAGGCGTTCGCCATCCGGTTCGATATGCAACAGTTCCTTGGCCAACGCATTCGCGGTCAAAATCGAATGATCGCTCTGCCGGACGATGCACAAACCGATCGGCGTCGCGCTGACCAGAATGTGATTGATCGTCTCGCTCTCCAATGCGCGCGATGTCTCGGCAAAGCTGACATGCAACAGCCGCAAGCCCCAGAAACGGGCGATCAGCACGATAGCCAGCAAGATCAGCAGCGTGAGTGCGGCAAGCACCGCCAGTTGCCAGCCGAGCGCCGACGCGAGCCCACGCCAAGTGACATAGCCGACCAGCGCGCCGAAACCGGGCGTGAGCGGTTCATAGAAAATGACGCCGTCGCGGATATAGCGGTTGGTGTCGGGCGGCGTGTGCGCCACGACGCCCTGCAGCAGCGTCACGCGCTGCGCGTCGAGCGGCGGCGAGGACACGATCAGGCGGCGATCCGCCATCATCAACAGCATCGCGCCTTCGTGGTTGGGCCACTTCAGCCGCGCCGGCAGCGTCTCGACCGGCACGCTGACCGCGATCAGCGTGACCGGTTTGCCGTCCGCGTCGTAGTAGGCACTGACCGCCGAGATCACCAGCAGCCCTTGCAGCGGGTCGCGATACGGGCCCAGCCAGACCCGCTCGCCCTTGCCCGGCAGCCGCTTGCCGGTTTGCGTCTGGAGTTCATGCAGCAGGGTGGCGCGCAACGTGCCCACGGCGGCCGCTTGCAACGGCGGCGTGGCAGGCGAGCCGTTCGCGTCCGGGCGAACGACCGACGGCAAAATTGCGGCGTAGTCTTCGTTCAGCCCGAGCAGCACCGTGCGTTGACGCAGTTCGAACGCCTGCTGCGTGACTAGCGCCGATTGCGCGGCTTCGTACAGGCGCCACAGTTTCGCGTTCAGCTCGTCGCCCCACGCGGCCCGCGTCGCCTCGCCGATCAGCACGTCGAAGCCGGCACCGATCCGCTCGATGTCGCCCCGCGCGACGCCCGTCTGGCGAACCGAGTCTTCGATCGCATCGGGTACGCGCAATACGTTGGTGGTGGTCTGATAGAAGTCGAGCGTGAACTCGGTGCGCCGCAGAAACGATTCCTCCCGATGCAGCAGCAGCGAAAACTCGGCGGCGTTCTGCGCGGCGTAAGTATGCAGGTAGTCCAGTTGCTTGCTCGCGCCGATCACCGCGAGCGCGAGCGCGAAAACGACCACGATCAGCATCAGCGAGGCGATCGTCGCGAGGTACACCCCCTGTTGACGCTTCGCACTTTGCTCGAGCGAAGCAAACGCGTGCGCCAGTGATTCCTGAGTGCGATCGAGGATTTTCTGCATCGACGCGTGGGTTGCGTGAATCAAGCCGGCGGGCCGCCACGATAGCGAGGCGGACAAATGGTTCTGTAAGCCTTACATCGCCGAAGTGTAGCGCTTTTGAAGCTGGCCGCCACATTCCTCCGACGGTAGTTCGACCGCTACGCGCAACGCATGAACAACCCTGCAATAACGGCCCCAAGCGGCATAAACCTGAGTGCTTTACTGGGAAAACCCTCAAGGAAAAGCGTTAATTTGCCGTTAAACCTTGCAATCACGTAAGCACCGCGACCTGTCCGCGGCTAGCACGAGCAAGGAACGCCATGCGCAACAATCAGCCCGTTACCGGGCACGAGTACGAATTCCCTTCGTCGCAAATGCTGGTTTCCGCGACCGATCTGACCGGCCGTATCCAGTACTGCAATCCGGCTTTCATCGCCGTCTCGGGTTTCACGCGCGAAGAACTGATCGGCCAGCCGCATAACCTGATCCGCCATCCGGACATGCCGCGCGAGGCGTTCGCCGATCTGTGGACGACCATCCGCGACGGCCGTCCCTGGACCGCGCTCGTCAAGAACCGCCGCAAGAACGGCGACCATTACTGGGTCCATGCCAATGTCACGCCGGTGGTCGAGAAAGGCGTGATCGTCGGCTATCTGAGCGTGCGCGTGAGACCGGAACGCGAAGCCGTGCGCGACGCCGACGCGCTCTACGCCCGCATGAGCGCGGGCGAGTCGCGTGGCCTGAAACTGCGCCGCGGCGTGGTGGTACGCACCGGCGTGCCCGGCCGGATTCAGGCGCTGATGCGCCTACCGGTCGCGACGCGCGCGGCGATCGGCTATGCGCTGACGCCGCTCGCGCTGCTGGCGACCGGTTTCGCCGCCTGGCAAGGCGTGCCGCCCGTGCCGTTCTGGATTGCGTTCGGCGTCACCGCCGCGCTCAGCGTGGTGTTGTGGCAAGTACTGACGCACCAGCTCGCCACGCCGATCCGTGACATGTCGGGTTTCGCGACGCGTCTCGCCGCAGGCGACCTGACCGCCGATCTGGAGATCGCGCGTCACGACGATCTCGGCGACGTGCTGCAGGCCTTGAATCAACTGAAGGCGAATCTCGCGGCGATCGTCTTCGACGTGCGCGCGCAAATCACCGGCATGCTCGACAACGCGCGGGAAATCTCCAGCGGCAATGTCGATCTCGCGCGCCGTACGGAATTGCAGGCGGCGTCGCTCGAAGAAACCGCCGCCACCATGGAAGAGCTGACCACGACCGTCCAGGCCAACGCCGACGCCAGCGTGCGCGCGCTCGATCTTGCCAAGGATGCCCAGGCAGCCGCGGCGGTCGGCGGCCAGATCGCGGGCCAGGTCGAGCAGACCATGGCCGGCATCACGGCGGCGTCCCGGCGGATTGCGGACATTACCGGCGTGATCGACGGCATCGCGTTCCAGACCAACATCCTCGCACTGAATGCCGCCGTCGAAGCGGCGCGCGCCGGCGAATCGGGCCGCTCGTTCGCAGTCGTCGCGGGCGAGGTGCGGATGCTGGCACAGCGCTGCGCGGCGTCGTCGAAGGAAATCAAGTCGGTGGTCGAGGCGAGCGCCAGCGAAGTCGCCGTGGGCACCGAACTGGTTGCGCGCACCACCTCGCAGATGCGGGTGATCGATGAAGCGGTGAGCCGCGTGTCGTCGATCATCGTCGAAGTCGCGAATGCGAGCAGCGAACAGGCGGAAGGGATTCGCCAGGTGAATCAGGCGGTCTCGCATCTGGATGGCGCGACCCAGCAGAACGCCGCGCTCGTCGAGCAGGCGGCGGCCACTGCACAACGTCTCGCGGAACAGGCCGACGTACTGGACGAGGCCGTGCGGCTATTCACGGTCGCCGAAGCCACGCCCGCGCAACGCGCCGTGACGCCGCGCCATCAGGCACGCACGCCGAACGCCGCGACGGCTTCGACCGCTGCGACGCCTGAACCGAAGCGCAGCGCCGCACAGGAAGAAGCGACATTGTTCTGATAGATCGGCGTTACTCCCACCTCGACAGCCCACTATTGAAGGGGCACGATGTGTTCGTCAGCGCCCAACTAGTTGCACGGGCCGGCTGACCCGAGTAACAACGGCGTTTAGCAGCCCGTCCATTTATGGACGGGCTATTTTTTTGGCCGTGCGCCTTGTCTTTCGCGCAAGACCTTTCCGGTTGCGCGCGCGGACCCAGTTTTGTCCGCAGGTTCCCGCAAGCATGCCGAACGGCGAGAAGACTCGCGAGTCGCCCGTATAACCGGAGCGCGCGTCACCCGCGTGACAGCGAGGGAGAACGACTGCACCGCCTGGGGGCACGAAAAATGCAGCCGTCGTAGTGGAGAGTCGCGTTAAACTGGTTATGCACGCTGAGCGTTGCGACACGCGCAGCCCGGCGAGCCGCACCAGGCAACGCACGCGGCCGTGTCCGGGTAAGCTGGCAACTGGGCGGGAAGACGGCGAGGCGCGCCAGACAGCGCGCTACCCTGCCCGTACAATGGTTCGATCAACACAACGGAACAAGGACAACTTCGATGCGCACTACCGGGTCTTCCGGGTCAATGGCCCTGCTCACCGAATACGACGACGCGACGGCGCGCGAACTCCGCTCGCTGCGCCTCGAATCGACAGAAGACGGCAAAGGTATTCTTCTGATCGAAGTCGACGAGCGCAAGCCAGGCATACACCGCGAAGTGCGCTACGAAATCACGCCGGCCGAACTGATCGCGGCGATTCGCGCGCACGGCGCCGAACTGCCGGGCGAGCAGCACAATCATCGTCAATAAAGTTCAAGCATGCGGCAGCGGCGCTTAAACGCCCTGCCGCATGTTGTTTGTCGCCTGTTGCAATGGCAAGTCGGCCAGACTTTCCGTTTATCTGGTTCGAGCGTGACCGCAGCCCATGTCAATCGGGCATTAATTCCGTATCAGCCTCGAATCGAGCGAGCGCGCGAGTCCTGTTTCAGAGGGTTCGTAGCGCATCTGCCGTTCGCGCTTTCAAGCTTTCGGCGCACCACGACGCCGCTTTCAACTACGAAATAAAGGACATCGTTTCCTGACGTTTGCACGTCTTGAAAATACGTCCATAATCCCTGCATTCTCCTTTGCTTTCCCTACCTGCGCCGCTCCCGAAAGGGCTGCGGATGTAAGCCGATGCTACATGATCTCGTCGAGCAATATGGGCCGGCGCTCGTCTTCGTCAACGTGCTGGCCGCCTCTATCGGGCTGCCGGTTCCGGCGATGCCGTCGCTGGTTCTGTTCGGCGCCATGGCGGCCATGCACCCGGGTTCGGTGGGCACGCAATTGGCGCCGGTATTGATTCTGTCGATCTTTGCCACGCTGATCGGCGACAGCGTCTGGTATCTCGCCGGGCGTATGTACGGCGGCAACACGCTGAAAACGATCTGCCGCCTGTCGCTGTCGCGCGATACCTGCGTGAAAAAGACCGAGCGCTTTTTCGGCCGCTGGGGCGTGCGCGTGCTGGCCGTGGCCAAATTCGTGCCGGGCCTGTCGATCGTGTCGATTCCAATGGCGGGCGCAATGGGCACGCGCTACCGTACGTTTCTTACTTATGACAGCATCGGTGCTGCCTTATGGTCGGGCACCGGCCTGATCATCGGCGCGTTGTTCGCGAAGCAGATCGACATGCTGTTTGCCATGGCCGGGCGCCTCGGCCGCACGGCGGCGCTGGTGGTCGTCGCGCTGCTGTTGCTGTACGCCGCGTACCGGTGGATTCGTCGTCGCCAGTTGATTTCCAAGCTTGCGTCCGCACGTATAGAGGTCGATGAGCTGGCCAAGCTCGTCGCGGCGGGCAAAACACCGGTCATGTTCGACATCCGTTCGCAAGAAAAGCGCAAGCTCGATCCGTTCGTGATTCCCGGTTCGCAATTCGCGGACGAACGGCAACTCGACGAGATCGTCGCCACGTATCCGCGCGATCAGAAGCTGGTGATTTACTGTTCCTGCCCGAACGAGATTTCGGCTGCATGGATGGCCAAACAATTGAACGAGGCCGGTTTTTCCGACGTGCTGCCGTTACGCGGCGGCATGGAAGCCTGGCGCGACTCGGGTAAGCCGGTCGAAGCGCTGCCCGACACGCCGCCGCCCGAGATGGCGGTCGACCACATCGCGCCGAAGGCCGTGTAGCGCGGCAGCGTATCCGTCCTGGCGCCGTCGGTGCGCCGCGCCGCTCGCCTCCGTTCGATCTATCAATGAACACCGAAGGAGCGGTTCAATGCTTTCGACTCAAGACGTTTCGACGCAAGACACTGAAGGACAACCGCAGGCGATCGTCGCCGACGCGCCGTTTTCGAATCTGGCGACGCGTATGCACCAGATGTTTCCCTCCCTGACCAGCGCGGAAATCGAACGCCTGCGCCGCTTCGGCGAGATCGGCAACTGGCAGGCCGGTGAACTGCTGTTCGAGACCGGCCGCACCGGCCCGGGCATGTTCGTGGTGCTGGAAGGGCGCGTGAAGGTGTACCAGCGCGACGGCATTGGCCGCGAGGTGGTGATCGCCGATCACGGCGCCGGGCATTTTCTGGCGGAAGTCGGTCAATTGTCGGGCCGGCCTGCGCTGGTCAACGGTATGGCGCTCAGCGCGGTGCAAGCGCTGCTGATCCCGCCGGACCAATTGCGCGCGCTGATCGTTGCCGAAGCCGAACTGGGCGAGCGCATCATGCGCGCGCTGATTTTGCGGCGTGTGTCGCTGATCGAAAAGGGCGCCGGCGGGCCGATTCTGATCGGCAACAGCAGCGACGCGCGGCTCGTCATGTTGCAGGGTTTTCTGTCGCGCAACGGCCATCCTCATTCGGTGATCGACGAACGCGATGAAGACGCGCTGCGTCTGATCGAGCAATTCGCCGCGCAGAAAGAAGACATGCCGCTGGTGATCTGTCCGGACGGCTCGGTGCTGCGTCATCCGAGCATGCCGGAACTGGCCACTTGCCTCGGCTTGCTGCCCGATCTCGACGACTCGCATGTGTACGACGTCGCGATCGTCGGCGCCGGGCCCGCCGGTCTCGCGACCGCCGTGTACGCGGCCTCCGAGGGTCTGTCGGTGATCGTGCTCGACAGCCGTGCGCCGGGCGGCCAGGCCGGCGCGAGCTCGCGGATCGAGAATTACCTCGGCTTTCCGACCGGAATTTCCGGGCAGGCGCTGGCGGGACGCGCTTTCGTGCAGGCGCAGAAATTCGGCGCGCACGTCGCGATTCCGGTCCATGTGAAGGCGCTCAATTGCGCGGAGTCGCCGTACCGGCTGGAGCTCAAGTGCGGCGGCCACATCACCTCCCGCACCATCGTGATTGCGAGCGGTGCGGTGTACCGACGGCCGGCGCTGCAGGGTCTCGATCGCTTCGACGGACGCGGCGTGTACTACTGGGCGTCGCCGGTCGAGGCCAAGCTGTGCAAACGCCAGGAAATCGTGCTGGTGGGCGGCGGCAATTCGGCCGGCCAGGCGATTGTCTATCTAGCAACGCATGCGGCCAAGGTTCACGTGCTGATCCGGCGCGGCGGCTTTGAGGCGACCATGTCGCGCTATCTGATCGACCGTATTCGCTCGCTGCCGAATGTGTTCGTGCATCCGCATTCGGAAATCGGACAGCTCGACGCGGACGACAGTGGTCTCGCGCGCGTCGGCCTGAAAAAGCCTCTGCCCGACGGCACCGATCACTTCGACACGCGGCATCTGTTCCTCTTCACCGGCGCGGATCCGAATACCGACTGGCTGCGCACCTGCGGCGTGGAACTCGACGAGAAGGGCTTCGTGCTCACCGGCACCAACATCGACGGCGCGTCTGTCTGCGATCTCGCCACCACGGTCGAAGGCGTGTACGCGATCGGCGATGCCCGCGCCGGATCGACGAAACGGGTCGCGGCGGCGGTGGGCGAAGGCGCGGCTGTCGTCGCGCAGATCCATCAACTGCTGGCCGCTTCGGCGGAGGAAGCGGTCGCATTGGGCGCTTGAGGCGCGCACGAGAGGCCCGCGCAGTTCACGCCTTGGGTCTCTCGTCGACGCCTCTTGTTCTGCGCCTGGCACGAATCGCCGCCCGCGCCGATTCGTCTGGCGTATTCACGCTAAAGTAGTGACTGCTGATCCTGGCCGGACCTCGCGTCCGTTCTCTTTCGCAGTCACTCACTGATCGACGCCCGCGTGAACACTCTGCCGCTTTCCGCCGCCCGCACGCTGCATCTGGCCGCGCAAGGTCTGCTGACCCCGCCGCGCCGCAAGGCCGTCAAGGCCGACGTGCTCGACACGATCCGCCGCATGGCGCAATTGCAGATCGACACGATCCACGTGGTCGCGCGCAGCCCTTATCTCGTGTTGTTCAGCCGGCTCGGCACGTATCCGCAGCAATGGCTCGACGAGCATCTCGCCGAAGGCAAACTATTCGAATACTGGTCGCATGAGGCCTGTTTCGTGCCGACCGAAGACTACGGCCTGCTGCGCCATCGCATGCTCGATCCGAGCGGAATGGGCTGGAAATACGCGGCCGAGTGGCACAAGAAGCATCGCAAGGCGATCGACGCGCTGCTCGCGCACATTCGCGCCACAGGTCCGGTGCGTTCGGCGGATTTCGCGCGCGAGGCCGGCACGGGCAACGGCTGGTGGGACTGGAAGCCGGAAAAACGCCACCTCGAGGTGCTGTTCGCGATCGGGCAACTGATGGTCGCGGAGCGCCGCAATTTTCACCGCGTCTACGATCTGACCGAGCGCGTGCTACCCGATTGGGACGACGCACGCGACCTGCCGCCCGCCCACACGGTCACCGACCAGGTGCTGCGCCGCACCTGTCGCGCGCTCGGCATTGCACGTGCCGACTGGGTCGCCGATTACTACCGCCTACCGCGCCGCCCTTATCGCGACGAACTGCATGCGCTTGCCGATGAGGGTGAGCTGATTGCGGTGCAGGTGGAAGGCTGGAAGCAGGACACGTTCGTTCATCGCGACTATGCGGCGATGCTCGACGATGCGGCAAACGGCAAGCTCGCGTCGACCGTGACGACCGTGCTGTCGCCGTTCGATCCGGTCGTATGGGACCGTAAGCGCGCCGCCGCGCTATTCGATTTCGACTATGCGATCGAATGCTATACGCCGGCGGAGAAGCGCAAATACGGCTATTTCGTGTTGCCGCTATTGAGCCGCGGCCGGCTGGTCGGGCGCGTGGATGCGAAAGCGCACCGCACCCAAGGCGTGTTCGAACTGAAGTCGCTGCATATCGAATCCGGCGTGCGGGCAAGCGCCCGGCTTGCCGGCGATCTACGCCGTGCGTTGCAACGTTGCGCGCAGTGGCATGGCACGCCGCAATTGGCGTTCACGTCCGCGCCGCCGGAATGGCTCGACGCGTTAAACGTCGGCGCTGACGTGGAAGCATGACGGGGCCGCGTGAGCTCGCCTTCAATGCAGCGCGGCCCATGCCAGCGACAACGAAAACGCGCCCAACACGATCGACGCAGCACGCTGCATCTTCACCGGATTGAGCCACGTGAGCTTGCCGCTGCCGAGCGCGGCGCCGAACGCTATCCACGCGAGCGCAATCGGCGCCAGCAGACACGCGAACATCAGCATCGCGAAGAGGTAGGCCGGCAGATGCGCGAAGGCGATCGCCGGGAAGATCGTGCCCGCGAACAGCAAGCCTTTCGGGTTGAGCAGCGTTGCGACGAACAGCGTGCGCATGCCGATGATCCGCTGCGTCGAATCGGGTAGTGCGACGGCGGCGCGCCACATGTCGACGGCAAGGTACGCCATGTACAGCCCGGCCGCCACACGCAGCAACGAAGGCAGCCACGGCCACGCATGCTCGGCTTGCGCGAGAAAATGTCCCCACACGGAAATCGACACGAGATAGCCGGCCAGTTCGGCGACGATCAACGGTGACGAGCGTCGCATGCCCTGGCGCAAACCCGCGGCGGCGAGCAGTGTATTGGTGGGACCCGGCGTAATCAGCACGACGACAATGCCGCCGGCCAGTAACGCGATGGCGGATTCGGAGATCATGAAAAAGGCGCAATGTCGAAAACAATGCGCCTTTTTATCACGGACCGATGAATCGCCGAAATCTTGCGACCAGTTTCAGTGATCGAGCCTGGCGCGCAATTCGCGCGCGGTTTCCAGCAACCCTTCGTAACCCGACCGCGCGTGTTCCGGCAGATCCGGATCGCCGACAAATGCGCCGAGCGTTTCAATCAGGCTATACAGAATGCCTTTCGCGGCGCCCGATGCAATGCTGCCGGAAGAGACCTGCTGATCCACGTGACTGAGCGCTGCGTCGAGGTGTTCCAGGTCGGGGCGGTCGCCCGTGGGGGGCGTTGGCGAAACGTCTTGCGTCATGATGAAACTTCGCTCCTGTTGACTAATGACTGATGGCTATCGATGCCTCGGTGAACAAGCCATGCTGGTACCTTGTTATATACCGATCGTGCGTACACGTCTATTCGTGATAGGGACGAACCCGATCTAGCTCAGTGACCTGGTCGGTGTGATGCGATACGCACATCGCCGTGCACCGGCGAGCACGTGTTCTTCTCGAACAATCCCGCCCTCGTCGCCGACGATCTCCGCGAAGAGCTGCAACTCCGCGCGACAGAAGCCCTGGCAAGTCCGCGCCGCCGCGCAGATCGGGCAGTGGTTTTCGAGCAGCAGCCAGTCGCGGCCGTCTTTCTGCAACTCGGCCATATAGCCTTCGGCGCTGCGAATTTCCACCAACCTGGTGAGTCGCGCCTTGAGTCCTTTCATCGGCTTCAACGCCGCCAGATAATTCGCGCGCGTTTCGACCGACCGTTGATCGATCAGCTTGTCGAGCCCGGCTTCGCCGAACAACTGGCGAATCGAGCCGAGCAACTGCACGGTCAACTGCGGATGCGTATCCGGAAAGCGCGCATGCCCCGCCTCGGTGAGCGCCCAGCTTTGACTCGGCCGCCCCGGTCCCGCCTGCGACGCCTGACGCCCTTCGATCAGGCCACCGCCCAGCAGCTTCTGAATCTGCTGGCGCGCCGCCTCGACGGTAATGCCGAGCTCGCCCGCAATCGACGCGGTCGACAACGCCCCCTGCGTCTTCAACAGCGTCAGGATGCGATCCACCGGCGCCGCGCTCGTCACAGCGGCTGCGGCGCCAGGCGAATTATCCAAGCTTTCATTTGCATATCTCATCGAGCCACATTATTATCCAAGTCAGTACTTGCATAATAAGTCAACCACGAACGGCTGTCCACGATATGAAAAATCCGCAATCGAACGCGCCGGCATGG
Source organism: Paraburkholderia bryophila (assembly GCF_003269035.1). GTDB lineage: Bacteria > Pseudomonadota > Gammaproteobacteria > Burkholderiales > Burkholderiaceae > Paraburkholderia > Paraburkholderia bryophila. The sequence goes on along the minus strand of NZ_QLTK01000026.1, from coordinate 19,180 downwards.
AGCGATCTACTCACCGGCAGTAATGGCTGGCGAGCCTTGGGACTCGCGGGCGGCGTCGCGCTGCACGCCACTAACGTGCACGTTGCAACGACGATTCTGCCGTCGGTCGTGCACGACATCGGCGGGCTCGAACTGTATGCGTGGAACACCACGCTGTTCGTCGTCGCCTCGATCCTGGGGTCGGTGCTGTCGATGCGTCTGCTTGCCGTGCTCGGCGCACGTTCCGCGTATTTCAGCGCGCTGGCCGTCTTCACGCTGGGCACGGTCGTCTGCGCAAGCGCGCCTTCCATGCCGTGGATGCTCGCCGGCCGTACGCTGCAAGGCCTCGGCGGCGGCGTTCTGCTCGCACTGAGCTACGCGCTGATTCGCGTCGTGTTCGAAGAGCGTCTGTGGCCGCTTGCAATGGGGCTGGTATCGGGCATGTGGGGCGTCGCTACGTTGTGCGGGCCGGCGCTCGGCGGCATCTTCGCGCAACTCGGCGATTGGCGTCTCGCGTTCTGGGTGCTGTTGCCGGCCGTTCTATTGCTTGCCTTGATCGTGCAACGCGAGGTGGACGGCAAGCGCGCCTCGCATGTGAACGCCGCGCCCATTCCTTTGCTCAAGGCCGCGTTGCTCGGCGCTTCCGTGCTGGTGATTTCGCTTGCCGCACTAACTGAGCAGATGGCGTGGAATGCGCTCGGCGTGATCGCGGGTCTTGGGCTCGTGTGGCTGCTCGCGCGGCTCGAACGCAACGACGGCACCACACGTCTGTTGCCGAGCGGCGCGTACTCGATCCGTACGCGCATCGGCAGCATTTATGCGTGCATGAGCCTGCTCGGCATCGGCGTGACCTGCGAGATTTTCGTGCCGTATTTCCTGCAGACGATTCACGGCCGCTCGCCGCTCGCGGCCGGTTATCTGACCGCGTTGATGGCGGCGGGCTGGTCGGTCGGCTCGATGTTCAGCGCCCTACGTTCCCCGGCGGTCGCGCAACGCATGAGCCGCGCGGGGCCGCTCGTCGAGGCATTGGGACTCGGCGCGCTCGCCTGGTTGATGCCGATGCCCGATCTGTTCGACAGCACGAGCGGCACGCTGGCGCTGTGCGCGGCGTTGACGAGCGTTGGACTCGGCGTGGGCATCGGCTGGCCGCATCTGCTGACACGCGTGTTCACCGCCGCGCGACCCGGCGAGGAAAACCTCGCGTCGCTGTCGATCACCACCATTCAACTCTTCGCGATGGCGGTCGGCTCGGCACTGGCGGGGCTCGTCGCGAACGGCGCGGGACTCACGACGCTAGCCGCGCTGCCCGGCGCCCAGCACACCGCCGTGTGGCTGTTCGCCATCTTCGCCATCGCGCCGCTGCTCGCGGTCGGCTTGACGCGTCAGCGCCCTGAGCCGCGTTTAACCGGAGAAGCATCGTGATCGATCGCGTGCAAGCCATGCGCATTTTCGTGCGCATCGTGGATTCGAGCAGCTTCACGCGCGCTGCCGAATCGCTCGACATTCCGCGCGCCACCGCGACCACTACCGTGCAGGCGCTCGAGTCGCTACTCGGCGTGCAACTGCTGGTGCGCACGACCCGCAAGGTCACGCTGACCGCCGAAGGCGCCGCATACTACGAACGCTGCGCGCAGATTCTCGCGGCGATCGAAGAGGTCGAATCGGGTCTGTTCAACCGGCCGGAGAATTTGCGCGGCCGGTTGCGTGTGGCGATGCCGGGCATGATCGCGGCGTCGGTCGTGGTGCCCGAACTGGCTTCGTTTCATGCGCTGCATCCGCATGTGGAACTGGCGCTTGGCGTGAATCATCGCGCGCTGGATCTGACCGGCGAGAGCGTGGATTGCAGCATCGAGCTGGGCGAGTTGCCGGATTCGCGCCTGCTCGTGCGACGCCTCGGCTGGCTCGACCGCGTGACTTGTGCAAGCCCAGCGTATCTGACGCGCTTCGGCGAGCCGCATCATCTCGACGATCTGTCCAAACATGTCGCGGTGAACTGGTTGTCGGCGCAATCCGGTCGACGGATGGACTTCGATTTTTGCGTGGCGGCGCGCGCGAGCAAAGCGAAAGTAAGTGGCTTCATTCAGGTGGACGACGAGCACACCTATCTCGCTTGCGGTCTCGAAGGCTTGGGGTTGATTCAACTCGGGCGCGCGACCGTAGCACCGTATCTGGTCTCGGGTCAGTTGATCGAAGTGCTGCCTAAGTGCAGACCTGCACCGCTCGCGGTATCGGTGACCTATGTGAAAAGCCGGCAGATCTCGCCGCGCGTGCGCGCGTTTGTCGACTGGCTGGCGGAGGTGTTTGAAAAGGCCCCGGGCGTGGTTAGGACGGTTGCGACGCGGGTGGGTGAATCGCCGTTGTGGCCGGTGGTTGATTCGACGCAGGGTGGGCAGTGCGTGGGGGTGGTGCGTTAACCTGCGGATTATTCACTAGCACCAGATCTACGAACGGGCAATCACCCATCCGGCCAGCTATTTCGCAGCGCTGTCGAGATCATATAATTTTCTACCGTAAGACATCCGAACTAAAAACCTGAATATTTTTTCGTTCTCGAAGAAACTTACGCTGAGCATTGACAACGACAAAGGTATTTGTAAACGCACTCTGCGAGGAGCAAAAAATTGCCGGCCTATTTCGAAAAATTTCCCTACTACCCTGCATTGAGAACGCGTCCCGCGGAAATGCTGGGCTATGAAAAAATCGCAGAGGAAGTTAAAGGTGCATTGCTTCCCCTCATCACACTAGGTGCGTGGCCTAAGCAGCCCGGTGTGCTTACTTCACTCAAAATTGCCAAAGCCGCTGTTGGCAATCGCCCGTACCTTCTCGACGTCACTGGCGAGCCCAAATATCAGAACCCAGAGCTCCTCGCCCTTCTTTCCCCCGAGGGCTCTTTCAACGCCTGGCGAAAATTCGTTCAGACAGATCCCCTCGCCATCCCGGTGATACAGATGCCGGTTGATTTGCGTTTACCCGAGCTAATGCGGCAGACGCGCGAACTTGCGAAATCCGCGCACGAGCGAGTCGCATTTCGACTTGTGAATCTCGCCGCGGACACGCCTCGGGCTGTCGCGGCACTGTCAACGCTGGATTCGGCCGATCAGGCGATGGTTATCGTCGATCTGGGGCTTGTGGCCAAGGAAATGATCGGCAAGTGCATTGTCGACTCAGTAGGCGCAATCAATCAGATTCGACGCGATATTCCTAACGCTGCGATATGCGTGATGTCGTCAAGCTTTCCATCGTCCGTCACCAAGTCATTCGACAAGGACTCAGGTGGCACACGCGGCAGCATACCCATTCTTGAACGCGAACTCTTTGAGGAAATTGGAGCCGACGCCTGCCTATACGGAGATCATGGCTCAATCCACCCGAAGGTGTCTGCGGCCAGCGGCGGCAGATATACGCCGCGAATCGACTATCCAACGGCCGAGTCGTGGGAATTCGAGCGACGTCCCGATACCGATGCTCAAGGATATGTCGCGACGGCCAAAGCGCTTCTCAACAGCTTTCCCGAGATCCGCAGAAACGAATCGTGGGGAGCACAAAAAATCGTATCAGCTGCGGCGGGACTGATCGACAAGATGAAAACACCTTCCAGTTGGATTGCCGCCCGCGTCAACATGCATATCACGCGACAATATTATCTTTCTCTCGTATCCAGCTTGCCAGCCGACGACGACTCGCTTGAAGAGTGACACGAAGGTCTACGCCGCGCTGCGGAGCAGTACTGTTTGTGGAATGTTTTCGGCGACGAGTCCGTAGCGCTCGCGGAGGCGATTGACATTCACGGCACGCTCAAGCCTTTGTTCGCTTTTCGTGTCCGAGACTGCGGGTGCTATCCTCAACCCACCAACAGATTGCGCAACCGCGATCTCTGTCCGGCGCAATGCGACAAGGTCGCCCGGCAACGTAACTTCGCAACGCTGCGTCATAAAAGTCTCGTGAAGCGTTTTATATCGCCGCTTGACTGTCGACAAGACGAACCGACGCAGGCGCTTCACGCTGACGCGTTCAAGCTCCTGCATCAGATTGAGCCGCGGGGCCGCCGCAGTAATGTCGACACCTTCAGATCGCAGGAAGGTCGCCAGATCGGTTTTCCTGAGGAAGCCGCCGAGTATCGCTGCCGATCGAACCGGCACACACTCGCCGCGCCGACGCAATTTGATCCGCACACGCACACCTTCATTCAGTGCCTCCCAAACCTCGACGTGCTTCGGGTATTTGCTCAGAATAGATTCGACAAATCTACTCGCGACAACCAGTGTGACTTTGTCGAACTGAGCCATATAGGCTTCGAGTTGACCGTCGAGACGACCCAGCGTATCCCGATCACTCTTAATTTCGAACGCGTGAAGGAAACCGTTAGCGATGGCCAGATCGGCGCGACGCAAGCCATTCGCGAGCACCATCTCGCTAATCAGGACCGCGTCGTCGTTGATGTGATGGCGCAAAAGTCTGTCTATGACCGCTGCCTTGATTATCGCTTCGTTCAAAGCTTCCATTGAATATCCCCCGTCAGCCGAAATTATAGGCATTTCCCGCAGGAGGGGGGCTATTCCGCGTGCCGTTTGTGGCTAAAACGTTGCCGCATGTCTCACCTTATTTCATCTGATTGGCCTTCACCTCGCGGCCTCCGCGACGCAGCGAAGGCCAGCGCTCAAACATCGCGTGACTTCATCGACATGACGATTTTCCGCATCAACCCCGGCATGGTTTTAAGCGAAAAACACCCACCACCATCGCCTCACCCGGCCCCTTCACTTTCCCTCAAACACCGCCGCACGTCTCTCCGAAAATGCCACCAACCCCTCGCTAAAATCCGCGCTCTCGCACGCCCGTCGACGCAACTCCGCTATCTGCTCCATCGCTTGCACCGGCATCGGCTGCATGTCTTCAAGAACCCGCAATTGCTCCTTCACCGCCTGGATCGCCAAAGGCGCTTTGGCCGCTATGCCACGCGCCATGTCGAACGCGGTCGCCTCCAGTTGGTCAGTGTCCACCAGGCGGTTGATCACGCCATATCGCTCCGCACGCGTTGCGTCGAGTGGCTGCGCTGTGAAGAACATTTCCTTCAACACATGAATCGGCACGTTGTTGAAAAAGCGCAACAAGCCGCTCGTCGTGTACGGCAATCCAATGTTCGCCGGCGTCATCGCAAAACGGGCGCTCCCGTCCGCGATCACCATGTCGCAACTCATCGCTAAATCCACCGCGCCGCCCCACGCGGAACCCGAGACCAACGCGATCACCACGCCCGGATAGGCACGCACGCGGCGCAAAACCTTCTCAAGCGGCTTGCCGTAGGCAATCGGGTCGCGGTCGTGCGCCAGTTCGCCCAGATCGTGGCCCGCGCTCCAGACGTCCTGGCCAACCTCTGTGCCCAAGATCACCACCGGGATTCGCTGCGCGGCGAGGTCGACCAGCCGCGCGTCCATCTCCTCCAGCAGCCCCGCGCTCAACGCGTTTCTTCGCGTCGGATAGCTGAAAGTCAAGCGGGCGATTCGCTCGTCCACCTTATCTGCCGTCACCGAAAATGCTCCCGCTTCCGTCGTGCTCATTGCGTCACCCCCGCAGCGCGTTCCAATGCCCTCTGCTGCGAATAATAGTCGCCCGTTTGATGCACGGTTCTGGTGGCGAGCAGTGCGTCGATCGCGGCCGTGTCGAAACCCGCTTCGCGCAATACATCGACAGTATGTTCGCCAAGCGCCGGCGGTGCGTGGCGGCTCGTGTGCTTCGCCGGTTCGCCCGCCTCGGTGGAACTCGTCACCGGTGTCACCACCTGACGCAACGCGCCGAGCGTCGAATGCTCGAGCGTTTCAACCAGTCCGCAATGCTGGACCTGCGGGTCGGCGAACACTTCGTCCAAGGTGTTGATCGGGCCGGCAGGTAAGCCCGCCGCAATGAACAGCTCCGTCCATTCGCGTTTGCCGCGCGTCTTCAGGCGCGCCTCCAGCATCGACTTCAATTCGTCGCGATGCTCGACGCGCGCTTCGTTCGTCACGAATCGCGCGTCGTCCGGCAGCGTCGGCAGGTCGAGCAGTTGGCAAAGACGCAGCCACATATCGGAGGTGATCGGCGCGAGGTTCAGCGGGCCGTCGGCGGTTTCGAATACGCCGTATGGCGCGATCACCGAATGCGCATTGCCGGTGCGGCGCGGAATGTCGCCCAGGCTCAGATAACGCTGACCATGCACGCTCAGCAATCCCACCAGACTCGCCAGCAGCGACGTGCTCACGTGCTGGCCGCGGCCGGTTCGTTCGCGCTCCAGCAGCGCGGAGAGAATCGCCATGGCGAGCCACATGCCGGAGCTCAAGTCGCCGATTGCAGTGCCGGTACGCGTCGGGTCGCCATCGGCGAAACCGGTCAGGCTCATCAGGCCGGAATAACCCTGCGCGATCTGGTCGAAACCGGGCCAGCCGCTCATCGGACCATCCGCGCCGAACGCGTTGATGCTGCCCATCACGAGGCGCGGATTGCGCGCGCTCAGCACGTCGTAACCCAACCCCATGCTGTCGATGGTGCCGGGCTTGAAGTTCTCGATCACCACGTCGGCGCCGTCGATCAGCCGATGAATCGCCGCCAGCCCTTCCGGCTGCCGGAAGTCGATGCACACACCGCGCTTGTTGCGGTTGCAGGACAGATAGTAGGTACTCACGCCACGGTCGAACGGCCCCCATGTGCGGCTCATGTCGCCGCTCGGGCCAGGTTCGACCTTGATCACGTCCGCGCCGAGATCGGCCAGCACCATCGAACAGAACGGCCCCGACAATGCGCGGCTCAATTCGACGACCTTGATTCCTTGTAACGCTTGCATCCAGTTCTCCCGCTAATCGACGATGACAGTTAAACGAACACGCTACTCCGGCAACGTCTGATGACGCGTTTCAACCGCGAACGGCAAGATCAGCAAACCGATCACGAAGGCCGCCGCGGTCCACGCGATCGGCAAGCCGAGCGAGCCTTGCCAGTGAATCGCGGCGGCCAGCAGGAAGTTGACGCCCGCGCCGAGCAGGCGTCCCACCGACGCGTTGAACGCGAAAGCCGTGGCGCGAATTCGAGTTGGGTATTGCTCAGGCAGCCACAGCGAGAAGATCGCGAAGTTGCCGCCGAAAAAACCGAGGAACAGCAGCGAGCCCATGAACAGATTGAGACCGTTCGGTAGATAGAAGACCCAACCGAACGCAAACACGATCGACACCGCCATGCCGGCGAAATACGCGCCAAGCGCGAGCCGTCGTCCGACCCGCTCGGCGAGCCAGGGCGCGGCAAGACAACCGAGAATCGTCCCCACCGCCAGCACCGCCGCGCCAATCGACGCGAGATGCACCGCGCCGATCCGGTCGATGCCGGCGCGCGTCGCGAGCGTCACGACGGCGCTCGCCTCGTACACCGAACCCGCCCACAGGCCGATGATCGCAACGCCCACCAGACTCGCACTGGTCAGCGTGCGGCGCAGATACGCCGGCGCGAAAATCTCCAGAAGCGGACGGCGGACCGGCATCGCAGGCGCGCTCGGCTGACCGACACCGTGCGCGGCCTTGCGCCACTGCCCCGGCTCCTTGACCCTGAGCACCGTGAAAATCGCGAGCAACGCGGGCGCGAGGCCGCACAGAAACATCGCGCGCCAGCCGTATGCCGCGCCGACCGTGTAGTTCAGCAACGCAGCGAGAAAGAAGCCCACGTAGTAGCCGGTCTGCAGATACCCCGCGCCCATCTTGCGGCGATCCTCCGGCCAGCTCTCGGCCACATAGGTGCCGGCCAGTGCCCATTCGCCACCCACGCCGATGCCGGCAATCAGCCGGAACGCGGCCAGCTCCCAGACGTTGTGCGCGAACGCCGCCGCGCCGGTGAATACCGAGTAAATGAGGATGCTCGCGGCCAGTGTCTTGACGCGCCCGAAGCGGTCGGCGAGTGGCCCCCAGATGAACGACAGGCCCCAGCCGATCAGAAACAACGCGAACAGGATCGAGCCATACATGCCGAGGTTGCCTGGCGTGGCGGCAATGCCCGAGGCGGGCAGCAATTCAGTCAGCGCCGGGATCAACACCAGCGCGTAGATGACGGAGTCCACGCCATCCAGCACCCATCCCGAGTAAACGGCCCAGAAACCGCCGATCTGCTCGCGGCTTAGGGGCGTGCGCCGTGGCTTGAGCGCCGACGTCGATGCAGCGATCGCTTTGGACATGCTTGTCTCCGGTTGAAACGGCGTCGCGCCATGAGGACGGACACGCTTCGGTTTTTTGTGGTTCGAGTATAAGAACGCATTCGATAATCGAAAAATATGATATTTATCTTGTTCGATCGGATTTTCTTATGGCATGAGGGAGCGAGCGACGCGCATGGATCTGCGGCAACTCAGGTATTTCGTCAAGGTGGTGGAATGCGGCAACGTCACGCGTGCCGGCGAGGCGCTGCATATCGCGCAACCGGCGATCAGCCAGCAGATGCGCAATCTCGAAGCCGATCTCGGCATGCAACTGCTCGAACGCAGCGTGCAAGGCGTCGCGCCGACGGCAGCGGGGCAAACGCTCTATCGCCACGCGGTCGAATTGCTGCGGCAAGCCGACAGCACCCGCGAACTGTTGCGTCAGGATGCCGAGCTTCCGCAGGGCAAGGTATCGGTGGCGATGCCGTCGAGCACGGCGCGCATGGTCGCGATTCCGCTCGCGCGGACCATTCGCGATCGCTATCCCGGTATCGCGCTGGAATTGATCGAAGCGCCGAGCGCGGACCTCGCCAACCTGATCGGCGGCGGACGCGTGGAATTGGCGGTCGTGGTGGATGCGGTCGAAACACGCGGCGTCGCGTCGCAAAAGCTGCTCAGCGAAGCGCTCTATCTGATCGCCTGGCCAGAGTTTCAGATGCCGGACGAGCCGGTGCCGATCGCGCAACTGGCGCGCATGCCGCTGATCCTGCCGAGCGCGCCGAATACGATACGCAGCCGCGTGGAGTGGGCATTGCGCGAGGCCGGCCAACCGTGCGAGATTCTGTTCGAAGCCAGCTCGACCGCGCTGCTGTTCGCGGCGGTCATGGCCAGGCTCGGCGTCACGATCCTGCCGTGGACCGCCGCGCACGTCGAACTCGACGAACGCAAACTGAAGCTCGCCAAGGTCGATCACCGGCTGTTTTCGCGCGACCTGTCGCTGTGCTGGCATGACACGGCGTTGTTGAGCAACGCCGTGCAGAAGGTCAAGGCGACGATCCTCGAACTGTTCGACACCTTGGGAAGACGGCCGGAGTGGACGGCGGCGGACTAACGCGCCGCCATCTGTGAAACACTGCGCTCAGGAAGGACAGAAGCTCATGAAGGACGCGCCCGTCGTATGAAAATGCGTCGCGTCAGATCGAACGCCACCAGATTGCCGGCCACCACCAGCAGCAGTCCGACCACCGCCAGCGCGGACCATTGGTAGCCCTCGAATACCGTCGACACCGCCAGCGCCACGATCGGAAACAGCACCGTGCAGTAGGCAGCCCGTTCGGGGCCCATACGGCCGACCAGCATCAGATAAGCGGTAAAGCCGATCACCGAGCCGAAGATCGCCAGATAACCGAGCGCGCCGAGATAGCGCACGGACGGGTCGACGGCAAACGACAATCCACCCAACGCGCTGCCCACGGTCAACACGCCGGCGCCGATCATCATCGCCCAGCTATTGGTGGCGAACGGATGCAGACCCATCGATTGCATGCGGCTCGACAGCAGATTGCCGGCGGAAAAACACAGGGTGCCGAGGAACGCGATGCCGAGTCCGAGCCAGGCGGTGTGATCGCCAAGGTGGCCAGCCATCTGCTGAACGAACAGACACACAATGCCGACGAGCCCCAGCATCGCCCCCGCAATCGCCGTGGGTTGTAGCGGCCGGCCCATGAACAGACGGCCATTGATAGAGTTCAACAACGGCGCGGTGGAAAACACCACGGCCACGAGCCCGCTCGGCACGACCTGTTCGGCGTAGTAGAAGCACAGAAAGTTGACGCAGAACAGCGCCAGTCCTTGCGCCACGAGGAACCGCCACGCGGCGCGCGGCGGCCAGATCGGCCGGCGCATGATGCGCAGTAGCGCGAACAGCACCAGCGCCGCGATCCAGAAACGCCATGCGATCGAAACCGGCGGCGGCACCGATCCCAGTTGCCATTTGATGGCGATCCAGGTGGTGCCCCAGATCAATACGGTAGCGGCATAAAGCGCCAGATTCATGGTCAAGCCTGCAGCAACAATGTCGGAAGCCCGACTATGCCCCTGCGCGGCGCGCCGCACTTGTCCAGGATTGCGCACTTTTTCGTGGTGGTCAGCGGCGGCGCAAGCATCCCCGTATACTGGCGTTCAGCCCGCTTTTAGCAGTATTCCGCCTGTTCCGTGAACGCCAGACCGCCCGCCGCCGAGTTGAATCCCATCGAAACGCCATTCGGCCTTCAATCGGTGTGTCACACGCTGGGCAACTCCAACGCCAATCTGGATCGTTTCGCGTGGCTCGGCGACCGGCTCGCCGTCGCCATCTGGACGCGCGAAACGAAAGAGGCCGAGACCGTTTACGACCGGCCCGGCCATCACACGTTGTCGTGCTATTTGGATGGCGGCTATCGCACCGAGCGTCAGAAAATGCCCGGCCATTACGGCGCGCCGTCGCGGCTGTGCACGCTGCCCGGCGATCACGAATCGCGTTGGTGGGTGCGGGGTCACATGCACTTCATGCATCTGTACTTCCTGCCGGAACACTTCACGCAGCGCGCCGTGCAGGAGCTCGATCGCGAGCCGCGCGAACTGACGCTCGCCGATCGCACCTATTTCGAAGACCCGCGTATCGCCAGTCTGTGTCAGTCACTCGCCAATGAAGACTGGCAAGACCCGGACGGCCTGCTGCGCACCAACGAAACCGCGCATCAGGTGCTGAGTCTGCTGCTGCGGGCGCAAGGCGTGCGTCGCACCGACACGGCCCTTAAAGGCGGCTTGTCGGTGGCGACTCGCCGGCGCTTGCGCGACTACATCGACAGTCATCTCGCGCAAACGCTCACGCTCGGCGAACTCGCCGGCGTCGCGGCGCTTTCCGAATTCCACCTCGCGCGGATGTTCCGGACGTCGTTCGGTCTACCGCCCGCCGCGTGGATCGCGCAACAGCGGCTTGAACGCGCCCGCACGCTGCTGCGCACCACGGCGCTGCCGCTCGCGCAAGTCGCCGAACAATGCGGCTACGCGAACGCCAGCCATTTCAGCCATCGCTTTCGCGACAGTGTCGGCGTGGCGCCGTCCACGTATCGGCAGGCTGTTGCCGCCTGATACGTGAAACGCGCTGCTTCGCTTTGGCGTTGGCTTTGGCGTTACTTCAACGCCATCGCCAGCACGCGCGCCACATGGATCGCGTCGATGCCCGCGCCGTCGTGGATCTGATGCCGGCAGCTCGTGCCGTCGGCCACCATCACCGTATCGGCGTCGATCTTGCGCACCGCCGGCAGCAACGACAACTCCGCCATGGCCTGCGACGTCGCGTAATGCTCGACTTCGTAGCCGAAGCTGCCCGCCATCCCGCAGCACGACGATTCCACCGTCGATACCTTCAGCTCGGGAATCCACTTCAACACCGTTTGCACCGGCGTGAACGCGTCGAAGGCCTTCTGATGGCAGTGGCCATGCACCAGCGCCTGCGACGTGGCCAACGGCTTCAACGCAAGCTGCAAACGTCCGGCCTTTTCCTCGCGCACCAGAAACTCTTCGAATAGAAACGCCTGCTTCGACAATTGCCGCGCGTCTTCGCCGAAACCGTACTGCAGAAACTCGTCGCGCAACGACAGCAAACACGACGGTTCCAGTCCGACAATCGGCACGCCCCGCTCCACGAACGGCTTGAACAGATCGAGCATGCGCCGCGCTTCCTGTTTCGCCTGATCGACCAGACCCGCCGCGAGGAAGGTACGGCCGCAACACACCGGCCGTTCGCCCTGGCGCATGTTGAAATGCACGGTGTAGCCGGCGGCCTCCAGCACTTGCTGCGCGGCGCGCGCGTTGTCGGGTTCCATGTTGTTGTTGAACGTATCGACGAACAGCAGCACCTCTTTTACCGCGCCGCCCTGGGCCGGTTTAGCCGCCTTCGCGTTCGACAGAAACGATTTCCTGAAGCGCGGCAAACTCCGCTCCGGCGCAAAACCTGCGGCACGCTTGAACCACGCCGATAGCACCGGCACGTTGTCGGCCAAGGCCAGCAAACCCGGCATGCGGCTCGCCGCCCCGGCATAGTGCGGCATGAAGGCGACCAGCCTGTCGCGCAGCCTCAGCCCGTGCCGTTTGACGCGCGCCGCCCGCGCTTCGATCTTGAACTTCGCCATGTCGACGCCGGTAGGGCAATCACGCTTGCAGCCCTTGCACGAGACGCAGAGATCGAGTGTGTCCTTGACGTCGTCGCTGGCCAACCCCGCTTCGCCGAGCTGCCCTGAAATCGCGAGGCGCAAGGTGTTCGCGCGTCCACGCGTGACATGCTGTTCGTCTTTCGTCACGCGATAACTCGGGCACATGGTGCCCGCGTCGAACTTGCGGCAATGGCCGTTGTTGTTGCACATCTCCACGGCTTTCGCGAGACCGCCGGACAGATCGTTGCCGGTTCCCGGCGAGGTCTCCTGACCCGTGAGCGGATCGCGCTCCACATTCCACGCCGACCAGTCGAGCGCGGTGTCGATCCGCTGCTCCTGGTAGCCCGGCGCGAAGCGGAAATGACGCGTGTCATCCATTTTCGGCGGACGCACGATCTTGTCGGGATTGAAGCGGTTATCCGGATCGAACAGCGTCTTGATCTCGCTGAACGCCTGGTTAAGACGCGGTCCGTATTGCCACGCCACCCATTCGCCGCGGCACAGACCGTCGCCGTGTTCGCCCGAATAAGCGCCCTTGTACTCGCGCACCAGCGCCGCCGCTTCTTCGGCGATCGCGCGCATTTTTGCCGCGCCGTCGCGCCGCATGTCGAGAATCGGCCGCACGTGCAGCGTGCCGACGCTTGCGTGCGCGTACCAGGTGCCTTCGGTGCCGTAACGATGGAACACTTCCGTCAAACGGCTCGTGTACTCGGCCAGATGCTCGAGCGGCACCGCGCAATCTTCGATGAACGACACCGGCTTGCCGTCGCCCTTCATGCTCATCATGATGTTCAGCCCGGCTTTGCGGACCTCCCACAGCGCTTTCTGCTCGTTCGCGTCCGGCATCTCCACGACCGAATCGGGCAAGCCCAGATCGGCCATCAGTTCCGTGAGCTGCTTGAGCGCGGCGCGTTGCGCGTCGCGATCCTCGCCTGCGAACTCCACCAGCAGGATCGCCTGCGGCTCGCCGACCAGCGCCTTGCCGATCACCGGCCGGAACGCGGGGTTGCTCATCGCCAGATCGATCATGGTGCGATCGACCAGTTCCACCGCCACCGGCTTCAGCTTGACGATGTGCTGGGTCAGGTCCATGGCTTGCCAGAACGTCGGGAAATTCACGACGCCGAGCATCTTATGCACGGGCAGCGGCACGAGCTTGAGCGTCAATTGCCGGCTGAACGCGAGCGTGCCTTCCGAGCCGACCAGCAGATGCGCGAGGTTCGCGAACCCGTCGTCGGTATAAGCGCGCGGGTTCTGGCAATCGAACAGATCGATGTTGTAACCCGCCACGCGGCGCAACACCTTCGGCACCTGCGCGACGATTTCGTCGCGTTCGCGCTGGGCGATCCGCGTCACGCCGTCGAGTATCTGCTGCAAGCGCGCGCCTTGCGGTGCGTCGCGCAACGACGCGAAATGCGCTTCGGCGCCGTCGGCAAGAATCGCGTCGATCGCCTCGACGTTGTGCACCATGTTGCCGTATTCGATCGAACGCGAGCCGCACGAGTTGTTGCCGGCCATGCCGCCGATCGTGCATTGCGCGGCGGTCGAAACATCGACCGGAAACCACAGGCCATGCGGCTTGAGCCACGCGTTCAGATGGTCCAGCACGACACCCGGTTCGACGGTGACCGTACGCGCGGCGGCATCGAAATCGACAATGTTGTTGAGCCACTTGGTCGTGTCGATCACGAGCGCTTCGCCGACGGTCTGGCCGCATTGGCTGGTCCCCGCGCCGCGTGCGAGCAGCGGCACTTTCTCGCTACGGGCGATTTCCAGCGCGATGCGCAGATCGTCCTGATCGCGCGGCACGACCACGCCGATCGGCGTGATCTGATAGATCGACGCATCGGTTGCGTAACGGCCGCGGCTCGCCAGATCGAACAACACGTCGCCGCGCAACGACTTGCGCAGGTGCTGCGCGAGCGGCGTCGTCAGGCGTGCGGCGGAGGGGACCAGATGAATCGGCTTGACGAGCAAAGCGGAGGTGGGATTCGTCATATCGTCTGCCTTTGGAAAAACGAGCTGGCTAGTACAGCGTCAGGCTGACCGGCGCGAGGCCTTCAATGCGTCCGCTCGCGGTGCCCGCGTTCTGCGGAAAAAACATCCCGGTGTAGGAGCCGGCGGTGATGACCATGTCCGGCGTCACGGCGACACCACGCGACGTCGCGTGATTGACGAGCCACGTCAGCAGACGCCGCGGATCGCCGGCGGGGTTGGCGGGAGCCGTCTGAACCACGTCGTGACCGTCGAAGCTGAAACGCAGCGACGGCGCCACGAACGGAAAGTCCTCTCGATACGGCGTGAACTCGCCGACGATCAACGCGCCGTGGTTCTGCAGGTCCGCGAGTTGCGCGAGCTTGTCGATGTCGGGCCATGTCGCGTAGCGGCTCGACACGATTTCGATGGTCGCGCCGATCGAGCCGATGCCCGCGCGCACTTCCGCCTCGCTATATGGCGTAGCGGAAGCATCGAAGCGGCGGCCAAAGCGAAACGCCACTTCCAGTTCGAGGCCCAATGGCGTGAATTCCGCACGCGCCAGCCGCGCGCCGTCGGGGTGCATGTCGACGGCGGGCAGCGGAGCGCCCTGGATCGGACCGTTATCCGACTTCGCACCAATCTTCCAGCCGCCGATCCGCGCACCGCTTGCGTCCAATATCTCGTGCTGGATCGCGTAGGCCGCGTCGGCGTCGGCGGGCGAGTGCTCTGGCGACAGCGCGTCGAGCGTGGTTTGATTACGGCGTGCGTCGGCGAGACGCTGGCTGAGTGATATCGTCATAGCGTGCTTGGGGCGAGGAAAGAAAACGGCGTCGTGTGTCGTGCGATTACACGCCGAGGCGGGTGGGCACTTGCCCTTTGTCCGCCGGATTGACGGCGAATTTGCTCTCGGGCTGCATGCGAAACGCGAGCACCACACCGATCGCCATCAGCAGCATGCTGCCGAGGAACGGCAACTCCCAACTGCCGAAATAATCGATTAGAAAACCGCCCGCCACCGGCGAGATGATCGCTGCCAGGGCCGAGCCGGTGTTCATCATGCCGCTCGCGGTGCCGGAGAATTCCGGCGCGATGTCCATCGGGATCGCCCACATCGGACCGATCGTCATTTCGGCGAAGAAGAAGCCCGACGCGAGACAGGCCATCGACAGATACAGGTCGTGCGTGAACATCAGCGGGATCAGCGAGAGCAGGCAGAAGAACATGCAGACCGACACCATCCAGCTGCGGGCGCGCTTCAGGCTGCCGGTGCGCTTGAAAATCCAGTCGGTCACGATGCCGCCGAGCGTGTCGCCGAGCACACCGGCAAAGAACACGACAGAAGCGAAGATCGCCGACTTCGACAGTTGCAGGTGATAGCTGTGCAGGAAGTACTGCGGAATCCAGCTCAGAAACAGCCACAAGGTCCAGCCGTAGCAGAAGTACACGATCGTGACCGGCCACATGCGGCGGAACAGTTTGCCCCACGGCACGCTGGCGGCTTTCGGCTTCGGTGCGGGCAGAATGTCGAGTTCTTCGCTCGTGATACGCGGATGATCTTTCGGATGCTCGGTGAACGTGAAGGCCCACACAGCGACCCACAACAGGCTGAATACCCCGCAGATATAGAACGATTCGCGCCAGCCCCACGTCGCCATGACGAGGACGATCAGACCGGGCGCCACCGCATTGCCGATCCGCGACGCCGCGTGCGTGATGCCCTGCGCGAAGCCGCGTTTTTCTTTCGCGACCCAACGTGCCATGGCGGACGTCGCAGCGGGAAAGGTTGCGCCTTCACCGAAACCGAGCAATACGCGCGCGGCCAGCAGCGACACCAGGCCACCGGCAAAACCGGTCAGCAAGGTCGCGATGCCCCACACGGCGCCGCAAAACAGCAGCGTGCGTTTCGCGCCGAAGCGGTCACTGACCCAGCCGCCGATGATTTGAAAGATCAGATACGGATACGCGAAGGCCGAGAACACGAGGCCGACTTCCGTATGCGACAGGTTGAATTCCTTGCCGAAACCCGCAGCCGCCGTGCTGACGTTGACGCGGTCGAGGTAGGTGATGAAGTACATGATGCATAGCATCACTAGAACGATACTGGTCGCACTGGTCACACGAAACCGCTTCATCGTCTCTCTCCATTGCATGTGTCGACGGCACGCCTGAAGTGGCGCGCTGCGTCGTTGCCCGTCAGCGGTAGCGGCTGAAGCGGGGTCATCGCATGTTGTTCGGGCCGCGTCTGAGCACGGCTCATTGAGGAAAGTGCTCCCCGCCTTCCCTGGCAGCGAACGGCTGCCTGATGCTGGTGATCGGTTGCCTGTTGCTTGCGGCTCTGTTGCTTGCGGCTCTTTTACCTGCTGCTTTTTATCGGCTGCCTGTTACGCGCTGCAGGTTGCTTGCCGTTCGCGGCGCGGCTGCCTACGACTGCCGACGTCGGTGCTGGACAGCCGCGCCACGTTGGCTTAGGCGGCCGCCTTTAAACCCGACGCCTTCGTCGGCTGGCTCAACCACTCCATAGCGGCAGGCAGACCGCTTTCCTTGAGCGGCACCCCTGCCAGCCGCAGACCCATCTCGCAGCCGGCCAACGTGGCCAGCAACATCAGGTCGTTGCAGTCGCCCAGATGGCCGATGCGGAACATGCGGCCTTTCATCTTGCCGAGACCCGTGCCGAGCGACATGTCGAAACGTTCGTAGATGACCTTGCGTACCGCGTCGGCGTCGATGCCTTCGGGCATCATCACGCCGGTCAGCACCGGGCTATACACCGACGGATCGGCACACTGAATCTCCAGGCCCCACGCACGGACCGCGCGACGGGTCGCTTCGGCGAGACGCTCGTGACGGGCGAACACGTTGTCGAGCCCCTCGCCGAGAATCATGTCGAGCGCTTCGGAGAGTCCGTAAAGCAGGTTCGTATTCGGCGTGTACGGCCAGTAGCCCGTCTTGTTCATCTCGACGATATCGGCCCAGTCCCAGAAGCTGCGCGGCAGCTTCGCCTGCTTGCTGGCGGCGAGCGCTTTCGGCGAGATCGCGTTGAAGCTGATGCCCGGCGGCAACATCAAGCCCTTTTGCGAACCTGACACGGTGACGTCGACGCCCCATTCGTCGTGACGGTAATCGGCGCATGCGAGGCCCGAGATCGTGTCGACCAGCAGCAATGCCGGGTGACCCGCGGCGTCGATCGCGCGGCGCACCGCGGCGATATCCGACGTGACGCCCGTCGATGTTTCGTTGTGCACCACGCACACCGCCTTGATGGTGTGCCCGGTGTCGGCGCGCAGACGCTCTTCGATCATCTGCGGCTGAACCCCGCGCCGCCAGCCTTCGATACCCGGCAGCCCGAGAAACTCCGGCTTCAAGCCGAGGCTTTCGGCCATCTTTTTCCACAGCGTCGCGAAGTGGCCGGTTTCGAACATCAGCACGTGGTCGCCCGGGCTCAACGTGTTGGACAGCGCCGCTTCCCAGGCGCCCGTGCCCGACGCCGGGTAAATCACCACCGGCTGCTGCGTCTTGAAGATCTTCTTGATGCCGTCGAGCACCTGCAGACCCAGTTCACCGAATTCGGGGCCGCGGTGATCGATGGTCGGGTAGCTCATCGCCCGGAGGATGCGGTCGGGCACCGGGCTCGGACCCGGGATTTGCAGAAAGTGACGGCCAGCGGGATGAAAGTCTAATTTGAGCATTGGGCTCCTCCGATTGAATTTTGCATGCAAAAAACTATATCAGACGATCCGTGACGCCCCCAAGGCGAAAATTGCCTTTTCGTACCGGTGTTTACCCCTGCTATTAACTAATCGGCGCGCTTACGATAAAATCCGACGTAACACGATGTGAGGGCTTTTGTATGCAAAATTCGGATTTCGATGCGGGTGTGGGCGTTTCCCCGCTGATGCCGAAGGTCGAGCGGCAGCGGTTGCACGACACGGTGGTGGAGCACATTCGCCGGTTTATCGTCGAAGGAGTGCTGGAGCCGGGCAAGAAACTGAATGAGCGCGAGTTGTGCGACACGCTCGGGATTTCGCGCACGCCGTTGCGCGAGGCGCTGAAGGTGCTGGCGGCCGAGGGCTTGATCGAGATCGAGCCGAACCGGGGCGCGTCGGTATCGAAGATGTCGGAGGCGGAATTGCGCGAGACCTTCGAACTGATGAGCGGTCTCGAAGCGTTTTCCGGCGAGCTGGCGGCGGAGCGCATGACGGCGGCCGAGCTGGCCGAGATCAAGGCGCTACATTACGCGATGCTCGCGTGCCGCACGCAGAACGATCTGGCCGGGTACTACAGCCGCAATCAGGCGATCCACGACAAGATCAATGAGGCGGCCAGAAATTCAGCGCTGCGACAGACTTACGTCGCGGTGAATCGTCGTTTGCAGGCGCTCCGGTTCCGGTCGAATTTCCAGATCCCGAAGTGGGATAGCGCGATTCATGACCATGACGAGATGCTGAAGGCGCTCGAAGCGCGCGACGGCGAGAAGCTGAGTGCGATTCTTCGGCAGCACTTGCTTGATAAGCGCGATGCGGTTTTGCAGGTGCAGTCGCGCGAAGATGTGTCGGCTTCGACGTTTAAGGCTTAGGGCGGCGAAGCGGTGTTTGGGGTCGGCGCTGGTGGGGGTGGGCGTCGGCGCTTGCGGCGGACTTGAAAACTTGTCCACGTAAATTGTTCGCAAGGCTGTGGATAACGGTCTGACATGGCGGGTAAGTGGTTGATGCGGCAGAGATATCGCCAGGCGGCTCAAGCGTAAGCATCAAGCGTGATTACCGGCTCGACGACGCTCAAATAGGCGCCCCGGAACCTGTCCGCATTTTTGTGTGCGAGGCGGTTTAAAGATTTCTAGCCACGTGCGAGCGTGAAGCGCTCGCCAAACAGGATAGCAAACTGGTTC
>NZ_QLTK01000025.1 GCF_003269035.1 Paraburkholderia bryophila | reverse complement strand
TTTCGCTTTACGGCAGATTCCGGAGAATCCGCCTCGCGTCTCGCATCAAGCGCCCACACTTATCGGCTGTTAATTTTTAAAGATCGATACGCATTCACTACCGCACCAGCACCGTGTCGCCAACTTCACAACTACCCGGCACTGCTTCGTTCTGCGTCGCTGCATATGCAGCAGAGAAACGAGATTATGGAGATAGGCTCGCAGGCCGTCAACCCCCTTCGCGCAATATTTTCCGAAGACGAAGAAGCGGCTCGATGAACCACTGCGACTCCCCCTCGAAATTAGTTAGCCATCCGATTTAACCTGAATCGTGCCGAAGGAACACCTCACTCGTATCGATCAGAATATGATCTCTTTCAAAATCAACACCATAGCGACGACACGAAGATCCTCCAACGATCGGGAACTAAAGTTTTTCGCGATTCTTCCGTCAACCATAGATATCCCGTCACTCACAAAAATAGCCGACCATGGACAATCCAGTCGAGCAACACTCCGAGGAAAACCCGCCCGCCGCTCCGTCGGCGGCTCTATTAATGGACGCGGTGCCGGTCGGCGCACCGCTCGAATGGCCGATCGTCGACGCCGACGGCACGCTCCTGTTTACCAACGGGACCATTCTCGCGACCACGGACGAGCGCAACTTCCTGTTCACGCACTTCCAGCCGCATCGCGGCGACTTGCTGGACGGAACGGCGCACGAGCCGGCCGAGGTCGAACCTTACGCCGATCCCGCCAACCCGTTGACGATCAAGGATATGCACCTGGAAATCGGTGCACTGATTGGCGTGCGGTCGAAAGTTGGCAGCGGCGCGCCCATGCATCCAAGCCGGATTATCGGTTTTGCGCCGAATCACGCGTTATTCGTCACGCCGCCACTGCATCAAGGTCGGATCCTGCCGCTGGGGCTGGGTGAGAACATCGAAATCGTCGCGATAGCGAGCCATGCGGTGTTCCGCTTCGTCTGCACGGTCGAGGCGATCTGCCGTTCGCCGTTCGACTACGTCGTGCTGTCGAAGCCCGGCGTGATCCGTCGCCTGCGCGAACGCAAGTCGATTCGCGTCAATACGCACCTTGCGGTGCGTTTCGGTATCGGCGAAACGGGGGAAACGTATGAAGGCCTCGGGCTCGCGAAGGGGATCAGCGCGCTCGGCATGTCGCTGGCCGCTTCGTGGACCGTGGGCACGGTGGGTGAGCGGCTGCGGGTCGCCTTCCGCTTGAAGTCCGCGGAAATGGACACCGAGATCGAAACCACGGCGGTGATCCGCAACGTGCACAAAGCCGGCAGTCCGGGCGAGCCGGCAACGCATGGGCTCGAATTCGACCAGCTCGACACGGCGCAGCAAATGGCGATGAAAGTCTTCGTGTTCGATCGTCAGGACGATGTGTCGCATTGGACGAACGGTTGATGCGAGGGCAAAGCGGCAAGTGGCATGGCGGTCGGGGGGCGTTGGTCGGCTCGGTTGGTTACGGCGTTCGGCCGGCGCCGTTGGTCTGAGCGTTTGGTCTGAGCGTCTGGTCGAAGCCCTCTATCAGATCACCTCGCCGGCCACTCAATCAGCCAATCAACTCTTCCGCCGTCACATACCGCGCGCCCCAGCCATCGGCGAGAGATGCACACCGCCCCAGCCTTATCGCGCCCTGCTCGAAATCGACCCATACGATCTGATCCACATCGCGCGGCCGCGCCGGTTCATCGCTCGTGCGGCCGTCGGTCAAGATCCACAGCCAGCGCTGCTGGGCAGGCTTGCGGCGCGCACTGTCTTGCAGCAACCGCGCCGCTCGCCCGACACCGACCGCAAGCGGCGTCCCGCCGCCACCGCCCACCGGCCTGAGCCACCGCTCGTTCCACCAGCGCGGCACGGCCGGGCCGAAACGCACGTCCGCGTCCGAACCGCCGAAACAGACCAACGCCGCCTCGGCACGCGCGGTGCTCGCACGGTCGAACAACGCGATCAGCAGCCCTTTGGCGAGCGCGAGCCGCTCTCCGGTCAGCATCGATGCGGAGCAATCGAGCAAGAAACAATGCAGCACGCCGCCGCGCGGCGCTTCTCGCACGAACCGCAGATGTTCCGCGCGCAGCATCTGCCGGCGCATTGCCGCAAGCGTGGGCGGCCACGCTATGCGCTTGCCCTGCTTGTCGACCGATCGATCACGCGGACCCGAAAGCGGCCCGGCGTTCGTGCGCGCGCCTTGCCGCCATCGAAAACCGCTACGTGAATCAGCGGCTGCGCCCTTCCGATGGCTCAGCGTTTTTTTACGCTGAGCGGTACGACGCCTTTGACTTGAGTGGTACCGGCAGGCTCGGGCGGTAGATAACCCCAGTCGGCTTCGCTGGAATCACCACGGGAGGCATGAGCACCGAACGACGACACCCCAGCGCCTTGCGAAGACGCCGACGACGCAGCAGACGCAGCAGACGCAGCAGACGACGAAGCCGCCCCCCGCCGCTCAACCTCACCCCCACTCCGCCCTTGCCGCCCGGCATCCGCATCACGCGTCTCAACCTGCGTCGAATCCTCACGCCGATGACGCCGATGAACCAGCACCGCCTCGGCGACACGATCCACATGCTCCACCGTCACCGCCGCGGCCTGTTCCAGCGCCGCCAACGCCCGCGCCGCGCGCAGCATCACGAGATCGGCGCGCAGACCGTCGACGGCCGCGCCGATACACAACGCGCTGACCCGCGCGTGCACCGCGTCGTCGAACGCGAGTTGCGGCAGCGTCGACCGGGCGGTCTGAATTTGCCGCACATAAAGCGCCTGCTGCTGCGCATAGGCCGCGCGAAAGCCCTGCGAATCGAGATCGAACGCAAGTCGCGCTTTCACGATCTGCTGGCGCACCGACGGCTCAAAACAGTTTTGCAATTCGACCATCAACCCGAAGCGGTCGATGAGTTGCGGCCGCAACTCTCCCTCTTCCGGATTCATCGTGCCGATCAGCACGAAGCTCGCGTCGTGGCTATGCGAAACACCGTCCCGTTCGACGGTATTCACGCCGCTCGCCGCCGCGTCGAGCAAGGCATCGACGAGCGCATCCGGCAGCAGATTGACTTCGTCCACATACAGTACGCCGCGATGTGCCTTCGCCAGCAAGCCGGGTGAGAAGCGCACCGCGCCGTCGCGCAGCACGGTTTCGATATCGAGTGTGCCGATCAGGCGGTCTTCGCTCGCGCCGAGCGGCAGGTTCACCAATTGGCCTTCAGGCAGTAATTCAGCCAGCGCGCGCGCCGCGGTCGACTTCGCCGTGCCGCGCGGGCCGGTGACCAGCACGCCGCCCAAACCCGGATCGATCGCCGCCAGCAGAAGCGCCTGCTGCAATGGCGCCTGCCCGACCAGCGCGGCAAAAGGAAACGCGGGCCGCGCGTTCGCGCCTTGGTTCGTGCCTTGGTCCACACATTCGTTCACGCCTTGCCTCACAGCTTGAATCTCCCCCTGCTGCGCGCCCCGATCCACGCCCTGATCCGATGCACTCATCTCCGCGCCCCCTCAATCTGCTGCTCACTCGCGAGCAAATGCCGCTCAACCTGCCCGCGATACTCGCCAGGCGTCTGCCACAACCCTCGCTGCATCGCTTCGAGCAGCCGCTCGCAAATCGAATGTAGCGCATGCGGATTGTGCCGCTGCAAGAACTCGCGCGTATCCGCGTCGTTCAGATAGGCATCGGCGACCAGCGCATATTGATGATCCGCGACCACGCGCGCGGTCGCGTCATAACCGTACAGATAGTCCACGGTCGCGGCGATTTCCGCCGCCCCCTTGTAGCCGTGACGCTTCACGCCGTCGAGCCATTTCGGATTGATCACGCGCGAGCGAATCACTCGCGCGATTTCCTCATGCAGCGTGCGCACGCGCGGCGCGGCCGGGTTGCTGTGATCGGCGTGATACACGCTCGGCTGATCACCGGCCAGATGCCGCACGGCCGCGACCATGCCGCCCTGAAACTGGTAATAGTCGTTCGAATCGAGCAGATCGTGCTCGCGGTTGTCCTGGTTCTGCAGCACCACATCCATGGCGGCGAGGCGCTCGCCGAACGCTTGCCGCGCTTCCTCGCCCGCGCTCTTCTGCGTGTACGCGTAGCCGCCCCACGCCTGATACGCCTTCGCGAGATCGGCGTCGGTCTGCCATTGCTGCGAGTCGATCATGTCCTGCAGGCCCGCGCCGTACGCGCCGGGCCGCGCGCTGAACACGCGCCAGCCGGCGCGCCGGCGCGCTTGCGCGGCGTCCATGCCGCGCGCGATCAACGCGTCGCGTTCGCGCAGCACGCGCGCGCGAATCGGATTCAGCGCCTCCGGCTCGTCGAGTTCGGCCACGGCTTGCACGGCGGCGTCGAACAGATGCATCACGTTGGCGAACGCATCGCGGAAAAAGCCGGAGACGCGTAGCGTCACGTCGATACGCGGCCGGTCGAACGCGTCGATCGGCATGATCTCGAAGTCGGTCACGCGATGACTGCCCGGCGCCCACTTCGGCCGCACGCCGAGCAACGCAAGCGCCTGGGCGATATCGTCGCCGCCGGTGCGCATCGTCGCGGTGCCCCACACCGACAGGCCGATGGCGCGCGGATAGTCGCCTTTCTCCTGCAAATGCCGTTCGATCAGTTGCTTTGCGGACTTCAATCCGAGCGACCAGGCGGCTTGCGTCGGGATCGCGCGTGTGTCGACGGAATAGAAATTGCGGCCGGTAGGCAGCACGTCAGGGCGCCCGCGCGACGGCGATCCGCTCGGCCCCGGCGGCACGAACCGCCCTTCGAGGCCACGCTTGAACTGCATCATTTCCTGTGGACCGCACGCGTCGAGCCGCGGCAACACATCGTTACGCAGACGCTCGATCACCCGCTCCGCTTGCGGCAAAGTTCCGGCAGGCGGCGTTAAATCCGCCCCAGCGACGCCATCCCCACACACGCCGCGCAACATCTCCGCTGCCAGCAATTCCAGCCGCTCGCGCGTATCGCCGCGATGCCGCCACGGCGCATCACTCACGCGCTGCAACACCTCGGGACGCGGCCCGTCCCACACCGCCGACCAATCCACCGACAACGGATCGAACAGATGATCCATCCGTAGATCGCGCGCCAGCGCATCGATCAAACCGGCCTTGCCGCCTTGGCCGTCGCCGACGGGAAAGCGCCCCAGCGCGAGCAACGTATCGCGCCGTTGCACACCGCGAGGCGATTGGCCGAACGTGTGCAAACCGTCACGAATCTGCGCCTCTTTCAGCTCGCACAGCCAGGCGTCGACGCGTGTCAGCAGCGTATCTTCAGCGTCCTGCCCGTTCGGCGCCGCGAGACTCAGCTCTTCATGCAACTTATGTTCGACGATGGTCGCCAGAATCGTGCGCCGCAACAGCTTCGAGCGGCGCGGATCGACCATCAGCGCTTCGTAGTATTCGTCGACCTGGCGTTCGAGGTCCTGCAATGGCCCGTACGTTTCGGCACGCGTGAGCGGCGGCATCAGATGATCGACGATCACGGCCTGCGCACGCCGCTTCGCCTGGCTGCCCTCGCCCGGATCGTTGACGATGAACGGATACAGATGCGGCATCGGCCCGAGAATCAGATCGGGCCAGCACGCGTCGCTCAGCGCCACGCTCTTGCCGGGCAGCCACTCGAGATTACCGTGCTTGCCGACATGCACGACCGCATCGATCCCGAACTGATGACGCAGCCAGAAATAGAACGCGAGGTACGCATGCGGCGGCACGAGTTCGGCGTCGTGATAGCTCGCGTAATCGCCCTGCTCGCGCGAACGCGACGGCTGAATGCCGACGAACACTTGCCCGCAGCGCCATCCCGCGATCATGAAGCGGCCGCGCCGCAACGTCGGGTCCTGCTCGGGCGCGCCCCAACGCGCGTTCAACGCCGCGCGCGCCTCGGCGGGCAACGCGTTGAAGTAAGTCAGATAGTCGTCGAGCGCGAGGCTTTGCAACGCGGGCCGCAGATCACGCACCACCGGGTCGTTGGTCACGCCTTCGGTAAGCTTTTGCAACAGCGCGCCGCCGTCGGCGGGCAAATCGGCGAGACGATAACCCTCGTCGCGCAGCATCGCCAGAATGCCGACCACCGAAGCCGGTGTGTCGAGTCCCACGCCATTGCCGATCCGACCTTCGCTCATCGGATAGTTGGCGAGAATCAGCGCGAGTTTCTTGTCCGCGTTGTCGAGCGTGCCGAGTCGGCACCAGCGGCGGCTCAGTTTGGCGAGAAAGCCCACCCGTTCGAGATCCGGCTGATAGCGCACCACATCGACTTCGGTGTGCGGACAGCGATAGGCCAGGCCCTTGAAACTGATCGCACGCGTGATGATCCGCCCGTCCACTTCCGGCAGCGCGATATGCATCGCGATATCGCGCGAATTGAGGCCCTGGTTGTCCTTCAGCCAGTCCTCGCGATTGCCGCCGCTCAGAATCACCTGCAGCACCGGCGCATCGCCGGCAAGCGCGAGCGGTTCGGGATCGTCGATCGCGGCGGCGGCAAACGCGGTCGTGTTCAGCACCAGCGCAACCTTATGTTGCGCGCACAACGACTGCACGACGTCGCGGCTCAGCGCATCTTTCAGCGAGGTGATCGCGATCGGCAGCGGATTGAGCCCTTGCGCTTCGAGCGCGTCGATCAGCGCATCGAACACCGCCGTATTGGCCGCCTGCAGATGCGCCTTGTAGAACAGGATCGCCGCCACCGGCGCGCCGTCACGCCAGCGCGCCTGCCAGTCGGCCACGCTCGGCGTATCGCGCTCGGGGTGATAGAGCGTGGCGGCGGGCAACGCGCGCGGCGGCGCCGGTTCACGTCCCCAGCCGAAGGTGCGGTGCGCGATGCAGCGCAAAAACGCTTCCGCATTCTGCGCGCCGCCTTCGCGCAGATAACGCCACAACTGATGGCACAGATCGGCGTCCGCGGTGCTGCGTGCCAGTAGATTGGGATCTTCCTGCAGGTCGCCGGAAAACATCGCGAGCGTCTGCTGCTTACGCTCGGCGAGCGCCACCACCTGCTCGATGCCGTACGGCCAATACGCCTCGCCGCCGAGATGATCGACCACCACCACGCGCGCATGCTGCAACACGTCTTCGACATAGAAGTCGACCGAAGCCGGTTGCCGCAGATACGTGACGTTCGCGAGCCGCAGGCTCGGAAAGCCGTCACCCAGACGCGCCACCACGCTCGCCAGCAACGACAGCGTGGTGTCGGCGGAACTGAGCACGACGATCTCGGCAGGCTGCTGATCGATACGGATCACGCCTTGCGTATCGTCGACAAAACCGCCCGGCGTCGTGCGCAGCAGATGCATGTGCGCTTACGCCTGTTGCGCAGCGTGGCTGGACGAGACGCCCAGTGCAACGTCGAACGCGCGTTGCAGCGCGGCCTGGTCGAGGTCCTCGCCGATCAGCACGAAGCGGCTGCGGCCGCCTTCGCCGGCCTGCCAGCGTCGATCGAAATAGCTGTCGAAGCGGCGGCCCACGCCTTGAATCACCAGCCGCATCGGCGCGCCGGGCAACGCCGCGAAGCCCTTCACGCGGTAAATCGTGTTGGCTTCCACAAGCGCCTGCAACGCGGCGATCACCGCTTCGCGCGACGGCGCATCCGCCTGCACCACCACCGAATCGAACTCGTCGTGATGGTGATCGGCGTCCTCGGCGGAACCGTGGTGGTCGTGGCGCAAATGGATCGTTTCTTCCGACGCCGCTTCGAGCCCGAGCAACGTATGCAGATCGAGCTGACCCATGTGGGCGCGCACGATCTTCACCTGCGGCGGAATCTCTTCGCGGATCAACGCCTCGACCGCGCCTTGCTGCGCGTCGTCGAGCAGATCGGTCTTGTTCAGAATCACCAGATCGGCCGCGGACAACTGGTCTTCGAACAGTTCGTGCAGCGGCGATTCGTGATCGAGATTCGGATCGGCCTGGCGCTGAGCGTCCACGGCAAGCGGATTGTCGGCGAACTGGCCGCTCGCGGCAGCGGGGCCGTCCACCACCGTCACCACCGCGTCGACGGTGAAGCTGTTCTTGATCTGCGGCCAGTTGAACGCCTGCACGAGCGGCTTGGGCAACGCGAGGCCGGAGGTTTCAATCAGCACGTGATCGATCTGATCGCGGCGTTCCACGAGCTTTTCCATCACCGGGAAGAACTCTTCCTGCACGGTGCAGCACAGGCAGCCGTTCGCCAGTTCATACAGTTGACCTTCGGTTTCGACGCCGTTTTCGTCGCAACCGATGCCGCACCCCTTGAGGATTTCGCCGTCGATACCGAGCTCGCCGAACTCGTTGACGATCACCGCGATGCGCTTGCCGCCGGCATGCTGAAGAATGTGCCGCAGCAGCGTGGTCTTGCCGCTGCCGAGAAAGCCCGTGACGATGGTGACGGGAATCTTGCGCATTTGAGTTTGCATCGTGAGGTTCTTCCGTAGGAGTTGCACGGGCACGCCGGCGCGCTTCGTTTTGTGCGGAGGGGAGGTCATGAGCGCGCGCCGCATCCCCGCGGCGTTCGCTCTGCATGTTCCGGCCGGTATCCGGGCTGGCGAAAGCGCCGCTTCCCCTTCCCGGGCGAGGAGGTTCTCGCCCAGTGGTGACATGCCGACGCGGCCTTGCGCGTGGACATTGAAGCCGGCTCCGCGGCGCCGGAGACTGAACCGGACGCCGCATTTCGCTTACCGTTGCGGGGGCAGCACAGGTTGACCCGGTCGTTGCAGGCGGGCACCCTGTTTCCCGTTTAACTGCATGCGCGAGAGCGCGCACGCGAGCACCAGAAGTGCGTGCGAGTGTAGGCCCGCGACCCGCCGCCGTCAAGGCGACACCGGCCGCGAAGGCTTATCGGGCGGGGCGTCGTGTGCTATCGTATGCGCGCGCTGGGTGCCCGCTCGTGCGTTCGTGTGTGCCGTTAAACGGGAATTCGCCGTCTTGCATGACCTCGATGCCAGCCCTCGGGCACGCCCCCCTATTTCGCCTTTCCAGTCCACCGACGACATGGCGCGCCTCATGCCCGCCGCGATGAGCGCCGCGTGGCTGACTGTCGGCATCGGCTGCCGTTTGCAGAGTTCGGAAGAACAGATCGAGGCGGCCGTGCGCGCCGCGCTCGGCGCGTATCGGTTCGATCGGATTCGTGCCGTCGCCTCGATCGACAGTAAATCGCGGGAAGCCGGTTTGCTCGATTTCTGCGCACGCCATGGGTTGCCGCTGGTCTTCTTCAGCCGCGAGCAGATCGCGGCGGTGCCGGTGGAAACTGGCTCGACAGCGGCAAAAACCCATCTCGGCGTGGACGGCGTGTGTGAGCCGTGCGCGCTGCTGGCGGCGGCCGCCGAGCCGGCCGCGTCGCGAGCCCGCCTTATCGTACGCAAGACTATCCATGCCGGTGTGACCGTGGCTATCGCCGCCTCCGCCGACCACGCCAACCAACCACAGAACCCGCCATGAAAACCGATCCCGACTCCCATCAACGGATGACCGAGCGCCGGCGCGAAGGCCACGAAAAGAAACAGGCCCAGGCCACCGTCGAAAAGGGTCTGCTGATCGTCAACACCGGCACCGGCAAGGGCAAAACCACGGCCGCGTTCGGCATGGCCGTGCGCGTGCTCGGCCACGGCATGCGGCTCGGCGTCGTGCAGTTCATCAAGGGTGCGTTGCATACGTCGGAGCGCGATTTCCTCGGCGCGATCGCCCACTGCGATTTCGTCACGATGGGCGACGGCTACACGTGGAACACGCAGAATCGCGACGCCGACATCGCCACCGCGCGCAAAGGCTGGGACGAAGCGCGCCGGATGATCGAAAGCGGCGATTACCAGATGGTGATCCTCGACGAGCTGAACACCGTCCTCAAGTACGAATATCTGCCGCTCGACGAAGTCCTCGCCGTGTTGAACGCGCGCGCCGGGATGCTGCATGTGGTCGTGACCGGCCGTCACGCGCCGGACGCGCTGATCGAAGCCGCCGACCTCGTCACCGAAATGCGCATCGTCAAGCATCCGTACCGCGAGCAAGGCGTGAAAGCGCAACGCGGCGTGGAGTTTTAAGCCGTGTCCGCATGCCCCGCGCTGTTCATCAGCGCGCCCGCCTCGGGACAAGGCAAGACCACGATCACCGCCGGCCTCGCACGCTATCACCGGCGTGAGGGACGGCGCGTACGCGTGTTCAAGACCGGCCCGGACTTTCTCGATCCGATGATTCTTTCACGCGCGAGCGGCGCGCCGGTGCTGTCGCTCGATCTGTGGATGGTCGGCGAGCCCGCGTGCCGCGCGTTGCTCGCGCAGGCGGCGACGGAAGCGGACCTGATCCTGATCGAAGGCGTGATGGGCCTGTTCGACGGCACGCCGAGCAGCGCCGATCTCGCCACCGCGTTCGGCGTGCCGGTGCTCGCGGTGATTTCGGCCAAAGCGATGGCGCAGACCTTCGGCGCGGTCGCCTTCGGACTCGCGCAATTCCGGCCGCAGGTGCCTTTTTACGGCGTGCTCGCGAATCGCGTCGGCTCCGCGCGGCACGCGCAGATGCTTGAAGAAGCCTTGCCGCCCGGACTACGCTGGTGCGGCCACATTGCCGCCTGCGACGAAATCCAGTTGCCGGATCGCCACCTCGGTCTACACCAGGCGGCCGAGATCGACGATCTGGACGCACGCCTCGATCGCGCCGCCGACACGCTGGGCGACACCGCGCTGGCCACGCTGCCGCCGCCGGTCGAGTTCGGCCCGCCCGCAACGCTCGAAACGCCACGTCTGCTGCAAGGCCAAACGATCGCGATCGCGCGCGACGCCGCGTTCTCTTTTATCTACCCGGCCAACCTCACGCTACTGGAAGCGCTCGGCGCGCGGCTCGCCTACTTCTCGCCGCTCGCCGACGAAGCCATCCCGCCCGACGCCGACTCGCTCTATCTGCCGGGCGGCTATCCGGAACTGCACGCGGCGACGCTGGCAGGCAACCCGCGTAGTGCCGCGACCATTCGCGCGCACGTGGCGGCCGGCAAACCGGTCGTCGCCGAGTGCGGCGGCATGCTGTATCTGCTCGACCAGCTCACCGACACGCACGGCACCAGCACGCCGATGCTCGGCCTGCTGCCCGGTCACGCAACCATGCAAACACGCTTCACCGCGCTCGGCATGCAACAGCTCGACGGCGCGCACGGCACGCTGACCGGCCACACCTTTCACTATTCCAGGCTGAGCACGCCGCTCACCCCGTCGCGCCACGCCACGCGGCCGAACAGCGCGACATCGGGCGAAGCCCTATATCGCCACGGCGCCATCGTGGCAACCTATATGCACGCTTACTGGCCCTCCAACCCGGCCTTCACGGCCGCCCTGTTCCATGGCAACGCCTTTTAACGATTCCGAGCGCGACGCCGTCTATCGCGCCATTTATGAACGCCGCGACATGCGCCACTTCGTGCGCGATCCAGTCGATCCAGCGGTCCTGCAGCGCCTGCTCGACGCGGCGCATCACGCACCGAGCGTCGGTTATATGCAGCCGTGGCGGATCGCGCGCATTACCGATCCAGCGCTGCGCACGGCCTTGCACGCCACCGTCGAAAGCGAACGGCTGGCCACCGCCGACGCGCTCGGCCAACGTCGCGAGGAATTCATGAAGCTGAAAGTGGAAGGCATGCTGGAGTGCGGCGAACTGCTGGTGATGGCGCTGATGGATGGCCGCGAGCGGCATATTTTCGGCCGCCGCACGTTACCGGAGATGGACCTCGCATCGGTCGCGTGCGCGATCCAGAACATGTGGCTGGCCGCGCGGGCGGAAGGATTGGGGATGGGCTGGGTGTCGCTGTTCGACGTCGACACGGTTCGCGCGTTGCTGCATATGCCGGCGGGCGCGCGGCCGGTGGCGATTCTGTGTCTTGGCCACGTCGACCGGTTTTATAGCGAGCCGATGCTTGAAACCGAGCGCTGGGCGAGCCGCCTGCCGCTCACCGAATGCGTGTTTGAAAACCGCTGGCCGGAAGAGGCGCAGGGTCCTGTGGTTGGGCTGAAATAGAACAGCGGCGCAGCAAACTCCGAACGTCAAGGCTGCAGTGCCTTCACCGACACCACGTCGGGTACGCCGCTCGTTTTATCCGCGCGCAATGTCACGCGCCAGTCCGCCGGCGGCGCGAACGGCAACTTCGCCAGCGCGCTTTTCACGAGCGCCGGTGCGGCGTGCAGCGGATCGGCATCGCGATCGCTGCTGACCGCGCTGACCTTGTAGACCTCCTGGCCGGTCGCGCGCTCGAAAAACCTCAACGTCAAGGCGTGCCGGTACGCCGGGCCGCCGAACAGCGCGAACGGCGCATCCGGCTGATGGCCGCAGTCGCCCGGCGCGCAATCCTCCACATCGACGCCGATCGCCGCCGGGCGGGTGTCGTATGCGACCGACAGCAGATAGCGCGCGGATCCACCCGGCATCTCGGCGAAGCCCTGTCTCGCCAACACGTCGCGCAACAGACCCTCGAAATGCAGATGATCCGCGCTGGCATCCTGCGACGGCATGCGCGTGAGCGCATAGGTTCGCTCGCCTTGCAGCGCCGCCGCGGCATCCGTGGCGTGAGCGGTGTGCACGTCGGCGCTCAGGCCCGCACAACCGGTAAGACTCGCCGCGGCCAGCGCGGCACAGATCAGGATTGCTTTCACCATCTTCTCGCTTCGGTAAAGTGCGTATTCATCATCTTTCTTGTCAGGCACGCGGCAAGGCGGAGGCCTCGAATTGCGCGTCGTCGAGCGCCGGTATCATGATCGTGAACGCCGTGCCCTTGCCGGGCGCGCTGACTACCTCGACGTCGCCGCCATGACGCGTCACGACAGTCTTCACGAATGCCATGCCCAATCCCGCGCCGCCTACTTCGGGCCGCTCGGTCTCGTGAAAGCGCCGGAACCGCTCGAACAACCCGGCCTGCTGTTCGATCGGAATGCCGTAGCCTTCGTCGCGAATCGTGCACGACACACACCGGGCAGCGCCGGCTACGGAGGTCGATTCAACGGTCGCGAGGCTGCACGTGATCCGCGTGTCCGGCGGGCTGTACTTGACTGCGTTGTTCAGAATGTTGACGAGGGCGCGCGTGATCAGCGAGCGGTCGGCGCAGATCCAGTGGCCTTCTTCTTCTGCCTTGGCGTTGGCATCGCCCGGCGTTTGCACTTGCGTCTGAGCTTGCGTTCCCGCGCCGGCGTCAGTCTGCAGCGTGATGCGTTTGGCGTGCGCCTGCGGCCAGACCTCGTCGCTGGCGTCGATCAGCAGCTCGGCCAGACTCACCGGTTCGAGCACATACGCCTGCGATTCCGCGCGCGCCAGTTGCACGAAGTCGTCGGCGAGCGTCAGCGCCCGCTGCGCATAACGCTCGATACGCTCCAGCAAACCACGCGCGAGCACCGGCTCGTCGCGGGCACGCTCGATCTCCACCAGCGCCAGAATCGACGCCTGCGGCGAGCGCATGTCGTGCGACAGCAGCCGCAGCGCATCCTCCCGTTGACGCTCGGCCGCGTGCAGCGCCGACACGTCGACGAGACCCGCGATCCAGCCTGTCGTCTCGCCCTGTTCGTTGGTGCAATTCGCGTAGCGCAGCAGATAGTCGCACTGGTTCGCGTCCCGCACCTCGACGCCTTGCGCCATCAAGCCGGCGAATTCGCGGCGCGCCGGATCGAGCAGCGCGGGCCACTGCGCGTGTGCCAGCAGATTGTTGTCCGCGTCCGTGGCGGCGTCGCGGTCGATGGTCTTCACCAGCGTCAGCCCACCCAGCACGGCCTGCATCGGCCGGCCTTCGGGCGCGGGTGCATTGGGCAGCCGGGCGAAATGCGCCTTGGCGGCATGGTTCGCGATCAGCACGACGCCGTGCACGTCGCTCACCAGGATCGGCTCCGGCATGCTGTCGAGGCTGTCCCAGACGAAACGCTTCATGTCCTGCACGCGCTGCGCGGCCTGCGCCATCAGCGCCATGTGCTGCTCCAGCACGTCGCCGCCGAATTCGCGGCCGCGCGCGGGCGTTTCCGGCAGCAAGTGCGGCTCGTCCGCGAGACGTTGCAGTTCGCCGCGCAGATAGGCCATGGTCATTTCGAGGCGCCGCCAGTTCCAGATCGGATACACGACCACCGCGCCGACGATGGCCGGGACCGGCGACATCCAGAGCCGCGCGCCGAACAGCAAGGCGGCGCTGCCGGCCGCGGCGAGCGCGCACAGCGCACCGGTCAGCAACAGCGAGCGGCGCGGCGACAACACCAGAAACCCGGCGAGCAACGCGGCGAGCGGCACCAGCGACACCGCGCACAACACCCACGGCTCGGCCGGCTCGATCTCGCGGCCGGTCAGCAGCGCGTCGAGCACGTTCGCGTGGATATACACGCCGGGCAGCGGGCCCAGTTCGCCGGACACCGGCGTCGCGAACCGGTCGTACAGGCCGGACGCGGTCACGCCGATCAGCACGATGCGGCCGCGCAGTCGATCCGCCGGTACGTCGCCGTCGAGGACGCTCGCGAAACTTAGCCTGTTGTAGCTTTGCGTGTTCGGGCCGAAGGGGATAAGGAAGCGGCCTTCGTCGTCGCTGTCTTCGTTCTGGGCGGCCTTTGCCTTACTTCCCACCTCAGCCGGCAAGCGCTCACGCCGCAAGTCGTTCAAGCGCAGCGTGCCGCGCTCGACCGCCTGCGCGGCGGGCACCATCAGTTGCGGCCAGCGCGACGGCGCGTCGCCCTCGAATTGCGCGACGCTGCGCACAATCCCGTCGCTGTCCACTTCGAGATTGATATGTCCGAGTCCCGCCGCCGCTTGCGCCAGCGGCGCGACCGGCTCAACCACGCTGCGTTTGCCCGCGCTGTCCGGCGCGGTAAGCAGCACCGGCAGATAGGTCGGACTCAGCGCGATCGCGCGGGCCAGTGCCGCGTCTTCCCGATTGGCCTCGGTGAACAGCACGTCGTAGATCACCGCAGCGGGTTGGGCTCTCGCGATCTGCTCGAGCAGCCGCGCGTGAACGCTGCGCGGCCACGGCCAACGCCCAAGTTGCGCCACGCTCGCGTTGTCGATTTCGACCACCACGATATCGGGCAGCACGGGATGCGCGTGCAGGCTCAGAAAGCGGTCATAGACGAGGTGATCGACGCTCGCGCTCAGCCGGCCCAGTGAACTGAGCAGAATCACCACGATGCCGAGACAGCCGATCGCCACCCACTCGATCAGGAAACGGCGGCCGGCGCGCCGCCCCAGGCGGGCGCGCGGATCGAGGCTCAGACGCGTGGATGGGGTCGGCAAAGCGTGGCGTGGTCGGAATCGTTGGAGCGGGCCGACGGCCGGCCCGGTAACGGGAATCTACCAGCCTCAGCGCGCAAGCGTAAACGAGCGAACCGCGCTGCTCTTCTCATAGAAGCGGCCGTTCTCGAATTGCTCGGCGACGATCGTCCAGTAGTAGACGCCGGCCGGCAGGTCGCTCACCACCAGTTGGCCGCCCTTCAGATCGGTACGGTCAACAATCGGATGGCGCAGATCCGCGCTCGCGGCAAGCACGAAACGAAAGCGCGTCTCGACCGTGCTGCGGCTGACGAACCAGCGGAATTCATAGTCGCGACTGCCGGCACGCGGCCCCGCCGAAGCGGACAACCCAAGCTGACGCCGTTCGAACGCGTACACCTGCGGCAGACCTTCGAGCCCGTGCGCGTCGATCGCGGCGATCCGCACGAAATACGTGCCGTCGGCGAGATCGCCGAAGTCCGCATGCGGCACGCTGACGCGCAGATCGCGGATCAGGTCGAGCTGATCGGCGTCGCGGGCAATCTGCACACGGTAGCCGGGCGCCGCGCTGCCCGGTATGAGATCGAACGCGACAGTCTTGCCGTCCTGCACCCTGGCGGGCTGCGCAAGCGCCGGCGCCGCCAGCAACGCCACCGGATCGCCGATCGTGCCGCCAGTGCGCGTGACACTGCCGAAGCTGGCCCTGACGAGCTGCGCGGATGCTTGCAACGGCACGCCGGGCGGCGGCGCCGAAGCCGGCGTGTGGCCATCGAGCGTGGCCGGATCGACGCCGACCGCGCCGTCCAGCACTTCCACCGCCGTGGTGTGCGCGTCGCCGTCGTAGGCGACTTTGAAACGTGTGCCGCGCACGCCGGCCACCACGGAAGGCGAACGGATCTGGAAGCGATCGTCTTTTTTCGTCGCGTGGGTGACCTGGCTTTCGACTTCGCCGTGCTGCAGATCGAGCACGCGGTCGCCCGCGCCCGTCAGCGTGGTGCGCCGCAGCCGTGCGATGTCCACCTCGGCATCTTGTGCCACCGTCACGTGCGAGCCGTCCGGCAATTCCAGCGAAACGAAACCGTCGCGACCGGTGCGGATGTGGTCGCCTTCGCCGAGCGTCGCGCCTTCCGTGAGCGGCACGTACGGGCTCTTGCCGAAGGCGTGCTCGGCGGGACCGCTGGTCGCGATCACGCGCGCGGATTCCTGATCCTGTTTGAGCTTGTCGACCGGCAAGCGCAGCGCGGTCCCCGCCGGCATGCGGCGCGGTGCGGGCACATGATTGAGGCGACTCAGCACGGCCCAGTCGTCCGGATCGCGCAGATAATGAGCGGCGATCTCGTACAGCGTGTCGCCGTCATGAGTCACGTACTGAACGTACGATGGCGCCGTCGCCGTTGGACGCGTTTTCGCCCCGCGCGACACTTGCGCCTGCGCCGGCATCGACACGGCGCAAGTCAACGTGACCAACCCCGCGACCAAGCGCGCGCTCAGCAACACGCCACCGCCGCGGCGTTTCGAACTCGCACCGCCGCGCCCTGCCACCCCTGCGGAAACCGTCACGCCTCCCCCGCTTCAGGGGGTTCAATAGCGGCGGCCGGCTGCGTGGCGGATTCGATCCGCTCGAGGCGATAGCCATACCCGTAAATCGGCGTCAGACGATAGCCGTGCTCGGGCCGCAGGCCCAGCTTGCTGCGCAACATCGAGACGTGGGTATCCATGGTGCGCGACGGAATGTCGGTGGCCTGTTTCCAGATCACGTCGAGAATATGCGCGCGCGAAAGCGGCCGGCTCAAATGCTGGAACAGCAGCAACGCGAGCTCGAATTCCTTCTGCGTCAACGCGACGGTCGCGCCGCGCACCACCACGTGCTTGGCGCCCAGATCGAACTCGAATTCGCCGAACACTTCCTTCACCGCGGCCGGCTTCAGGTGATACGCCCGGCGCAGCAACGAGCCGACCCGCGCGAGCAGCACGGCAGCCGACACCGGTTTGACGACGTAATCGTCCGCGCCGGTATTGAGGATCGAGGTGATATCGGTTTCGCGGCCGCGGCTCGTCATGAACAGCACCGGCAGACGCTCGGAAAGGCTTTCGCGCACCCAGCGCAACACCTCTTCGCCCGACATGTCGGGCACGTTCCAGTCGAGCACCAGCAGATCGAAGGTCTGGCGCCGCAACTGCCTCACCAGCTCACGGCCCGCGCCGAATGCGTGACAGATATGGCCGGCGGCCGACAGCGTTTGACATACCAGATCGGCCTGAGCCGAATCGTCATCCAGGACAGCAATTCTCATAAAACCCCGCAACGCGACAACGTGCTACCTAACTGATGGCCGGCTGGCCGGCAGATGACCGGGATGCCGGCATCAGTGCCGGCGATCCGGGTCCCCTTTTCAACTCCGGCTGCATTTCTTCGACTTACGGTCCTTTGCCTTGCGCCCTGTTCCGTTCTGCCGCCCACTCGTCTCAAAATTGGCGCGCAATTCTTGGGTTTATGGCGCTGATTATCGGGGGGGCGAGATCATCATAATCGAAAAAACAGCCGTTCTTTTCGGCGGATGCGGTTAAGCCGCTCTCCGCGCGGCTCAGCGATTGGAGCCGCCATTTGCGCTTCATCCCGCCGTCTCTCAGGTTCCGCCGGGATGCCGATGTCGTCCTTTAAAAGTAGCGACTCGGATAGTCATCCCGGTCATTACGCGGATCGTTGTTGGTCTCGCTCGCAGCGGATTGGCCCCGTCTGCCTGTGCATATTCATGCCGCATGTCGATTCGAGACACGACGATTTGACAATTGGCGAGTCAGTATAGGAACAGTCTCAAAATAAATCGTTTAAATATTGTTAAGGCGACCTTCGTGCGCCATGACGATCCCGCAAAAAATGCGGCGTCGCCCCGCTGATGGAGGCGACGCCGCTCAACACACCACACGCTCGCTGGGGTCTAACCGCGCGAGTGAGCTCAACGTAGCCGCTTTGAAAATTCCGCTCAAGATGAAAGAACTGCCTTTGTAACGATCCGCCAGGTAGCTATTACGTGTGACGTAAGCCGCGCCCCTGCCGGATCAAGGCTGCGCCAGGCGACAAAATCGTCTGAATTTAAGCGCCGGCGCGCGGCAATTTACATACGAAGACGTTTGTTACAGACATGTCTTTTTAATACCAGCGTTCGTATTCGAAGCAAATCTGTGACCGTATTTAAACTGCCGTTTTGATGCAGATAAAATGCCGCTTATCGACCGCCTTCAATTGCCGGCATTGGCGCGAACAGCGCGTCGAGGTCGTCGTCGGAAAACTTCGTGGTGCCGGCGGCATCTTCGGAAAGAATGCTGTCGGCGAGCCCTGCTTTCTGTTCCTGCAACTCCACGATCTTTTCCTCGATGCTGCCTGCCGCGATCAGCTTGTACACAAACACCGGCTTGTCCTGACCCAGCCGATGCGCGCGGTCGGTTGCCTGATTTTCGGCGGCCGGATTCCACCACGGATCGTAATGAATGACCGTGTCGGCCGCGGTCAGATTGAGCCCGACGCCGCCCGCTTTCAGGCTGATCAGGAACAGCGGTACCTCGCCTTGCTGGAACCGCTGCACGGGTGTGACGCGATCGGTCGTGTCGCCGGTCAGCAGCACGAAGGGAATCGCCGCGTCATCCAGCGCTTCAGCGATCAGCGCCAGCATGCCGGTGAACTGCGAGAACAGCAGCACACGGCGCCCTTCGTCGATCAGTTCCGGCAGCATGGAGAGCAGCAGATCGAGCTTGGCCGAGCCCAACGCGCGCGCGGCCTTGTCGGCTTTATCCGCCTTGCCCGCTTTATCCGCTCGCTGCGCCCCGGCGCGCCAGTCGGCCGGTTTATCCAGCCACGGCTCCGCCTCGCCGCCCGTTCTGAGCGTTCGAACGAGGCGTGGATCGCAGCACACCTGCCGCAGCTTCAGCAACGCGTCGAGCACGA
The DNA here is from genome assembly GCF_003269035.1 of Paraburkholderia bryophila. Taxonomy (GTDB): domain Bacteria; phylum Pseudomonadota; class Gammaproteobacteria; order Burkholderiales; family Burkholderiaceae; genus Paraburkholderia; species Paraburkholderia bryophila. The sequence goes on along the minus strand of NZ_QLTK01000025.1, from coordinate 94,347 downwards.
TGATGTGACTCCGGGCGAGACCCTGCGCGCTGACCGCGGCGCGCACTTTCTCCTGCATGGCCGTGCGCACGGTTTCGTACAGATCGCGCTGCGCGCCCTCCAGATCCACCGAACACACGATGGTGGTCTTGGCCGGCAACTCCTTAGCGACCTCGTCCTTGCGACGGCGCAGCATGAACGGCCGGATGCGCCGCGCCAGCAGCGCGCGGCGCACGCCGTCGCTGTTTTTTTCGATCGGATTGCGCCAGCGCCGGGTGAAGTCTTTCTGGCTGCCGAGAAAACCCGGCAGCAGGAAATCGAATTGCGACCACAGTTCGCCGAGGTGATTCTCGAGCGGCGTGCCCGTCAAACACAGCCGATGCCGCGCACGCAATCCGCGGATCGCTTGCGCGGCCTTCGTACTGGCATTCTTGACGTACTGCGCTTCGTCGAGAATCAGCAGGTGGTAGTCGTGCTCCGCCAGCACTTTCTGATCGCGCCACAACAACGCGTAGGTGGTCAACACCAGTTCGTGTTCGCCGATCTGCTCGAAACGCTCCTTGCGCTGCGGACCGTTCAGCGCCAGGACTTTCAGCTCGGGGGCGAAGCGCCGCGCTTCCTCGCGCCAGTTGTGCACCAGCGTGGTCGGCACGACGATCAACGCAGGCCGGGTCAGCCGCCCGGCTTCCTTCTCCGCGAGAATATGCGCGAGCGTCTGCACGGTTTTACCCAGCCCCATGTCGTCGGCGAGCACGCCGGCCAGATCCTGTTCGCGCAGGAACTGCATCCAGTCGAGACCCTGCTGCTGATACCCGCGCAATTCCGCTTTCAGGCCGCGCGGCACCGGCACCTGGCGCAGTCCCGGTCCGGCCTGCAAACGCTGCGCGAGTTGCCGCACCGAGTCGTCGCCGTGGAATTGCCAGCGGCCGGTGCTGTTCAATGCTTCCAGCCGGCCTGCGTCGACGGCGGGCACGCGCAGCGGCGCACCGTCGGCGAGAGCGCCGCCGAGCGCGTCGAACAGATCGACCAGCACGCGCACCACGGGTTTCAGGCGGTCGGCGCGCAGCCGCAGACGCTTGTTCTCCTCGGTTTTCAGCTCGATCGGTTCGTGGTCGGCGATCGTTTCGAGCGCACCGTTCAGCCAGCGCCGGTCGCGTCGGAACAGGTCGGCGAGCAGCGGTTCGAGCCGCACGTTACGCTCGCCGATGCGGATACCCATTTCCAGATCGAACCAGCCGTCGCCGGCCTGGTGCGCGGTGCCGTCGATCGCGTCGATCTCGATCACGTTGTAGCGGAACGCCGGCGCCATCGTGACACGCCAGCCTTTGGCGACGAGTTCGGGGACGGCGTCGTTGACGAAGATGGACCATGCATCGGCATCGGGCAGCCCGAGCATCGTGTCCGGCAGCAGACGCGACGCGTAGACCCGGCTGGTCGGCACTTTCTGCAAGCCGGTGCGGCGCAATTCGAGCAAGCGCTTCTTTTCGGCCTCGTAACGGCGGCGGATGTGAATCACGTCGCCGCCCGGCATCGGCACGAGCGTGACGTTGCTGTCGACATTGATGCTGACGCCGTCGTAGTCGAAGCTCACGGCGGCCAGTTCGACCGCCTCGGTTTTGCGCATGCCCCCCTTGCCCGCCGGCGGCAGCGTGTGGCTGTTCAGCGTCAGCACCGGCACGGGGTCGACGTCGATCACGCGGATCGCCGAGGTGTCGTGGGTGGGCGGCAGCGGTAATTCCGGCGCGATCTCGCGCAAGACCGACGCGACCAGCGGCGCTTCGGCGAGCGAGATGGGCGGCATGGCGAGGTAATCGGGCAACTGCTGGAACGGCAGCGACGTTTGCACGACGCCGGCTTCATTCGCCACACCGTCCACGTACCAGACCGGCTCGGTCGGCAGCACCATGCTGGCGCGCGGCTCGGTGCATAGCACGGGCCGCAGGCGCTCGTCGGCGAGCGGCTCCCATTCGATCCGGCCGGGCCGGTCGAGACCGCGCGCCAGCGGCGCGGGTCCTTCGTGACCGGGTGCGGGCCTGAATTCGAAGAACAGACGGCCGGTCGCGATCAGCTTCTGCAACATCTCGGCGCCGCTGGCGCCGCGCAGGATGAACTGGCCGAAGTCCTCGCGCGAACGGCCGAGCCACAGACCGCGCAGGATCGACAGGTCTTCGTCGGAGACGAATTTGGGTTGTTTGAGCAGCGCGGCTTCGACATTGGCCCACGGCTCGTCGACCTCGAACACCGTGCCGTCCGCATTGCAGCGCGCGCGATACAGCACGACCTCGTGGCGCATGTGGAAGTTGGACCAGTTCAGCAGATACGCCAAGGTCTGGCTGCGCGCGGCGCCGGCTTTCTGGGCGTCGAGATCGGCGGCTTCGGCGCGCGCGCGGAAACGCTCGAGCCAACTGACCAGTTCGGGGCGCACGCCGGCGGCGGGCGTGGACGCGATGGTCGCTTTGTCGACGGAGCGGCTGGGTGGATAGGGTTCGCCGCTGTCGTCGAGATTCACATGCGTGATGTGATCCATCTCATCGTGATAATTCAGCTCGGCGAGCAGCAGCGCGGCCACGTGCTTGCAATCGCGACCCACCGGACAACTGCAATCGCTTTGCGCCCAGGGCCAGCCGCCGTCGGTGCGAAATCGCACGCGCGTTTTGTAGGGCAGCGTGAGTGTGCCTTGCACATTGCCGCTCAGGGAGTCGCCGTGCCACTTCACATTCGTGACGGCGCCGACCGAGCGCGCTTTGGCCACGGTGTGATCACCGAGCCATTCCGTAATCCGTTCTCGATCAAAGAAAACTGACGACATCAGGGTCCATCCCGGGGTTCTGTTCTGGCAAAAGGCGCCGACGGCTCTGTGCTGCGGATTTCGCGCTTGTGGGGAAAGCGGCTCAGGTCCGCGCAAGGGACTGCCGGGCGCCGATTGTGTACGGTAACCGGCCATTTTACGCGGTGATGGGCTTGCGCTGTGGCGGGGGTTTTTGTGTCGGCGCGAGCGTGGGCTGGGGCGGAACGGGCGACGTGGGCTGCACGGGCAAGCGCTGGCGAGCCGGGATCGGTTCAGCCGAACCGCACCGAACGCAAGCGGCCAATCAACCTTCCACGGCAGGCTCGCCTTTAGCGCCCACGAGCACGTCCACATCCGCCGCCGCCAACGCTTGCCCGAGTGCCGGCGCGGGCGTCTGGTCCGTGACCAGCAGATCGACCGCGTCCGCCCCGAAGGCATGCACCAGCGCGCTATGGCCAAACTTCGCCTGATCTGCCGCGACGAGCCGCAGTTCGGCCTGCGCGAACGCGGCCTGCGCGAACGCCACATCGGCGGGAAGCGCATCCATGAACCGCGCCTGCAGGTCGATGGCGGTCACCGAAACGATTGCATAGCGCACGTGAAACTGACGCAAAAAGGCCAGCACGCTGTCGCCGAATGCGGCGGAGTCGTCGGCGCGCAATTCGCCGCCCGCGATGAACACGCGGTTGCCGTTGCGTGAGCTCAGCACCCGGGCGACTTCGATCGAATTGGTCACGACCGTGAGACGCGAGCGCGCGGCCAGCGCCTCGGCGATGCGCAGGCAGGTCGTGCCGCCTTCGATAATCAGCGACTCGCCGTCGCGCACCAGCTCGGCGATACGTGCGCCGATGGCGCGTTTGCCGTCGAGGCTTGCCACCATGCGGCGCTGGAACGGCGGCTCGTCGAGACGCTCCGGCAGCATCACACCGCCGTGGACTTTGATCAGCAGGCCTTCCGCGATCAACGGCTTGATATTGCGGCGGATGGTTTCGTCGGAGACGTCGAAGCGGCCAGCCAGATCGGTAATTGTGCAAGTGCGCTCGTCGCGGACGAGTCGCAGGATTTCGGCTTGGCGCTGGTTGGAGAACATGGCTGTGGGGACAGATAGTGAGCGATCGAGTCTAGCAAATACAACGATTTTTGCCAGTTTACTTCAACGCATACCCACATAAAGCCACGCATCGATATGGGAGCGCCAGATCGACCGTCAGCATCAATTCTAATATCGACAAACCCCATCGACCGTTGCTTTTTACAAAATTTTGTCGCATTCTACGCACATCAAAACCATGCATATCAACACATGTCCACACCCATTCCCTCCCACGCTCGCGTCGTCATCATCGGCGGCGGGATCATCGGCTGCTCGGTGGCCTACCATCTGACCAAGCTGGGTTGGACCGACGTCGTGCTACTCGAACAGGGGCAGTTGTCGTGCGGCACGACCTGGCACGCAGCCGGCCTCGTCGGCCAGTTGCGCGCGCAGGAAAGCATGACGAAGCTGATCCGCTATTCGACCGCGCTCTACGCCGAACTCGAAGCCGACACCGGCCTCGCGACCGGCTGGAAGCAGTGCGGCTCGCTGTCGGTTGCCCGCACGGCCGAGCGGATGACGCAACTCAAGCGCACCGCCGCGGTCGCGCGCGCTTACGGCGTGGCGTGCGACGTGATCGGCCCGCGCGAAGCCGGCGATCTGTGGCCGGTCATGCGCACCGACGACCTGCTCGGCGCGGTCTGGCTGCCCGGCGACGGCAAGGCGAATCCCACCGATCTGACCCAGGCCCTGGCCCGCGGCGCCCGTACGCGTGGCGCGCGCATCGTCGAAAACACCCGCGTAACCGCGATCCACACGCGCACCGGTCGAGGCGACCAGGCGAACGGCGTGCGCGAGGTCAGCGGCCTCGCGTGGCGCAACAAGGAAGGCGAAGAAGGCACACTCGGCGCGGACATCGTGGTGAATTGCGCGGGTCAGTGGGCCAAAGCCGTCGGCCGCCTGTGCGGCGTCACCGTGCCGCTGCACTCGGCCGAGCATTACTACATCGTCACCGAGCGCATTCCCGGCGTGCATCCAGATCTGCCGGTCATGCGCGACCCGGACGGCTTCATCTACTTCAAGGAAGAAGTGGGCGGCCTCGTGATGGGCGGCTTCGAGCCGGACGCGAAACCGTGGGGCATGAACGGTATCCCCGACAACTTCGAATTCCAGTTGCTGCCCGACGACTGGGACCAGTTCGAGATCCTGATGGAAAACGCGCTGCAACGCGTGCCCGCGCTCGAAACGGCGCAGGTCCGGCAGTTCTACAACGGCCCCGAATCGTTCACGCCGGACAACAACTTCATGCTGGGCGAAGCGCCTGAATTGCGGCGCTTTTTCGTCGGCGCGGGCTTCAACTCGATGGGAATCGCGTCGGCGGGCGGCGCCGGCATGGCGCTCGCCGAATGGATCGTGGCGGGCGAGCCGACCATGGACCTGTGGCCGGTCGACATCCGCCGCTTCGCGCGTTTCAACGGCAACGATACGTGGTTGCACGACCGGGTGAAGGAAACGCTCGGCCTGCACTACGCGATGCCCTGGCCGAATCGCGAACTCGACAGCGCGCGACCGTTCCGCCGCTCGCCGCTCTATGGGCTGCTGCGTGACGACGGCGCGTGCTTCGGCAGCAAGATGGGCTGGGAGCGCGCCAACTTTTTCGCGCCGACGCCCGGCGAGGCGAAGATCGACTACGCGTTCGGCCAGCAGAACTGGCTGCCGTGGAGCGGCGCCGAACATCGCGCGTGCCGTGAAGGCGTGGCGTTATTCGACATGACGTCGTTCTCCAAATTTCTGGTCAAGGGGCGCGACGCGCAAGACGTGTTGCAAGGCCTCGTCGCGAACGACGTCGACGTGCCGCCCGGCACCACCGTGTACACCGGCATGCTCAACGAGCGCGGCGCGTACGAGTCGGACTTCACGCTCACGCGTCTGGCCGACGATCAATACCTGCTCGTCACCGGCACCGCTCAAACCACGCGCGACTTCGACATGATCGACAAGGCGATTCCGCGCGACAAGCATTGCACGCTGGTCGACGTGACCGGCCAGTACGCGGTGCTCGCCGTGATGGGCCCGCGTTCGCGCGAGTTGCTGCAAAGCGTGTCGAAGGCGGACTGGAGCAACGCGGCGTTCGCCTTCGGCCAGAGCCGCGAGGTCGATCTCGGTTATGCGACGGTGCGCGCCACGCGCCTCACCTACGTCGGTGAACTCGGCTGGGAGCTGTACGTGCCGGTCGAATTCGCGGTTGGCGTGTACGAGACGCTGCACGCAGCCGGCCAAGCGTTCGGCCTCGTCAACGCGGGCTACTACGCGATCGACTCGCTGCGGATCGAGAAAGGTTATCGCGCATGGGGCCGCGAACTCACGCCGGACACGAATCCGTTCGAAGCGGGCCTGTCGTTCGCGTGCAAGCTCGATAAGGACATCCCGTTCCGCGGTCGCGACGCACTGCTGAAACTGCGCGCCGAACCGCTGCGTCGACGCATGGTCGTCTTGACCGCCGACAACGCCGCTGACCACATGCTGTGGGGCGGCGAAGCGATTCTGCGCAACGGCGAACCGGTCGGCTTCGTGAGTTCGGCGGCGTTCGGACACACGCTCGGCTGCCCGGTGGCGATGGGCTACGTGAATCATCCGGATGGCGTCGCGGATGCCGCGTATCTGAACGGCGGCACGTACGCCATCGACGTCGCCGGCGATCTGCTGCCGGCAACCTTGCACCTGAAGGCGCCCTACGACCCACGTTCGGAGCGGGTGAAGGCGTGACCTCGGGGCGTGACGTCGGGGCCTAACGTCCGACCCGACTTCCACCCTCGACGCCCCGCCTAACGTCCGCTGCGCGCCATACTCGACAACACCACGTCGCGGCGGATCAGCCCATGAAATAGCGCCGCCGCGAGATGCAGCAAAACGGTCGCGAACAACACCAACGCGAGCCACGTATGCAACGCGTGCAACAACGCGAATAGCGCGACGTTGTGCGGCGCGATCGGCGGCAGATGCAGCGGCAACGGATAACCCGCGGCCGACAGCATCGCCCAGCCGATCAACGGCATCGCCGCCATCAACGCGTACAGAACGAGGTGCGACGCTTTGGCCGCGAAGCGCTGCGGCGCGGCCATGTCGTCAGGCAACGGCGGGCTGCCGCGCATGAGGCGCACGCCCACGCGCAGCACCACCAGCAGCAGCAACGCCAGGCCGAGCGGTTTGTGAATCGCGATCAGCGTGCTGTGCGCGCGCGAAACGGTCGCGACCATGCCCACGCCGATAAACAGCATCGCGAGGATCAAGGGCACCATGAGCCAGTGCAGCAGGCGCGCGAGCGGACTGAAATGGGTGCGCGTCGGCGTCATGAGCGGTCTCCGTTGGCCTGGGTTCGATGCAATGCGGGATTCAATGCCTCTTCGCGGGTGCGGCGTTGATAGGACACCGCGTACGCTGCCGAGCGCGCCGCGAGCAGCGGATCGTCGGACGGCCTGATGCCGGACGGCAGCACAGTCGGATCGAAGTTGACGTCGCGACACGTCCCGTCTTCCTGCGACGTGGTGTGTTCGAGCACCAGCGTACCGGCGTCGATATGCTGACGATCGTCGGGCCATTGCAACGTGGCGTCGCCGGTCGGGTCGCCCGGTTGCGCGACGGTCAGGATCAGATGCCAGCGTAACGGTCCGGCGTCGAGGCGCTGATTCAGATCGGCCGCGAGATAATTTTTGGCGGCCTTTTGCGCGTCGGTGATCGGCGCATACGGCGTGTCGGGCACCATCGCCCAGCGCACCGCGCGCGTATTGCCCGAACGTTCGGTGAACAGGAACGCGTTGATGCCGTAGTACGCGCCATTGGCCAGACTCGACGAAGGCGGATGCCCCTTCACCCATGCCTGAAACGGCTGCGTCTCGGGATTCGCGGCGTAGAACGCCTTGAGCCTGGCGGGGTCGGGTTTGCCGGTCGCCGGATCGGGTTTGGCCGCCAGCAACTGCTGATAAAACTGCTCCGGCGTATGCACCGCGAACACGGGGGTCGAATTCATGCCGGTGCGCCACTGTTCGCCGTTCGGCAACTGGAACAGCAAGGCCAGGCTGCGCACGGGCGTACTCGTATCCGGTGCGGACGGATTGCCGCCGGGAATCGCAAAGCGTCCCGTGACCGGCGTGCGGCCGGGTGCAAAGACGGCCGCGCTCGACAGCACCGCGCCGTCGCCATTGCTATCGAAATAGCCTTCCACGCACAGGCCTTTCGCATGATTGCGCCGGTAGCCCGGATGCGGCTGCCCCGCAGCCGCCTGAAACGTGTTGACGATGCGCGAGGTGGTCAGACGCGCGGGACTCAGCCAACCTGCGGTGTACGCGAAACCGCCGGCGAGTGTCAGCACGACAGCGCCGATCGCGGCGAGCCGGCACGGCACGCAGACTGACCCGGAAACAGAAACGGGAACGGGAACGGGGGGTTTGGGCACGAAGCCTCCTGGTTGCTCGGATAGATGCACTGACCGGCTAACACACAATTCAGCGATCTATTCCAATCGACTTCCGGCGCGCCCGTTCGGTCGTCGCGCCGGTAGCCGGCACATTCAGTTGACGCGGCCCGACTCCGCGGTGCCGCTCGCGACGCCGCCGGTGTCGGCCGCACGAGCAGCTTCGGCCGCGAGCGCCTGCTTATGCTGCTCGACCTGCTGCGCGAAGATGGGATTCACTTCGGGATACGACGTATCGGTCACGTAATTCAGGCCGTTCTGTTGTGCCGTGATCAATTCCTGGTAGACCTGAGCGCGCGTCTTGGCTTGTGCGAAAGCGCCCGACGAGGTAGCGAGAATAGCGACGGACAAAGCGGCGAAAGCGATCTTCTTCATGATGAACTCCTAAGAGTGTTGTGCAGGTTTGCATGAGGGAGAACCACACGTTGCGGGCTTTTATTCCTGCGTTCACGCTCGATAAAAAACAAATTTCCAGGTGGGAATAAAAGGTGCGTCGAGTGGGTTAGCTCGCGTCGCCACGCACAAAAAAAATCGCGCGCGCATCATGGGGAATCGATGGAATAAACACGCCCCGCCCTGTGTTCGCCTCCTCGATAGCCGACCTTTTATGCTCCTTCGGCACCCCTTCGACGCACACCGACACCATGACCTCGACCCACGCCCCGCCCGACTCGCCGCTTTCCGAAGCCGACATTCAGGCTTATGCCGACGGCACCTTGACGCCGGAACGCGCCGCGTTCCTGCGGGACTATCTGGGTAAAGAGCCGGCCGAGGCACGCCGGGTGGCGTTTTACGGCCGGCTCAACGCGCAGATCCAGGCGGCCTTTCAAACCACCGACGAACCCGCGCCGGAGCGTGCCAGGGACTCACGCGGCGGGCGCGAACGCGCAAGCGGCCCGATGCGCCCCAACCGCCTGCTCAACACGCTGGCCGCGCTGTTCCTGACGGTGGCGGCCGCGAGCGGCTGGCTCGCCGCTTCCCAGGTGTCCGCGCCCGCGCTCGACAACGCCGCCGTCATGGCGTTGGCCGAAACCGCCGCGGCACCGTTTCCCGCGATGTCGCCGACCCGCGCCGACCCCGCCGCGCCGAATCTGTCGGCAATCGGCCTGCGGCTCGTCGACCAGCGCGTGCTGTCGCTCGGCCCGTTTCAGCGCGCCAGCGAATTCGTCTATCTGAACGGCGACAACCAGCCGGTGGTGCTGATCTCGACCCTCGCGCTGCTGGCGGCGGACCGGCCGCAGTGGGCCGCGCGGCGCATCGGCGATCTGCGGCTGCTTGGCTGGACCGCGCAGCGGCAGCGTTTCGTGGTCGCGGGCGACGCTCGCACCCACGGCCTGATGCGCGCCGCCGACGCCATGACCGTGCGATGAACACGGCCGCTTCTTGCTCGCTGATTTCTTTTATGCAACGCAACGGAATAAACTCGGCGCAAGCGTGTTAGCAGTCAAATACCATCGGTCGCGCGCCTCGCGCGTGCCGGTCTGCCGCCTCACACAAGCCCCACGATTGGGATGAACCATGGATGTCCGTGACGAGTTGATGGAGCATGTGCCGCGTTTGCGGCGCTATGCGCGGGCGCTGATCAACAATCGCGACCTCGCCGACGACCTGGTCCAGGACACGCTCGAACGCGCGCTCGGCCGCACCGGCATGTTCCAGCCCGGCACCGATCTGCGCGCGTGGCTGTTTACGATCATGCACAACGTTTTCGCCAATCAGGCGCGCAAGGCGTCGGCCCGCGCCGTTCACGTGGCGGTCGACGACGACAGCGTCCACGAAAGCGAATTCGCGGTGCCGTCCGACCAGACGCGTTCGCTGGAAATGCGCGATCTCGACTACGCGCTGCAACGCCTGCCGATGGAACAGCGCGAAGTCGTGCTGCTGGTGGGCCTCGAAGAAATGAGCTATGCCGACGTGGCGCTCGCGTTGAATATTCCGCTCGGCACGGTGATGTCGCGTCTGTCGCGCGGCCGCGAGCGGCTGCGGGCGTTGATGGCGGGCACGCAGCCCGGTGCAAGATTACAGGTGGTGCGATGAGCGACCAATCCATGCCGATCGGCGAAGAAGACCTGCACGCCTACGTGGACGGCACGCTGTCCGACGAACGACGTGTCGAGGTGGAACGCGCGCTCGAACAGAACCCCGAGCTGGCCGCGCGCGTCAGCGATTATTTCTCGCTCAACAGCATGTTCCACGAGCGCTACGACCGCGTGCTGAGCGAACCCGTGCCCAAGCGCCTGCAGGCGCCCGCGCCGCGCCGCTGGCGCATGGCCGCCAACTGGCCGCAGTTCGCGGGGATGGCGGCGGCGCTGGTGCTGGGGATCGGTATCGGGGTGGGCACGCATATGGGCCAGGACGTCGTGATGCCGATGGGCGCGAGCCATTCGGATACGCGTCCGGTTAGCGCCGACAGCAGCGAAATGTTCGCGCGCCAGGCGGCGATCGCGCACGTGGTCTATATGCCCGCGGTCGACCGCCCCGCCGACATGAACGCCGACCACGAGCAGGACTTCGTGCAGTGGCTGTCGAACCGGCTCGGCACCAACGTGCATCCGCCGGTATTGTCGAAGAGCGGCTTCGATCTGTCGGGCGGCCGGCTGTTGCCCGGCGCCGATGGCCCGACCGCGCAGTTCATGTATCGCGGGCCGAACGGCGAGCGCGTGACGCTGTGCATCTCGCATCGCAAGGTGAATTCGAACACCACCGCGTTCAAGCTGTATCAGGACGGGCCGGTAAACGTGTTCTATTGGGTCGACGGCGACTTTGGCTATGCGGTGTCGGGTGGAATCGATCGCAAGCAGTTGTTGCAGCTATCGCACGACGTGTATTCGCAATTGACGGGGGCTACGCCGGGGTGAGGGAGGGCGACCTCAACCGCCGGAACCGCTGCCACGATCGAGCGACGCCGCGCGCATGGCGTCGCTGGGATTGGTGAAGAACTGCTGGCGCAGCTGCGTGACCTGCGCGTCCCGTTGCTGCGCCGGCAAGTTCTGTTTGTCGATTTGCGCGCGCTGATTGGCGTAGTCGGCATAGCGCGCCTGCCAGGCGTTGTCGGCCTGCTGCATTTTCACCGCGCGTTCCGCTGCTTCGGGTCCGAGTGTCTGCGTGATCTGCGCTCGCATCGCGTCGAGCGAGCCGCCCTGCTTCTGTGCCTGCGCTTGCGCCTGGCTCAATGTGTCGAGCGCGGCCTGCTGCTGACGGATGCGCTCGTGCGCGGCGCGCACTTCGGGCGGCAGCGTGGCATCCAGCGCCGCGAGACGGGCCGCTTTCTGCGCATCGCTCAAGGAAGCATCCGACGCGATTCTCAACCTCGCCAGATCCGTATGTTGCTGCTGCGACTCCGCGCCGAAGAACGGCGCGTTCCATTCGCCCATAAGCCGCGTGCCCAAGGCATCGCGCTGATCGAGTTCGAGTTGCAACGCGTCGAGATTGGGCTTCGCGCCGCTTGGTGCCGATAAGGACGATGTTTGCGGCAGCTTGCCCACCGCGCTCAGATAGGCGTTGTAGCGTTGCCAGACATCGAGCGCTTCGTCCGCGGCCGGCGTGCCGTCGACTTGCGCGGCGATCTGCCGGTGCACCAGCGCGTCGAGCGTCGCGGCAGGGATTTCGTTCTGCGTCGTCAGGAAATAGTCGAAGAAATCGCGCACCGCTCGCGTGCGCGCCAGATGACCGCGACCGTCGCTAGGCAACTGCGGCGGCGACGAACCGTCGAGCGAAGCCGGCAGCGCGCCCGCCGCCGACGCGTTCGGGTCTTGCCCCAACGCAGGCGCCGTTTGCGCGGCGCTGCCCGCCAGCCCCGCCCGCGTCACGGACTCGTGACGCACGGTCGGCGCGCGATTCACCCACAGCGCCGCGCCGGCCGATATCACACCGACCGTGACATAGGCGACCCATTGCTTGCGCGCGCCGCCTCGCTGCCGTTCGTCTCGCGCCATCCGCTCAAACGCCTTGCGTCTTCAGCCGGTTGGCCTGCGTACGGATCACCGCGACCGGGTCTTCCGCATTCGCGCCGCGCACGCCGAGCAACTGGTTGATCTCGTCGAGGTGGTTCCACTTGTAGCTGGTGCCGAGCACCTTGCCGTAGAGCGCACTGCACACGGACACGAGTCCGTCGTTTTGCCCCGACTGACGCGTCAGCATCACCGTGCCAGTGCCGTACAGCACGAGCGTCGACGGGTCCAGCGCGTTCGCCGGATCGACCAGCGCAACGCTGGTGTCGGTGGCGCCCGGAATGCCGAGCACGGACGTCGGCTGAATCGCGCTGCCCGCCCACGAATACAGCAGATGCGTGTTGCCGTTGACCGTTTCGGTCGCCGCGCCGGTCTGACACGAGCCGGGAGCGCCGAGCCCAGCGCTCGGATAACGCGTATTGAAAGCCGCCGCGTTTGCCGTGGTCAGCGTTTGCAGCGCGGCTATCGCATTCTGATTGGTGTTGTTCGTACTGCTCGTCAGGATCCCGAAGATATTCGCGAACGCACCGATGATCGGCGTGGACAGACCCGTCGGGTCCTTTTGCAATACGCCTTCGACGAAGTCCGCGAATTCCGAGCCGCGATGCGGGGTGCCGATGGTCGTCACCGAAGCGACGAGATCCGGCGCGACCGCGGCGACATAGCGCGAAGTCAGACCGCCCTGACTATGGCCGATCAGGTTGACTTTCTGCGCACCGGTGGCCGCGAGCACCTGTTTCACGTACGCGAGCAATTGCTCGCCCCGCCCGTTCGGACCGTCGTCGCTTTGAAAGCCCGACAGATTCGCCACGTACACGGTGGCGCCATGCTGCTGCAGATCGGCTTGAATGCCGTACCAGTAGTCGAGCACGCCGAGGTATTTGTCGGTGCCGGCAAGACCGTGCACGAGAATGATCGGATAGCGCGTGGCCGCGTAATGATCGGCGCTGGCGTTGGCCGTTGCGGTCGCGGCCACTGCGCGCTCCATGCCGGCAGGCGTAGCGAATGTCAGCAGCAACGCGAGCGGCGCCTGAGTCAGTGCAGCAGCCATTGCCCAGGCGACAAAGCGGGAACCCTTCGATTTCGACATGTACGGCCTCCGGTTGCAAAGTCCGGGTATTTAGCGATACAAATCGATCGGCGGCAATAGAGCGCAAACTCCAAACTCCGCATGCTGCAGTGCGTTTCGAACGTTTATCGCGCTGTTGCAATGCGGCGGGCATTTAACGTGTCGACCTCGACCATGCTGCGTGCATTCGCACTTGACTTGACGAGTTCGCGCGGCGTGACGCCCAGCAAACGGACCATCCAATGCGCCATGTGACTCTGGTGTGCGAAGCCCGTTTCCAGCGCAATCCGACTCGCACTGAGCTTGCCTTGCAACAGTAGCGAGCGGGCCCGTTCGACGCGCCGCCGCACCACGTACTGATGCACCGGCATGCCGAGCGTTTCGCGAAACAGCACCTTGAAATGCGGCACACTCAACGACGTCAGCGCGGCCAGTTGGTCGAGCGTGAGACGCTGATCGAGATGCGCTTCGATGAAATCGATCACGCGCGTGGCCATGATCGGCGCGAGTGTGCGGCGCTTGTCGTCGAGCGTCGGCGCAGCGCCGATCAGGCGCACCACCATCGCCGTGCAGAGGCTTTCGGCGTACAGCGGATCAGAGGTTTCATCGGCTTCGAGTTCGGCGCGCAATGCCCACGCCAGATGCTGAAAACGCGGATCGCGCAGTTGGAATTGCGGCCGGAGTTGCGCGTCCGCGGACTTCAGGGCCAACTGCTCGACGGTACGCTGCGCGAAGGCCTCACCGATCCATACGCTGAAAATCGTGCAAGGGGTCTCGTCGGTCCACTGCCCGTCGAGTCCCGCGGGAATCACGTCAGCGTCGCCATGCGCCTGAATGCGCGAAGAACGGCGCTCGTTGCACAGGCAACGCGCCCGCACCGGCGCGCCGACATGCACGCCCACCCGATGATGCTTGAACGCCGGCACCCGATGCAGCCCGGCCGACACATTGACCAGTTCCGCGCCGAAGCCCTGCCAACCTAGCGATTTGCTGGAACGCAGGGCGATGCGGGAGCCGCTGTGCGCTGGCGGGATCGGTGTCACGGCGTTCATTGCGTGCCTCGTGGATGGCGGCCTGGGTGCGTGCATTGTGCCGGGGTTTTTGCGGCGACGCACGACGCGACGCGATCCGGCTCGCGTGTTGCAGCGCCGCAATGCAAACCATCATCCGAATCTGCGCAATGCGATCCCCGCCTGCGCGTTTTTCCGCCGCCGTCTCTCTAGGATGACGCCATGCAACCGATCCACACACCCTTGCATGGGACCAGGAGAGATCAACATGTTCGTGATTTTTGGAGCCGCCGGCCAGGTCGGCACAGTGACGGCAACGGTCTTGCGCGAAGCCGGTCACGCGGTGCGCGCGGTGGTCCGCGACCGCAAGCAAGGCGAGTCGCTCGCGCGGATCGGTTGTGAGATCGCGCTGGCCGATCTGCTCGATACGGCGTCGGTGGCGCGCGCCATCGAGGGTGCGTACGCCGTGCAGATATTGTGTCCGGTGCCACGCGCGCACGCCGATCCGGCTGCTGAAATGCGCCGCATGATCAACTCGAGCGTCGACGCGCTGGAGGCCAATCCGCCGCAGCGAATTCTCGCGCTCTCGGACTACGGCGCGGAACACGCGAGCGGCACGGGCATCTCGACGCTGTTCCACTACCTTGAAACGCAGCTAAAAACCGTCGACACGCAACTGACCTTCCTGCGCGCCGCCGAGCACATGCACAACTGGGCGCGCATGCTGCCCTTGATGCTTGCGCGCGGAGTGCTGCCGAGCCTGCATCATCCGGTGAGCAAGCTGTATCCGACGGTCGCCGCGCAGGACGTGGGTGTGCTCGCCGCCGAACTGCTGCTCGACGATCGCGCGCTGAACGTGTCGCCGCGCGTGGTGAGTATCGAAAGCGAGCAGCGCGTCAGCGCGTTCGAGGTTGCGCGCACGGTCGCTGATCTGGCGCACAGGCAGGTGATTGCGCGCGAAGTGCCGCGCGGCGAGTGGAACGCGATGTTGCAAGCGGCCGGTCTCGGCGAGCAGCACGCACGGCTGATCGTCGATCTGTACGACGCGCATAACGCGGGCCGTATCGATGTCGAGAAGGACGTCAGTGAACGGTATTTCGGGGCAACGACGCTGGCGCAGGCGTTGGCGGGGATTTTGCCGGCGGCGGTGGCGGCTTTGGCGGCAGTGGCGGCGGGTAAGACTGCTGCGACGGCTGAGGCGGCGACCGCGGCTGGTACTGCTAATGCCGCTAATGCCGCTGAATCGACAACGGCAATCGCTTCCAACGCCGCAAATTCAGCGACGGCGGCATCGACCACCGTCTCGCGCTAACGGCGCGCATCACGAGAGACAGACAGCATGCACACTTGCCCTTTGCTGCGCGCTTCGATGAAATCGCGCACGTCCGTGAAATACCGAACGCCGCTGAACCGCGCGCAAGCGCAAACAAACGCGCGCCGCTGGCTGGCGCTATCGCTCGGTCTGTTGGGATGGTTGGGCTGGCACGCGCTGCGGGACGTGCTCAACGCCATTCCCGACAGCAACGACGACTTCGGCCTGTTCTGATCGCGCTGTGTGCGCAACGTCTTATCGTGCGGCGCGCTTGTATCGACACAACGCGACGCAACGCAACGCAACGCAACGCAACGCGACATAACACCCGCCGCACAGCCCAACGAACCCACAACAAATTGACGAAAACCACGCAAAAACGCCGGCCGCCGTGTTTTACCCACGGCGGCCGGCGCGCGTGAACCGCTTATTCGTTTTCGTCGAAATAGTGGCCGAACTTGACCTGCTTCGTGCGGATATACCGCTCGTTTTCCTCGCGCATCGGAATGGCCAGCGCCACGCGCTCGCACACCGGAATACCGTGCTTCGACAGCGTGTCGAACTTCTCCGGATTGTTGCTCATCAGACGCACCGAGGTCACCTTCAGCGTGCGCAGAATGCCGGCCGCCGAATCGTATTCACGCGAATCGTCCGGCAGGCCGAGATCGAGATTGGCCTCGACCGTGTCGCGCCCCTGCTCCTGCAGCGCGTACGCGCGGATCTTGTTCGACAGCCCGATGCCGCGGCCTTCGTGACCACGTAAATACAGCAACACACCACAGCCTTCGGCGGCGATATAGCGCAGCGCGAGGTCGAGCTGTTCGCCGCAGTCGCAACGGTAGGAGCCGAGCACGTCGCCCGTCAGGCATTCGGAATGCAGGCGCGTCAGCACGGACGACTGATTGGCGACATCGCCCATCACGAGCGCGAGATGTTCGGCGCCGCTTTCGCACACGCGAAACACGTACGAGGTGAACGTGCCGTAGCGCGTGGGGAGCGTGGCGGTAGCGTCGAGAATGACGCATTCGCCGTTGTTGTTGAGTGCGCCGTCTGCTGCGGGCGACGGATCGTGAGACGTGAGCATGGCGTTAGACAGTGGTGCTGACATGAACCCGATCAACCGGGAGATTAGATATGAGACAGGAGTTTATCGCTAAACGGCATGACGCATCCTATGCCCATGCGGATCGCACGGATGGGCGTTGGTGTGTTGGTGTGCTGGACCGCGCTTATGTGTAGAACGCCTGACGCGCCACAGGTATTCCCGGGTATCCCGATAGCGCGCCACGCCTATACTGGAATGGCCTGTCCCTCACGACAGCACGCCACGCCGGCATGCTGCACTGCGAAACGGAGCCGCTCCATGACAAGCGTTGCACAGCTTCTTAAAACTAAACCTGATAACACCGTCGTTTTTACGGTCGCGGCCGACGATTCCGTCTACGACGCGATCAAGCTGATGGCCGAGAAAGGGATCGGCGCGCTGGTCGTGACGGACGGCGACAGCATCGCCGGCATCGTCACGGAGCGCGACTATGCGCGCAAGGTCGTGCTGATGGATCGTTCGTCGAAGGCCACGCCGGTGCGGGACATCATGAGTAAGGCAGTGCGTTTCGTGCGGCCCGACCAGACCACCGACGACTGCATGGCGCTGATGACCGAGCGGCGCATGCGGCACTTACCGGTAATCGAGAACGACCGGCTGATCGGCATGGTGTCGATCGGCGACCTGGTGAAGAACATCATCGCCGAACAGCAGTTCACCATTCAGCAACTCGAGTTCTATATTCACGGCGAGCGGCCCTGAAGGAACCCCTGGCGCGCGCACCCGCTGCTGCTCAACCGGAACGCAAAAAAAGCCCAATCCTTCAACAGGTTGGGCGAAGCTACCTTGCGGCAGCGGAGGTTCTTTGAACTGGGTTCCGCGGCGCGTGACCCCATCGTCGGATCGCGCGCGCGAATTCAATTCACGCCTATGTCTTTCTATCGTCGTCGAAGCTGAATCGCTTCGCGATGCGATGTGCGCCGTCGCTGACGGCGCAAATACTGCTAAACCTTCAACGGCTTTACGTCTTTGACGTCTTTAACGCCTTTCATTCCAGGCTGTGCGGCCGGATCAGTTACCGAAATACACCGACTTCGCACCCGACATCGGCTGAACCACACCACCCGCTTGCGACGAACCGCTCGTCGCGCCGCCGTAGCCGCTGGTATCGGCAACCGGTTCCTGGGTTTGCGCGATGGCCGGATTCTGCGCGTCGACACGGCGTTCAGCCGCCTGAATGTCGGCCGGATAGGTCGGGTCGCTGCTATTGGCCGGGTTGTAGCCGGCCTGTTCCAGCTGAATCAATTGATTGCGGACGTCGGCGCGGGTCACGGGTTGCTGGCTCGCTTGAGCGAACGCTGCAACGGGAGCGGCGAGAACGGCTGCGATGGCGACTGCCTTGATGAGCGACTTCATGATGGCTTACCTCCAGATCTGGTTTTTTGGCTTCGCCCGTCACACCTGTGAGAAGCGAGTGACTTCAGTCTAGACACCGAAGCAGCGCGGGAAAACCCTTGATTCAGAGATACATAATTGTTGTATTCGCAAGAATGCGCATTGAATCACCGAAAAGCTGACGCAATGCCCTCGATTTACCGTAATAATTGTCGGGATCGTAACATTTTGTGTATGAAGTATCGAAACGCATCCCGAGCCGGACAGAGTGACCTGTGCCCCACTCATCGCGCGGTCATTTTTTCGTCCGCTTCGTCGTAACGTTTGACGCGGGCAACAGCAGTTTTCGCGGCCCGCTCACGAACGCGCTGCCGGGCTCGAAAAACCTGAGCGGCCGATGCATTTCCCGCGACAGTCCAATGCGCGTCGTCACGCCGATCGGTGTCTGGCCGCGCTCGATCGCCCCGATCCACAAGTCGCGCCCACGGCACAGATCACAGCCATTGAACGACGGCCCGATGCCGAGCGCGGTGGTCAGCCGCCCCGGCCCGCGCGCGAGGTCGCGCAACGGCACGCCGGGGCGGCGCGCTTCGATCAGCGGCAGACCTTCGAGCGGCTCGATCGCACGAAACAGAATCCCGGCGCCGATCTCTTCCGCTTCGGCGGACATATTGAGCATGTAAGACACGCCGTACGTAAGCCGCACATAGGCAAAGCCCGGTGCGAGAAACATCGGCAGGTTGTATGGACGACGGCCGATAAACGCGTGACTGGTCGAATCGCCGAGCGGATACGCTTCGGTTTCGACGATCCGCCCGCTCATGCGCCCTTCCGGCACGTCGCGCACGAGATATTTGCCGATCATGAAACGCGCCAGTTCGATCGTGTCGAGCGGTAATTCGTCACGAAGCAATGGCACGATGGGCAGCAACGGCTTTTGCATGCGGTCGATCCTGTTTTTAGTGCGCGCGTATCGGCTCGGCACGGTTGCAATCAGCAATACGACGCCATCGCTCTGTTGCGATCGGCCGATTCGTTGTACCAGAACCTCATTTCCTGGCACCATCGCAATCACCATGGCACTAATTGGAGTATCGTGTGTTTCCGGCCTGCGGCACAGCCTTCGACGGCTTTCGCGTGGCTCGGTCGGCCTGAATCAGCAGGCATTTTGAAAGCCTTCGCACGACCCGCAGCACCGTTCCATTCAGTGTCGATCCCGATGTATCCGCAGTTGAAGGTCACATCCCCATCCGGGGATCGTCGTATCCATGACAACAGGAGAAAGTTGAATGAAAGCATTCACGGCAATCAAGATGGTCGGCGGCGCGCTGATCGTTCTGGCGTCCCTCAATGCCAATGCGCAGAGCAGCGACGCGACGGCCGCGGCCCCGATGGCTGCATCGTCGGCGCCGTCCGCCAAGCAAGCCAAGTCAGCGAACCGTGCGCTCGGCCGCAAGGTCCGCGGCGTACTGGCGAAGACCAAGGGCCTGAGCGTCAACAACATCACCGTGCGCGCGCGCGGCGGTGCAGTGACGCTCGCCGGTTCCGTGCCTGAGCAGCAGCAGGTCGACCTGGCCACGACGGCCGCGCAAGGCGTGGCTGGCGTGACGTCGGTCAAGAACGCACTGACGATCCGTCCGGTCGGACAGTAAGCGTAGTCGAGCCGTCGCCGGCTCTACGCGGGCGCCAATGCGTTATCACAACGCGTTGGCGCCCGTTTCCGTTTATGGGCCGTCGAGACCTCTGCGCGAGGATTGCGCCAAGGCCGCGCCACGCCCCTGAGATCGAGCGCTGGCCGCAAAAACTATCCTTTATAATTTAATGTGTTAGAGCGGATTGTTGACACGATGCGTTAGCATTCGCGCTCGCGTCAAGCGCCAGACGTCGGCTGTTTGCCGTCGTCCCCTACAAGCATCGAAAAGGAAGCCCGAATGACCACGCCCGCGACCGTTTTGCCCCGCTGGACCCTTGCCGCCCCGTTCGTCGCGTGGATCGTGCTCGGGCTCGCCTATGCGCTGCCGGGCAACGGGCTGCTGCTCGCGCTGGTCGGCGTGGCGCTGTGTGCCGCGGTGTTCACGGCGGTCCATCACGCGGAAGTGGTCGCGCATCGGGTCGGCGAACCGTTCGGCACGCTGGTGCTGGCGGTGGCCGTGACGGTGATCGAGGTCGCGCTGATCGTCTCGGTCATGCTCACGTCCGGTCCGGAAAAAGCCGGGCTCGCGCGCGACACGGTGTTCGCGGCGGTCATGATCGTCTGCAACGGCATTGCCGGCATTTGTTTGCTGGTGGGCGGCATCCGACATCGCGAGCAGGATTTTCAGAGCCGCGGCGCCTCGGCGGCGCTGGCCGTGCTCGCGTCGCTGTCGGTGCTGACGCTCGTCATGCCGAACTACACGACCACCAGCGTCGGCCCGATCCTGTCGCCGTCGCAACTGGCGTTTGCGGGCGTGTCGTCGCTGGTGCTGTATGGCGTGTTCGTGTTCGTGCAGACCGTGCGGCATCGCGATTACTTTCTCGCCGATGCGTCGGACGAAGATGTTCACGCGGCGCCGCCGAGCGTCGGCGTCGCACTCGCGGCCGGCGGCTTGCTGCTGGTGTGCCTCGTCGCCGTCGTGCTGCTCGCGAAGATCCTGTCGCCGATCGTCGAAACCGCGGTACAGAACGCGGGCGCACCGGCGGCGGTGGTGGGTATCGTGATCGCGGCGCTGGTGCTGTTGCCAGAGGGGCTCGCGGCCGTACGCGCCGCGCGCGCCGATCGCTTGCAGAACAGCATGAATCTCGCGCTCGGCTCGGCGCTGGCCAGTATCGGCCTGACCATTCCGACCGTCGCCGCGGTGTTTTTGTGGAACGGCCAGCCGCTCATGCTCGGCATCGACGGCAAGGAAACCGTGCTGCTGATCCTCACCTTGCTGGTCGGCACGCTTACGCTAAGCAGCGGGCGCACCACGATTCTGCAAGGCGCCGTGCATCTGTCGCTGTTCGCGGCGTATCTGTTTCTGTCGTTCGCGCCTTGAGTTGACGTTTTGACCGGACGTTTTGACCTAAATCACTCCTCCCAATGCGCCGCGATCCAGTCGCGGAACAGATTCAGCTTCTGCTGGTGCGCCACCGAATCGGGATACACGAAGTAATAGCGCCAGCCGGTCTTCAACACCGTATCGAACGGTCGCACAAGGCGTCGCGCCGTCACGTCTTCGTCGATCAGCGCGAGGTCGCTGATCGCCACGCCGAATCCCTGTAGCGCGGCGTTGGTCGCCATGTCGAGCGTGTCGAAGCTCGGGCCGTGCTCGGCGTCGATCGCCGGCGCATGCGCCGCGTCGCCTTCGCTGGCCTTGGCGAGCCACATCTTCCAGTCGCGATGATCGCGCGTGGGATGCAGCAGCGTGTGGCGCGCCAGGTCCGCGACCTGCGCGAGCGGCTTGTCCTTCAGCAGATCGGGCGCGCACACCGGCGTCAGACGCTCCTCGAACAACGGCACCGCCTGCACGCCCGCGCCCGGCGACGAGCCGTAGATGATCGCGGCGTCGAACGGTTCGCTCTGGAAGTCGATGTCGTGCTGCCAGGTGGTGGTGATCTGCACATGCAGATCCGGATATTCGGCCTGGAAGCGCATGATTTTCGGCAGCATCCAGCGCATCACGCAGGTCGGCACTTTCAGCGCGAGATCGGTGCGCTGCCGCGTGAGCCGCAACGAAATCTCCTCGATGCGCGCGAAGCTCTCTTTCACCGCAGGCAGCAGCATTTCGCCTTCGGCGGTGAGCGTCAGGCCTTTCGCATGACGCTTGAAGAGCGGGAACTTGTAATAGTCCTCGAGCGCGATGATCTGCCGGCTGACCGCGCCTTGCGTCAGACACAGGTGGTCGGCGGCGCGCGTAAAGCTGCGATGGCGCGCGACGGTTTCAAAAATCTGCAGCGCGTTGAGTGGTGGAAGGCGGCGCATCGGCGAGGTCCGGGATCAGGAAAAGTCATTGTGCGGGCGGCATGGCGTGCATCGCCCAACTCGCTGTCGAGCCCACAGAATACGCGATCGAACCGGTCCGCACGAGGGCCAACGCATCCTGCCTGCATGCGCCGAATTCATACCATTGCAAAAACGGCACGCCGAACGCGCCATCTCGCACCACGCCGGGGCAAGACGCTTGAGCCGCCGCACCAGAACCGAGCTTTCCTCATACCTCCACGCGAGCCTCAAGCTCGTCCGAATCGTGGACGTTAACCCTCGTACGCCCCACCCTCGGCGCTCTAACCAGGCATGACGAATTTGTCCCACGCGCCGCGCCCGCGCCTGCGCATGAGATTCCGTCATGGCCGTCATGCGCATATTTCGTTTGTTGCGGGTTTTTGGCAAACCTAGAGTGCATCAACACACCGCGCAACCGGGCGGTGCGGTCACAGCGGTCACAGCGATTTTCATCAGGCAACAGGCGTTCAACACGGGAGACCGCCATGCAAGAGATCAAACGGGGTAGAAGGCAGGCCATCAAGGCGATCGGCGCGGCGCTGGCGGCCTCCACGTTGCCGATGCCGTTCGTCAATCTGCGCGCGCAGGAACAGAACTTCAGCGGCAAGACCTTGCGCCTGCTGACCTGGTCGGACGACACCGGCGCCGCCGCGCTGCGCAACATCGCCCAGACCTTCACCGCGAAGACCGGCTGCAAGGTGATCGCCGACCGCGCCGACGGCACCTCGGGCATGGTCGCCAAGGTGAAGGCCGCCGGCGAGCGCCCCACTTACGACGTCATCACGCTAGCTGGCGTCGGGGCGTCGGGTCTCGGCGACGCGGGTCTGCTGATGAAGCCCGACCTCGACAAGCTGCCCAATCTGAAAGACGTCGCGCCGCAGTACCGCACCGGCGCGAACGGTTTCGGCGTGGGTTATCTGCTGTGGTCGGATGGGCTGATCTACAACACGTCGACGGTCAAGACCGCCCCGGCTTCGTACGAAGCGCTGTGGGATGCCAAATACGCCGGCCGCCTGTTCCTGCCGCCGCCCGAATGGGCCGAAGCGGTCGACCTCGCGATCATCGCGGCGAAGATGAACGGCGGTTCGCAGCAGAACATCGAGCCGGGCTTCAAGAAACTGATGCAATTGAAAGACCGCGTGATGACGCTCGGCGAGAACCCGAACCAGGTGGCCGATCTGTTCCGCACCGGCTCGCTCGATATCGGCGGCATTTATTCGCCGGCCTTTTTCCCCGACCAGATTCGCAAGCCCGAGTACAAGATGGGTGTGACGTATGGCATGAAAGAAGGCTTCGCCACGCAACTCATGTTCACGGTGATTCCGAAAGCGCATCCGGCCGACAGCGACGTGATCCACGCCTTCATCAACCATTCGCTCGACGCGGGCGTGCAAGGCCGCATGGCCGCCGACGTGCTGAACGGCCCGGTCAATTCGAAAGCGGTGATTCCGGTCGAGAGCCGCGCGTTCGTGCCGAGCCCGAAGCAGATTGCCGAGAAGGCCGTGTTGCATGACGACAAGGCGCTCGCCGTCGTGCAGCCGGCGTGGATCAAGCGCTACACCGAAATCTTCTCGGCATGACGCCGATGCTCGCGCGCTTTTCGCGGCGTGCTTCGACGGCGTCGCAAGCGACTCCCGCCGCCGCTTCTCTCGCACCGGACGCGCCCGCCGCCACCGCGATGGAAAAAGCGCGGCCCTGGTTGCTGCTCGCGCCGATCCTGCTGTTTCTCGGCGTGCTCGGCGCGGCGGCGCTGGTGGTGCTGCGCATGAGCTTCGGCACGCAAGGCAACGAGTGGCACGGCTTCACGCTGCAAAACTATGCCGACCTGCTCGACAGCTACTTCCTGAAGTCGCTGTGGCTCACGTTGAAGCTCGCGTTTCAAAGCATGATCTGCGCGGTGCTGCTCGCCATTCCGGTCGCGCTGGCCATGGCACGCACCCAATCGCGGCTCGCGCGCCGCCTGCTGCTGGCCGGCGTGCTGCTGCCGCTGCTCGTCAATCTGCTGCTGCAAGGCTATGGCTGGCTGATCATTCTCGGCCCTGCGGGTTTGCTCAATCACGCGCTGCTCGGCAGTGGGCTCGTTCAACGCCCGTTGATGTGGCTGTATCGCGAGAACGGCGTATTGCTCGGCCTGATCCAGACCGCCTTTCCGCTCGCCGTGCTGCCGCTGTCCAGCGCGATGCGCGCGGTCTCCCGCTCGTATGAAGAAGCCGCGGCGACGCTCGGCGCGACGCGCTGGCAAACGCTGCGTCACGTGTTGTTGCCGCTCGCCATGCCGGGTCTGGTGTCGGGTGCGCTGCTGGTGTTCGCCTACAACGCCAGCGCGTTTGCCGTGCCGCTGCTGCTCGGCGGACGGCGCGTGCCGATGCTCGCCGTGCTGGTCCACGATCAGGTCGCGCCCTTGCTGAACTGGCCGGCGGCGTCCGCATCGGGCGTCGTTCTGATGATCGCCACGCTGACGGTGATGGCGCTGTCGCAGCGCCTCGTGCGCCGTACTCAGCGTCTCGCCGAGGAGCCTCACGCATGAGCACGCCCGTTCGCCGCGCGGATCTGCAACCCCGTCAGCCCTTATTACCGCGCTGGCCCGCCGCGACCATGCCGGGCCAACTCGGCAAGGCCGCCGCCCTGCTCGCCGCGATCGTGCTGTTTCTCGCCGCGCTGCCGATCCTGACGATGATCACCATGTCGTTCAGCGCCGCCGACACGCTCGAATTCCCGCCCCACGCGTACGGCTTGCACTGGTATCGCGCGGCGTGGCACAGCTTCGTGTCGCCGGATGCGAGCGACTCGCTCTCCATGGGCGCCGCGTTGAGCACCAGCCTGATCGTTGCGCTCTCGACCATGCTGATCGCCACGCTCGTTTCGGTACCCGCCGCTTACGCGCTGAGCCGCTACCGTTTTCGCGGCAAGCCCGCGGTCGAACAGCTGGTGGCGTTGCCACTGGTTTATCCGCTGGTGATGCTCGGCCTGTCGCTGCTGCTGGTGTTCAACGTGCTGCCGGTCGAGCTCGGCGTGTTCCGCCTGATCATCGCCCACGTGATTCTGGCGCTGCCGTTCACGGTGAAGAATTGCGCGGCCTCGGTCGCCGCGATCGGCCCGGAGTTCGAGGAAGCCGCCTGCGTGATGGGCGCGCGTCCGCTGCGCGCGCTGGTCGACGTGATCCTGCCGCTGATGCGCCCGGGCATTCTCGCCGGCATGCTGTTCGCGTTCATCGTCTCGTTCAACGAATTCACGGTGACCTTCTTTCTGTACGGCATCGACACGATGACCTTGCCGGTGTGGCTGTATAGCCGCACGGTGTCGTCGCTCGATCCCACCGTATTCTGTTTCGCGGTGTTCATCGTCGCGATCGACTTCGTGCTGATCTGGCTGCTCGAAAAGCTGGTCGGCGACGAAGGCGTGGCGCTTTGAGCGCCGCGCTGGAAAAGCGATCCGTCACACCTCTTTGCTGGAGCATTCGATGACCCATCTGACCTTGCAGGCCGTGACCCGACGCTTCGGCGCGGCGCAGGCCGTCGACAGCGTCGATCTGAGCGTGCCCGACGGCAAGCTGGTGTGCTTTCTCGGCCCGTCCGGCTGCGGCAAGACCACGTTGCTGCGAATGATTGCCGGCCTCGAAACGCCGACCTCCGGCAGCATTCATTTCGCCGGCCGCGACATTACCCGTCTGCCGGCGAATCAACGCGACTTCGGCATGGTGTTCCAGTCGCTCGCGCTGTTTCCGCACATGACGGTCGCGCAGAACGTCGCCTATCCGCTGAAATTGCGCAAGACCGCGAAAGACCGGCAGGCGCAGCGCGTCGCCGAATTGCTGGCGCTGATCCAGTTGCCGCATATGGCGAACCGGCCGGTCACGCAGCTCTCCGGCGGCCAGCGTCAGCGCGTGGCGATTGCACGCGCGATCGCGTCGCAACCGAAACTGCTGCTGCTCGACGAACCGCTGTCCGCGCTCGACGCCAAACTGCGCGAAGCGATGCAGGTGGAGATCCGCCTGCTGCAACAGCGCCTGGGCATCACCACCATCATGGTCACGCACGACCAGCGCGAAGCGATGACCATGGCCGACGAAATCGTCGTGATGGAGAAAGGCCGGATTGCGCAGGTTGGCAAACCGCTGGATATTTATCGCGATCCGGTCAGCGAGTTCGTGGCGGATTTCATCGGGCTCGGCAATATCCTGCCCGTCACCTACGATGGCGCCGGTAGCGTGAATCTGCCCGGCGGCCGGCGCATCAGCGTGGCGCACAACGCGCGCATGCCGGCGTCCGGCAGCGACATTCGTCTGCTGATCCGCCCCGAGGACGTGTGCGTCAAGCCGGCCTCGGACAGCGCGGGGCCGAACCGGCTGGCCGGCACGGTCACGTTTATCCGCGACGTCGGCGCGTCGCTCGAAGCGACGATCGATTGCGCCGGCTTCACGCTGACCGCCGCGACCACGCCGCGCGAAACGCCGGGGCTCACGCTCGGCATGCCGGTGCTCGCGGAATTGCCGTCGCATGCGTGCAAGCTGATCGCCGCACGCGCCCACTAAAACCTATTCCAATACCGATCCACCCGACAGAGGAAAAGACCATGACCCAAGCTCAAGCCGCTCACTCCAGCACGCGCCGCGTGTTCGCGACGCTCGCCGCCGCGCTCGCCTTCACCGGCTTCGGCGCGCTGTGCGCGTTTTCGTCGGCCGCCCATGCGGATGCGCTCGACAGCATCGCTAAATCGGGCACCGTGCGCATCGGCGTGTTCGAGGATTACCCGCCGTTCGGCTCGATCGGTCCGGACATGAAGCCGCAAGGCTACGACATCGACGTCGCCAATCTGATCGGCAAGGCGCTCAACGCCAAGGTCGAACTCGTGCAGGTGACGGGCGACAACCGCATGGCCTATCTGGCCGACCACAAAGCCGACATGCTGCTTTCAGTCGGCCAGACGCCGGAGCGCGACAAGGTCATCGACTTCTCGCAACCGTACGCGCCGTACTACCTCGCCGTGTTCGGTCCGAAGTCGCTGCCCGTGAAGAACGCCGCCGACCTCGCCGGCAAGTCGATTTCGGTGGCGCGCGGCACGCTGGAAGACCTGAGCGTGACCAAGATCGCCCCGCCCTCGGCCAACATCAAAAGATTCGACGATCCTAACGGCGCAATATCGGCGTTCCTTTCTGGTCAGGTACAGTTGATGGTAGTCGGCAACGACGTCGGCGCCACGATTCTCGCGCGTCATCCCGCGAACGATCCGGAGCAGAAATTCTCGCTGTTCAGCTCGCCGGATCACGTCGGTCTGAACAAGAACGAACCGCGTCTGAAGCAGAAAGTCGACGACGTGATTGCCCGGGCCCGCAAGGACGGCACCATGAACGCGATTTCGCAGAAGTGGCTGCGCGCGCCGCTGCCGGCCGACCTCTAACTTTTTTTGCGCGACCGGCCCGAGGCGTCCCTTCAACGGGCGGCCAGGGCCTGCAAACGCGCCGGAGTCTGACCTCACGATGAGCGCCACGCCATGACTTATGCGTTCGATTTCAGCGGCTTCGGCCTCTATGCGGGGATGCTCGTGCGCGGCGCTGCCGTCACGCTCGGGCTCACCGCGGTCTCTACCGTGCTCGGCGGTCTGGTCGGTATCGGCGGCGCGAGCATCGCGGTGGCCGGGCCCAAGTGGGCGCGCTGGATCGTGGCGAGCTACGTGGAACTGATCCGCAATACGCCGTTCATCGTGCAGCTGTTTTTCGTCTTCTTCGGCTTGCCGAGTCTCGGCATTCATATCGACGAAGTGCAGGCCGCGATTCTGGCCATGACCGTCAATCTCGGTGCCTACGCGATCGAGATCGTGCGCGCCGGCATCGATTCGATTCCGCGCGGTCAGGTGCAGGCGGCCCAGGCGCTCGGTTTGCACGGGCGCCAGGTGTTCCGCTTCGTGGTGCTGCCGCAGGCGATCGCCAACGTATTTCCCGCGCTGCTGAGCCAGGTGCTGATCGTCATGCTCGGCTCGGCGGTGGTGTCGCAGATCTCGGTGCCCGATCTCACGTATGCGGCCAACTTCATCCAGTCGCGTAACTTCCGTTCGTTCGAGAGCTACGTGATTATTACGATCACGTATCTGGTGTTGTCGATCGTTTTGCGGCAACTGCTCAATCGCTTTGGGCGCGGCCTGTTCGCGGGCCGGGCCGCTCGCGGCAACAGCAACAGCCATGGCACCGGCAATGCGCCGCGCAACTGGCGCAATCGCCTGATGTGGCGCGGCGCCCGCACCCTGCCCACGGAGCGTTGATCATGGTCGAATTCACGCTGTGGGACATTGCCCGTAACCTGTTGCTTGCCGCACGCTGGACGGTGCTGCTGTCGTTGATCGCATTTGTGGGCGGCGGCATCGTGGGCTTGCTGCTGCTCGCCATGCGCGTGTCGCCGATCGCCTGGCTGCGGCGCGTGGTGATCGTGTACGTCGAAGTGTTTCAGGGCACGCCGCTGCTGATGCAGCTCTTCCTCGCATTCTTCGGTTTGCCCCTGCTCGGTGTCGACGTGTCGCCCTGGGTCGCGGCAACGGTCACGTTGACGCTTTATACGAGCGCGTATCTGGTCGATATCTGGCGCGGCTGCGTCGAAGCGGTGCCGCGCGGTCAGTGGGCCGCGGGCGCGAGTCTCGGCATGACGTTCAGCCAGCAGTTACGCTATATCGTCTGGCCGCAGGCCCTGAAAATCGCGGTGGCGCCGACTGTCGGTTTTCTCGTGCAGGTCGTGAAAAGCACCGCGCTCGCGTCGATTATCGGCTTCACCGAATTGACCAAGACCGGCTCGATGATCACCAACGCCGCGTTCCGCCCGTTTCCGATCTACGGCATGGTCGCAATGATTTACTTCGCGATGTGTTTTCCGTTGACGTGGTACGCGCGGGTGCTGGAGAAACGGCAGAAGGTCGGACAGCATCGCTGAGGCTCCGATCAGGCGGCTTCAATGAAAAAGCGGTAACCGTGAGGAACACGGTTACCGCTTTTTTTACGGCCCATCTCCCGTGCCGTTAAGCCCGCATCGCTACCGGGCCGCCTGCGTCGACTTGCGCAACTTCGCCACCTCGGCCGCGCTGACCGTCGGCGCGCCGTTGTTCCAGCCGGATCGCACGAAGCTCAGCACGTCGGCGATCTGCTGGTCGTTGAGC
This sequence comes from Paraburkholderia bryophila, assembly GCF_003269035.1. Lineage (GTDB taxonomy): Bacteria > Pseudomonadota > Gammaproteobacteria > Burkholderiales > Burkholderiaceae > Paraburkholderia > Paraburkholderia bryophila. The sequence goes on along the minus strand of NZ_QLTK01000025.1, from coordinate 65,197 downwards.
ACCGGCGCGTACTTCGGCATCGGATACGGCGCGGGAATGCCGCCGATCACCAGGTCTTCCGTGCCGTTCAGCGTCACGTTGATCAGCGACGACGGATCTTTCTCGAGCACGTTCGGATTGCCCGCGAGCGGCGCCAGCATCGGCGCGAAGCCGCGTCCGTCGACACCGTGACAGTGCATGCAATACGCGGTGTAGACGCGCGCCCCGGCGTCGTTCGCGGGCCGGTTCAGCGACACCTTGGTGGCCTGCGGATCGTACGCATACGGCGGCGCGTTGCTGCCGCCCGCCGGCGGCAACGACTTCAGATACGTCGTCATCGCGGCGAGGTCGGTGTCGTTCAGGCCCTGCGTGCTGTTGTTGATCACGCTGGTCATGGAACCGAACGCCGACGCGTGGCGATTCGCACCGGTCTTCAGGAACGCCTGCAGATCCTGATCGTTCCAGCGCCCCAGCCCGACGTTGTGCTCGCCGGTCAGATTCGCCGCGAACCAGCCGTCGAGCAGGCCGCCGGTCAGAAATGCGCTGCCGCTTTCATCGAGCGCTTTCTCCTGGAACGCGATGCCGCGCGGCGTGTGGCACGAGCCGCAATGGCCGAGGCCCTGAATCAGATACGCGCCGCGGTTCCAGGCGACGTCCTTGCCCGGCTTGTTCTGATAGGCGCCCTTCTCGAGGAACACCATGTTCCAGAACTTCAATGGCCAGCGCATGTTCAGCGGCCATTTGATGTCCGCTTCGCGATTGGCCTGCTGCACCGGCGCCACGCCGCCCATGAAATACGCGTACAGCGCTTTCATGTCGTCGTCGTTCACCTTTGCATACGACGGATACGGCATGGCCAGATACAGGTTATGGCCGTCTTTCGCGACGCCTTCGCGCATCGCCCGCGCGAAGTCTTCCTCCGTATAGCCGCCGATGCCGGTGGTCGGATCGGGCGTGATATTGGTGGTGTAGATCTGGCCCATCGGCGTGGTCATCGGCAGGCCGCCCGCGAACGGCTTGCCCTTCGGCGCCGTGTGACAGGCCACGCAGTCGCCGACCTTCGCGAGGTAGGCGCCGCGTTGCACCAGCGCGGGATCGGCCGGCTGTGCGCCCGGTTGCGCGGCGGCATGGGCCAGGCCTTGCGTCAGCGTGAGCAACGGCAGCGCGACGCACAACGCCGCACCGACACCCTTCAATGTGTTTTTCATGATCGGGCTCCGGTTAGGCGGTTTGCAGTTGGCTGCCGACCGGCAAATGCCGCAGCCGTTTGCCGGTGGCCGCGTAGATCGCGTTGGTCAGCGCCGGCGCGAGCGCCGCCGTGCCGGGTTCGCCGATGCCGCCGGGCGCTTCGCCGCTCTTCACGATATGCACCTCGATAGGCGGCGTCTGGTCGATCCGCAGCATCCGGTAGTCGGTGAAATTGTTCTGCTCGACGCGGCCGTCTTTAATCGTGATCTCGCTGTACAGCGCCGCCGTGATGCCGAAGATGATGCCGCCCTGCACCTGCGCTTCGATCGTGTTCGGATTCACCACCATGCCGCAATCGACCGCGCACACCACCCGCTTGACCGCGACCTCGCCCTGATCTACCGCCACGTCGACGACGATCGCGAAGAAGCTGCCGAACGCATGCATGACCGACACGCCGCGCCCCTGGCCCTTCGGCAACGCACTGCCCCAGCCCGCCGACTGCGTCGCGACGTTCAGCACGTTCAGCGCGCGCGGCGTCTTGCCCAGCAGATCCTGGCGATATTTGACCGGGTCCACTTTGGCCTGCGCCGCGAGTTCGTCGATGAAACTCTCCACCACGAAGGTGCCGCGCGTCGGACCCACGCCGCGCCAGAACGCCGTCGGCACCGCGTGCGGTTCCTGGCGCACGTAATCGACCAGTTGATTCGGCAGGTCGTACGGCAGATCGGCGGCCACTTCGACCGCGTCGGGATCGACGCCGTTCTTGAACGCGGGCGGCGCGAAGCGCGCGATCACCGACGAGCCGACGATCCGGTGCTGCCACGCGATCGGCTTGCCGTTCGCGTCGAGGCCGGCGGAGATCTTGTCGTAGTAGTACGGCCGGTACATGTCGTGCTGGATGTCTTCTTCGCGCGTCCAGGTCACCTTCACCGGCGACGACACCTGTTTAGCCACTTTCACCGCCTGCGTGACCATGTCGAACTCGAGTCGGCGGCCGAAGCCGCCGCCGATCAGATGGTTGTGCACGACGATCTTGTCGGCCGGTAAACCCGTGACCGCCACCGCCGCATCCACGACCCGCGTCGGCACCTGCGAGCCGAGCCAGACGTCGCAGCCGTCGGGGCGTACGTGCACCGTGCAGTTGACCGGCTCCATGGTGGCGTGCGCCAGGAACGGCTGCTGATACACCGCGTCGACGCGCGTCTTCGCATTCGAAAACGCCTGGCCGACGTCGCCGTCTTTACGCGCCACCGCGCCGTCGCGTTGCGACGCGGCAGCGAGATCGTCGACGATCTGCTGCATCGAAATCGCCGCGCCCGCGCCTTCGTTCCATTTGATATCGAGCGCCTGCACGCCGCGCTTGGCGGCCCACGTGTGGTCGCCGATCACCGCGACCGCGTTGTCGATCCTGACGATCTGGCGTACGCCGGGAATCTTCTTCGCGTTGGTATCGTCGACGCTCGCCAGCGTGCCGCCGAACACCGGGCAGTTCGCGATCGCCGCGTAGACCATGCCGGGCACGCGCACGTCGAGCCCAAACATGGCGGTGCCATCCACTTTTTCCGGCGAATCCAGCCGTTTGGCCGAGGTGCCGATCAGCTTGAAGTATTTCGGGCTCTTCAGCGGCACGTTTTGCGGCGCCGGCAGTTTGGCCGCGGCGTCGGCCAGTTGACCGTAGCCGAGGCTGCGCTGGCTGGCCGCGTGGATCACCTGGCCGGCCTGCGCGTGGCAGCTCGCCGGATCGACCTGCCATTGCTGCGCGGCCGCCTGGATCAGCACCACGCGCGCGGCGGCGCCGGCACGGCGCATCGGCTCCCACGCGTAGCGGATCGAGGTCGAACCGCCGGTCAGTTGACCGCCGAGCAGCGGGTCCATGAAGAGCTTTTCGTTGGGCGGCGCGTGATCGACCGTGATCGCATCGAGCGGCACTTCGAGCTCTTCGGCGATCAGCATCGGAATCGACGTGTAGACGCCCTGGCCCATCTCGACCTTGGGAATCACCAGCGTGACCTTGCCCGCCGTGTCGATCTGAATGAACGCGTTCGGCGCGAACACGCCACCTTGCGGCGTCTCGACTCCATCGCCGCCAATCACCGATTTACCGGCCTTCTGATCCTGGCTGGCCGCCGGCAGACTGAAGCCGAGCAGCAGACCGCCACCGGCCGCCGCGCCGACCGTCACACCGAATTTCAGAAACGTGCGGCGCGACACGCGCCCCGCCTTCGTGACGGACGGCCGTGCGCCGTTGCCTGCGTCGAGTAATCCCTGGGACATGTCAGGCTCCCTTTGCGGCTTGCTTGATCGCCGCGCGGATGCGGTTGTACGTCCCACAGCGGCAGATGTTGCCGGCCATGGCGGCGTCGATATCCGCGTCGCTGGGGTTCGGGTTGCTGGTCAGCAGCGAAGCCGCCGACATGACCTGCCCGGACTGACAGTAGCCGCACTGCACCACGTCCAGTTGCCGCCAGGCCTGCTGCACTTTCTGGCCGGCGGGCGTGCCGCCGACCGCTTCGATGGTGGTGATCTTGCGATCGCCCACCGCTGCGGCCGGCAACACGCACGAGCGCACCGCAACACCGTCGAGGTGCACGGTGCACGCGCCGCATTGCGCGATGCCGCAACCGAACTTGGTGCCGGTCAAGCCGACAAGGTCGCGCAGGACCCACAACAGGGGCATGTCGGGTGGGGCGTCGACGGTATGCGTTTCGCCGTTGATATTCAGGGTTGTCATTGCGCGGCTCCGGGTGGGGTTTATTGTTGATGAGGCTGTTTAGACAGAGACGTCGAACCAAAACAGTGAACCTTGCCGCCTTTATTCGATCAGCCGGACTAATACACGCGGCGGCTCGCATTCAGTTCAAACAGGCATTCGATGCAGGGCGCGAACGCGCCGGAAGAGAATCGGCAAATTGTAGTCGCGGATAAATAATTGCGCAGCGACCCCACGCGCGCGTGGCGTTGCAATGCTTTAGCGGTCATGGGCCGCCGATTTTGCTAGCATGGTTCCGGTTTGGACCGATTGCGTGTCCTTGAGTACCTGAATACCCGAATGCCGGAACTGATCCGGCCTGACACTTCGACACTCCGAAGGAGCAGCACGATGAACGACCAGCAATGCACTCAATTCCTCTCGGACATTCGCCGACCGCTGCTGTCGCTGCACAAAGCGATTCTCGATCACGAACGCGCGGCGTATGAAAAGGAATTCGGTCCGGTGACGCCGGCGGCGTTTCTGCAGGTGCTGATCAATGGCTCGGGGTTTCGCTGGCTCACGCCGCTCTCGACGGTGATCGCGAGCGTCGACGAAATTCTCGACGACAAGGAAGCCGACGCCGCCGACCGCGTCGGCGCGGCCGAAGCCGTCACGGGCCTTTTTTCGCCCGAGGCCCCGAACAATATTTTTCTGCCGCGCTATCTGCCGTTGTTGCAGGCCGACCCGGCGATTCTGCATCACCATGGGCAAGTGGCGCAGTTGCTGCGCGGGGTCACGGAGAAGTGAGTTTTTCAAGGCCGGCGTGAGTCGACGCACGCCGGCGGCTCCCGAATCTCCTCACCATTGAGAAGCATGCGTTTCGATCGGATGAGCTTCGCCGGATTGCGTACGGCGATCGCCGATTACCAGGCGCGCGGCATTCGACCGATGCAACAAGCCCTTATTTCAGGCCGATTTATACGCAATTCGTAAAAGTGGGTGTGACAAGCGTCCATTGCCGACGATTTGAATCGCTACGCTGGTGGCTTGAAATCGAATTTGCCTGGCGTTGCTGAATAAACTCAAGGTGAGATTTTTCGGGACCCGCGTGCCGGCCGCGACGAAAACCTGCTCGACGCACGCCGCAACGCCCTGCCACCGTCAGCCAACTCTCTCGCGACGTTCACCGCCATGCAAACCTGGCCGCTCCCCGAAAGCTACTCATTCCGCGATCAGACCGTGCGCTTCAACGTGACCGGCAATGGGCCGCCGCTGGTGCTGATTCACGGCACGCCGTTTTCTTCGTATGTGTGGCATCGCATCGCGCCGCATCTCGCGCAAAACCACACGGTCTACTACTACGATCTGCTCGGTTACGGCCAATCCGAACAACGCGAGGCGCAAGACGTTTCGCTCGGCATACAGAACGTGCTGCTGGCGGCTTTGCTCGCGCATTGGCAACTGGAGAAGCCGGACGTGGTCGCGCATGATTTCGGCGGGGCGACTTCGTTGCGCGCGCATCTGATCGACGGCTGCGACTACCGCAGCCTCACGTTGATCGACCCGGTCGCGGTTGCGCCGTGGGGCTCGCCCTTCGTGCGCCACGTGCGTGACCACGGCGACGCGTTTACCGGGCTGCCGCCCTACATCCACGAAGCGGTGGTGAAAGCTTATCTACGCGGCGCGATTGCGCGTGAGATGCCTGACGGCGAACTCGCGCCGTATGTGACGCCGTGGCTCGGCGCGACGGGACAGGCCGCGTTCTACCGGCAGATCGCGCAGATGGATCAGCGCTATACCGACGAGGTCGAAGCGCGCTACGCGCAACTGCGCTGCCCGGTGCAGATTCTGTGGGGCGAAGAGGATCAGTGGATTCCGCTGGCGCGCGGCCGCGAACTGGCCGCGGCGATACCGAACGCGCGCTTTCAGGCGGTGCCGCACGCCGGTCATTTGATGCAGGAAGACGCGCCGGAAGCGATCGTTGCCGCGGCGCTGCGCTGGGTTGCCTGAGGGTCTGAGGGCGTGAGGGCGTGGGCGGGTGAGCCAAGCCACGTCTTCAGGCGTTGGATTGAACGCTGATGAGCGGTGTGCGGGTTCGTGTGCGGGTTCGTGTGAAGACGCGGCATTCGCCGCGCCTTGGTCCGGTTATGCCGGAGAAGTTTTCCTACGCCGGCTCGCCTGAAAAGCGCGGACTTAACCGCGTCCTTGCGGCAGATAAGGCATCGGATCGATCGGCTTTCCGTCGCGGCGCAATTCGAAGCCCACGGAGACGCGCGAGTTATTTTCGTCGCCCATCTCGGCGATCTGCTGCCCTTGACGCACGATGTCGCCGATCTTGACCAGCAGCTTGCGGTTATGCGAGTAGGCGGTCAGAAAGTCCTTGTTGTGCTGGACGATGATCAGACTGCCGTAGCTATTCAGGCCCGTTCCGGCGTACATCACCTTGCCGTCGGCGGCGGCGCGCACCGGATCGCCCGGCTTGCCACCGATCTCGATGCCGCGCGTCTCGCCCGCCTGAAAGCCTTCCACGACGCGCCCGCCCGCCGGCCATGCCAGCGCCACGCCGTTCGCGTGCCGCGCGGTTTGTTGCGCGACTTCGCGTGCCTCGGCGGCGTTGGGCGCGGCTGAGTTCGCTTGCGCGACGGCGGTTGGGGTGGCCGAGGTGGCCGGGGTGGCCTGGCTGGCCGATGCGGCTGCCGCAACCGAAGCACTAGCACCAGCCGCAGCCGAATTCGTCGATGCGCCCGCCTGCTGCGCCATCGGTGCAGCCGCCGAAGCCGAAGCCGCTGCCGCCTTGGCCGAAGCAGCCGCCGCCGCGTTCGCCGCATTCACGGCCCGCACGGTTTCCGGCGACGCCACATGCAGCACCTGTCCCAGCTTCAAACGCGACTTCGCTTTCAACCCGTTCCAGGCTTGCAACTGCCTGACGCTGCAATGATGATGCTGCGCGATCCGCGCCAGCGTATCGCCCCGCTTCACGCGATAAACCAGCGGCGGCGATTTCTTCAGCGGCGTGCCCGCATCGGCGTCGATCTTCAGTTGCGCACCGCTCCCCGCCGTTGCAGCCGTTGCGGCCGACGCATCCGTCACCGGCACCGCGGAAGCCGCCGTCGCAGCCGCCGCGCCGCTCTGCGCGCCCTGCTGCCCGACGTTCGCACAGCCGCCGACGGCCAGCGCGACCCACACGCCGGCCAGACTGGCCTTGATTGTTCTGTCGAAACGCTTTTCCACCATGTCCGACTCCTGCCTTATTCAATGGCGGACCGGATGCACGCCTTGTCGCGTGCGATGCGCGCGTTCGTACGCCGCGCGGCCTATCTTCGCGACACGGCGAGGCCGCCTCGTGCGACGCTCATCCCCTGTCCTGCCTAACGCCCCAACCCTTCGCTAACGAACACCCGATGCCCGGAAGCCCGCCTGGCGCGGACTTACCCAAAACAGCCGATCTTCTGCGAAAAGGGCCAGATTGCCGATTAAAATTCCAGCGGAATTGTAAAGTGCGTCTTATAGAAAACGCCCCGCTCCACACAATCTGATACAAACCTTACCCACGGTATTGCGGACATCGTTGCGCGAGCAACGGAAACGGCAAGACCTCGTCCGATCGGTCGGTAACTTTTGCTTTAACGGCAGAGCGCCGTGAAAACTTGAATCGTTTTCAAGGCGCGAGAGGATCGGCGAATGGGGAAAAGATCAACACGATGGCAAGCGAACGACGCGATGGTCCGTTCGCGCCGAAAGAGGCCGGGTTAGCTGTAGTACTGCCCGTTGTAGCGCACGTAGCCGACCGGATGATGCGTGAAATGCAGCACCGGCAGCACGGGGTTGTCGTTGTCCGCGGTGGGATAGGCGCTGGAATCGGGAATATATTCGCCCTGCGCCTCGATTGGCTGACCGGCCTGCAAGCCGGGGATCTCGTGCGCCAGACCTTCGTCGTCGCCGAAACGCACGGCGACGAATACTTCAGTGCCCACCAGGTTCTCCGTGCCGCCGTCGAACTTCAGTACCTTGTCGATCCTGATCACGAACTGCTGATGATTCGCGCCGTGGTGATTGTCCGGGCTGGGGAATACCTTGCTGATCGTGCCTTGCACACAGGCAAGCGGCGCGCCGAGTGAATGCACGTAGCTGTGGTGCGGAAGAATCTCTGTTGCGCGATTGCTCACTTTGCTCATGAAGTCTCCGTGAAAGGAACCCGCCTGACCGATGGCGAACCGTAAGGCGCGCCGCCGGCCGGCGGCGCGATACGGTTTGAGCAGACCGGCGCGGTCGAGTTCACCGCGCCGTCACTTCATCGCAACGCTTTCACGGCATCCGCGGTGACGTCGGCCGGTTGACCGCCCCATGTCGCACGCAGATAGCTCGCCAGTTGCGCGAGTTCTTCGTCGCTGAGTTGCGTGGCGAAACCCGGCATGTCCTGCATCCGTTCGAGGCCCGGAAAATCCTGAGCCCCAATACCGTCGAGCATCGCCACGATCAGGTTGTGCGCATCGCTCTGACGCAGCGTCGAGTTGGCGTGCATCGGCACCGCGACGTGCGGCTTACCTTCGCCGTTGAGCCCATGACAACCGGCACACACGGCGAGATACACGTTGCGTCCCGCTTCGAGCTGCGCGGCATCGGCCGAACCCGACTGCGGTTGCGGCAACGGTTGCGGCGCCGGTGGCTGATCGCCGAGCAGATAGGTGGACATGGCGCGCAGATCGTCGTGCGTCAAGTACTGGCTGCTCAGATGCACGACCGGAAACATCTCGCCGAACGCCGAGCCTTGCGGCGCGATGCCGGTCGCGAAGAACGTCTGCAGGTCGGCGGCGGTCCAGCCACGCGCCGCGAGTCCGTGCGGCGTGATATCCGGCGCCGCGATCCGCCCGAGCGCTGCGCCCGCCAGCGGCTTCGCGCCGTCGAGCTGACCGAACTTGCCGCGCGGTGTGTGGCACTCGGCGCAATGGCCGAGCGCGCTCGCCAGATAGCGGCCGCGATACCAGTCCGCCGAACCGGTGGCGGCAGCGCCTCTCGCCGATGCCTGGTTCGACGCATCCGGCCATGCGTCCTTCAGAAACACCCAGTTCCAGAAGCGCACGCCGAACCGCAGGTTGAACGGGAACGACAGTTCGGGTTCGTGGTTCGGCACGGCGGCGGGTTTCTGCGCCATCAGATACGCGTAGATCGCATCGCTATCCGCGCGCGACAACTGACGGTACGACGTGTACGGCATCGCCGGATACAGCTGTTTAGTCGGCGTCACACCGTCGTGCAGCGCCTTGTACAGATCGTCGGCGCTCCAGTTGCCGATGCCGTGCGCTTTGTCCGGCGTGATGTTGGTGCCGTAGAAGGTACCGAACGGCGAGGCCAGTTTCACGCCGCCGGCAAACGGCGCGCCGTCGGCGGTGGTGTGGCAGGCAGCGCAATCGGCGGCTTTCACGAGGTAGCGGCCGCGCGCGAGCGGATCGGCGGCGGTGGATTGCGGCCCCAACGCGGCGGCGGCGCTCATCGCGGCGGAGTCGTCGTGCTTGCCGCACGCGCTCAAGGCGAGCGTCGCGCCGACGAGAAGCAGCGCGCGGCGCAGAGTGATCGGGCGGCGCATCATGCGGCTTCCTTGACGAGGCCGGGTGTCGTCAGCACGACTTCCTTGACCGCTTCGTAATAGCGCACGTAACCCGTGCAACGGCAGATGTGGTCGTTCAGCGCTTCGGTGATGGTCGTTTCGACCTTGTCCCTGGCAACCGGCTGACGCTGCAGACGTTCGATCAACACCGTGGCCGCGTTGACGAAACCCGGCGTGCAATAGCCGCACTGAAAGCTGAAGTGCTCGAGAAACTTCTGCTGGATCGGCGACACGCCGATCACCTCGCCCGCGTCGTTGCGCTTCGCGTGGCCTTCGATCGTGCGAATGGTTTTGCCGTGGAAGAAATTCGCGCCGGTGATGCAGGTGCGCACTTCTTCGCTGGTGCCGTCCGGTTTGTCGACGATCACCACGCACGCGTGGCAGATGCCCTGGCCGCAGCCGAGACGCGAGCCGGTCAGATGCAGATACTCGTGCAGGTAGTCGATCATCATCAGACCGGCGGGCACGTCGGTCGGGCCGACGATCGCGCCGTTGACCTTGATGGACAGCGGCAGCGTGCGGAAATGCGTCAACGGACGCTCGACCACGCCGGCGGCCGGCGCACCGGCGGCAACGCCGGCGGACCCGGACCCGGACGCGGCGGAGGCCGCCGCCGGAGCCGCCGCGGACGCAGGCGTGGCGGGTGCCGCACCCGGAGCCGACGCGGCACCGGCCGCCCCGACCACCACACCAGAAGCCACTGCCACACCACCCGTCTGGCTCGCGGCGCTCGTCAAATCTTGCTTGGGGGCCGTCATGCGAGCACCTCCTGAATACGTTGCGGGGTAACCGGCAGATCGGTAAACCGATGCCCGATCGCATGTGCGATCCCGTTCACGATCGCGCCGACCACCGGAATCATCACCACTTCGGCAATGCCCTTCGGCGGATCGGTTTCCGTGAGGGGCGGCAGCACTTCGCCGGTTTGGGTCCAGACGGCGACGTCCGTCGCGCGCGGCAAGTGGTAGCGGTTGAAATTCCACGTACCGTTGCCGGGACCGTCTTCGTAAAGCGGCAGATACTCGTGCAGCGCGTGGCCGATACCCATTGCCAGGCCGCCTTGCAACTGGCCCGACACGAGTTGCGGCGAGATCTGGTTGCCGCACTCCATGATCGAGTGATGCGCGAGCAACTCGACCTTGCCGCTCGCTTCATGCACCGACAGTTCGACCAGCGTGCCGACCGCGCTGTAGTAAGTCACGGCCGCGTTGTTGCGTTGCACCGGCGGAATGAACACGCGCTGACGATCCAGCACGCGATAACGATTCGCCGTGGTCTGCAGTTTCTTGCGCTCGGCCGGTGCGTTGTCGCCGTAGCGCAGCGCGAGGCCGTCGAGCGGCAAGCGCTCGATCGCGCCGTCGATCTCGAAGTCCGCTTCGGTCCATTGCCAGCGATTGAACACGTGCACGGTCGCGCCAGTCACGAGCCCGAGTTCGTGCGCTTTCTTCGCAAGCTGTTCGAACGGCAGCGCCTCGAGCCCCGCCGCCGACAGCTTGCCGTCGACCCAGCGCGCGTCTTCGATCCGCACCACCAGCGGCGCGGCCTGACCGCCACCGCCGCCCTGACTCCAGATCGCCATCGCCGCCGGCCAGAGGCCGTGCACGAACACGACCCGCGCCGCTTCGCGCGTGCTGTGCGTGAAATAGAACGCGGAGTTGGTCGCGCTCGACGGCGACGCATAACCCGGCGACCAGCGCGGATTCGCCGCGAGTTTGTCCTGATCGGCCTGCGACATCATGTACGGATCGCCGCTCGTGACGACCGGCAGATCCGGCCAGTCGGTGATCGCGACGTGCACGTCGGTGGCCGGCTTGCCGAGCCATTTCGCGACCGCCACGGCCTGCGAGGTCGACACGCCAGTGCCGATCTCAGCGGCCGTGTGCTGCAAACTGATCTTGCCGTCGGCGCTCAATTCGACCTTCGCGAACGAGGTCTCTGCGCCCGTGCCGAAGTCCTTCTGCACGCACGCGAAACCGACGCCGTAGCGCTTGCCCGGATGCGCGGCTTCGAACTCGGCCTTGCGCTTCGCACGATTCACCCAGAGCGGATGGACCTTGGCCTTGTGCAACACGTCGTCCACCCGGATCGCACCGGCCGGCACCGCGCCTTGCGTGTTCTTCATGCCGGAGCGCAACGCGTTCTTCAGGCGGAAATCGATCGGATCGAGCTTTAGTTGCGCGGCGATTTCGTCGACCATCATCTCGGTCGCGGCCATGCTCTGCAGGGTGCCGTAGCCGCGCGCGGAACCGGCGTCGATCGCGCGCGACGCAATCGCCACGGCCGACAGATCGTTGCTCGGGAAGTAGTAGATCGACTGCGCGGCGGTAGCGCCCACCATCGCCACGGAAGGCGAAAAGTTGCAGCGCCCGCCGCCGTCCGCTTCCATCTCGGCCTTGAACGATTGCAGCAGACCGGTCTTTTTGTCGACGGCGATCCGGTAGTTCATCTTGAAGGCGTGGCGTTTCAACGACGTCTGGAACTGCTCGTAGCGGTCGTTGGCGAGACGCACCGGGCGGCCGTCCGCATACATCGCGCAGACGAGACCGTAGAACGGCACGTTGAAGTGATCCTTCGAGCCGTAACCGACCGTGTAGCACGGGTGAATGAACAGGTTCTTCACCGGGAACGCGCACTTCGCGACCATGCCGGCCGCACTGTCGACCACTTCGGACGGCGCCTGGGTCGGCACCACCATATGCAGCGATTGCGTCGCGGCGTCGTACCAGCAGTTCGCGTTGTCGGGCTCGAGCGCGGCCGTATCGATCGACTGCGTGTTGTACTGGCGCTCCATCACCAGCCAGTCCGGCGACGGGTGATCGAGGCTCTGCTGGATTTGCGCGGCGTGGAACATGCCCTGCTCGTCCAGCTTGCCGTGCTCGACACCGTCGGGCCACACCGGACGATGCTTGCGCATCATGCTCGGAAACACCGGCGCGTCTTTCAGGCTGGAGAATACATCGTCGTCGTACGGCGTCTTGCCGCCGACCCGCACGAAGCGGAACGTACCCCACGGATCGCGTTCCAGCGGTCCGGTTTGCGCGCCGTAGCGGATGATCTGATCCTGGAACTTCAGCGTGTTCTTCGCGAAGCGGAAGCGCGCGAAGTCGTGATAGATCAGGATCGCGACCGCCTGGCCGAGATACGCGGGCGTCTTGCCCGGCGGCAGCAGCATGTCGTCGCCGTAAAAGGCCGGGAAGATCAGGCCGTCGCGCGTCAGATCGGCCGCCGTCACGACCCGGTCGGGTTGCAGATCGGCGCCGAGCAGCGACAGGTCGAACCCTTCGTAGCTGCGGTCGGCTTGCGTGGTGCGCAGAATGAACGCGTGCGATTGCTGTTGCGGCCAGTGCGGCATGTCGGTGGCGCGAATGTCGCGCGCGAACACTTTCGAACCGGTCACCTTGGCGATCCCGTCGATACGGAATTTCGCCTGACCGTTGGCCGCGTCCCACTGCATCGGGGTCAGAATTTTCTCTTCGAACAACGCAGCGAATGCGCGGCTGCCCATCGGCGCGAGATACACCGACACACCCGCCACGACGCTGGCCTTCAGAAAACTACGACGTGAAAGGTCGAGTTTCCCCATGGACTTCTCCTTAAGTGAACACGGTGGCAACCCGTCGGCGGAACCCGCGCACTGCCTCCGCCGCCCCACGCGCGACGACGCGCGCTGACCTGCGAGCGCTTGCGTGCGGGACGGCCGTGGAACCACGAAGGAGGTGTTCGAACCACAGGCGCTCATGCGCACCCGCGCGTAACGGCGATCTGCGGCGACCCGTGTTCCGGTTGCGCCGCATTCGATCTGATTGACCTTTGAACTACCGTGAGTTGCCTTTTTGTCTGCCCGGGGAAGGGCAAAGGCCGCGATTATCGCGCTGATTCGCCGCAGGGTGCGTCAAATTTTGTCCACTATCTCGAAAATAACGGATTCAGCATGGGCTGACGTGGAGCCGTTATGGCGCGGGCTGGATAGCGGTTCGGGTGTGGACTCGGCGCGGTAGTCGGCGCATTACCCGGCATGCTACTCGCGTGGCCTGGGCGCAGGACTCGGCATGGGAATAACGCGGCATTCGCGTCTCCCACGCGTCGCCCACGCCTTAACAGATTACGCTCGGACGATCGTGATCCCGAGCGCCTCGAACGGCGCCGTCAGCGCCTCGGCCGTCCCGCGTTCGACGACGATCGCGCTGGCCGCCGTCACGTCCGCGATCTTGTACGCCGACGCCGCATGCAGCTTCTCCGCCGATGCCAACACCACCGTCTCCGCCGCATGCTCGGCGAACGCGCGCTTCACGTAGGCCTCTTCGCGATCGCCGGTGCTCAGGCCCGCTTGCGGATGCACGCCGGTCGCGCCCATGAAAAAGAGATCGGCGCGAATATGGCTGAGCGTTTCGATGGCAGCCGCGCCGACATTGACCATCGAATGCCGGAACAGGCGGCCGCCGATCATCACGACCTCGAGTTGCGCATGCTCCGCGAGTTCGACCGCGATGCTCGGACTATGCGTGACGATCGTGGCGCGCAAGTCGCGCGGCAGATGACGCGCGAGTTGCACGGCCGTCGTCCCGCCGTCGACGAAGGCGATCTGACCCGGCGCGATCATGCCGGCGGCGGCCCGGCCGATCGCCGCTTTCGACGCCGACTCGATGCGCTCGCGCCCGGCAAAGTCCACCGCCGCCGGCGACGCCGGCAACGCGCCGCCATGCACGCGTTGCAGTTGGCCTTCGGCGGCGAGTTCGCGCAGATCGCGGCGGATGGTGTCTTCGGACACCTCGAATTCGACGCTCAGGGTCTTGGCGATCACCTGCCCGTTGCGCTTCAGGGCTTCGAGAATCAGTTGTTTTCTTTGCGAAGTCAGCACGGTAAAGGTCTCGACAGGGCCAGAGGACATTTTAACGTCATTGCACGAAATAACTTGTTTCTGCACGAAACTGCACGATACCATGATTCGCAGGCGGCGCCGACCGCCTGGTCTTTTTTCCCCTGCAAACGAACAGGAAGCGAGCTATGAACGAAACCGCCGAACGGGTCCGTATCGTCGACGTCGAGGTGCTGTCGGACGACTGGTATGTGCTGAAAAAAACCACCTTCGACTACCAACGCGCCGACGGCAGCTGGCAGCGCCAAAGCCGCGAAACCTACGACCGCGGCAACGGCGCCACCCTGCTGCTGTACGATCCGCGCCGCCGCACGGTGGTGCTGACGCGGCAATTCCGCCTGCCGGCGTTCGTCAACGGTCATCACGGCATGCTGATCGAGGCGCCGGCCGGCCTGCTGGAAGCGGCATCGCCCGAACAACGGATTCGCGCCGAGGTGGAAGAGGAAACCGGCTACCGCGTGCATGACGTGCGCAAGGTGTTCGAGGCGTTCATGAGCCCGGGCTCGGTCACGGAAAAGCTGCACTTTTTCGTCGCCGAATACGACGCGGCGGCGCAGGTCGGCGCAGGCGGCGGCATCGCGGATGAAGGCGAAGATATCGAGGTGCTGGAATTGCCGGTGGACGAAGCGCTCGCAATGATCGAGCGCGGCGAGATCGTCGACGGCAAGACGATCATGCTGCTGCAGTACGCGAAACTGAATCTGCTGGGCGCGTAGGCGGCTATTTGCGCGGCGGCTATTTCGGATTTATCGCGTGCGGCGTTGAGAAACGGACACTAGTGAGCCGCGGACAAAGAAAATATGCTGACGGGTCGTTTCTAAACGACCCGCTTCGCGCCTTGTATCGGATTACCACGCGTAGCGGGTGGGTTAAAGCGAACTCCTTTCCCGTCAGTTTATTTTTTACGTTCGCCGTCTTTATCCCACTGGCGAACGCGTTGAGGTTGCAGTGGATTCTTTTCAATCGGCAAACCGGTTCATCAGCGGTTTTTTCTTCGGCGCGCTGATCGCCGCCGTCGTCATGGTGCTCCTTTGCAATGCCGGTGAGTTTTCTCCGTTCACGGCGCAGTTGCCCGCATTCAGCCAGGTGGTCGTGACCGTGCTGATCGCCTTGGTGATCGTCGGTGCGAAACCGTTGGCTTATAAAACCGTATGGCGCGAGCGTCGCTGCAGCTTTGTCCTCGACGAGGATTTAAGCGCGACGCTGCGCGGCCGAAGCTTCGGCATTCCGGCCGGCGTGGTGGTCGGGATTCTGATCCAGCATTACGTGATGAATACGTGATGAAGTGAGCCGCTCTCGCAACCGCCACCCGCGCGCACCTAGAACTTATGCCGTATCGCCGCCCGCACCACGACCTGCTTCGACGTCGATGAAGGCGACTGGGTGCCCGGCGTGAATGCATCGTCCAGAATCGTATAGGTCGAGTCGCCGGTCACCTGCTGATACTCGCCCTGAATATAGACGTCCGTGCGTTTGGACAGGTTGTAATCCGCCATCAGACCGAACGAGTGAATGCGCGGTTTCACGCCGCCGTTCGAGGCGTCGTAGCTTTCCATCGTATAGACATATTGCGCGCCGACGAAAAACATGGGCGACACCTGATATTTGCCGTTCACCTCGAAGTTCTGATACTTCAGCGAGTTCAGCAAAATGCCGGGCGCCACCAGCGGCGTGATGCCGAGATAGCCGTTGCCGGTCGGATCCAGATAGTTCGAGTTGGTATAAACGAAGCCGGCCGTCGCCGGACCGAACGTGTATGTAATACCGCCGCCGAACACGCGCATGCGTCCGGCAATGAAACTGGCGTCGTTCGCGGTAATCGCGCCGTTCGCGCCATTGCCGGGATTGTCGGCCTGCAAATACGCGGCGGCGACCAGCAAGCCGCCATACGTATATTGGCCGCCGAAACTGTACGCGCGGTTATTGGCGAAGTTGGTGTCGTTGCTGAAACTGTAGACGCCGCCGAACTGGAAGCCGGAAATCGACGGGCTGGTGAACTTGACCGAGTTGTCGAGGCGAAACGAGTTGTCTGTGTTGTCGTTGTCGTACGGGTGAGAGAACAGTTCGCCGGCCCAATTGCCGTTGGCCGTGGTCTGCGCCAGATAATCGACCACCGAATCGTACTGGCGCCCGAACGTCAGGCTGCCGAAAGTATCCGAACTGATGCCCACGAAGGCCTGGCGGCCGAACATCCGGCCGCCCTGATTGAAGCGCCCGGAGCTGAGGTCGAAGCCGTTTTCCAGCTGGAAGATCGCTTTCAGGCCGCCGCCCAGTTCCTCGGCGCCTTTCAGGCCCCAGCGGCTGCCTTGCGCGTCGCCGCTCGCCAGTTCGTAGACATGGCCACGGCCGACGTTATTGGTGTAGTTGATGCCCTCGTCGAGTACGCCATACAGCGTCACGCTGGTCTGCGCCGAAGCAGACTGGGCAAAAGCGGCGGACAAAGCAACGGAGACAGCCAGCGCGAACACTTGCTTGTTCATGATGATCTCCCTGCACTCGAGTAATCGGACAACTCGATCCAACCGCTTTGTTCTTGACGCTTTGGCAGGGCTTTCACCGGCCCCTGTGCGCCTTCAGGAAATCCTCACACGCCGTTAGCGGGACGTCCATCGGGTGTCGCGTCGATATCTTAAATTGTTGCGAAATCTCCACTTCGTGCAAGCGCCCCTTTTATCGTGGCGCTCATTCAGGTAAACGGCAGCGCGCCGCCCTGACTGAAGTCCAGCCCGATTTCGGGCTGCATTTCGCGCTCGACGCGCTGCCCGGCTCGCCAGGTCTTTGTCACGGAAAGAAATATAATCGAAAGCTTTCGCGGCGCTGCAGCGGAACTCAGCGTTGTCACATGGGTCATTTTTACTGACCTCTGCAAGCGGGCCTGCCTTGGGCCGCCCGCTTGATAGCGGCGACGCCGGGCGCGTTGATCGTGCATCCACCGCAGCTCGCCTCCCCCTATTCAAAGTCACGTGATGACGTTTGCCGCGCTGAGCCAGCGCGCCGTCGCACGAGGCTGCTTTTGGCGCCACACCATGCAAGCATCGCAATCCCGTCTGATCGAACTCGACTTCTTCCGGGGGCTGGTCCTTCTGATCATCGTGGTCGACCATATTGGCGGCAGCATTCTGTCGCGTGTCACGCTGCACGCTTACGCGTTGTGCGATGCCGCCGAAGTGTTCGTGTTCCTGGGCGGCTTCGCCACCGCCACCGCCTACGCGGCGCTGGCCGAACGGCGCAATGAAACGATCGCGCGCGGCCGCTTTCTGCGGCGTTCGCTGGAAATCTACCGGGCGTTCCTGATCACCGCCGCGCTGATGCTGCTGGTCAGCGCGGTGCTGACGGCCTTCAGCATCGACGGGCCGAATCTCGCCACCACCGACCTCGACGATCTGATGGACGCTCCCGTCGCCGCGTTGCGCGACATCCTGTTGTTCCGCCGCCAGCCCTACCTCGCCTCCGTGCTGCCGATGTACGCGTTCTTCGCGGCGCTGGTGCCAATGATCCTGCCGCTCGCGCGCAGCAAGCCGTGGTGGCTGCTGGCCGGCAGTGTCGCGCTGTGGGCGGGCGCGCCGGCCGTCGCCGCGTATTTGCCCGCCGCGCCGGACATGCATTGGGACTTCAACCCATTCGCGTGGCAACTGCTGTTCGTACTCGGCGTGCTGGCCCGCTGCCAGCCGGTCTATCAGCGCATCAGCGCGCACCGGCTCGGCTGGCTGGTCAGCGTGCTGGCGTGCGCCGTGGTCGCGGCCGCGGCTTACTACAAGCTGTTTATCGAGCTCGAACCGCTCGACGGCAGTCTCAAGCAAAACCTGTCGTCTCTGCGCGCGGTGAATTTCCTCGCGATTGCGTGGCTCGTCGCGAATCTGATTCAGCTGGGTTGGGCCAGGAAAATCGCGCAGTGGCTGCCGTGGGTCGGCGTGATCGGCCGCAAGGGGCTGTTGTGCTTTATCGCCGGCGCGGTGATCTCGCTGGTGGTCGATTCGGTGCTGTATGCCGCCACCGACGGTTACCTCAACTACCCGCTCGGCCTGCTCGCCGACGCCGTCGCGGTCGGCGCGCTGCTGGCTGTCGCGCTCGGGGCGACGCCGCTTAAGCGGCTCGCTGCGCGGCTGGTCGGCGCGCGGCTTCGAACTTCGCCCTGAGCGGTGGGTGGGCACGAAGCCGCGGGCCGCGATGATGGACTTCGCGGTTGCGCCCGTCTTCGGCTCGTTGCGCTTCAATCTCCACCGCCCATCCTGTTAGCATGACGCCGCCCGTAACTTGCACGGCGGCCTTCTATTTGCACATGCGACCATTCCTATCCTCCGCACTCGTTGCGCTGTGCCTCGTCGCTTACGACGCGGCTTGCGCCAGCACCGTGATCAGCCGCAGCTTCCATTCCGACGCGCTCGGTCGCGACTGGTCGTACACGATCTATCTGCCGACCGGCTACCGTCACGACGCCGCCCGCATTCCGGTGCTCTATCTGCTGCACGGCAATAACGGCGACGCCAACGACTGGCTCACCCAAGGCCATCTGCAAAGCGTCGCCGACACGCTGATCGACCACAAGGACATGCTGCCGGTCGCGATCGTGATGCCGCAGGGCGGCACCGACTGGTACGTGGACCGCAAGGAGAAGATGGAGACGGCGTTCTTCGACGACCTGTTGCCCGAGATCGAAGCCCGCTACGCCGTGTCGACGCAGCGCGGCGGCCGCATGATCGGCGGGGTGTCGATGGGCGGCTTCGGCGCGCTACGTTACGCGCTGACGCAGCCGGAGCGCTTTTGCGGCGCCCTGCTGCTGAGCCCCGCCATTTACGCGAACGAACCGCCGCGCGCGTCGGCGGCGCGGCGCGTGGGGGTATTCGGCGAGCGCGAATTCGAGCCGCGTATCTGGCACGAACTCAACTATCCGGCGCAGTGGGACCGGTATATGAGCCGGCCCTATCGTCTGCCGATGTTCATCGCCGCCGGCGACGACGATCTCGCGATCCAGGCCGACGCGTCGTCGCTCTACACGCATCTGCGGCTGGCGGGCAATCCGGCGGCGCTGCGCATCATCGACGGCGGCCATACGTGGGATGTCTGGAGCGCGCTGTTGCCGGCCGCGCTGAAATACACGGTCGGCTGTGTGAAAACGCCAACGCAAACGCCAACGCAAACGCAACCCCGGCAACTCGATCACCCCTCGACCGGACGCCCTTGAAACCGGGCTGAAATTCGCGTGCAACTATTGCACAAGGTCGGTCCACAACACCATCAGTACGGTCATCAAGGCCGGGCCGATAAAGATGCCCAGCAGACCGAAGGTTTCCGCGCCGCCGAGAATGCCGAACAGCACCAGCAGGAACGGCAATCGCGTCGAGTTGCCGATCAGCACCGGCCGCACGAAATGCTCGGCGACGAACACCACGACCGAGCCGAACACGGCAAGCCCAATGGCCGCCGCCACCGACCCTTGGGACAGCAGCCACAACGCCGCGAGGCCGAACGTGAGCGGCGCGCAGAACGGCAGCATCGCCGCGATCGCGGTGATCATCGCGAGCAACGCGACATGCGGCAAACCGGTCACCGCGTACGCCACGCCAAGCAACGCGCCTTCGCCCAGGCCGACCACCACCAGCCCCGACACCGTGCCGCGCACGGCCGCGGCCATGCGTTGCAGAAGCTGCGCGCCGGCTTCGCCGAAACCGCGCCGCATGCCGGTGGACAGCGACCCGGACAGACGCGGCCCCGCCTGAAAGATCACGAACAGCGTGACGAGCATGAAGGCGAACACCATCACCGCATGCACCGCGCGCGCGCCGAAATGGCGGCCGAGCGTCATCACGGTGGTGCTGTGCAAGCCCTTCATCGCCGCCGAATCGCGCAGCGGCTGCGCGAGGTTGGCTTGCCACCACGTGGAAACCTGTTGCGCACCGAACGGCAGATGCTGAACGAAGTCCGGCATCGGAATGCCGTTTTCCTGCACGGTCTTGAACCAGTCGGTCATGTCGTGCGCCTCGCGCAACGCCTGCGCGATCCCGATGCCGAACGGCAGCACCACCAGCAACGCAATCGCGAGCGTCAACACGGCGGCGATCAAGGTGGTGCGGCCGCTAAACCAGCGATGCCCCTCGATCTTGCGCAGGAGCGGCCACAGCGCGATCGCCAGCACACTCGCCCAGGCCGCCACCGCGATGAAATCGCGCACGACCCACAACGCCAGCAGCACTAATCCGATGTACAGCACGAGCGAGGCGGTGCGTTGCTTCTTCAGGGGCTCGGGCGACATCGGCGATTCGGGTGGCGTAACAGGCGGCGTAACGGGCGGGCGTGAATTCATAGAGGCTCTTGTGGTTTTGTCCAGACATGGAAGCGACCCAAAGAGACTTTCCCCGGGTGCGCGCGAGCCGACCGGAAAAAACCAGAACCGCTACACTGGCATGCCACGGTCGCTCATCAATAACGACATCTTAAAGGAAGCGCCGTCGGCCTTGATGGGCGGGACTCTCGTCGCGCCACGAACAACACTGCGTTGCAAAAATCCGCCTTATCTCTAATTTGCCGTCATGTGACCCGCAAAACCCCGCTGTGACGGGCAGATGGGAATGTCAAGTTTCATTGTTGCTAATTCGAGAACAGTGTTTCAACTCGGACACAATGGCTATCTAGCCCGCGCAGGACTACATTCGGCACACCACAATACGGAGCCGATGATGATGACCTTAGAGTCCATCCCCCTTGACGGTACCAACGGCGTGCGCATCGAAATTCTCGAACGCTCCGATACGACGCTGGTGATCCGTTGGGTCGAACCGGGCAAATGTCATTATGGCGAGCAGCGCTGGCGCCGCCGGTCGGCGCACACTTCGGGCACCTGCGCGGTGTCGCGCCGCAAGATCCGCCGCGGCGACGCGGTCTTCAAACCGGCCGAGCGGCCGGCGCCCGCGAATGCCTCGGCCATGATCTGCGCCGAACTGCTGGGCGAATTCGCCGAAGCCTGAGGTTTTCCGTTCGCCGCAACGGCGCACTGATGCGCCTCCCGAGCGCCACGTCTCACCCCGCGCTGCAAAAAACCTTCCGATTGCGGCCCCTCGCGCGCTGAGCTAAGGTGCAGGAGATTGCGCCACGTCACCTCGCCGGCTTTGCTGTCCGGTCACCGTGACCCTCGCACTTTCACCCAGCGCGCCGCGTGTCTCGCGGCACCGTCCGAGGGCATACCATGGCAGAAGACACGCCGGACACCCGCACCGCATCGGCCGCCCCGGCCCCGCTCGTCGTCCCGCAACAGTTCTCCGTCGACGTCCTGCTTGAAAAATACGCAAAAGGCGCCGAGCAATCGGCCGACGACGTGTTCCGGCGCGTCGCCCACGGCGTCGCCCAGGCCGAGCCCGAAGCGCTACGGGAATCCGTGGAAGCGCGCTTCGTCGACAATCTGCGGCACGGCGCGCTCGGTGCCGGCCGCATCATGAGCGCGGCCGGCACCGGTATTGCCGCCACGCTGATCAACTGCTTCGTGCAACCGGTCGGCGACGCGATTCAGGGCGTCGACGAACAGGGCCTGCCCGGCATCTACGTCGCATTGCTGCAAGCCGCCGAAACCATGCGCCGCGGCGGCGGCGTCGGCTACAACTTCTCGGCGATCCGTCCCAAGGGCGCGCGGGTTCACACCACCAGTTCGTCGGCGTCCGGGCCGTGCAGCTATATGGATGTGTTCGACGCGTCGTGCCGCACCGTCGAAAGCGCCGGTTCGCGGCGCGGCGCACAGATGGCCGTGCTCGACTGCGACCACCCCGACCTGCTCGAATTCATCGAGGCCAAGCATTCGAAAGGCCGCTGGAACAACTTCAACGTCTCGGTCGGCGTGACCGACGCCTTCATGCGCGCCGTCGAAGCCGATCAGCCCTGGCAACTCGTGCATCGCGGCGAGCCCTCGCCGGCGCTGCGCGCGGCCAACGACATGCGGCAGCGCGAAGACGGCCTGTGGGTGTATAGCGAGCGCCCGGCTCGCGCGATCTGGGAGCGCATCATGCGTTCCACCTACGACGTCGCGGAACCCGGCATCGTGTTCATTTTGCGGATGAACGAGGACAACAACCTGCGCGCGGTCGAAACCATCCGCGCGACCAATCCGTGCGGCGAACAACCGCTGCCCGCATACGGCTGCTGCAATCTCGGCCCGCTCAATCTGACGCGCTTCGTGATCGAGCCGTTCGCGCAGATGCGAGGCGGCACGCCGTCGTTCGACTGGGACGGCCTCGCCCAACGCACCCGCACGCAAGTCCGCTTTCTCGACGATGTGCTCGACGTCACGCTGTGGCCGCTGCCGCAACAGCACGACGAGTCGCGCGCGAAGCGGCGCATCGGCGTCGGCTTCACCGGTCTCGGCGACACGCTCGTGATGCTCGGCTTGCGCTATAACTCGCCGGCCGGCCGCGACTTCGCCGTGCGGATCGCGCGCCTGATGCGCGACGAAGCGTATCGCGCCTCGGTCGAACTGGCGCGCGAGCGCGGCGCGTTTGCGCTGTTCGACGCCGACCGCTATCTGGAAGCGGGCACCTTCGCGTCGCGCCTGCCCGACGACCTCAAGGCGGCGATTCGCCGCGACGGCATCCGCAACAGCCATCTGCTCTCGATCGCGCCGACCGGGACGGTGAGCCTTGCGTTCGCGGACAACGCGTCGAACGGCATCGAACCGGCTTTCTCGTGGACCTACACGCGCATGAAGGTGATGGCCGACGGCGGCCGCGAATCGTTCGACGTGGAAGACTACGCGTACCGGCTGTATCGCGAACTGGGCGGCGATGTCGGCAAGCTGCCGGATTACTTCGTCAGCGCGCTGGAAATGTCGGCGCGCGACCACCTCGACATGATGGCGGCCGTGCAACCGTATGTGGACACCTCGATCTCGAAGACCGTCAACGTCCCCGCCGACTATCCGTTCGACGCGTTCGAAAGCCTCTATTTCGACGCCTGGAAAAACGGCCTCAAGGGGCTCGCCACGTATCGCCCGAATGAAACGCTCGGCGCGGTGCTCAGCGTGAGCCCGCCGCCGGCGCAAGCGGAAGACTCGCTGGCCGACAACGATCAGGATCCGCTGCGGATCGCGATCGACCATCGGCCCAAAGGCGAACTGCCGGCGATCATCGAGAAAGTCGAATATCTGACCCAGGCCGGCAAGAAATCACTGTACGTGGCGGTGTCGTTTATCGAAGTCACGGGGCGGCTGGGCGGCGAAGAGATCAGCATCGAGCGTCCTATCGAGTTCTTCATTCCGACCGGTCAGCGCGACGAATCGCAGCAATGGATCACGGCAACCATGCGCTCGCTGTCGCTGGCGGCGCGCGGCGGATTCGTCGCGCGCAATCTGCAGGACATGCGCAAGGTGTCGTGGGATCGCGGGCAGGTGCGGCTCGGCGACGTGCTGCGTCTCGACGGTCATCGCACGCCGCGCTGGCATGATTCGGAAGTGGCCGCGCTCGCGTTCGCGATCCAGCAGATCCTGCACCGGCGCGGCTTTCTCGACGCCGAAGGCAATCAGGTGCCCTCGCGCATGCTGGGGCGTGTGCCGCGCGGGCAGATGAAGGCGGAGACGGCGTTGGCGGCGGATTTCGGCATCCGGCCGACTCCGCGCGATGGCAATGACGATGACACCGCCACGTCGATGCAAACCGGCGGCGTGCTCGGGCTGCAGACCATGCTCGGCCGCAAATGCGGGACCTGCGGCGCCAATGCGGTCATTCGCAAGGATGGCTGCGACTTCTGCACGGCGTGCGGCGAGGTCGGCGCGTGCGGATGACGGCGGGACGTTAGCGTTCTGGGACTTTGGCGTTCGAGTTCTTTAGCGCTCGGGGACATTGGCGCGCAGGCCGATCAACGGCAAACCACGCCCGCGAGACGGATGCCGCGACATGCGGCCGTTGCGCGATCGCCCTGCCACCGGCTTTGCTGACTTGCAATCCATCACCATACTTCGCCGGCCGTCGGGCAGGGATTGGATCCGGGCTGGCGTGCCTGCCTGGGGCTGGCGTGACTGCCTGGGGTTGGCATGCCCGGTGACAACTGCGACACGATGAAGCAAAACAGATCCCGCAGACATCCGAACAATCGCATGCCCACGAGAGATTTGCCTGGCATCAGGGTCGATGTCGCTCACCACTGGCAACCAACAGCGAAAAAACCGACGGGCTATCGATAGAGTCGGAATAGGTACGCCGCTTGCGCGAGTATTAAACCCATACAAACGTTGCGGAGCCTACATGAGCACAAGAGCCCCTATGTCGCGGTTGCCCGCATCCGGGTCGCCCCCCAGCCGGCCTGGAACGACGCGCGCTCGGCCGACATCGACGGATGGCATGACGTTCAGCCCTTGGCATGGCGTCGTCGCGCACCGGCCGATCGGCGGCGTGATGCGCTCGCGCAAGCCCGCTTACGAGATGTCGTCGGCGCTTCGGGGACGTGTTAACGGATGTCCCGTGCACGGATAACGCGGCGCGGCGCGCTCACGCCCGGCGCGGCCCTCCATCGTCGCAAAGAGACACGACGGGCGGACTGCGTCGTCAATACACGCTGCCCATCGCCTGCGCGGCTTGCTGGCGGTGCCGGGGCGATTGTCAGCAAGGAGAGACCACATGAGCACGGATAACCCACTCAAGCCCTACCGCAACCCGGCGGGCGGCTGGGGATCGGTCAAGGCGGTGGCAGGCATTCTGATCCAGGAGCATGTCGCACTCCACGGCAGCGCGATTCTCTCTCATCAGAACAAACCGGACGGTTTCGCGTGCGTCAGCTGCTCCTGGGCCAAACCGGCCGATCCGCATCTGTTCGAATTCTGCGAAAACGGCGCGAAAGCGACGGCATGGGAAATCACCAGCAAGCATATCGATGCCGACTTTTTCGCCCAGCACACGCTGACAGATCTCGAATCGTGGAGCGGGCTCGAACTCGAATCCGCCGGACGCCTGATCACGCCGATGCGCTGGGATGCGGTCACTGACCGTTATGTGCCGACCACGTGGCAAGACGCATTTGACGGCATCGCCAACGAACTTCAGGCGATCGATCCCAATGAAGCGGTCTTTTACGCGTCGGGGCGCGCGTCGCTCGAAACCTCCTATCTGTACCAACTGCTTGCACGGATGTACGGCACGAACAATCTGCCGGATAGCTCGAACATGTGTCACGAAAGTACCTCCGTCGCGTTACCGCAGACCATCGGCTCGCCGGTCGGCACTGTGACGCTCGACGATTTCGAGCACACCGACTGCATGTTCTTCTTCGGCCACAACACCGGCACCAACGCGCCGCGAATGCTGCATCAGTTACAGGACGCGCGCAAACGCGGGGTGCAGATCATCACCTTCAATCCGATCAAGGAGCGCGGGCTTGTGAGCTTTGCCAACCCGCAATCGCCGCTCGAGATGTTGACGCCCGCGCAAACGCAGATCAGCACGCAATATCATCAACTGCGCATTGGCGGCGATGAAGCGGCTATTGCCGGGATGTGCAAGTTGCTGATCGAATGGGACGACGCAGCGCAGCGCGATGGGACGCCGCGCGTGCTCGATGCGGCGTTCATTGCCGAACATACCGAGGGCTTCGACCGGTTCGCCGCCGCCATGCGCGCAACGACATGGGCCGAGATCGAGAGGCGCTCGCAACTCACGCGTGATGCGCTGGGCGCTGCCGCCACCGAGTATGCACGGGCGAAATCCGTGATGGTGCTGTATGGAATGGGCATCACGCAGCATCGCAATGGCGTGCAAAACGTGCAGATGCTGTCCAACCTTTTACTGCTGCGCGGCAATATCGGCAAGCCCGGTGCGGGCATCTGTCCGATCCGCGGACATTCGAATGTGCAGGGACAACGCACCGTTGGTATCACTGAAAAACCGGAGCTCGCGCCGCTTGACACACTGAAAGAACTTTATGGTTTCGAGCCGCCTCGCAACAAAGGCATGAGTACCGTGGAGGCCTGCCAGGGTGTGCTCGATGGCAAGGTCAAGGCATTCATCGGACTGGGCGGCAATTTTCAGGTCGCGATTCCGGATCATCAGGTGATGGACCCGGCCTGGCGTTCGCTGAGACTGACCGTGCAGATTGCCACGAAGCTCAATCGTAGCCATCTGCTGCACGGCAAAGTGGCCTACCTGTTGCCCTGCCTCGGGCGCATCGAAGTGGACCGACAGGCGAGCGGCGAACAGTGGGTGAGCGTGGAAGACAGCACGGCCTGCGTGCACGGCTCGCACGGCTATGCTCAGCCCGCCAGCGAGTTGCTGCTGTCGGAACCGGCCATCGTCGCCGGAATCGCCAAGGCATTGTTGCCGGATAATCCACTCGTGAATTGGGACGCGTGGGTGGCCGATTACGCGACGATCCGCGATGCGATCGAACAGACCTACCCGGACCAGTTTGGCGATTTCAATAGCCGGTTCCGGCAGCCGGGAGGGTTTCACCGGCCCATTCCGGCTGCGGAGCGCAAATGGAAAACCCCGAACGGCAAGGCCAATTTCGTTGTGCCGGATACGCTCGACGAAGACGCCGACATGCCGTCGGTCGGCCCCGACGTGCTAAGCCTGATGACCACCCGCGGCGACAGCCAGTTCAATACAACGGTCTACACGCTTGACGACCGGTTCCGTGGTGTGCACGGCACACGCGATGTTCTGCTGATGCATCGCGACGATATGGCGCGACTCGGATTCGCCGAGGGCGAAGAGGTGCACATCGCCACGGTCTCCACCGACGAGGTGGGGCGCGAACTCGGCGGCATGCACGTGCACGCGTTCGACATTCCGCCAGGTTGCATCATGGGCTACTACCCTGAATGCAACCGCCTGATCCCACTCTCTCATCACGCGAAGGACAGTCTCGTTCCAGCTTCGAAATCCATTCCGGTACGACTGCGTCCAGCGTCGGTGCCGCGTCGACCGGCGAGTACCGTTATCTGAACACTTACCGCCAGCCGACCTTCTTCGGTCCACCCCGCACATTTGCGTAGCCGCCATGCGCTTCATGCCGAGAAACTACCTGTACGACACGCCGCATGCGTGAATTTAGCGAGAAAAACGAAACGACTGGAACCCGCATTTCCTTCTTCAGGAGTAGTCCATGTCTCAAACCGTCGGCGACTTCATCATCGAGCGCTTGCATGCCTGGGGTGTGCGCCGCATTTACGGCTATCCGGGCGATGGCATCAACGGCGTCTTCGGCGCGTTGAACCGGGCGCAGGCCGACGCCCGAAAATCGAAATCCGGCAATCCCACCGAGCCGATCGAGTTCATCCAGGTTCGCCACGAGGAGATGGCCGCCTTCATGGCCTCCGCCCACGCGAAATTCACCGGCGAACTCGGTGTGTGCATCGCTACCTCGGGCCCCGGCGCGTCGCATCTGATCACCGGTCTTTACGACGCGCGAATGGACCATATGCCGGTGCTCGCCATCGCGGGTCAGCAAGCACGGGCAGCGCTCGGCGGCCACTACCAGCAGGAACTCGATCTCGTCTCGATGTTCAAGGACGTCGCCGGCGCCTTCGTCGAACAGGCTTCGGTGCCCGCCCAGGTGCGCCATCTCGTCGATCGTGCCGTGCGCACCGCGTTGGCGGAGCGCAAGGTGACGGCCATCATCCTGCCCAACGATCTGCAGGATGAGCCTTACGAAGCCCCCGGCCACAAACACGGCACGCTGCATTCGGGCGTCGGCTATCGCGCGCCGCGCCTCATGCCCTACCCCGACGATCTCAAGCAGGCCGCCGACGTGCTCAACGCCGGCAAGAAGGTCGCGATCCTGGTCGGCGCAGGCGCGCTGCACGCAACCGACGAAGTCATCGCCGTCGCCGAAAAACTCGGCGCGGGTGTCGCCAAGGCGTTGCTCGGCAAAGCCGTGCTACCTGACGACCTGCCGTGGGTGACCGGCTCGATCGGCCTGCTCGGCACCAAGCCGAGCTATGAACTCATGATGGAATGCGACACGCTGCTGATGATCGGCTCGGGCTTTCCGTACTCGGAATTTCTGCCGAAAGAAGGCGCGGCGCGCGGCGTGCAGATCGACCTGAAGGCCGACATGCTGAGTCTGCGTTATCCGATGGAAGTGAACCTTGTCGGCGATAGCGTGGAAACGTTGCGCGCCCTGCTGCCGCTGCTCGAACAAAAGACGGATCGCGCGTGGCGCAAGAAGATCGAAGGCTGGACCGAGGACTGGTGGAAAACGCTCGACAGGCGCGCGCACGAAGCCGGCAAGGATGCGGTGAATCCACAGCGCACCGTGTGGGAACTGTCCAAACGCATTGCGGCCAACGCGATCGTTACGAGCGATTCGGGTTCCTGCGCGAACTGGTATGCGCGCGACCTGAAGGTCCAGCGCGGCATGATGTGCTCGCTGTCGGGCGGCCTGGCGTCGATGGGCGCGGCCGTTCCCTACGCGATCGCCGCCAAATTCGCGTTCTCCGAACGGCCGGTGATCGCACTGGTCGGCGACGGCGCCATGCAGATGAACAACATGGCCGAACTGATCACCGTCTCGAAGTACTGGAAAGACTGGGCCGATCCGCGCTGGATCTGCATGGTGCTCAACAACAGCGACCTGAACCAGGTCACGTGGGAACAGCGGGCAGTGGAAGGCGACCCCAAGTTCGAAGCGTCGCAGGATATTCCGTCCGTGCCGTATCACAAGTTCGCGGAACTGATCGGCCTGAAGGGCATCTATGTCGACAACGACGAACAGATGGGCGCCGCGTGGGACGAAGCGCTGGCGTCGGACCGGCCGGTCGTGCTCGAAGTGAAGGCCGATCCGAACATCGCGCCGTTGCCGCCGCATATCACGCTGGCCCAGGCCAAGGCGTTCGCGTCGACCTTGATGAAGGGCGACCCGAACCAGGGCAACGTGATCGTCGAAACGGCCAGACAGGTGCTTGGCGCGGTGCTCCCCGGTCATCACGACAAATGAGCGTGACGCCATGACGGATCGCATCGTGCAGCGAGCTGAACGCGGTGAACTGTAGAAACGTAGACGGTCAGGCGAGCCGGTTGGGTTCGTAGGCAACGTCGACCTCGATCTGCGTGGCCGTCCTTCGCCGAGGCGACCTGTGCCTTGGTACGTCCATTGCTCCACTGCCGATTCCACCCAGGCGTCGCCAGGCGACGTCCCACCCAATCGATACAAGGAGCCCGCAATGTCCGGCACCCGCGATCAGTTCACGATGCAAGACCCGACTACGATGAAGCGTCCCGGACAGCCCGCCGAACTCTCGCCGGTCTACGTGCTGCTTGCGTCACAGGAATCGAGCTTCGTGACGGGCGAAGTGTATGGCGTGACCGGCGGAAATCATCTGACGTAGGGCGCAAGCAGAAGCGATGTCTCTCGTCCACGAATACGAAAGAGCCACGAACGCGCGCGACGAACTGCCCGCGCATTCCTGGGCCAGGCACGTCGACCCGGGGCTCGTGTCGACCGCGACCGACAACGACCCGAGCGGCGTGGTCACGTATTCGCTGGCCGGCGCGCAATTCGGGTATGACATGCTGTGGATGTGCGCGCTGTCGTATCCATCGATGGTGGCATTCCAGCTCGTCGCGTCGAGCATCGCGGCGCAGACGGGTAAGGGATTGACGGTCAACATGCGCGAGCACTACTCGCGCCTGCTCTTCTATCTCGCGGTC
Organism: Paraburkholderia bryophila; assembly: GCF_003269035.1. Lineage (GTDB taxonomy): Bacteria > Pseudomonadota > Gammaproteobacteria > Burkholderiales > Burkholderiaceae > Paraburkholderia > Paraburkholderia bryophila. The sequence goes on along the minus strand of NZ_QLTK01000025.1, from coordinate 35,240 downwards.
GGGCGCTTTCTCGTCGCCAACGTGTTCAACATCGCGGCCGACGTCGTTGCGATGGGCGTTGGCGCGCAACTCCTGTGGCACGGTTCAGTGCCGCTGTTCGCCGCCGCCTTCGGCATTCTGTCGATCGCGCTCCAATGGTTCGTTCCTTACGCGCGCTATGCGCGGATTCTGAAGTGGCTGGCTGCGAGCCTGTTCGCCTACATCGGCGTTACGCTGGTCAGCCATACGTCATGGCGAACGCTCGCTTTGCACGCCTTCGTGCCGCACATCACCTGGCGCGTCGACTATTTCACCATGCTGCTGGCGGTGCTGGGTACAACGATCAGCCCGTATCTTCTGTTCTCGCAGGCCGAGCAGCAGATCGAAGGAGATCGACCGCCAACAGCTGGCGCGAAGCCATTGGCGGGCAAACGGCATTTGAATAAAACCCGCAGCGATACACTGATCAGAACGGTCCTCTCGAACGCGGTCGGATTATTCGTCATGGCCGCGGCCGCGTCGACGCTTCACGCGAGCGGACATGTTCTCGCCAACGCCGACGACGCCGCGAGCGTACTCCGGCCGCTCGCCGGCGGATATGCATCGCACGTGCTGGGATTGGCGTTCATCGGCACCGCCCTGCTCGCGCTGCCGCCGCTTGCCGGATCAGCCGCCAATGCCGCGATAAGCGCGCGGGACGGGCACGCGGGCAGGCAACGCAACCGGCCGGTGGCGCACGCACTGCTCGTTGTCATGGCGCTCGGCGTTTCGATCGGCGTGGCGCTGACAGTCATGCACATCGAGCCGATCCGCGCGCTGTACTGGAGCGCCGTGCTCAACGGCTCCACGGCTACGCCGGTGATGGTGATGCTCGTGCTGCTAAGCATGAAGCGCTCCGCAGTGGGCGATCTCAGCACCCATTGGACCTTGCGTGCGCTGTGCTGGCTGGCCACGCTATTTGCGGGTGCGGCACTTACCGCCGAATTTGCCTGTGAATGGCTTTTTTGAGCGCGGCGGGTCGCGCCCTTCGGTGCTGACCATAAAGCTGAACTTCCAGTAGCGTATCTAAACGGGGCTTTGCGCCGGATCACGCCCCAACTTGCTCCACTCGACACCCGCCGCGTCGTCGACGCGGCAGCGGCCTGGCAACGCCATGTGACGCAACGGGCGCAACGCGCTCACACCACCGGCAACAAACAGAACCTGTCGTCACGGCCTCCTCCGGCCGGGGTCGGTCATTTGACCGATGGTGTCAAGGTGCGCCGGGTGCGATCCTCATACCGAACTTACTACGCCTTTGCCGGTTAGCCTGCCTTGAACTCCACCCCGATACATCCCGCTTACGTCCGCATTTTTCACTGGCTCAATGCCGCCTCCGTGATTGCGATGTGCATGAGCGGCTGGCAGATCTACAACGCGTCGCCGATTTTTCCGGCCATCCGGTTTCCCGCCGCCATCACGCTGGGCGGTTGGCTAGGCGGTGCGTTGCTCTGGCATTTCGCGATCATGTGGCTGCTCGTCGCCAACTTTCTTGCGTATCTGGGTCTGAGCATCGCGACGGGACGACTGCGCACGAAGCTGTTTCCGGTCACGCTTCGCGCCGTTGCCTCGGACCTGCTTGCCGCCTTGCGAGGCAAGCTGGCGCACAACGACCTAACCCAATACAACGCCGTCCAGAAGTTGGCCTACCTTGCCGTGCTTGCCGACATCGCACTGGTCGTTCTGTCGGGTCTGACCGTATGGAAACCCGTGCAATTCCCGTTTCTGCGCGCGTTGATGGGAGGCTTCGATAACGCGCGCCTCGTCCACTTTGTCGCCATGAGCGGACTGGTCGGATTTCTGATCGTGCACGTGACGATGGTCGCCCTCGTGCCACGTTCCTTGCTGACGATCATTCGAGGCCGCTAACCATGAACTCGCCAAAACGCGGTGCCATGCCCACTCCGGAATATCGACCCGACGCAGCCTCCATCGTCAAGGATGCACGAGGCGAACTTCAATCGTCCGCGCGACGCTTGCTGGGTAAAAGAATCCTCACGCTCGGCGGTTTGATGCTGCTGTCGGGTTGCGACCTGAAGAGCGACAAATCGGTGGAGACGATGCTACGCCGCGTCTCCCGATTCAACGACGATGCCCAGGCCCTCCTGTTCGACCCGCGCGAACTCGCGCCGACTTACCCGGAGTCGATGATCACGCGCCCGTTCCCCTTCAACGCGTACTACGACATCGATCAGGTGCCGAGCGTCGATCCGCTGACCTATCGTCTCGACCTGAAAGGACGGGTCAAAGGCAAATCCCGCTGGACGCTCGCCGAACTGCGAGCGTTGCCGCAACAAAGCCAGGTCACCCGGCATATCTGCATTGAAGGCTGGAGCGCCATCGGCAAATGGGGCGGCGTGCGATTTGCAGATTTTCTCGCGCTGGTGGAAGCGGACACGACGGCGAAGTATGTCGCGTTGCATTGCGCCGACGACTACTGGACCAGCATCGACATGCCCACGGCGCTGCATCCGCAAACCCAGCTTACATTGACCTATGACGGCAACATCCTGCCCGCGAAGTACGGCTTCCCGATGAAGCTTCGCATGCCGACCAAGCTTGGCTACAAGAACCCGAAACACATCGTGGCGATCACGGTCACCAACGAGTTTCCCGGCGGCTATTGGGAAAACCAGGGCTACAACTGGTTCGGCGGTTCCTGAGCCGGCGCCGCAAGTTTTCACTCCCGACACGCTTCAACGCCACACCTCAACCTCAAGTTTCACACCACTACCGCACCTACGGAGCATTCATGTCGATTCGCCTGAAACTCGCTATTTCCACGCTCGCGCTGACGCTCGCCGGCACGTCGTTCGCCCAATCGTCCACCGACAAGCCCGAACGGATTCGAGGCGCCATCGAGTCCCTGTCGGGCAACACCTTGCAGGTACACCGCCGCAGCGGCGACACCGTCACGATCCAGCTCAAGGATTCGACGCACCTGAACGCCGTGAAGTCCGTCCAGCTTTCGGACATCAAGCCGGGCTCTTACGTCGGCGCCGCGGCAACGCCCGGACCGGACGGCAAGCTGGTCGCCAAAGAGGTGCTGGTGTTCCCCGAAGCCGCGCGCGGCACGGGCGAGGGACACTACGCCTGGGACCTCGACGCCAACACGTCGATGACGAACGCCAACGTCGACACCGTGGTGCAAGGCACCAGCGGGCGCGACCTGAAGCTCTCGTACAAGGGCGGCACCAACACCATCAACGTGCCGGCGAACGCGCCGGTCGTCACCCTCATTCCCGCGACGCGCGACGATCTGACGGCGGGCAAGAAGGTATTCGTGGTGGCCATCCATGGGAAAGACGGTGCTTATGACGGCAACTTCGTTGTCGTCGAAAAGGACGGCGTCGCGCCGCCGATGTAAGTCATGCGGCCGACTCGCGCTGCGCGGGCAACCGCCTCGCGAGGTCGGCTGACCCGGCGCCCAGAATCTATCGACGACCACGGTCGTCGACAATCCAGAAGGAGTTGCAATGAACGATCGCCGCACCGATACCACACGTGCTCGCGAAGAGCAGTGGCTCACGCAGTATTACTTCATTCGGGCAGCGTTTTCCGCTGCATGGGTCGCGCTTGCTTTTTCCCTCGGACAGCGTTCCCCGGAGGTCGCGGCCGCGCTGCTGGTCGTCTATCCGGCATGGGACGCGCTGGCCAATTACATCGACATGTCGCGCAGCGGCGGAATGGCCGAAAGCCGTATTCAGGCAATCAACGTCGTCATCAGCATCCTGACGACGACCGCGGTGGTCGTTGCCTTGAGCGTCGACATGGGCTGGATATTGGGCGTGTTCGGTATGTGGGCAATACTTGCCGGTCTGCTTCAACTCGGCACGGCAGCGCGCCGTTGGAAACAATTCGGGGCGCAGTGGGCCATGATACTGAGCGGCGCGCAATCGGCGATCGCAGGCACGTTCTTTATCGTGCAGGCCCACACGGCCACGCCGCCGGTTATCGCCAGAGTGGCGGGTTACGCGGCGGTGGGCGCGGTCTATTTTCTGGTGTCCGCGCTGTGGTTGTCCGTGAGCCGCACACGACGCACGGCCGCCTGAACGATTTCTCTATAGCAACGGACACGCCGTTACGCTCGTGCCGCGCTCGGCACACAGCCGCTCATAATCACGCAGATAAGTCCGTTCGCTCTCGTCGAGCAGATCGAGGTCGATCAGATCCCAGTCGTAACCCACGGCAACGATATTCTCGAACTCCATCTTGCCGGCTTGCGTCGTGCTCGGATGAATGATCACGATGTTCTCGATCCGCACGCCGCCCTTGCCCGGCAGATAGATGCCCGGCTCGACCGAAATCACCGCGCCCGGCACGAGACCGTATTCGGCCCCTGGCGCGAAGCGCACGCCGCCTTCGTGAACGTGAATGCCGACGCCGTGCCCGGTGCCGTGACCGAAGTCATAGCCATGTTGCTGGCAGACCGCGCGCACCGCGGCGTCGACTTCCGCGCCGGTCATGTCGGCGGGAAACTGCGTGACCAGACCTTTGATGCACGCCTTCAACGCGACCGTGTAGATCTCTTTTTGCCACGGTCGCGCCCGAGTCATGAGGTCGGTCTTGCGCAAGACGACGCGTGTGCAATCGGTCGCGAATCCGCCTTCGTAATACGCGCCGCTATCCAGCAGCACCAACTCGCCTTCCTGCAAATCGACCTCGGCGCTCGCCGCCGAGTAATGCGCCGACGCGCTGTTCGCGCCGTTCGCCGCGATCGAATTGAAGGACAGCCCGACGGCGCCACGCGCGCCATAAGCGTCGTTGATCGTGCGCGCCAGGTCGTATTCCGAGCGACGTTGCCCGTCGCCCGATTTGGCCCAGCGCATGGTCTCGGCGATTGCCGCCGAACTGCGCGCGAACGCCTCGCGGAACTGGTCCAGTACTTCGGGCGTCTTGCCGACCCGCATCGATTCGACCGGGCTGAAATCGGTATGCACGGCCGCCGGCCAGATACGACTCACCGCGTCGGGCAGCGCGCAGTTGACCGCCGCGGCGCTATAGCACACCTGCTGAACCTCGAACTCGCCCAACACCCGCGCCAGTTCGTCCCGATCGCGACGGACCACACGCAGCGCCGGATACGTACGCAGCTCCACCGGACACCGATCGCATCCTTCCGGCAGGAACAGCACGGCATGCTCGCCGATCACGAACAGAAAACCCAGATGTGACGACGCGTTGGGCAGGTGATAGCCGCGGCTGTTCAGCAGATAACTGATGTCGTCCGCGACGCAGGTCAGGAAACAGGTTGCTGGCGGCACTTTATCGGGTTGCGCCTCGGCTAGCCGCGCGTGAACGCGCTGATTCAGCGTCGCGAGGTTTTGCGCGATGCTCGATCCGGTCACGGATTGCGGCAACTCGAAGATCGGCCGATCCACCTTCCAGCCGGGCAAATCGATCGCGCTGTCCACTTCCCGGCCGGTCAGGCTCGTCCACGTGAGATCGCTCTGCGCGGTCGCTTCGAGCATGCCCTCGCGTTGCGCGACGCTCAAGCGCAACGCGTCGTAGCCCACGGCTTTGACATGCGCCGAATGCGCGATCAGCCACTCGGCGATGGCCGTCCACATCGACACGCCCAACGCCAGCTTCTGCACCTGCACCCGTTGCGGATCGCATTGCAGATCGGCCTGCAGATGGTAGCGGCCATCGACGAACAACAGGAACTGCGGCAGGCCGAGTTCGCGCGCGACCGCTGCCGACAGATACACGCCGTTGCCCGCCGAACCGTCGAACGCGGACAGCGCGTAACGCGGGTCGTTGCGGCGCGGCACATGCTCGCTGAGAAATTCGTCCTGCGACGGGACCAGCAGCGCGTCGAGGCCGCGCTGCTGCATGAGTCGCGAGAGCCCGGCGTGCGTATCGGCGACGGCGGCGTTATAGGGCGCGAGGCTGGCGAAGCTGTATTTCAGTCGATCTATCATCGGATGCCCATGTTTTGTTTATCGATCAGGCGTACGCAACGGCCGGGACCGCTTTTCAAAATTACCGCGAGCTAAAAATTGCGTCAAGCTTAAATTTTACTCCTACTAAAATTCGCAAAAAAACCGGGGATTACGCGAAAGGAAGCGGAAAGGCGCGCCCGTGCTGCAATTCCGGCCGCGTCGCGCGGAGCGGTTGCCATGCGGCGACGTCGCTTTACGGTGAAGTTGCATGGCCGCCCCGTCCGGCAGGCGGTTGAAAACCGCCACGCCGCCGGCATCGTCGGACGAAACCGCGAATTCGGCGCGCTACAATGCCGCCTGCATTGTCGACCGGACGGTTGTGCTTCGTGCGATTTCCCCGCAAGTGAAACGCCGGCGACGCTGCGACATTTTCTGCATGCTTTGTCTCTCGCCGCTTTGAAGGAGCTCCATGGATTCCGACATCATGCACATCGGCCAGCGCATTCGCCGCTTGCGCCGGGAAGCCAGATTGACGCTTCTCGAAGTGGCGTCGGCTGCGAACCTGTCGATCGGCTTCATGTCGCAGGTCGAGCGCAATTTGACGGGAATTTCGATTTCGTCGCTCGTGAATGTCGCCAAGGCGCTGAACGTGCCGCTCGGGGTGCTGGTCGATCAACCGCGTCAGGAGCAGCCCGATTCGCATCAGGGCGCCCGCGAGTCCTATTCGCTCGACGACACCCAGCAGCGCTACGAGCGACTCTCCACCACCTTCAACGGCAGCCTGCTGAACGCCGTCAAGGTGCAGTTGCTGGAGGGTTACCGCTCCGAATGGGTCGCGCATGGCGGCGACGAGTTCGTTTATGTGCTTTCGGGCCAGGTGAGCTATGCGGTCGGCAAGAAAGAATATCTGCTGGCCTCAGGCGACTCGTTGCATTTCGACGCACAGCAGCAGCATCGCGTGACCAATCTCGGCGATGGCGTGGCGGAGCTGATTTCGGTCGGCACGCTTCAGTTGTTCGACGACGACCATTCGGTGTTCGTGTCGCTCGCCAATAGTGCGAAGCCGGTGCGGGCGGGCAAGGTCGCCGCTAAGGCGGGCAAGGTGGCCCGTAAGGTGGTCAATAAGGTGGCCGCCAAGGTGGCCACCAAGACGCGCGCCGGGAAGTAAACACGTCGCCTGGCTGGCGTGTTGTATCCGCGCGGCTCCCCCGCTCACCCCACCCGCGCGTAATACAGATTCTGCGGATGCTTCGCTTCCGCGAAGAAAAACCAGCGCTCCGCGACCAGCCCCGCGTACTGCACGAGACACGCCGCGGCCAGCAGACCCAGCGACCCGTCGATCGAGCGCAAGCTCGCGCCCAGCACGATCAAGACAACCGGCGCGACGAACGCCGTCGCCAGAAAACCCCATTTGATCCCGCGTAACGTGCCCGCTGATTTGCCGTGGAAAAACTCCCGCAGATTGAACGCCCCGGCGGTGAAGCCGCGCGACACCTGCACCAGCTTCGGATTGTGAATGCCGGTGGCGCTCTGCACGGTCGACTTCGGCCGCAAACGCGCATTGCGCACCAGCGACGCCGAACGGCTCGCGCACCCAGCCAGCGTCAGCCCACACGCGCACAGCGCGAGGCCGCTGGTCGGCGCGGGCACGAACCAGGCGCTCAACGCGGTCGCCAGCGTGAAGCCGGACGCGCACCCGAGCAACGCGAAGTTGACCAGCGTGAGCGGCGTGGCCCATTCCTGCAGAAAGCGCAGACACGCGTAAATCATCGCCGTGCAGACGAACAGCGCGGCGCTGGCCAGCACGCCAAGCCAGCCGAGCGCAAGCGACCACGGCGAGCCCAGCCAATGCGCGACGCCGTAGAAAAACACGCAGGCGAGAAACGCCGGCAGGCACAAACATTCGCGCGATAGCCACGAGGTGCGCCACATCGCGATCGCGCGCCATGCGCGTTCCGGATGCCCCAGATGGAAGAACGACGCGATCAGCCCAAGCCCGCCCAACGCCACCGACACGCCCGCGCCGATGACATAGAACGCGGCGCCCGGTGACGCGATCAGCCCGAGTTGCGCGGCGCTCTCCACGCCGACGAGCGCGATCAGCAGCCCTTGAGCCGCGCCGCTCAAGGTGGTGAGAAAAACGACCGAGAAAGCCGGATTCATCGCGAGATCCCCCTGGTTTTTTAGATGCGCGTCGCCATCGACGCGAGATGCAATTCGCCGCGCTCGAGTTGCGCGTCGAGCGAGGCGGGTGCATGAGCCGCATCCGTCGAGTCTGTCGCCGAGCCCGCGGATTTGCAGGAGCACGCGCCGCTGCCGCAACCCGCGGCCTCGGTCGGCACGCGCGGCAAATAATGGTTCGCGGGCCGCGTGTTCCACTCGGGCATCAACTGATAACCGCCGCGCTCCTCGATCGCTTTCGACACCACCGACTCCGGGTCGTGAATATCGCCGAACAGCCGCGCGGAGGTCGGGCAGGCAAGCACGCAAGCCGGCTGACGATCGCGCTCGGAGAGGTTCTCGTCATGAATGCGATCGACGCAGAGCGTGCACTTGGTCATCTCCTTGCGCGATTCGTCGAGTTCGCGCGCGCCGTAAGGACACGCCCACGCGCAATACTTGCAGCCGATACAGCGGTCGAAGTCCACCAGCACGAGCCCGTCTTCCTTACGCTTATAGCTCGCACCGGTCGGACAGACCGGCACGCACGGCGGGTCCTCGCAGTGCAGGCACGATTTCGGAAAATGGATCGTCTCGGCGTTCGGGAAGCTGCCCGCCTCGAAGCTCTGGACCCGGTTGAAGAAGGTGCCGGACGGGTCGGCGTCGTACGGATTCAGATCCGCGAGGCTGCCCGATTCGCCCGACGTGTTCCACTCCTTGCAACTGGTCACGCAAGCGTGGCAACCCACGCATACGTTCAGGTCGATCACCAAGGCCATCTGTGTCATCAAAGGCTCCTTCGCTGCTTGTCTTTCGCAGACTGCCCGTCTGCTCCACGGATCACGCGAGTCCAGTCACTTACGTCCGTTCGCACCACGCAAGCGCGCCGCGAATTCCCCGCGGCCCGCGAAATACGTCTGCACGATGCGCGAAATCACGCCGTTCGAACCGGGCAACGGCGGCATCGTCGCGAATTGCGGCAACGTGTGCCGCGCATCCGCTTCCGCCGGATAAAGCCGGACCCGCACGTCGTACCAGGCGGCCTGCCCGGTTATCGGGTCCGAGTTCGAGAAGCGTGAGGCCGTGTCGTCGCCAGCCGGCAGTTCATCGGTGATCAGGTGATTGAGCAGGAAGCCGCGCTGCGACTCATTCGCGTCAGCAGAAAGATTCCACGCGCCCGCCGCCTTGCCGATCGCGTTCCACGTCCACACGGTGCCCGGCTCGACCGCTTCGCTAAAGCGCGCCATGCAGCGCACGCGGCCCCACTGCGATTCGGCGTAGATCCAGCTACCGTCGGTAATGCCGTTTTCGGCGGCCATTAGCGGGTTCATATACAGATAATTCTCGCCATGAATCTGCCGCAGCCAGGCGTTCTGCGAATCCCACGAGTGGTACATCGCCATGGGACGCTGCGTCACGGCGGCCAGCGGAAAACGTTCGAGGTCCGTCGAGGCGCTTTCCAGCGGCGCATACCAGAACGGCAGCGGATCGAAGTACGTTTCGACGCGCGCGCGTAGATGGTCGGGCGGTTGCCGGCCGCTCGTGCGGCCCTGCGCGGCAAGCCGGAATTTCTGCATCACGTCGGAGTAAAGCTGGATCAGGATCGGCTCGTTGAATTTGCGGAAACCCTTCTTCACCGCCCAGTCGAGATACGGCCCGTTGCAGTTGCGCATGTACTGCATGTCTTCGGGCAAGCGGTAATGGAACACGCAGTTGTTCTTCGCGTACTGCTCCCACTGGTTCGGATTCGGCTCGCCGACCAGCGCCTGGTCGCCGTCCTTGCCGCGCCAGCCGATCAGAAAGCCGACGCCGGACTCCGGCGTGGTCGTGAAATTGACCACGAAGTCGGGATAATCGCGATATCGCCGCGTTCCGTCGGCGCGCGTAAAGGCGGGAAATTTGAGGCGCGAAGCGAGTTCGATCAGCACTTCCTGGAACGGCTTGCACTCGCCGGTCGGCGGCACGACCGGCACGCGCACCGAATCCACCGGGCCGTCGAATTCGGAGATCGGCCGGTCGAGCATCGACATCGCGTCATGGCGTTCCAGGTAGGTCGTGTCCGGCAGGATCAGATCGGCGAACGCGGTCATCTCCGACTGGAACGCGTCGCACACCACCAGAAACGGAATCTTGTAGTCACCGTCCGCGTGCTTGTCGACCAGCATCTCGCGCACTTTCATCGTATTCATCGACGAATTCCACGCCATGTTGGCCATGAAAATCATCAGCGTGTCGATCGGATACGGGTCGCCGCGCCACGCGTTGGTGATCACGCTATGCATCAGGCCATGCACGGCGAGCGGGTATTCCCACGAGAAGGCCTTGTCGATCCGCACCGGGCCGCCCTGCTCGTCGATAAACAGATCCTCCGGCGCGGCTGGCCAGCCGAGTGGTCCCGTGGCGAGCGGCGTGTTCGGCTTGACGGCGTCGGGACTGTTAGGCGGTTTCGCGGACGGCGGCACCGCGCGCGGAAACGGCGACTTGTGGCGGAAGCCGCCGGGCCGGTCGATCGTGCCGAGCAGCGACATCAGCACGGCCAGCGCGCGGATCGACTGGAAGCCGTTCGAATGCGCGGCGAGCCCGCGCATGGCGTGAAAAGCGACCGGGTTGCCGGTGACCGTTTCGTGCGTTTCGCCCCACGCGTCGGTCCAGCGGATCGGCAACGTGATGCGATGGTCGCGGCTCACCTGGACCATTTCGCCGGCGAGGCGGCGGATCGTGTCCGCCGCGATACCGGTGATGCCGGCCGCCCATTCCGGCGTGCAAGCGGCCACCCGCTCGCGCAGCAACGCGAACGACGGCGTGACCGGCGTGCCGTCCTCGAGCGTGTAGCGGCCGTCGAGCGCGGGGGTCACGCCCGGCGCGTGATGCGGCACCGCGCGCCCGGCAGCGGCGTCCCACCACAAATGATTTTGCGGAAACAGCGGATTGCCGGCCGGCCGCTGCGGGTCGCGCACGAACAGGCCGAAGTTGGCGCTGCTTTCGTCGAGGTCGACGAGTTCGGCCGCGTTGGTGTAGCGCTGCACGAACTCGTGATCCCAGGCGTCGGCGGCAATCAGTTCGTGCAGGAACGCCATGAACAGCGCGCCGTCGGTGCCGGGCTTGATCGGCACCCATTCGTCGGCGATCGCGGCGTAGCCGGTGCGGATCGGGTTGATCGCGATAAAGCGTCCGCCCGCGCGCTTGAACTTCGAAATGGCAATCTTGAGCGGATTCGAATGATGGTCTTCGGCGGTGCCGATCATGAAGAACAGCTTCGCGCTGTCCAGATCCGGGCCGCCGAACTCCCAGAACGAGCCGCCGATCGTATAGATCATGCCGGCCGCCATGTTGGACGAGCAGAAACCGCCGTGCGCCGCGTAATTGGGCGTGCCGAACTGTTTGGCGAACAGGCCGGTCAGCGCCTGCATCTGGTCGCGGCCGGTAAACAGCGCGAATTTCTTCGGGTCGGTGGCGCGAATCGCACCGAGGCGTTTTTCGAGCACATCGAACGCGTGTTCCCACGTGACCGGTTCGAATTGCGCGCTGCCCCGCTCGGCGCCAGGCTTGCGCATCAGCGGCTGGGTCAGGCGCGCGGGGGAATACTGCTTCATGATGCCCGAGGCGCCCTTCGCGCAGATCACGCCCTGGTTGAGCGGATGCTCGGGATTACCGTCGATGTAACGCACCTCGCCTTCGCGCAGATGCACGCGTATGCCGCAGCGGCACGCACACATGTAGCAGGTGGTGGTTTTAACCTCGAGCCGTTCGTCCTGCGTGCGGGCGTGGTGTTCCATGCGGGGTCTCCGTCGCCGCTTCGCATGAGCGAAGCGCTGATGATCCAATATCGACCATCCTAGGCGTCGCGGCCCCACAAGGGAAATCGCTATTCGTGAGAGAAACTATCCGTCACGCCGATAGTTTCGGTTTGGCTTTCAGTGATGCGGTCGAGCTGTCGGATCGGCTTCGGATTGATTTCGAGCCGGTTGCAGCCGGCATTCAGATCGGCGTCAGCACCGGCTCGCCGGCAAAATGCCGTTTGGCGTTGTTCAGAAAATTGTCGACCGAGGCCGTGATCGCTTCCGGCGACCGCCCGCCCACGTGCGGCGTCAGCACCACGTTGCGCAGTGCCAGCAACGCCTCGGGCGGCTGCGGTTCGCCTTCGTAGACATCGAGCGCCGCGCCGGCGATCGTCCCCGCGCTCAGCGCCTGCGCGAGCGCCGCCGTGTCGAGCACGCTGCCGCGCGACACGTTGACCACGAAGCCCCGCGGACCCAACGCGTCGAGCACCTCGGCGTCGATCAGATGACGCGTGCCCGCGCCGCCGGGCGTGGCCACCACCAGAAAATCGCACCACCGCGCGAGCGTCGTCACACTGTCGAAGTAACGCAGCGGCGAGTCTTCACGCGGCGCGCGGTTGTGATAACCGACCTCCATGTCGAAGCCGCCACCGCGGCGTGCGACCTTCGCGCCGATATTGCCGAGGCCGACAATGCCCAGCCGCTTGCCGGAGACGTTCGGGCGCATGGGCAGCGTGTCGCGCCAGACGCCCACGCGGGTCGCCTGGTCGAGTTGCGGCACGTCGCGCACCACCGCCAGTAGCAACGCGAAGGCGTGGTCGGCCACGCAATGGTCGTTGGTGCCCGCGCCGTTGACGAGCACGATGCCGCGCGCGCGGGCGTGGTCGACGGCGAGGTTTTCGTAGCCGGCGCCCAGTGCGCTGAGCAATTCGAGTTGCGGCATCTGGTCGATTTCCGCGGCGCTCAAGCCGGTCGTGCCGTTGGTCAGCACCGCGCGGAACCTGGCGCCTTGGGCGGCGATCGCGGCGGCGCGCTGGGCATCGTCGGGGGCGTGGACGGCGTCGAAAGCCGCGTCGATACTGGCGCGGCTCGCGTCGTTGAGGGGAATCAGCACCAGCAGGGATGGCTTCATGACGGGGCGTTTTTTAACCGGGTTGGTGGGCGGAAGCGTCAACGGATGAGTGTAGCAAGGCACTCATGGACCCGCAGGCGGGCGGGCGCGCCTGAAGCGGGTCCGCGCCGGTGGCTTGCCGAACCGCCTGCGCAAAATCGATGCCTCGTACGCGTTTGTTTTTACCCAACGCCTATCCGTCTTAGAATAGCGGCTACTCCGACCCCGAGAATCCCATGCTGGATATGCTCCCGCACGACCCCGCCTCCGTCCCGGCCGCCCCGCACATCAGCCGCTCCGAAGCCAATCCCCGCGGAACCTCGTGCGACGACTCCGAAATGTTCGAACTCGCGCCGGTCTCGCTCTGGCTCGAAGACTTCAGCGGCGTGCGCGCGCTGTTCGACGCGTGGCGCGCCGAAGGCATCACGGATCTGCGCGCTCACTTCGCCGCGGACCCGACCCGGGTGGCCGACTGCGCGCACAGCATCCGCGTGATCAAGGTCAATCAGAAGACGCTGACGCAATTCGAAGCCGCCGATTTCGACGCGCTCACCAGCAACCTCGCCGCGGTGTTCCGCGACGACATGCTCAAGACCCACCTCGAAGAGCTGTGCCAGTTGTGGGCCGGGCATTCGCAATTCACGAGCCACACGGTCAACTACACGCTCGGCGGCCGCCGCCTCGACGTGCTGCTCAAGGGCGTCGTGCTGCCGGGCCACGAAGCGAACTGGGACCGCGTGCTGGTGTCGGTGGAGGACATCACGGAACTGGAAGGCGCCCGGCATCGCGTGACGCTCGCCGAACAATACGTGCGCGGGCTGTTCGAGCATTCGCCCGTGTCGCTGTGGGTGGAGGACTTCAGCGCGGTCAAACGCCTGCTCGACGACGCGCGGGCGGCCGGCATCAGCGATTTTCGCGTGTTCACCGACGTGCACCCGGAGTTCGTCGAGCGTTGCATGCAGGAAATCCACGTGCTCGACGTGAACCAGCACACGCTCGAGATGTTCGCCGCGAAAGACAAACCCATGCTGCTGGCGCGTTTGTCCGACGTATTCCGCGACGACATGCGGCCGCATTTCCGCGAGCAGTTGATCGATCTATGGGACGGCAAGCTGTTCCAGCAGCGCGAAGTGCTCAACTATTCGCTCGACGGCGGCGAGGTGCATGTGCATCTGCAATTCTCCGTGCTGCCGGGACACGAGAACCACTGGGACCTGGTGCTGGTGGCGCTCACCGACATCACGGCGCGCAAGAAGGCCGAAGCCTACCTGGAGTTCCTCGGCAAACACGACGTGCTGACCAAGCTGCGCAACCGTTCGTTCTATGTCGACGAATTGAACCGGCTGGAGCGTAAAGGTCCGTGGCCGGTGACCATCATCATGGCCGACCTGAACGGCCTCAAACGCGTCAACGACCAGCTCGGCCATGCCGCCGGCGACGCGCTGTTGCGGCGCGCCGGCGAGGTGCTCGCCAAGGCGATGGATATCCCGTTTCACGCCGCGCGAATCGGCGGCGACGAATTCGCGATCCTGATGCCGGACACAGACGAGCGCGGCGGCGCGGCGATGATCGAGGCGATCCGCCAACTGGTGGAGATGAATAACCAGTTCTACCCAGGCTCGCCGCTGAGCTTTTCGATGGGCGCCGCGACCTGCCGGCGCGGCGACCGGCTCGAAGCGGGCGTGCAGCGCGCGGACCTGCTGATGTACGAGGAAAAACGCGCGCATTACCAGAACCAGCAGGAAGCGGGGACGCTGGGCGAGTGAGGCGTGGTGGCGCGCTCAGCGCCACCACGCCAGCTTGCGAAGCACCCGGCGAACCCGGTCGCTCGCCACGAAGCAGACCGCCAGACATAGCAAGCCGCCGAGTCCCAGCGCCACGCGCAGTCCGCCGAGCGGTGCAGCCGTGCCGAGCCACAACGCGCTCAGCGCCGGCCCGGCGCGGAAAATCACCCCATAAGCGCCCAGTACCCGCCCGCGCAGGTGCTCCGGCACCGACAGGTGAATCAACGTCTGCGCCCCGATGCCGGTCACGACGACCGAGAAACCCATCGCGAAGAAGAGCGCGAGCGCGAGCCGGAAATCATGCGTCAGCGCCAAGGCCAACGCACACAGCGACGCCGCCAGCACGTGGCGCCCGATCAGGGTCGCCACGCAGCGCGCGCCGTCGCGTCCGCCGAACCACGCGCCGCCCGCCAGCGCCCCGGCACCCGCCGCGGCAACCAGCGACGCGAAGCCGCGCGGGCCCTGTTGCAGCAGTTGTTCGCTGATGGCCGGCGCCAACTCCGGAATGCCCCGAATGCACACGGCCGACGCCGCGGTGACGACGAACACACCCCTCAAATACGCGACCGACCCGACGTAGCGAAAGCCCTCCAGCGCGTCGCCGAGCCAGCGGGCCGAAGGCGCCGTGCCGGCAGGCATCGGTGCAGCCGGCATACGCATGAGCACGACGATGAAGACCGAGTAGCTGAGCGCATTCAACCCGAACAGCGCCACCGTGCCGAACTCGAGCAGCACGACGCCGGCGACGGCGGGTCCGGCGAAACGCGCGAGATTGAAGCACAGCGAATTGATCGCCACCGCCGACGCGAGCCGCCGTTGCGGCACGAGGCTCGATATCCACGCCATGCGCGCGGGCTGGCACAACGCATTCGCGATCCCCGCGATCGACGTCGTCACCAGCAGCCATGCGAGCGATCGCGAGCCGGCCAGCAACAGACCGCTTTGCAGGACGGCTGCGGCCATCGCGACGCATTGGCAGTAAAGCACCACCTTGCGCCGGTCGCAGCGGTCCGCCATCACGCCCGCGAGCGGCGCGAGCAGTAGCGTGGGAAACAGATCCGCGAACGCCACCACGCCGAGCCACACGCTCGAACGGCTGACCTCCCACGCAAGCCAGCCAGCACCGACCCGCTGCAACCAGGTTCCGATCAGCGAGACGCCGTTGCCATATGTAAAGCGCCGGAAGTCACGGCAGGCCAGCGCGTCGAAACGACTCGCCTGCCGCGCGAGCCAGCGTGGCGAAAAAAAACGCACCGGCCCGTATCAGCCCGTGCCGCGCAGCGAACTCAGCACCGCCATCTTGCGTCCCTCCTGCGCAATGTTGACTTTGCGCACCCGGCTCACGCGAGATCCGTAGCCGGCAATTGCGCCGTTGGCGATCGTCACCACGAGATCGCGGAAGCACGTCTCGCCTTCCACCTCGCATTCCGCGTCGATGTAGCGCTGCACGACGTAGCCCGACGAAGACGTTTGCATGATCAGGTCCGTCCACGTCGCCGTATCGTAGTCGCGCCCGACGTGCACCGCCGCACCGCGCGTACCGTACGGATGCTTGATGACGAAGTCGTCTTTGTTGTTGAGCAGGTCCGCGCGGCTGACGCCGTCGCCGAGCTTGCGGCTCAGCGGCACGAGGGCATGAATTGCCGCACGCTCGGCGTCGTCGAACAGATAGGCGAAGCGCGGGTCCGACATGACGGCAATACAGAGTTTGTTGTCGCCGATCCAGCGTCCCGCCAGCGACGATGGAATCACCAGACGCCCTTCCACGACGCTTCGGCAAAAGCGGTCCAATTGCCCGATGTCCTGAATCGCCAGCTGTACGCCGTATTTCAGGTAGCCGAGTCGAAACACGGTGTTCGCGTCCTGGAAGAGTTGTTCCGGCGTCAGCATGGTGGCGCGCAAACCATACGCCTCCATCCGCTGCTTCAGGTGCGGCAACTCGAGCATATTGCCGTCCGTGGGATGCAGCAGCGCGATCCCTTCGATCGCCTCCATGCCACGCGTTTCGGCTAGCGCCAGCAGCCAGCGGACGACCCAATCTTCCCGCTCGAATGCCGACGCCGCACCGCCCCACGATTCGATCAGGTCCGCGGACCACGGCGCCTGCCGCCAATAGCGGTTAATCATGCCGGCATACACGATTCCGCCCGGCGCGTTCGCGTTGAATTCGATGATTTTCAATTGCGCCAGGCTGCGTCCCATCAGATCGAAGCGGCACAGATCGATCCGGTTGTTCGACGGCTCGGCGTCTTCCTTGATCCAGCGGTTCAGCGGCTTCGGAATGTCGAGAAAGTGCTGGAGATTCCTGTCGGTCCGGTACGCCGCCACGATTTTCTGCAATGCGTTGAATACGGCTTTTATTCGCGCCACCAGAATCTCTTCAGTCACGGGATGAAGTGCGCACACCCCTGACATGACCGGATAAGCGCGCGACCGGTTGCCTTCGAAGCTCAACGACAAGCGGTCTTCGATTGCGCGTTCCTGCACGTGGGCGTAAGCCCGGCTCAGGTCGGCTTTCGATGGATCCTTTCCCCACGTGATCCAGTCTTTCTGCGGATCAAAGACAGGAAGATCGTCATTTCCTGAGAACGATTCGAGCATTACAAACTCCTTTGTTAAATGTTCCGGATGTTCACGGCAACGACATGAGCCGCGGATAACAAGCGGTCCACCACCGATCTGCTTGCACAAACAATTACACGAACCGGACGCTGAGAAAGCTCCCATGTTTGGTAGGGTCGATTGCGGAATAGGCACGGCCGCTGCTGAAGATACCCAGGTTCTTTTGTTCACCACCGCAATGATCCGCGTGCGCTTATGTCACGCTCCGAAAATTGGCAGTCACCGCCATTCTGTCCATCACCCCGCCACGCCTGGCCTTTACGATGCGAATCGTGTAGGGGGAATCGACGGCATCGATCGGGTTCATTTAGGCTGCCTCACTAAAGAGTCCGAACCAAATCTTATGCGTCGAGTCTGTAAACACATTTGAAAGCGGAGCCAGCGATGCGCCCTGACCACTCCGGATGGTGGAACGACCTCTTCTTCAAACTGCAAAACTGCGAGCAGATTGACCACGCGCTCAACGTGCTGTCGTGCGCGTCACAAAATCTCGGCTTCGCGTATTGCGCGTTCGGTTATCACACTCGTCCTCCGTTTCATTTCAGAAACGTCGTGATCGAGAGTTCTTATCCCCCACCATGGGTTTCGCGCTATCACGATCAGCACTATCTGGAGATCGATCCGATCGCAAGACTCGACGTCAGGGATCCGACGCCCACCGTCTGGACCGACGACCTTTTTTCCCAGGCCAAACACTTGTGGGACGACGCTAACGCAGCGGGACTGCGAGTCGGCATCTCGCAGCCCTGCTGGGACGCGCGCGGACGCTGCGGTGTTTTCTCGCTCGCGCGCGATCACCGGGCGCTAGATGATCACGAAATAGAAATGCTGCGGCCGCACCTCGCCGCGCTCAGCCATCTGTCGATGACGTGCATCGCCAACATTGCCGGCAGGCAGCGGCATGACACCACCGAAATCAACCTCACGCGGCGTGAAATCGAAATTCTTCGCTGGACCGCCGACGGCGGGTCCGCAAAAAGCATCTCCAACGCACTGGACATCTCCGCCGATACCGTGAATTTTCACCTGAAGAACTGCATGAGAAAACTCAACGCATCATCCAAGGTCGCGGCCGCCGCTTATGCCATCGCTTACGGTTACCTTTAGAGAACGGGCCATGCAGGAGATTGCGATCGTCACCATGAACAACCTGAGCCCCCACGCCAGACGGCAGCTCGGCCGGTACCGGTACACGGTATTCGTCGAACACATGAAATGGGATTTGCCGACCGCCGGAAATCCGGCGGCTGAAGAGTGGGACGAATTCGACCGGCACGACACCACTCATGTGATTGGCTACACGGAAACCGGGCGGATCTGCGCCTATGTACGCTTGCTGCCTACCACCGGGCCTTATTTGCTGGCCGACGTGTTTCCCGGCCTGGTTTCCACGCCGCTGACCGGTGATCCTCGCGTATGGGAGATGTCACGGTTCACCACGTTTCATGACGACATGGCGATTGATCGACAGCGAATGCGTCAACTCCTGCAAATCGTTTTTCAATACTCCATATGCTTAGGAATCCAACGCTTGATAGGCGTTGCGCCCGTCAGCATGGTGCGG
The DNA here is from genome assembly GCF_003269035.1 of Paraburkholderia bryophila. Lineage (GTDB taxonomy): Bacteria > Pseudomonadota > Gammaproteobacteria > Burkholderiales > Burkholderiaceae > Paraburkholderia > Paraburkholderia bryophila. The sequence continues at coordinate 16,317 of NZ_QLTK01000025.1, read as the reverse complement.
ATCTACCGCCGGCTCGGGTTGGTGCTGCGCGCCATGGGCCCGGTGGACCCGGCACGCCGCGACAGTGTCGCGGCATTTTCTCTCGGCGTGGACCGGGCCGGATTGAAGCTGCTGAGCGATCTATCGGCCTGACCATCCCGATCCGACGCAAACGGCTTGCGGCGCCAGCCCGCCGGGTCCCGCACAAGTTATTTCTCACGGAAACAATCATGTACGTTCGACGGAGAATCAGGGAAAGCGACTATGAACTGCTCGCACGGTTTTATGGGCGCGATCTCGGCGGTCAGTCCTATTTCAACTGGAAGAATCTTCTGGACCCGCTCGACAGCCAACATGTCGAACCTCAGGCCATCTGCTACGAAGAGAACTCGGCGTGCCTCGGTATCGCGTACTCACGCCATTATGTCTTCCGTCTGAACAGCCGCGAGTTCAGAGTCAATCTGATCGGCGATCTCGGCGTCGACCGACGATGCCGATCCGGACCGGTTGCCGTCGCCTTGATCCGTCATGCAATCAATCCCGATAGCGATCTGATTGTCTGCTTTTCAGACGAGAGAAAAACGCCCGCTTACCAGAAGATTTTGACCAGATACTTCACCCCAGCGACACAGGTCATTCGTTACGCGGAGGTGTGCTGTCGGCCGATTGGGCATGAGCCCTACAACGAGATCGAGGCCGACGCCATTCCGGACAGCGCGTGGCGCAATCATTTCGGCAGAAAACGAGACCGGCAGGCCAGCGACTACCTGAAATGCCATCCACTGTATCGGACCGTTCACTACCTTCAGCACGAAGACAAGTACCTGACTCTGGGTGTCTCCGAAGACTGCGCCGATGTCGTCGATCTATCCGACTCCGGCGAATCTCACATTCTCTGGGGCCTTGGCGTAGCGTCGCAATTCAGCGAGACCTGTCGAATCCTGCTCCACGAGTCGCGTCTGCCAACGCTCTCCCAGATCATTCCCGTTCTTCATAAAAAGCCGCTCTGCATGTTGATCGGTTACCTGCAAGACGTCCCCATTTTCGATGAACAGCGAGTCTGGATCGGACGCCTCGACCGCCGCTAACGCAACCGGCACGCCTTCAACACCACTTTCTTGGATTAACGGGAATTGCCGTGAACAAAATCCGATGCTCGCCCTATTCAACGATTTTCTGGAACGAATTCAGGCTCGATCCGAAGTCATCCGCCTACAACGTCGTTGCCGATCACACCATTCGCGGCAAGCTTGACGTGAATCGTCTCGCGCAGGCGGTCGACCGCTTCATCGCGGATCACATTCTGTTTGATAGCCACCTCACGGAAGACGACGACGGGTCGATCTTTTGGGTGAAAAACCGCGAGCCCGGCAAGCTTCAATACCTTCGCGGCGTCGGCGGCCAGGCCGATTTCGTGAATCGCGCATTCGATGTCGAACGCGGGCCGCTCTACCGGATCGGTGTGTTCGAAGTCCAGCCGCGCGAACATGAATTCCTCATTGTGATGCATCACCTGATTATCGACGGGGTGTCCGGCATCCAGTTGATCGACGGAATCTCCGCGCGCTACAACGGCTCCGACTACCCGACACCACGCGACGCTATAGCGATCGCCGCCATCAATGAAAAAATCACGCGCGACTGCGAAGCGCTGGACGATGCCGGCGCGGAGAAATTCTGGCGCGGTTTTCGCCCCGCGTTCACCCAGATCGACACCTGTTTAACGCAGCCTCGCAACGACTGCGTCGCCCCGCCCGTTCAAGTAGCGAATTTCTCGCTGGATAAGCAGGAACTCAAGAACTGGCGCCCGAATAAGCCCTTACGCCACACCATGCCGTTCCATCTGTTCCTCAGCGCATGGGGCGCGTTGCTCGCGCGCTACCGCAATTGCGACGCCGTGCCGGTCAGCTTCCCTGTCGCGATTGCGGCCGGCCATGACCTGTCGATGGGTGCGCAGGTGAACGTGGCCGTGTTGCCCATGACCTCGATATCGACCAGTACCTTCCGGCAGCTCTATCAGCGCAACATGCAATTTTTCCGCGACGCACGCTCGGCCAACGGCGCCCGTTTCATCGAATGGCCCACTCATCGGATTGCCCGCGCATGCGGTGCGACGAAGTTCGACACGTGCTTCGTGCAAACGAACCTGCGCGATAGCCTTTATCGTTTCGACGACTGCGACACGCAAGCCAATCAGCGCTACTGTGAGGACATGGGCGCCGCGTCGCTGCTGCTGGAATACTGCGAATACGAGTCGCGCTTCGACTTTCGCCTGCGCGCGCGTGGCGAACCGGCATCTCCCGGACAGACACAGCAGTACGCGAGGGATTTTTGCTTTCTTCTGCGGCAACTGCTCCTGCAGCCCGACGTGCCGATCGGTAATTTGCCGTTCACCGGCAAAGCGCATTCGCGTCCGCCCGTACCCGACGCGCGGGAAATGCCGGCAGAGCAATGCAAACACGACGACCCGCCGTTCGATCTCGGCCTCATGGCGTCGACCCGCTTCGATCCACGACAGGCCGGCAATCTGCACCATCCCGACTGCCGGTCATTGACACTCGATTCCTTCACGACAGCAGCGCTGCGCGATCAGGCAGGAACGCACGGCGTGACGCTGCGTTCACTGGTGCAATACGGCTGGCACAAGTTACTGCACGTCTGGAGCGACGCCAATCAGACTTTAGCCGGCACGATGACGTGCGCGGACGTGGCCGACCGGGAATCCGTCGCCGCTGAAAACGAACCGCCCATCCTGCCGTTGCTGGTGATCTGGCGCCCCGCTGCCACGACCGGCGAGATGCTGCAACAGATCCAGCAACGCCTCACGCAACTGGACACTCGGCCGCTCCCCCACGCCACGAAGTTGCAAGCGCAACAGCATCGGCAGGGCGAACCTCTATTTCATAGCCTCGTTGTGTTCGAGAAGCGTGGCGACACCGGCGAGACACTTGCGCCGTCGCGTGATCTCGCGCGCGGAACAGGCGAACGGCTCGACTATCCGCTCGCGATCGTCGCCATGCCGCGCGAAGAAGCACTGATACTGCGATTCGAGTACGACGCCAGTTGCTTTACGTGCGGCGACATCGATCGGCTGATGGAACAATTGAAAAATGTTCTCGAATCGCTCTGCGCGGCAACGAACGCGGCCGGCCAGGAACCGGAACTTCTCTCCCGCGCCGAACGCGATCAATTGCTTCGCCAGTGGAATCCGCCGCCTGCCCCCACCCCCAACTACGGTCTCGCCGAGCGTTTCGAGTCGATGGTGAAACTTCACCCAGCTCGTATCGCACTAGCCGATGAAACGCGGCACTATGACTATCGGACACTCAACCGGCGAGCCAATCAACTCGCCCATCACCTGCGAGAGCAGTATCGGCAGCGGACCGGCTCGCCCATCGAGCCCGACACGCGGATAGCGGTCTGCATGACGCGCGGCCTGGACGCGTTGATCGCACTGCTGGCCGTCATCAAGTCGGGAGCCGCCTATGTGCCGATGGATGCGAAGGCGCCCGCGGAACGGCAACGTCATATTCTGGAAGATTCGGGCAGCCGCCTGGTCGTCACCCAGCCCGATCTGCTCCCCGGCCTGCAGTCCTGCGCGTGCGGCGTGAACTGCATCGCATTCGACGAGCAGTGCGCGATCGCCGCCACTGAAGACGACCCCGGCATCTATCGCGCCCCACATGATCTGGCGCAGGTGATCTACACGTCCGGCACCACCGGCAAGCCCAAAGGGGTATTGATCGAGCAAGCCAGCATCATCGGCCTGCTGGTCGACTCCGACACGCTGCGTATCGACGAGCACGACGCCTTGCCGCAACTCGCGAACCTTGCGTTCGACGCCGCGACCATGGAACTCTGGGGTGCCCTGCTCAACGGCGCGAAACTGGCCGTTTCCACGCAGCCCGACCAGTTGTGCAGCGATGCACGGCTGTTCGAGGCGTTCGTGCGGCACCAGCAGGTGACTATCGGCTTTATCACCCGAAGCCTGTTCGATCACATGTACCTGTCGTGTCCCACGCAATTTGCCGGCTTACGCTGCCTGCTGGTGGGCGGAGAAGCGCTGACGCCGGACATCATGCGTGGGTTGGCCCGCCAGACGCGACGCCCGGCGCGCATCCTCAACGTGTATGGGCCGACGGAGTGCACCGTGTTCGCGACGACCCACGCGATCGAAAACGTCGATGCGCCGGGTTCCATTCCAATTGGCCGCGCGCTCACGCAACGCACGTGCTACGTCCTCGACAGGCAGCGCAAGCTGCTACCTCGGGGCGCGATCGGCGAGCTCTATATTGGCGGTCAAGGCGTGGCACGCGGTTATCTGAATCTGCCGGCGCTGACAGCGGAGCGTTTTGTCAGCGATCCCTTTGCGCGCGACAGCAACCAACGCATGTACCGGACCGGCGACCTGGTTCGGTGGCAGGCGGAGGGTCGACTGGAATACATCGGCCGCAACGACTTCCAGGTCAAGATCCGTGGCTATCGGGTCGAGCTGGCTGAGATTGAAGCAAGCCTGCTCACGCACACCGGCGTCCGGCAATGCACGGTGGCCGTGCTCGAAAAGGCAGGACAAAGCGGCCGCCGCCACGAACTGCTCGCGTGGTATGTCCCGGCGACACCCTTGCATCCCGACGATCTGGACGCATGGCTGCGTCTGAAATTGCCGGAATACATGATTCCGGCTCATTTCATTCCATTGGATACGCTACCGCTCACCGCGAACGGCAAGCTCGACAGAGAAGCGCTACTCGCGCTTGAACCACGAGCGGCGCACAGCCCGCGCGTCGCGCCGCGCTCCCCGCTCGAACAGATTCTGCATGACGTGTGGTGCGACGTGCTTGACATCACGGACCTCGGCGTCGACGACGATTTCTACCGAGTGGGTGGCGACTCGATTCTCGGCATTCTGCTGACCACCCGGTTGCGTCAACATCAGATTGCCTGCCCGGTGCGCGCCATCTTCGAACAACGCACGATCGCGAGGCTGGCCGCCTGGCTGCAAAACCAGCCGCCCGAGGAAGACCGGATCAGCGAACAAGGCGCCCTCAGCGGCCAGTTTGCGCTGCTGCCCGTGCAACGCTGGTTCGCGTCCCGACGCTGCGCGCAGCCGCACCACTGGAATCAGGCGTGCCTTATCGGCATCCCGCCGCTGCAGCGTTCGATGATCGAGAAGATCGTGGTTGCCCTCCATGCCCACCACGACATGTTGCGAACCACCTTTACGTTCGAGGGCGACCTGATCGTCGCGCAGACCTATCAGCCCACGCTTGCGCCGCCGCCCGTGATCGAACTGGATGCGGCCATGGATCGGCAAGCACTGGCGGACCGTCTGACCCGCCTGCAAAGCCGCTTCGATCTGACTCATGGACCGCTCTGGTGCGTCGCGTGGATTCGCCACGACAACCTGGCCGGCGCGCAACGTCTGTTCATCGCCGCCCATCACCTCGTGATCGATGCAGTCTCCTGGCGCATTATTCGCGACGATATCCGGACGCTGTGCGAAGGTGGCTCGCTGGACCGAAAAGGCAGCAGCTACCGGCAATGGGTCGATGCCACGGCGCACTATGCCGCACGGCATCCCGACCAGCTCGCCTGGTGGCGAACGCAAACGGCCGGTCAACCCGATTACTGGCAGCAAGACGGCATTACCGCTCGCCATGAAGTCGTGTCGATCGAATTCGATCCCCAGCAAACCGGCCGCCTGCTGAAGGAAACGGCTGCGGCCTTTCACACGAGGATCGACGACCTCCTGCTGAGCGCACTGGCCATCGCACTCCATCGCTGGCACGGTTTCAAGGAGAGTTGGCTCACACTCGAAGGCCACGGGCGCGAGGAGATCGACTCGCGGCTGGACGTGCGTCGCACGGTAGGCTGGTTCACGTGCCTGTATCCCGTGAAGCTGGCGGTCAAGGACACGCTTGCGGCCACCATACGTCACATCAAGGAATGCTTGCGGGACATTCCGGACAAGGGCTTCGGCTACGGCGCTTTCAGGTACGGCCCCGCTGCCGCCACCCAGACAGGCGCGCTCGACACGCAGAGTTTGCCCGCCATCAGCTTCAACTATCTGGGGCAATTCTTTTCCAGCGAATCAACCGGGGAATGGCAACTCGCCGCGCAGGATTGCGGCCTTCAGATCGACCCTGCCAACGACGCCGGCCATCTCATCGACATCGCGGGCGGCGTATTCGAGCATCGCCTGCGGCTGACCCTGACAACCCGGCTGCAGCATGAGATTGCGAAGAAGCTGGCCGCTGACTTCACCTCGGCGCTCCACGAAATCATTGATGTGTGCGCCGACCTGACCTCCCGGCAACGGAGTCTTTACACACCCAGCGACTTCCCCCACGCAACGATCGCACTGGCCGAACTGGATCGGATCCAGCATCGCCATGCGCTCGAGAATGTTTATCGCGCGACTGGCGGACAACGTGAGCTGATGTACTTCAATCGCGTCGATCCGGATTTTCAGATCGATCAGGTCATCATGGAGATCGAAGGCAGGTTCGACCCTCAGTGCATGGCGAACGCCTGGACTCACGTGGCGGCACAGCACGATATTCTGCGAGCGGGCTTGACGGACCGCGACAACCTGGGCAATCCGCAGCTCTTCGTCTGTAAGGAGGTGACGCTTCCCATTCAATTCGCGGACTGGCGCACGCTCGATCACGACGCCGAGCATCGCGCGCTGAACGACGCCATCCTGCAACAACGCAACGAGCCGTTCGACTTCGAGCAGCCGCCTTTATTCCGCCTGCTCGTGGCGACGGCGTGCAACGAACGGCACATTCTGATTCACACCTGCAATCACGTGTTATTCGACGGGTGGTCACTCAACCTCATCCTGACAGAGACCGTGGCCGCCTACACCGCCCTTCAGCAGGGCCGGCCGCCGGTGGCCTGCAAGCGGAGCTTCATGCCCTTCCCCGTCTACGTGTCTCGCCATGGTGAGCGTAACGAGTCTGGCGAGGCGCAAGAATTCTGGACGTCATACCTGCAGGGTGCACAGCGTAATCAACGCTTGCCCATCGACACGCCCCGGAAAATCGACACCCGTCAGGCGTTACGCATGCGCTGCGTTGCCGCGACGCTCACGCGCCAACTGAACGACGCGCTATATGAATTCGGCAAGGCGCACGGCTATACCGCGAATCAGCTCACGCAACTGGCGTGGATGCGCGCGCTGGCCGACCGTCTTAACGAGGACGACGTTGCCATCGGCACCACCATGAGCGAACGGCCGGCGCAGATCGACGACGTCGCGCGGCTGGTTGGCCTGTTTGTCGCCAGTCCGGTCTTGCGGCTGACCGGGATTCGCCAACGTAGCATGGTCGATCTGCTCGACGACATTCGCGCCACACAGCCCGATCGCCAGCAATTCGCCTTCCACGAGCTGACCCATTACGATGCGCGGTGGACCCCGCAAGCGCCGTTCGGCAGCCTGTTCGTATTTGAAAATATGCCGGAGCCCGAATTCGGCAGCGAACCGCCGTTCCGCCTGAAACTGCTGAATGCTATTTCAGGCAGCAATCATCAGACCGTGCTGTGTTTGATTCCGCATGCGGAAGGTCTCCAGTTACGCCTCTTTTACGACACGCGAGAACTTCAGGAAGAAACGGCGACGCAGCTTCTGGCGCGCTTCGTCGTGATCCTGCAGGAGATGGTGAACACGCCGCCCGATTCATCGGCAGCGCGTGCCACGCACCCCGCGCCAAAGGCGCCTTAGGTTGCCGTCAGACGACCAGATCGACTCTTCTCAACGGGACAATCTCAATGGAAACGCGCTCTTGCGCCGGCAGGACATCGCGCCTGCCATGGCGCGCGGTGGTGATCGATCTCGACGGCACGCTACTGGACAATCAAGGCCGGCTGTCCAACTATTCCGCCCAGGTGCTCGAACATCTCCATCGGCGTGAAATGAAGATCATTTTCGCCACCGGACGACTCGACGTCGATGCCAGACGCAGCCTGACAAAACTCGGCTTCACGCCGACGGTCGTCTCCTGCAACGGCACGCTGATCAAAACGGGACCCTCGTCGCCGCCCGCGCTGGAGCGCACGCTGGCGCCGGCATCGAGCGTGAAGATTCTGCACTTCATTCAAAGTGTGCAACTGCATGTCACGTTATTCTCGCGTGCCGGCTGGCATGCGTTGACACCCAACCCTTTCTTTGCCGACTATATCGCCGGCTCCGGCCTGACATGCCGCTATCACACCGAATCGGAGTTACGGAGCATCAAGGCGTTCAAGATTCTTCTACAGGGTGACGTGATCGCGGCCGATAACGCTTACACCGCGCTGCGCCACCGCTTCGGCAAGGTGGTCGCGTTGAGCCGATCCTCCGCGCAGACGATCGACATCGTGTCGCCCAATCACAACAAGATGACCGCGGTCAGGTGGTTCCTCGCAAGACAACAGATCGCCCTGTCGCAAACCATTGCTTTCGGTGACGCGATGAACGACCTGGAACTTCTGAGTTCGGTGGGCCATGGCGTGGTCATGGCCAACGCGATGCCGGAGCTGAAACGTCATCTGCCGAGGCATCCGCAGGCGCCGCCGAATCATCAGCACGGGGTTGCCCGCTATCTCGACCAGTTACTGGCCCTGTGAAAACGCTTCCCGTCAGCGCAATGCCAGGCCGTCTAGCCCCGTTTAGCCCCGATCCGCCCGGACGGCGTGACCGTAAGTACTCTCGATACGCCGATCCTGTTCCTGCGCCGAAAAATGCTCCCATTCGAGGCCGTTTACGTCGACGCTCTTCGTGAAGCCCTCGGCCGCGTCGTCCTCGAAGCCGATGTGGCGCAATTGGCCCGCTTTTTCCGGCGTCAGGTTGATCGAGAAGTTGAGCAGATCGGTACGCCACATGGCGTACTGACCGGAGACCACGGCAGTGGGTGCTTGCCCGAGACGCAGGCTGTAATCGGCAATCGAAGCGTCGAGGTCGGCGACCGCAAGGGCTATGTGAAACCGCTTCATGATGTTCTCTCCGGATCGTGGGGGGGAGTGACGAGTGGTGAATGGAAATAGGCCACACCATCGTAACGACACCGGAAAGCGGTAGCCAGTTGCGCAATCATCCCGGTATCGCCGTTACCCGCCACGCGCCGGGTTAGGCGCGCTCGTTCGCACGCGATCAGGCGCGCGGAAAGCGCAGTTCGAAACGCACCACGCCCGGCGCGGGACAGGCCGCCTGCGCGGCGCCGCCATGCAGATGCATGATCGCCTTAACGATGGCGAGCCCCAGCCCGCTCGATTCGGTGAACTCGCTACGCGCCGCATCCGCCCGGTAGAAACGGTCGAACAGCCGGTGCAACTGATCGTCGGGAATCGGTGCGCCTTCGTTCTCCACCGCCACCGTCGCGCCGGTTGCGTCGTTCTTGCCGCTTAGCCGCACGACCGTGTTGGGCGCCCCATATCGCACCGCATTCACGACCAGATTGTTGATCGCGCGCCGGCACAGCATCGGATCGGCGCAGACCGATCCGGTCGCTTCGATCGTGAAACGCATGCCGCGCTCGTCGGCGAGACCTTCGAAATAGTCGGCGATTCTGACGAGCTCCTCACGCAGGTCCACCGTTTTCCGGTCGACCGACAGAGCCGCATGGTCCGCGTGCGCCAGGAACAGAATGTTCTCGGCAATGTGGCTGAGGCGGTTCAGCTCTTCCAGATTCGATTCGAGCACCTGCTGATATTCGTCCGGCTCGCGGGGTTTCGCGAGCATGACCTGAGTCTGGCCGATCAGCGCGCCCACCGGCGTGCGGATTTCATGCGCCAGATCGGCGGAAAACTGCGACAGCCGCTGATACCCGTCCGCGAGACGATCGAGCATGGCGTTGAACGCGTGCGTGAGCTGGCGCAATTCAACCGGCGCGGCCTGGCTGTCGAGCCGCACCGTAAGGCTCGCCGGACTGATCTGCGCGGCGCGCGTGGCGATCTCGCGCACCGGCCGCAACGCGCGGCGCAACACGTAATAAGCGAGCAGCGTGGCGGCGAGCATGCCGCACAACGTGGCCAGCAGGATGCGGTTGCGATACGCGGCGAGCATGCGCACTTCCTGGGTCATCGGATGCGCGGCGATCACCTCGACTTCGGCGCCGTCCTCGCGCGCCTTGGCCGTGGCAATCGCCCAATGCACCGGCACGCCGTCCGCCAGCACGGTGCGGCGAATCTCGGCAAAGGTCGGCAGTCGGCCCGACGGGGCGGCCTGCAACGGCGGCACCGCGATGCCAGCCGGATTGACGTCGATGAACGGCGTCTCGTTGGGCCGGCGAAACAGCAGCACGTCCGCTTCTCCGCCCAGCATGGTTTCGAACAGCAGCGGGCGCGCCTTCAACTCGCTGACGGAATACATGTCCTGGACGATCCGGCTGAAGTGCTCGACGCGGCCGGTCAGCACGACGTCGGCGCGGCGCTCCAGCGAGACCTCGGCGGAGTGATAGAAATACGCGCCGAGCGTGCCGATCACGAGGCAGGCAATCGACGCGAACAGCACCGTGGTGCGCGCCGTCAGCGAACGCTCGGTCCACCAGCTCATGAGCCGTCGCCGAACGTATAGCCGATACTGCGCACCGTGTGGATGAGCTTCTTCTCGAACGGATGATCGACCTTGGCGCGCAGCCGTTTGACGGCCACGTCGACCACATTCGTGTCGCTGTCGAAATTCATATCCCACACCTCGGAGGCGATCTGCGTGCGCGACAGCGCTTCGCCCTGACGCCGCACCAGCAGATGCAACAGCATGAATTCCTTATTGGTCAGTGCAATCTCCACGCCTTCGCGCGTCACCTTGCGACGCAGCACGTCGAGTTTGAGGTCGGCGATCTCGAACACGTCGCGCTCGCGGATCACACCGCGCCGCAACAGCGTGCGAATCCGCAGCACGAGTTCGGTGAACGAAAACGGCTTGACGAGGTAATCGTCCGCGCCGAGTTCGAGACCGCGAATGCGGTCGCTGACGTGGTCGCGCGCGGTCAGGAAGATCACCGGCAGATCGCGCCGCGCCCGCAGCGCGCGCATGATTTCCCAACCGTCGATGCCGGGCAGCATCACGTCCAGCACCACCAGTTCATACGTCTGTTCGAGCGCCATGTGCAGACCGTCGGTGCCGGTGCGGGCGAGATCGACCGCATAGCCGCTCTCGCGCAAACCCTTCTTCAGGTAATCGCCGGTTTTCGGATCGTCTTCGATGACGAGAATGCTCATGGTGGCTGACGCGCGCGGAAAACGCCGGACATAAAGATAGGTAACGACCATTCTACGTGGCGCGGACCGCACCGTTCATGACGTTTTTGTCATCCGCCGGTCACCCGGCTGAGCCGATTGCGCGTTTAATCTGCCCCCCATCGTTGTTGCCGTCGTTATTCCCATCGTTCACTTACCTGGAGTCGTTCCATGAAGCTCGTTTCCGCGAAGGCACTGCGCGTGCTCGCCGCCCCGGCATTCGTCGCCGCCGCGCTGCTCGCCGCCGGCCCCGCCGCGCAAGCCCAGAGCGCCGCGCCCACCGGCGTACGCGGCACCGTCACGTCGCTGTCGGGCGACCTGCTCAAGGTCCACACGCGCGACGGCAAGGACGTCGACGTGAAGCTCGCGAAAGACACGCCGATTCGCGGCGTCACCCTCGCCAACGTGAACGACATCAAGCCAGACAGCTATGTCGGCACCGCCGCGATTCCGCAGGCCGACGGCACGCTGAAAGCGCTCGAAGTCCACGTGTTTCCGGCCAGCATGCGCGGCAGCGGCGAAGGCCATCGTCCGTGGGATCTGGGCGGCAACAGCTCGATGACCAACGGCACCGTCGGCTCGCTCGTGGTCAGCAACGGCCGCACGATCACCGTGAAATACAAAGACGGCGAAAAGAAAATCGTGATTCCGCCGGATGTGCCGATCGTCAACCTGGTGCCGGGCGACCGTTCGCTGCTGGTGCCGGGCGCGAAGGTCGTGCTGTTCGCGCACAAGGAAGCCGACGGTTCAATGGCGGCCAACTTCATCTCCGCAGGTGAGAACGGCATCACGCCGCCGATGTAATACGGCGCGTTGTATCGCTTCATCGGTTTGAGCGGCCGCGTAATGTCACGACGCGGCTTGCCGCTTGCCGTTCATCCTGTTCACGCCGCCACTGCCGTCAACGTCGCGCCATGCCCGAAACACGCCAACGTCAGCTCGTTCACCCGCTCGTCGTCCGCATCACCCATTGGATCAACGCGTTTGCGATGGTCTGCATGGTGATGAGCGGTTGGGCCATCTACAACGCGTCGCCGTTTTTCCCCTTCAGGTTTCCCGCGTGGGCGACCGTCGGCGGCTGGCTCGGCGGTTCGATGGCGTGGCATTTCGCGGCGATGTGGCTGCTGTGCGCCAACGGGCTGCTGTATCTGGCGTATGGCATCGGACGCAGGCATTTCCGCCGTGCGCTGTTGCCGGTTCATCCGCGCGACGTGGTGCATGACGCCGCCCTGGCGCTGCGCTTCAAACTCCCGCACGAGACCGGCCGCTACAACGCGGTGCAACGTGCGCTCTATCTGCTGGTGCTGTCGCTCGGCGTGCTGCTGGTGGCGTCGGGACTGTCGATCTGGAAGCCGGTGCAATTCTCCTGGCTGACCGCGCTATTCGGCGGTTTCGATTTCGCGCGGCGCGTGCATTTCGTCGCCATGGCGGGCGTGGTGGGATTTGTCTGCGTGCATCTGGCGCTCGTGCTGCTGGTACCGCGCACGCTGCTGCCCATGCTGACCGGCCATGCCAAACCCACCGTTCACGAAGGAACCCAGGCATGAGCGCATCCCGTCCCGACAAGGCACGCCGAGCGCCCGTCGTTCTCCGCGATCATCAGCCGCAAATCGAGCGACTGCAGCGGCGTCTGTTTCTGCGCTCGTCGCTGTCGATCGGCGCACTGGCCATGCTGTCGGGCTGCAACATGCAGGACGGCGATTCGGTCGACAAGGTGCTGTGGGCCATGTCGCGCTGGAACGATCGCGTGCAAGGCTGGCTGTTCGACCGCAACAGGCTGGCGCCGACCTATTCGGCGCGCGAGATCACCGACCCGTTTCCGTTTAACGCCTTCTACCCCGAGTTCGATGCGCCGGATGTGGACGGCTCGACCTATCAACTTGAAGTGTCGGGGCTGGTGACGGACAAACGTAGCTGGAATCTCGATCAGTTGCGCGCGTTGCCGCAGGTTTCGCAGATCACGCGCCACATCTGCATTGAAGGATGGAGCGCGATCGGCCAATGGCGCGGCGTGCCGTTCCGCACGTTTCTGGAGCGCATCGGCGCCGATCTGAGCGCGCGCTATGTGGGCTTCAAATGTGCGGACCGTTACTATTCGAGCCTCGATATGGCGACGGCCCTGCATCCGCAAACGCAACTCACGCTCGATTTCCGCGATGCCCCGTTGCCCGCGAAATACGGCTATCCGCTGAAACTGCGAGTGCCGACCAAACTTGGCTTCAAGAACCCGAAACACATTGCGGCGATCTTCGTGACCAACACGAACCCTGGCGGCTATTGGGAAGACCAGGGGTATAACTGGTTCAGCGGCTTATAGCCGTAGTCATCGCAACCGTCCGTGGCGAATGCGCCTAGACGGCCGTCACGTAACGCGCCACCGGCTTCACCACACGCGGCGCGGGGGCATCGTAGACGGCGCGCATGCGTTTGACTTCGTCGACCGGACTCAGGCCGAACAGCCGCTTGAACTCGCGGCTGAATTGCGACGCGCTTTCATAACCGACGCGCGCCGCGGCCGCGCCCGCACTCAAACCGTCCTGCACCATCAGCAAGCGCGCGTGATGCAAACGCGTGGTCTTCACGTATTGCATCGGCGAAGTTGCGGTCACCGCCTTGAATTGCGCGTGGAATACCGCGAGGCTCATGCCGGCTTCGGCGGCCAGCGTGTCCACGTCGAGCTCGCCGTAGTAGTCGGCATGAATTCGTCGCAGTGCCTTGGCGATGCGGCCGAAATGATTCTGATGCGTGAGCGCCGCGCGGATCGCGTCACCCTGCTCGCCGGTCAGCACCCGATAGCAGATTTCGCGGACCACGCCGGGCGCGAGAATGCGCGCGTCGAGCGGCGAAGCCAGCGCTTCCATCAGCCGCTGCACCGCATTCGACAAAGCCGGGTCGAGCGACGTCGAATAAACCCCGAGCGGTTCGTTCCGCGCCGCGCCTTGCGTTTCGTTCAGCGCCATCAGCAACTCGGCCACCATGGTCAAATCGACGCGCACCGAGATCGCCAGGAACGGTGTCTGCGGACTCGCCTCGGTTTCGCATTCGAACGGCAGCGGCACCGACAGCACCAGATACTGCTGCGCGTCGTACTGGAACACCTGGTCGCCGAGATAGCCGCGTTTGCGGCCCTGACAAACAATCACGATGCTCGGCTCATACATGACCGGCATGCGCGGCATCGGATGATTGGCACGCATCAGATTGACGCCTTCCAGACTGGAGCAGGTGAAGCCCGGCTTCGGCGCCAACAGATCGAATAGCTCGACCATACGCGGGTCCGCGAGCGTGCTTGCAACGGGATCGACGATGTGATCCACAGCGGGATCGGCAGCAGGACTTGACATGACGGAATAGTGACGCTCAAGAGAATAATGCTTGAAATTTAGCACTAAACGACCTACTGCGCGCTTCGCCAGGAGTTTTAGGCAAATCTTCAAGACATTCAGGTATTCCCCGGGTCAGAGTCGGCTCCTAAGATGGGAACCCTGCCGGATCGAGTTTTCCGCACCACGCCGGGCCCGGTTGCCGATTCACTGCTTCGGCGAATTCGTCGACCACCGCTGGCGCTGCGATCCCGGCTCAAGACAAGGCTGTCCGCGGCGACGTCACGCGTCGCCTTGGGGCATCGCCTTGTGACATCACCCTCTTTGCTGGAGCTACCCATGAGCACGACTTACGCCTATGCAGCGACCGACGCTACCGCGCCGCTCGCTCCGTTCGAAATCCAGCGCCGCGAACTGCGCGCCCATGACGTGCAGATGGAAGTCCTGTTTTGCGGCGTGTGCCATTCCGACCTGCATCAGGCACGCAATGAATGGAAGAACACCGTTTTCCCGGTCGTGCCGGGCCATGAGATTGTCGGCCGCGTCAGCGCGGTGGGTCCGGACGTGACGAAGTACAAGGTCGGCGATCTGGTCGGCGTGGGCTGTCTGGTGGATTCGTGCCGCACGTGTGCGAGTTGCGAGGAAGACCTCGAGCAGTATTGCGAAAACGGCTGGGTAGGCACGTATAACGGTGTCGACCGTGTGGATGGTCAGATCACTTACGGCGGTTATTCGACGCAACTGGTGGTCGACGAGGAATTCACGCTGCGGGTGCCGGACAATCTCGACCCGGCCGGTGTGGCGCCGTTGCTGTGCGCGGGCATTACCACCTATTCGCCGCTGCGCACGTGGGGCGCGGGTCCCGGCAAGAAGGTCGGGATTGTCGGCCTGGGGGGTCTGGGCCATATGGGCGTGAAGCTGGCGCGCGCGATGGGTGCGCATGTAGTGTTGTTCACGACGTCGCCGTCGAAGATCGAAGACGCGAAGCGGTTGGGCGCGCATGAGGTGGTGATTTCGAAGAATGCGCAGGAGATGGAAGCGCATGCCAACAGCTTCGATTTGATTCTGAATACGGTGGCCGCGCAGCACGATCTGAATCCGTTTTTGAATCTGTTGAAGCGGGATGGGACGATGACGCTGGTGGGTGCGCCTGAGCACGATCATCCGTCGCCGCAGGTGTTCAATCTGATTTTCAAGCGTCGCCGGTTGGCTGGATCGTTGATTGGTGGGATTGCCGAGACGCAGGAAATGTTGGATTTCTGCGGTGAGCATGGGATTACTTCGGATATTGAAGTGATTCCTATGCAGGGGATTAATGAGGCTTATGAGCGGATGCTGAAGAGTGATGTGAAGTATCGGTTTGTGGTTGATCTGGATTCCTTGCGGAAGTAATTTTTTTAGGTTTTTTTGCTCGTGGCCGCAGGGGGAGTTTTGCCTGCGGTGCGGGTGTTTGGTTTGTTTTTTTCTGGTGCTTTAGTTCGCTGCGCTTGCTTGCCTGGGTGCTTGCGGTGTTGGCCTTTCCTTGTTTTGTTAGTGGTCTATTGGCGTTGCCCCTGTGCGGGGCGGCACTAACTTCTCTTTGCCGCGGCAAAGAGAAGTCAGCAAGAGAAAGCCGCTCACACCGCTAATTCTTAAGCGGGTCCCCCGCGCAGTCACGGTAGTGGCTCATCTGGAATCCGTGTCCTCGCGCATTCGACGCCAGGGACCTATCCGTGATTTTGTGGGCGAGGCATATCATGAAGGATGAATATCATGGATATGCCGATCATGAAAAAGAAACGTACTGTGGCCTCTC
>NZ_QLTK01000024.1 GCF_003269035.1 Paraburkholderia bryophila | reverse complement strand
GCTGAGGCAAACTACTATCGGCAACTTGAAACACCGGTCGCCGAACCCGCATTAACTTAAACCAACCAGCCTCCACGATTCCCGGGGCGGTTCACCTGCCCTCGCCAGCAGCCAAGGGTGTTCGATAGCGCTTTGAGCGCCGCCGTTCCCCGGTGTTACAGCGCGAACTGAATCCCGGCCATTACTGGATTGGCGGTACAACGTCCAGCTTTTCGGCGAGCATGCGCTCTTACACGCCGAAGTGCAGGTCAACTTCTTCCTGCCTGACTTTTGCCACTAGAATATTCACTCGATCGGGCAGCACACCCAGAACCGCTGCAATTGCCACTTCCAGTTGCGGCACGCACACGCGGTCCTCGGCGAGCGTCGTTCCAACGATGATGTCGTAGGTCGGTTCCTGGTCCAGGACCAGTTCCACGAGCCGCGCGCACACTCATGTTGTTGTCAATGGCGAGCCTCGCGACCTCCGCGACGTCACGTATTGTTTCAGTCGGAAAGCCTCTGGTCGAGCGCAGCCGCACACGGTGCCGTCCCAGCGTGAGCCGGTCAGAATTAAAGTCCATGATGTCCTCCGTGAATTCTTGCGATGGGTTCGACAATAGGTGCCAGTTGAGGGTTTTCAAGCCCAAAAATTTCTCACCAGCACCCCTTGAAGTTTTCACTGCAAGGCCTATTTTGGATTTCGCTCAAGCAGATGCGCTGGGTTTTCAGGCGCGCTGCGTGTTTCGATTTGTCTGCCAGCAAATGGCAGGCGAACTGGAGCGCATAGGCCAGTTCGCCTCCATTTGGCATTTACGGAGGATACGACCATGAGTGATCTCTATTCAAGAACCGACCTGTTCAGTGAATTCGACCGTCTGCAACGCCAGATGGCCGGCCTGTTCGGAGGCTTTCCATCCAGCATCCGTTCCGGCAATGCCGGCACCTTCCCGCAGATCAATATCGGTGCGACCGACGACTCGATCGAGATCGTCGCGTTCGCGCCGGGCATCGACGCCGCCGCGATCGACCTGTCGATCGACAAGGGGCTGCTGACGATTGCGGGCGAGCGCAAGCCGGTGCGACCGCACGCCGGCGGCGACAATCGCGACGACGTGCGCACCTACGCTCAGGAGCGCTTCAGCGGCGCGTTCCGGCGCGTGATCGAACTGCCTCAGAACGCCGATCCCGACAAGGTGCAGGCGCGCTACACCAACGGCTGCCTGTCGATTACCGTGGGCAAGCGCGAAGCGTCGAAGCCGAGGGCCATCACCGTCCAGTAACGCCAGTTATTCGAGGAGAAAACGATGAACGACAGGACACAGGTTGCAGAACGCGACCGGCAACCGGCAGCACGACGCGAGGGCGAGCAGCCGCCGCGGCGGATGACACTTACCCCCGCGGTTGATGTATTCGAAGACAGTCAGGGCATCACGCTTTGGGCGGACCTGCCGGGCGTCACGAAAGACAAGCTCGAGGTGAGGGTGCACGACGGCAATCTCTATATCGAAGCCGAAGCGGTCGTGCCGACACCGGTCGGTCTGCGGCTGCAGCATGCCGAGATTCGGGAACCGCGATTCGCACGTGCATTCTCGCTGAGCCCGGACTTTGACACCTCGAATATCGACGCGAACCTGCGGGACGGCGTGCTGAGACTGACCATTCCGCGCCGCGACGAAGCAAGGCCGCGACGCATCGAGGTGCAGACAGGCTGAGCCCGGACGATCAGCAGCGACGGCGAAAAATTGGTGGCGGCCCTTAGGTCGCCATCACCTGCGTCGTGGAGGCACGAAGCAGAGCGCAATGGAAAAATTGAGGGCTTCTCGCGAGGCGCAGTTCCGCCGCACAAGCAGAAACTTTGCACTGTGGGCCCAGATGGATATCCAGTTTTCCTGTCAAACCATCGAGGTGAATACGATGAATAACGACCTGAAAAAGTGGAACCCCTTCAAATTCATTCGCGGGTCAGTAGGCAAGTCCGGCACGGACGGCCCTTGCAATCAGGCAGCCAGCGAGCCCGGACTTACCACATGGCCTGACCTTCAGCGGCTTTTCTCGCGTGATTCGCTACGTGCGATGGAGGATTTCTTTCTCGATCCGTTTGCCGTGCGCGGCACCCTCGACCGATGGTTCGGCGACTTCAGCTCGTCGCGTTTACAGCCGCGCATCGACTTGGTGGACGAGGGAAAGATACTGCGCGTGACCGTCGAACTGCCAGGCATGGAGAGGGAGGATCTGACCATCAGCGTCGAGGACGGAGCGCTGGTGCTGCGCGGCGAGAAAAGACAGGACGTGCACAGTGAGGAGGACGGCTGTTATCGTCTGGAGCGCGCTTACGGAGCGTTCACACGCACGATAGCAATGCCTGAAAACGCTGATCCTGACCGTACTCTCGCAAAGTTTGAAAAGGGCGTGCTCACCTTGACCGTACCGAAGCACGAGTCCTTGCGATCTGCCCGCCGCACGCTCGATATTGGCTAGCGTTGGGTCACCCTTTGCGGTTGCGAAAAGACAAGTCGCGAAGGTGATCGCCGCAGGTCAGGTCAATGAACTTGCGGCGATCATTGCGCCTCAAGGTCGCGAATCAGGTGCCAGTATTCCTAAGTGCGTCCGGCAGGGCGCCCGTCCTGTTCCCACAGAAAGTAAGCGCGCTCGCGAACGCTCTGCTCACGGGCCAAGTTCGTTTCCGAACTGCTCGCCACGTCATCGTCGTAGGGGGCCATCTAGCCGCCACGACCGATGTGGATTCTTGCGGAAGGCTCGGGAGTTCTGCTTCGGATACCAGGCGGCCGTGGGCGGCTGCCTCGGCGCTTTTGCTTCATAAGGTGCGTCGGCCATCTCATCTTCTGCGTGCCCGAGAGTGATGGGGTAGGTGTGAATGACGGCGCCACTGCATACCTCGACAGGGCGAAGCGCGAAATGCGTTGACATTATTGCCCGGTCACGTTACTGTGGCTCTCGAAATATTCAAGAAGCTCGATTGCTGATCACCATTTTCCGCCTCTTCTGCGCGGTACTCGTTATCCTCTCCTCTTCCTTGAAGTTTTTGTCGCTCCGCAACGGAGCAGTTATTTTTATTTCAAGGAATTCTCATGGATACCGGTACTGTTAAGTGGTTCAACGATAGCAAGGGCTTTGGCTTCATTACTCCTGACGCTGGCGGCGACGATCTCTTCGCTCACTTCTCGGAAGTTCGCGGCGACGGTTTCAAGACGCTCGCGGAAAACCAGA
The DNA here is from genome assembly GCF_003269035.1 of Paraburkholderia bryophila. Taxonomy (GTDB): domain Bacteria; phylum Pseudomonadota; class Gammaproteobacteria; order Burkholderiales; family Burkholderiaceae; genus Paraburkholderia; species Paraburkholderia bryophila. The sequence goes on along the minus strand of NZ_QLTK01000024.1, from coordinate 118,593 downwards.
AGGTGACCTACGAGACAAAGCGCGGCCCGAAGGGTATGCAGGCCGCAAACATCTCGCCGCAGTAACGTATTTCAAGGGCCGGTCTACCGGCCCTTTGCATGTCTGCCGGACTAGTATCCTCGCGGAGCCGTGTGCTCCCGATCTGATCGCACGTTTCACCGTGCGCGTCATTTGTCTTGTCGACACGATCCGTCTCGCTTCATTTTCAATTTATTTCGCCTCTACGATATAGAAGTCGTACGGGTGTCGCTCGGTTATTGCTTATGCAAAATAATAAACATCTTCACCACTACAACGGTTATTCAGTCTCCCCTTCCGCACATCGTCTGCCGGACGGCTGGTTTGCCGCCAACCTCCTGCTCGTCAGGGGGGATGCCCTCGAGGCTGATCCGGTTTCCTACAAATTCCACGCGCTCGACTATTTCGATAATGAAACGCAGGCCCTGGGACACGCTACGAACTGGGCGCGTGACTGGGTCGACAGCCGCGGATAGTCGGCAATACACTTGCCTCGTAGCGGCAAGATGGACGGCGGCGAGGATCGACGAGCCAGAGGCGCAGACCTCGTCCGATCGCAGCGATACACAGCAAGAACACTTCTGCCTGCATGAACTGATTTCATTGCGGCGACACCGTTTGGCGCCGCGCCAGTGGTCCGGTGGAGAGGGGCGCGCAGGATGCCTATCGCATGACGCGTAAAACACGCCACGCCTATCACCCGCGCCAACATACTGTTCACACAACGTCGCAATGAAGCGCCTCGAAGCTGCTCGAGCTTGCGCCCGCCAGAACGTCACTCAACCGGATCACGGGATCCGGTCGCCTGATCGACACAACGCTGTTCCCGTCGATCGCATCTCCAGGAGCAGATATGGCGCTATTGATCATGCAGGTCGCGGTAAGCGGAGAACTGGTCGAGATTTTCGAAATGCCGGTTGATGATGTCGACGGCCACCGGATGCTCGCTGCCGCCAATGAGGACGAACGGGTGATTCATCCCTCGGGACACGCTCTCGAAGACGGTGAGGTCTGGATCGATCTGATCGACGGAGATGGCGAGACGCTGTTCGATCAGGTGGCATGTTTTCACCGGGCGGATGCTTCGGACGCTTTGCAGATTCATTTCGGCATGAATGTCGATGTCGTGAGAGATTGCCTCTCAAAGTCGAACATCGCATCGCTTCACGCAAGGCACCGTCTGGCAGCCCACGCCTACTTTCGCAAAGTTGACCGTCTGGTCGATTGCTCGCTGGTGGGCTCCCGGCAGAGCAATCGTCGTCGTGTCGGTGATGCCAGTGTCATGGACCTCGTGATAGAACTTCGCAGGCGGCTGGACAGTGTCGTCACCCAACTCGCGCTTAGCGAGCTGCCAACGCCCGTGCAGGCAGCAGCAGAGCAACTGAAAGACGCGGCAAAGAGTTATGTGGGCGCGGTTCAGAGTCTGTAAAGCAGCGGACTAACCCGAGTTGTGGAATGTGAAGGAACTGTATGCAGAGAACGGTGAACTATCGCGGGTTTGAGATTGATGTTGACCTGGTGCCCACGTCCAAAGACATGTTTGACGCGTGGTTCCGCATCGAGGGACCGACTCACACCCCCGGAGTGGCTGCGCTAGGCCAACGGATCAAAGTCCGCGGCGGACCGTTTTCGCGTCGTTGGGCTTACTTCGTCGCGGAGATCGCGGGTCAGGCGTCAATCGACGTCATCCTTGGTCCCGACGACTAGTTGGCACCGCAAACATTGCGAAAGAGCGGACTTATACCGCGACCTTCGCCGCATGTCGTCAAGACAGGCATCGGACACGATTGAAAAGGAAAGAGGTTCATGGACGAACGCAAGCGAGAAAGCATGATTGCCTATCTCCGGCACCGCATGGAAGACTTCGGCATTAGCGCGGACGATCTCGCCACCGCGCTCGCGGCTTTACCGGAAGCTGAGCGCTACCGCAGCGCGAACGGCGATAGCTGGAGCGGCGAAGGGGCTATGCCTCAATGGCTGAAGCAGGCTATTAGTGCTGGACAGTCCATCGGACACTTCGAGTTGACCTCAGGTTCGGTTTCCAAGCTCCGCCTACAGGCAGGAGCAGACTGGACGAACGACCCCTTCGCAGGGAGTCCGCTCGCGCGGCCGAGCGCCCGTTAGTAGACACTGCCCGCCTAACGAGAGCACACATCTCCCCTTGTGGGCTCGCCAGGTTTCGCGCTGCAGTTGTGCATCATCCCGCCAGGCGTTGAACTCCCCAGCGCGCCAGGCACACGCTTTTCCCTCAAGTTTTAAAATTTTGGTCCTGTGTTTGTCTCGACCTTGGTGCAAGTGGCGTCGAAATCCTCGAACCCGCTTGCAAGGGTTAGTTGCCCCGTCATTCGATCGATGCGGACTTTCGCCCTGTTGACCATATTCAGTCTAAGCGTACCGGTGATCTCCCTTTCACCGACAAAGGCTTCGTTGAGCGTGAACCACCCATCACGAGCACTGTTGATTTCGGGCATGATTTCGTGAGGTACCCGAATCCTCACACTGCCGCCCGCGATCTCGACATTCGCGGTACCGTTGAAAGGTCGGCGTCCCGTGGTTGAGCTGTTCGTGCTTTTGTTATAGCTGTGCGTCTTGTTGTCGTATTCCATTCCGTTCGATACTTGCGATTCCAGCACCGATCCAGATCCTTGGCACAGCAGTGTCGTGGTGGCCTGGGCGTAGGCCACTGGTGCACCACTGATGGTCAAAGCGATCGCAACGGCGATCGGTCGAATTACCGTCATCGGAGTCTCCCATTGAAGGTCTTTCCAATCTCCCGAATTGGATACGTCGTCTGGAAGATTACAGCTTTTCTTAGGTTTCCGGTCGAAAGCGGTCATTCGCGCTCAGTATGCGAGGGGCTTAAAGTGGCCGAGGCCGTGTAAAAACGAGTGAGCCGGCGGTCTGTCGAGCGACCGGTGAGGCCGCGCCTTCGCAGCTTCCTGTTGTCTACGACTGAACTGATTGCGCCACGCCAGCAAGCATAGGCATGTGTGAGGATCGGTTTGCGAGATTCGCTGGTCGTTCATGGCGGATCGACGAGACATATATATGAAAATCCGTGGCAAATGGGGTGACAGTTGATACCGCCACAACGTGGAGTGTTTGCACGGATGTAAGCTGTAGGAATCTCCAGATGTTGCAGGCGCACGACATGTATGAAAGCGGTGCATTTCTGAAGCACTTTGAGGCATCTCCATTTTTGTGCGCGCTGCCCGACGGAAAGACTGCAACCGTTGGGATTGTTGATCATGGGATCGATCGGGGTGGCGATCCATGGCTACGACTTGAGTTCAAGGTAGGCAACCTTGTCGTCGGACACGCCGACCACTACCGAGAAAGATATAGACGTCTCAATGGACGTCATATCCGCTCCCGCGAGCGTTGCCTTCAAAGCATGCGTCACACCCGTCAACGCTTTTATGGGCCTCCCCGATTCAATCCGTTGTGAGCAATCATGGATCGACTACCACGGCCACGCGATGGTCGAGGGACAGGAAAAATCGCGAATTTACGTACCGGCAGTTCGATAGCGATGCGACGAACAGTCTCCAACCAGCCCCGGTCGGCAACGATTTGTGTGGCCACCTCGAAGGTCCGCTGCTGGCCGTACACGCTCCAACGCAAACCGCACTCGCTTGCTCCTGCCGAGTTCGCAAATTCGCGCCGTTATTGCAGGCCGCCCCGGTGTATCACGAACGTTTCGGTGCGGGAACCATATCGTTTCGTGACTTCTGCGTCTGTCATCATGCGGGACGATTTCAGGATGGGACTTACCACGACATACAGTCGATCGGGATCGGGGCCGTACATATAAAAATAACCGTCATTGCCGTCAAGGTGAAATTCGGTCTCACCGAGTTCGCCAACACCCGCAAGCTTTATCGCGCTTTCTAGCCGATGTTCCAGCGCGTGAATTCGCGGCAAATCTTTGGGGTAATAGTCGAAATGGACCATCATTATCGGCCCTGTGGCCTTTGTAACGGCTCCGAAGCTGCTGCGTTGCCCGCAAACAAAGCCATGCATAGAAACGTGGTGACTGTTCGTCTCAACATGAACACGAAATCGTAGGTGAAGTGAGGATCAATTGTCGACCATGCAGGCAGTTCGTCGAGTGTCACTTTGTGGCCCGACGTCTGTCCAACGTGGCCGCTGTAGCGGACCCGAATCGGCCCTTGGCGAACCCTATTTCAATGATCGTTCCCGAGCGTCCAGTCGCCAACCGAGCCCAGCGGGCACCGCTGAACGCGAGGTGCGGACAGCACAGGAAGTCAGTGCGACTTGTCGGCATCGAGCCCGAGGAACTTAAACGGCGCTGCGGGCTGGAAGTCCGCAGAGACTTCACCGTTAAACGTATTGCGCTGGTCCTTGCCGAGATCGAGTCGCTTGACGGGGGCGCCAGTGGAGAAATCGACCTTCTTAAGATCGACCCAGAAAGTGTTGGGCGTCAGCGCGGACTCGAAGAAGTAGAGCATGCGCTTGTGGTCGACGACCGTACGCCAGCGGGTGGACGAGATGTTCGGTTCATCCGGCGTCGTGATCCCGAACGGCACCGACACGTTCCGGATCACGCTGAAGACGCTGGCGAGCGCGACAACGGGATCCTCGCTCTTCGGGATGGCATTGATGTAGAAGGAAGCACGCGCAAAGCGATCCGCCGAGCGATTCGTCCCGGGCAGCCACGACGTGCCGCCAATCCGCTTCCAGTATTCGTTCAGTGCGAGTTGTTCGTCGAAGGTCGGCGAGTTGGTCATGACCTGGTACTGCCGCCCATGGTGGATGATCTGCCGGCCGTTGATGTATTCGACGATGGCACTGTCACCGGTGGCATCCGACATGGACAGGTGCAGCGTGGCAAGTCGCTGCTCGCCGGGCACGTTGTCGCTCACGACCGTGAAGGGCTGCTTCTCAAGTGCGGCAACGGCTTCTGAGACGGTCGCAAAGTTGTCGAGCACGTACTGCGCCCACGCGGCGATGGTGAGGCCGGGTTTCGAGTTCCTGTCGTAGGCGGGGTATTGCGATTCGACGAGCCAGAGCAGCTCGGCAGCCAGGCCCTTTTCGTTCATACCGTCGGTGGTGGAGACGTCGTAGCCCGTGGCCACGACACTACCGTATTTTGCGGTCCATTTGAGCGAGTTCGGACCCGCTTCTCCAGTGCGAGCGATGCCGCGCGGCAGGATATAGAGATTGGTGGCCACGTCGAGTTTCCAGTCCATTGATCGGGCCGTGATGACATCGTTGTTGTCGCCCAGATAGACAACACGCGTACAGGCAAACGACGCGACGGGCAGACTGACAAGAGTCGTCGCAGCGACGAAACAGGACAGAACCGAACGAAGCGTGCTGTGCATGACAACTCCTTATTGTGGTTGCCAGATACTGATTTCCTGCGCGCGAGGACCCAGTCACCTGATCAGGCGACTCAGCTAACACTGGCCATTCAGAGCCCCGGAGTGGATGACACTTCCTGGCTGCGTGCTGCTCACCGCGCCAGCCACATGTCGACCTGTTAGGGACATTCGCTGTTCGCGGAAGCGGACGTTCGTTCACGTCTGAACGCCGCCTTCTGGGCCGAAGAAGATTACCCAAGTCCTGAAATCATCACTGAAGCTCTCAAATCGATGATCCACATGCGCGGGCACGAAGAGCAGATCGCCGCTGCTGAATTCAAGGACGTGGTCCGCGCGGCGGAACGTTCCCGAACCTGAGGCAATGATGTAAAGCTCATCGCGCGTATGTGGCGATTGCTTGTCTGAACCTCGTGGCGCATACAGCTCGATTGATACGTCGCCACGCTCGAACAGAACGCTAAACGGCAGCGGGAGCTTGGACAGCAGGCCAGACGCTTCCGCCTCGGAGATGTGAAGAACATCGTTTGGAATAGTTGTCATGATCTGATTTTCTCGCACGCCGTTGCAAGCACAACTATCGGGTCTGCGTCCGCTGAACTCCGTCATGCACCCTGAGAGGGGCTTCATGCCCCATCGAACGCAGGGACGTGACTGGCAACGCAGAGTTTGTTTCCCTCAGGGTCGCGAAAGTACGCACCGTAGTAATTTTCATGATATTGCGGCCGCAGCCCAGGCGGACCTTCGCAGCTACCGCCATTGTCCAATGCTATCTGGTAGGCAGATCGGACAACCGCCCTGGAGCTTGCTGCGAAGGCGATCATTTGTCCATTGCCCGGATGATGTGGCTGTCAGTTAAAGGGCTGGCAGATAACGAAGAAGGGGCGCGCGCTGTCTGCACTGTGCCACCCGGCCCATGGCCTATCCCGGTCGCAGAAACGCAATTCGACGCCCAGGCTGCCCATCACGGCATCGTAGAAGCGCAAGGCGCGCTCGAAATCACTAACGCTGAAAAAGACATGAGAAAACACGCTTGCTCTCGCGGAGATACGGCAATCGCTTCAACCACCCGTTGCCAGCCGGGCCCGGAAGTCGCCCAGGCGCGAGGACAGATACCTGGTGGACCGTCGGAATGTCGACGCATGATTGTCGGCGAATCTGGCGGTCATGTCGAGCGTCTGGAACTGGCCGCGTACTGTCAGACACGGTCGGCACAGCGAGGGACACGCTCGTCGAACGGGAATGTCGGATCGTTTGTCGTGTCGGACATGATTCTCTTGCGAACAGGATTTGAAGTTATGTTGCTTGAATATCCATTCGCAGAGAGCTTTCACCTACGAACCTCCTAAGTGCCAGCAATGTCGTGATTGGTCGCGATGCTACACCGAATAAAGCATGACCAAATTACCACGCGCGCTCGATTTTCTTCGTTGAATGCCGCCGGCCTCATGGTCAATTCTCGGGGCAATCGGGCGAAGAATCCGTTAGTTTTTTCCATGAAAAACTTCGCTGCACGACACAAAAAGTCCGAGTTTTTCCGACCTCGACGCGTTCAACCCGAATCCGCGCGGTAAATGCATCCGCTTTGCAGCAGCCATACACGTATTCGCGCAGCCCCTGATGCATCCCCACAATCGCGCGGCACACCGCTTGCTCGATTCATGGTCAAGCAGACGACGTTCGTCTGCGTCGATTTTCCAATCCGATCGAGGAGGGATGGATCATGAACAAGGCAACCAGCGCATTAATCGCGGCCGTCGCCGCACTCACGCTGTCGGGCGGTGCTCATGCCCAAGCGGCCGGCGGTTCGAACAGCGGGTCGTCAGGGAGCACGGCAAGTCCGGCGAACCAGATGAATCCGATGAACGGCGCAAACAGCGGGTACGGTACGCCGGGCACGCCGAACTCGGATAGCGGCAGGGTCATGGGCGCGCCGAATTCGGGCCTGCCGAGCAGCACGAACAGTACCTCGACCAACAGCGCGCCGAAGAGCAACAACACGCTGGCAAGGCCGAGCGTCGTGTCGCCGGCCGCGGGTCAGTAGTAGTCGGTAGCAGTGGCTTGATCAAGGCGAAGAACTAGTCGCGAATAAACCGCGGGGAGTTAACCGCCAATAAGCGATCAAGCAAATTAATCGTGCGGGGCGCCGGGTCGTGACGACCGGCGCCCTCGTTTCGTGGCTCGGAAACTCTGACACCCCATCGGCGACGCGAGGCAAGAGTTCTGCAGTTACGCCCGCGACGATCACATCAACGCGCCTGCTAAACTCCTCGCGTTCCCGATCTCCTTGTCTTCCAGTAAGCCAATCATGAAGAGCAGTTCAAAAAGCGGCCTCGTCTATTCGACCGAAGGCGGGCGCATGTGTCCCGACTGTCGGCAGGTACGCGCGGAATGTGTTTGCAAGACACTGGCCAAAAAGTTACCCGCAGGTGACGGCGTCGTGCGAGTGAGTCGCGAAACCAAAGGCCGCGGTGGAAAGAGCGTGACAATCGTCAAAGGCCTGGCGCTCGATCCCGTTGCCCTGGCGGTGCTCGGCAAACAATTGCGTACGGCCTGCGGTACGGGCGGAACGGTCAAGGACGGCGTGATTGAAGTGCAGGGCGATCATTGCGAACGCGTCATCGAGGCGTTAAAAAAATACGGCCACAGCGCGAAGCGGGCCGGCGGGTAATCGCTTCAATCAGCGGTAACGCGACCCGCCCAATCGTCCCCTTACTCGACCGCCTGATAATTAGCCAGCATGTCGACCAGACTCTGTGGTGCGTCAGAGCCTAGGCAGATATCCAGAATACCTACCGCCTCCCTGGCTTCGAACGCGCTGCGCGGAAACAATTCTTTTTCATACGCGAGAAGCGCGACTTCTACATTCCCCTGATTAGCGATTAAAGCCTTCGCCAGTTCAGCACCGTCGAACATGGCGAGGTTCGCCCCTTCGCCGGACGGCGCCATCAGATGCGCCGCATCGCCGAGCAGCGTCACGCCGGGCACGCGCGACCATCGGTGCTCGACCGGTAGCGCATGAATAGGGCGCGGCACCGGGTCGGTTTCACCATCGGTTATCAAGGCTTTCAACGCCACGGCCCAGCCATCGAACTCTTCCGCCACGCGAGCCAGGGCCGTCGCCGGCTCGGAGAAGTCGATGCTGTCGATCCAGTCCTTGGGCTTGTTTAATTGCACATACGTATGCAGCACGCCATCGGGCTCACGGTGCGCGGCAATGCCCTTGCCCGGCGTCATCGCGAACAATGCGCCACCGCCCACCGCTGCCGCGCTTGCCTTGTGACGGGTGTCGCTATCGAACAGGTAGGTCTCGATGAACGACGTACCGACATACGTCGGCCTGGCATCCGAAACGAGCGCGCGGATTTTCGACCATGCGCCGTCGGCGCCAACGAGTAGATCGGTAGTGACCGTAGCGCCGTTGGCAAACGTCAGCCCATGCCGTCCACCGCCGAGCGCGGCCACCTCGGTGACCTTGTGCCCCCAGCGCACCGTGTCGGCAGGAAGCGAGTCGAGCAGAATCCGGCGGAGCGCGCCGCGCGGCACCTCTGGCCGGCCGCCCGAACCGTCGTCGGGATGGTCGAGCAGAACCGCGCCGTCCTTGTCGAGCACCCGCGTTGCCTGACCGCCCGGATGGATGATCTCGACGAATCGATCGAAGAGTCCCGCTGCCTTGAGCGCGAGCTGCCCGTTGTTTTCGTGGATATCCAGCATGCCGCCCTGCGCTCGCGCGTCGGCGGAGGCTTCCGCTTCGTAGATCGTCGCGGCGATGCCATGAACATGGAGAACCCGCGCCAGCGTCAGCCCGCCGAGCCCCGCGCCGATGATCGCAATTGAAGTGTCCATCCTGATTCCCTTGAGCAGTCGGAGACGCCCAGAGAACCTGCAGAAGGCAGTCTCTGGAACGGCATTCCATAGTAATATTGGAACAACATTCCATAAGTGTCAAGGCGAGACATGGCAAAGAAAACCCGTAGCGTTCAGCGTAGAGAGGATTCGCTATCGCCCGAACGAATCGTCGAGGCTGCTATCGAGGTCCTCGACAGCGGCGGAGAGAAAGGCCTGACGTTCCGGGCCTTGTCGGAGCGGCTCGCTACCGGCCCAGGTGCGATTTACTGGCACATCGAGAGCAAGAGCGATCTGCTGACGGCCGCATGCGACGCGATCGTCGCTCGCACACTGAACGCGCCAGTGGACGGCACGACGCCGGAAGCAGGCATTCGCGCGCTGGCGCTGGCCATGTTCGACGCGATCGACGAGCACCCGTGGGTCGGCTCGGCGCTGACACGCGCCCCCGGGCAACTGCCGACGGTGCGCGTGTTCGAGCGCATCGGCCAGCAGTTAAGGGCGCTCGGTGTGCCGCGCGAAGAAGAGTGGGCCACGGTGTCGGCGTTGCTGAGTTACATCCTCGGGGTCGGCGGGCAGAACGCGGCGAACACGCACTTTGCCCGCGAGCAGGGCCTCGATCGCTCCAACTTTCTGGGTGAGGTGTCGACCGTGTGGTCCGAGCTCGATCCGGATGAGTACCCGTTTACCCGCAGCGTGGCGAGCCAGTTGCCCACGCACGACGACCGCGCTGATTTCGTCGCGGGCATCGATCTTATTCTTAGGGGTGTTGCGTCAACGCGCGATCGCTGAGCCGGGTTGACTCGTCGTTTCGTGTCCTCAGAAAGTCGAGTCAATGCCCGCCCGCCAGCCTCACCGCGTCGATCGCCATGTGTCCGCCGAGGGCCAGCAGAACGCAACCCATGACCCAGCGTTGCGCGAGCAGAAGTCCCGGGCGGCTCGCGAGAAACGACGCCATGCTGCCGGAACAGATCGCCACGAAGCCATTGACCGATGCGAACGCAACGATCAACGAAGACCCGAGCACCAGCGATTGCTTCAACACGCCACCCGCCTGATAGTCGATGAATTGCGGCAGCAGCGACAGAAAGATCATCGCGAGCTTGGGGTTCAGCAGGCTGGTCGTGGCGCCGATCGCGAGAAGCCGGCGAGGTTGTTCGCGAGGCAGATCGCGCACCTCCAGCGGAGAGCGGCCACCCGGTTTCACCGCCTGCCACGCGAGATAAAACAGATACGCGGCACCCGCCGCCCCCAGAACGCTCGCCGCATACGGCACGCTTAAAAACAGCGCCGTAATGCCGAACGCCGCCGAAAACATATAGAAGAGATACCCGAGCATCACCCCCGCCAGCGATATCAGCCCGGCGGTGCGCCCTTGCGCGATGGAACGCGACATGACGTAGACCATATTCGGGCCCGGTGTCACGGCCAGCATGCCGCCTACCGCGAGAAATCCGTAAATCGACGCCGTACCGTGCATGTTCAGAAGCTCCTTCAGGGATTCGTCGCTGACAGTATCGGTTCGATGCAGTTTCAAGTAAAACGCATTAAACTGAAGTCATTGCTCAGATTTTCTGACGAATATGAAAAAGCTCGATCTCGATGTGCTGGAAATGGTGGTGGCGGTCGCCGAGACGGGATCGTTCGTGGGCGGTGCGGAGTCGGTGCACCGCTCGCCATCGGCGGTGAGCATGCAGATCAAGGCGCTCGAAGACGCACTCGGCAAGCCGCTTTTCGAGCGCAGTACGCGTAGCCTCGCGATTACGGCGGAGGGCAAGACGCTGGCGGACTACGGCCGGCGCATGCTGGCCATGCGGGAGGAAGCCTGGGCGTCGATCGTGCGCCCGGAGATGAAGGGCCGCGTCACCATCGGCGTTCCCGACGACTACGCTTCATCGTTGCTGCCGCAGGTGCTGGGCAAATTCGCCGCGGCACATCCACGGGTCGACATTCGCGTGATTGGTCTTGCCAGTGTCGCGCTCGTCGCGTTGCTGAAAGACAATACGCTGGACCTCGCCTGCATCACCAGGGTCAAGGGTCTGGCGAGCGAATTCATCCGGTTCGAGCCGATGGTGTGGGTGGGGTCGTCGGCGAGAAAGGTGTGGAAGGAGCGCCCGCTGCCGATCGCCGTGTTCGCGCAAGGGAGTACGGCGCGTGCCAATGCGATCCGCGCGCTGCAGCGGGAGAACATTAAATATCGCATGTCGTACGAAAGCCCGAGTTTGCTGGGACTGATCAGCATGGTGGACGCCGGGCTCGCGGTGGCGCCGCTCGCCAGGTGCAGCGTGCCGGCGCACCTGGCTCAGTTGTCGCAGAACGAAGGCTTGCCGCCGCTGGATGATCTCGAAGTGGTGCTTGCCCGCAGCGCCCGGTCGGACCGGCCACCTTGCGATTTTCTGGCTGAGCAGATTCTGGCCGGGATGCGGGTGTAGGGCGCTCGCTTAACGGCGCGGCCCGCTCGACAATTTCCTGAGCCGGTCAGACTTCCGCGCCCGTTATCCGTTCGGCCGTCGGATAGACGTAGTGGCGATATCCCTGTTCGTCGTGCGTATAGCGAAAGCCCGCGTTTTCGTAGAGACGGCGAGCCGGATTGTCTGCCTTCACACCCAGGGTAAGTGTGCCAAAACCCTGCGCGCGGGCATCGGCGATGAACTGCGTGAGCAGTTGCCGACCGAGCCCATTGCCACGCCGATCGGGGACCACGTAAATCGATGCGAGAACCGCCGCCTCGCCGTGGACTTCCCAAAAGAAATAGCCCACCGGCGTGTCACCCGATTCGGCGATGAACATGCGATCGAGATCGTTCGTCCATTGTTTCAGATGAAATTGCATGCCACCCGCCCAGCGTGTTTCCTGCTGCGGCTCGATCTGCCGGATGTAGTCCAACTCACCGAGATAGATTGTCGGCAGATCGGTGGGGCGGGCACGGCGAATCGAATAAAGGCTCGTCATTAGTAAATTGAGTACACATCAACTGGTGGAAGAAAGCATGGCAACGCCTCTTGCCTAAAAAGGTCGCACCCGGCAACTCACTGAATATGCGCGCGCAGCACCTCAAACAGCAACGAACTCCCATACAGTAACAAGCCAATAAACCCACCGACAATCGTCCCATTGATCCGGATGTACTGCAGGTCCTTGCCGATATTCAGTTCGATTTGCCGCGACATCTCACGCGAATCCCAGTTCTTGACCGTATCGCTGATATGACGCGTGAGGAACTGCGCGAATTCCGGCGCCATTGCGCGAGCGGCGTCTTCCAGATGATCGTTCAACGATTGTCGCAGCGCGGGATCGTTCGCCAGTTCACGGCCGACCCATTGGCCCATTGCCATCACACGCGCGTGCAAGGCGGAATCAGGGCTCTGCAGGTCGCGCTTGAGCCAGGCGCGCAATTCGCCCCACATGTCTTTCACATACGTGCTGAGCGCTTCGCCTTCCACCAGATAACGCTTCAGGTCTTCGCCTTTCTGCAGGAACGCCGGATCGGTCTTGAGTTTGACGATCAGCTTGTGCGCGGCCTCGTCGAACCGGGCGCGCAATTCGTGGGTGGGGTTGTCGCTGATCTGCTGCAGCATGCGGTCCACGGTGTTGGCGATGGCCTCCGCGCCTTTCTCGCCGAGCCACGCGGACGGCAGAATCTTCTCCATCTTCGGATACTCATTCTTGACCCAGTCGACGATCCGCCCGGCGATAAACTCGCGCGCCTGCGGTTCGCGCAGCAGCATCACCACCTGTTCGATGCCGGCGTCGAGCAACTCCTGGTGGCGGCCGTCTTTGGTCAGCGTATCGAGAATTGAGCCCATCGATTGCGACAGGTCCACCTTGGTGAGCACGTCGCGCAGCGCGTCCTTGATGAAGCTCTGAATCCGCACGTCGTCGGTCAGTTCCAGAATGCCGCCGGCGAGCTTCACGACGTAATCGCCCAGGCGCGCGGTATTGGCGGGCTCGGTCAGCCAGCCGGTGATGCTCTGCGCCGGATCGTGCCGCTTGATCAGGCCGACCAGCGAGGGCACGTCGAGGAACTTATCCTGCACGAACACCGCGAGGTTGTCGGCGATCTTATGCTTGTTGCGCGGAATGATCGCGGTGTGCGCGGATACGATCAGAATCGGCACGCGGCGAAACAGCGCGGCCACCGCGAACCAGTCGGCGAGCGCGCCGACCATCGCGGCTTCGGCCACGGCCTTGATGCCGTCCACCCACACACCACGCGGCATGAACGCGGTCACCACGAAAACGCAGGCGGCCGCGAGCAACAGCAGCAACGGCGTGCGTTTGGCCTGTTTCAGTTCGATTGCTTTATTCATCGGCGATTAGGCGAGGTTCGAGTCTGATGCGATTGGACTGCACGCTCCGTACACGTCCGGACACGCGAGTGTAGCGCCGCTCGCCGGGCAATGCGCCAATCGCGCGGAGGTATCTTTAGCGCGTCGGCGCGGTAACATTCGCGGTTAGACTGCGAGGTCGTGTAATAGAACGCAATGTGAACGCAATGGAGGCACAGTGATCAGGTTTCTGCACACCGCGGACTGGCAGATCGGCACGCAATTCGGCCAGTTCGAGCCGGACGAAGCCGCGCATCTCGCGGAGGCGCGATTCGACACCGTGCGCCGCATCGCGACGGAAGCCGCCGCGCGCAAGGTCGACGCGGTACTGGTGGCGGGTGACGTATTCGATCTGCAGACCGTGTCCGACACGGTGATCCGCCGTCTGTTCGGCGCGCTGCAAGCGTTCAGCGGTGCGTGGATCATGCTGCCGGGCAATCACGACGCGGCGCTGGTGGAGAGCGTGTGGACCCGCGCGCAGCGCCTGAATTGCATCGCGCCGAATGTGCGCGTGGTGCTCGAACCCGGCGTGGTGCTGCTCGACGATTGCCGCTGCGCCTTGCTGTGCGCACCGCTCACGCAACGCATCACGTACGACGACACCACCGGCTTCTTCGATACGACGGAGACGCCGCCGGGTTATCACCGCATCGGTCTCGCCCACGGCAGCGTGAGCGGGATTTTGCAGGAAGGCATCGACTCGTCGAATCCGATCGCGCCGACGCGCGCCGTGAGCGCGCGTCTCGACTACCTCGCGCTCGGCGACTGGCATGGCCATCTGCGCGTCGACGAACGCACCTGGTACGCCGGCACGCACGAGCAGGACCGGTTCCGCGCCAACGATCCGGGCTTCATGCTCGACGTGACCGTGAGCGAGCCGGGCGCCGCGCCGGTGGTCGAGGCGGTGCGGGTCGGTCAGTATCAGTGGCATCGCTGGGACGAAACGATCGCCGTGCCGACCGACGTGGACGCGCTCAAGACGCGGCTCGCGGCGCTCGGCAGCCACGACGTACTGCGTCTCGCGGTAAGTGGCACGACCGCGTTGGCGGACGCCGAGGCGATTCATGTGGCGGTCGAAGAAGCCCGTGCCCGCGTACGCGCGCTGCGCGTCGACCTGAGCGGCCTGCAAGTGCTACCTACCGCCGACGACCTCGCGGAACTCGGCGCGCAAAGCGGTTATCTCGCCAAAGTCGTGGCGCGCTTGCGCGGCTTGCAGGAAGACCCGCAGTCCGACCCGCAACAGGTCAAGCGCGCGGCGGAAGCGTTATTGCTTCTGGCGCGTTTTCAACGTGAACTGCCGCGCGAAGCGAGGTCCGCATGAAGTTGGAAAGTATCGCGATTCAGGAGTTCAAGCAGTTTGCGGGGCGTATCGTCATCGACGATCTGCAACCGGGACTCAACCTGTTCGTCGGGCCGAACGAGGCCGGCAAAAGTACCATTGCCGAAGCCGTGCGCGTGGTGTTTCTGGAGCGCTACAAAGCCTCGCATCTGAAGGATTTATTGCCGTGGGGCAAGGCGAGCGGACAACCGTCGGTCGAAGTCAGCTTCAATCTGGACGGCGCCGCCTGCCGGTTGTCGAAGCAGTTCGTCACGCGGCAGCGCTGCGAGCTGAAGATCGGTCAGAGCGTATTCGGCGAAGACGAAGCCGAAGACAAACTCGCTGCCTTGCTCGGGTTTTCTCGCGCCGCGCGCGGGCCGCTGAAGGCCGAGAACGCGGGCGTGCCCGGTTTGTTGTGGGTGCAACAAGGCGGCACGCAGGAGGTGCGCGACTCCACCGGCCACGCGGCGCAATATCTGCGCGATGCGTTGTCGCAACTGTCGGGCAGCCGCGAATCGGCCGGTGAAGACGCGTTGATCGTTGCCGTGCAGCGTGAACTGCGGCAATTGCTCACCGCGCGCACGCAGAAAGCCACCGGGCCGCTGGCCGAAGCCGAGCAAACGCTCGCGGGTTTGATCGAGCAACGCAACGAACTGGAGCAGCAGCGTCTGCAGTTCGAAGAGAACATTGCACGCCTCGCGACGCAGCAGGAAACGTTCGAAGACACCGAGCGCAAGCGTCCGTGGGAGCTTCACGAGCAGAAGGCCGTGCTGGCGCAACAGCGCGCCGAGGCCGCGGCGGAACTGGAGCGCGGGCTGGAGGGATTGGTGCACGCGCTGAAATTAGGCGAAGCGGAACTCGCGCTGTCGTTGCAGCAGGAGCAGAACGCTGTAGAACTGGAAGCGAACGTCGCACGCGAGCGGCAGCAGCTCGACGTGGCAAGAGCCGGCGTAGCCTCCATACAGGCCGACTATGCGCAAGCCGCGGCAAGCGTCGCGCAATTCGAGCAGGCCTCCGTAGCGGCCGACCGTGCGCTCGATCTGGCGAACGCGGCGGTGACCGCAGCCGACTTGCGCAATCAGATTGGCCTCTACGAGAGCGAAAGCCAGCGGCTCGACGTGGCTATCCAGGCCGCCAGCCAGGCGAATGAAGCCGTACTCGACGCCGCTCGCGCAGCGGCGGCCGTCGAAATCGACGAGGCGAAACTGAAGCGGCTCGCCACGCTCGACGGCGAATTAACCCTATTGCGCGCCCGCACCGAAGCGGCGATGACGCGCATCGAATACACGTTGAGCGGCGCGATTGCCGTCAATGGGACGACGGTGAGCGGTGACGGCGTGCTGCGCGTCGACGAGGAAAAGCTGATCGGCCTCGGCGCACTCGGTGAATTGAGGGTGATTCCGGGCGTCTCGGATCTCTCTGCGCAGTTGACCGAACTGGCGTCGCTCGAAACGCAGCATGCGCAGTTGCTGCAGGCGCTGGGCGTGGCGTCGCTCGTTGAAGGCGAACTCAGGCGCGAACAGTGGAAGACGCTCGTCGCGCAGCAGAAAAGCCATGCCGGGATTCTCCAGGTCCACGCACCGCAAGGCATCGACGCGTTGCGTGCGGCCTTGGCTTCGGCGGCGGCGCGTTGGCAGGCGTCGAACGATCGCCTGAAGAACTTGCCCGACGTGTCCGCCGCGCCACCGCTCGACGAAGCGCGACGCAACGCCGGGACCGCGCGCGACATGTTGGAAGCGGCGCGCAAGGTGTTGGCGCAGGCAGCGGAGAAACGATCGACCGGCGTCGCCAACGCGGAATCGCTTGCTGCGCAATTGCAGCGCAAGGAAGCGCAGTTGAGCGATGAAACCTTCTGCCGCAACCGTGCGCAGTGGCAGACCAAAATCGTCGAACAACGCGTCCAGGTCGACGCGCAACGCAGGCAGCACGAAGCGCGCGAGCGCGAACTGCAAGCGGCGCGGCTCGACGATCCGGCGGCCGAGGCGAAACGCTATCGCGCGTCGGCGGATCTGGCGCGTGGTGAACAGCACGAGCGTCAGGTGCGGATCGCGCAATTGCGCAGCCAACTGGAAACGGTCGGTGCGTCCGGGCTCGGTGAACGGTTGGCGGCGCTGGAAGCGCGCGTCGAACAGGCCACGCGTCGCAAGGAAGAGTTGAGCCTGCGGGCCGGCGCGCTGAGTTTGCTCGACGAAGTGCTCGTCGACGAACGCGACGCGGCGGTCGCGCAATTGCGTGCACCCTTGACCGAGCGGCTCGGCTATTACCTGCGCCGAATTTTCCCGCAATCGACGATCGCGCTCTGCGACGATCTGAGTCCCGCTACGCTAGACCGTTACGGCCGCGCGGATACGCTGGAAGCATTGAGCTTCGGCACGCGCGAACAGCTCGGCATCCTGACGCGGCTCGCCTATGCGGACCTGCTGAAGGCGTCGGGCCGGCCGACACTGCTGATGCTCGACGACGCGGCCGTGCATACCGACGCCGCACGTCGCGACGCGATCAAGCGCGCGCTGCTCGACGCGGCTACCCGGCATCAGATTCTGGTGTTCACCTGCCACCCGGAGTTGTGGGACGATCTGGGCGTGCGGCAACGGGCCATCGACGATCTCAAAGTCGCGGCTTAGGCGGACGTCGCCGGGCGCATGCCCGGCGGCCGGTTTGCATCAGCCAACGGCCGATTCACATCGGGCAACGCATCCGCCGTCACGCGTCCCGCTTCACTCATACCATCGGGGCGTATAAACCCATTCGTCGCCTTCGAGGTCACCGGCGCCTTTTGCAAAACGCCGCGTGGTCGATGAACCGACGATCACCATCGTGCGCATATCCACGTCGGACGAGCGCAGCTCGCCTAGCGTGACCGTGCGCAGCGTGCCGCCGGGTCGACCGACGTCGCGCCCCAGCACCACCGGCGTTGCCGACGCGCGATACGTCCTCACGATATCCAGCGCCTTGTCCAGTTGCCACGGACGGGCGCGCGAAATCGGGTTATAGAACGCCATCACGAGATCCGCTTCGGCGGCATGCCGCAGGCGCGTTTCGATGATGCTCCACGGCTTCAGATTGTCCGACAGCGACAGCATGCAGAAGTCGTGGCCCAACGGCGCGCCGGCTTGCGCGGCGGTTGCGAGCGCCGCCGACACGCCGGGCACGATGCCGAGTTCGACTGCTGCCCACGCGTCGTTCGCGGCGGCTTCGAGCGCTTCGAGCACTGCGGCCGCCATTGCAAATACGCCGGGGTCGCCCGACGACACCATCACCACCGAACGTCCCACGCTCGCCAGTTCGAACGCATGACGCGCGCGTTGCAATTCCTCGCGATTATCCGTGCCATGAACCCGCTGATCGGCGCGAAACGGGCCGGCCATTTTCACGTAGGTGTCGTAGCCGAGGATATCGGTTGCATGGTCGAGCGCGAGGCGGGCGGCGGGCACCATCAGCTCGGCGCTGCCCGGGCCCAGGCCGATCACGGTCAGGCGGCCGCGCCCCATGCCGACCGTGTTCGCGTCGATGGCGAGCGGCGTGAGGGCCAGCGCGACGCCCGCAGCGGGATCGTCGTGCAGGGTTTCGTAGGGGATGCGCAGCGCCGCGTGCAGCAGGTTGCTGGGTGGGGCGCCGTCGTCGGGGCGGGTCTGGGCGAAGCGCAACGGGACATTCAGGCTCGCGGCGGCGTCGGCCAAAGCGGGGTCCGCGATTCGATCCGAGGCGGCGAGCAGGGCGGCTAACGAAAGCGTCGCGAGGCCATGTTCGTTCAATGCGGCGCGTACGCTTGCTGCGATTTCGGTGCCCGATAAACATGCATTCGCGCGAGCGCCGTCGCCATCGCCAGCACCTTCACCAGCAGCAACCGCCGCCACCACGCTGCGCGGATGAATCACCAACTCGTCCTCACATCCATCCCACGCACGCGGCGTCACGCGAATCGCGAGACGCGCCGATGCCGAGCGCGGCAATTGCGCGTCGTCGAGCCACGGCGCTTCACCTTCGACACGCGTGCTTTCCCCCGCCAGCAGATCCGACACGAAGCGTTTGCCTTGCCCGATATCCGCCAGCGCGTAACCGTCGGGCGGATTGAGCACACAGGTGCCGAAGCGCAACTCACCGCTCGTCGTAATCGCGGGCGACACCTTCAACGCGGCGGCAATCTCGCGCGCCATCACGTTGACGCCGGCCAGACCGCCGAGCAGCGGCACGACCGCGCTGCCGTCTTCGGCCACCGCCAGCACCGGCGGCTCGACACCTTTGTTCGTCAACAACGGCGCGACGCAGCGAATCACGATACCTGCCGCGCACAACGCGACGATCGGCGTGCCGCCTGCATACAGCTCGCGCAACTGGGCGCCGAGTTCGGTGTACGGCACGTCGGCTGTCACGCGTTCGTGCAGCGCGTATACCTGGCTACCCGCGTACAGCGTTTGAATGCGCCGCGCGGTTTCCAATGCGCCCGCGCCGAGAATCACGATGGCCGGCGCCTTCATCCTTGCCATTTTTCCCCCGGCACGACCAGCAGGGAAAAATACGGCGACGCCATCGGCTCGACCTCGGCGAGCGGCACGATGCGCTGATTGCCCATCGTCGCGCGTTCGACGTACAGCGCGCGATCCGCGAGACCGAGTTCGCCCAGCACGCGCCGCACCTTGTCGAAATTGCGGCCGAGTTTCATCACGACGGCGGCGTCGGCGTCGGCGAGACGGCGGCGCAATTCGGCTTCGGGCAGCACGCCGGAGAGCACCGACAAGCTCTGATTCCGGTACACCAGCGGCGCGCCGAGCACCGCCGCGCCGCCGAGCATCGAGCACACGCCCGGCACGACTTCGCTCTCGTAGCGCGGCGCGAGCCGGTCGTGCAGATACATGTAGGAACCGTAGAAGAACGGATCGCCCTCGCAGATCACGGCGACGTCGCGGCCTGCATCCAGATGGCCCGCGACGATCTCCGCCGCGCCGTCGTAGAACTCGGCGATGATCGCTTCATACGACAGCGGCGGTTCGAGCGCTTCGGTCGTGACGGGATAGACCAGCGGCAGATGCTGCTGCGTGTCGTGCAGATGCGCTTCGATAATGCTGAACGCGTTGCCTTTCTTGCCCTTCGCGACGAAGTACGCGACCACCTGCGCCGCTTTCAGCAGACGCAGCGCTTTCAGCGTGATGAGTTCGGGGTCGCCGGGGCCGACACCGAGTCCGACTAGACGTCCTCGCACGGTCATTTATTCGACCTCCGTGGCGAGCGCGTTGACGGCGGCGGCAGCCATCGCACTGCCGCCGCGCCGGCCTTCGATCGCCACGTAGGGCACGCCGCGGCTGTCCTGCGCGAGCAGCGCTTTCGATTCCGCCGCGCCGACGAAGCCGACCGGAAAGCCGAGAATCAGCGCGGGCTTCGGCGCGCCGTCGTCGAGCATGTCGAGCAGATGGAACAGCGCAGTCGGCGCATTGCCGATCACGACGACGCTGCCCGCGAGGTGCGGGCGCCACAATTCGAGCGCGGCGGCCGAGCGCGTATTGCCGAGTTCGCGCGCGAGCGACGGCACGTCCGGATGCGTGAGCGTGCAGATCACCTCGTTGTTCGCCGGCAAGCGTGCGCGCGTGATGCCTTGCGCGACCATGCCCGCGTCGCACAGAATCGGCGCGCCTTGCGCGAGCGCCGCGCGGCCCGCCGTGCCCGCGCCTGCGGAAAAGCGCAGCGCGTCGACCACGTCGACCATGCCGCACGCGTGGATCACGCGGACCGCGAGTTTGTCGAGATCGGCGGGAATGCGCGACAAATCGGCCTCCGCGCGGATCGTCGCGAAAGATTGGCGATAAATCTCCTGACCGTCGCGGAGGTAATCAAGCATCGGGGTGACTCATGGGTTTTGCCTGTGAAGTTTGCTTAACGGCGACGTCGATCGGGGCGCCGATGTCGGCCAGGCGCGCGAGCGTGTCGGCGGCTTCGTCGATCGTGAGTCGTTGCGCGACGCAAGCGCCGAAACCGGGCGGGCCGTCGCGTCGATACAGGTCGTAAGCGCCGGGTGCGACGGCCAGCAACGTGTACGGTGCGCAATGCGCGGCGGCGCACGAACGCGGGCAGCCGCTCAGATGCAGCTCGACGCCGGCGGGCAGGCGTGGCGCGAGTCGCAGCGCGTCGGCTTTGGTGTCGGCGAGGCTCCTCGCGCAGCCAGTCGAGCCCGTGCAGGCGATCAGACGCGTGATGGCTTGCGCGGGAGCGGTGGCGAGGCCGAGTTCGGCCAGGCCGGTTAGCACGTCGGCCACGGCGTGGGTTGCGATGTCACGCAGCAGCACGCTTTGCCAGGGGGTCATCCGTAACGTGCCGTCGCCATGTCGTTGCGCGAGCGTGGCGAGGCCGTGGAGGGTGACGGCGTCGAGCCGTCCGAGCGGCGCTTGGCCGCCTGCGTGCCAGGTTTGCGGCTGGCTTTGCGCGTGTGCGCCGAGTCGCAGCGAAGCGTCGGCTGGCGTGTGGCGTCGCCAGTCGGCTAGCGACGTGTCGCGTAGCAATGGGAAATCGACGTAGCGTTGCGCGTGATGCAGCAGCGTGCCGGTGCCATGACTGGCGAGCAGGTGGCGCATACGCGTGGCATCGGCTGCGGCGAGATCGAGGAACGTGTGCAGCAACGCGCGGATCAGCGGGCAGACTTGTGACGGCAGCACGGCAGCTAAAGCGCCGCTGTGGTCGGCATGTTGTGATCCGGCTTCAGGCGGGCAACCCGCCAGACCAAACACGAACCGTACACCGTCGGCATCTTGCGTCGCCGCCAGCCAAACGTCGTGTGGATGATCGACACGCGCAAGTTTTTCGCCACCGTCCAGCAACACGGCGAATTTCGGCGACAGCGCCGCGAAACGCGGTTCGCTTTGCAGCAACGCGAGCGATTCGGCGCAAAGGGGAGCGGTATCGAACAACGCAAACGGGTCACGTCCCGCAGCGGGGCTGATCATCACGTTGCGGACATCGTCGGCGAGGCTGGCCGCTGCGTAGGCGGCGCGATCGACGTGAGCTGTTTCCGGCGCTGTCATGGTCCGCGTCGGGCTTGGTCCAGTCTCGACCGGCGCTGTCACGGTCGGCAGCGGGCTAGTTCCAGTCTCGACCGACGCTGTCACGGTCCGCGTCGGTCCAGGTTCAGCCTTGATCGATGCGTCGGTCTGCCAGGGTGCCGCCTCGACCAACGCGCCGCTCGGCCCGAGTCCCGCTTCAATCAACGCCTCGATCAACGCCGCGTCGTGACCCTGACGCACGCCACGCACCTGCAGATTCGCACGATTGGTCACTTCGATCGCGCCGGCGGCATGCTGCACGCTCGCATCGGCAATCGCGCGCGCCTGGGCCGCGCTCAACGCGCCGCCGGGCAGCTTGATCCGGCACAGGCCGCCGTCGCGCGCGGCGACGATCCGCAGCAGTCCCGGACAGGCGGACGGCCGCAGCGCATGCGCCGCACGATGCACAACAGGGAAGGACGAAGCTTGCTTCAAAACGGACACCGGGTAGCGTCGCGCGGTGGCCCGAGCAAGCCTGGAAGTGGGCGTTGCTGCGGCATCGGTACACCCCGCCCGATGTTGGCTGGCACGAACAGTCTCGCCGGCAGGTCTCCTGGCTGGCAGGTCAAAGTCCGTCGCGGCCTTCCCGGTCGAACCAGTGGCGCGCAGCGCGGGCGGACTCGCTGCATACAGTTGCGGGGGCAGCCACAGTGACACTGTGTTCCCTCTTAGGCCCCGAAGGGCGCCGGCGGCTGTATTATGCCTTTTTTCGAACAGCATAACGAGGCTGGACGCCTTGATCGGCGTGGCTCAGCGCATTATTTGAAGATACAGAACGAGGATGTCCGGATGCCGGCATGGCTGACCGTGGTAGGCATTGGCGACGACGGCTTCGCCGGGTTGGGGCGGTCCGCGCGACGTGCGTTGCTGGCGGCGTCGGTGGTGTATGGCGGCGAGCGGCATCTGTCGATGCTGCCCGCGCGGATCGCGGCGCGGCGGGCCGCGTGGCCGCGTCCGTTCGATCTCGCGCCGTTGCTCGCCGAGCGTGGCGGCGCGGTGTGCGTGCTGGCGAGCGGCGATCCGATGCTGTTCGGCGTCGGCGCGACGCTCGCGCGCCAACTGCCGGCCGACGAGTTGCAAGTGTTGCCTGCGCCGTCGTCGTTGTCGCTGGCGGCCGCGCGGCTCGGCTGGCCGTTGCAGGATGTCGCGACGGTCTCGCTGGTGGGCCGCCCGCTCGCGACGCTGAACGCGCATTTGCATCACGGCGCGCGCGTCTTCGTGCTGAGCGCGGACGGCCGCACACCTGCGGCGCTCGCGGCGTTGCTGAACGCGCGCGGCTTCGGCGCGACTCGCATGGTCGTGCTGGAGCATCTGGGCGGGGAGTTGGAACGGCGGATCGACGGTCGCGCGGATCAGTGGTGCGCGGGTGACGTCGCCGCGTTGAATCTGATCGCACTCGAATGCCGGGCGACTCAGGGCGCGCCGCGTTTGCCACTCACTTGCGGCTTGCCCGACGATGCGTTTCGCCATGACGGCCAGTTGACCAAGCGCGACGTGCGGGCCGTCACGCTCGCGCGTCTCGCGCCGACGCCCGGCGAGTTGTTGTGGGACGTGGGCGCGGGCAGCGGTTCGATCGGCATCGAATGGATGCGCGCGCATCCAACCTGCCGCGCGATCGCGATTGAAGGCCACGCGGAACGGCAACGCTTTATCGAACACAATCGCGACGCCTTGGGCGTGCCGGGCTTGCAACTGGTGGCCGGCCGCGCGCCGGATGCGCTGCAGGGCTTGCCGGCGCCGGATGCGGTGTTCATCGGCGGCGGCGTGACCGTGCCGGGCGTGCTGGAAGCGTGCTGGGCGAGCTTGCGCGACGGCGGGCGGCTGGTGGCCAACGCGGTGACCCTGCAGGGCGAGGCGGCGCTGGTCGCATGGCGCGAGCGGTTTGGCGGCACGCTGACGCGCATTGCGCTGGCGGAGGCGCAACCGCTCGGTGGTTTCGATACGTGGCGGCAAGCGTTGCCGATCACGATGTTTGAGGTGACGAAACCGGCGCGTGAGGTGAGTGTGGCAAACGGGGGAAGTGGTGCAGGCGGCGCGACCGGCGGGAGCGGTGCGAGCGATGCAAGCGGCGATAGCGGCGCAAATGCGGCCAACACCGCCAACACCGCCAACACCGCCAACACCGCCAACACCGCCAACACCGCCAACACCGCCAACACCGCCAACACCGCCAACCACGGCGCCGCGCAATGACGCGCATCCTGCTGCTAGGCGGCACCGGCGACGCATTGCGAATCGCGCGTCAACTCGGCTCGACACATGTGTACAGTCTCGCCGGTCTCGGCAAAGTGCCCGACGATTTGACGTGTGCAGTGCGCGTCGGCGGGTTCGGCGGTAGCGAGGGCATGGCGCGTTACATCGCGGACGAACGCATCGGTCTCGTGATCGATGCGACTCATCCCTACGCCGCGCGCATCAGCGCGAACGCCACGCACGCCAGCCACACGGCGCGCGTGCCGTGTTGGGCGCTGCGCCGCCCGGCCTGGCAGCCGCAAGGCGGCGACGACTGGCGCATGGTCGGCGACTGGAACGAACTCACGGCGGCGCTCGCGCCGTTCAGAAAACCGCTGTTCACGCTCGGCCGCGAACCGCTCGCGCATCTCGACGAGATCCCCGCGCATCAGTTCTGGACCGTGCGCTGTCTCGATTCGCACCCGGACGCAGCGCGCGCAAGGATCATCGCGACGCGCGGCCCGTTCACGCTCGAAGGCGAGCGCGCATTGTTCGCGCTGCAAGCCTTCGATGTCGTGGTCAGCAAGAACAGCGGCGGTGGGGCGACCGAAGCGAAACTCGAGGTGGCGCGCGAACGTCGCCTGCCGGTGGTGATGTTGCGCCGCCCCGATTTGCCGGCGGTGGATCGCGAGTTCGACAGCGTCGACGCTCTACTCGACGCGCTGCGCGTGCTCGCGTGAACCTTAGTGCTGGCGGCGGCGCGAATCGTAGCGCTAGTCACGGCCGCAGCCACAACGTGAGCGTGTGCCGCGAAAACGGAACCGGCCATTCACCCAGCGCACGCCACCCCAACAAACCACGGAGCAGTCAATGACGGTGTTTTTTATCGGCGCGGGTCCAGGCGACCCGGAACTGATCACGGTAAAAGGCCAGCGCCTGATACGCAGCTGTCCGGTGATCCTGTACGCGGGCTCTCTGGTGCCCGATGCCGTGCTCGAAGGTCACACGGCGGAACAGGTCGTCAACACCGCCGACCTCGATCTCGATCAGATCGTCGCGTTGCTCGAAACCGCGCACGGCAACCACCAGCACGTCGCGCGCGTGCACTCCGGCGACCCGTCCTTGTATGGCGCGATCGGCGAACAGATCCGGCGTCTGCGCGCGCTGAACATTCCGTACGAAATCGTGCCGGGGGTGACGGCCACCGCCGCCTGCGCCGCGACGCTCGGTTGCGAACTCACGCTGCCCGACGTGTCGCAGACGCTGATTCTCACGCGCTACGCAAGCAAAACCCGCATGCCCGAAGGCGAACAGCTCGCGGACCTCGCCCGGCATCGTGCGACCATGGCGATCCACCTGGGCGTGCGCCATCTCGCGCGGATCGTCGATGAACTGCGGCCGCATTACGGCGGCGCGTGTCCGATCGCGGTGATCTATCGCGCGAGCTGGCCCGACGAGGAGAAGATTGCCGGCACGCTCGACGATATCGTCGGCAAGGTGCAGTCGACATCGATCGAGCGGACCGCGTTGATCCTGGTGGGTCAGGTGCTGGCCGCCGAAGGTTTCGCGAATTCGACGTTATACGCGAAGGATTGAACCAACCGCCTCTACGCCCCCGACTTCAACTGCGCCCACAACCTGCCTTCCAGCCGTTTGATCGGCGCGGACAACGGCTTCAGCAGAAACAGCGTCTTCAACACCGGCTCAGGCGGATACACGGTCGGGTCGTTGAGAATGTCGGCGTTGACGAATTTACGCGCGGCGGCATCCGCATTCGGATAGAACACCGCGTTCGTAATTGACGCGTGCACCTCGGGGCGCTCGATAAAGTTGATCCATTCGAGCGCCGCCTGCGGATGCGGCGCGTCTTTCGGAATCGCCATCATGTCGAACCAGACCGGCGCGCCGCCTTGCGGAATGAAGTATTTGATCTGGTAACGCTTGTTGGCTTCGCGCGCGCGATGGCTCGCCATCGACACATCGCCCGACCAGCTCAGCGCGAAACAGATATCGTCGCCGGCGAGATCGTTGATGTAGCTCGTCATATTGAACTGCGTGATGTACGGGCGAATCTTCTTCAACGCTTCATACGCGGCCTGATAGTCGGCCGGATTGTCGCTGTTCGGGTCGCGGCCGAGATAGTGCAGCGTGACCGCGAACACGTCGGTCGGCGCGTCGAGCATGGACACGCCGCAGCTCTTCAGCTTGCTCAGATATTCCGGCTTGAACAGCACATCCCAGCTATCGAGCGGCACGTTGTCGCCGAGAAGTTTCTTCACGCGCGTGACGTTATAGCCGAGCCCG
This sequence comes from Paraburkholderia bryophila, assembly GCF_003269035.1. Lineage (GTDB taxonomy): Bacteria > Pseudomonadota > Gammaproteobacteria > Burkholderiales > Burkholderiaceae > Paraburkholderia > Paraburkholderia bryophila. The sequence continues at coordinate 92,234 of NZ_QLTK01000024.1, read as the reverse complement.
GTCGTGCCCCACGCCCACGGCACCGCGTACTGATTGCCGGGGTCTGCGTTGGCGACGAGCTTCATCAGCGCCGGATCGAGATTTACCAGATTCGGCAGCTTCGACTTGTCGAGCTTTTGATAGATGCCGGCTTCGATCTGTCGGGCGAGAAAGTTCGAGGTCGGCACCACGACGTCGTAGCCGGTCGAGCCGGTCAGCAGTTTCGCCTGCAAGGTCTCGTCGCCGTCGTACTCGTCGTAGCGCACCTGAATGCCGAACTCTTTCTGGAAATTCGGCACGGTGTCTTTCGCGATGTAGTCACCCCAGTTGTACAGGTTGAGCTGCTTGTCGTCGGCGTGCGCCGCAGTGCCGAAGGCGCACATCAGCAAGGCGGTCAGGATCGGTTTGGTGGCGGTGTGGGGCATGGTCGTCGGATCGTCCGCTAGGGGTTCGGGGAGGTTTTTTCAGTGCATGCGTTCGAGTGAACGGGTCTAGCCGTGCCGCTGGCGTTGCAGCTTCTGATTGCGCATCAGGCACAGCATGTCGGACGCGAGATGCGCGGCGGCGAGCGCGGTCACGTCGCTGTGATCGTAGGGCGGCGACACTTCCACCACGTCGGCGCCGACCAGGTCCACGGCGCCGAGCGAGCGCACGATCTCCAGCGCCTGCGCCGAACTCAGGCCGCCCGCTACCGGCGTGCCCGTGCCGGGCGCGAAGGCCGGATCGAGACAGTCGATGTCGAAGGTCAGGTAAGTCGGCGCGGCGCCGACGATCTTCAGCACTTCGTCGATCGTCGCCTGAATGCCGTTGCGGTGAACCCATGGGGCGTCGAGAATGCGCACGCCCATGAAGTCGTCGTTCCAGGTACGAATGCCGATCTGCACCGAGCGCGCGGGATCGATCAAGCCTTCGCGGATCGCCTTGTAGAACATCGTGCCGTGGTTCAGTGAAGCGGGGTTGTCGTCGGGCCAGGTGTCGCAGTGCGCGTCGAAGTGGATCAGGCTCAGCGGCTTGCCGTATTTCTCGGCATGCGCGATCAGCAGCGGATAGGTGATGTAGTGGTCGCCGCCGAACGTCAGCATGCGCGTGCCGGTCGCGAGAATGCCGCGAGCGTGCGCGACGATCGCGTCGCGAATCCCGAGCGGATTGTGCGCGTCGAACCAGCAGTCGCCGTAGTCGACCACGTTCAACTGGTCGAACGGGTCGACGCCCCACGGAAATGCGCCGAGTTCGGCCAGTTGGACCGAGGCGGCGCGCATGGCGGCCGGCCCGAAGCGGGTGCCGGGGCGGAAGGTGGTCGCGAGGTCGAGCGGCACGCCCGAGACGGCCACGTCCACGCCGGTGAGGTCGCGCGTATAGGGGCGGCGCATGAACGACAGCACGCCGGCGTAGGTGGGGGCGGCGGGTTGTTCGTTGCCCGGCACGGGCGGGTTGGGGGAGCGTTCCAGAGTCATGCGTGTCGGTCCAGTTGGCATTGGCGAGGCGCCCATTGCACAAATATTTCTCATGTCTGTTGAAACAGGAAAACGTGCAAAGGGCAACTGGAGCTATGATTGCGAGGAAAAATTCCCGCGAAAAGCGAAGAATCTTGCTGGAAGTATCGATATTTTTAATATCTCGCCAGGATCGCCCATGCGTAGACTGCCCCCGCTGCAAGCCTTGCTCGCCTTCGATGCCGCCGCGCGCGTCGGCAGTTTCACGCGCGCGGCGCAAGAACTCGCGCTGACCCAGTCGGCGATCAGTCATCAGATCCAGCAACTCGAGGAGTGGACCGGGCAACCGCTGTTCCGGCGGATTGGCCGTGGCGTCGCGTTGACCGCCGCCGGCGTGCTGTACGCGCAAACCGTCACGACGGCGCTCGCCACGCTGGCCGACGGGCGCGACCGGATCGAGCCATACGGCAATCCGGATTCGGTGATCCTCGTGTGCGCGCCGCAGTTCGCTTCCGGCTGGTTGATGCCGCGCATGCGGCAGTTCGCCGAGGCGCTGCCGGCGCTGGAAATCTGGCTCGTGACCGGTGAGGAGGTCAACGAGATCGATCGCGTCGACGTCGACCTGGTGGTGTCGGCCAAACCGATCCGCACGCCGGAAGTGACGTGCGAGTTGTTGCTCGAGGAAGAGGCGGTCGCGATCTGCGGACCCGAAACCGCGCGCCGTCTGCGTGACGCACCGTTTCCCGAGGTGCTGACGCAAGCCCCGCTGCTGGTTCACGAGGCGCGTCCGGAATGGGCGCCGTGGCTGCCGGAACTCCGGCGCGGCGGGTTGCGCACGCGCCGCGCGCTGACGGTCAGCGACCCGCGTTTTGTCGTGGCGGCGGCCGAACAGGAGGCGGGCATCGCGATGGTGTCGCGGCTCACCGCGGCAAACGCGTTGACGAGCGCACGCGTGGAAGTCTTGCCGCAGGTGCCGGGCTTCGCGTTGGCGCCGCTCTGGTTGATGCGCTCGGCGCAACCGGCGCGCTCGGCCGCGGTCGACGCCGTGCATGCGTGGATGATCGGCCTGTGCCGGCCTGCCGACCTGTAAAAACGATTCGGCCACGGTACGGCACCGAGTGGGAAAGCAACGCTCGCCGCGCGGGGCTCGCAAGGCAAAGCCCGGCATGGTGCGATGACACGCGGCCGCATCGCCGTGCGCTCGCGATGAAATTTCGCAAGCTCTGCACCGTATTGTGGCGGCGAGGCCGCTATCCTAGCGCCATGATGAAACCCAGCACAGAACTCGATTATCGTCGGCGGATCGCGCGTGTGATCGAGGCGATTCTGCTCGAACCGGGCGCGCCGCATACGCTCGACAGTCTGGCGGCGGTCGCGCATCTGTCGCCGTATCACTTTCATCGCATTTATCGCGCGCTCGCCGGCGAGAGCGTTGTCGAGACCGTTCAGCGCCTGCGTCTTGCGCAAGCCGCGCAACGTCTGACCGACGCTTCGTCGCGCGTGACCGCCGTCGCGCACGACGCCGGTTACAACAGTCCACAGGCCTTCGCCCGTGCATTTCGCGGTTTTACCGGCGTCACGCCGAGCGAGTTCAAGGCGCGTCAGAAACATCTCGCGACGCCGGCGGCGAGCCGCCGTTCCGGCGCGGCGGCTAACGTAGCCGACGCTGCGAATATCGTCGACGCTGCGCACCAACCCGACGCCGCCGACGCCGCCGACGCCAACGCAAACCTCGCCACGAATCCGGACGATGGCCGCAGGTCGCTCTGGCCCGCGGTCGAACTCGCGCAGATCGCGCCTATCGACGTGCTCTGCCTGCGTCACGACGGACCGATCGCAACGATCGGCCAGACGTTCCGCGATCTGTTGCACATGCTGCGCTGCGAGGACGACGCACACACGGTTCGACGCGTCGGCATTTGCGTGCGCGACACTGCGTTGAAGGGCAGTTTTCGTTATCTGGCGGGAGTGGTCGCGTCGCCCGATGTTGCATTGCATGAAACGCCGCCCGTGCCGGTCGAACCGCTGCGCGTGGACGGTGGTTTGTACGCGATACACCGGCTGGTCGGCCCGTATGCGCTGATCGCGCCGACCTTTCGCGCGCTGTACGGTGTCTGGCTGCCGCAAAGCGGCTATGCGCCCGATACCCGTCCCGCGCTCGAGTTGTATCGCGGCGCGGCGCGCGCCGGATTGCAGCGTGCCTGTGTCACGGATCTGATGATCCCCATTCGCCGGGACTGACAATGTTGCGTAGATGCGGTGCCGCCCTCCTGGGTGCGGCGGCTTTGTCGTGGGCGGGCGGTACTGTCTCGGCGCAGGAAGTGGCCGGGGCAGGCTGGCATGTGGGCGAAACGGTACGGATGGTTCATCCGCCGGTCGCGCGCAATTGGCGCGGCGCGGCCACCGAAGCGCTGGTGACGCGGATCTGGTATCCCGTCGATCCCACCGTACCGGAGCAGCCGCACGACGTCGGCGCGCCCGGCGATCCTTTGTTCGTGGGACATCCCATCGCCGACGGCGCGCCGCTGTCGGCCGTGCGCGCCACCTATCCGCTGCTGGTGCTGTCGCACGGCACCGGCGGCAGCGCGGACAGTCTCGACTGGCTCGGCGCCGCGCTGGCCGCGCACGGTTATATCGTGGCGGGCGTCAATCATCCGGGCAACAACGAACTCGAACCCTTGACCCGCGACGGTTTTACGCTGTGGTGGGAGCGCGCGACGGACGCCAGCGAAGTGCTCGATAGCGTGCTGGCGGACCCGAAGCTCGGCGCGCATGTCGACCGCGACAGGATCGGCGCGGTGGGCTTTTCTCTGGGCGGTTACACGGTTCTGGAACTGGCCGGGGCGCGCACCGATCTGGCGGGCTTCGACCGGTTCTGCGGGTCGCCGGCGGCCGATGCGATTTGCCAACCGCCGGAAGCGGCGCGGATTCGTGACGCGTCCGGCGCGGCGGTGCCATTGCGCGATAAATCGACGGACGATGCGGCCTCGCCGGAGACGAAGGCATCGCGCGCGCGCTCCGGTGCGTCGTATCGCGATCCGCGCGTCAAGGCCGTGTTCGCGATTGCGCCCGCGCTTGGCGAGGCGCTGAGCGCGGCGTCGCTCGCCGCGATCACGATTCCCGTGTCGTTGGTGGCGGGCGCGGGCGACGTTACCGCCCCGGTGGACACCAACATTCGTCGCATCGCGTCGTCGATGCCGAAGGCCAGCGTCACGCTCGTGCCCGGCGCGTCGCACTACACGTTTCTCGATACCTGTTTGCCGGCGGTGGCCAACCGTCTTGCCCGCATCTGCCGGGACGCCGCCGGCGTGGACCGCGACGCGGTGCATGCGAAAACGGCGGCGCAGGCGGTGGATTTTTTCGCCGCGACGCTGCCCGCGAAATAGCGCTGGAAACCGCCATGCGAGCCGCCTTCAACGCAGCCGCTCGTCAATCCTCCAGCGGCGACAATGCTTCGAGCGGCACCGGTCTCGCGGTGCGAATGCTCACCGGCGGTACGAACGCCAGCAGCACGACCACGAAGATCGCGATCACGAACAGCGAGATGAACGTGAGGTGCAGCGACTGATGCAACACCATGCGGATCATGTCGCTGTCGCCGAGACTCGCTGCCTGATTCTGCAGCAGCGCCTTCAGTTGGTCCGACGTGACGACCGCCAGACCTTTCGAATGCGTGAGCCCGAAGTTGAGCACGGCGCCGAACAGCGTCGCGCCCAACGTGCTGCCGAGATTGCGCGAGAACAGATTCGACGCGGTGGCACTGCCGCGTTCGTCCATGCCGACGATCTCCTGAATCAGCACCAGCGAGCTGACGCTCGACGTGCCCATGCCGAAGCCCATGATCAGCGAGCCGAACGCGGCGATCAACGGCGATGCACCGGGCGACAGGAACAGCAGCAGTGCCGCGCCGATCGGTACGAACGCGCTCCCGCCGATCAGAATGCGCCGCAAGCCGAGGCGGTGAAACGACTTCGCCGCGAGCGTGGCGCCGGTCGGCCAGCCGACCATCATCATCGTGAGCGCGAGGCCGGCGACCACTGGCGAGCGATGCAGCACGCCTTGCACGTACATCGGCAGAAACGTGGTGGCGCCCATCAGGATCATGCCGGACAGCAGCGTCGAGCCGTTACAGGCGGCAATCGGCCGGCGGCTCCATAGTGCGAACGAGATCATCGGCTCGGCCGCGCGACGCTCCTGCGCGACGAACAGCAGCACGCACAGCAGAAATGCGCCGCCCGCCAGCGCGGCGCGCGCGAATGCGTCGTCGCCCGCGTAGGTCAGCGCCATCATCAACGCGGCGATCGCCGCCATGAACAGCGCCGCCCCGGCGAAGTCGATCGATGGCCGCGCATGGCGCTCCGATTCGCGCAGGAATGCAATGAAGCCGCCCGCGGAGGCGAGGCCGATGGGTATGTTCATCCAGAAGATCCACGCCCACGAGAGGTTATGGATGATGAAGCCGCCGACCATCGGCCCGATTACCGCTGAAATCGCCCAGACGCTCGCGAGATAACCTTGCACCTTGCCGCGTTCATGTGCCGGATAAAGATCGGCGACGATGGTCAGCGTGACCGGCTGGATCGCGCCCGCGCCCACGCCCTGAAGCAGGCGGAACACGATCATGGCGGGCATCGACCACGCGAAGCCGGCCAGCACCGAGCCGAGCAGGAAGATCGCGATGCCGATCAGCGCGATGGGTTTGCGCCCGTACAGGTCGGCGAGCTTGCCGAACACCACCGTCATGGCGGTTTGCGTGAGCAGGAACGACGAGAACACCCAGCTATACAGATGCAGGTCGCCGAGTTGCGCGACGATTTGCGGCATCGCGGTGGAGACGATGGTGGCTTCGATGGCGACCATCGCCATCGAAGCCATGACCGCGGCAATGACGAGAGGACGCGACGATTGTGGGTTGCGGGAGGGCATTGGGCGTTAGTATCAGGATGTCAGGCACGTCGCACGGCACCAACTGCGGCCTGCCGCGACGCATCAGCGCGGCCGCGCGAAAGCGGCCGAGGGTCGAGTATGCACCTTGCGGAGAAAGCGCGCAGCGCTTCGCGTTTGGCACGGCGTTTGCGCGTTCATCGTTACTTTCACAGATGGAGGGTCACCATGAGGATCGAATTCACCGGACGCCGCGAAGTGGTAGCCGCGGCGCGCGTCGCCTTCGAAGCCAATGTCGACGGGGCAGACGTCTGGTGCAGCGTGTCGCTGGATGCGCTGAACAACCATTTCGGCAACGACGGCCCATCGGCCCACAATCTGGTCAATACCTTCGAGGCAAATCGCGCCAGGATTGAAAACGCTACGCGTCGGGTCCTCGAAAAGAACGGTGGACAGTCCGTGGAACTCGAAACCGGCGACTTCAATTAAGGCAATGAAAGTCCGGCGTTTGTGCGCCGGGCTTTTTCGCGAGCGCTGGCCGCGTTTGGCTATTCACCCATTGAGCACGACTTCTCCAGATCCAACAACAATCCCTTCGGCGGGCGCCCATTATTCTCCGACGACTCGACGCCTATATTGAGTTCTGCGGCGACGGCGAGCACGACTCGACGCACCGCAGACCATCAATTACCGGAGGTTGTTTTCATCATGAAGTCTTTGCTCAAGGCCGTCGTTATCGTCGCTTCGCTCGCTGCCTCGGCCACGGTGTTTGCCCAGTCGAGCACCCGTATCACCCGCGAGCAGGTTCGCACCGAACTGGTTCAACTCGAACAGGCTGGCTATCACGTCGGCGACGGCGACCAGGCACATTACCCCGATGCGATTCAGGCCGCCGAAGCGCGCGTGGTCGCACAAAACAGCAACGCCAGCGGCTATGGCGGCAATGTAGCCGGTGCGTCGCAAAGCGGCGGCCCGGCAGTGTCCAAAGCCGACTGGAATGCGATGTATAGTCGTTGATCCGGCGTGCTTCGCGCGACGGGGCGCGTTGCGATCGCAGTCAATGTGGAGCGTGCTGGTTGTGTTGCGCTTATGCGTGTCCGGTGTCGAAACCGCGCATTAGCGCAACGCTTCGAGCGGTGAGCCGCGATGGAAAGGACTCTTCCAGCGCGGCACCTATATCCGCTTCGTCGCCCCCGATACAGTCGTCATGCACGCACGGTTCCGGTGTGCGAGCGAGAGAGTTTGCCCCGGCTGGTCACAGCCGGGGCTTTTTGATTGGGGCAACCCGTCGATGAAATCGTTGCGATGGACGTGCGGACGATTTGCCGACGCACGAGACCGGTGTGCCGGACGCCAGCTGAGGTATAGTCGCGCCAACAGACAGCCGACTCGCGCCGTTTAACCGGTGCGGGCGCTGCACACCTAAGCCTCGACTATCTGGAGATCATCGTGCAGGAAATCATCGAAGGTATCATCCGCTTTCAACGTGACGTCTTTCCGCAGCAAAGCGAGCTGTTCAAGCGCCTATCAGCAGCGCAAAGCCCGAATACGCTGTTCGTGACCTGTTCCGACAGCCGCGTCGTGCCGGAACTGCTGACGCAGACCGAACCGGGCGCGCTATTCGTGATCCGCAATGCGGGCAATATCGTGCCGTCGTACGGTCCGGAACCGGGTGGCGTTTCGGCCACGGTCGAATATGCGGTGTCGGTGCTGGGCGTGCGCGATATCGTGATCTGCGGGCACTCGAACTGTGGCGCGATGACCGCGATCTCGACCTGCACGAATCTGGATCATCTGCCGGCGGTGGCCAGCTGGCTGCGTCATTCCGATGCCGCCAAGGCGATCAACGCGTCGCGCACGTATCACTCGGACGCCGAGCGTCTGTCCGCGCTGGTGAAGGACAACGTGATCGCGCAGTTGTCGAACATCCGCACGCATCCGTCGGTGGCGGTCGGGCTCGTGAACAAGACGCTGCAATTGCACGGCTGGATCTTCGACATTGAAAGCGGCACGATGCTCGCACTCGACGGGCGCACGGGCCAATTTTTGCCGCTGGTGGACAACCCCAATATTTACGCCGTCTGACAACGCGTTTTTCGATGTGAGCGGGCCGCCGGCCCGCTCGACCTGGGCTGCAACAAATCCTCTTCGGCGTCGCCCGGCGCCACCTATACTGCCAGAGCGCCTGGAGCGGCTTGCGCCACTTCAGGCCACTTCGGCGCCCCTCCAGCGCCGTCCGGCGCGCGCAAGCGAGGCGCATTGAAACCGCTTCCGAGGTCGATATGAAAATCCTGGTGGTCTTGACGTCCCACGATCAGCTTGGCAACACAGGCAGAAAAACCGGTTTCTGGCTGGAGGAATTTGCCGCGCCTTATTACGTGTTCAAGGACGCGGGCGTCGCGACGACCCTCGCTTCACCCAAAGGCGGACAGCCGCCGCTCGATCCCAAGAGCGACGACCCCGACGCGCAGACCGACGCGACCCGGCGCTTCGGCAAGGACGCCGATGCGCAAGCCGCGTTGGCGAATACGGTCAAGCTCGCCAGTGTCTCGGCGGCGGACTACGACGCGGTGTTTTACCCCGGCGGCCATGGGCCGTTGTGGGATCTGGCGGAAGATCCGCAGTCGATCGCGCTCATCGAAGCGTTGTATGCCGCGGGCAAGCCGGTCGGCGCGGTGTGCCATGCGCCCGGCGTGTTTCGTCATACGAGGACGCCCGACGGCACGCCGCTGGTGCGCGATAAACCGGTCACCGGCTTTGCGAATTCCGAAGAGGCCGCTGTCGGGCTCACCGACGTCGTGCCGTTTCTGGTCGAAGACATGTTGAAGAAACACGGCGCGAGTTATTCGAAAGGGCCGGACTGGCTCTCGCATGTGGTGGTCGCCGGAAATCTGATCACGGGGCAGAATCCGGCTTCGTCGGAAGCGGCCGCGAAGGCGCTGCTTGCGAAACTCGGCGTGGCGTAAGTTCCTACCGTCACGCACCGGCACATAGGAGAGCGGCCATGTGCGAGCGTCATCCGATTTCTTCCACACGACGTGACTGGCTGCTGGCCGGTGCCTCCGCCATCACGTTCGCGGCGTTGGCGCCGCACGACGCAATGGCGGCCGAACCAATTGCCGGCCACACGCCGAATTCGATTCCACCGCAGGAAGCGCTCGACCGGATCATGCAAGGCAACGCCCGCTACGCGGCGAATAGCCCTTCAAACAAGGACTTTTCCGCAGGCCGGGTGGCGCGTGTCGAGGCGCAGTATCCGATTGCGGCCATTGTGGGTTGCGCCGATTCGCGGGTCGCGCCGGAACTTGCTTTCGATCAGGGCCCGGGCGATCTGTTCGTGGTGCGCGTGGCCGGTAATTTCGTCAACGACGATATGCTCGCGAGTCTCGAATACGGCGTCGAGTTTCTCGGTGTGCCGCTGATCATGGTGCTCGGACATACGAACTGCGGGGCGATTGCCGCGACCGTCAAGGTGATTCAGAAGGGCACCCTGTTGCCGGGTCATTTGCCAGACCTGGTGCGCTCGCTCAAGCCGGCGGTGCGATTGGCCGGTTCAGCTCACGATGACGATCTGCTTGCGCGCGCCACGATCGAGAACGTGAAGCTGAACACGAGTCGGCTGATGGTGTCGAAGCCGCTGATCGGCCAGTACGTGCGACGCGGCAAGGTCAAGGTAGTGGGCGGCATTTACGACCTGGCGACGGGCAAGGTCGGGCTACTCTAAGGCGCGAAACACCGGAACGCGAGACTGATGTGCGGGCCGACCGCCTCCGCCAGTTTGGGGATGCCATGCTCGTGCGTGAATTGCGACGCGTAGCTCATCACCAGACAACTGCCGGGTTCGAGTTCGACATGAATGGTCCGGCCTGGACCTGTTTTGGACCGGATCGACATGCGGCGGCTCGCGCCGAGCGAGACGATCGCAATAGGTTGGCCCGGTATGAGTTTGTCCGTCTTGTCGCTGTGCGGCGCGACGCTGTCGCCGCCGTCGCGGTACAGATTGAGGCCGACGCGATTGAACGGCGCACCGACCAGCGCGCGCACCGCTTCGAACGCCTCGCCGAGCGGCGCGGGCAAGCCGGCCGATTCGCGGGCGAAAGTGGTGAGCAGGCGCGGAACGGCCACCTCGCGTTCGTACATCATGCGTTGCTGGCTGAGCCAGCCGACATTGCGCTGTGCCTCGTCGAACCAGCGCTGGGCGATGGCCGGCGGGATCGAGTCGGGCAGGTAGCGGATGCCGCCTTCCCGGTCGTGAACGAGAGCGACGGGTTCGGCGGCGAAGAGGGCTTGCTGGGCGGACATCATTCCAACGACGGTAGCGAGGGCGCGCAAGCGCGCGGGTGTTTGCTGCCGCCTATTGTACTGTGTTTTTATACAGTATTCTGGGGCGTTGGAAATGCGGGTCGGTTCTTGTCGGTGCGATGCCTGCTGCGGCAGGTCGACGACATGCACATAAGAATTTTGCGGACGAAAGTAAGTCCAAAGGCCTGAAAACAATCTTTATCCTATGAATAATTAATAAGAATGAGTTTTTTCTTGGGTTGATGCAGGAGAATATAAGAGAAAAATAAAGGAGTTGCTGTCGCTATCTCGAAACGGTTGCGCATGATGTCATCGTGTTGTAATGTGCCGGCAATCTAATTAATTGTTAGGTGCGGTATTTAATGACATGGACATATCAGCAAAGCACCGGCCACCTCCGTTTTAACGAGGCGTACATTGAAAGCGGGTATTCGGGGAAATCCGCATGGAAAAACCATCCCGAGTTTCAGGGTTTCAATGGTAAAGGACCGATTCCGCGCGGCCGCTATACGATCGGCGCGCCATTCACCCATCCGCAGACCGGCATATATTCGCTGCGATTGACACCGGGCATTGGTAACGTTATGTTCGGGCGCAGTGGTTTCCTGATTCACGGGGATAGCCAGGACCACCCGGGCGACGCATCGGACGGCTGCATTGTCGTTTCCTTGCACGCCCGACATAGAATATGGGGCAGCGGAGATCGCGCTCTGGAGGTAATCGAATGAAGCGCCTGATTGCTGTGTTCATGTGTGCCGCACCGCTTTTTGTATCGGCCAAAACAGCAATATTGCATTGCGAACATTGGCCAATGACGATGGCTTTGATGTCGCTAAAAAACAGCGGAATGATTGCCGGTGACGATATCCAGGAGAAGCGCACGAAAATCGAATTGATGGCATCTGAAAAAATTGGCCGAGATTTGTATCGGCAGGTTTATCACATGACTTTTTACGGAGCAACGGGAAAAGTCATAGACGTCATCACCAATAACCAGGCTTCGTCGGTTGAGTGCTCGGTATCGGCGGTCGATGTTTATGTCACGGGCAAGAATATCGGAAGGCGATAATAATCGATCTTTTATCGACTTGACGCGACCTGCGACCTGCAACCCGCGCCCAGCCCAAATCGCCAGGCAAATCAACCGCCACAGCCGGCAGATCGACCGACGAGTCGTCCGGCAGCGTTGCACTGCCGGACGACTCCCTCACCACCCGATCAATTCGCCGTCACGAGCGACTCCGACGGCACGATCCGCAAGGCCGACGGATTGCGTGCCGCCGAACTCGACCACAGCAGATGCATGCTGGCCGGCCCGGTCCCATGCACGTACTCGACCTTGATCGACGCGCGTTGCTTGGCTGCGAGCCAGGTCTTGCCGCTCAACGTGCCTTGCGACGCGCTCTTTTTGTCGATGATCTTCACGCCGTTGATCCACAGCCGTGCAATGTTGTCGCTGTCGATCGAGAACGTGTAGAGCCCCGCCTGCGCCGCCTGAATCGCACCGGTCCAACGCACGCCATAGCCGGTTGCGTTGACGCCGGCGGACGCGTCAGGCGAATCGGTGCCGCGCTCGGTGTTCAGATCGAAGTCGATCAACGGCGTAACCGACGTCTTCACCGGTGCGCTTTTGAAAGTCGGATCGTTGTAATAGCCGACCTGCAGCACCGGCAGTTTCACGTCGAAGCCGCCGGTCAGCGCCTGCGTTTCTGAAGTCTGCCACGGGTGGCCGTCCGGATAGATCGTGCCCTGGAACGGAATGGCCGGTTCCACCGTAGCGGGTGCGCTCGGCACTTGCCCCCAGTGGAAGCGCGTATTGGTGCGCCCGATCATCAACTCCCACACGATAAACCCGGTGCTGCCGCCGTAGTTCGCGACGATGCCCGGCATGGTCTGCCCCGTGGTGCCCGGAAAACCGCGCTGCAAGGTTTCGGAATTCAGCGCGCTGACTGAGCTGCCGTTCACCGGACCCGTGTACGGATTGCCGTACGGATGGAACGCGTAGAAGTCCGAGAAGTACGTGCCTTCGTCCTCCTGCACTTGCGGCGCATTGATCGGCTGGGTGGCGCCGGCATTGAGGATCGCGATGCGGGCGTCGTTCATCAGCACGGCGCGGGTTTCCTGCAACGCGCCGTTACCGCTGCAACCGGGCTCGTTCATCGTCTCCCAGAAAATGATGCGGGGATCGTTACGATGCGGCGCGACGAAGTCGGTGATGTAGCTCGCCAGACTCGCCTTATACGTGACGCTGGCGTTCGACGCGCTCGGCTGGAAATAGGCCTGTTCGACCGGCGTGCCCGGCGACTGCACCCACTGGCTGTTATGCACGCCCCAGACCGGCGCGGGTTGCGGGCCGTATTGCGGGGTGGGATTCCAGCAGTCGTCGTAGAAAATCGGCGAGACCTTGATGCCGTGACGCGCGGCGATTTTCAGCAGGTTCTCGAACTTGCTCAGGAACGCGACGCGGTCGTTCGCCCACACCAGGTAGTGCAGATACACGGCAATGGTGTTCATGCCGTAGGTCTGCGCGTACGTCAGTTCACGATTGACGATCTCCGGGTCGTAGTTCTCCCAGAAGTCGATCGCGTTCACCGCGTTCGACGGCGTGTAGACCGCACCGACCACCTTGGAAAAATCGTAGCTCGGCGAGCTCACCGTGGGATACGTGCGAATCGTGACGTTGCTGAAGCTCGCGCCGACGCCGAAGCGTCGCAGCCCGAAGCTGCCCGACTGGAACACGGCGGGCAGGGCATTGGTGGCGTCGTTGACGCTGATCACGCGTTGCTGGTCGAGGTCGACGGTGATCGCGGTGCCGCTCGTCGTGACCTTCAGGTGGTGCGTGCTGCCGCCCACCACCGAGCTGACCGGATACGCGATGAAGTTGGTCCAGTTGTTGTTCTCGCGTCCCACCACGACCGAATGCGTGCCGGTGTCGAGGCCGATGTAGTAGCCGGTCAGGCTGTCGGGACCGCCCGCCGTGGGGTTGGTGGTGCGTACGAGAAAGCCCGCGTTGGCCGCCCCGTTGCCGACGGGTGCGCTGACCGTCAGGTCGGCTTCGTACGAGGCCGTGGCGTAGGTGCTGGCGAGCGCGACGGTCTTGTCGCCGGCGCCCGTGCCGTTGCTCGGCGGCGCGGGAATCGCGATCGTCGAGCTGTTGGCGCCGGGCTGCCAGCCCTGGGTCGAGCCGGGCGCGAGGTAGCTGGTGAAATCGCCGAACGAGAGCGTGGTGGTGGAGACCGGGGCGGGCGGCGCAGGCGGTGTGTAGGGCGCGAGGCCAAGCGTCGGATCGGCGATCACGAGCGGCGGCGTGGTCGTTTTCATGCCGAGCGGAACCGTCTTCGCGGCCCGGAATTCGTTGTCGACGCTGGCCAGGTCGGCCGCCGAGGCTGCCGATGCCGCGGCCGCCACGGAAGAGGCCGAAGCCGATGGATCGACCGCGACGGTCTGCCTGTTCGCCGATGCGGCCGCACCGGGCGAGCCGTCATTGCCACCGCAAGCGCCAAGCGTAGCCAGCGCCGCAAGCACGAGGTAATTGCGCACCTGTATCTCCTGATGCCCCGTTTAGTAGATGGTCATAATTATTATTAAACCTGTGCGAGGCCATTCAACGATAGTCTTGGCCTGGAGATGCGGAAATCGATATGAATAATATTATTACTTTTACTTACCTGTATCGGGACTTACCCGGAATCGTCGGTGGAAAGTTTGGAGACCGCTGAAGCGGCCGGGCAATGCGAATTGGGTAGGTGCTCGGCCCGAGGTCGACCCCGGGGTCGATCGGCTTGCCGGACAGCGGGCATAATCCGTTTTCCGATGGCGCTCGCTTCCCGAGCGCCATGCGAAGACTCCACGAACGTCACGCAAAGCGCAGCCGCCGCCGTTGCCTTGCGCGCTGTCCAGGACCCCTCATGCCGCTCATCGCCGCCGTTCGAACGACCGCTGTACCGCCGCGCAGCATTGCGCTGATCCTCGTTTCGATGTTCTGTTTCGCGCTCGTCGACGCGCTGGCCAAATCCGTGGCGCTCGCCTATCCGGCCAACGAGGTGACGTTCTTCCGCATGCTGTTCGGGCTGGTGCCCGCCGTCGCGGTCTGCCTGCGCGGCAAGCCGCTTGCCGAACGTCTCAGACACATGGACGTGCGCGGTCAGACGCTGCGCGCGCTGACCTTGCTCGGCGCGTCGGGTCTGTTCTTCGCCGGTTTGCCGTACATGCCGCTCAGCGAAGCGGTCGCGATCGTTTATTCCGAAACCTTGCTGGTGATCGTTCTGGCGCCGTTGCTGCTGAAGGAAAAACTCAAGCCGCGCGATGCGCTCGCGGCGGCGGTCGGTTTTATCGGCGTGCTGTTCGTGGTGCGCCCGGACGGTGCGCATTCGAGCTGGCTCGGACCGGTGCTGCTGATGTCGAGCGCGCTGTTCGGCGCGTTGTCGATCGTTCAGATCAAGCGCATTCGCGCCACCGACGATTCGGGCACCACGGTGCTCTACTTCACGGTGATTGGAACGCTCGTCACCGGCGCTTCGCTGTTGCTGGCGTGGCGCACGCCGTCGCTCGAAGCACTCGCGACGATGGCGCTGCTCGGTGCATTCGCCACGGCCGGGCAACTGCTGATGACGATGGCGTTTCGCGAAGCCGACGCGGGCGCGCTCGCGCCGTACAACTACACCAGCATCGTCTGGGCGGCGCTGTTCGCCTACGTGGTGTGGGGCGAGACGATCGGCGCGATGGCGCTGCTCGGCATCGCGTTGATCGTCGGCAGTTCGATCGCGGTCGCGATGCGCGGCAAGCAGGCGGAGGGGCCGCTCGTGTAGTTCCGGATGCCCGGGCCGCCGGCCCGTTTTCAGGTCTGTGGATTGCCTCGCGGCTCCAGCGTGGTTCGCAATAAAACCCCTTTGCCGCAGGCCTTTTCGGACAACTGGCAGGCCCATTCCGACGTTTCCGCGTTTCAAACGCGGAAACGGAGATTTCCTCGCATCCAGTTCCATCACACTTTCGTAGGTGACTGGATCGGCCCCGAACTCGTGGTCGTTGCGGTGGCATCGATCTGTCGGTCGCCGCGAACCTTCTGATGAGTTCGGACACGTTGCGGCGAGCGCGGCGTGCGGTCACGATCGGAGGGGGACAAGGAATGCAAGGCGAACCCAGGAAAGTCGTTCTGAGCGGCCTCGTGGTCGGGGTGGTGGCGATTGCGGCTTACGTCTCACCGGCAGGCCGGCACTGGCTCTCGGTCGATGACCCCAGCGTGGACAACGGCGGCGAGTCGGTCCGGCACGTGCGCGGCGACATCATGAGCGGGGCGATCACGTCCGGTCCGGTGGTGGCTAACAGTCGTTCAGATGCCGCGTTGTCGGGCGGACTGCAAGCCGCCCGCAGCAGTTTGCAACGCAACGATCTCGCCGCCGCGCAGGCGCAACTCGACGCGGTCGCGGCGACGCATAAGCACGATGGTCAGGTGGCCGCGCTGCAACGCGAAGTGCTGACGCGCGCACAAGCAACGCAGCAGGCGCAGACGGCGACCCAGGAGGATCCGAAAGCGACGCGCACGTCGCCAGCTTCGCCGCCGAAGGGGCATCGTTCGCGAGAGCGCCGCTATGCGACTCGCGATTATTCGAGCCGTGCGTCCGGCTACGCGACGAAACGGCGTGGAGTGGAAGCCCAGGCGATGAGTGCCTCAGGCGATCGCATGGCGGGCAGCAACGGCCCGCTCGATGAGTCCGCCGTGACGACGTCGCGCGCGCGTCCCATTGCGCCGCCCGTCAGGGTGGGACAGGGACTGTCCAGCGCGCCGGCCGTGCCGCCGCCGATCCTGCAGACGCCACCAGCAGCGGTCGTCGAGCAGCCGTCGCCGTTTAACCGCCAGGCCGAACTGACCGCGCAAGCGCCGCTTCAGTCGACGTCGCTGCAACCCACTGCGCCGGGAGGGACCGTGTTGAAATCGGATGGGCCGAAAACACGCGAGCAAGTACGCGAGGAGATTGTTCGCGCGCGTAGTAACGGCAGCCTGCCCGCATTCGGTAATCCGGACCCGGCGGGGCCGGGCGGCGCGCCGAGTCTGGTCAACGCGCAGCGTCCCTGAGATCGCGCTTGCCGAACACCCACTGAGAGGCGACAGCGGCAAGCTATCGCTTTTCCAGGCGCGACGATCCCCAACCGCGCCCATCACCCCATCAACCACCGTGCCGCCAGCGGCATCAGTACCGGCACGACGAACGCGGTGAAGATGCCGTTGAGCCCCATGCCCAGACCGGCGAACGCGCCCATTTCCTCACTGACCTGGAACGCCCGGGCCGTGCCGATACCATGCGACGCGATCCCCAGCGCAAAGCCTCGCACCTCCGGTTCCACGATCCGCAGCGCGTTGAGAATCGCGCGCGCGAACACGGCGCCGAACACGCCGGTCGAGATGACGAGCACCGCCGTCAGTGACGGAATACCACCGATTTCCGCAGCCACCGCCATGGCGATCGGCGTGGTGGCCGATTTGGGCGCGAGCGAGGCGACCGTTTGATGCGACGCGCCGAACAACGCCGCCACGCCCACCGCCGAGACGATCGCCGTCAACGATCCGGCGACCAGGCCGCCGATCAGCGGCACTGCCGAGCGGCGCAGTTTGGGCCACTGCCGGTAGAGCGGGAGTGCGAGCGCCACCGTCGCGGGGCCGAGCAGAAAGTGCACGAACTGCGCACCTTCGAAGTACGTCGCGTACGGCGTGTGGGTGATTTCGAGCAGCGCGACCAGCAGCGCCACCGCGATCAGAACCGGGTTGGCGAGCGGATTGAAGCGCGCTTTGGTGTAGAGCATCTGCGCAATCAGATACGCGATCAACGTGATGGTGAGCCCGAGCAGCGGGCTCGCGGCGAGGTAGACCCAGATCGCGCCGAGCTTGGGGATGGCGGTCACGATGCGGCCTCCGGCGCGACCGGATCGCGGCGTTGCCGGCGCATCAACGCACGCGTGACGAGCGCCGCCACGGCGATCGCCAGCGTCGTGCTGATTGCAATGGAAGCGATCACCGCGACCGCGTCGCCGCGAATCCGCCCGGCCGACACCATGATGCCGACGCCGGCCGGCACGAACAGCAAGGACAGATGACGCAGCAATTCGAGCGCGGTCGGCTCGATCGCGTCGGCGGATTGCGGACGCAGCATGAGGAAGCCGAATAGCAGCAGCATGCCGATCACGGGTCCCGGTACGGGCACGTGAAACAGATATGAAATGCCTTCGCCAAGGCACTGAAACGTGAGCAGGGCAGCGAGCGCTCCTAGCATGACGGTCTCCGGAACGGACAGGGGGCAACGAAAAATGCGCCCATTGTGTACCATGGCGCTGCTTCGTGTTCGTCGCGTGCGCAAGGTGAGCGCAGGTGATCGCACGCAATGTCCCAGCCTCCAACGGATGCGTTCTCCATGCGAATAGATGCGTTTCACATCGCCATTCCCGACGCCGATATCGACGATCTGCGCCGGCGGATTCGCGCGACACGCTGGGCGCCGGCCACGCCGTCGCCGGCATGGCAGCAAGGCGCCGACAATGCGTGGCTACGCGAACTGGCTGCGTATTGGGCCGACGGTTTCGACTGGCGCGCGGCGGAACGCAAGCTGAATGCGCAGCCGCAATTCCTTGCCCATGTCGAAGGTCAACGCGTGCACTTCGTGCATCGGCGCGGCGAAGGTCCGGCGCCGTATCCGCTGGTCGTGACACACGGCTGGCCCGGGTCGTTCTTCGAGTTCCACGCGTTGCTCGAGCACTTGTGCAATCCGGCCGCGTTCGGCGGCGATCCCGCGGATGCGTTCGACGTCGTCGCGCCCTCGTTGCCCGGCTTCGCATTCTCAGCGGCGCCGGCTCAGCCGGGCTGTTCGGCGTTTCAGGTGGCTGACCTGTGGGCGTCGTTGATGCAAGGGCTCGGCTATGAGCGCTTCGGCGCGCAGGGCGGCGATCTTGGCGCGGGTGTGTCGACCGCGCTGGCCGCGCGGCATCCGCAGCGGGTCGACGGGATTCACCTCAATTTTCTGCCCGGCTCGTATGCGCCCGCGATCGGCGCGGACCGGCAGCCGCTCACGCCCGCCGAGGAAACCTACCTGCGCTCGAAAACCGAATGGGCCACGCTCGAAGGCGCTTACGCCAACCTGCACAGTACGAAACCGCTCACGCTGGCGGCGTCGCTGAACGATTCGCCGGTGGGACTCGCCGCCTGGATCGGCGAAAAATTCCGTGCGTGGAGCGATTGCGGCGGCGAGATCGAGCAGGTGTTTTCGAAGGACGACCTGCTCACCGATATTTCGCTGTACTGGTACACGCAATGTATCGGCCCATCGATGCAGATGTACTGGGAGAACCGCTTGCAACCGATGCGCTTCGACGCGGACCAGCGTGTCGTGCCGCCGGTCGGTTTCGCGAGTTTTCCGAAAGAGATCAATCATCCGCCGCGTCGCTGGCTCGAACGAACCTTCGACGTCCGGCAGTGGAGCGAACTGCCCGGCGGCGGCCATTTCGCGGCAATGGAACAGCCCGCTTTACTCGCCCACGAAATCCGCACGTTTTTCAGACCCTTGCGGCGCGGCGTCGAATAGAGGGCGTTACGCGATTCGATCGGCCCGCAGAAAAAAGCGCGGCTATCTGTCTGGAAGCCCACCAAACGAATGCAAAACTGCATGCGCGCTCAACTATTAAATTTCGTCAGACCTGGTCTGAATCGGGGCCGTACCGCGTATTATCGACGGTCCTCACCGTATCCGGGGCACACAACGGCAATTGCATGACGCCGAGGGTCTGGGCTCGATACAGTCCAGCGCAGGCAGTGCGGGACAGTCAAAAAACAATGCACAAAATGAAGGCCATTACGCGGCGCGTCATCTATTTCAGCCGGGATCCTTCGGCGGATCTGCTTGCGAGCTTCCAGGCACGCGACTGGAACGTCGAAGTCATCGGCTCGGTTCAGGAAGTGCGGCAAGTCATGCAGGACGGCTCGCTGGCGGGTGGTCTCGTCGATTTTTCGAGCGTCTACGAGTCGCGCGACGTGGCCATGCTCGAGGCCTGCCTGGCTTTGCCGACCATCGGCTGGGTGGCGATGGCCGCGGCCACGCAACTCGACGACGCGAACTCACGCCGGCTGGTGCGGGACTACTGCTTCGACTACATCACGCTGCCGGCCGCCAACGAAAGAATCGTCGACACCGTCGGCCACGCCTGCGGCATGATCTCGCTCGGTGAACCGGCGTTCATCGACACCGCCGAGGCCGAGGGCGAGATGATCGGCACGTGCGACGCCATGCTCGAGTTGTTCCGCTCGATCCGCAAAGTCGCCACCACCGACGCGCCGGTTTTCATCGCCGGCGAGTCCGGCACCGGCAAGGAGTTGACCGCTGCCGCAATCCACGCGCGCTCGCCGCGCCGCAAGGCGCCGTTCGTCGCGATCAACTGCGGTGCGATTCCACCGCATCTGCTGCAATCGGAGTTGTTCGGCTATGAGCGCGGCGCGTTCACGGGCGCGAACCAGCGCAAGGTTGGGCGCGTCGAAACGGCGAATGGGGGCACGCTGTTTCTCGATGAAATCGGCGATCTGCCGTTCGAGAGCCAGGCGAACCTGCTGCGCTTTCTGCAGGAAAGGACCATAGAACGTTTGGGCGGTCAGGGTTCGATCGAGATCGACGTGCGCATTATCTGCGCGACCCATGTGGATATGGACGCCGCAATCGAGGCCGGGCGGTTTCGCTCCGACCTGTATCACCGTTTGTGCGTCTTGCGGATCGACGAGCCGCCGTTGCGCGCACGCGGCAAGGATATCGAGCTGCTCGCGCTGTCCACGCTCGACCGCTATCGCAAGGACGCAAGCCGCCGGGTGTACGGCTTCTCGCCGGACGCGATCACGGCCATGCATCAATACGACTGGCCCGGCAACGTGCGGGAACTGATCAACCGCGTGCGTCGTGCCATCGTGATGTCGGAAGGGCGCACGATCAGCGCCGAGGATCTCGAACTGTCGAGCTATGCGACGATCCTGCCGGTGACGCTCGCTCAGGCACGCGAAACAGCGGAACGTCAGGCAATCGAACTCGCGCTGTTGCGTCACCGCGGACGCCCCGGCGACGCCGCGCGCGAACTCAGCATTTCACGCGCCACGCTGTACCGTTTGCTGGCCGCACACGGCATGCGCGAGGGCGTGGAAAACGAAGCGCGCGGCTGATGTTTTCTTTCGTGTGAGTCGGCCGCGACTCACCTCAACATGAATGACGATTCGACGTGGCGTGCGTCGCATGCCGCGCCGCCTGTCGCGCTGATCAGTAAGTTGTTCATACGCGCTCAATCGTCAAACC
Organism: Paraburkholderia bryophila; assembly: GCF_003269035.1. Taxonomy (GTDB): domain Bacteria; phylum Pseudomonadota; class Gammaproteobacteria; order Burkholderiales; family Burkholderiaceae; genus Paraburkholderia; species Paraburkholderia bryophila. Next base: position 71,326 of record NZ_QLTK01000024.1, on the reverse strand, counting down.
GCAATTATTGCGTAAAGCCGCGACGCTGAAAGCCGATCGATTCCCAATGCGTTATGTCTCGCTGGTTTTTGGCGGAAAGCCAATGCCGGGACGTGAAACGATTGTGCATACCTGATGCCTGCGGCACCGTCGCCACACACCGATTCAACCTCCGAACAACTACGGCAGCGCTGGAAAAAGCGAACCGTCTCTCACGCACGGTGAGGAGCAACGTGAACCTTTTTCCTTGCACGCTGGTTTATGTGGATGATGATGCGAAGCCCGGTCCGAATTCGACGAACCGCGATCCGCTGTCTTACGTTAGCCAGGCGATCGGCCTGAATAACAGCTTGCGGCGCGTCGGCATGCCCGCACTGACCATCATGACGAATGCGCCGGCGCTGGTCGAGCAGCGGCTCGGCGGTATGCCGCCTGAGCATCGCCCGGCCGTGACGAAGCTCGCCGCGACCATCGAGTTGCCGAAGAACATGCCGTTCTACGCCGCGCATTTCAAGCTCGACCTGATGGACCAGGTGGCCGCGAGTTTGCCCGAAGACTCGATGATGCTGTTGCTCGACGCCGACATGGTCGCGCTGCTGCCGCTCGACCGGAGTCTGGTCGAACGTTGCGCGGAAGCGGGGCTCGGTGCGTTCGATATTTCGGATCAGGTTTTTCCGGCGTATGGCAGCGAGAGCGTGGTCGAGGATCTGGAGATCGTCGCGGATCGGCGCCTGAAAAATCCGCGCTGGTACGGCGGTGAGTTTCTGCTCGCGACGCCGGCTTCACTGCGTCGACTGGTGCCGCGTGCGCGCGTCTATTACGCGCGTTATCTCAGCGAAAGCGGGCGCCTCGAACATCACGGCGACGAAGCGTTCATCTCCGCGGCGCTCAATACGCTGGTCGACGAAGGGCAGGTGCTGATCGAGGTCGGGGCGTACCAGGCCGTGGGCCGCCACTGGCCCGGCAACAACTATCGCGACGTGCGGTGGTTTCGCTGCTGCTCGTTCGTTCATTTGCCGGGCGGCAAGGCGCTGCTCGAAAAGGAAGCGCGCTTCGGCGAGTTCGCGCCGGACCGTTTCTGGCGGCGTATGCGCGTGGCGCATTTGCGTGGCCGCGTGCGGCACGCCTTGAAGCGGATTGCCCGGATGCTGAGTGTCGGGCGGCTTGCCATGTGGTCCGCCTACGCGGCCCGCAGCGTGAAGAGTTAGACGCGCGAACGGCGCGCTGAACTCTTCACCGGAGCGTTCCTCACGCGACGCGGACGCGCTCCACGTCCACGATCACGCCGGTTCCTCCGGGAAATAACCGTGATAGCGAAAGTGCGCATCTGTCGCGGGCTGGCTGAGGCGGCCGGTCGCGCCGACCGACAGCAAGGTTTCCAAGGTCGCAGCGCGGTTCGAGACGAAGCTCCACGGCGCGGCTGCCGGCGGCTCGTCGGCGGATGTCGCGCTAACCTGCTGAAGCGCGGCGCGTAGCGCGTCGCTGTCGGGGGCATAGATCACGAAACCTTCGTTGGCGAGCGCCGCTTCATTCAGCCCCAATGCCAGACACAATTGCACGCGCAAGGCGGCCTCGCGTTCGCTGGCGCGGCGCGACTCGCCGATCAGTTCGCGGGTCGTCTCGTCGACCAGCACACCGTGCCGTTGCAGCGGCGTGTGCTGCCACGCCTCCGGCGGACAGGCCTTGCTTTCCGGCGCGAGCGCCACGAACGGATTGATTTCCGCCGGATAGATCCGGCACACCAGCGGCCGCTGTTCGTAGATGCCGCAGCGCATGTCGCTGCCCAGGTTCGGGCAGGCGCCGGCAAACGCGGCAACCAGCAAAACGGAGACGCGCACGGGCAAGGTGCCGCTCATCGTGGCCGCCGAACGTGCCTTCTTGTAGGCCGCCTGTTCGTTGCCGGCCTCGGGCTCGACCGGCCATGGAATCGCCTCGCACAGCAGCTCCATCTGGCCGCCTCGCGCGAGCCACGCGGCCGCCTCGGTCAGCGTCAATGGCAGGCGCAAATCATGGCAGCACTTACCGCATGCCGTGCATTCAAAGTTGATATCGTCCACCCTGTGATTCCCTCTACAAAAGTCGGTGTCGTGCTTGGTCGGGACGGGCGCAAGATTCTGACAGCGGGTCGAAAATAAATTGCAGGTCGGCCGCACGGCTGGATGATGCATCCAGCTTGCGGTAAATGGCAGGCCGCCGTGGGATTTATTTGTTTTGTCGCGGCAGGCGGCCGGAAAATCGTCGGGACACGATTGAAAGCGGGCCACAGTGTGGTGCGAACGCACGGTGCGCGGCCTTCATGGATGAAAGCTTTCGAAACGAGATCGTCAGCATGGTCACTTGCATCGCGCTCGTTCAGTTCGACAGGTTCAAATTAAAGCGGCATTCGACTCGATTGAAAGTCGTTGCTCGGAATAGCACATTCTCTGCGAATAGAAAAATAAAATTTTCCGTAGTGACGGAGCGTATGCCGTCGTTTAGAGGATTAACTCTCGCGATTACCTGATCCATTCGATCTGCATACGTCATAGGCAGTACGTGAAATATTTTGAAAGAAAGTTGACATGAGAACGTCTGCCAAACTAGGCTACGCACTGTCGTCGAAAACTGATCCCGCTTTGATGCACCTGCCCGGAGACGCAGGTGAGGCGCCGCTGTGCCGGGTCAGGTGGACGATGGCGTAAAAGCCAGGAAAAGCCAGAAAAAACGGTTCAAGCCGTCATTCTGAAAGTATCGTTCTGAACAGAAGTCGTCATTTAAAAATCAGCCGTTAGTGCTGAGGGCGCAACACGTCCATTTATTCTCGCTAGCAATTCGGTGCTAGTGCGGGAGACCTTTTTTGCTGAAAAAACAGAGAAACACAGCTCAAGTACTCATCGCACATTCTTTATGCCGATATTGTCAGTCGAGGATTAAAAATGCGTATAAATTTCCGATTGCAGATACAGTGCCTCGCACTTGCCGGAATCGTGGTTCTGGCGGGATGCGGCGGCAGCGACGGTTCGCCTTCGTTGAGCAGTAAAGCGGCGCAGCCTCCGGTCGCCGCGTCCGAAGCCGCGTTAAGGCCGCCGCCCGCACCGATCGTTGCCGATACATCGATCAACAAGGGCGTGTCGCCGGTCGAGTTGCCGGACACCGTCACGCCGATCAACTACAAGCTGTGGTTCCGGCCGAACCCGGCGCTGTCGTCGTTCGACGGTCGCGCGGACGTGCAGATCAAGGTGCAGAAAGCCGTCAACGCGATCACGATCGCCGGCCACCGGATCAAGTTCACCAACGGCACGATCACGCTGCAGCCAGGCAACATCCCATTGATCGCCACGCCGCAGGACGACGGCGATTTCTATCAGTTGCGCCCGGTCAGCGGTCAGATCGCCGCCGGCAACTACTCGCTGCATATGGAGTGGAGCGGCATCATCAACTTCAAGACCTACGACGACCCCGTCGCAAAGACGGGCGGCAGCTGCGGCAACGATCCGTATCCGGGTTGTTCCGCCGCCGAAGGCGTGTTCCGCGTCGATCTGAAGTCGACCGACGGCACCACCAGCGGCGCGATTCTCACGCAAGGCGAGTCGAATCTGTCGCGGCAATGGTTTCCCGGCTGGGACGAACCGGCTTTCCGGCCTACGTATGAGGTGAGCGCCGAAGTCCCGCAGAACTGGAACGTCGTCTCGAACGCGGCCGAAAAACCGGCGGTGAACGTGGATAGCGGCTACAAGCTGGTGTCGTTCGAGAAAACGCCGCCCATGCCGTCGTATCTGCTGTTCTTCGGCGGCGGCCAGTTCGATATTCTCGAAGACGATTTCACGAGCCCGCTGCCCGACGGCAAGGGTCTGCATCTGCGCATCTTCACGCCGCCCGGCATGCGTGACTGGGCCAAACCGGCCATGCAGCAGACCAAACAGGCGCTCGATTACTACTATCGCTACACCGGCATTCCGTTGCCGCTCACCAAGTTCGACACGATCGCCGCGAACGACGCGTTCAAGGAACAGAAGGACCTGAACTTCGGCGGCATGGAGAACTGGGGTGCGATTCTGGAATTCGCGGACGACATTCTGCCGGCACCCGGCACGCCGATGTCCGATTACGGCGTGACGGTGCTCACGCACGAAGCCGCGCACCAGTGGTTCGGCGATCTGGTCACGCTCGACTGGTGGGACGACGTGTGGCTCAACGAATCGTTCGCGACGTTCTTCGAGAACAAGACCAAGGTGCGTTTCTTCCCGGACCGCTTCAACTGGGTCGACAACGTGAAGGAGAAGTACGCGGTGATCAACGCCGACCTGAAGTCGACCGCGTTCCCGGTGCAACCGAACTTCAACGGCTGGGCCTCGAACGACTTCGTGCTGAGCGCGAGCGCCTTCACGTACAACAAGGGCGGCCACGTGCTGAAGATGCTGGAGAACTATCTCGGCGAAGACGTGTTGCGCAAGGGCCTGCAGTCGTATCTGGCCGATTACTCGCTCGGCAACGGTACGCCGAAGCGCTTGTGGGACGAGCTCAGCAAGGCGAGCGGCCAGCCGATGGGTGCGATCGGCGACAGCTTCGTGCGGCAAACGGGTGTGCCGTTGATCTCGCTGGATACCCAGTGCGATCTGACGACCAACCAGACGGTCGTCACGCTGAAACAGTCGCCGTTCCCGAATCAGAACCAGTATCCGGGCACGCAGTGGACGATTCCGTTGACGCTCGCTTACGGCGACGGACTCACGTCGCGCAAGACGCTTGCGCTGAAGGACACGCAAACCCAAGTGCGTCTGAACGGCTGTTCCGCGGTGCTCGCCGATCCGAGCGGTCTCGACTACTACGTGACCAACTACAGCAACGTCGCGTGGAGTCAGTTGCTCGCGCAAGGTAACGCGTTAAAGGATCCCGTGCTGCTGACGAGTCTGCAACTCGAGGCGAAGCTGCTGGTGAAGAACGGTCTGGCCGATCCGTCGCGCGCCACCAGCATCGGCTCGCTCAGTCCGGCGGCCGCACCGCTCGCGCGTCAGATGCTGATGACGGCGCCGGACACGCAAGCGCAACGTCCGGCGATCCGCTACCAGGGCAAGTTCCGCCCGAAGCCGCAGGCACAGTAAGCGGCAGGAGTGAGTAGCAGGGTGGCCCGCATCGCATCGCTGCAGCAACGCAGCGATGGGGGCCACTGCTCCAGTCTGATTTTCCACCTCGCCTCGAACAAGGCGACGCTTCACGCGCGGCGATCCATCATGCGACGGCACTCGCTCGCGTCGATACGCTCTCATACCAGCGCTTGACCGACTGCAATGCCGTCGGCACGGGCAGGTCGATCGCCTTCGCCGCGAAATCGATCGTGACCAGCGCGGTAATGTCGGCTACCGAGAAACGGTCGCCCGCTACGAACGCCGTCTGTTGCAGACGCTCGTCCAGATCCGCCAGGAAATTAATCGTGCGCTGCCGGCTACGTTCGACCAGTTCGGGAATCTGCGCGTAATCGTGCGGCCCGGCAATCGCGCGACCCTTTAAACCGGCCGCGAGATTGCGGATCGCTTCCATCACCGACGCGAAACCTTCCTGTTCCACACGCCGGTCCCACATCGCGATCAACGCCTTGTGTTTTGCAGTCGTGCCGAGAAGCGGCGCGTCCGGATAGATATCTTCGAGGTAGCGCTGAATCACCGGCACCTCGCCGATCGACGTGCCGTCCGCGAGCACCAGCGTCGGCACGACCCGCCGTGGATTGATCGCGCGATAGGCGTCGCCGTGTTGCTCGCCCTTGCCGAGGTCGACCGCGACGAGCGGGATCGTGAGGCCTTTCTCGGCGAGAAAGACGCGCACGCGGCGCGAATTCGGCGACGATACACCGTGGTACAGCGTCAATGTTTCGGTTGTCATGACAGGTTCCTTTGAACGATGTTGAAGATGCCGAACGCGCGCGTTAAGCCGCGACGCCTTCCGCGTAAGTGGAAAAGTCGAGATAGCCACGCTCGTCGCCACCCCAGAACGCTTCGCGCACGTACGGAGTCAGCGGCTGTCCGAGCCGGAAGCGCTCGGGCAAATCCGGGTTCGACGAAAACCACCGGCCGAACGCCACCAGATCGGCGTCACCGCTTTGCAGAATCTGCTCGGCGCCGTCGCGATCGAAACCACCCGCGGCGATGATCGGTCCGCTGAAAAACCGGCGCAGGAACGCGGACGCAACCGGCGTCTGTGCTTCGACCAGCGTTTCCGTGCCCATCACGCGCGGTTCGATCACGTGCAGGTACGCAAGGCCGTACTCGTTCAGCCGTTGCGCGAAGTAACCGAAAGTCGCTTCGGGATCGCTGTCCGAAATGGCGCCCCACTGGCCGCTCGGCGACACCCGCACGCCGACGCGATCGGCGCCCCACACCGAAGCGAATGCCTCGACGGCTTCCAGCGAAAAGCGCGCGCGCTTCTCGAGCGTGCCGCCGTAGGCATCGGTACGTTGGTTGGTGCCGTCCTGCAGGAACGTATCGGCGAGGTAACCGTTGGCGTTGTGCAATTCGACACCGTCGAAACCGGCGTCTTTCGCACGCGCCGCGGCGTCGCGGAACGAGCGGATCAGCGCGGGAATTTCGTCGGTTTCGAGCGCGCGGTGCGGCGAGTTCGGCACCCAGCCGTTCTGCGTGAACACGGTCGTGTCGTAAGGCACCACCGAAGGCGCCACCGGCGCATTGCCCCAGCTCAGGTCGACGTGGGATTGCCGGCCGTCGTGGGCGATCTGCATGACGATGCGCGCGCCGCGCGCGTGGACCGCGTCGGTGATCTGGCGCCACGCCTCGACGTGCTCGTCGGTGTAGATGCCGGGTGCGCCGAGATAGCCGCGGCTGTCGTACGACGGATGCGCGCTTTCGGTGATCATCAGTCCGCCCCCGGAGGCGCGCTGCCGGTAGTACTCGACCATCATCGCGCTGGGGCTGTCGTCCGGCCCGGCGCGCAGGCGCGTCATCGGGGCGAGGACCACGCGATGGGACAACGACATCGGCCCGACGTTGGCCGGCGACAGCAGTTTCAATTCGGAAGGAGCGTTCATTTTTTTAGCAGTATGTGTTTTCGGTATGGGGCGAGTTGTTCGTCGTCACTTTGGGTGTCTCGTGAGCGGCGTCAAATCGTTGGCTTGAATGCAATTTAGAGGTTCGGCAGCCAGAGGAAAAAGACTTTATAAGCTGGTAGGCATGCTTCGAAGGTATGGGGTCAAAGAAGAAAATGCACTTCGCCGACCTCGCCGGACGGCGCGCACTCAACAAGTTGGAATAAAACCGACACCTCGCCGGTCATGCGTGACGAACCGAGTCGCGACACCCGCCGGATGATCCGGCGGTCCGTTCGCGAGTCTTTACCCTGAGGTGGTCACCATGTCGTCACATCAACCGTTCGACGCGTCACGTCGCAACGCGCTCAAATGCCTGGCATTCGGCAGCGTGGGCACCGTGTTCGTGCTGGCGGGCGGGATTCTCACGCCCATGGAACTGGCGCTCGCCGCCGACGCCGGAACGTCCGCCGCGAAATCCGGCGTGCCGCTCTTTCTGCAGATCAGCGACTCGCATATCGGCTTCAACAAGGAGGCCAACCCGGACGTGGCGGGCACGCTGAAGCAGACCATCGACTTCGTCAACGCGATGCCGGTGAAACCGGCGCTGACGATCCATACGGGCGATATCACGCACCTGTCGCGGCCGGCGGAATTCGATCTGGCGGCGCAGCTCTTGTCCGGCCTGAACATCACCGAGTTACACACGGTGCCCGGCGAGCACGACGTGACCGACGGCGCCGGCACCGAATACTTCAGCCGTTTCGGTCAGGCTTCGGACAACAAGGGCTATTACAGCTTCGATCATCAGGGCGTGCATTTCGTCGCGCTCGTCAACGTGATGCATTTCAAGCCGAACGGCCTGGGCGGTCTCGGCGACGACCAGCTCGCGTGGCTCGACAACGATCTGAAAGGCCGCTCGTCGAGCACGCCGATCGTGGTGTTCGCACACATGCCGATGTGGACCATCTACGAACCGTGGGGCTGGGGCACCGGCGACGCGGGTCAGGCCATGAGCTACCTGAAGCGCTTCGGCTCGGTGACGGTGCTCAACGGGCACATTCATCAGATCGTCTCGAAGGTGGAGGGCAACATCACGTTCCACACGGCGCGCTCAACGGCGTATCCGCAGCCGACCGCCGGCAACGGCCCCGGTCCCGGCCCGCTGACGGTGCCGAGCGATCAACTGCCCCGCATGCTCGGCGTGACCAGCATCAAGATCGCGCACCATCCGCTCAAGGCAACGCTCGACGATACGACGCTGGTCTGATCCAGCGCGCTTTTCACATTCAGGAGTTCGACCATGCAAATCCTTACCCTTCGTCGCGTGTCGCGTGTGCTGTTGCTGGGCGCGAGCCTGTTCGCGGTGGCCGCCGGTTCGTCGGTTGCGCGCGCGCAGACACCGGGCGCCGTCGTCATCAAGAATTTCATGTTCTCGCCGATGGCGATGACCGTTAAAGCCGGTTCGACGGTGACGTGGAAGAACCTCGACGGCGAGCCGCACACTGTGGTGAACGACGCGGGCTTGTTCCGTTCCGCCGCGCTCGATCAGAACGACACGTATCAGTTCAAATTCGATAAGCCGGGCGTGTACAAGGTTTTCTGCGGGATTCATCCGACCATGAAGGAGACCATCACGGTTGAATGAGGTCGCGGGTCGGGTCTGTTCGGTATGCTTTCGCGGGTTGTCTTGCACCACTGTGTTTCAAGCACTGCCCGCGAAATTTTACGGTTCGGCACGGCACCGCTGCGGTGCAGGCCTGGTTGTTGCGTCTATGAGTGCCATCGAACGCAGTCGAGAGCCGTTCGCCCGGCCGGGCCTTGTTCCGGCGGGCACAAGCGCGCCGGGCGGTTACCCGGTGGCGCGTCCGGCGACGGGTAGCCCTGGCAGGTTTTACCAGCCGGCCCGACGCCGACAGCTCTCGCAACGATGGCGTTTAAAGCGCAGCATTGCCGTGTTGTCGCTATCCGATAAGCGGGGTAAATTCTTCGAACGACCCTGCGTCGGCTCGGCAAGGTCGCGCGAAACCCCCGTCTGCTTAAACGTCAGACATCAGGATGACGGAGCGTATTGCGATGTACCACGATACCGACTTGCCCAATCTCCCCGTTTCTCCGCTCGACGAACCCGCTCCCGCCGGCAAGGCGTATGGCCGGCCGGCGCCGGCCGTCGCGCCGCCACGCTTCGGCCGGCTGGCGATGGGCGTCGCCACCGCCGGCGCGTTGGCCCTCGGCGTGTTGGGGACGGTCGCGTATGGCGTCTGGTTCAATCACGATCAGCAGGCCTACGCCGAAGCGATCGCAGGCGCGCGCCAGGCGCTCGGCGCGAGTGCGCCGGTGGCGGGAGGCAGTGCGGCCGGCACGCTCACGGCGAACGCAGGCAGGGCAAACTCTGCGACACAAAACGCGGCAAATGCCGCCGCTGCAGCGCCCTCGGCACCGAACCCGACCACCGTCGTACCCACGGCGGGCGGAACGTCCAGCGAGGCACAGGCGGAGCAGGGTGGCCGCCTCGCATCGTGGTCCGGCGAAGTGGCACGACCCGCCACGTCAGATCCGCAACTCGCCGGCGCGACGGACGTTGCGCCGGGCGCGTCGCCGTTGTCGTCGTCATCGGCAGCGGGTCGCCGTGCAACCGTCGCGACGGCTCCGCCCACCCTGCAACTCGCCGCCGCCAGGCCCGCCAAAGACCCACGGTCCGCCGACGCCCGCGCCGCATCCCCCTCCGAGCGCCACGCCGCGAACACCCGACCCAAAAGCCTGTTCGCCCGCATGGGGCAGTTTTTCCACCGTGTGAGCTACCGGCAGCATGGCAACGCAAGTCAACAAGACATCTACTCCCACCCGTGAGCGTCAGCGCACCTGGCGCGGCCGAGCGAAACGCGCTTTCGCGACCCGCTTTGCGCCGGCGCCGGCCATGCTGGCTGCCGTCTCGCTGCTGTGTCTGCTGATCGGCCTGCTGTATCTGGCGTTGCAGATCAGGACGATCTTTTCCGATCAGGTGAAACAGGACTACGCGGGCCTCGTGCTCGACGCGGTGCAACGCGCGGAGGGCGCGCGCGCCGTGGTCGGCGTGTGGCAGCAGGCGCCGGGCGATAGCCGGCATGCGGCGCAGGGTGTCAGGCTCGCGCGCGCCGAGCTGGCTCAGCGCCTCGATTCGCTCGCGGCGCTCGTCAATGCCAGCCCGATCCCCGCGCCACGCATGCCGCCCGGGGCGCTCGCGGCCGATGCGCCGCTCGGCGGCGTCGACACATGGCTCGCCACGGTGTCGACGTTCTGGCGTGCTCAACACGACGTGGACAGCGCCGACGTGCGGCTGCGCATCGCGCATGTCGCGAACCTGCTGATCGCGTTGGCCGCGTTGCTGTTTTGCCTGCTGCTGGCCGCACTGGGTCTTTACGCCAAACGTAACCGTCAACTGGTCGGGCAATCACAGGAGTTCGAGCAGGCGGCCTTGCACGATCCGATGACCGGGTTGCCGAACCGCCGCAAGCTGTTCGCCACGCTCGAAGAGGCTGCGGAAAACTGGCATGCGCTTGTACGTGGAAGCGACCCTGCGGTTTCGCCGCCGTACAAGATCGCGGTGCTGTACGTGGACCTCGACGGTTTCAAGCAGATCAACGACTCGCTCGGTCACCGCGTCGGCGATGATTTTCTGATTGCCGTGTCGCGGCGCTTTCGTGTCTCGGTGCGCAAAGGCGATGTCGTCGCGCGGATTGGCGGCGACGAGTTCGCGGTGCTGGTGCGGGAATTTTCGAAGGCCGCCGAATTGGGCGAGATCGCCCAGCGCCTGATTGCATGCGTGATCGAGACCGACACGCAGATGGGCATCGGTTCGGTCAGCGCCAGTGTCGGCATTGCGAGCTTTCCCGATCTCGTCGACGATTATCAGCGGCTGGTCGCCGCCGCCGACGAAGCGATGTACCACGTCAAGCGCACCGGCAAGAACAGTTTCGCGTTCGCCGTCCCGCCCGCATGAGCGCTGCCGCTCAGGACCTGTGCGCCGCCGCGCGGGGGCCGTGAATCTGCGCTTGCGCCGTGACTTCCCGGTGGTTTTTTTGGGCAATGACCTGCAGGCGCAGGTCGTCGGTCATGGTTTTCCACCCGCGAATTTCGTCGCGTGTGCGCAGGCATCCGATGCAGAAGCCGGTCGCGCCGTCGAGTCTGCAGACATCGACGCAAGGTGACGGGATGGTCATGCTCAAACTGTTGATTCCGTTGAATGGATTTCGATGGCGACGGATCTTACCGCACCTGGCCGTTGAACACGGTGAACACATAGTGGCGCGCGACAGGTACCCGGCGGTGTGGGTGCCGGTGGCGCAGTTGTACGCGGCGGCGCTGGCGGTCGACGACCTGAGCGGGTTGTCGCGCGGCGGGCTCGGCCTGGTCGGCAGGCGGCAGAGCTGAAGTCGGGCCCGCCGCACCGGTCAATCGTTCGGGTTAAGCCACTCGGTGAGCCCTTCGCGCGCATTCAGTTCGATGAACGACGGTAGCGCGCGCAACCTCTGGATATAGCTGGCGAGATGCGGCCAACCGGTCGCGGGTCGCGGCTGATTGCGGGTCCAGCGCATCAGCATGAGGGCCAGAAAATCCACTGTGCCGAGCTTGTCGCCGATCAGGTAGCCCGGCTTGCCGGCCAATTGCGCGTCGAGCCTGTCCCAGGCCTGCGAGAGCCGCTGCGCCGCGAGTGCGCGCACCGCCTCGGCGCCGCCGGCCGCTTCACTGTCGACATCCGCGTAGAACCAGTCGCGCATGGCGGGCAGCACCGTGTTGGCGAGAAAGATCATCGTTTCGAACCACTCGGCGCGCTCCGCGGAACCGGCAGCGGGCGCGAAGCCGGCGTCGGGATGGCGTTCGGCGAGCAGCATCAGCAGCGCGGCCGACTCGTGACGCGGCACCCCGTCGACCACCAGCGTCGGCACACGGCCCGTGGGGTTGAGCCGCAGATAGTCCGGCTCGTGCTGCTGGCCGATATTGATATCGACGAGACGGGCTTCGAATGCGACGCCCAGTTCGATCAGCATCCAATGTACCGCCATGCTGGCCGCGCCGGGCGAATAGTAGAGAACGTAAGGCATCGGTGCGCTCCGGATAGTTGTGCGATTGTTGTGGCTGGACCCGGCCGTAGTCTAGCGTCGTTTATCGCTGCGGCGGCGTGGTAACGCGGGTGCTCGCCGGAACGGATGTATGGGCGTGTCGGAGTCGGGCGTGACGTGGGTTTCAACGCCACGCGGCATGCTGCAGCACGATTCGATAGCCATCCGGATCCTCGAACGTTTTGCCCTGACGATCCCAGTAGGGGTTGGCGGCTTGACACGGCGTCGCGCCGAATGCCCGAAGCCGTTCGAGCGCGGCGCGCCATTCGTCGAGCTCGGGCAGATAGAGCGCGAGAAGATGTTCGTGAGTCGGCGCCCGTTCCACGATGACACCGTGCTGATGCGTGAATTCAAGATGCCACGGAGCGTCGCGCCGTCCGACGACGACGCCGTCGAAACCCTCGTGATCGTCGAAGCGTGCCAGCACGTCGAAGCCGAGTCCACGCGTATAGAAGTCGACGACCGGCTGGAGCTGGTTGGTAGGACGAGCGACGCGGAGCACGGGTGACGGCATCGGCAACTCCATGATGACGAGTGTGCCCGCGAGCTTAACGTGCGCGACGCGGAGTCGGGTGGTTCAACCGTGGCCGCGTGGGGTTATTCGGCGCGCCGATCACGCACTACGCGCCATCTCCCCGACGGCGGTGTTGAACCCCTCGTCCGCACGAGCGGCCTGGCGTGTCCCAGCCGCGGAGCCCGCTGCGCGAGCCCGAACCGGTGTCTTGCGAACGCGCGACTCGCGCAACGCGGGGCGTGCATCGACCATTTCCGCATACAGCGCGAGATAGTTCGCGGTGGAGCTTTCCCAGCCGAAATCGCGGCTCATCGCGTTGCGCTGCAGCGCATGCCACGACGCCGGCTGCACGAACGCGGCCAAGGCCCGTCCGAGCGCATGCACGACGTCGTCCACCTGTTCCCCGTCGAACAGGAAACCGGTCGCGCTGTCTTCGCCGTGCATGAGTCGCACGTCGCGCGGCTCACGCGGATCGGGCGCTTCGAGCGGCAGGTAATCGACGATCGTGTCCGCCAGTCCACCCACACGCGACGCCACCGGAATCGTGCCGTAGCGCATGGCGTAAAGCTGGGTGAGTCCGCAGGGCTCGAAGCGGCTGCCGTGCAGCAGCATGTCCGCGCCCGCGTGCAGCATATGCGCGCGCCGTTCGTCGTAGCCGATCTGCACGCCCACCCGCCCGGGCCATGCCGCCGCGAGTTGCTGCAGCGCCAGTTCGAGCAGGGGCTCGCCCTGACCGAGAATCGCGAACTGCAGACGGGGATGCCGTTCGAGCAGTATCGGCAACGCGCGTACCACGACATCGGCGAGCTTCTGTTCGGTCAGCCGGCTGCCGATCGCGACCAACGGTGCGAACGGATCGCGCGTCAGCCCGAACGCCTGTTGCAATTCGCGCTTGCAGGCCTGCTTGCCGGCGGTGTCGTCGACGGAATAGGGACGGGCGATCTGCGGATCGGTCGCCGGATTCCACGCCACCGTATCGATGCCGTTGACGATGCCCGACAGTTTGCCGGCCTGTGCCTGCAACACGCCTTCCATGCCGTGGCCGAAGCGGGGCGTCAGAATCTCGCGCGCATAGCGGCGGCTGACGGTGTTGACGCGGTCGGCGTGGACAATCCCCGCTTTCATCATGCTCAGTGAGCCATAGAACTCGATGCTGCGTTCGTCGGATAGCGCGGGCGCCAGCAACTCGGACGGCACGCCGATCCAGCCGCCCATCGCGAGCGGATGGTTGCCCTGGAAGGCCAGGTTATGAATCGTGAAGACGCTTTTCGCGGCGACACCCGCCAGCCGCATATAAAGCGGCGTGAGGCCCGCATGCCAATCGTGCGTGTGCACGATGTCGGGGCGCTTCAGATTGCGCACGCCGCGGGCGATCCGGGTCGCCGCCGCGGCGAGCGACGCGAAGCGCGTCAGGTTGTCGAGATAGTCGCGCCCGTGCGGATCGCGGTACAGACCTTCGCGGGCGAACAGGTGGTCCATTTGCAGCAGCAGCACCGTGACGCCGGTGTCGGGCATCCGCGCGCGCAGCAGCCGGGCGTCGCCGCCGGGCAGGCCGGTCATGCGCGCGACGGGCGTGACGTCGAGGGCGCGCTCGAGCGCGTCGGGGTAAGCCGGCATCAGAATCGAGACATCGACGCCGGCATCGCGTAGCGCGGCGGCGTAGGCACTGACCATGTCGCCGAGGCCGCCGGATTTGGCGAGCGGCAGGGCTTCGGAAGCGACGAGAAGAACGTTGAGCGACAAGATGGCCCCCAGGGACACAGTTTTTTTTGCACTTGCACAGTGCGTTGGGATTCGGCGATGAGTCTGCTGAGCAAGGGGTGTGCCCGAGGTGGGCGGGAGATTCGCGCTGTGGCCGCGGGTTTGTGTTGCAGTGCGGGCCGCTGTATTGCGCCGTGACGTTCGCGCCGGAACGCCGGCGGTTTTTTCATTCTTATGTAGATTTGACATTCTGCGCGCAGCCGTTTTTCCGGCGACCCGCGTAGCCGCCGTGTAAACGGAAAGGGGCTGTCGCCGACGGCGACAGCCCCTTCAACGCCTGCTCGAAAGCAAGCTTTTAATGCACCGGCGCGTGCGTCTGTTCGACCGGATGCGACTGCGTCACCGCACTGACCAACGCAAACACGATGATGTTCACCGCGAGCGCCACGAAGCCGATGTTGACGTCCTTCAGCATGTCGGGCAGGAACGGCATCAACTGGCCCACGCTCAGGTGCATCGTGGTCGTGATCGCGACCACCGCCACGCCGGCGAGAATCCCGCAGAACGCGCCTTGTTTGGTCGCGCGGTTATGCGGCCGCAGGCTGCAGATCACCGCCGGGAACAACTGCGTCACGAAGCTGTAGCCCATCAACAGCAGGGCCACGATCGTTTCGCCGCCATGCAGCGTGAAGCCGACCGCCACGAGCGCCACGACCGGCACGAGCAGTCGCGCCAGATTGGTCACCGTGGCGTCCGACGCGTTGCGGTTCACCATGCCGCGGTAGACGTCGTTGGCGAGCAGCGTGGAGGCCGAGGTCAGAATCATCGAGCCCGGCACCAGCGCGGTCAGAATCCCGGCCCCGCCGATCACGCCGACAAACCACGGGTCGAAAGTCTGCAGCGACAGACGGAACAGCGACAGGTCGATATCGCCGCCCTTGAGGCCCGGCACTTTCAGGGTCGCGGCGAAGCCGACGAAGAACACGAACAGCAGGATCAGCTGGTACAGCGGCAGCACCATCGCGTTGCGGCGGAAAATGCGTTCGTCCCTCGCGGTGAAGATCGAGCCGAAGGAGTGCGGCCACATGAAGAAGCCCAGCGCGGTCAGCAGCACCGTCGACTGGAACCAGGTCACGCTCGAGCCCTTGGCCGGGAACGTCAGGAAGCCGGGGCGGGCGGCGTCGATCGCGTGGAACATGTCGCTGAAACCGCCGTAGTAGTGAATCGGCAGATAGATGCCGAGGAACACCACGATCGCGAGGATCAGCGTGTCCTTCACCACCGAATTCCATGCCGAGCCGCGCACGCCGGAGACGATCACGTAAGCGGTCACGACGGCGGCGCCGATCCAGATCGCCGTGGTCGACGAAATCGCGCCATACGACGCAGTCGCGACGATAATGCCGAGCCCCTTGAGTTGCAGCACGAGGTACGGAATCAGCGCGGCGACACCCACCAGCGCGACCAGTGTGCCGAGCGCCGGGCTGTCGTATTTGCGCGCGAAGAAGTGCGGTTGCGACACCAGCCGCTGGTCTCGCGCATAACGCCAGATGGGCGGCAGCATCCAGTAGGAGATGATGTACGCGAGCGTGCCGTACGCGAGAATGTAGTAGACCGGTGCGCCCTTGCCATAGGCGAAACCGCTGCCGCCGAGGAAGGTGAAGGTGGTGTAGATCTCGCCCGCCATCAGCAGGAACACGAACGCGGTGCCGAAGCTGCGGCCGCCCACCGTCCATTGTTCCAGGCTCATGTCGTGGCCGCGCCGCGCGCGTATGCCGAGGTACAGCGCGAACAGCGTAATCGCCGCAATGATCAGCAGGGCGCTCATGGGCGGACCTCCTCGCCTTCGGCGGCGAGTTGACGGTTGGACGGATCCAGACGATAGACGACTGCCATGATGACCGCACTGAGCACGACCCACATGACGATCCAGGCCAGCACGAACGGCATACCGAGCATCAGCGGCTCGACGCGATTCACAAAAGGAACGCCGAGCAGAATGCCGACGAACGGCAGCGCGGCGAGTACACGAAGCAACATGGGGGCAACTCCTCGAACCGGTAAGTATGTCTCGTTGAAAGTGCGGCTTCGCTGGAGACTGTATGCCTGATGCTTCGGGTACGTAAAGTAAGTCAAAAAAGTGTAGGCTTTCCGCAAGTTGCGTGCGCATCCTTTTTGCGCTGTTTCGCGCGCTGCTTGCTGCGCTGCAATGCGCGGCGTCGAGTGCGGCGGGGCTGTGGCAAGGTGCCGGCCGCGCACTTTTTGCGGTGCTGGCTGGCGCGCCGCGATATGATCCCGGTCACGCGACGCGAGCAGTCGTTCATCACGGAAAACGCATATGGTCGAAAGTCTGATCTCGGACATTCTGTTTGGCTTCACCGGGCTGATCAGCATCATCAACCCGATCGGCATTGCATTCGTCTTCCTTGACCGGACTGCGTCGTTGACCACCGAGGAGCGCACCGCGCTCGCCCGCAAGATTGCGATCAACGTGATCTGCGTGCTGCTGGTGGCGTTCTTTATCGGCACCCCGATTCTGCATTTCTTCGGCATTTCAATGCAGGCGCTGCGCATTGGCGGCGGCCTCGCGGTCGCGGTCGGCGGCTGGCAGATGCTCAACGCGCCCGACACCCAGCCGGCCGAGCAACCGGCGGTAAAACGTGTCGACGCGGACAACGCCATGTCGAAGGCGTTCTTCCCGTTCACCATTCCGCTGACTACCGGGCCGGGCTCGATCGCCACGGCCATTGCGCTGACCGCGAACCGCACGCACAAGCTGTCCGAGTTCGTGCTGTCGAGTATCGCGTCGGTGGTTATCTCGCTGCTGGTGGCGCTCACCGTCTATCTGGTTTATAGCCGTGCGGTGATTTTCGCCCGTTACCTCGGCGTGGAAGGCACCAAGGTCGCCATGCGCGTCTCGTCGTTTCTGCTGTTGTGTATTGGCGTGCAGATCATGTTGACCGGCTTCTCCGAATTCCTGATTCCGATCGCGACGTTGCAGCCGGTGGTCAAGTAGATCACGTGGATCAAGCCGGAGAGAATCCGATCCGACGGCGAGCAGACCGTCGCGGTGCGCTATTCGAAAGAGGGGGCGTCGCGGCCGCTCTTTCGCCGCACGTCGTTTCATTATCTGCACGAGTTGTAGCCGGACGACTCGCGCATCACGGCGGCCGGCGACTTCGCGTTTCTCGTGCGGTCCGAACCGCTCGCGGGTCTGCCGGGCGGCTGGGAGGAGATACCCGAAAGCACGGCGGTAGTGGCGCGCGGCGGCACGATCGAGCACTATCCGTTCAAGCCGCAACTGGCGTGAACCCAGCAGGATGAGTCGCATGGAGCAGAGCATGAGCCCGTTGATCGAAGCCTTCTACGACGCCACGACCGGCACGTTCACGTATGTCGTGTTCGCCGCCGAAGGCTCGGCCTGCGCGGTGATCGACCCGGTGCTCGACTACGATCCGAAGTCCGGGCATACGTCGACGGCGTCGGCGGAACGCGTCGCGGACTTTGTCGAAGCTCATGGCTTGCAGGTCGAATGGTTGCTGGAAACGCACGCACATGCCGATCACGTTTCGGCGGCGCCGTATCTGAAGGACCGGCTGGGCGGCAAGATTGCTATCGGCAGGGATATTTGCGTCGTGCAGGGCGCGTTCAAACGCATCTTCAATCTGGCCGACGAGTTGCGCGCGGACGGCCGCCAGTTCGATCATCTGTTCGCGCCGGGCGAGATCTTCAGCATCGGCGAATTGCGTGGCGAGGCGCTGCATGTGCCGGGTCATACGCCCGCGGACATGGCCTACCGGATCGGTGATGCGGTATTTGTCGGCGATACGCTGTTCATGCCCGACCTGGGGTCGGCGCGCTGCGATTTTCCGGGCGGCGATGCGGGCACGCTCTACGAGTCCGCGCGCGCGTTGCTGGCGCTGCCGCCGGAGACGCGGCTGTGCATGTGCCACGACTATCCGCCGCCCACGCGCGAGCCGCGCTGGCAAACCACGGTGGCCGAACAGCGGCGCGACAATATTCATTTGCGCGACGGTATGAGCGAGGCGGCGTTCGTCGCGATGCGCAACGCGCGCGACCGCACGCTCGGCATGCCGACGCTGATTTTGCCGGCCATCCAGATCAATATTCGCGCGGGCGCGCTGCCGGAGCCGGAGGCAAACGGCGTGCGCTATCTGAAGATTCCGCTGAACGCGTTTTGAACGGCTGAGTTGCGTTAGCGTTTCAGCAGCATCGTGCTCAGCACGGAAAACACCGTCGACGGTAATTCCGCAAGACGGCTCACCACCACGTTGTGCGGATAGAAATCCTCCACGGCGTCGGTCAGCACACCGATCCCCACCAGTTCGATGCCGCGCTGGCCGATCGCCGCCACGCGTTCGCGCAGATCGCTGCGTAGCACTTGCGGGTCGCCGTCGCCGGTGGACGGATAACCGTCGGAGAACACCATCAGAATGCGCCGGCCGGCCTGATGATCCGCCAGCCGCGTCGCCGCCCACGCGAGCGCTTCGCCGTCCGGGTTCTCGTGTCCGCAGTCGATCCGCGCAATGCCGCTCAGATCCGTCGCGCCGAAGCGTTTGTAGACTTTCAGGTCGAGCCGCTCGACGAAGCGGTTATAGCGCCGCAAGTCCGCACCCGCCGCGCGCTGCCGCTGATAAAGCTGACGCATCGGCTCCGATTCCACCGAGCAGTAGCCCAGCACCTCGCAATCGAACGACAACTGCGTCAGCGCATCGCACAACGCCGTCGCGCATTGGCGCGCGAGTTCGATCTTGCGTCCGGCCATCGAGCCGCTGCGGTCGATCAGCAACGTGACCGCCACGTCGCGCCCCTTGTGCGCCCGCTGCGTGCGAAACGGCGTGCGATACCCCGGCGAGGTGGCGAGTTTCGCGAGCGCGGTACGGTCGATCTCGCCGCGCTCCTGCTCGCGGCGCCAGCGCGTGCGTTCGTCGGCGCTCAGCGCACGTTCGAGTTTTTCCTTCAGCGGCGCGGTGTCCGCCCGGGCTTGCGCGCGTAGTTCACGCCATGCCGCGCTATCGCCCTGGCCGGTGAGGTCGGCGATCTCGTCGAATTCGGTGGCGAGCGGCAAGGACAGTTGTGCGCGCACCGTGTTGGCTACGGCGGCGCCGGCTTCGCCTTCACTATCCGCCGAAGGCTGCTGCGCGTCGCCGGGCGATTGGCCCATGCCGACCGCGTTTTCCGCCTGAGCGCCGCCGCTGCGATCCGACGGCGGCGAATTCGCGCTGTCGTGATCGGGCAGTACCGTGTCGTCTTCGTCGTCGAGCGGCGCGGCCGAACTCGCGGCCGTTTCCGTGTCGATGTCTTCGACCGGGTCGGCGGTGAACACCATGCTGTTCACGTCGCCCGCCGACAACGCGCGCACGCGGGCCAGCAACGCTCGCGCCGTTGCGATGCTCTGCGCGGTCGAGCGGCTGCCGCGTGCTTCGTGCAGCAGGTCCTGCGAGGCATGCAAGGCGGCGAGCAGCGAATGGACCGCTTCGGTTCGCGTCGGCGATTCGTCCCACAACGTACGCTCCACCAACCAGGCCAGCCGGTCGCGCCAATGCAGTTTGGGCCAGCGCTGCCGCACACGTTCGGCAGCATGCACGCGCAGTTTGCCGATGAACCAGCGCGCGCCCGGATACTCGTCGAGCAATTCACCGCACACGCGACGGTCGTCGATCACCTGCGCGAGTTTCGCTTCGATACCGGCCGGCAGCGCGTCGAGTTCCGCGAGCGACGCGTGCTTGGCGCGCGCCACCAGCAGATCCAGATAGCCGATCAGCACATCGCGTTCGATGCCGCCGTTCAGCTCGTAATCGGGAATCACGATCCGCCCAGGTTCCACGCGCGGCCCGTCCGGACTGAACGCGACCGTCACGCCGTATTGCCCCGTCAGTACACGGGCCACCTTGCTGAGCGTGGATTCGAAGGTGAAGCCACGAGTGTCGTGCGTAGCGTGCATCGTGCCCACGTTCAGGCGGCCGGCGCGATGTGATGGCGAATGATGCCGCGAATCAACGCGGCGTCTTCCGGACTGACCTTGGCGTAGATGGCCGGTCCCGCCGCGCGTTCGGGGTCGCCGGTGCGCAGCATCAGTTGGGCCCAGTCGAGCAGACGCCGCGTCGAGAATGCGCTCGACAGGTCCTCGCGCGCGAATGCCGCCCGGCAGTCGGCGGCAATCGCGGCGAGCGTGGTGGCAAGCGTGCGCGTCATGTGTGGGGCGAGGGTGCGGATCAGCACGTCGGCTTCTTCGGCGGGCGACAGATAGTCGAGCATGTACACGCGCCAGCGATCGAGAAACGCCTCGTTCATCAGATTGGCGCCCTGATACAGATGGCGGAACTGGCTCATCGCGCCGACCGCGTTCGCGGTGGCGAACAGCCGGAACGCCGGATGGGGCGCCACGATCTCGTTGCCTTTCTCCTTCAGCACGAGGCGGCCGTGCGGTTCGAGCACGGCGGTGAGCGCGGCGAGAATGGACGGTTCGGCGAAGTCGATTTCGTCGACGATCAACCACAGGCCTTCGCGCATTGCGGTGGGCAGCACGCCGTCGACCCACAAGGTCTCGCCGCCCTTGACGGTCCAGAAGCCGACGAAATCGCCGACCGTGGTCTGCCCGTTCATGTTCGAACGCAACACGCCGTGCCGCGAGCGCGCCGCGACCTGTTCGATCAGGCTCGTTTTGCCGGCGCCCGTGTGGCCGATCAGCATGACGCGGCGGTTCTCGACAATATCCTCGACGATATCGCTGAAGCGCTCGGAAAACAGATACGCGGAATTGACGCGCGGCACCAGCGGGCTATCGAGGCCGCAAGGAACGTCGACATGACCGATCCGCACGCTCCCGTTCACGCCTTCCGCGTGCCGCTGTTTCGCCGCCGCCGTGAGCGCGGCGGCGCGTTGCAAGGCGGGCATGAAGGCGATTCGTTCGGCTGTGTCCTGCTCGGTGTCGGCGTTGTCGATATCGATCGCGAAGCCTTCGCGGCGCCACTTCTTCAGCTTGGCGCGCAGATTTTCCGCGTCGACCACCAGATCGATATCGACCGCGCCGGTGCGCTCGCCGTTGTCCGTGCCGTGTTCGAGCCGGTAGTTTTCGGGGCGGTCGGCGACGCTGACGCGCCACCATTCGGCGCCGTTCTCCGTTGCGCGTTGGTAAAGGCCAAGGTGTTCGTCTTCGGTCAGTTCGGGCGCATTCATGGCGAGAGATAAAGGATCGATAACGGTTAATACGTTTCTATTTGGCGCGGACGTCTTGAGCACCTATCTTATCTTGAGCAGCTTTCGATCGCCCTTTTGAGTGGCCATTTAATGTCGAGTCCGCTGTCCGCAAAAGTTTATTGCGTCAAACGGATAGGCTATCGGCCGCGTATCCCCTATAGTTCGACCGCGCGAGATGTAGTTTTGCAACATCTTTCAATCGTTCGATCCATCGTCGTTTTCGAACCCCGCTTTAAACCGGCGTTCCCGGCAGTCGCTGCATGAGCGCGGCCGGCGCTGCACCGAGTAGTTTCGATTCATCCGCATTTGGCTTTGCCCTCCCTCGCGATACAAAACAACTCACGGCAAAACAATGAGACTACCTGCAAAATTAATGGCGACCCTCGCGGTCGCGGCCAGTCCGCTGGCTTATGGTCAAACCAGCGTGTCGTTATATGGCCGCCTCGATGCGGGACTGGAATACCTGAATCACATCGACAATGCCGCAGGCGGGAGTTCGAGCCGCTGGAGCGCCGAGGGCGGCGATTGGGGCACCAGTATGCTCGGCCTCAAGGGCAATGAAGATCTGGGCGGCGGCCTGAATGCGATCTTCAACCTCGAAACCGGCCTGCAGGTGATGAACGGCACCACCAGCGGCGGACGCCTCTGGTCGCGGCGCGCGTTCGTCGGCTTGAAGAGCGAAGAGTGGGGCACGCTGCAGGCGGGCCGCAATCTGTTTATCGATAGCGACGGCGTGTGGGAATTCGATCCGTTCGTGCAGCAGGCGTTTTCGTCGGCCTCCCTGGTGCGTGGTCGCAACTGGCAGCAGACCAGCAACAACGTCGAGTATCACAGCCCGGTGTTCTGGGGTTTCGACGTGCAGGGGCAATACTCGTTCGGCAATCAGCCGGGCGCGTTCAACAGCGGTGCGAACGGCGAGTTCGGCCGCTCCGACGGCATCATGCTGACCTATCACTCGACGCTGTTCGACGTGCGCGGCATCTACGACGAACTGCGCGACGGCAACGGCCGCTTCAGCAATATCTTCCAGGCGTCGCGCGAATATTTCGTGGGCGCCAACGTGCATTTCGATGCGGTGAAGATCCAGGGCGCCTATACGCATTACTCGGCGCCCGACTCGCCGGCCGGCGTGGCCGACAGCGCGGATCACTACTGGCTGGGTGCGACCTACAACTTCCAGCCGCGCTGGGCGGTGACGGCGGGCGGCTACTACGTGAAGGTCGGCGACGGCAGCGGCGACGCCGCCCACGACCCGTCCGGCCACGCGATGATGTACCTGCTCGGCACCACCTACAACCTGACGAAACGCACCTTCCTGTATGGCACGGTGGGTTACGTGCGCAACGGCGGCAACTCGAACTTCTCGCTCGAAGCGTCGCCGCGCGACTCGGCCAGCAACACGAGTCCGCTGGTCGGCGAATCCCAGACCGGCGCTTATGTCGGCATGCTGCATCAATTTTGACGCTGCGCGATAAGCGGCATGGAACGTGCTGTGAGCGAACGGCGTTTGTACACGGCGGCACCCGCAGCACCCGCGTCATCCGCGTCATCCGCGTCACCCGCAACAAGCATTGAAAAAAACGCCTCACAAGGAATACAACAATTGACTCCACACGATACGCACGGTGAGTCCCGCGACGGGACAGCCTTCGCCGCGAGCGGTGAAGCGTCGAGCATGACGCGGCGCCGCTGGCTCCAGGGCGCGCTCGCGTTAACCGCTGCGGGCCTGACCGGCTCGCTCGCGCTCAAGGCGCTCGCCGACGACACCTCCGCCGCGCCCATCGACGCCTTCATGAGCCTGTCGCAATCGCTGACCGCCCGAACCGCGCTGAATCGCGACGTCGGCGCGCGTCTGCTGGCCGCGTTGCAGAAGTCGTCGGCCGATTTCGCGCGGCAATTGCCGAAGCTGGCCGGCGCGCTTGCCAACGGTTCCGCCGACACATCGCAGCAGGCGCTGGCGCTGAAGATTCTCGAAGCGTGGTACCTCGGCACCGTCGATACGACCGTCGTCACGTACGAACAGGCGCTGATGTACGACGTGGTCTCCGACACGCTGATCATCCGTTCGTATTGCCCTAATAAGCCCGGTTTCTGGGCTACCAAACCGATCGAAAGGCAAGCCTGAGCATGGCCGATTCACAAAATCAAACGCAACCCAAGACCCAGCAGGCCGATATCGTGGTGGTCGGTTCGGGTGTCGCGGGCGGGATCGTCGCGCATCAGATGGCGCTGGCCGGCAAGTCCGTGATCCTGCTCGAAGCGGGGCCGCGCATGCCGCGCTGGGAGATCGTCGAACGCTTTCGCAACCAGTTCGACAAGTCGGATAACTCGGCGCCGTATCCGTCGAGTCAATGGGCGCCGCATCCGGAATACGGTCCGCCGAACAATTATCTGATCCTGAAGGGCGAGCACAAATTCAACTCGCAGTACATTCGCGCGGTGGGCGGCACGACGTGGCATTGGGCGGCGTCCGCGTGGCGCTTCATGCCGAACGATTTCCACATGAAGACCGTGTACGGCGTGGGCCGCGACTGGCCGATGGAATACGCGGAACTGGAGCCGTACTATCAGCGGGCCGAAGAGGAACTCGGCGTGTGGGGCCCGGCGGACGAGGAACTCGGTTCGCCGCGCAGCCAGCCGTACCCGATGGCGCCGCTGCCGCTGTCGTACAACGAGCAGACCATCAAGGGCAAGCTCAACGCGTTCGATTCGCGCTATCACGTGGTAACCGAGCCGGTGGCGCGCAACAGCCGTCCGTACGACGGCCGCCCGACCTGTTGCGGCAACAACAATTGCATGCCGATCTGTCCGATCGGGGCGATGTACAACGGTATCGTGCACGTCGAGAAAGCGGAGCAGGCCGGTGCCAGGCTGATCGACAATGCGGTCGTCTACAAACTCGAGGTGGGGGCCGACAAGCGCATCGTCGCGGCTTTGTATAAAGACCCGCAGGGCAACGAGCATCGCGTGGAAGGCAAGTACTTCGTGCTAGCCGCGAACGGCATTGAAACGCCCAAGATCATGCTGATGTCCACCAGCCACGATTTTCCGAACGGCGTGGGCAATAGCTCCGACATGGTGGGCCGCAATCTGATGGACCACCCCGGCACCGGTGTGACCTTCTACGCCGACGAAAAACTGTGGCCGGGCCGGGGACCGCAGGAAATGACTTCGCTGATCGGTTTCCGCGATGGCGCGTTCCGCGCGACCGAAGCCGCGAAGAAGATCCACCTGTCGAACCTGTCGCGTATCGATCAGGAAACGCAGAAGATTTTCAAACAGGGCAAGCTGATCAAACCGGCCGAGCTGGACGCGCAGATTCGCGACCGCGCGGCGCGCTTCGTCGAATTCGATTGCTTCCACGAAATCCTGCCCGCACCGGAAAACCGCATCGTGCCGAGCAGGACGGAGACCGACGCGATCGGTATTGCGCGTCCGGAGATTACGTATCGCATCGACGATTACGTGAAGCGCGGCGCCGTGCATACCCGCGAGGTCTACGCCAACGCGGCGAAAGTGCTGGGCGGTACCGAGATCGAGTATCAGGACGAATTCGCGCCGAACAATCACATCACGGGCGCGACCATCATGGGCAGCGATCCGCGCGATTCGGTGGTCGACAAGCATTGCCGCACCTTCGATCACCCGAACCTGTTTATCTCGAGCAGCGCGACGATGCCCACCGTGGGCACCGTCAACGTGACGCTGACCATCGCGGCGCTGGCGCTGCGCATGGCCGACCAGTTGAAGAAGGAAGTTTGAACGTGCTGAAGAAGACCTTTTTCTGGCTGCTGGCCGGTGCCTTGACTCTGCCTGCGTTGGCGCAAGCGGATGCGTCGGTGAACGGCAACGACACCGCGTTGATCAAACGCGGCGAATACCTCGCGACAGCCGGCGATTGCATGGCGTGTCATAGCACGGTAAAGGGCATGCCGTTTGCCGGCGGCTTGCCGCTGAAAGTACCGATGCTCGGCACGATCTACTCGAGCAACATCACGCCAGACCCGCAAACGGGGCTCGGCACATGGTCGCTCGACGACTTCGATCGCGCGTTGCGCAAAGGTGTCTCGAAGGACGGCCACAATCTGTATCCAGCCATGCCGTACGTGTCCTACGCGAAGGTCAGCGACGACGACGTGAAGGCGCTCTATGCCTATTTCCGTTACGGCGTCGCACCGGTGAATCAGGCCACGCGCGCGAGCGACATTCCGTGGCCGCTCAACATGCGCTGGCCGCTGAGCGCATGGAACTGGCTGTTTCTGACGAGCGGTCCGTATCAGGCGAAGTCGAGTCAGAGCGTCGAATGGAATCGCGGTGCGTACCTCGTGCAAGGCCTGGCCCATTGCAGCACATGCCATACGCCGCGCGGCGTCGCGATGCAGGAAAAAGCGCTCGACGAAACCGGCGGCGATTTTCTCGGCGGCTCGGTGCTGGCGGGCTGGGACGGCTACAACATCACGTCGGCGACCAACAGCGGGATTGGTGGATGGACCCACGCGCAGCTCGTGCAGTATCTGCGGACGGGCAGCGTGCCGGGTCTCGCGCAAGCGGCCGGGCCGATGGGCGAAGCGGTGGAGCACAGCTTCTCGAAGATGACGGAGGCTGATATCGGCGCTATTGCTACTTACGTGCGCACGGTGCCTGCTGTAAGCGACGGCAGCCGGCAAGCGCGCGGCACGTGGGGGCAGCCGGCCACGGACGTGACGCGGTTGCGGGGTGTGGCGCTGAGCGACGGTACGCTCGATCCCGCGCGCTTGTATCTCGGCAATTGCGCGACCTGCCATCAGGCGCAAGGCAAGGGCACGCCGGATGGGTACTACCCGCCGCTACTGCATAACACCACGGTGGGGGCATCGAATCCGGGGAACCTGGTGCAGGTGATTCTGCATGGCGTGCAGCGCAAAACCGAGGGTAATGATGTCGGGATGCCGGCGTTTGCCACGGAGTTGAATGATGCGCAGGTTGCCGCGCTTGCCAATTATCTGACGGCGCAGTTTGGGAATCCGGCGGCGGTGCAGGTGACGGAGAAGGATGTGGCGAAGCTGCGGTGAGTTGAGTCCGCGTTGAACGCCGCGCACGGTTGATCGACGCGTGCGGCGTTAGAACGTTAGAAAAGGGCATGCCGGGTTTATCCGGCATGCCCTTTTTCGCGTTTGGCTGATGAGTTCTACGCGGAGTTGCACACGGAGTCGCGCGTGGAGCCCGGTGGACGGGGCCGGGCGTCGCGTGGTACGTGGCTTGCTCGACGTCGGTTAAGCGTGCGGCTGCGGCAGCGCTATAAGCGCCACACGATGACACGAAATATGACGTACCACGAGTGCAGGGATAAGGGAAAAGACACATGGCGCGACATAAGGCCGACGTTGCTGACGATGACTTCGAGATTTACGCGAGCTATCACGGAACAGGCGACGGCCGTTACGTAGGTGGGCTGAAGGTAGTCAGAAAAGCGGACAGAAAACTTCTGTTTCCATTCGACGGCGCGCCCGAGATCGGGCCTTACGCGACCGCGGACGAAGCGCGCCGCGCCGCGATCGATTACGGACGCGAGATCGTGGCTGCGGACCGCGCGGCCCCGGAGCAGTGACACCAAACACGCCGGACACGCGAATCGTCGCGATCGTCAGGACGTTCTCCTTTTTACAAACAACGGCCGTGACCTCCACGTTCAGCGCCGCAACGCCCACGTCTATCAAGTCGGCGCAAGCGTCGCGCGAAGCCATCCGGCGCGTTTCACAGACAGGGACCGATTGTTGCTGCACCGATCAAATAGCCGACAGGCCAGTCAAGGAGAGCGACATGGAGCAGAGCGACGCGCAACACAACGATAGCGGCGGAAGCGACAACAGCGCCCCCCAGCACGGCGAATTCCGCACCACCACCAACGTATGGCACATCTCGCCGGAAACGAAACAGCGCAACAAACCGAGCGGCACGCATTACGTCGAACCGAGTCCACTCGGCATCGAACCCGTCGAGCAGACCGGCGTCGACAAGGCCACCAATCCACCGCGTTCGTCGGAGCGTCCCGCGCAGACCGCCGAAGTCCCGCTGGGCACCGGCGAGCACGGCGAGCCTCCGGGCGGCGGCGGCCGCGAGTCGCAGCGCAAGGAATAAGCGGCGCCACAACACGGCAACTCCGCAAAAGGCAACGCACACCGCCGCCGCTTGACTCGCAGCACGCACAGGAGCGAACCATGTTCAACGATTCGAAGCACGGTTTCGACGCGGCGCAGACCGAGTACGAAGCCTTCATGCTGGAGCCGCATGACTGGGTGCCGAACAACCGCAAACTACCGGTGGTGATTTATCGCCGGGCACTTTTGCCCGATAGCGGCGACCTCGCCGCCGCGTTCGAGATGCTGTTCGAGCGCAACGAATGGCCGCCGCAATGGCGCGACGGCATTTTCGACTATCACCATTTCCATGCGAGCGCGCATGAGGTGCTCGGCATCGCGGAGGGTTCCGCGCAGGTGATCGTCGGCGGTCCGGGCGGCCGGGTGGTGACCGTGTCCGCGGGCGATGCGTTGCTGCTGCCGGCCGGCACGGGCCATTGCCTGCAATCGTTCGCGCGGCATTTTCAGGTGGTGGGCGGTTATCCGCAAGGGCAGCAGTGGGACATTCGTCGCGAAGCGCTCACACCGCAAGACATGGCCGCGATGAACGCACTGCCGTTTCCGCCGATGGATCCGATCGACGGCAAGCTCGGCCCGCTGGTCGAGTTATGGCTGCACGCGGCCTGAAACGGAGCGATGCGACGCGACGTGCGCGGCGGTTTGGCCCTGCGTCGAAGCCGATACCGCAAGCGTCCTGAAAGATCCATCGTCCGTACGGCGCGGATTGTCGCGTTGGCCTGGCAACTAGCGTGCAGAATCGCGCGCATCGGCGCATCATCGGTGAGCCTGTGCGGTTTGCCTGCGTTACCCCCCGAACACCACCACCGGCCGCGCTCGCCGAATCGCTGAATGAGGCGCGGCATGCCGGCCATGTTCTCCACCGCCGAACAAGGAGTGTCCCCATGCAAAACGATCCCGCCCTCGACCAGTTGTGCATCAACACGATTCGCACACTGGCCATGGACGCCGTGCAAAAGGCCAATTCCGGTCACCCCGGCACGCCGATGGCGCTGGCGCCGGTTGCTTACCATCTGTGGCAAAACCATCTGCGTTACGATCCGGACGAACCGCTGTGGCCGAATCGCGACCGCTTCGTGCTGTCGGTCGGGCATGCGTCGATGCTGCTGTATTCGCTGCTGCATCTGGCCAACGTGAAGGCCGTGGACGACGACGGTAACGTGACCGGCGGACCTGCCGTGTCGCTCGACGACATCGAACATTTCCGCCAACTCGGCAGCAAGACGCCGGGCCATCCCGAATACCGCATGACCACCGGCGTGGAAACGACCACGGGACCGCTCGGCCAGGGGCTCGGCAATAGCGTGGGCATGGCGATGGCCGCGCGCTGGTACGAGAGCCGCTTCAACCGGCCGGACGCGCCGCTATTCGACTACCGCGTGTACGCGTTGTGCGGCGACGGCGACATGATGGAAGGCATCTCTCACGAAGCGGCGTCGCTCGCGGGCCATCTGAAACTGTCGAATCTGATCTGGATCTACGACAGCAACCGCGTGACGATCGAAGGCCACACCGACCTCGCGTACAGCGACGATGTGGAAAGCCGCTTTCGCGGCTACAACTGGCACACGCTGCACGTAAACGACGCGAACGACGCCGCCGCGCTCGAAGCCGCGTTCGTCGAGGCGAAAAGCATCACGGACCGGCCGACGCTGATCGTGGTGCACAGTATTATCGGCTGGGGTTCGCCGCATAAGCAGGACACCTCGGCGGCACACGGCGAAGCGCTCGGCGTCGAAGAAGTTGCTTTGACCAAGAAAGCGTATGGCTGGCCCGAAGACAAATTCTTCTACGTGCCGGACGGCGTGCACGAACGTTTCGCGCAAGGCATCGGCGCGCGCGGCAAGGCGGCGCGCGCCGAATGGCTCGCGAAGCACGATGTCTATCACAAGCAGTATCCGGAACTGGCGCGCGAACTCGCGTTGATCGAAGCGCACGAATTGCCCACCGGCTGGGACAGCGATATTCCCACGTTCGACGCGGACCCGAAGGGCGTCGCGTCGCGCGATTCGTCAGGCAAGGTGCTCAACGCCATCGCCGCGCGCGTGCCGTGGATGATCGGCGGTGCGGCGGATCTGTCGCCGTCCACCAAGACCAATCTGAAATTCGAAGGCGCGGGCAGCTTCGAAGCCGATAACTACGGCGGCTGCAATCTGCACTTCGGCATTCGCGAACATGCCATGGGCGCGGCGGTCAACGGCCTCGCGTTGTCGAATCTGCGGCCGTTCGGTTCGACCTTCCTGATTTTCAGCGACTACATGAAGCCGCCGATCCGTCTGTCGGCGATCATGGAAGTGCCGGCGATCTACGTCTTCACGCACGATTCGATCGGCGTCGGCGAAGATGGTCCGACCCATCAGCCGATCGAGCAACTGGCGTCGCTGCGTGGCGTGCCGGGGCTGACCGTGCTGCGCCCCGGCGACGCGAACGAGGTGGCCGAAGCGTGGCGGGTGGCGCTCTCGCATCCGCGGCGGCCGTCGTGCATCGTCGTCTCGCGCCAGGCGTTGCCGACGCTCGACCGCAGCCGTTATGCGTCGGCAAAGGGCGTGCAGAAGGGCGCCTATGTGCTTGCCGACGCGCCCGACGGGCAGAAGCCGCAGGTGATCCTGATGGCGACCGGCAGTGAATTGTCGGTGTGCGTCGACGTCTACGAAAAGCTCAAGGGCGAAGGCATTGCGGCGCGCGTGGTGTCGATGCCGTCGTGGGATGTGTTCGAGCGTCAGGACGAGGCGTATCAGGAATCGGTGCTGCCGGATGACGTGGTTGCACGTGTGGCGGTGGAGCAGGCGGCGTCGCTGGGTTGGGATCGCTATGTGGGACGGCACGGCGCGCAGGTGGTGATGCACACGTTCGGCGCGTCCGCGCCGCTCGCCGAACTGAAGAAGAAGTTCGGCTTTACGCCGGAGCATGTGTACGAGGCGGCGAAGCAGCAGATTGCGAGAGTGCAGGGCAAGCGGAGTTAGGCGCTTCTTATCGCATGAGTTCGGTTCGCTTTGAACTGCATGATGCGTAGTATAAAACCGGCGGTGTCAGTTCACAGTTCATAAAACCCGCCGGTTTTTTACGTCACACCGCCAGCCTCGGTTTCAACAAACGCCCCGATCAATTCGCCGGAATCGTCACCACCGGCGCCTTGCTGCTCGTATCCGCTTCCGCCAGCGCCATCAGATTCTGCACGACGGTGAACGCGTATTTCGAATCGAAGTCGTTGCGGTCCACCCAATACGCGGACGGGCCATAAGAAATCATCACGTACACATCGTCGGGCGGCGTCTTGCCCGAATGGACGATGATCGTCGGCCGCGTCTCGCCGCCGATCAGACCCACGGTCGGCTTGGTCGACCCATCGTCGATACGGGCGACTGGCACCTGCACCTGTGCGCCGAGATCGCTCAGAATGCCGAGCACCGAGCGCGTCACCATCGGAATAGTGTCGCCCTTTTTCGACGACGACGGCCCATAGACGATCTCATACGTGCGCGTCGCCGAAGACAGATGCAGCAGTCGGCGCACCCGCGCGAGATCCGCGCCGGTTTGCGGCGACTCGCCGCTGGTGGCCGCGCCCATCACCAGATACACGCCCATCTGGCCGCTCTTGCCGTCGGCCTGGCGCGACTCGACATTCAGTTCGCCTGCGAGTTGCAGACGGCGCAGCGCCTGCAGCAATTCGAAGAAACCCGGCGCGCCCGCGCTGTTTTCTCCGCCGAGCGCGTTGCCGTTCTGCAGACCGCCCACCGATTGCGCGGTGATACGTAGCAACAGATCGATCGGGATGCCGCCTTCGGCTAGCGGTAATACCAGCGATGGCGCGAGCGGCCGGATATACGCGGACGCGAATGCGTCGCCGGTCGTCGGTGTGAAGGTGAAGGTCGGGTGATTCGAATAGGACACGCTGCCGGTGGCGAGCGCGTAGCTCGGCTGGCTGCCCGAACCGGCGTTGGCGGTGGCGCCGCCGGTGGCGTCGAACGTGTAGGCGGCGATGATGCTACTGACGCTCAGGAAGGCCGGCGCATCGCCGTAACGCAGGCCGACCACGGCGGCGAGAATCTCGCGTTTCTTGGCGTCGCCCAACGCGCGGGCGTAATCGACCTGGTCGGCTTTGAGACGGGAAGGCCCGATATGTACACAGGCCGACGTGAGGCAGGCCGCGCAAAGCGCGGCAACGACAGAAGCGGTTCTGATCATGGCGACGAACGAGGCTGAGGGTAATCCGCAGAAGAATGAGTCCGCTGCGCCGGTAGCAGGGCCCATTCCCGCCTGCCTGTCGGACGAGCCGCTTTCGTCGTTTCACCTGATGAATAGGCATGAGCGTCGGCCGAGTGGGCGGCCTTCTCGCGCAGGATTTGCCGTCACGTTGCAAGATTTGCAGAATGCGCGCAGCCGACCCGCCCGCGTTTCCAGCCTACGCGCGAATCAAGGCGCGAGGGCGGTTCGCCCGACGCCGGCGGCGGCATCTTCGAGCGTGTTCCGATACGCGCGCGACTGCATCTCCGCGAGCCGGCTCAGCGTTCTCGACAGATCGTGCGCGCCCGCGAGGCCCGCGAGCGCCGCTTCGATCGGTTGATCGGACGCGATGAACAGCGCGCGTTTGCGGTCGTAGAAAATATCCACCAGCCACACCAGCCGCTGCAACGTAGGCGATTTCGTCAGCCGGTCGGTGTGCAGGTTGTCGACAATCAGCCCATGCCATTGCCCGGCGAGATCGAGATAGTCGAGGTGCGAACGGCTCGCCACGCATAAGCTGTCGAAGTCCGCCCACAACAAGGCCGCGCCTGCTGCGCGCGCGGTGAGCGGCCGGCCCGCCGCGCTCAGCGTGACGGGTTCGAGGCTCGCATCGTCGCCTTCGTGGCGCACGAAAATCTGCCGCAGCGCGTCGTGATTCGACGGGTCCAGCGGCGCGAAGAATCGCGGCGCCTCGGCTTCTTCGCCACCGAAACGATAGTCGCGCGCGCCGTCGAAATGGATCACGGTGAAGCAACGCTCGATCTGTTCGATGGTCGGCAGAAAACGTTCGTGAAATTCCGGATCGGACAGCAGCGCACCCGGCGCGTAGTTCGAGGTCAGCATGATGCGTGTGCCGAGGCGGATCGCGGTGTCGAGGAAACGGCCCATCAGGAACGCGTCGGCGATATCGTGTACATGGAATTCGTCGAAGCACAGCAAGTCGATGCCGTCGAGCCACTGCCGCGAGACCGAGCCGAGCCGGTCGTCGCCGCGAGGTTCGCTGACGAGCCGCCGGTTCATCTCGCGCAGAAATTCGTGGAAGTGCAAACGCCGTTTGCCGCATGCCGCCAGTTCGAACGCGGTGTCGACCACGAGGCTTTTGCCGCGGCCGGGAAGCCCGTGGCAATACACGCCTTGGCGCGTGGACGTCGCTTCGTCGATCCCGCGCCGGGCTTGCGGATGCAGCAGCGCGACGAGCGCCGCGATCGCGTCGCGCTGGCTGGCGTCGGGCTCGATGCCGCGCGCGGTGAGGGCGCGGGTGACCTGAGCCTCGTCAAGCATGAACGAGCGTCCCGCAGGCGGAGTACAGGGCATGGGCGGTCAGGACGGCGGCGAAGTCGGTGAGCATGGAGGGCAGGCGGGACATGAGCGCGTTAGTTTAACAAGGGCTGCCGGCAGGGCTTAAACGCGCAACGATTGCAAACCATCGCCGCCTCAAACCCGCTGCCGCCCCAACACCTGCTGCAACTCGCGCGGATCGACCGGTTTCGTGAAGTGATGATCGAAGCCCGCTTCCACGGCAGTCTGTTTGTCCTGCTGCTGCCCCCAGCCCGTCACAGCAATCAGCAGAAGACTCGCGCCGCCATAGTCGCGACGAATCCGCCGCGCGACCTCGTAGCCATTGAGCCGCGGCAAACCGATATCGAGAATCACCGCGTGCGGCGCGAATTCACCGATCAACGCCAGCCCCGCGAGACCGTCGCCGGCCGTGCGCACTTCGTGGCCTTCGAGTTCGAGCACCATCGCGAGACTGTCGGCGGCGTCGGCGTTGTCGTCGACGATCACGACCCGCAGGCCGGCCGCAAGCGCGGGCTCGGGTGCGGCACGGTCGGCCGGTGCCGAGGCGGCGCGCGACAGCGGCAGGCGGATCATGAACTCGCTGCCGGAGCCCGCGCCGTCGCTGAAGGCCGCCACCGTGCCGCCGTGCAGTTCCGCGAGCCCGCGCACCAGCGCGAGACCGATGCCGAGTCCGCCTTGCGAGCGGTCGAGCGCGGGCGCCAGTTGCGAGAACATTTCGAACACGCTGTCCAGATGCTCGCGCGGAATCCCGATACCGGAGTCGCGCACCACGATCACCGCTTCGTCGCCTTCGCGCTCCGCCGCGAGCGAGATGCGGCCGCCGGGCGGTGTGTACTTGGCGGCGTTGTTCAGCAGATTCAGGATCATCTGCGACAGGCGCGTGGGATCGGCGTCGAGATAAATCGGTTCGCGCGGCAACGTCACGCTCAGATGATGCGATGAAGCCTGCACGGTCGGCCGCGCCGCTTCCATGGCCGACTGCATCGCGCGGGCGAGTTCGAGGCGTTGTTTGCGCAATTCCAGCTTGCCCTGCGTGATCCGCGAGACCTCCAGCAGATCGTCGACCAGATGCGTCATATGTTGCAACTGCCGGTCGAAGACGTCGCGCGACCAGCTCAGTTGGGGATCGGCGAATTCCTTGAGCCGCAAAATTTCGAGCACGTTGCGCATCGGCGCGAGCGGATTGCGTAACTCGTGCGCGAGCGTGGCGAGAAATTCGTCCTTGCGACGGTCGGCTTTCGAGAGTTCGAGATTCAGGCGCTGCAGTTGCTGCTCGGCGCGGCGGCGCTCGGTAATGTCGCGGCTCACGCAAACCGCGCCGTAAATGTCGCCCCGCGCGTTCGCGAGCGGTTTGACGACGGTGTCGCACACGCCGTGCGAACCGTTGCGCCGTACGAACGGCAACTCGCCGCGCCAGGTGCCCTCGGCGGCGAGGGCGGCGAAGGCTTCGCGGCGAATCCGCAACGCCGCTTGCTGCGGGTGGAACATCGTGACAGGCTTGCCGAGAATCTCGCGTCGCCGATAGCCCAGCATGCGCTCGCCGCCGACGTTGAAATCGGTGATATTGCCGCGCAGATCGGTGATCACGATCGCGTCGCTCAGGTGCTCGAAAATCGCCGCCTGGCGCAGCAGCACGGTCTGCGCTTCCTTGCGCTCGGTGATGTCCGTGCCGAGACCGTAGACGGTCAGCGGCTCGCCCTGACGGTCGTAGGTCGCGCGGCCGCGGCCTTCCATCCAGCACCAGTCGCCGCTCGCATGCAGAAAGCGGAATTCCACGACGTAATCGTCGGCGCTCGCCAGCGCGTGTGCCACCGCCTCGTTGAGCGCGATCAGGTCGCCCGGATGAATCAGCTCGAAGAAGCCGCCGGGTATCCTGGCAAAGCGTCCTTCGGCGTAGCCCGCGAGCGCTTCCAGTTCGCGGCTCCACCAGAACTTGCCGGACTTCGGCTCGTGCGACCACGCGCCCATGCGCGCGCCGCGCATGGCGAGGCTCAGCACGTCGCGGCTTTCCTGCAGCTCCTGTTGGGCACGCTGATGCGCGGCCACCGAAGCCTCCGCGTTGCGCCGTGCGAGCAGCAAGTCCTGCTCGTACTTATGACGGTCCTCGACGATCAGCACCGCGATCTCGAGGAAGTCGGCGTTGTCGTGACGGCGGCATGCCGCGTTGAGCAGCATCGGCACCATATGGCCGTCGCGGTGCACCATGTTCAGCTTGATCTCGGCCACCGAGCCCTGGGTTTGCAGCAGCGGCGCCCAATGCGTCTGATAGAACACCTTGCCGCCGGCGCTCAGCAGATCGTTCAGTTGCTTCGACGCGACGAGTTCGGCGGCGTCGTAACCGAGCCAACCGCAGAAAGTCGCGTTCACACGCAGGATACGGCCGAGGTGATCGGTCAGCAGCAGGCCGCAGGCGGCGTGCTCGAATAATGCGTCGGCGGAAGGCTGCGGGCGGTCCGTGCTTGACATTGCGTTATGGGACTCGCGGC
Source organism: Paraburkholderia bryophila (assembly GCF_003269035.1). Classification (GTDB taxonomy): domain Bacteria; phylum Pseudomonadota; class Gammaproteobacteria; order Burkholderiales; family Burkholderiaceae; genus Paraburkholderia; species Paraburkholderia bryophila. The sequence continues at coordinate 35,657 of NZ_QLTK01000024.1, read as the reverse complement.
CCGGTCGAGGTGTGAATGGCCGGCACCGTGACTGGTTTGCCGCTGGCGGTATTCGGTAGGTCGTGGCGCTGCGCGATGCTCATCGTGATGTCCTGAGGCCTGCTGGGCATGAAACGGCGATTGCGTCCGGCCCGCCGGCTTCGACGGATGTTACCGCAGTCTCAGGGCAAATCGAGGTTGGCGTGCGACATGCTGCACCGGTCATGCGACATGCATTGACAACGCGAGGCAGTTCGTCATGAAACGGCTTCAGCCGGTTTTGATGGTCGGCACCGGCGCGGCCGCCGGTTCGAGTCCGAAGCGTTCGTACTGGGAGATCACCTGAGCGCCGAACAGCAGAAGCGTGGCGAGCCATTCGAGACTGAACAGGATCACGATCGCCATGGTCAACGAGCCGTACACCACGCTGACCTGCGAGAGCGTGGCGAAATACCAGACCAGCACGTGGCGGGTGATTTCCCACAGCGCGGCTGCAACCACGCCGCCGAGCAGCGCGTGTTTGAGCGACGGCTTGCCGACCGGCATGACCAGATAGATCGAGGTCAGCACGAAGATTTCACCGGCGAGGCCCAGCAGATACAGCACCACCCGCGAGAGCCCTTGCAGTGATACGTGCAGGCCGAACAGATCGACCCCTTCGGCGCCGATCGCTTCGAGTCCGCTCGATACGAACGTGACGATCAACAGGCCGACGCCGAGAAACAGAATGTAGCAATACGGTAGCAGCGCCGACAGCAAAAAGTGCCGCCGCCTGACGACCACGCGATGCACGAAGATCAGCGACATCGCATTTTCCAGCACGGTAAACGCCAGCGAACTGAAGAAGATCATCGTCACGAGCAGCACCCAGCCGATCACCGCGCGGTGCGCCAGAAAATTCGCGAGCTCGCGCACCAGTGCAGAAGATTGTCCCGGTACGAGCCATTGCAGAAGATGCCCGAGCGCTGTCAACAATACCTGCTGCGGGACCATCCGCGACAGGACGATCACAATCAGGATCAGCAATGGCACGATGGAGAGCAGCGCGTAATACGCCACCGCGCCCGCGAGCAGCAAACCCTGGTTCGCGCGGAACGCCTTCAGCGTCTGCAGCACGAAGCTGCCGGGATGTTTCGCGACATACAGCGCGTGTTCGTCGATGAGCGTTTGCATGGGGCCTCGCGGCGCACGTGGCGGACGGTAATGGGGGGCGTCCTCGCCGACGTGCTGAACTTTGCTGCGTGAACTGAAGCAAGAACGCAGCCATACTGGGGGGGAGGGGCGTGCGATTGAGCGTGAACCGCGCGCTGGCCGCCTTGCGCCTACCCGATACGCCATTGCTACGCGCGCCGCATTCGTGTCGGGAATACAGCTTGCTTGCCGATGCGCGGCAAGGGTTACCGGTCGGCAGCCGGCGCGGGTTTTTCGCAACGGGCCGAGGGGCCATCGCAACGGAGCCGCCATTGACTAGCGCGTTTGACGATCAGGACCACGAGCAAGACCATGCGCAGGACCCCGAGCAGCCCGTGAAACACGATCCCACCCACGACGACACCCAGGACCTCGTCGTCGCGCGCCCCGAAGGGCTGTATTGCGCGGCGGGCGACTTCTACATCGATCCATGGCGGCCGGTCGAGCGCGCCGTGATCACCCACGCGCATTCCGACCACGCCCGCTTCGGCCATCGTCATTACCTTGCGGCGCGACCCGGGGCGAACGTGCTGCTGTCGCGCTTGCCCGGCATCACGTTACAAACGCTCGCTTACGGCGAACGACTTGCCGTCGGCAACACGGTCGTCTCACTGCATCCCGCCGGGCATGTGCTCGGTTCGGCGCAAGTGCGGATCGAACACGCCGGCCGCGTGTGGGTCGCCTCGGGCGACTACAAGCTCGACCCCGATCCCACCTGCGAGGCGTTCGAACCCGTGCGCTGCGATACCTTCATCACCGAATCGACCTTCGGCTTGCCGATCTACCGCTGGGACCCGCCGCAAAGCGTGTTCGACGGTATCGATTCCTGGTGGCGCCGCAACGCCGCCGAAGGGCGCGCGTCGGTGCTGTTCTGCTATTCGTTCGGTAAGGCTCAGCGCGTGCTGGCCAGCGTCGACGCCGGCATCGGCCCGATCTTCTGTCACGGCGCGGTCGAACCGCTCAATCGCGCCTATCGCGAAGCCGGCGTGCCGTTGCCGCCGGTCAGGCTGGTCAGCGAAATCGAGCGCAAGGACAAGGCGATGTTTCGCCAGGCGTTGATCGTGGCGCCGCCGTCCGCGCAAGGCAGCGCGTGGCTCAAACGTTTCGGCGACTATAGCGACGCTTTTGCCTCGGGCTGGATGCGTCTGCGCGGCGCGCGGCGTCGACGCGGCGTCGACCGTGGCTTCGTGCTGTCGGATCACGCCGACTGGCCGAGCCTGCAAAGCGCGATTCAGGCGACCCAGGCGCGCCGCGTGATCGTCACGCATGGTTCGGTCGAACCGATGGTGCGCTGGTTGCGCGAGCAAGGACTCGAAGCCGGCGCGTTTGAAACGCAATACGGCGACGATACGGACGCGGCGGACGCAGCGGATGCAGCGCCCGGCGACGCGACCGCGACCGCGCAGGACAGCGACGCCGCATCGCAAGTGCTCGTTGCGAAAGACCATGACGGCCCACCGCAAGCGCTCGCCGCGAAAGACAGCGATGCCGCTCGCCATGCCCCAGCCGGGCAGGCCGACGAACCCGTCGCTCAGCCCGCGCCGCGCGACGATTCCCTGCCCGGCGCGAACCCCCGATGAAACGTTTCGCCGCCCTCTACGCCGCGCTCGACGCCAGCACCTCCACGCACGACAAACTCGAAGCGCTGACCGCCTATTTCGCCGTGGCCGCGCCGGAAGACGCTGCGTGGGCCGCCTACTTCCTGGCCGGCGGCAAGCCTCGCCAGGCGGTGCCCACCCGTCAGTTGACCGAGATCGCGCGGGAACGGGCCGGTCTGCCGCCGTGGCTATTCGAAGAGTCGTATCACGCGGTCGGCGATCTGGCCGAGACTATCGCGCATATCTTGCCGCCTGCCGAGCGCAGTTCCGAACTGGGTCTCACGCAATGGATCGAGCAGCGCGTGCTGACGCTGCGCGGCATCGCGCCCGACGAACTGCGCACGCGTCTGCTCAGCTATTGGGACGAGCTCGACTGGAGCGGCCGGTTTCTGCTGACCAAACTGATCGGCGGCGGCTTTCGGGTCGGGGTGGCGCGGCAACTGGTCGTCAGGGCGTTGGCGGAAATCGCGGGCGTCGACCATAAGCGCATCGCGCAACGCATGGTCGGCTGGACCGACTCGCAACAGAAGCCCGACGCGGCGCGCTATCTGCGTCTGATCGCGCCGCAAGCCGCCGACGAAAACACCGACGCGCAGCACGGCGAGTTCAGGCACGACAGCGATCTCGGCTTACCGTATCCGTTCTTTCTCGCGCATCCGTTGCAGGCCGAGCCGGCGACGCTCGGCGCGCCGTCGCTGTGGCAGATCGAATGGAAGTGGGACGGCATACGCGCACAGCTCGTCAAACGCGATGGCCGCGTCTGGTTGTGGTCGCGCGGCGAGGAGTTGATCACCGACCGCTTTCCCGAAGTCGCGGCGCTCGGCGACGCGTTGCCGGACGGCTACGTGATCGACGGCGAAATCCTCGCATGGCAGCCGGGCGCGAATGCGCCTCTGCCATTTGCGCGGCTGCAACCGCGTATTGCGCGTAAAACGCTGACGAAAAAAATCCTCGCCGATTCGCCCGCCAGCTTGCTCGCCTACGACCTGCTCGAAGCGCAAGGCAGGGATCTGCGCACCACGCCGCTCGCGCAACGGCGCGCGCAACTCGATGCGCTGGCCACATCGATGGACGGCACGCTGGCGCGCGATCTGCTGCGCGTCTCGCCCTTGATCGACGCGCCGGACTGGCAGACGCTCGCCGCGCTGCGCGACGACAGTCGCGCGCGCGGCGTGGAAGGCCTGATGCTCAAACAGCGCGAATCGATGTATGGCGTAGGCCGCACCAAGGCATCGGGCACCTGGTGGAAGTGGAAGATCGATCCCTTCGCGGTCGACGCGGTACTCGTCTACGCGCAACGCGGTCACGGCCGCCGCGCGAGTCTTTACACGGATTTCACGTTCGCGGTCTGGGACGAAGCGAACGGCATGCGCACGCTCGTGCCGTTCGCGAAGGCTTATTCCGGCCTCACCGACGACGAAATGCGCCAGGTCGATGCGATCGTTCGTAAAACCACCATCGAGAAGTTCGGCCCCGTGCGCAGCGTGACCCCCACGCTGGTGTTTGAAATCGGCTTCGAAGGCATTCAGGCGAGCCCGCGTCATAAATCGGGCGTGGCGGTACGCTTTCCACGCATGTTGCGCTGGCGGACCGACAAGACGATCGACGACGCCGACACGCTCGCTATGCTCAAAGGATTTATCGACGATCGAGCGGGATAACCCTCAGAGCGGAAACCCTGGAAAAACCGCTGTCTTTTATTGACGCGCCCCAACTTGACTGCATGATATCGACGTGACCCGCCTCCGCGAGTTCATCCGATGAGAGACGCATATTGCCGGATCGCGGGAGCGAATCTTGCGCGCACGCCGCGGGTTGCGCCCACAGGGCGCCGGAAGAACAAGGAGAAAAGGGTGAGGCTCGACGACAGAATGGACGACAACGACGACGTCGTGGTGTGGCGGCCGATTCAGTATGCGATGGCGTCGCACCGTCGCGTGCTGGTGGTGGACGACTATCGCGAAGCGGCGGAGGCCTTGCAGATGCTGCTGAACGCGGACGGCTTCGAATGCCGCGCGCTGGAAGATCCGCTTGCCGTGTGCGACTTGGCGTGCGAATGGCAGCCGTTTGCCGTCGTGCTGGACATCAGGATGCCGGGTCTGGATGGGTTGGAACTGGCGCGGCGTCTGCGCGCGCATCCCGACACCTCGCATATGTTACTGGTGGCGTGTACGGCTTCCGCGTCGCGCGACGACCGGGCGCGTGCGAAGGCGGTCGGTTTCGATGCGCATTGCGCGAAGCCGTTGACCCCGGAACGGCTGTTGCGGGTGCTGGAATCGGCGGCGGCGCTGCCGGCGGTGGGGCCGTCGTGAGAGCGGTAAAAAAGATGGCGTGAAGGCGGCGCGATTCGCCACGACCTCGCGCCGATTCAGCAGAACCATCAATCCGGCGCGTACTTAAACTCCGGCAGCGTCTCGAGCGATTTTTTGGTGGCGCCAGGCAGCACGACGCGACGGTTGTCGATCTGCAAATCGTTGAACGGCACAGCCACCAGATGCTTGCCCATGCCAAGAAATCCGCCGACGGAAAGAATCGCGTAGGTGCCGCGATCGCCGCTCGGCGACACGATCAGATCGTCCAGCGTGCCGATAGTGTCTTTATTCCGGTTGTAGACGTCGGCGCCGCTTAGTTTCGACGCGCGATACCCACTCGCAAGCTGAACCACGTCGGTGCGTTTTTCCGTAATCGCTTGCGGTGCCCCTTGTGCGTAGGCATGACCGTAACCCGTCAGCGTGCCGAGCAGTAGTGCCGATACGACGAGCGGTTTGAGATGAAGTCGGCGCATGATGTGGTTTCTCCCTTGATGTGCAGTGGGCGCTCGTTGCGGCGCGTGTGGATCGCGTAGTAAATCGGATCCCACCTGCCGGCTGCAAGAGTTGTGCCGCGGCTGTACCTCGACGACTCAGGTCCGGAAGTTGCTAATTGAGCGAGCCCAACTCGCGCGCAAGCGCTCATGCTTTCACAGGAAACGCTATGTCATCCCAGGCCAACTTCTCGACGCGCATTGCCGAAGGCACGCCGTTCCCACTCGGCGCGACATGGAATGGCAGCGGTGTGAATTTCGCGCTGTTCTCGGCGCACGCCACCAAGGTCGAACTGTGTCTGTTCGACGACACCGGTACGGAAGAAATCGAGCGTATCGAATTGCCCGAATATACCGACGAGGTCTGGCATGTTTTCGTGCCGGGTCTGAAACCCGGCGCGGTCTACGGTTACCGCGTGCACGGCCCTTACGAGCCGGAACAGGGCCACCGTTTCAATCCGAACAAATTGCTGCTCGATCCGTATGCAAAGGCGCACATCGGCGAACTCAAATGGGCGCCTGAAATTTTCGGCTATACGCTCGGTTCGGAAGAGGGCGATCTGTCGTTCGACGAACGCGACAGCGCGCCGTTCGTGCCGAAGTGCAAGGTGGTCGACGCCAATTTCTCGTGGAGCCATCCGGAACGCAACGCGTTGCCGTGGGAACGCGTGATCTTCTACGAAACCCATGTGCGCGGTTTTACCAAACGTCATCCTGAAGTACCCGAGGCGCTACGCGGCACCTTTGCCGGGCTCGGCCAGCAGCCCGTGCTCGACTACATACGCAACCTCGGTGTGACCTCGATCGAATTGATGCCGATCCAGACCTTCGTCAACGACAGCTATCTGCTCGACAAAGGTCTCACCAACTACTGGGGTTACAACACCATCGGTTTTTTCGCGGCCGATCCGCGTTTCTTCGCGTCGCCGACGGACTCGGTGGCCGAGTTCAAGGAAATGGTCGACCGCATTCATAACAACAATCTCGAAGTCATTCTCGACGTGGTCTACAACCACACTGCGGAAGGCAACGAACGCGGCCCGACGATTTCGTTCAAGGGCATCGACAACGCGTCGTACTACCGCCTGATGCCCGACGAGCCGCGCTATTACATCAACGACACCGGCACCGGCAATACGCTGAACCTGTCGCATCCCCGCGTGCTGCAAATGGTGACCGACAGCCTGCGTTACTGGGTGACGGAAATGAAGGTCGACGGGTTCCGCTTCGACCTCGCGACGATTCTGGGCCGTGAAACCCACGGTTTCGACGAAGGCGGCGGCTTTCTCGATAGCTGCCGGCAGGACCCGGTGCTCTCCAGCGTGCGGTTGATCGCCGAGCCGTGGGACTGTGGCCCAGGCGGTTATCAGGTGGGTGGTTTTCCGCCGGGCTGGGCGGAATGGAACGACCGCTTTCGCGACACCGTGCGCGAATACTGGAAGGGCGACGAGGGCAAGGTCGCCGATCTCGCCACCCGGCTGACCGGTTCGGGTGACAGGTTCAATCGTCGCGGAAGGCGTCCGTGGGCGAGCGTGAATTTCGTCGCCGCGCACGACGGCTTCACGCTGAACGATCTGGTCTCGTATAACGACAAGCACAACGAGGCCAACGGCGAGGACAACAAGGACGGCCACTCGGACAACAAGTCGTGGAACATGGGCGTGGAAGGTCCGACCGACGACGCCGAGATCCGTCAGCAGCGCGAGCGCCAGAAACGTAACCTGCTGGCCACGCTGCTGCTGTCGCAAGGCACGCCGATGATTCTCGCGGGCGACGAATTCGGCCGCACGCAGCGGGGCAATAACAACGCCTATTGCCAGGACAACGAGATCAGTTGGGTCGACTGGGACGCGATCGACGACGAGGGCCGCGCGCTCACCGAGTTCGTCAAGAATCTGACGACCTTGAGGCATCGTTTGCCGGTGCTGCGGCGCGGCCGTTTTCTGAGCGGCGAATTCAACGAGGCGCTGGAGGTGACCGACGCGCGCTGGCTGTCGCCCGACGGCACGGATCTGTCGCAGGAGCAGTGGGACGACCCATCGATGCGCTGTTTCGGCCTCGTGATCGACGGCCGCGCGCAGGCCAGCGGAATTCGCCGGCCGGCTTCGGACGCGACCTTGCTGCTGGTGCTGAACGCCCATCACGACGTCGTCAATTTCACGCTGCCCGACATTCCCGAGGGCGACCGGTGGACCTGTCTGCTGGACACCAATATGCCCGTGCGCGCCGAGTTGCCCCAGTTCAGCGCTGGCGACGCTTACCAGGTGACGGCGCGCTCGCTCCTGCTGTTCGCGCTCGTAGCGCCGAGCCGAGCAACGCAACGCGTGTTCGACCGTCTTGAAGAACAGCTCACCACGGACGAAAGCGAAGCGCCCGACCCGGCATGACGACGCGTCGATCGATCGATGCGAGCATCCCCGAAACATTCGCGTAGCCAGGTATAGCGCTTGCTCGACTGCCGGTAACTGCGCGCTGTCGCCCATGTTTTCGTGCGGCCCGCGCGTAGCTCAACCGATACCGGTTTTCATCAGGTCTAACCGAGGTGATCAAATGGAACAGGAACCAAGCTCTCAAGAGGAACAGATTCGCGAGCGTGCCTATTACCTGTGGGAGCAAGCCACCGGTACGAAGGGCCCGCCCGACGAGTACTGGGAACAGGCTCGCGCCGAGGTCGAACAGAACACGCCGCTGGGCAAGAGCAAGCCGGTAGCGGGACACGGCGATGAAGGCGTGGAGGAGCCGCCCAGCGAAAAATCCGGCAAGCAACCCGCGAAGGAGCCTGCCCGGTAGTTGCCAATGAAAGACCTGCCCGACCCACGCGGTGTGCGGCCTGCCACCCAGATTCAGGCACCGCGCGCCGCTTTCGGCATCGACAGCCTGATCGCGCTTGCGGTCGGCATGGGCGTGGTTGCGTGTCTGTACTTGGCGAGCGCGGTGCTGATTCCGATCACGCTCGCCATTCTGCTCAGCTTTCTGGTGGCGCCGCTGGTGGATGCACTGGCGCGTCTGCGGCTGGGACATGTCGCGTCCGTGTTCGCCGCCGTGCTGGTGTCGATCTCGGTGATCGGCCTGCTCGGCACGCTGATCGCCACCCAGCTGACCGATCTCGCGTCCGGTATGCCGCGCTACCAGGCGACCATTCAGCACAAGATGGACACCGTCCACAGCGTGACGATCGGCAAACTCGACCGCTTTGCGGGCGCGGCCGGCCAGGCGCTGCAACGCGTGACGAGCGAGCCGGCGCCATCGCGCGGCAGCGCTTCGCCTGATACGGCGCACCCGCCGGCCGCCGTGCCCGTCGAAGTGCGCGAGCCGATCCCGACGCCGTTCGAACTGGCGCGCCGGGTGTTGTCGCCGGCGATCAGTCCGCTCGAAACGGCGTTCATCGTGTTCGTCGTGATGATCGTGATCCTGTTGCAACGCGACGATCTGCGCGACCGCGCGATCAGACTATTCGGTTCGCGTGATCTGCATCGCACGACGACGGTGATGGATGAAGCCGCCGGGCGCCTCAGCCGCTATTTCGTGTCGCAGTTGGGGGTGAACGCAGGTGTGGGTGTGGTGATCGGCACGGGGCTGTTTCTGATCGGCGTGCCGAGTCCGATTCTGTGGGGCATTCTCGCCGCGCTGCTGCGGCTCGTGCCGTATGTCGGCATCTGGATTTCGGCGACGCTGGCCACGGCGCTCGCTGCCGCGGTGAGTCCCGGCTGGGCCATGGCGATCGGCTCGCTGGCGCTGTTCGCGACTGTCGAGTTGCTGGTCGGGCAGGTGGTCGAGCCGCTGCTGTACGGACATAGCACTGGGCTCTCGCCGTTTTCGGTGGTGGTCGCGGCGATTTTCTGGAGCTGGATCTGGGGTCCGATAGGCTTGATTCTGTCGACGCCGCTCACGTTGTGCCTGCTGGTGCTGGGGCGTCATGTGCGGCGTCTGGAGTTTCTCGATGTGCTGCTCGGCGATCAGCCGGCGCTGACGCCCGTCGAGAATTTTTACCAGCGCGCGCTCGCGGGCGATCCGGACGAAGCGATCGAACAGGCCGAGCTTCTGCTGCGCGAGCGGTCGTTGTCGGCGTACTACGACGAGGTGGCGATCAAGGGTTTGCAGCTTGCCGCCAACGACGTGGAACGCGGTAGCGTGACAGCGATACAGCTCGCGCGGATCGAGTCGACCACGAACGATCTGGTGGATGCCCTCGACGGATACGAAGACGAGGAGCCCGCGCCGGCAGCTGTGGAGCCGACGTGGAGCGCGATGAGTCCGACCGTGCCGCCGAACGAGCCGCAAGCTGCCGAATCTGCGTCCGTTACAGCCGACGCCGACCGCGCAGACGCCGTGCGAGGCAACGCGGCGCGGCGCGTCGAGCCGCCGAGAATACAAGAGCTATCCCCGGGCAACGCAGCGGCGGATAAGCCGCTCGCCACTCCCCTCGACGTGCTCGCAAAGCCTGCCGCCCGACGCTCCGGCGACACCGCTCAGCCAGCGCGAAACCGTGTGCTCTGCCTGCCCGGGCGCGGGCCGCTCGATCCGCTTGCCGCCACGATTCTGCTGCAGCTACTCGGCAAGCACGGCTTCGCCTCGCGGACCTTGCCGCACGATGCCGCCTCGCGGGCCGCGATAGAACGGCTCGACGCGGACGACATCGACATTGTTTGTCTTCTGTATCTGCAGATCGACGGCATTCCGTCGCATTTGCGCTATCTGGTCAGGCGGTTGCGTGCGCGCTTGCCGCACGTGCATGTCGTCGTCGGCTTGTGGGGCAAGCAGGATACGGACAGGTGGAGCGCCGATTTGCAAAGCGCTCTCGGCGCGGAGTGCTATGCAGGTTCGTTGCGGGAAGTCCTGGCCGCGTGCCGGCGTATTGAAAGCGCGAACGAAGAAGAGGCGCTTGCCGTGGTCAACGCATGACCCGAAACCGCCTCGAACGCCCGAACGTCAGCGATATGTCGCGCGATGACTACCGGCTAGCGCTCGACGACGCATCCCCACCTTGCCACCCACCGCCCAGCGCCTTATACAACGCCACCAGATCGGTGCTCACCTGTACGGTGCCCTGCGCATATTGCTGTCGGGCCTGCGCCAACTGCCGTTCAGCGTCCAGCACGTTGATAAAGCTGGTGATCCCTTTGCGGTAGCTGTCCCGCGCGAGTTCATACGAGGTCTGCTGCGCGGCCACGCTGTCCCCCAACGCGTCGCGCCGGGACTGATCGGTGCGATATACCGCCAGTGCATTGTCCACGTCGCGTAGCGCCGTCAACACGGTCTTGCGGTAATCGAGCGCGGCTTCCGCCTGCTGCGCTTTCGACATGCGCAGATTCGACACCAGCGCGCCGCCCTGGAAAATCGGCAGCGACACGCTCGGCCCGAACGAATAGAACAGATGCGACCAGCGCGAGAGGTCGCTCGCATTCGTTGCGCGCGTGCCGATCTGGCCGGTCAGCGAGACGTCCGGGTAAAACTGCGCGACCGCCACGCCGACATTCGCCGTCGCCGCATGCAGGTTGGCCTCGGCGCGGCGAATATCCGGCCGGCGCCGCGCGAGTGTCGACGGTAAACCGACCGGTACGGTGGGCGGTACGGGTGGCACCGCGGCAGGCGTGCCGAGTTCCGTTTCCAGTGCACCGGGCGCCTCGCCCACCAGATACGCGAGGCCATTCAACGCCTGAGCGATCTGCTGATCGAATTGCGGCAACTGCGCCTGGGTCTGCGCGAGCTGGGCGACCGCGGCTTTGACGTCGATCTGGCTGGCGAGACCGACCTTCGCCTGGCTCTGCGTCAGCGTGACGATCTCGCGCTGCTGATCGACGAGGCTCGCGGTGATGTCGTGCAAGGCCTGCGCGCCGCGCAATTGCAGGTAGGTCTGCGCGACTTCCGCTTCGAGCGAGAGCAGCGCGTCGTTGCGGCTCTCCTCGGCGGCTTCGGTTTGCGCGTTCGCGGCCTCGACCGAGCGGCGCACCCGGCCGAACAGATCCAGTTCCCATGACGCGTCGAAACCTGCTTGCCAGAGATTGACCGGCGCGGTGAGCTGGTTCAGCAGGTTGTTCGCGCCGCTTTGCAGTGTCGCGCCCGCACCCGGCGCGATCGCGTTGACCGGTGAGTTCGCCGCGCCGAGTTGATCGACCTTGTCGTACACGCCGTCCGATTCCAGAAAACCCTTCACACCGAGCTGCTCGCGCTGGTAGCTGCCGCTCGCGCGCACGTTCGGCAGTCCCTGAGCGGCGGCGCTCTGCACCTGCGTGCGGGCTTCGACGATACGCAAGACGGCCTCCTGCAAATCCAGGTTGCCACGCACGGCACGTTCGATCAGCGTATCGAGCTGCGGATCGTTGAAATTGCGCCACCAGCGCGGATCGGGGTCGGTGTCGAGCGTCGGCACGGACGCCACGCTCGCGGCGGAAGCCGGGGTGGCGCCGGCGGCGGATGCAGCGGCAGCCGCGCGCTGCGGATCGCGCCACTGCGCGGGTACGTCGGCATCCGGCGCATGAAAATCCGGCCCGACGCTGCAGGCGGCCAGCAGCATGGCCAGAGACAGCACCGATAACTTCGGAGCACAACGCGAGCGTGTCATATCAATGTCCTCCCGCACCGCCGGCTGCTTTGGCCGGAGAAAAGAAGAACGTCATCGGAATGCAGAGCGCGCAGAACACCGCGAGCATCGCGAACACGTCGACATACGCCAGAATCGTCGACTGCGAAATGAACTCGGTGTACAGGCGGCCGGTGGCGGTTTGCATGGCCTGGGCGAACGGCACGCCGGTCATGTCGGCGATGGTTTTCGCGCTGCGCTGCACGGCGTCGTTGTAGTTCTGCGAAAGCGTGGACATGTGTTCGGAAAGATGCGCCATGCGCGCCTGGGTGCGCTCGCGGATCAGCGCGGTGGAGAGCGAAATACCGATCGACCCCGCCACGTTGCGGAACATCGTGAAGAGCGCCGAGGCGTCGTCGTTCAGATTCGGCGGTACGGTCAGATAGGCGAGGGTGGTGATCGGCACGAACAGGAAGCCGATCGCGAGCGACTGCGCGCTGCGCATTTTCACCAGCGTCGCGTAATCGATATCGGGCACCAGCAGATGCGAATAGGCGAGCGCGCAGGTCAGCAGCGCGAAGCCCGTCGCCACCAGAAAACGCGTCTGCACATACGGCATCAGTTTGCTGATGATCGGGATCTCCAGCGTGATCAGCACCGCGCCGGGCGACAGCACGAGGCCCGCGAGCATCGCCGTGTAGCCGAGCTGCTGCTGCGCAAGCTGCGGCACCAGCACCGCGCTGCCGTACAGCACGGTGGCGAAGGCGCCGATCGTCATGCAGCCGAGTGCGAAATTGCGGTCTTTCATGCAGCGCAGATCGACCACGGGCTTCTTCGTGTACAGCAGCCAGAGGGTCGCGCCGACGATCCCCGCGACCGCCAGGACCGCAAAAATGCGGATGAAGTTCGACGAGAACCAGTCGTCGTCCTCGCCGCGATCGAGCATGACCTGCAGACAGCCGAGCCCGATCGCGATCAGCGTAATGCCGATGTAGTCGATCGATACCTTGGTGTCGGGGTTCTTTTTCCACGGCGGGTCCTCGACCAGTTGCATGACCGCGAGCGTGGTCAGTACGCCGACCGGCACGTTGAGCAGAAACACCCAGCGCCACGAGAAGTTGTCGGTGATCCAGCCGCCGAGCGTCGGTCCGAGCACGGGCGCGACGACGATCGCCACCGCCGAAATCGAAAACGCGCGGCCGCGTTGTTCGGGCGGGAAGGTGTCGAGAATGATCGACTGCTGGTTCGGCTGCAGGCCGCCGCCGAAAAAGCCCTGCAAAATGCGGAAGATAATCAGTTGCCAGAGGTCGGTGGCGATGCCGCAGAGGAACGAACAGATCGTGAAGGCAATGATGCAGACCAGAAAATAGCGCTTGCGACCCATCACACGGCCGAGAAAGCCCGAGATCGGCAACACGATGCCGTTGGCCACGAGATAGGAGGTGAGGGTCCACGTGGCTTCGTCGTAACTGGCCGACATGGTGCCGGCAATGTGCGGCAACGCGACGTTCACGATGGTGGTGTCGAGCACTTCCATGAACGCCGCGAGCGTCACGACGATCGCGATCAGCCACGGGTTGGCGGCCGGCTTCCAGTTGGACTGGTCCGCGCTGGCGTCGGCTGAACTCATCGACGCACCGCGCTAGAGAAGATCGCGCGCGCGATGCGGCGGCCGGTGCATGGAGTCGGACTGACAACCAGCCCGCCCGCCGGACATTCCCGTGCAACGCTTACTGCGAGTTCTGTCCGTTCGCGCTCGGCATCGGCCCGGTTGGTTTGCCGCCGCCGTTGGCTTTCTTCTCCGCGTTCTGAATATCCTGCGGATAATGCGGGTCGTCCGCGCTCGGTTGATAGCCGTTTTTCTCCAGTGTCTTCAACTCGGCTTTTTTGGCGGCGCGCGTGGTCGTGCCGTTGTTCTGGGTGTCGGCGGACGGCTGTTGCGCCTGCACCAGATGCGCACCGGCCATGCTCAAGGCCGAGACGGCCAGCAAACGGGCCAGCAAACGGACAAGCACGCGCGGGGCGCTGTAACGGTTGAATCGGGTCATGATGGTCTCCCTGAATATGGCCTTCATGACGCTCTTCACAGCATGCCGCGTGCCTTGACGCGTGCCTTGCGTTGCGCGCGACCCGCTCGCGGTGTTGCGGACTCGACGACAATCCGCCCAGCGTGGAAAAGAACGGGCGCGTCATTTCAGATACACCTTCGGCGTGACCGACAAACCGAGCCCGAGCGGCTGATCGCGCGGCAACCCGTCGTCGATGATGATTTTCACCGGCACGCGCTGCACGATCTTCACGAAGTTGCCGGTGGCGTTCTCCGCCGGAAACGCCGAGAAGCGCGAGCCGCTGCCCAGTTGCACGCTGTCCACATGGCCGTGCAGATCGAGATTCGGATACGCGTCGACCTCGACCTTGACCTTATCGCCCGGCCGCATGCGTTCGAGTTGCGATTCCTTGAAGTTGGCCGTCACCCACACCTGCGGCGTGACGATCGAGAATAACGACACGCCCGCCTGCAGAAAGCTGCCGAGCTGCACATTGCGGCGCGTGATCCAGCCGTCCGACGGCGCGCGCACCTCGCAGTACGAGAGATTCAGTTGCGCCTGTTCCAGTTGCGCCTCGGCTTGCCGTACCTGCTGACGACGTTCCTCGACGGTGGCTTCGGTCTGGCGGATCTGCTGCGGCACGAGGCTCGCGGTCTGCTGCTGCGCGCGCGCCTGCTCGACACCGGCGTGAGCGGATTGCTGCTGCGCATCCGCCGTATCGATGTTCTGCTGCGACGTGGCCCGTTGATCGACCGCGTGCTGGCGTACGTAGGCGGCTTGCGCCTGCTTGAGGTTCGCTTCCGCCGACGAGGTCTGAGCTTTAGCCTGGCGGTACTGCGCCGGATATTGAATTCGCGCGATATCGAGCTGCACCTGGGCGGCATTCAGTTGCGCTTTCGCCAGCCCGACCTGCGCCTGCGCCTGATCGACTTGTGCCTGATAGTCGCGTTTGTCGATCACGATCAGCAGATCGCCCTTGTGCACATAGACGTTGTCGTTGACCGCGAGCTGCACCACGTAGCCCGAGACTTTAGGCGCCATGGTGATGGCGTTGCCGTCGGTGTACGCGTCGTCGGTAGTCAGTTCGTTGCGGGTCGCGAACCACCAGATGAAGGCGACGATCGCCAGCAGAATCACCACGACGGCAAGAATGATCAGCGGTTCTTTGCTGGGCTTCTTGCGCTTTTTGTCGTCGCCGTTGCCGTTGCCGTCACCTTTGCCGCTTTCTTTATCGCTGTCGTCGTTTTTGCCGCCATCCGGCTTCTCGTTCTTCTCGTCCTTCGGCTTCTTATGTTCCGCGTCCTCTTGCGTATCTTCAGCGGCGTCGGTTTCGTCTGACATGGCGATTCGTTCCCATCGTTGCGGAGGGGTAGCAGATGCATAGCAGAGAGAGCCACCCCGTCGGCTGTGCTGCTGTGCGGGCGGGGCGGTATCGGTAGGGCAGGCGTGCTAGCGGTGAGCCGGCTTATCGGCCGGCGCGTGTGGCTTCGACGCGTGCTCCCTGTCGGGCACGATCTTCGTGGTGCCTCCCGTGGATGGCGGATCGCTGGCGGGAAAACTGTCCTCGACCTGTTTGTCGATCTGTTTCTCGCTCTTGTTCGAGTGGGGATGCTTTTCCTTGTGTTCCGTCATTGCTGCTTCTCCTTCAGGGAATCGACTGCTTCGATAATCGCCAAGGCTTCCGCGCGCGACAGACCGCCGCGCATCGCTTCGATCAGACGCGCGGTGTGCGCTTCATGCTGGCAGGCGAGTACGGCCGCAACCTGGCCGTCCGTCAAATACAACGCGATGAATTGTTGCTGCTCCAGATCGCCATGAACGACGAACTCGTCCCACGCGCTCGCATGGCCGAGATATTCAAAGTTGTTGCCGAAGTGATAGGTCCAGAAAAACGGTACGCCGCTGTAGCGATGTCGCGCACCGCACATGTTTTCCGCCGCGATCCGTGCGTGCTGCTGCGCGAGGCGCCAATGTTCGATACGCAACGGCTCGTGGTGCTCGTATAGCGGAAACACCGCGATATCGCCGGCCGCATAGAGTCCGGGCGCGGCCTGCATGCCCGCATTCACGATCACGCCGCCGTCTTTCTGCAACGGCAATCCTTCGACGAAACCGGTGGCGGGCGTCACGCCCGTGGCAAGCAACACGAGATCGGCCGCCACGTGCTCGCCGCCTTCGAGCATCACCTCGTGCACGTTGCCTTCCTCGCCTTCGAGGGAGGCGACTTTCGCGCCGAGCCGGAACACCACACCATGGCGTTCGTGCAATTCGCGGAACATCGCGCCGGCGCGTTCGCCGAACTGCTTCGCGAACGGCACGCGGTCCGGCGCGATCACAGTGACCTGCACCTTGCGCGTGCGCAACGCGGCGGCCGTTTCGAGACCGATAAAGCTGCTGCCGATAATCGCGACCCGCACTTGCGAAGGGTCGTCGCCGAATGCGTCGACGAGCGCAGCGGCGTCGTCGAGCGTGCGCAGCACATGCACGCCACCGAGTTCGCGCCCGGCGATATCGGGAAGCCTCGGCGTGCTGCCAGTGGCGAGCAGCGCGGTGTCGTAAGCGAGTTCGCCGCCGCTTTCAAAATGGATCGTGCGCCGGGGCACGTCGAGACGCGCGACGGTCGCGACGAGCCTCTCGACGTCGTGTTGCGCGTACCAGTCGGGCGGCAGTAGCGGCGGCACATCGGCCGACGCCATTTCACCGGACGGCACGAATTTGCTCAGTGCAGTGCGATCGTAAGGCGCATGCGGCTCGGCGCCGATCATCGTGAGACGGCCCGCAAAACCGTTTTCGCGTAGCGCTGCGCAGGCGGCTGCCCCGGCCGCGCCCGCGCCGATCACCACGAAATACGGATCGCGTGCCGATGCTTTGTGCATCGGTCGAGGCAGTTTTTCGGGGGTGACCGTGACGTCGTCGCCGGTCACGAGCACGGGGTAACGGTCGAGCGCGATCAGCGCGCAAGGTTCGAGCACGTTGCCGGTAGCGATATCGAATTCGGCCTTGTGCCAGGGGCAGATGATTTTCCCGTTGCACAGTGCGCCCTGTTCCAATGGCGCACCGGCATGCGGGCATTCGGCGCCATAGGCATGTACGGTGTCGCCGTCGCGAACCAGCAGAATTTTTTCGCCGTCCAGCTCGACACGTTCAGCGCGGTCTGCTCGCAATTGCGAGAGTTGGGCGACGCGTTGGGCAGGAGTGTTCATAACCGGTTTCTCGCGGGCGGTGAAATCGCTGGGCGCATGTGCAGCAGCAATCCACGTGCCCGCGAACTGGCAGCCTGACCCGACACGGTTTCGTCACGCCTCACACTAGGGAGAACGCCGGAAGTGAGGTAAATTCGGGAAAAAAGGAAATAGCGCACGAACAACGCGCCGCGCATTTGCGCGTCAAACAGATGTGCGCCTTGCCTTGTGAATACCTTTCATGGAGATCGTGGCCGTGCAGCGAGCGGAGCGAGTCGCAGTCGATTTCCCGATGCCGTCGCGCAACTTCGCGGCCACGCGGCGCATGCTGCTGATCGTGCTCGCGGTGTCGATCGTGTTTCCGCTGGCTTGCCTCACGGGTTATGGCTACTTCGATTATCAGCGCCGCATTGCCGATTCGAACGACATGATCGACCGGCTCGCGCGCGTGACCGAAGAGCAGGCGGTCAAGGTACTGGATCTCAACCAGCAGATGGCTTCACGCATCGTCGACTTGCTCGGCAATGAAGACGACGCTCAAGTCCGCGCGCACGACGCGCAGTTGCACGACCGGTTGCGCGAAATCGGCGGCGACTTTCCGCAGGTGTCGTCCATTTATCTGCTCGGCGCAAAAGGCGATCTGCTGGTGTCGAGCCTCGCCTATCCGGCGCCGACCCTGTCGAATGCGCAGCGCGACGACTTCATCGCGGCCAAGGCCATGCGCCCGCAGCCGTATTTCTCGTTGCCGATCTTCGGGCCGGTGTCGCGCACCCATGTCTTCACCACCTCGACCGGCCGCTCCGGTGTGGATGGTCAGTTCCTCGGCGAAGTGTCGGTCGCGCTGCGCAACGACTACTTTTTGCGCTTCTACCGCGAACTGACGAACGGCGATCCGTCGCTGGCGTTGGGTCTGTATCGCCAGGACGGCAATCTGCTGGTGCGTTATCCGGAATGGCCGCCGGGTTCGAAGCCCACTTCGCAGAGCGCCTTTACCGAGGCGCTGCGCGACAAACAACTGTTCGGCCACGTGCGTCTGCATTCAACGGTGGATGGCGTGGAACGTTTGCTGGCGTTTCGGCGCGTCGGCGACTATCCGCTCTATGTGATGAGCGCGTACGCGACCGAGTCGATCGGCGTCGCATGGCGTCGACATTTCATCATGATCGCCGCGCTCACCGCGGTGCCGTGCATCGCGATCTGGCTGCTGGTGTTCTACTCCTTGCGCCAGCTCGAAGGCGAGCGCCGCGCGTGGGAGCGCTGGCAAGGCGAGGTCGCGATGCGCCTGTCCGCCGAAGCATCGAGCCGCCAGTTGCAGCGCATGAGCGCGCTCGGCAATCTGGTCGCCAACGTCGCGCACGACTTCAACAATCTGCTGATGGTGGTCGCGGCCAATACCGAACTGGCGCGCCTCAAGCGCTACAACAACCTCGAGAAAGAAGTGCTCGCGGTCGAGCGCGCCACGGCCACCGCCGAATCGCTGACGCGGCGTTTGCTGAGCGTGGCGCGCAAGCAGCCGCTCAAACAGGAGGCGGTCGATCTGGCGAACTGGCTGCCGGCCGCCGCGCCGCTGATCGACGCGGCGCTGGGCGATAACGTCGAACTCGCGCTGAACATGGTCGACAACGTCTGGCAGGTGCTGGCCGATCCGACCGACCTCGAGTTCGCGATCATGAACCTCGCGGTCAACGCGCGCGACGCCATGCCGCGCGGCGGCCGCTTCGTGATTCGCTGCCAGAACAACCGGCTGGTCGGCAGCGATACCTTGCTGCCGGACGGCGAATACGTGCTGATTGCCTGTTCCGACGACGGCGAAGGCATGCCCGAAGCCGTCGCGCGGCGCGCCTTCGAGCCGCTGTTCACCACCAAGCTGCGCGGCTCGGGCACCGGCCTCGGCCTCGCGCAGGTGCTGTCCATGTGCGAACAGGCCGGCGGTACCGCGAAGATCGAAAGCGTACCGGGCAGCGGCACGACGGTGCGGCTGTACTTGCCGCGTCACCGCGAACGGCAGACGGCGGCCGCCGCGAACCTCGAAACGGTTCGCCAGCCGCTGCCGGCGTCGACGGGCGTCGTGCTGCTGGTCGAAGACAACGAGGACGTCGCGGCGGGCGTGGCCGCCGTGCTGGAAACCTTCGGCTGCGAGGTGCGCCACGAACCGACCGCCGACCAGGCGCTCGCCGTGCTGAGCGGTGGCGCGCGCTTCGAGCTCGTGCTGTCCGACATCCAGATGCCCGGCAAGCTGAACGGCATCGACCTCGCGGAAAAAGTCCGCAGCGCGTGGCCGTCGCAGAAGATTGCGCTGATGACAGGCTATGCGGACGAGCTCGAGCGCGCGCGGCGCCTCGGCGTCGCGATTCTCGCGAAGCCGTTCAATATCGACGAGCTGCACGCGCTGGTGGTCTGCGAACCGTAAGGCGCAGGTCGGCGTGTTCGAAGCGTTTCATGACTCGCGGCACACCCCTTGCTGCGAAGTGGCTGAGGTTCGTGTATCCGGCTGGCGCAGCCGGCGCGACCCGCTACTTTCCGGAAAGGGAGAACGGTCATGAAGATCAAACACGCATTGATGATTTCAACGCTGCTCGCGGCCTCGTCGTTGGCCATGGCGCAGGGCAGCGGAGGCGGAGGCGGCGCAGCGGGCAACGATCCGAACGGCGGCACCAACGCAGGTTCCACCCGCGAAGGCGGCGACATGCAGGCATCGGGTGCGAGCGCGCATACCAAGTCGATGAAAAAGCATTCCATGAAGTCGACCAAGGCGAAGAAACCCATGACCGATTCCACCAACGCGCCCGGCGCCGACGCGAGCAGCGATACGAAGGGGCAATAACCAGCAAGCGACCTGGGGGCGGGCGGCTCAGCGCCCGCTGCGCCCGGGCTCGACGAGATTCTTGCGTACTCAGCCCACGTTCAACGTACGTTCACCTCTGCTCACCACCTCGCACCGCTAAGCGTTTAGTCAGACTTTTTGCGCTCGACCATGCCGCTGGTCATCCTCTCCGACGGGTATAGCGCTTGCTGGATTCGACCGCATACACGGTCGCCGGGCGCCTTCTGAAAGGGGCTCCGATGGGTCCGTGCCGTGACCCACCAGGAGTTTCGACATGACGCTCGGCGACACGATCAAAGGCATGGTGGGACTCGATCCCACGGGACATGCCGATCCCGACATGAAGGCCGTGCTCGACGCACTGAAGAGCCTGAACCCCAAACCGATCGAAAAGTGCACGGTAGCCGAGGCGAGAAAACAGCCCACGCCCGCCGACGCCGTCAGGAAACTGATGGCGCAGCCGGCGTTCAGCGCGCGGCCTTCGCTGGAACTGGAGGCCGTGCGCACGGACGACATCGTGATTCCGGACGCGGCCGGCGAAGACAATCCGGCGCGCGTCTATACGCCGCAAGGCGAGGGCCCGTTCCCGCTGATTCTGTATTTTCACGGCGGCGGCTGGGTGATCGCCAGTCTCGACACCTACGACGCGACGCCGCGCGCCATGGCTGCCCAGACCCACGCGATCGTGGTGTCCGCGCATTACCGGCAGGCGCCCGAGCATCGACTGCCGGCCGCCCACGACGACGCGTTCAGCGCGTGGCACTGGCTGGTCGAGAACGCCGCCAGCCTCGGTGGCGATCCGGATAAGCTTGCCGTGATGGGCGAAAGCGCGGGCGCGAATCTGGCGCTCAACGTGTCGATCCGCGCGCGCGACGCCGGTATGCATGCGCCCCTGCATCAAACGCTGATCTATCCGGTGGCGAGCAACAATATCGTGTCGGTATCTTATGAGGAGAACCGCAATGCACGTCCGCTGAACAAGCCGATGATGCTGTGGTTCATGCAGAACGTAATCAATAGCGAGAGCGATCTGACCAGTCCGCTGATCGATGTGGTCAGCGCCGACCTATCCCGTTTACCGCCGACGGTCGTGGTGACCGCGGGCATCGATCCTTTACGTTCGGACGGCGAAAAGCTCGCGCAGAAACTGCAGGCGGCGGGTGTGGCCGTCGAGCATCGCAACTATCGCGGCGCGACCCACGAGTTCTTCGGCATGGCGGCGGTGGTGGAGGCCGCGCGTGACGCACAGGCATTTGTTTCGCTGGCGCAGCGGCAGGCGTTCGGCGCGGCGCCTTTATGAGGGGGGTGGTGTGGAGATAAGCTGCGGTGTTGGATTACATCCAAAGCTCGGAGGGACCGCGCGCGTAGCGTAACCTTCGCGCGCGATCCGCCCGTTCATGCTCGCTCGGGGCGAGCTTCTCGCTCAACCCTTTTCCTGCGCCGCGTCGTATTTCCCCAGCGCGGCCGCGCTGTTCAGCCGTGCGCGCTTGAGCAAGGCCTCCTGTGCTTCCTTCACATTGCCCGGTTGTCCCTTCCAGGCTTGCAGCGGCGGTTCCTGCAACGCACGCCCATATGAAAAGCTCAGATTCCATGGCAGCGGCCCGAGGCGATTCATCGCGTCCAGATTCGCGGTCGCTTCCTCGGGCGTCTGACCACCGGACAGAAACACGATGCCCGGCACCGCCGAGGGCACCGTGCGTCGCAACACCCGCACGGTATGCGCGGCGATATCGCCCACGGCCGACTGCTGCGCGTGCTCGGAACCCGCCAGCACCATGCTCGGCTTCAGCAGGATATGTTCGAGCACCACGCGGTGCCGGTGGAGTGCATTGAAGACCTCGTGCAGCACGGCTTCGGTCACTTCCGCGCTGCGGTGGATGGTGTGATCGCCGTCCATCAGCACCTCCGGCTCGACGATCGGCACAATGCCCGCTTCCTGCGAAATCGCCGCGTAGCGCGCCAGCGAATCGGCATTCGCTTCGATCGCCAGACGGCTCGGCAAGCTCGCGGTGATGTTGTAGACCGCGCGCCATTTGGCGAAGCGCGCGCCTTGCCGTTTGTAATCGACGAAACGTTTGGCGAGACCGTCCAGTCCTTCGGTGATTTCGTCGCCCGGCGCGAGCGCGAGCGGGATCTTGCCGAGGTCCACCTTGATGCCGGGCACGATGCCGTTTTTCGCCGACAGTTGCGGGAACGGCGTGCCGTCGTCGGCTTTCTGGCCGAGCGTTTCTTCATAAAGAATCACGCCGCTCACGAACTCGCCGAGACCCGGCGTGGTGAGCAGCAGATTGCGATACGCCCGGCGGTTTTCCTCGCTCGATTCGAGGCCGATCGTCTTGAAGCGTTTGGCGATGGTCGGGCCGCTTTCGTCCGCGGCGAGAAGGCCTTTGCCGGGTTGAACCATGGCGTTGACGGTGGCTTGCAGTTCGCTATGGGTGTCCATGAGGTGTGCTCCCTGTTGATCCGGTTTGCGGATGGAATCCTGCAAAAAACCTGCGGTAACTCCGGTGACTCGACCGGCTCATTCCCGGCTCATTCACCGATCAGATGCAACACGACGTCACGATGCTGCGTGTGGCGGCGATGCTCGAACAGATACAAACCTTGCCACGTGCCGAGGACCATCTGCCCGTGTTCGACCGGCACGGCTAACTGCACTTGCGTGAGCGCGGTGCGCAGATGGGCCGGCATGTCGTCGGGGCCTTCGGCGTCATGCTCGTAGCGCTCGGCGTCTTCCGGTGCGAGGCTCGCGAAGTAGCGCTCCAGATCGCGCTGCACCGAAGGGTCGGCGTTCTCCTGGATCAGCAGCGACGCCGACGTATGGCGACAGAACAGCGTCAGCAGACCGGTCTCGATCGCCTGGCCCGCGACGAACCGGCGTGCTTCGTCGGTGAATTCGACCAGCCCGCGGGTGCGGGCTTTGACGCTCAGATGGTGAATGGCTTGCCGCATCTCACCGGCTCACAGCGACTTGAATGCTTGCGCGATGTCCGCCGCGCCGGCGGGCCGCACCACGCGCGCGACCTCGATGCCGTCGCGCAGGAAAACCAGCGTCGGCCAGAGTTTGACCTTGAACGAGCGGCCCAGCAGCCGGCCGGGGCCGTCTTCGATTTTCAGATGACGGACGTAGGCATGAGGTTCGAACGCCCGCGCGATCGAAGCCTGCGCGCCCTGGCAATAGCCGCACCAGTCGGTGCCGAATTCGACGACGGTGGCGCCGGGCAGGGCGTCGAGTTCGGCGCGCGAAGGGGCTTTCGTTGAGTAGGCGGTCTGGGTGGCCATGCATGCTCCGGTGCGGTTCGATCCGTGCCGGCAGGCCTTTCGCGGGGAGGGCGGGCCGGCACGTGAATTCGGTAAGAGTAGCAGCTATGCTTCTAATCGTCAGTGAGCCCGGCCTCGATGAAGTGCCGCGTGGTGAGCGGCGGCCGTACGGTTCGCGCGAATTGTCATGCGCCTGTTCGCATGGCGTGTTAAATACTGACACCCGCACTGATACCGGCCGTCTTGTGGCGGCTTATCGCCTTTAGGAAAGGATATGGGAGCAAGGATCTATCTGCATTATCCCGGCAACGAGGAGACCGTCGCCGTCCCGACCGGTTTCAGTTGGGGGGCATGCCTGCTGGGGTTCATGTGGGCGCTGTCGAAAAAGATGTGGTTTGCCGCATTCGTGATGCTGGCCGTCAGCGTGATTCTGTTCTGCTCGGGACTGTGGGGTGAAACCGCCGACTGGATCGGTACCGTGCTTGGGGTGCTGTTCAGCATCGGTTGCGGGGTGTACGGCAATCAATGGCATCGCTGGACGCTCGAAAAGCGCGGGTATGTCGTGCTGTGACGCGCGAACTTCGGGGTAAGCGGATTTGGGATGCGACCGGCCCGGGTTTACGCGGTTGCAAGCCAGGTTGATAATGCCCCGGTTGTTACGGCTACTCAGTCCTCGGCGCGCGTTGCGTTTCGCGGGCACGCACCCCCTGACCCATCGCCACCCGTGTTGAAAACCTCACGTTTTTTCGACCTGCTGCGCATCCCGGGCTTCAAGCCGCTCGCCGCCGCGACCCTCATGCTCGGCGTCGCGATGTCGTTCACCGCGCCGTATCTATCTCTGTTCGGTGTCGAACGCGCCGGCATGACGCCGTTCAGGCTCGGTGTCTTCATGACGCTGATCGCCGCCAGCGGCGTGCTGGCCAGCACCCTCGCGGGCCGTTGGAGCGATGCGAGCGGACGGCATCGCCCGCTGCTGCTCGCGGCGTTGGTAGCGGCCGCGCTCGGTTTTCTGTGCTTATGCGTGGTGCGTGATTACCGTCTGCTGCTGGTGGTCGGCATCGTCTTCATCGGCGCGGGCGGCTCGGCGATTTCCATGGTCTTCTCGTTCAGCCGCGCGGCGTTGCCCGTCGACGACCCGGCCGAACGCGTGTTCGCCAGCGCGACGTTGCGGACCATTCTTTCCGCGGCGTGGGTGTTCGGCCCCTCGGTGGGCGCGCTGGTGCTGGCCGCCAGCAGTTTCTATGGGCTCTTCCTGTTCGCCGCGGCGAGCTTCGCGACCTGCGCGGCGATCGTCTGGCGCATGCACGAGCCGCAAGGGCATCTGGGCGATCACACGGTGGAAGACACCGCGTCGGAGCCGTCGGCGTCGATCACCGTGCCGCCGCTCACCGCGCCTGGCGAAGACGCGCACGAAGAGTTGCCCGGCGTCGCGTCGGCCAACGACATCGGCCGCGCGGTCGCCGCCTTGACCCTGCTTGGGCTCGCGGCGAATGCGACGATGATCGTGCTGCCGCTGTACATCGTGCATGGGTTGAACGGCACGCATCTCGACGTATCCGTGATGCTCGGCCTCGGCGCGTTAACCGAAATCCCGATGATGCTTGCGCTCGGCGCGAAGTCGTCCTCGCTGCACAAGCCGAACTGGCTGGCGGCGTGCGCGGCGGTGCACGCGGTGTACTTCGTCGCCATGTCGATGGCCGGCACGGTGCATATGCTGATCCCGATGCAGATCCTCAACGCGTTCGTGGTTGCCGTGACGTCGTGCCTCGGCATGACCTACGTGCAGGATCTGATGCCGCACGCGCCGGGGCGTGCCACCGCGCTGTTCTTCAACGCGGCGCGGGTCGGCTCGATTTTATCGGGCGTGTTGTCGGGTTTGCTGGTGCAGGCATTCAGCTATCGCGGCACGTTTTTGTTCTGCGGTTTGCTGGCGTTGTGCGCGCTGGTTCTGTTCGCGGTGCCGGGCGATCGCTATCCGCTGATGTGGCGCGCGGTGAAGCGCTTCGCACGTGCGCAATACGTGAAGTTGCAGGCCCGCGGCGCTGAACGGCGCGACCGGGTGTAAGCGCAACGTAGAAGAGCCACGGACAGGAGCCAGACAAAAAGGACTACCTGTAAGACGACCGTCAGCCGAATCGAAACCCACGCAGGCGGCAGGCGAGCCAATTCCATGCGCGCGGAACTTTACGCGCTGCAAAACCTCTGCAAAGAGGCGTATCGTCTTTTGACGCGCGCGGTGATGCGCAGCAAAACGAATCAGGGCGAGCAACGCAACGACGCACTTTCCGGAGCGAGATATGCAGCTAGGCATGATTGGATTGGGACGCATGGGCGCCGACATGGTGCGACGCCTGACGAAAGGCGGTCAGCACTGCATTGCCTACGACGTGCAGGCAGCGGCGGTCGACAAACTGAAACAGGACGGCGTAGCGGGCGCCGCCTCGCTCGAAGACCTCGTCGCGCAACTGGAAAAACCGCGCGCCGTCTGGCTGATGGTGCCGGCCGCCGTGGTCGACGCCACACTCGATAAACTGGTGCCGCTGCTGGAACCGGGCGACATCGTGATCGACGGCGGCAACTCCTATTACCACGACGACATTCGCCGCGGCAACGAACTGGGCGCGCGCAAGCTGCATTACGTGGACGTCGGCACGAGCGGCGGTGTAGCGGGCCGCGAACGCGGTTACTGTCTGATGATCGGCGGCGAGCCGGAGGTGGTGAAACACCTCGAGCCGATCTTCGCGGCGCTCGCGCCGGGCGTGGGGGCAGCGACACCCACACCGGGCCGCACGGCCAGCGCCAGCACCGCGGACCAGGGCTTCCTGCATTGCGGGCCGCAGGGGGCGGGGCATTTCGTGAAGATGGTTCACAACGGCATCGAGTACGGCATCATGGCCGCGTATGCCGAAGGGCTGAATATCCTGCATCACGCCGACGCCGGCAAACACGCCCGCGAGGTCGACGCCGAAACCACACCGCTGCGCCGTCCCGAGCTGTATCAATACGATCTGAATCTCGCCGAGGTCACCGAGGTGTGGCGGCGCGGCAGTGTGATCGGCTCGTGGTTGCTCGACCTGATCGCGGGGTCGCTGGTCAGCGATGCCGAGTTGAAGAACTACGCGGGTCGCGTATCCGATTCGGGCGAAGGGCGCTGGACCGTCGCGGCCGCCATCGACGAAGGCGTGCCCACGCCGGTGCTGAGCGCGGCGCTGTTCGCACGCTTCAGTTCTCGCGGCGAGGCGGACTTCTCGAACCGGGTGTTGTCGGCCATGCGCAACGACTTCGGCGGCCACTTGGAGAAACCGGCCACGCCGCCCGACGGGCAGAAGAGTTAATCAACGGAGCCGCAATGTCAGCCACCCCCACCACGCCGCACGACGTCGTGTTTCTGTTCGATTGCGACAACACCTTGCTGGACAACGATCACGTGCTGGCCGATTTGCGCGCGCACATGATCAAGTCGTTCGGTGCGGAAAACAGCGCACGTTATTGGGAAATATTCGAGCAGTTGCGTTCGGACCTGGGCTACGCCGATTACCTTGGCGCGTTGCAGCGCTACCGGCTGGAACATCCGCGTGATACGCACCTGTTGCTGATGTCGTCGTTTCTGATCGACTATCCGTTCGCCAACCGGCTCTATCCGGGCGCGCTGGATGCGCTACGGCATGTTGCGCAGCGCGGGCCCACGGTGATTTTGTCCGATGGCGACGTGGTGTTCCAGCCGCGCAAGATTGCCCGTTCCGGCCTATGGGACGAGGTCGAAGGGCGCGTGCTGATCTACATTCACAAGGAGCAGATGCTCGACCAGGTGATGGAGTGCTATCCGGCGCGCCACTACGTGATGGTCGACGACAAGCTGCGCATTCTGACCGCCATGAAGAAGGCATGGGGCGAGAAGCTAACCACGGTGTTTCCGCGCCAGGGGCACTATGCTTTCGATCCGAAGGAAATCTCCAGCAATCCGCCGGCGGACGTGAGTATCGAGCGGATCGGCGAACTGGCGGAGTTCGATCTGGATACGCTGGTGGGCAGGAAGGGCTGAGGCCTGAAGCCTGAAGCGGCGCCGCTGGCGCCGCAACGGCAACCGGAACCTTCAGCGGAACCTTCAGGCGCCGCCGAGTGCTTTCAGGCGCGCCTGCGCATCGCCTGCGCCCATGCGGCCGGCCGCGTCCAGTGCGCTGACGCCGTTCGCGTCACGCGCGTTGGGGTTGGCGCCGTGCGCAATCAGCAACTCCATGGTCGCCGTGCGGTTGAACATCGCGGCGATCATCAGTGCGGTGCGGCCGTCCGGCGACGCACCTTCCACGTCCGCGCCATGCGCGAGCAGCGTCTCGATCACGGGATCGAAACCCTTGAATGCCGCGCCTGCGATCGGCGTCTGTCCGTTGTCGTTGCGCAGATCCGGATCGGCGCCGCGTTCGAGCAGCACGCGCACCGCATCCGCGTGGCCGTGGTAGCTCGCTAGCATCACGAGGCTGTCGCCTTTATCGTTGCGCAAATTCGGCGGCACGCCTTTTTCGATCACTGCGGCCAGCATCGTGGCGTCGCCGCTTCGCGCGAGATCGAATACCTGCTGCGCGAGTTCGACCAGCTCGGGGTCGATTCTGGCCGGCTCGGCCGGGGAGGGTTCGGAATGGGCGGTCAACGGCATCTCCTTGCAATGAGTCCGGGCGCCCTCGTGGCGCCGCGCGAACGCTCAGAATATACAGTCCGCGCACAGTCCGCGCAGGGCTCGCGTGTCAGGTGAGCCCGAACAGCTTGATTAGCAAGCCGAACACGCCGATCAGCACAGCGACGCCCGCGAACAGCAGCACGATCGAAAGAACGAGAATCAGAGGCGCCTTGAAGGGGCTGGGTGTCGACATGATGGCCGTTGAGTGTGAGGGATGAGGGGGCCGGCGTAGCGGTTGTGCCGGAAAGACGGAAAGCCGGATGGGGCGCGCCGATCCGCGTCGAGCATAAACGGGCTCACTTAAGTTGGACTTAACGGTGGCCTGACTCGCGTTTGAAGTCTAGCGCAGGCGCGCGGCCTGCTGCAGCACACAACAGCAAACCCGATCCAGATCAACCCTTTCGACATTTGCCTCGAACGATGCCACGTGCGGCCTGTCACAACCCCTTACTATCATCGACTTAGCTTTCACCCAGCCTGTTGCACATTGCCCCGGCATCGCGCTTGCGATGTGTCACCGGCATGACAGGCATGACAGGCGATCGGGCCGCTCTTATTTTTTCCGCACAGCGCCGCATCGCGCTTCACCGCCGAACCAGCACCGCAGCCTCCGCTAACCTGCCTGACAGTCCTTTTCGAGGAGTGACGCCATGGCCGAAGCAACCTCACGTGCGACCCCGCCGACCATTCTGGACCCCGACACGCTGCGCAAGATGGATCGCTACTGGCGAGCCTGCAATTACCTGTCGGCCGGCATGATCTACCTGCGCGACAACCCACTGTTGCGCGAGCCGCTCAAACCCGAACACATCAAGAATCGCCTGCTGGGCCATTGGGGTTCCGATCCGGGGCAAAGCTTCCTGCTGGTGCATCTGAACCGGATGATCCGCCAGCTCGATCTGAATCTGATCTACATTGCCGGCCCCGGTCACGGTGCGCCGGCCACGCTCGCCAATTGCTACCTCGAAGGACACTACTCGGAAATCTATCCGGACCGCAGCGAGGACGAGGCCGGCATGCGGCGTTTCTTCCGGCAATTCTCGTTTCCCGGCGGCATCGGCTCGCACTGCACGCCCGAAACGCCGGGCTCGATTCATGAAGGCGGCGAACTCGGCTACAGCCTGTCGCACGGTTACGGCGCCGCGTTCGACAACCCCGACCTGATCGTCGCCGTGATGATCGGCGACGGCGAAGCGGAAACCGGCCCGCTCGCGACCTCGTGGCACTCGAATAAATTCCTCAACCCGATCCGCGACGGCGCGGTGTTGCCGGTGCTGCATCTGAACGGCTACAAGATCGCCAATCCGACCATCCTCGCGCGGATTCCGCGTGAAGAACTCGAGGCATTGCTGACCGGTTATGGCCACAAGCCGTACTTCGTCGAAGGCGACGACCCCGACACGATGCATCAGCAGATGGCGGCGACGCTCGAACAATGCATCGGCGAAATCCGTGCAATCCAGCAGCATGCGCGCGAACGCAACGACGCCACGCGGCCGCGCTGGCCGATGATCGTGCTGCGTTCGCCGAAGGGCTGGACCGGCCCGAAAGAAGTGGACGGCCACAAGGTGGAAGGCTCGTGGCGCGCTCACCAGGTGCCGGTGCTCGATCCCGTCACGAATAGCAAAAGTCTGAAGCTGGTCGAGCACTGGCTGCGCAGTTACGAGCCCGAGTCGTTGTTCGACGAAGCGGGGCGTCTCGTCGAGGAACTGCGCGAACTCGCGCCCGAAGGCGCGCGCCGCATCAGCGCCAACCCGCATGCAAACGGCGGCTTGCTCTGCAAGACGCTGGATCTGCCGCCGTTTCGCGACTACGCGGTCGCGGTGAAGAAACCGGCCGGCTCGTACACCTCGCCCACCGAGGTGCTCGGCACGTTCCTGCGCGACGTGATGCGCAACAACATGATGAACTTCCGCGTGTTCGGCCCCGACGAGACCGCCAGCAACAAGCTGACGGCGATCTACGCGGCGTCCGGAAAGACCTGGCTCGCGCAAACCGAAGCGAGCGACGCCGACGGCGGCGAACTCGCCACCGACGGCCGCGTGATGGAAATGCTGAGCGAGCACACGCTCGAAGGCTGGTTCGAAGGATACGTGCTGACCGGTCGTCACGGCCTGTTCGCCACCTACGAAGCGTTCGTCCACGTGATCGACTCGATGTTCAACCAGCATGCCAAGTGGCTGGAAAAGGCCAAGCGCGACCTCGGCTGGCGGCAGCCGGTACCGTCGATCAACCTGCTGATCACGTCGCTCGTCTGGCGTCAGGATCACAACGGCTTCACGCACCAGGACCCGGGTTTTCTCGACGTCGTCACCAATAAAAGCCCGGACGTGGTGCGCATTTATCTGCCGCCCGACGCCAACTGTTTGCTGAGCGTCGCCGATCATTGCCTGCGTTCGCGCGATTACGTCAACGTGATCGTCGCCGACAAGCAGCCGCATCTGCAGTATCTCGACATGGACGCAGCTGTCACGCATTGCACCAAGGGCATCGGCATCTGGGACTGGGCGTCGACCGATCAGGGGGTCGAACCGGACGTGGTGATCGCCTGCGCGGGCGACATCGCGACCATGGAAGCGCTCGCGGCGGTAGAGATTCTGAAGGCGCGTTTCGCCGATCTGAAGATCCGCTTCGTCAACGTGGTCGACCTGTTCCGCCTGATGCCCGAGCATGCGCATCCGCACGGGCTGTCGAGCCGCGATTTCGATTCGTTGTTCACCACCAGCAAGCCGGTGATCTTCAACTTCCATTCGTACGCGTCGCTGGTGCACAAGCTGACCTATAACCGCACCAATCACGACAATCTGCACGTGCACGGCTACCACGAGAAGGGCAATATCAATACGCCGCTCGAACTGGCGATCATCAACCAGGTGGACCGTTTTTCGCTTGCCATCGACGTGATCGATCGGGTGCCGGCGCTGCGCGGCGTCGGCGATCACGCGAAGGAATGGCTGCGCGGCCAGATTATCGAACATCTTGCTTATGCGCATGCCGAGGGCATCGACAAGGAAGAGATCCGCAACTGGACCTGGAAAGGCTGAGCGAGGCAAGCTATGGAGACACAGGAGCGTACCCCGGCGCCGACCATTCTGGTGCTGAACAGCGGGTCGTCGTCGCTGAAGTTTGGGTTGTTCACCTACGCGGGCGGCGACGAAGCGTTGCTGCTCGCCGGCAGTGCGGAAGGCATCGGACGCAGCGACGGCAGCCTGCTGATCAAGGCGCCCGACGGCCGCGTGCTGGTGCGGCAGGAGCGGGTGCTGGAGTCGCAAACCGACGCGTTGCGCAAGCTCGCCGAGGTGCTCGTGGAGCAGGGGCATGGGCGGCCTGCGGCGGTCGGGCATCGGGTGGTGCATGGCGGGCCGCATCTGCGCAAGCATCAGCAGCTCACGCCCGAGGTGCGCCAGCGTCTGCAGGACGCCGTGCATTTCGCGCCGCTGCATATTCCGCCGGCGCTCGCGTTGATCGACGAGGCCGCGCGGATTTTCGGCGACGCGCCGCATTTCGCCTGCTTCGATACGGCGTTTCATGCCACGCTGCCGCCCCGCGCGGCGCAACTCGCGTTGCCGCGGCGCTATGTGAAGTCGGGGGTGATCCGTTACGGCTTTCATGGGCTGTCGTACGAGTCGCTGGTGACGCAGCTCGGCGCCGCGCTGCCGTCGCGCGCGGTGTTCGCGCATCTCGGCAACGGGTCGAGTCTGTGCGCGTTGCGGGATGGTAAATCGGTCGACACGTCGATGGGTTTGACGCCGACCGGCGGTGTGCCGATGGGCACGCGCAGCGGCGATCTCGATCCGGGCGTGTTGTTGTATCTGATGCGGGTCGAGAAGCTCGACGCCGCCGCGTTGGAAACGCTATTGAACCGGCACAGCGGCCTCGCCGGTTATACGGATGGCGAAAGCGATATGCAGGCGCTGGAAAAACTGGCCGCTTCGGGCGATGCCAATGCGGCGCTGGCGCTCGACGCGTTCGCCACGGCAGTGCGGAAAACCATTGGCGCCTATGCGGCGTTGTTGGGCGGGATCGATCTGCTGGTGTTCACGGGTGGCATCGGCGAGCACAGCGCGGGGATTCGCCAGCGCGTGTGCGACGGGCTTGCGTTCATGGGACTGGTGGAGGGCGATCCGGCGGGCAAGGTGCGGGCGATTCATACCGAAGAAGAGAAGCAGATCGCAAGGCATTGCCGGACGCTGTTGAGCGCCAGCGCGCACTGAGGCTACTTGCCCTTGATGGTCGTGCGATCCGATACGCCGGTGACGCCGAACAGGCGCGTGACGTCTTCGAGTGCGGCGGCGCGTTGCTGATCGCGTTGCAGTTCGCCGTGCAGCGTGACGCGGCCGGCGGCGACCTTGACCGTGATGGCGTGCTCGGGAACCGCGCTGTCCCAGGCGAGACGGCGGGTGGCCTCGGCGGCGATCTGAGCGTCGGTCAGGCGCGGGCG
Source organism: Paraburkholderia bryophila (assembly GCF_003269035.1). Classification (GTDB taxonomy): domain Bacteria; phylum Pseudomonadota; class Gammaproteobacteria; order Burkholderiales; family Burkholderiaceae; genus Paraburkholderia; species Paraburkholderia bryophila. Next base: position 3,138 of record NZ_QLTK01000024.1, on the reverse strand, counting down.
GGTAGTGGGGTGTTTCGTGGAACGCTTGTGCGGCATGGGTTCTCCACCGAGATTGCGGGGATTCGGGAACACTAGCAGATGTGACGGATTTTGCATGGGGTCACGGCTGTCTTCGTCTCTCTCCGCAGCGTTCGCGCCTGCTGTATCGATACCTTCCACAGCAGGCGCGCTTTACATCGCGAGCTTATTGAATCGCACTCGCCACCGCCTGCGCGGTCGCCGCCGACAGCGTCCACCCCAGATGCCCGTGGCCCGTGTTGTAGAACACGCCTGGCCGCTTGCCGCGCCCGACCTTGGGCAGCATGCTCGGCAACATCGGCCGCAAACCCGCCCACGGAATCACGCGCGAAGTCGACACCTCAGGGAAGTAACGTCGTGTCCAGTCCACCAGCGGCGCAATCCGGTCCGAACGGATATCCCGGTTGAAGCCGTTGATTTCCGCGGTGCCCGCCACGCGGAATCGGTCCACACCGAGCCGGCTCGTGACGATCTTCGCGCTGTCGTCGAGCAGGCTCACACACGGCGCGCGCTGCTGACTGGTCTCGTCGTCGAGACAGACGGTGATGGAATAACCCTTCACCGGATAGATGTTCACGTGATCGCCGAGCATTGCCGCGAAATCGCGACTCTTCACGCCCGCGCAGACGACGATCCGCTCGAATGCAAAGCGCTGCGCCTCGCCTTCCAGATTGACCGTCAGCGAAAACTTGCCCTCCGCGGGCTGCTCGACCGCCGTGATCGCGGCGTCGTAGTGAAACTCGACGCCGTGCCGCACGCAGGCATCCGCAAGACCGCGCGTGAACTTGTGGATGTCGCCGGTCGAATCGGACGGCGTGAAAAAACCGCCGAAGAAATCGCCTTGCAGGGTGGGCTCGATCCGCTGCAGCTCCGCTGCCGTCACCGGGTTGCGATCGAGCCCACCTTCGCGCAGCAACGCATTCACTTTGCTCGCCGCGGCGAATTCCTTCTGTGTCTTGTAGATATGCAGAATGCCGCGCCGTTCGAGATCGAACTCGATGCCCTCGCTGCGCGCCGTCGAAAACAGATGTTCGCGCGCGGCAATCGCGAGCCGCACGGTCTCGACGGTGTTGCTCCGGTAGTGCGGAATCTGACGCAGGAATTCGCCCATCCACGAGTATTTGTGCCACGTGGGCAGGGGATTGAGTAGGAGCGGGGCGTCGCGCGTGAGCATCCAGCGCAGTCCCTTCAGTACGGTGGCCGCGCTGTTCCAGACTTCGGCATTGCTGGCCGATAGCTGGCCGCCGTTGGCGAACGACGTTTCCATCGCCGCATAGCGATGGCGCTCGAAAACCGTGACGTGGTGGCCGCGTTGGGCGAGGGCGTAAGCAGTCGTGACGCCGGTGATACCGGCGCCAATAATGGCGATTCGTGACATGACAGAGTCCAGATAAGTTGAGCATCACCGGTGTCGATTTCGTGTCGAAACCGGCGTCGATGCCCCATCTGTCCCTGTACCTGAGAGTTTCTTCCCGCGCCATGCCGGCTCGATGCGAGCCGCAGTGGGGAATCCCCTTCGGTGGACGCGCGCGAGTGTCAGCGGCGTCGCTCTCCAGATGTTCCAGCTGCGCGGTCCTTTTGCCTGAGAGTTTCCGGGGCGGTTGCTCCGTCGGCGTCGTCACTGACTTCATGACGATCTCTCCCGCGCTGCATTGCAGAACGGCACGACGATACCGGGCAAAAATTGTTGCTGCAAGTGTTTCGTACGCTGCGCTGCAGCGCGCTTACGTGTATGTGCTGTGCCTGTATCGAGGCTTGGCCGGGATTCGTTAAAAATCCGCCGTATCTCAACCTACGACAAACCGAAGACCGGACCGCTTTGCGCCGGCGATAGCCCCATAGATCGCTTCGTCGAAATCGTTGCGCGCCTGCGTGGCGATACGCTGCAGCGTCGCCAGCGGCGGCAGCTCCGCTCCATCACAAATCGGAAATCACCGTGATTTCCCCGTACGACCGGGCTGTCCAGGAGACTTGGCATTAAGTCAACGCCCCACGATCCGCCCAGGCTGCTTGCCACACCGAGTGTTTTTGGTTTCATGCCAGACCTCGCTTTCATGAACTAATGAAACACTGACTCGGTGCGCCACGTGAGCGATACAAGGAGCGCGGCCATTCCAGCGACAAGAAGCGCGGAATATGCCCATACGTAGGAGCCCGGCGTCAGATTGACCAGCATGCCAACCATGGCCGGCGCAATAGCGGCCGCAACCTGGCCACCAAAGTTAATGATGCCGGCAGCCGATCCGACCGACGCGTCGGACATGTGCTTGAGCGGAATCGCGAAGACAGTTCCGTAAATGACGGTGTAACCCACTAGACACAGTGTCCACAGAACGAGTAGCGAAGGCAACGAAGTGGCGAACGCCATCAATGCAAAAAAGACCACGACCGCGCATGCACCGCACGTCATGAAGAGTCGCTCGCGTCCGTGGCCAACCTTGTCCAGCATCCAGCCGACGATGTTCAGGCAGACGAACGCGACCAGATAGGGTCCGGCTGACGCGAGGCCCGCATGCAGGATATCAATGTGACGTGTCTTGACCAGGAACGAAGGCATCCACGAGATCAACGCTACATAGACGACGTTGCTGAAGAAGAAGATCAACATCGTCTTTCGAAGCATCGGCGAGCGGAATACCGCGCGGAACGCAAGCTTGCCGGCCAATTTCCGACGACGAGGCGCACGTTTGATTGCCAACCAGAGCACCACGGCAACCACAATCCCCACGAGACCAAACACGTGATACGCGTAACGCCAGCCATGGGTATGAACCAATGCGGCGATTGCGCTCGATCCGACTGCGCTGCCAAGGAACGAAGCGCCGATAACGAGCGATTTCGCGCGAGCCCGTTCGCCGCGCGGGAATGCTTCGGCGACGGTCACGGTGCTGGCTGGCACGAACCCGCCTTCTCCGATGCCGAACAGAACGCGGATCACAATGAGCGAGGCGAACGTCGCGGCAAAACCCGTGAGTCCGGTGAAGACCGACCAGCACGCAACAGAAAAAACAAGAACCGTTCTTGATCGAGCTTGTGTGAAAACGCGCTGATCGCCTAAACTGGATTAACTCATTCAGCATGGGTGACCGGATGAAGCGATTCATAGAAGGTGAAGATCGC
>NZ_QLTK01000023.1 GCF_003269035.1 Paraburkholderia bryophila | reverse complement strand
TACCACCCCTTCCCATCCCGAACAGGACCGTGAAACGACTCCACGCCGATGATAGTGCGGATTGCCCGTGTGAAAGTAGGTAATCGTCAGGCTCCAAAGCAGAAAGCAGAAACCCCACCCGAAAGGTGGGGTTTCTGCGTTTACGGCGCTGGAAAAAATCACAACAAAGTACTCAACGCCCAGCGCCGTAATCGCCCTACTATTCGCTCTTACCCGACAGCGACTGCGCCAATTCCCCCGCCTTCAGCGAACTCATCAGCGACATCAGCGTATTGATCGCATTGCCACCACTCTCGCCGCCCAACTGGATCTGCGGAACCAGCGGCACGCGCGACGTTTCGAATGCTTCGGCCAACCGCAGCATCACCGTTTGCATGAGTTGCTTGTCCGCGCCTTCACCCTGCAGTGCTTCGGACTTCGCCTTGATCGCCGAGGCTTCCGCTTCACCCACTGCCTTGATCGCCGACGCGCGACCCGAGCCTTCCATCTCCTGCCTGAACTTGTCGGCCTGCGCGAGCGCTTCGATTTCCTGACGACGCTTTTCCGCAGCCTTCACCGCCGCCGAGCCCTGGTTCTCCTTGATCGACACGTCGACCAACGAACCCGTCAACTCCTTCTGTTTCGCCGCGCGCTGTTCAGCTTCGTTCAATTCACGCTGCTTGTCCGCGGCGATCTGTTTCTGCGCGAACGTTTCGACCTGTTCGCGCGCGATCTGCCGGTCGCGCAATTGCGCCATGATGTTCTCGATCTGCGTGTCGCCGGCTTGCGGCTTCGGCGTGCCGATCAGGACTTCCTCGAACTCCAGCGAATACGCCTTGAAACGTTCGCGCATCTCACTCGACGCATTGCTCTGCAATTCGCTGCGCGACTGGATCAGCTCGATAAACGTGCGCGTTTGCGAGACGTTCTTGAAGTACGACGACACCATCGGATCCAGCGTCTGCTCGACCAGTTGCTCGATATTGCCGAAACGCTGCACCACGAGCGGCGCCTTGCGATAGTCGATGTGGACCACCACCGACAACGGCAACTGCGGTTCGAACGCATCCTTTGTGATTAGCGTGATCTCGCGCAGATTCGAATCGAATTTGGAGCCGCTCTCGCCGGCTTTCCAGAGCAGCACGAAGTTGGTGGTCGGCACGAATTCGATCTTGCCGGCGTACGGGTTGAACGCGTACTTGCCGGGCATCAGCGGTTCGCTCCAGACGCCACGGCAACCGGTTTTGACCAGCTCGCCATGACTGTAGTCGCTGCCGGACAGGTCGTCGCCGCGACGGCCCGTGTACGAGACGACCACCCCCACGAAGCCGACTGGAACGATGGTCTTGGTCAAAAACTCGACCGTCGCGAAGAGCCGGTTGATGTAGTAAGTACCTTCCACCAGCACACGTTCCTGACGACCGCGACGTCCACCCGCCGCGAGAAACTTCTCCGGCTCCTGAAACGCATTGTGCTGATCGCCGACGTCGGGTGCGAGCAACTCGTCCACGCGCAGACCCGGACCATCCTGTACCGTCACGACGGCGATCTGGTCGGAACCGTGAGCGCCCGTGACTTCCTTGATCACGACCGGCGTGAAGGCGCTGCGCTCATCGAGCACGTCGCGCATGCGGGCGTAATAGGCGCGTTCTTCCGGCGCCATCGACAGGGAATAGGTCGTGTCTTCCGTCATGACGACGAACAGCGCAGGATTCAGAATATGCGTGCCCTCACGCAGCACCTTGCGCTGCGGACCTTTCTGGCCGCCATGTTCGAGAAACGCGCGGACATCGCGGAAATCGTCGACGGTGGCATTGTCGGCGAGCGTCTGGCCCGCCGGCAGATCGACCCCGTCACGCGCGAACACGTAACCGATCTTGCCTTGCGTGACCGACACCATCGGCCGGATATGAACGCGATACTGGAACGGCGTGAAAAAATGAAAGCCGCCGCGGCGCACGTCGGGCTGAAACCCCGCTTCGCCATGCAAGGCGAGCAAGTCGACCTGCACCGATCCTTGCGCACTCCAGATCTTTTCGATGACGCCGATCGCGTCGTTCGGAATATAGCGAACGGCGCCCGACAGCCAGACGCCGACCACCGCGAGCAAGCCAATGACCAGTAAAACAATCAACGGAACCACTAAGCTCATGGATAAAAACATGTGCATGTTATTGGACTCTTTTTAGCGTTGTACTTCGAATGACCGAGCGTCACCATCCGCTATTCGTGCTTATGACAGCACGCTCGCGACGCAAGGGTTTAGGCACTACCGTGTGAAAGGAATGTAGAGCGACGTCAGCCGTCGAGCGGCGTGGTGGGGTTTCTATCCCGACGCCTGGAGAGAGCAGGATTGCCTGTAATGGCGAGCACGATACGCCACGGAGACTGCGGTGCGGACCATTGCATCGTCACGTAATGGACAGGGCGGCTCAACAACGCAAAGTGCGTTGTTGCATGAGGCAGAAGAAAGGAGAGGGGAGCCAATGCGCGCAGCGCGCGGGACTTTATCCCATCACGCGTGGCGTCGTGCTTGACGAAGCTCAGGAACCAGACAACCGGTACTGCCGTAGCGACTTGCAAGATTTCAGCGACTTTCCGCAGATTGCTAATCTGATGGAATTCTATGCCTCGCGATGAGCGAATGTCCAAGTAATTTTAGATGACACCCCAGCTTTTAGAGGAGGACTTCATAAAGAACCCGCAACGCATAGATTCACAAAAAGCGCCCATGGCGGAAAAGGACCAGACAGAGCGGAGCCGCCTGATCGACCCGAACCTGTCACATTGATCTGGTTTGCTGATTCACTGTTTTAACCAGAAATAATCACCCGTCACAACTACCATGACGTGAAGCCGGACTACGTGAAAATAACAAGGGAGTCCCGAGCAAATTCCAGTGTAACTTTGCTAAGCTTGACATTCCTGATGCCGATAACACAGTCAGCCACGGTGCTGGCGTGGAGAAGTACCCGTCGCGAGACCCGATTTTCGTAAAAATAATTAATAAGCATAAAAAATATATTGCCGCCGTCACCGTTCCGGTGCCTGTCATTGGAATGACATGGCGGTATTGAAAGTCACCGAAGAAAAAAGTATCCGGATTGCGTGAGTGAATGCACGGTATGCCCCATGCGAAGCGCATAGGCAGCCGGGTCGGGCATCGTATCGCCGGTTCGCTCTGCGGTTAAAAGAAGTCCTACCGCTTTTCATCATGATGTGGAGGCCGTGCCCGGGGGCGCGTCATATGATGGAGTTCGATACTCAACCGTCGTCGAGTGAGTCGCGCACAAGCACGCGTGCGCAAGCGCCGGACGACGCCGCGTTCATCGGTTCGTCCATGGCGTTCCGGCAACTGGTGCGCATGATCGACCGCGTGGCGCCCACTCATCACGCGTTATTGATCATGGGGCCGACCGGCTCGGGCAAGGAGCTGGTGGCGCGGCGCATTCACGCACTTGCCCTGAATCGCAACGAGCCTTTTGTCGACGTCAATTGCGGTGCGATTCCCGAACATCTGGTCGAGGCCGAATTGTTCGGCCACGTGAAGGGCGCGTTCACCGGCGCGTCCGATCATCGCGAAGGTCTGCTTCGACAAGTCGGGCAGGGCACGCTGTTTCTCGACGAGATCGGCGAATTGCCGTTGACGCTGCAACCGAAATTGTTGCGTGCGTTGGAGACGCGTAGTTTCCGGCCGGTCGGCTCATCGGCCAGCGTACGCTTCGAAGGGCGCGTCGTGGCGGCGACGCATCGCGATCTGCGCCGTTCGGTCCACGAAGGACGGTTCCGCGAAGATCTGTTCTACCGTCTCGCGGTGTTCGTGCTCAATGTGCCAGGCCTCGACCAGCGTGCCGACGACATTCCCTTGCTCGCGGCTCACTTCGCCGCCCAGCAAACGCGCGTCATCGAATTCACGCCGACGGCGATCCGCAGCCTCTGCCAGCAGGTGTGGCCTGGTCATATCCGCCAGTTGCGCAACCTGATCAGCCAGTTGAGCGTGCTCGCGGAGCGCACCCGAATCGACGCCGACATGCTGACGCCGTTTCTCGCCACCGGCGCGGTGGACACGAACTCGCGTGTCGCGCTCGCCGATCAGTTATTGCAACTCGACGGCGACGACAAACTCGCGGCCGCGGAAAACCTGCTGATCGATCGCGCGCTCGAACGCACCTCGAATAACAAGAGCGCGGCTGCCGTGCTGCTGGGCGTGAGTCGCAAAACGATCGAGCGCAGGCAGAAGGCGCGTGAGGAGCGGCACCGCGTGGCGCGGGATTGTCTGGCGCAGGCCGAGGCGCTGGTCAACGCATCGCAATTCCAGGAGGCCATTCCGCTATTGCGCCGCTGTCTCGACCTACTGCTGAAGAGCACTGGTCCGGACGACACCCGTCACCACCAGTTCGAAGCCTATCGCATGCTTGGCGTGAGCCTGCGCAGCGTGTACGGCTGGCTGCATGCCGAAGCGACCGCGTGTTATCTGGCCGCGCTTACCGTGGGTCAAGGCGTGTGCGACGAGGACGAACTCGCGTCGGTCCGTTTCGGCGTCTGGACGACGCAACTGACTACATTGCAACTCACCGAGGCCCGCGCGACCGCGCAGAACCTGCTGCAACAGGCGCAAGGCATGGGCCGCCAGGCGACGCTCGACGAAGCGCACATCGCCATGGTCAATACGCTGTTCTGGCTGGGCGACAGCGAAGAGGCGCTGGCGTGTCTCACGCGCGGCGGATTGACCGGCATCGGCCGCAAGGATCGGCGCATCGGCGTTCAGGGTCTCGACCTCGCAGGCCTCGCCCTGACGTTCGAAGGCCTCGCCGGCTTTCAGATCGGCGCGGTCGACAAGGCCCGCCGCTCGATGGAGACGCTGATCGAGCGCACCTCGGACGGCAACGAGCACGCGCTTGGCCATGTTCTCGATCTGCAGGGCGCGGCGTGGCTCACGTTCCTCTTCAACGAAATCGACCGGCTCGGCGAATTGGCCAGTGAACTGGATGCCGTGTCCAAAGTGGCGGGGTTCACGTTCTATCGCGGTGTCGGCAAAGCGTTCCGCGCGTGTTACCTCAGCGCGCGCGGCTCGCTCGACGAGGCTCAGGCCATGCTGCTGGACGGTTACGACAATCACATGGCCAACAACGGTGGTGCGTTGTTCTATTCGTTCAAGACGTGGCAGCACGGCGAACTGCTGTTGCGCGCGGGACGTCCGCAGGCGTGCGAGACGCTGCTCGCCGGTGCGCTCGATGAAGTGATCGAACGGCAGGAGCGCGTTTATCTCGGCGAACTGCTGATTGTCAGGGCGCGCGCGCAATGGGCGTTGGGCGAGATGACGGAAGCCGAGCAGGGCCTGCGCAGCGCGATCTCCACCTCGCGCGCGCTGGGTTCCGTGCCGGCGCGCATCGCCGCCTCGACCCATCTGGCCGACCTCCTCAACCAGACCGGCCGCCGCACCGACGCCGTCGACGTGCTCGAGCGCGCGCTGCGCGCCGAGTCGTCCGAGCGCCCCGCGCCCGGCGCCATGCGCGCGCTGCGCCTGCTGGCCGAGCTGCGCAATACCGATTCCCTCCACCCGCAAAAAAAAGGAATGGCACATGGCCTATGAACTCGGTCCACAGGATCTGGAACCCTTGCTGCTCGGGGGCGCTTTCTTCGGCAGCGGCGGCGGCGGTACGGTCGAGTCCGCACGTCATCTGGCCGCGAATTTTCGCAAGGGCGACTACTACCCGCGCGAGACGGTCACGGTCGTGACGGTTGAAGAAGCCTCGGGCCCCGACGCGTTGGGCGACGCCGTCATGGTGGCCTATCTCGGCGCGCCGGAAGCGATCAACTCGGCAACCTATCCGACGGGCCCCGTGCTGGCCGTGCAGAGCGTGCAGGAGCGGCTGGCGGCGCAAGGCCGCAAGCTGGCCTACATCGCGCCGCCGGAAAGCGGTGCGCTGGGTTTTAGCGTGGCGTGTCTGGTGGCCGCGAAGCTGGGCCTCGCGGTGATCGACGCCGACGGCGCCGGCCGCGCCGTGCCCTCGCTGCCCATGCTCACGTATGCCGCCCGCGAAATCGATCCGCGGCCGGCCTATCTCGTCAGCCAGAGCGGACTGAACGTCGAGCTGAACGTGACGCCGCGCCACAGCCATACGAGCGGCGGCACGTCGCATCAGCGCGACGTCTCCGCCATCGTCGAACAGATGATCCGGCCGATCGTCGGCGATCCGGAATTCAATCAGTTCGGCGGACTTGCAATGTGGGTGATGACGCCGGCCGAACTGGGCGGTGCATTGCCGATTCGCGGCACGCTGAACCGTGCGTTGACGCTCGGCCGTGCGCTCGGCGCGGGCCGGGTCCGCAACGTCCCGCAGATGATCGCGTGGCTCGCCGAGCACAGCGGTATCTCGGCGCGCGCGATCTCGGAACCGGGCGAACTGGTGTCGGCCAAGGTGGACACGAGTGGCGGATTCGACGTGGGCAAGATCGGCATCAAGGCGGGACAACATACCTATACCGTGGTGTATCAGAACGAATCGCTGATCGCCTGGGACAGCCGCCGCCCGCAGCCGATCGTGCTGGCGCCGGACAGCATCGCGTATTTTGTCGAAGGCGACGGACAGTCGATTTTCACCAACGGCGATCTGGTGCTGGAGGACGGCTCGCTCAACCCGGTGGTCGGCAAGCGCAAGGTGACGCTGATCGGCTGGGAGGCCGAAGCGCCGCTAACCGTACCCGGTGGCCTGATACTCGAAAGTTTTCTCGAACTTCTCGAACCGCTCGGCTATCTCGGCCCGTACGTGCCGGTGGGCAAACTTCAGGCGTCGCCGCTTCGGGGAGAATTATCTTGAGCGCGCCGCTTCGTATCTGCGTCCTCGTACCGGTCGCGACGAACCAGTTCAACGACCGCATCATGAAGGCCGTTGCCCCCGTCGTACCGCCCGACGTTCAGGTCGAGGTGCGCAACATCGCCAGTGGTCACCCGTGTATCGAGAATCGCACCAACTGGCTCGAAAACGGCATGCCGGTCGTGACACTCGCGCGCCAGATCGCGAAAGACGGCTTCGACGGCATCTGGCTGACCGACTTCGACATGGCGGGTGTCGAAGCGGCTAGAGAGGTAATCGACATTCCGATCATCGGCGGATTTCCGACCTCGGCGTTCACGGCGCTGATGCTCAGCCAGCGCTTTTCGATCATCACGATTCTGCAAAGCACGCTCGCCATGCAGCGCGGTCATCCTCAGAGCTACGGGCTGCAGGATAACTTTGCGTCGATTCGCGCGATCAATTGCCCGGTGGATCAACTCGATAACACCGACGTGGTGGTCGCCAAGACCTTCGAACAGGCCATGAAGGCGATCAACGAAGACGGCGCGCAATCCATCCTGCTCGGCTGCACCGGTTTCGTCGATGTGGCCAGTCGCGTGGGCGTGCTGCTCGAGGAAGCATTGGGGGCTTACGTGCCGGTGATCGATCCCAATCACGCCGGTTTCAGTTTGCTGGTTTCGCTGGTGCGGATGCGGGTTCGCCCGAGCCGGCTGACTTATAGCAAGTACGTCATTCCTTCCTGACGCGTCGCGCGTCCAGAGCATCCGGCTCGGGGAAATATCCCTGACCCGGATGCTTTTTTCGTTTACGGCGGCCGCCGTCTACGAGTGGTCGAAATCGTCCACCGTGCGCTTATAAAAAGGACGCCTCCGTCCACCGCGCGCGCTCCGGAATCGCCCGATTCCCGTCACGCGGCGCGCCGCTGCATTGGCATATGGCTTGCATAGTGTCTGCCGCGTCCGAGGCAAGCCGGGTTCGCCGGCGCACACATAAAAACGTTGGGCTCTCCGCTATAGCGTCATTTCGTCAAGTGAGGAAGAACATGAGTCAAGCCGCTCAGCATCCCATCACACCGTACGGTGTGGCGATTCATCAGGCCGTGTCGGAAGGCGACCTGGCGAAGATGAAGGCCTTGCTGGCCCAGGCCGAAGCGATCTTGCAACAGCAAGGCAACCTCGCCGCCGCGGTCGACGTGCTCAGGATCGAGATCGCGAAGTTGGATCACAACTGATCCGCCGTTGTCTTTCGTCGTCGCTCATATCGTTGCTTATCGTCGTTCAGTCAACCACCAGGAAAACAGCATGGCTACCATTCCCCGTATTGGCCTCTTCCCGGCCCGCTATGTCGTCGGTACCGGATTGCCGGGCGCGCCGACGCTCACGCTCGGACTTCTGGTCGATACGCCCCGGCGCACCGTCGTCGGCGGCGCATCGATCACGCAGGCGGTGAATCCGCCGCTCGAATTTCATGCCGACACGTGGGGCACGTTCACGTACATGGCGCTCATGCCGCCGTCGGAGACGCGCATCCTGGTGGTTCTGCAAGGCAACACCGGCGGCCCGGAATCGAATTCGATCACGACCTTCCGCCTGCATCTGGTGCTGGACAGCGACTGGCAACACGGCGTTGCCAATTACAGCTATCTGAACGATGGCCGCTGGGTCGAAATCTCCAACGTGCCGGCAAGGCTCGATCCGGAATTCGTGCCGCTGGAACCCGGTCCCGTGATTCCGAGCAACCCGCATGGCGGTCCGACACCGCTGTACGGCGTGAGTATCCAGCATGCGCTGGCAAGCGGCGATCTCGCGCATATGAAGACGCTGGCGAGCTTCGCGCAGCAACAACTCGACAGCCGCGCAAGCATCCAGACCGGCCTGAGCGAACTCAAGGCGGAAATCGCCCGGCTCGAAGCCGCTCGCTAACGCTGGATCGTCACGCTTCGCTACCCCTTGTCTACAGGAGTTATCGCCATGACTGTCGGTCTTTTCCCGGTTAATCTGCGCGTCGCGACGCCCGCGATCGGCGCGCCCGTTCTCACGCTGTCCCTGCTCGTCAACACGCCGGCCAAGCGGGTGAGCGGCGTGGCCCGCATCTATCAGTCGACCTATCCGCCGCTCGAATTCCATGCGGATGTCTGGGGCAATTACAGCCAGCTTCAACTGGCGCCTGGCACCGATCCGGTCATCGTCCTGACGTTGTCGGGCAGTCCGTCGGGACCGACCAGCGGTCTCGCGGAGACGTTCCAGTTCCACGGCGTGCTGAAAAGCAACTGGCAGTCGGGACAAGCCGGCTACAAGTATTTCGACAACCAGCGCTGGCACGACGTCGAACACGCGATCGTCACGCTCACCGGCGCATTGCAACCGCACGAGCCGAGCCAGCCGGTCACGCCGCTTTACGGCGTGGGATTGCAGCAGGCGAAAGCCTCCGGCGATCTGAGCCAGATGAAGTCGCTGGCTCGTCAGGCTGAACAGCAACTCGCCGACGCCGGCAACATTCAGAACGAGCTGACCAGACTGAATGCCGAAATTGCCCGGCTGGAAGGACGTGCCTGATCGACGGCAGGAGGCGTAGGCGCTTTGGGGCGCCTGCCTTGCTGGCGACGCAGCGACGCAGCGACGTAGCGACGTAGCGACGCAATTGCGCTACGCCCTGCGTCGCCGGGAATGAGCGGTTAAGCCGCAGTTAAGCAGTGGTGCAGTCAGAAACCCACATACGAAAGGGAAGCAACATGCTCGAGACCAGTCAGCAGCCTGCCCGCTATTTGCGCGACGACGACTTTCAGCGCTTCGTTCCCGTGCATGTGGTGTGGGAAATTACGCTGGCCTGCGATCTGAAGTGTCTGCATTGCGGTTCGCGCGCCGGTCGCCGCCGCCCCAACGAACTGAATACCGAAGAGTGTCTGGAAGTGATCGAGTCGCTGGCCCGCCTCGGCACTCGCGAGGTGTCGCTGATCGGCGGCGAAGCTTATCTGCGCAAGGACTGGATTCAACTGATCGAGGCGATCCGTTCGCACGGCATGTACTGCGCGATTCAAACCGGCGGCCGCAATCTGAATCCGGCGCGGCTCGCGCAAGCCGTCGAAGCGGGGCTGAACGGGGTGGGCGTGTCGCTCGACGGGATGGCGCCGCTGCACGACAAGGTACGCAACGTTCCCGGCTCGTTCGGCAAGGCAATCGACACGCTCAAGCGTGCCCGTGCCGCCGGTCTCGCCACCAGCGTCAACACGCAGATCGGCGCGCTGACCCTGCCGGATCTGCCGGCGCTGATGGACACCATCATCGAACTCGGCGCGACCCACTGGCAGATTCAACTGACGGTGGCGATGGGCAACGCCGCCGATAACGACGAACTACTGCTGCAGCCGTACCAGTTGCAGGAACTGATGCCGCTGCTGGCGAGCCTCTATCGACGCGGTTTGAGCCACGGCTTGTTGATGAACGTGGGCAATAACATCGGCTACTACGGTCCCTATGAACACTTGTGGCGCGGTTTCGGCGACGAGCGCGTGCATTGGACCGGCTGTAGCGCGGGGCAACAGGTGATCGCGCTGGAGGCGGACGGCACGGTCAAGGGATGTCCGTCGCTGGCGACAGTCGGCTTTGCCGGCGGCAACGTGCGCGATCTCTCGCTGGAAGAAATCTGGCGGACGAGCGAAGCCATCCATTTCGGCCGGCTGCGCTCGGTGGACGACCTGTGGGGCTTCTGCCGCACCTGCTATTACGCGGATGTATGCCGCGGCGGCTGCACATGGACGTCGCATTCATTGCTCGGCAAGCCCGGCAACAATCCGTATTGCCACTACCGTGTGATCGAACTGCAGAAACAGGGGCTGCGCGAGCGCATCGTCAAAGTCGAGGAAGCCGGCGCCACCTCGTTTGCGGTGGGGCGCTTCGATCTGGTGACCGAGAAGATAGCGGACGGCACGCCGGTGGCGAGCATCGTCCGTTCGGGGCAAACCATCGAACTGACGTGGAAGAACAAAGGCAAGCGCGCGCCGGAAGTGGGCCGTGTGCCGGCGAAACTGGAGCTGTGCCGTAACTGCAATGGCTACGTTCACGCGCACGAGCAAACCTGTCCGCATTGCAGCGAGGATATCGCGGCTTCGGCACGAATCTATGAAGAACAGGCGCAATACCGCCGGGCCTTGATCAGTAATCTCGAACACTTGCTGGGTCAACCGGCCGGTTGATAGCACCGTACGAAAAGTTGCAAAGACACGCCTGGGACAAGGCGAGAGATGTTCCGTTGGTCGAGACAGAAGTAAAGATTGGCATGTTGGATTCACTCTTTCAACGCATCACAATCGGAGATCATTATGTCGACACAAACGCTTGAGAAAGAACGCGTCATCGCGCCGGAAAACCAGGTCAAGGAATCGCTTGCCGTCGATTGGCGCAAGTATGACGGCGAACGCGTCATCGCCAGCACGGGCGGCCCCATTTATCTGGTGCTGAATGGCGAGTTGCAGTGGATTCCCAATCCGGAGACGTACAACAATCTGTTCGCTTCGTGGAACGGTGTCGTGGTGAGCGACTATCTGGTCGACAACGTGCCGCGCGGTCCCGCTCTCACGTCGGGCGCGGTGCTGGCCAAAGGCAATGGCGCGCCGCAGGAGTATCTGGTGTCGAACGGCACCAAGCAATGGATTCCAGATCCGGCGACGTTCAAGAAGTTTGCATTCAACGCATCTAAAGTCGTGACGGTTCCGCAGATCATCATCGACTATGTGCCGTCCGGGCGGAACATCGGCTAACTGATTCGTCTGCCTTCCTGTCGGCGCGCCTGGCGTTATCGCCTGGCGCGCCGACTTTGCTCTAAGGTCTTCACCGCACCGCTGTTATACGGCTTGGTCTGATTCGTCGACGCGAGCCGCCGTCCGTCCCTCGAGCTCCCGATTTGCTGCCCCACGTCTGTTTGGCGCACAAGGCGAAACCGTGCTCGCGTTGTGTCGCCTCAGCGACCGGCCGGCACCTTTCCATTCCCTTGCCACAAATCTTTAACGATCCACAGCCAGAATGGCGCCCGTGCATCGATAGATATTTGTACGTGACGTTGCACACGGTTGCAATCAACCCGCCCCGACTTCCGTTTCTTCACCGAGAGATCGCATGAAACTGTTCAGCAGCCTGCGCGCCGTATCCGTTGCCGTCGCCTTATCCATCGCAGCGTCGAGCGCCGGCGCAGCCGATCTCGTGATCGCCGGCCGCGACGACATCTACGGACGCGGCCTGGCGGACGCCGTCGCCGGCTTCACGAAACTGCACCCCGGCACGGATATCGAACTGCTGAAGCTGCCCAATGCGAACCTCTACCAGAAGCTCAAACTGTCGATGCGCGAAGGCACCGGCGCCTTCGATCTGGTGATGATGGACGACACGTGGTCGCCCGAATTCATGTCGAACGGCTGGCTCAAGCCGCTGCCGGCGAACCTCGCCGATGCGGACATGGTCGCCTCGACCGTCGCGCTCGGCCGCGCGCCGTCGGGCGGTTTGTACGCGCTGCCGGTGGTGGGCAACGTCGAAATGTTCGCCTACAGGAAGGACTTGCTGGCGAAATACAAGCTGCAGCCGCCGCGCAACTGGGACGACGTGCTGAAGATCGCGCAGACCACCGGCGCGGCGGATAAGGACGTGTCCGGCGTGGTGTTTCGCGGCGCGAAGGGCAACCCGGTCGTGACCGGTTTCCTGCCGATTCTGTGGGCGTACGGCGGCGACGTGATCGATCAGGGCGGTAAGGTGACGATCGATTCCCCGCAAGCGCTGAGCGCATTGAAAATGTTCGTCGCGCTGAAGAACAACGCGCCGAAGGAGGTCGCGGTCTACGGCGCAGCCGAAGTGCGCGACGCCTTGCAAAAGGGTGCGGCGGCACAGGCGCTGGAAGTCTGGCCGGCGTGGATTCCCGCGCTCGACGACCCGAAGCAGTCGCGCGTGGTCGGCGAAGTCGCGCTGCAAGCGCCGCCCGGCCAGGTGAAGGGACCGTCGCCGATGCTCGGTATCTGGCAGATGGCGATTCCGAAAGACGCACCCCACGCCGCGCTCGCACAAGAATTCCTGGCCTATCTGACCAACCGCGATACACAAACTCGGCTGGCCGCGATGGGTATTCCGCCGACCCGTAAAAGCGTGTTCGACGATGCGGCGCTGGTGAAGCAATTCCGCTGGTATCCGGATCAGCTCAAGGCGCTCGAAGCCGGCCGGGCCCGTCCGCGTGTGAAGGACTGGCAGCAGATCGAAAGCATTCTCGGCGACGCATTGCAACTGGTGCTGACCGGCCAGCTCGCGCCGGACGCCGCCTTGCATCAGGCCGCGCGGAAGATCACGCCGGCGCTTGCCGCCGCGGCCCAATAACCCCGTCGTCCCGCCGATCTATTCCATGCCATGAACGCCGTGCGCCGCTATCTGCCACTGGTCCTGCTGGTGGGTCCCGCTTTGCTGGTGCTCGGCGTGCTTGCGCTGTATCCGGTACTGCGCGTACTGATCGACTCTTTCTTCAACGTCGACTATGCGTCGGGCCATCGCATCTTTACCGGACTGGAAAATTATCGCGCGGTGCTCGGCGATAGCGAGTTTTCCGCGAGCTTCGCCAATACGCTGCAGTTCACGGTCGCGGCGTCGGTGATCGAAGTCGCGCTCGGCGGCGCACTGGCGTTGTTGTTCTCCCGCGCGTTTGCCGGCCGCCGCTTCATCATTCCGCTCGCGATTCTGCCGATGATGCTGTCCACCCTGGTGTGCTCGGCCATCTGGCGCAACTGGCTGAACTACAGCGGGTTTCTGAACGCGCTGCTGGCGGTGTTCGATCTGCCCGGCGTGCAATGGCTGTCCGATCCGCATCTCGCGATCTGGTCGCTGATTCTGGTGGATGTCTGGCAATGGACGCCCATGGCCTTTCTGATCATTCTCGCCGGCTTGCAATCCATCGCGCCGGAGCTGTATGAAGCGGCTCGCACCGACGGCGCGAGCGAGTGGCAATGCCTGCGTCATATCACGTTGCCGCTGATCGTTCCGCAGATCGTCCTCGCCATGCTGCTGCGTTCGATCGACACCTTCAAGCTGTTCGACAAGGTCTATGCGCTGACGGGCGGCGGTCCCGGCAATGCCACGCAGACGCTGTCCACCTATATCTACGACACGGGTTTCCGCTTCTTCAACGTCGGGCCAGCCAGTGCCGCGTCGGTGCTGATGCTGCTGATCTCGGCGGTGCTGGTGTCGGCCAACGTGTGGCTGTCGATCCGCAAGGCGGGTGCGCGATGAACACCGCTACGTCGTCTTCCGCGTTGCGTCCTGTGGGCCGGCAGGCCGCGCTCTGGCTGTTGCGGGCCATCGCGTTGATCCTGTTGCTGCTGCCTTGTGTCTGGATGATCGGCGCCGCATTCACGCCGACGCTCGAACGCCTCGATCATCCGTTGTTGCTGTGGCCGCATGTGCCGACTTTGCAGCACTTCGAAACGGTATGGGCGAGCGGGATCGGCCGGCAGTTGCTGAACTCGGTGCTGGTCAGTTGCGGGACGACCGTGCTGTCGCTCGCGCTCGCCTTTCCGGCCGCTTATGCACTCGTGCGCATGCGCTTTCCGGCGCGCCTCGATCTGCTGTTCTTGATGCTGGTGCTGGCGGTCAAGCTGATGCCGCCGATCACCGTGGCGGTGCCGTTGTTCACGCTCGCCAAGAACCTGCATCTGCTCGATTCCGAGTTCGGTTTGATGCTCGCCTACCAGGTGTACACGCTGCCTTTGTCGATCTGGATGCTGCTTTCGTTCGTGCGCGAAGTGCCGATCGACTACGAGGAGGCGGCCAGCCTGGACGGCGCCGGTCTGATCCAGCGGCTCGTTTATATCGTGCTGCCGTTGTGCGCGCCGGGGCTCGTCGCGACCGCGATCTTCGTGCTGATCGCGGCGTGGAACGAGTTTCTGCTGGCGTTGCTGTTTCTCAGCACGCCGAGCCGCTTTACGTTGCCGCTCGCGGTGGCGGGCTACGTCACTGAAAACGGCATCGACTGGGGCGATCTGATGAGCGTCGGCATGATCGCTTCGCTGCCGACCCTGGCCGTCGCCGGATACGTGCAGCGTTATCTGCTGCGCGGTTTTTCCGGAGGGCTGAAGTAAAGCAAATAAAGCAGGCGGCACGCGCTGGTCGATGGCGCCTGCGTCGGGTGACATTGTCAATGTACCGGGTGCTTCGCGCTCGTCTACCTACCATCTGGAGATCCACGAAAATGAACAAGCATTTGGCGGTCGTGCTGGCGGCCGCAGGCCTCGTCGCGACCACGGCGGCTCACGCGCAAAGCAGCGTCACGCTCTACGGGGTAATCGATAACGGCCTCGTCTATCAGAACAGCAGCACGTCGCGCGGTTCGACGACGGGTGGCCATTCGGCGATCACGGCGTCGAACGGCGCATGGGCCGGCAGCCGGTTCGGCCTGAAGGGCAGCGAAGATCTCGGCGGCGGCTCGAAGGCGATTTTTCAGCTCGAAGCCGGCGTGAATAGCCAGAACGGTCAATCGCAATTCACGGGCGGCATGTTCACGCGCCAGGAATGGGTCGGTCTGACGAATCCGGCCTACGGTACGTTGACGGCGGGTCGCCAATATACGGCCTACTACACGCTGCTTTCGCCTTATAGCCCGACGACCTATCTGACCGGATTCTTCGGCGCGCATCCGGGCGATCTCGATTCGCTCGACACGACCATTCGCGCGAACAACTCGCTGGTCTACACCTCGCCGAAGTTCTACGGCTTTACGGTGAGCGGTTCGTATGCGCTCGGCGGCGTGGCGGGCAGCACCAATCGCGGCTCGACCTGGAGCGCGGCGATCCAGTATCTGAATGGACCGTTCGGGATTGCGGCGGGCTTCCAGCGCGTCAACAATTCGACGGTCGGTGGCGGCGCGTGGGGAACGGACTCGACGACGAACTCCGGTGGCCAGCCCGGCATTTCCGCCATCAACAACGGCTACGTGACGGCGCAAGCGCAGCAGCGTGTCGCGGTGACGGCCGGCTACAAGTTCTCGCCGGCGTGGGACGTGTCGGTCTCGTACTCGAACGTGCAGTACATCCCGGGCGTGGGCTCGGCGTTTCTGAACACGGCGACCTTCAATACGGCCGGCGCGGTCTTGCACTGGAAGCCGACGGTGAGCTGGGATTTCGCGGGCGGTTATAGCTATACGCGCGCGACGCAGTCGAACGGTATCAGCAGTTCGGCGCAATACCATCAGATTTCGCTGACGCAGTACTACAGCCTGTCTTCCCGCACCGGCCTGTATCTGGGCGAGGCATATCAACATGCTAGCGGCAAGACGATCGGCTCGAACGGCGTGAAGATCATCGACGCCACGGCGTCGATCGGCGACGGCTTCAACGGTTCGCCGTCGTCGACGAGCACGCAGTTCACGGCGGGCGTCGGCATTCTGCATCGCTTCTGATCGTGCAGGCCGCTGCGGTGGCGGCCGGCGTTGACGTCTTTTGCGGTGCAGGCCTCTCCCGCGTCGCGAATCCGAGCCAAACGGCGTGACGTAGGTGAGGCCGCCATGGGGGGCGGTTTTGCTCCGTGGCGCGATGCGATGGTAATACGACAAGGAATACACGGTGGCTACACTCACACTCCGTGCGGTCTGCAAGACGCGGCACGCCCGGCAGCAGGTATTGCGCGATATCGACCTGGAGGTGGCGGACGGCGAATTCGTCGTGCTGGTCGGGCCGTCCGGTTGCGGCAAGTCGACCCTGTTGAGAATGACGGCGGGCCTCGACAGCATCACCTCCGGCGACATCAGGATCGGCTCGCGCGTCGTCAATCAGATCGCGCCGCAGGACCGTAATGTCGCGATGGTGTTTCAGAGCTACGCGCTCTATCCGCACATGACGGTCGCACAGAATATCGCGTTCGGTCTGCGCATGCGCGGCATGCCGGCGGACAAGGTGCGAGAACGCGTCGCGTCGACCGCGCGGATGCTCTCGCTCGACGCCTTGCTCGAACGCAAGCCGAGCGCGTTATCGGGCGGTCAACGTCAGCGTGTCGCCATGGGCCGCGCGATCGTGCGCGAACCCGCGCTCTTTCTGTTCGACGAACCGCTGTCCAACCTCGATGCGAAATTGCGCAGTCAGATGCGCGCGGAGATTCGCAATTTGCACGCGCGGCTGGGTACGACTTCGCTGTACGTCACGCACGACCAGGTGGAGGCGATGACGCTCGCGCAGCGCATCGTCGTGCTGAATCAAGGCGGGATCGAGCAGATCGGTACGCCGGAGCAGATCTATGAGCGTCCGCAAAGTACGTTTGTCGCGAGTTTTATGGGAGCGCCCGCGATGAATCTGCTGCGTGGTCGTCTGAGCGGGGACCGGCAGCACTTCGACGTCGACGACGGGCCGCGCCTTCCGATCCTGGGCGCGAGCGGCGCCGGCGTGCAGGTCGAAGCGAATCGCGAGTGCGTGCTCGGCATTCGCCCCGAACACGTGACGGTGACAACCGACCGGCCGATATGTTTATCCGTCGACGCCTGCGAGATGTTGGGCGCCGACAATCTCGCGTTCGGCCGTCTCGGCAAGCAGAGCCTGGTGGTGCGCCTGCCGTATCGCCAGCGTCCGGCGCCTGGCGAGCAACTCGGTGTCGGATTGCCGGCCGCGCAGCTCCATTTTTTCGATGGACAGAGCGGGCGGCGCGTGAATTGAGCAGCTTCAGGCGCAGCTTTTACGTACCACGCTCGTGACCGGCACCACGTACGTACGTGAGGCGCCGGAAAACGACTCCATGCGGTCGATCAGCATTTCGACCACGGCATTGGCCAGGCCGGAGGTGTCCTGGTGGATGGTGGTGAGCCGATAGTTTTCGTAGCTGGCGGCGGGGATATCGTCGAACCCGACCACTCGCAGTTCTTCGGGCACACGGATCGAGAAATGCTGACGCGCGGCATCGAGAAAGCCCAGTGCCAGCAGATCCGACGAACAGAACACGCCGTCGGGGCGCGGGTTTTGCCTGAGGACCGCTTGCGCTGCCGCCACGCCGCATTCATAGGTATCGGCTTCCGTGGCATGAACCAGAACCGGATCGACGAGGCGCGGTTCGTCTTTGGCGATGCGCTGGACCGCGCGAACAAAGCCGGTGCGGCGCGATTTGCCGTTGTAGCTGGTTTTTGTCGGGCCGACGAAGGCAAGCCGCTTTGCCCCCGCGTCGATCAGCATGCGCGCGGCCAGCGCGGCGCCGGCGGCATTGTCGCTCACCACGACGTCCGCGCCGGGCAGATCCGACGCGCGGTTGATCATCGCCACCGGAATCTCGCGTTCCAGGTACTGGCGAGCAAGGCCGAGCGGTGGCGACGCCGAAGTCATGATGATGCCGGCGATCCGGTAGCTCAGCAGCATTTCCAGCGAATGCTTGATTTGCACCGGGTCTTCCGCGTTCATCACGAGCGGCGTGAGTTGCTGACGCCCGAGCGCGGCGATGATCTGCGAGAGCAGCTTGGCGCGGAACGGGTTTTCGAAACCCGCCGTGACGACGCCGACCATGCTGCTGCGCTGCATGATCATTTCGCGCGCGATCTGGTTGACCTGATAGCCGAGCGCGCCGGCGGCCTCCATCACGCGCTGCCGTGTCTCGGGTGCGATGCTCGCGGTTGGCGAGAAGGCACGCGAGACGGCGGAGCGCGACACACCGGCGCGGCGCGCGACGTCGGCGGCGGTAACCCAAAGCGTTTGTTTCTTAGGCATGTGTGAATGAATGAAGGGATGCGAAGCTAGCTTAACGCAGCTTGCCCGATCAAGAGGACAAGAAGATGACCGTCGAACACGATATAGCCGGGCAGGGTGACTATGCCGGCGCGGCGCCGGCATTGGCGCCGGCCTGCTGGATGTCGAGCCTTGCCGACGATCTCATGCTGAGTCAGTTGGCATTGCCGGGCAGTCACGATAGTTGTGCGTACACCGTTGAGGATTCGCTGGCGAAAACGCAGGGCGCGACGCTGGCGGAGCAATTGGCGCACGGCGTGCGCGTGCTGGATATCCGGTGCCGGCATGAAGGGGATGTGTTTCATATCAATCACGCGCGCATTCCGCTCGGCCTGATGTTCGACGATGTGATCGACGCGTGCGCTGAGTTTCTATCGCAGCATCCCGGCGAATGCATCGTGATGTCGGTGAAGGACGAATGTGGCACGCAGGATTGCACGCGCAGTTTCGCGCGGACGTTCGAGTCGTACGTCGAACGCTATGCGCAGCAGCAGAGCTGGTATCTGGGCGACACGATTCCGCGTTTGGGCGATGTGCGCGGTTCGATCGTGCTGTGGCGGAGGTTCGAGAGCAATTGCGCGCTGGGCATCGATCTGTCGAACTGGCCTGATAACGCCACGTTCGAACTCGATGCGCCGGGTGCGGCGTTCATTATTCAGGACGAGTTTCGCGTGCCGGTCGAGGCGTCGATAGCGTACAAATACCGCGCGATCGAAGCGTTGCTTTCGATCGCGCAGCACGGTGCGCTCAAGCGCTGGATCGTCAACTTTTGCAGCGGTACCGGCATGGGTGCAAACCCGCGCAGAGTGGCCTGCGGCGACGACCGGCGGCGCGGCATCAATGACATGATGGCCGACTGCCTCGCAAACTACCCGAGCGCGCGCGGCGCGCTAATGATCGATTTCTGCGAGTACGCGCAATGGGCACTGGTTCGGGCGTGGGTGGCACAAAACGTGAACCGGTGCCCATCGCAGGCTTGATTAGAGCCGTTCAATCGGCAACGCGTGACCCTGCCTCAACTCGACACGTAGCGTGAGGGCAGCGCCGGGGCACCGGCCGGAATCGTCACGAGTGACGTATTCAACCAGCTCTGCGGTGTGCCGTTCGAGTTCGCGTACGCGCCGACGTAAGGCATCATCAGCGTGGTTTGATACACCTGCGGCGTCCAGCCGGCCGGCGCGAGGAAGATCGAGGTCGCGCGTTTCTCGCTATAGGCGGACGCGCCGTAGGTCGAGATGTTCCACAACGTTTGCTGGTAGGTGTCGTAGTCCGCGTTGTGGCGCGAGCCACCGGCCTGCCAGCCTTCCAGTTGAATGAACGTGTTGTAGGTGCCGCTTCCCGCGAGCAGATTGTTCACGGTGCGGCCATACAGGAACGACAGAATCAGCCCGCAGTTTTCCGGCGCGAAATCGCTGCCGACGCTCAGGTAGTACTTGCCCGTCGTATTGAGCAGCGACGTGTAATGCGAATTGCCGATATCGACGCTGGTGGTGAGGCCGCTTGCCCCCAGGTAGGTGTCGAAGGCCTGCATCGATACGCCCGCTGGCAGGTCGTTCGTCGCGCTGATTGCCACGAAGTGCGAACCCGCCGCGAGCAGTGTCAGAAACGCCGACAGACTTGCCGCATTCCAGTTGCCCGATACGTCGGTAAATGCGAACGGCTGATAGCCTGTGAGATTGAACACCGCCGGGTTCGAGCCTGACTGATAGGCGATCTGCGGTACCCACATGGTCAGCGGGCCGTTGCTGGCGGCGCTATTCACGTAGCGGCTCAGGCAGTCGATCAACTGCGCGTCGGTGCTGGGCAGCGTGGTATAGGACGCGCCGTTCAACCAGCGCTGCACCCATTGCGCGACGAATCCCGCCAACTGGCCGCCGGTGAAATCCGCCGGCGGCACATAGCCGCTCGCGCCCGTGTCTTGATACGCGGACTGGATTGCGGCAGCGCCGCGAATGCCGTTGCCGAACATGCTATTGGCGAAGTCCTGCGCGTTGTTGCGTGGCGGCGTGCCGAGCAGCGCGAGCGGCGCCACCCACGCGCCGTTGCTCGTCGCGACGCCGCGATACAGATTGACGTTCGCCACCGAGTCGTGACCCGGAAAGGTCGCGGCATTCGCACCGGATACGTAGCCCGCCGAAGGCGCAACGGCGACTGTCGTCGGCGATGAACCGAACGGATGAACATACGACACGGCGAAGCTCGCGTCGCTGCCTGTCAGGCTGAACGAACCGGTGCAGTCGCCCAGGCTGTTCGATGCGCTGACCGTGGTGGCTTGTCCCACGGCGATCTGTGCCGTCGACGCCTGCGGTACCGAACCGCTTTGGCTTGCGGCGCTGCCGTAGCCGAGCGCGAGGTCGGGAATCCAGTTGGTGAGGTTGATCGTCATTGAGCGTCCGGTCAGGCTGCGACTGGCCGCCGCCGCGTTGGCGGAGAGTTGGGATGCGCCGGGTGAGCCGCCGTCGCCGCCACCGCACGCGGACAGCGCCGACACCAGCGGCGTGAGAGCGAGTGCGGCGCCGCCCTTGAGGAAGGTCCGGCGGTGCGCGGGCATTGGCTGCCTGAGTGTTCTTGTCATGAGGAATCCCGTTCAAAATTAAAAGAGAAATTGCATGGCGTGTTATGAGCGTTGCACGCGTGTGCAATGCGCGGCGCGGAAAGGACGAATAGCGGCGACGCTGGGCGTAGTTATGCACGAGTTATGTGAAAGGATTGCGACTTGTTTTAACGTGTCGATTCGATTCGACGAGTTTGATGCTTCGCGCTATTCGTCGACGGGATCGTGATGGCAGACACACAGCTTATTGCCGTCCGGGTCTCTGAAGTACGCACCGTAGTAGTTGGCGTGGTAGTGCGGTCTCAGGCCTGGAGCGCCTTCGCACGAGCCGCCATGCGCCAGTGCACGGGCGTGGGCGAGATCGACCGCGCGCCGGTCCGGTGCGAGCAGGGCGATCATCTGGCCGTTTCCGCAGCTTGCCGGATGACCGTCGAAAGGCCTGCCGATCAGGAAGAGTGGGCGGGGAGTATCCGGCGCCATCCAGCCGGCCCACGGCTTGTCCCGGTCGCAGAACTTCATCTTGAGCCGCAATGCTTCCATCACGGGCGAATAGAACTGCACGGCACGATCGAAATCGGTGACACCGATATAAACGTGTGAAATCATTTCCATTTTCCCCAAGAAGCAGATCAGATATGACCCAGTCTACCGAGAACGCGGTGCTCGTGGTTCAGAAGTTTTGGCGTCTCATGGCCACCAACGATTTCCATTCTGTCGCGGTGGTTCTGGCCGATGACTTTATGCTGGAGTGGCCGCAATCGAATGAACGCATTCGCGGCGCGGACAATTTCTGTCGGTTCAATGCGGCTTACCCCGCGCAAGGGCGCTGGGTTTTCACGATCAATCGTATTGTCGGCAATGAGAGGGACGCGGTGTCGGATGTCTCCATTACCGATAGCGTCCTGCAGGCCCGAGCTATTTCGTTCTTCACGGTCGAGCGCGGCAAAATTTCCCGCGTGGTCGAGTACTGGCCGGAGAGTTACGAGCCGCCGTTTGATCGCACGGAGTGGGTCGAGCGGATTGGGTGAGGTGCGATTTCACGCTTCTACACATGATTTTGCAGATCGACGACGTGATCGGTCGAATGGATCGTGCTCTTGCGATGCGTGATGGCCAGCACGGTGACTTCGTCGGCAAGCGTGCGGATATGGTCCATGATGCCGGTCTCCGTGGGTTCATCTAGCGCGGAACTGGCTTCGTCGAGAAACAGTAGCTTGGGTTTGCCATAGAGCGCGCGGGCGATGGCAACCCGTTGACGTTCACCGCCCGACAGCTTCAGGCCGCGCTCGCCGATTACTGTGGCGAATCCATCGGGGAGATCTTCGATCCGCGTGAGAATGGCCGCTCGCGCAGCGGCCTCGCGCAAACGCGTTTCGTCGACCTCCCGGCCGAGCACGATATTCGCCGTGAGCGTGTCGTTGAGCAACATGATTTCCTGCGGCACGACGCCGACCATGCTGTACCAGTCTTTGCGGGCGATCTCGCGCAAATTGAAGCCGTCGATCAGGATCTCGCCTGCGGACGGCTCCATCGCTTTCAATGCCAGTTTGAAGACCGTGGATTTGCCCGAACCGGATTCACCGGTGAGGAATGTCACCGCGCCTCTCGCAGCGATAAAAGACACGTTGGACACGCCCCGCCCGTTTTCGTACGCGAAGCCGACACGCCGGAATTCGATCCTCCCGTCGCTCGCTGGCCATTCTGTGCGCGGCGCAGCGGGTTCGATTTCTTCGGCGGCGGCCCACATGCGGGCAAACGGTTGTATCCGTGCATACGACTGAATGAGGTTCTCGATAGCGATTCCTACCATCTCGAACGGATGGTTGAGTTGGAGCAGCAGCACATTGAACAACACGATATCGCCGACGCTTATCAGCCCAGCCTTGTAGCGCGGCAGAAAAAGAGTAAAGGCGATCACGAACTGGAGCGCAAGCGCCATGCCATACACGCCGGCATAAGCGATGCGTTTAACGCAGAAGCTCCGCCAGTTTTCCAGAACTTCCGTGGCGCCATGATTGAAGCGCTTGCTCATCCACCCGGAACTGCCGAAATAACGCAGCGTTTCCATCGACGTGATTGCATTGCCGATCAGGCTCGCGTTGGCTTGAGCCACACTGATTGCGCGATTCAGGTGCGGCCGTGTCCAAACGTTGGTGAAGTAGGTCAGAGAAGTAAATACCGCGCCGTAGAGGAGCACGACCGCGGCAATTTTTGTATCGAGTGCGGTGCCCAGAACGGCCAGTGTCAAGACGAGCTGAATGACGCCCGGCAGAATGATGCTCAATACCAGGTTCACCGTCATGCTGAGGGCTTGTGCGCCTTGCGTCTGAGCGGCCTGAACCTCTACCGGATTATGTTCGATAAAGAAGCGCGGCGACTTCTTCGACAAACGCTCGAAGAAACTGGTGGACGAGATGAAGTTCAGATTTTCGGCAGCCATCAGCGCAAGAAATCTCGCCGTATTTCCCAGCGTGAGTGAAGCGCCGACGAGGATGGCATAAAGCATGAATCCCGCGAAAGTCGTCTCGATCGGATGCTGACTGGAAAGCCGGTCGACAAGGCGGGAAAAGACAAAGGGCGCGGAGACCGAGATTAGCGACGAACCTGCTACGACCGCCGCGACGAGGGCTATGGTGCCGCGGGACATTTGCCAGAACTTACTGAGAATACTGCCGACAGGAGACGCTACGATATGCCAATTGGTTTCTTTAACCATCTGCACGCCTCTCTCTGCGATAGATAAGCCACGATTATGCGAGGTTTTACGCAGCGACGTCGAATGCTCATGACCGGAGCGCAGGCAGGGTGTTTAGTGTTCACGCCCGCCGTCCGCTGTCTTTCGGCAACGTCCGAACGATCACGAACGCGAGTACGGCCATCATCGGCAACATCAGTACGCTGCCCTCCGGGCCTACCGCGCCGCCGCTCAACCAAACGGGTCCGGTTGAGTGACTCGTCAGCCAATGACCGCTCGCCATCGCACCGCTATCGGCCACACCGAACACGAACGATTGACTCCAGTCCCACGCGGCGTGAAAGCCGATGATCCACCACAGCGAACCCGTGCGCCAAACCGCGAGACAGAACACGAGTCCAGCGGCGGCGACGGACGCAATGCCGAATACCGTTTCCCCCGGATTGCCCATATGCGCGAGGGAAAAAATGGCGGCTGTTACGAGAGTAGCGACGACTGGCCCCACGCCGCGCAGCAAACGGAAGAACACATAGCCCCGGAAACACAGTTCCTCGTTAAACGCAACGAGCAGGAACAACGCCGCCCAGACTATGGCCGATTGGAGCAGCGCTCCCAATTGCATGCCAGACGACTCAATGGTCACCGCGTGAAAATAGCGCAGCGCGGCCATCACGAGCGACATGGCCACTACACCAAAGAAGAGTCCTTGCGCAAGATGGGCAACGCGATGCCGCGCGCGCAGTCCGTAGTCGAGCCATGAACGTTTGTCGATCAGGCTCATTATTTTGGTGGCGACGAGTCCCGCAAAGATCATGACGAATTCACCGATGAGCATGCGCGTCGGGACCATCTCCGTGGATCTGGGCGGAAGGTGATGCAGCAGATGTGCGATAAACGCCACGCCCGCAACCAGACCGCTCACAATCATGATGAAGAGCAGGGCGGCCCAGCCTGAGCGCAGACCGTCTTTGCCGATCCAGATCCGCTTGAATTTGCCGCCGAAGAAACGACGCAGCCGGTGGGTTCGTTGGTGGACAGGTTCGCCGCTGCGATCAGGACCGCTCGATGCCGTGCCGTAGTGCTTGGAATCGCTCATGCATTGCCTCGCTATTTTTGTTGGAATTGGAGAGATAAACCTGGGACGTATTCGGGACGCGCGTTACATTAGCCCTACAAAGACATTTAAAGGCGCAGGCGAAGTTCGTCCGTGACCGTTTTTATGATTGTTCTGCTGCAATAAAGCAGACTGGAAAAGAAAGGTTTGAAATGCGGAAGACTCTTTCCGGAGAGGCCGGAAACGCTCTAAAACCAACGGTGAAAATTGTCGAAGTGCCGTCAATCAGCGGTTCCGATTCTCGACGAACCATTAAGCAACGTCAACTGACTGTTTATCGTGGAGTTGTGTCTACGCGATAGGCATAAATCGATCTATTGCCGCTATTTGGCTGGAGGGTTGCGGAACGGGAAATCGTCGATTGTTAACCTGATTGTTTCTAGCGAGCACGCAGCGCGATCGTCAGAAAGAATAAACGGACGGGGCAGGGGAAAGTCTAACTCGGCGATAGCGAGCATGTTTTCTCCGAGCAATGCGGAAGATCATTTCCAACGCGCAAGGTCAACGCTTCACGATACCTCGCCGATCTCCACCCACCCCCGCACGCCCCCGCCGACGCCGCCTAAGCAGATACGCCTCCACCATATCCACCAGTTCCTGCTTAAGCACCGGCAAGCCGATCGTCCCCCGATGCGCTGAGTCATGAATCACACCCGCCACCGCCGCCGAAACGACTTGCGCCGCGGCGTCGGCGGATTCGCATTTCCGCGCGTCATCTTCATCCGGCTGCGCGATCAACGCCGCATAGCAGCGCAAATACTCCGCCTCGAACCGGTCATGAACCGACTTCGGCCCACGCACGCGCGGCGCCTCCTCGAGCAGCACCCGATGCAGCGCCGGGTTGATGCTATGAACGCCGATCATGCCGTCGACCAATTGCTCCACACGCCGCGTCAAAGACAAGGCTTCGTCACCGATCGGACGTAGCACCGCAAGAATTTCGTCGAAGTGACGCGCCGTGATCGCTTCGGACAAGATCAGCTTGTTCGGAAAGTACTGGTACAGCGAGCCGATGCTCACACCCGCGGCCTCGGCAACCTCATTCGTCGTGAAACCGTCCCAGCCACGGCGGCCCAAAACCTGAGCCCCGGCGATCAGAATCGCTTCGACCGTGGCGCGGGAACGCGCCTGGCGCGGCTGTTTGCGCATCGCCGAAGGACGCGTGGGAATGCGAGTAGCCAAGTGTGGGCTCCCGGGAGAATATGAGCGCTATGCTCACATTGTTTGACACGTTTGGCAATAACGTGCGCGTGTGGCCTCACAAGGAATTTCAAATGATCCAGCCACTCCCCGCCACCAGCCGCGAAATTCGCTTGAAGTCGCAACCTGAAGGCTTGCCCCACGCCGGGAACTTCGAGATTGTTTCGACACCGCTGCCAACTCCCTCCGATCGCGAGGTGCTGGTTCGCAACCGCTATTTTCTGCTCTCTGCGTCACTGCGCATGATGATCAGCAAAGACGCCCAGGACGTAAAAGGTGTGCCGTTCCCGGCCTTGCGCGAGGGCGACACGCTGGCGGCCGAGGCGCTTGGCGAAATCGTTTCGGCCCCTGCGGGCAGCGGTTTTTCTCCAGGCGATCTGGTGCTGCATTTTCAGGGCTGGCGCGAATATGCGGCGGTTCCTGTAGCGGATTGCCAGCGGATCGGCGGCGGATTGCCGGACCCGGCCGCGTATCTTGGGCATGGCTGGACCGCGTATGCCGCACTGACTCGCGGCGTGGAGATCCACCCGGGCGACACGGTGTTCATTTCCAGCGCGGCGGGCGCGAACGGATCGATGGCGGGGCAGATCGCGCGTTTGCTCGGAGCGGGGCGCGTGATCGGCAGCACCAGTTCCAATGAGAAGGCTGCACGGCTGGTGTCCGAGCTGGGTTACGACGCTGCGGTGTGCCGTGGCGGTACGCCAATCGTCGAGCAACTTGCCGCCGCCGCGCCGGAAGGTATCGACGTGTTTCTCGACAATGTCGGCGGCGAACAACTGCAAGCGGCGATTGCAGCGGCGCGTGAAGGTGCGCGCGTGGTGATCGTCGGTACGTTGTCGGGGCAACTGGCAAGCCATGGCGCGGGCAGAACCGCACCGGTCGAACTCGATTCAGTGCAGCTATTGGTGAAGCGCATCACGCTGCGAGGCTACAGCGCCGACGACCATCCCGAAGCCTACGCAGACTGGATCCAGCAATTCGCACAATGGCTGGAGGCGGGCAGCATCCGTTTCCCGCACGAGATCATCGACGGACTCGACCATGCGCCGTTCGCGTTGGAGCGAGTGATACGAGGGGAGTATTTCGGGACGGTGTTGATCAAGCCATAAGCGGAAAGCGGATAGAAAAATAACAGTGCGCGCGGCGACCGAAGTGAACGGGCATGCTTCGACTCGCGTCGAAGCATCGGCAAGCGGGCGGCCTCTACACTCGTCTCAACTTCTTTCGACCTGGACGCGCCGTGACCGTCAATGCTCATTTCACCCTTGAAACCGCCGCCGCCCACGCGGCCGCTCGCTGATCGTGGCCGCGCTCGCGCCGACTCGCAGCGCCGCGTCCCGTGTGCTCGCCGCCACCTGTATCAGTTATACGGTGGTGCTGCTGGACGCGTCCATCGTCAATGTGGCGCTGGGGGAAATCAGCCACACGCTGCGCAGCAACATAGCGGGACTCCAATGGGTCGTCAATGCGTACACGCTGACCTTCGCGAGTTTGCTGATGACCGGCGGGACGCTCGGCGATCGGCTCGGCGCACGTAACGTCTACCTCGCCGGACTCTCCGTGTTCGTGCTCGGCTCCGTGCTGTGCGGAGTCGCGCCCGACCTCACGACGCTGACGTTGGCGCGGGCCTTGCAAGGCGTCGGCAGCGCGATGCTGGTGCCGTGCTCGCTCACGCTGATCAACGACGCGTATCCGCTTCCCGCGGCGCGTGCCTCGGCGGTTAGCCTGTGGATGGGCTGCGGCGGCGTGGCGATGGCATCCGGTCCGTTGATCGGCGGGCTGCTGATTCATCTGCTCGGCTGGCGCAGCATTTTCTTCGTGAACGTGCCGATCGGGCTCGCCGGAATCTGGCTCGCGCAAGCGGTCGGGCGCACGCCGTCGCCAGGGACGCGCCATGTCGATCTAGCGGGGCAACTGGCGGCAATCGTCGCGCTGGGTAGCTTGATCGGCGTGCTGATCGACGGGCATCGGCTCGGTTGGCAGTCCGCGCCGATCGTGGCCGGTAGCGCGATCGGTTGCGCCGCGTGCGTAGCGTTCTTCGTGATCGAGACGCGGACCCGGCACCCGATGTTGCCCATGCAATTTTTCCGCAACGCGCTGTTTTCGGCGTCGACGTTTGTGTCGATGGTCTCCGCGTTCGTTTTCTACGGCATGCTATTTACGTTCAGCCTGTTCTACCAGCAGGCACGCGGTTATTCCGCACTCGACACCGGCCTCGCCTTCCTGCCGATGACCGGCATGGTCGCGCTGGGCGGTCTGCTGTCCAGCCGGGTCGTGAAACGGCTCGGAACCAGAGAGTCCATGTGCATCGCGTTCGCGCTGTACGCGTTGGGCGCTCTCGGCATGAGCCTCACGAGCGTCGCGTCACCGTACTGGGTCGCCGTCGTGCCGATGCTCGCCATTGGCATGGCGTCGGGCTTCATCTCGCCGGCGGCGACCTCGCCCGCGCTCGGCACGGTCGACAAACAGCGCGCGGGGATGGCCGCCGCCGTGTTGAATTCGGCGCGTCAAAGCGGCTCCGCGCTAGGCGTGGCGATCTTCGGCACGTTCATTGCCACCGCCCATGTGTTTCAGCAGGCGATGAATCTGATTCTTGGCATCGTCGTCACCTTGTCGATGGTCGCTGCGTGCGTATGGTGGATCGCGTCGCGCCCGGTTGAGGCAGAACCCTGCCGCCTGTCGTGAGTAAGCGACTGCGAGCAGCCCCCCCACAACCCGACCGTATCGCTACACATCGATCCGCTTGCGCAAACTTTCGCCGGCCAGAGGCAAATCACGCAAACGCTGACCCGTCGCATCGAACAGCGCATTACCGAGCGCGCCCGCGGTCGGGCCCATCGACGCTTCGGCGACGCCCAGAAACGGCATGCCGGGCCGATTGATCAGATGCACGTTGACGCCGCGCGGCACCGCCGAAAACCGCAGGATCGGGTAACTACTCCAGTCGAAGCTGCGGATTCGCGAGGTATCGAACTTCAGTTCTTCGTACAGCGTCCAGCTGGCCGATTGAAGCACGCCGCCTTCGATCTGGTTGCGAATGCCGTCCGGGTTGACGCCTTGCCCGCAGTCCACCGCGACTTCCGCGTGTTCGAGGATCACCTGACCCGTTTCAGGCACGACGGAAATCTCCACGGCCATCGCAACATAAGCCATCAGGTTCTTGTACTTGCCGAACGCGAAGCCGACGCCGTGATTACGCTTGCGCGCCGCGCGCGGCCAGCTGAATTTTTCGGCGGCGAGTTTGATCACGTCGTGTGCGCGTGGATCCTGCATATGCTTGAGTCGAAACGCGACCGGATCGGCGCCTGCGGCGGCGGCCAGTTCGTCCATGAAGGTTTCGATCGTGAAGACGTTCATGTGCGCGCCGAGCGAACGCATCGCCGAGGTTTGCAGCGGCATGGTCGGCGAAAAATTGTTCATGACGTGCACGTTCGGCAACGCGTACAGCGGAATCGCGTTACGGTCGCCGCCGCCTTCGGGCTGCACCATCGGCACGGAAGGCGCCGACACGAATGGCTTCGCCAGCATGCGCGCCGGCAGAAGGCGGCCCGCGTTGACGATCCGCTCATTGTGCGAACTGCTCCACAGCGCGTAGTTCCAGTCGACGATGCTGCCGCCCGCGTCGAGCGACGCGCTCACCTCGGTGACCATCGCGGGCGTGAAGTGGTCCCACGTGTGCTCCTGTTCGCGCATCCACTGCACCCGCACCGGTTGGCCCGGCAGTTCGCGCGCAATCAACGCGGCGTGCGCGGCGACGTCGTCCGCGCCGTTGTGGCCGTAGCAGCCCGAGCCTTCCATGTGGATGCAACGAACCTGCTCCCTGGGCAGCGCGAGCATTTCACCGAGGCCGTCGCGCAGCGGGTAGACACCTTGCGAATGGGTCCACACCGTCATCATGCCGTCCTTGAACTGCGCGACCGAACAGGACGGTCCGATCGAACCGTGCATCATGTAGCGCTTGGTGTACTTCGCGCTGAGCGTTTTGACGGGCGTGCCCGCCGCGCCGTGCGTATTGGCGATCTCGATGTGCTGCGTGGAGATCGTCTTCAGGTCGCGATGCACGGCGGCCGGATCGGGCAGCGTGCGGCCGCCGCTCCACTGGCTGCCGGCCGCGAGTGCGCGCTGCGCCTGCACTGCTTGCCATTCGCCTTTGGCGACCACGGCGAGCATGCTGCCATCGCGAATCACCTTGATCACGCCGGGCATCTTCAGGATCTCGGGCGTGTTGGTCTGCAGCAGTTGGGCGTCGTACACCGGCGGCATCACCACGCGCGCGTGCAGCATGCCGGGCATCGTGATGTCCTGCACGTAGCTCACGCCGCCGGTCACCTTGCCGGGAATGTCGAGCCTCGGCAGCGAGGTGCCGATCACGTTGAAGGTGGCGGGATCTTTCAACGGCGACACCGGTGTCGCCATACGATGCAGATCCACGAAGCCGACTGCCTGGCCGTAGGTCATGCTGCGGCCGTCGGGCGTTTTGATCACGGCGTTGCGCACGTTCAGCGCCGTGCTGCTCACGCCGAACTTCGCCGCTGCCGCGTCGACCAGCAGACCGCGCACCTGGGCAGCCGCGTTCAGCAACGCGCTGCCGCTGTCGGCCATGGTGTGGCTGCCGGCAGTCAGTCCTTCGTCCGGCGACGTGCCTGTGTCGGCGGTCAGGAATGTGATCAGCGCGGGCGTCATGTCGAGCTCTTCGGCCGCGACTTGCAGCAGCGCGGTCCGCACGCCGGTGCCGAGTTCGACCTTGCCGGTGTAGACGGTTACCTTGCCGGCTGGATCGATCTTGATCCACGCGTCGAGATACGGATTGGTCTTCAGGCTGCCGGCCAGCGTCTGGGTCGCTTTGCCGATATGCACGGCCGCGCCTTCGTCGGCAATCACTTCCTGCGCCATCGACCTGACGCCGGGGAACAGGCTGAAGCTCACCACCAGCGCGCCGGACATCAGGAAGCGGCGGCGTCCTTCGTTGACGTCGTCGTGATCGAAGCTCATTGCGCGCCTCCACGAGCCATTGCGCCATACGTTGCGGCAGACGCAGCCGCCGTATCCGGTACGGGCAGATGCGCGACTTCGCGGATCGCCGCGAGAATCCGCGTGTGCGTGCCGCAACGGCAGAGGTTGGGCTCCATATGGTCGAGCAATTCGCCCTCGGTAGGCCGCGGATTGCGATCGAGCAGCGCCTGCGCGCGCATGATCATGCCGGCGATACAGTAGCCGCACTGCGCGGCCTGGTGATCGATAAACGCCTTCTGCAGCGGGCCGGGATGCTCGGCCGTGCCGAGACTTTCGATCGTGCGCACGGCGCGCGTGCCGATCGCCGACACCGGAATCAGGCAAGAGAAGGCCGCCTTGTCGCCGACGATCACGGTGCAGGCGCCGCACTGGCCGAGTCCGCAGCCGAACTTCGCGCCATGCAGATGCAGGTCGTTGCGCAGCGCGTACAGCAGCGGCGTGGAGGGATCGATATCGAGCGTGTGTTGCACGCCATTCACGGTCAGGTTGATCATCGCGCGTTGTTCTCCTTTCTGACTTTGGCGACCGTCGCCTCGACGTTCTGCCACGGCCCGCGCTGCGAGTACGCGGCGCGAACGTAGGACGCCAGATCGGCGATCTGCTGGTCGCTATAGACCTCGCCGAAGGCGGGCATGTAGTTCATGCTGTCCTCGCCCTGCCAGCCGTTGCCGCTGAGGATCATCTGCGCGGTGTTGCGCGGCGTCGTCGCGTTGATGGCGGTGCTGAAGGCGAGGGTGGGGCGTTCGCCGATCGACTGCATTGGCGCGGCGGGGCCGTGACATTGCGCGCACGAGGCGGCGAACAGCAACGCGCCGCGTTGCGCGCCGGGCGACGTCGCGCCTTGGGCCGCCATGTTGACGAGTGCGGGCTGCGGCTTCTGGATCGACAGTATGTAAGTGGCGATCGCTTGCACGTCTTCTTCCGGCACGGTCGCCAGATCGCGCGTGACAGGCAGCATCGGACCGGCCGCCGCGCCATGTTCGCCGGCGCGGCCGGTGCGCAGATAGGTCACGAGTTGCTGCTGGGTCCATGGCTTGGGCGCCGCACCGAGCGCATTGAGCGGGGGCGCTTCCCAGCCGTCGACCACGCCGCCGTCGAACGCATGGCCCAGTTTTTCTCCGCCAATCGCATTGAGCGGCGAATGACACGACGCACAGTGTCCGAGCCCATCCACCAAAAGCTTGCCGCGATTCCACTGCGCGTCTTTCGACGCATCCGCCTGCTGCTCGCCGGGCCGCAGGAACAACACGTTCCAGAAGGCGAGCGGCGGGCGGAAATTCAGCGGGAAGATCAGGTCGTTGGCGGGCGCGGTTGCATGGACCGGCTCACGCGTCATCAGGTACGCGTAGGCCGCCGCGACATCGCGATCGGGCATGCGGGTGAAGTGA
Organism: Paraburkholderia bryophila; assembly: GCF_003269035.1. GTDB lineage: Bacteria > Pseudomonadota > Gammaproteobacteria > Burkholderiales > Burkholderiaceae > Paraburkholderia > Paraburkholderia bryophila. The sequence continues at coordinate 92,400 of NZ_QLTK01000023.1, read as the reverse complement.
ATATACGGAAACGCGGGATACAGCAGATGTCCATCGCGCGCCACACCATGACGGACCGCTCGCGTGAATGCATCGAGCGACCAGTTTCCGATGCCCGTCTCGGGGTCGGGCGTGATGTTGGTCGCGTAGATCGTGCCGAACGGCGTGGCCAGCGGCAGGCCGCCGGCGAACGGCTTGCCGCCCTTCGCGGTATGGCAGACGATGCAATCGCCGAGCGCCACGACACGCGCGCCCGCAAGCCGCGTCTGCGAGTCGAACGACGTAGCGGCCGGCGGCGCGATCGGATCGATGGCGGGGTTCCACGCCAGCAGCAGGAAAACGGTCAGCGCGGCGAGGATGACCACGCCGCCTGCCGTCAGCAGTTTTGACTTGCGGGTCATTCACGCACCTCTCACTGAAGTCTTGATTTAATGAAAACGCATGCACGGGGTCATGCATGCGAGTGGGGCACGAGGGTCGTCACCGTTGTTTCCGGACAAAGGGACGGCACGCGTTTCGTGGCAACGATGGAAAGTCGCGCCGGCGCGTCGACTCGATGGCGTTAGCGTATCGCCAACGTCATGAGAACTCCTGAAGCCGGACTGAAAACTTGTTAATCCGGACGGCGCGATGCCGTCCGGACACCCTGCTCGAACCAACACCGAAAGCGTTACGCAATCCGCGCGGCGTGCGGCCGGCCGATCACGAGGTAGTGAACGAGGGCAATCAGCGGGAACGCGGTGGCGACAGCCGCGACCAGCGTCCATCCGCCATGTTCATACAGCGGGCTGGCCAGCGCCGAACCGAATGCGCCGCCCACGAAGATGCTGGTCATGTACAGCGCGTTCAGCCGGTTGCGGCTCGCCGCGTGCAATGCATAGATTTCGCGTTGGCCGAGCACCATGTTCATCTGCACGGCGAAATCGAGCACGATGCCGGTTGCGACCAACCCGAACACGCCCCACGCCGGATGAATCAACGCCGGCGTATAAGCGAGCGCGCCCACCACCAGCGCGATCAGCGTGGCGCGCATCGTATGACCGCCGTCGGCGAGACGCCCCGCCACCGGTGCCGAGGTCGCGCCGATCGCGCCGACCAGCGCGAAGACGCCGATCGCGGTCTGCGAAAGCCCGAACTGCCGCGTCAACTCGATCGGAATCGCGGTCCAGAACAGGCTGAACGAAGCGAACATCAGCGCCTGATACAGCGAGCGGTGACGCAGCACCGGCATCGTGCGGACCAGCTGGCCGAGCGAGCCGATCAGCTCGAAGTAGGTCGCCTTGTGATCCGGCTGGCGGCGCGGAATGGTCAATGCGAGCACGCTCGTGACGAGCGTCATCAACACGGCGGCGCCGCCGAACACCACGCGCCAGCCGAAGTGTCCCGCCACCACGCTGGAGATTGGCCGCGACAGCAGAATGCCGAGCAGCAGGCCGCTCATGATCGTGCCGACCACCTTGCCGCGCGATTCGTCCGGCGCGAGGTGTGCGGCGAGCGGAATCAGAATCTGCACGGCGACCGAGCTGAAACCGATCAGCAGCGAAATCGCGAGAAACCCGCCGGCGTGATGTACGAAGGTCGCGGCGGCAAGACTCGCAATCGACACCAGCGCGGTGGCGATCATCAGCTTGCGGTTCTCCAGCAGATCGCCCAACGGCACGAGAAAGAACAGGCCGAGCGCATAGCCGATCTGCGTCAGCGAAACGATCAGGCTGGCGGTGCCGGTGGACATGTGAATGTCCGGCGCGATCAGTTCGGTAATGGGTTGCGCGTAGTACAGATTCGCGACGATCGCGCCGCAGCAGAAGGCGAACAGCGCGATCAGTCCGCGGGTCAATTGGACGTGGCCGGTACCGGCCGCCGTCGTGGATGCCTGGGTCGACATTGCAACTCCCTTAAAAGAAAAACGCTGAACTCAGCGAGCGATGTTCATCACCCGATCGCCGAGCGAAATACCAAGATCGGTCATCAGGCGGCCGCGTTGCAGTTGCTGGTTTTCCCAGCGCTTGAGCGCGGTGTCGATCGTTACGCCGCTCTGCCAGGTCGACGACAACGCCCGCGCCAACGCATGCGCATTCGCGGCGGCCTTCGCGGTGCTGCCTGCCGTATGCGGGCGCGGCACCGAGGCGGCGTCGCCGAGCAGCACCGCGCGGCCGAACACCATGCGCGGCGAGCGCAGATCGACGATCGGCTGCATGAACGGATCGTCCGTGCTATCGACCAGCGCGCGAAACGTCGGCGCCAGCAAGGCCGCGGCATCGTCGCGCAATACGGCGACGTCGGCGCGCTTGGTCGAGCCGGGCGGCAAAGAAAACGCCCGCGGCTGGCCGTGCCGGTCGACCAGCAAACGGTCGAGCTGCTCGCGGCTGTACTTGCGATACCACACCCAATTCCAGCGACGTTCGCCGACCGCGGTCGAGTCGCGCTCGCCCGGAATCAGATAAGCGAGCGCCGAGTGTTCTTCGCCCTGCTGAAACGTGAAGCGGTCGCGCAACGTGTTCGCGGCCTGCAACGGCAGGTTCGGTTCCTCGACGAGTCCGCGCCATGCGACATAGCCCGCATAGGCCGGCACGATCTCGGGCAACAGCCGCCGCCGGAGCGTCGAACGGATACCGTCGGCGCCGATCAGCAGATCGGCCTGCTCGCTGCGGCCGCCGTCGAACTGCGCGACGATCTGCTCGCCGTTCATGCGGAAATCGGTGAAGGTCTCGCCCGCGTGCAGCGACTCGGCGGGCAACGCCTCTTTCATGGCGCGATACAACAGGCTCCACGACGTTTGCATCTGCGGCATATATAGCTGCTCGACGCGGCGGTCGTCGCGATCCAGATAGATGCGCTCGCCCGACGCCACGCCCGGAGGGTCCGGCAGTGCGACGCCGGCAAACTGCAGCGCGTCCAGTACATCCGGCTGCAGCACGATGCCGCCGCCGCGGCTGTCGAGCTGGTTGGTCGAGGTTTCGAACACGTCGACCCGCCAGCCTGCCGCCCGCAACGTGGTCGCTGTGAACAGGCCGCCCAACGAGCCGCCGATCACGACCGCACGCGGTTGTTCGAGGGCTTTCATGCTGCGTCCCTCCGCATTGCCGCGCGCAGTGCCTCGGTGAACACGGCGGGCGGTTGCGCGCCGCTGATCGCGTGGTCGTCGATCACGATCGTGGGCACCGCCTGAACGCCGCGCCGGTCGGCTCGCTCGCGCGCCGCGTCGATCGCCGGATTGCCCGAACTGCTCGTCAGATAAGCGCGCGCTTCGTCGGCGTCGAACGTGTGCTCGGCGGCGATTGCGACCAGCGTGTCGAGCGAGCCGATGTCGCGGCCTTCGGCGAAGTACGCGGCATAGATGGCCTGATACAGCGCGGCCGTGGTGCGCGGTTCATTGCGGCACTGCGCGAACTGCATCAGCCGATGCGCGAGACGCGTGTTCGGCGTGCGCAGCACGCGGTCGTAGTCGAATGAAGCGCCGGCGCTCAGGCCGGCGGCCGTGACTTGCGCGTCCATGGCTTGCGAGCGGGCCCAACTGCCGAACTTGCGGGTGCGATAGGCGCGCCGTTCCATGCCTTCCACGGGCATCGACGGGTTCAGTTCGAACGGCACGTAGCGGATCGACACCGCCTCGCCCACGCCGGCATCGGCCAGCGCCGCCGAAAGATTCCGTTGGCCGATCCAGCACCACGGGCAAATAAAGTCGTAATGCACTTCCACCTGAATGGCTTGCATGTTGCACCCCTCGCTAGGTAATCGATGCAGCTTATACGTTGCGTTTGTGGCGCGGAATGAGGCTAAAATGCAAACCCGCGTTGCGTTTTTTGCAACAGAACAGCGATCTATCGACACCCAACTCGACCATGGACAAATTCCTTGCCGTGAAGACGCTGCTGGAAGTCGCCGATGCCGGCGGCTTTTCGAAGGCCGCGCGGCGTCTTGGCGTGGCGACTTCGTCGGTCACACGCCTGATGGACTCGCTGGAGGCGTCGCTCGGCACCGCGCTGCTGACCCGCACGCCTCGCAAGGTCAGTCTCACGGACGCCGGCATCGCCTACGTCGAACAAGTTGGCAAGGTGCTCGACGATCTGGCCGAGGCGGACGAGAGCGTGTTCGACAGCGGCGCGTCGCCGGTCGGCTCGCTGCGCATCTCGGTGCCGTCCACCTTCAGCCGCTTGTGGCTAGCGCCGCACCTTGCGGCGTTTCTCGCCGACCATCCACGCGTCGTTCTCGACGTGGTGGTGGCGGACAACTTTCTCGACCTCGCCCTCGAGCGGATCGACGTGGCGATCCGGATCGGCCGGCTGGATCGCGACCCCAACCTGATCGCCAGGAAGCTGGCCGACAATCCGCGCTATGTCGTCGCGAGCCATGGCTACCTCGAGCAGCACGGCACGCCTCGCACCCCGCAGGAACTGGCCGGCCACGAATGTCTGCGTGTCGCGTACGGCGGCGGCTATCGCACGCGACAGATGTGGACGTTCCGCCGCGACGGCGAAGAAATGCGCGTCGAGGTACGTGGGCGTTTGCTGTCGAACGGTCTCGACATCCTGCTCGAAGCGGTGATGGCGGGGCGCGGCATCGCGTTGCTGCCAGGGTGGCACGTCAGCGCCGAGATTCGCGCCGGTCGTCTGATGCGGCTGTTCGAAGCGTTCGACGCCAGTCCGCATCAGGGCGACGCTGTTGTCTATGCCGCGTATCTACCGAATCGCCGTCATTCCAGCAAAGTGCGCACGCTCGTCCAGTTTCTCGAAGCGCGGCTGCAAAGTGCGCTCGAAGGTTGAACCGCGGCGACTGAAGTGTAGAGAGCGCGCCGACTTAATGTCCTGCAAAAAAGTGAAAAGTTCTGAGCGGGGCACGCGCGACGCATCGCCCGCGGATTCTGAAGCTTGATATTTTTTAAGAACGATTAAGGGCTTCAACAAGGACGTTGTGAAAGGCCGTGATTAGACTGGGTCTCAGTTTTTAACGCACTTCAGGCAAGTGCGGCATGTCTCCCATGTCAACTCACCCTTTTAGGAATCACAACGCCATGGCTAATCCGAAACTCGAAGTGCTGACCCCGGCAAACTCCCAACTCATTTTCATCGACCAGCAGCCGCAAATGGCTTTCGGCGTTCAGTCGATGGATCGTCAGACGCTTAAGAACAACGTCGTCGGCCTCGCAAAGGCAGCGAAGGTATTCAACATTCCCACCACGATTACCTCGGTGGAGTCGGAAAGCTTCTCGGGTTACACGTACCCGGAATTGCTGGACGTGTTCCCAGACCACAAGGTGCTCGAACGCACGTCGATGAATTCGTGGGACGACCAGAAGGTGCGCGACGCACTGAAGGCCAACGGCCGCAAGAAAGTGGTGGTGGCCGGTCTGTGGACCGAGGTGTGCAACAACACGTTCTCGCTGTGCGCGATGGACGAAGGCGACTACGAAATCTACATGGTCGCCGACGCGTCGGGCGGCACCTCGAAAGAGGCGCACGACTACGCGATGCAACGCATGATCCAGGCCGGCGTCGTGCCGGTGACGTGGCAACAGGTGCTGCTTGAATGGCAACGCGACTGGGCGCACAAGGAAACGTACGACGCGGTCATGAAGCTCGTCAAGGAGCATTCGGGCGCGTACGGCATGGGCGTGGACTACGCGTACACGATGGTTCACAAGGCGGCTCAGCGCACGGCGCAGCAGCACGAGATCCTCGCGGCCGTGCCGGCAAAGACGAAGTAAGCACGCCCGCTTGCCCTCACCAGCTCCGCGCATTCGACGCGGAGCGCTCCCCATGAGGATCGCCATGACTTCCAGTACTTCCGCGCCGACGCCGGCCGACATCGTCTTCTTCAACGGCAAGATCGCGACGCAGGACGACAAGCGTTCGTTCGCCGATTCGATCGCCGTTGCCGATGGCCGCGTGGTCGCCGCGGGTTCCCGCGACGCCGTGATGCGGCATGTCAACGACCGCACACGGCAGGTCGACCTCAAGGGACGCACCGTCATTCCCGGTCTGAACGACTCGCACCTGCACGTCATTCGCGGCGGCCTGAACTTCAACATGGAATTGCGTTGGGACGGCGTGCCGTCGCTCGCGGACGCGCTCGACATGCTGCGCAAGCAGGTGGCCCGCACGCCGGCGCCGCAATGGGTGCGCGTGGTGGGCGGCTGGAACGAATTCCAGTTCGCCGAACGGCGCGGTCCGACGCTCGAAGAGATCAATGCCATTGCACCGGATACGCCGGTGTTCATCCTGCATCTGTACGACAGCGCGTTGCTGAACGCTGCCGCGTTGCGCGCGGTCGGCTACACGAAAGACACGCCGAATCCGCCGGGCGGTGAAATCCAGCGCGACAAGCGCGGCAATCCGACCGGCATGCTGATCGCACGGCCGAACGCCGGACTGCTGTACGCGACGCTCGCGAAGGGCCCGAAGCTCGCACCGGACGATCAACGCAATTCCACGCGCCACTTCATGCGCGAGCTGAACCGGCTCGGCGTGACCAGCGCGATCGACGCGGGCGGCGGCTACCAGGCCTACCCGGACGATTACGCCGTGATCATGGATCTGGCGAAGCACAATGAACTGACCGTGCGGATCGCCTACAACCTGTTCACGCAGAACGCGAAGAAGGAAATCGAAGACTTCGCGAAGTGGGTGAAGATGACCAAGCCCGGCGATGGCGACGATTTCCTGCGCGTGAACGGCGCGGGCGAAATGCTGGTGTTTTCGGCAGCGGACTTCGAAGACTTTCTGGAACCGCGCCCCGATCTGCCGGACACGCTCGAAGTCGAGCTCGAAGCGGTAGTGCGCCTGCTGGTGGCGAACCGCTGGCCGTTCCGTCTGCACGCCACGTACAACGAGTCGATCGAGCGTTTCCTGAACGTGTTCGAACGCGTCAACGCCGACATTCCGTTCAACGGCCTGCGCTGGTTCTTCGACCATTGCGAAACGATCACGCAACGGAATATCGAGCGTGTTCGCGCGCTGGGCGGCGGCATTGCGATTCAGCACCGCATGGCGTTCCAGGGCGAGTACTTCATCCAGCAATACGGTGAAGAGGCCGTCAAGCGCACGCCGCCGATCCGTCACATGCTGGACGCCGGCCTGCCGGTCGGCGCGGGCACGGACGCGACGCGCGTCGCCAGTTTCAACCCGTTCGTCTCGCTGTACTGGATGGTGTCGGGCAAGACGGTGGGCGGCACGCAAATGTATTCGGCCGAGAACCGGCTCGACCGCATGGAAGCGCTGCGCCGCTACACGGTGGGCAGCGCATGGTTCTCGAATGAAGACGACAAAAAAGGCGCGCTGGTGCCGGGCCAGTTCGCCGACTTCGCGGTGCTCAGCGAAGACTACTTCAGCGTCGACGAGAGCCGCATCAAGTTCCTCGAATCGGTGATGACGGTGGTGGGCGGCAAGGTCGTCTACGCGGACGACGAATTCGCGCCGCTCGCTCCGCCCGCGCTGCCGGTCAGCCCGTCGTGGTCGCCGGTCGCGGAGTTCGGTGGCTATAGCCGCTACAAACCCACGGCAGTGGCCTGCGTGGACGGCTGCGTGAACCTCTGCGGCGTGCATGCTCACGCGCACGGTTGGGCATGGCGCAAAAACGTGCCGGTCAGCGACTCGAACGGCTTCTGGGGCGCGCTGGGATGTAGCTGCTTCGCCTTCTGAGCGTCACCGCTTCCACCCACCCCGCGCGGGAGGATCTGTATGCCGACTCTGACTGACGGTGTGTTGTTCGGCCTCGGCATTCTGGTGCTCGATTTTCTCGCGTGGCGGTTCATGATCCGCACCAGCGATCAGGCGCGCCTCGCCTTCCGGGCGCTCCTGTTCGCGCTGTCGACATACGTGCTGTTCAGTTCGGGCATGAACCCGCTGCGCGCGGCGCCATGGCCCGATCAGCCGCTGCGTCATCTGTTCGCGCAAGGGCTGGAAGTGGTCTGGTGGCTGCAGGGCGCGCGGCTGTTGACCGTCGTGCTGGACCGCACCGTGCTGCCCGAAAGCTGGTACAAGGAGCGCCTGTTCCAGGACGTGTTCGGCGCCTTGCTGTTTCTGGCGGCCGCGGTCGGCGCGATCGCGTTCGTGTTGCAACTGCCGGTGCGCGGGCTGCTCGCCACCTCCGGCGCGTTAGCCGTCGTGCTCGGGCTGGCGATTCAGAGCACGCTGAACGACGTGTTTTCCGGCGTCGTGCTGAACGCCACCGAACCGTTCCGGATTGGCGACTGGGTCACGATCGGCGAGGTGGAGGGCAAGGTGATCGAGAGCAACTGGCGCGCTACCAGCCTGCTGAACGGACAGGGCAATGTCGTCGTGATCCCGAACAGCGTGGCGGCGCGTACCAACATCGTCAATGCCAATCAGCCCTCGCATACGCACGGCATCAGCGTCGTGCTGCCGGTCAAGCCGTCGATCCGGCCGGCTCTGGTGCTGGCGGCGCTGTCGGATGCCGCGCAGAGCGCCGAAGGCGTGCTGGACGATCCCAAACCAGTGGTCAGCGTGCGGCGCGCGACCAACGACGCGATCGAGTACGAGATCGTCTGCTACGTCGCCGAACTCGCCAGAAAAATCGAGGTGCGCAACGACCTGTTCGATCTCGCGCACCGGCATCTGGCGTCGCGCGGTGTGCTGTTGCAGCCGCTGTCGGTGCCTGAACCGGCGGCCGGCGGCATGACCGAGAAGCAGCGCCTGCTGCGCAATGTGCTGATCTTCCGCACGCTCGAAGACAGCGAACTGAGCGAACTCGCCGCGAAGCTCACCCGCCACGAATTCGATGTCGGCGAAACCATCTATACGGCTGCGGACGAGAGTGGCCACGAACTGCACATCCTTGCGCAAGGGGTGGCCAAGGCGATCGTCTCGAAGGACGGCGGCGAAGTCGAGCTGCGCCGTCTTGCGCCCGGCGACTCGATCGGCCAGTCGGGGATTCTGGCAGGCGTCAGGACGGCGGTGATCGTACGCGCAATGACGCATGCCACCGTGTTTCGGCTCGACAAGGCCGCGCTGACACCCGTGCTCGAGCGGCGTCCCGACGTGGCGAAGGAAATGTGCCGTCTGCTGTCGGCGCACCACGCCACCGAAGCATTGCTGCTGGCGTCCCCGCACGACGTGGAGGACAACCCGGGCGGCTTGCTGCAATGGATTCGCGAGGGCGTGCGGCGGTTCCACGAGCTGACGTTGTGAAGGCCATGTTTGACCCGTGCGGTTTGAACGGATCGGTTCGGCATAACTGTCGCATCGATTAAGTCTTTTTAAGGAAGCACCAAAGTCTTAATGGGGTTAATTCGTTACGCTGCATTGGAATGGACCTGACCTCGTTTCGTCCCGCCCAGCCTGGCGGCGAGGCCGCCCCGTCAGCGCCGGAGCGCGCCACGGCGGGAACGTCCCATACGGAGGACTTGAGATGAAAAAAACCATTGCCGGCGTGGAGATTCCCGATGGCGTAGTGGCGCAGGCAGCAAGCGATTTGATGCGCAGCATGGAATCCGAATTGATGTTTCATCACGCGCAGCGCGCGTTTCTGTTCGGTGCGTTGGCGGGACATCGCGACAGGCTGAAGTTCGACGCCGAACTGCTGTACGTCGGCGCGATGTTTCACAACGCCGGGCTCAACCTGAAGTATCGACGCTCGCCGCATCGTTTCGAAGTGGACGGCGCGAACGAGGCGCGTGAGTTTCTGCAGCAGTACGCCGTGGCTGAGGGCGACATCAAGGAAGTCTGGACGGCGATTGCGTTGCATACCACGCCGGGCATTCCGCAGTACATGTCGCCGCTCGTCGCGATGATCAGTGCCGGTGTGCAGATGGACGTGCGAGGCGAGCGCTACGACGATTTCACCGCGCAGCAGCGCAACGACATCGTGCAGGCTTTTCCGCGCGAATCCGGCTTCAAGAAGAAGCTGATCGAAGCGTACGCGCGCGGCATGGAGCATCGTCCCGCGACGACTTACGGAACCGTGAATGCCGACGTGCTGGACCGGTGGGATCCGAACTATCGGCGGCTGAATTTTTGTGGACTGGTGCTGGGTTCGGACTGGTCGAATTGACGCGGATTTTAGAAAGGAAATAAAGCATGGGCTACCTCATTTCACTGGGCGTCGGTTTCGGCGTCGGACTGCTTTACTGGCTATTGAAAGTGCAGTCGCCGGCGCCGCCGCTAATCGCGCTCGCCGGCCTGCTCGGCATGGTACTGGGCGAGCACGCGATACCGGTCGTCAAGGCGCAGTTCTTTGCACAGGAACTGACGCAGAGCCAGACCCAGCCGCAAACAGCGCAGGTCGCGCAGGCGAACGGCGGCGCGGTTCAAAAAACGGTCCCGCAGGGCGCGCCGAAAGAAGGCGGTTGAATTCACCCATGCGCGCTGTTTTCCGTTCGCCGCGCTCCGCCCATAAACCTGAACGGCCGCTTTGTGCCGAGGCCGTTCATTCAATCGTTGCTAACACAATCGGGTCATCCAAATGTTTAAATCGCTGCATCGGTTTCGTCCTCTCGCGCTGCTGTCCGCCGCGCTGCTGATCGGCTTCGCGCCGGTTTCGTCCGCCTTCGCCGACGCCGGTCCGGCGGAAGTGCCGGGGGCAAAAACCGCGCTGGTGAAGCACCCCGACGTGTCGGTCGCAGCGCAGTACGACACCACTCACGTGTACGTGGCCGAGGCCGACCTCGACGCGTTCGTCAACAGCTTCATCGCCACGTTCGGCGGCAAGGCGTCGCCGCGCGCCGTGTTCACGGTCACGCCGACGCCGAGTAAAACCGCGTCGCAATACGTGCAGACGCCGGTCGGCATGCTGTCGGTATTCGGTTTCGAAACGCCGGTGCCGTATCCGTTCGGCAATGAGCGCACTGGTTATCTCGTCACCGATATCGATCAGGCCGTGAAGGCCGCGCGCGCGGCCGGCGCGGACGTGCTGGTCGATTCGTTCGACGATCCGATCGGCAAGGACGCCATCATTCAATGGCCGGGCGGTCTGACGATGCAACTCTACTGGCACACCAAGGCGCCGAACTATGCGCCGCTGCAAAGCGTGCCGGATAACCGCGTGTACGTGTCGCGTTACGAAGCGAATAACTTCGTGCGTCGCTGGCTGCACTTCTCGCACGGCAAGGTGGTGTCGGACAATCCGCGCGCGGATGCCGGCGTGATTGGCCGTCCGGGCGAGACGGTCCGCGAGATTCATCTCAGCTCGGGGTTCGGCCGCATGGTCGTGTTCGTGACGGACGGCAAGCTGCCGTTCCCGTTTGGACGCGAGACGACCGGTTACGCGGTCGCCGACGTCGCGCAAACGCTCGAACGCGCGCAAGCCGCTGGCGCGAAGGTGCTGTATCCGGCCTACACCAGCGGCTCGGGCAAGACCGCGATGCTCGAATTCCCGGGTGGATACATTGCCGAAGTGCACGATGGTCAGTGACGTAGGCGTCAAGCCTCCACCGGCGTCGCGCAACGCCGGGACCCGGGGGTGTCGCGGCGCGTTGCACGCGGCTCGGGCGTTGCTGCTCGGCACGGCGCTGGCGGCGGCGCTGCCGGCTGCGGCTGCGGCTGCGGTTAATACCGCGCTCGGCAGCGCCGACGATACCGCGGCGGGTAGCGACACCGTGACGGCGGCCGCCGCGCCGGCTGCATCGTGCGCGCGGCCGGCGATCCTGTTCAACCGCTGGCAGGAAAACTGGTCGGTGCTGGCGAATCCGTGCGTGCCGAAAAAGCCGTTCGATTCGCTCAAGTACATTCCGCTGTTCGGCAATCCCGACGCTTACGTATCGCTGGGCGTGGTGTGGCGCGAGCGGATCGAAATGAACGACGCGCCGCTCTTCGGTCTGGGCAGCGGACATGACGATACCTATCTGCTGCAGCGGCTCGAAGTGCATGCCGACGTGCGCCTCGGCCCGCATGTGCAGATCTTCACGCAGTTCGAAAGCGCGCAACCCTACGGCAAGGACAACGTCACGCCGGTCGACAAGAATCCGCTCGACTTGCGTCAGGCCTTCGTTGCGATCACCGAACCGCTCGGGCCGGGCACGTTCAAGTTCCGCGTTGGCCGGCAGGAAATGGCGTTCGACTTGCAGCGGTTCATTTCCGTGCGCGACGGCCCGAACGTGCGTCAGGCGTTCGACGCGATCTGGGCCGACTATGAAACCGGTCCATGGCGCTGGATTGCATACGCGTCGCAGCCGGTGCAGTATCGCGACAATTCGGATTTCGACGACGTGTCCAACCGTGACCTGACGTTCAGCGGTGTACGGGTGGAGCGTAAAGGCGTCGGACCGGGCGACGTGTCCGCGTATTACTCGCGCTACAACCGCAACAACGCGCGCTTTCTCGACGCCACCGGCAACGAGCATCGCGACGTGTTCGACGCGCGTTATGCCGGCACGCTCGGGCATATCGACTGGGACATCGAAGGCATGTATCAGTCCGGGCAGGTGGGCAACAAAACGATCGGCGCGTGGGCGGTCGGCTCGCTGGCCGGTTACACGCTGGCCGCCGCGCCGTGGACACCGCGTCTCGGCGTGCAGGTGGATGCCGCCTCGGGCGACAACCATCCGGGCGACGGCCGCATCGGCACGTTCAATCCGCTGTTTCCGAACGGCTATTACTTTGCGCTGGCCGGCTACACCGGCTACGCGAATCTGGTTCACGTGAAGCCGACGCTGACGCTCAAACCGAACAGCAAGCTGACGCTGCTCGCGGGCGTGGGTCTGCAATGGCGCGAGACCACCGCCGACGCCGTCTATCAGCAAGGCTCGGCGGTCGTACCTGGCACGGCGGGTCGCGGCACGAGTTGGACCGGTTTCTATACGCAGTTGCGCGCCGATTATGCGGTCGCCGCCAATCTCACTGCGGCCGTGGAAGCGGTGCATTTCCAGGTGGGACCGTCGTTGCGCGATCTGGGCGCGCGCAATGCCGACTATATCGGTGCCGAATTCAAGTTCGGCTGGTAAAGGGCGGTAAAGCAACCGCGGCGTGATGTGCAATCCGTCGTCACGATGACGCGCTAGAAGAGGTCATGTCATGAGCACCCCGGATTTTTCCGACGTCGCTGCAGCAGCCGCCGTGCCGTCGGAACTCGAGTTTCCTTTTTCCTCGCTGGAATACCGGCAGCATCAGATGTTTCCGCGCCTGTCGGCGGCGGAGATTCAAAGTCTGCGGCGCTTTGCCCGGCCGATGTCGTTCAAGGTAGGCGAGTTGATCTTCGAGACCGGGCGCGTGGCGCTCGGCCTGTTCGTGCTGTTGCATGGGCGCGTGCGGATCGAGTCGCGCGACAGTTTCGGCCGCGCGACGCTCGTCACCGAGCACGACGACGGCCATTTCATGGCGGAGATGGCGCAGCTTTCCGGCAAGCCGGCGTTGATCGACGGCATCGCGTTGACGGAGGTCGAGACGCTCGTGGTCGAGCCGGAACGGCTGCGTGCGTTGATCGTCGCCGACGCGCAACTCGGCGAGCACATCATGCGTGCGCTGATCCTGCGGCGGCTCGGGCTGATCGAGCAGGGGCTGGGGCCGATCATCGTCGGCAATGGCGACGATGCGCGACTCGTCAGACTGCAAGGCTTTCTGCGCCGCAATGCATATCCGGCGATGGTGATCGACGCCCGCAGCGATCCCGATGCGATCACGCTGCTGGGCGGCATGACCACGGGCCCCGGGGATTTTCCGCTGGTGTTCTGCCCCAACGGTTCGGTGCTGCGCGCGCCGGACGAAGCACAACTCGCGTCGTGCCTCGGGCTGGTGCCGACCTTCGAACCCTCGCATGTGTACGACGTCGCGATTGTCGGCGCGGGGCCGGCGGGACTTGCCGCGTCCGTCTATGCGGCGACCGAGGGCCTGTCGGTCGCGGTGTTCGATCAACGCGCGCCGGGTGGGCAGGCGGGCGCCAGTTCGCGGATCGAAAATTACCTCGGTTTTCCGACCGGCATTTCCGGTCAGGCGCTCGCCGCGCGCGCGTTCCAGCAGGCGCTGAAGTTCGGCGCGCATCTGGCGATTCCCGGCAAGGTCCTGTGCGTGGAGCGGCAGGATGACCTCTTCGTGCTGTCGCTGTTCGACGGACAGCGCATCAGCGCCCGCACGGTCGTGGTGGCCAGCGGCGCGGCGTACCGCAAGCCGTCGGTACCCGGCTTCGACAATTTTGAAGGACGCGGCACCTACTACTGGGCGTCGACCATCGAAGCGAAGCTGGTGAAGGGGCAGGACATCGTGCTGATGGGGGGGGGCAATTCGGCCGGCCAGGCGGTGGTGTTTCTGGCCAACTTCGCGCGCAGTATTCGCGTGCTGATTCGCGGCGCGGACCTGGGGTCGAGCATGTCGAGGTATCTGATCGACCGTATCGGTTCGCTGCCCAACGTGACGCTGTGTACGCGTTGCGTGCTGCAAGGACTCGATGGCGACGAAGCGGGCCTCACGCAGTTGCGGATTCGCCGTGAGGACGAGCAGCGCGGCGAGACGATCGACGAGACGATCGAAACAAGGCATCTGTTTCTGTTTATCGGCGCGGACCCGAAGACCGATTGGCTTGGCGCGAGCGGTGTCGAACTCGATAACCGCGGCTTCGTTGTCACCGGCTTCGCTCGCAGCGAACAGCACGGGCTCGCGCCGGAAGCTGGCGCGCGTTTTCCGCTCGAAACCAGCGTGCCGGGCATGTTCGCGGTCGGCGACGTGCGCTCGGAGTCGGCAAAACGCGTGGCCGCCGCCGTCGGCGACGGCGCGGCGGTGGTGAGCCAGATTCACGCGTATCTGAGCCGGCGTGAGCGCGAGGACATTCACGCTGACCTGCCGGTGTTCAGTCAGTGATAGAGGAACGGACCGGCGGCGGGTTGTTCTCCACCGGACGACGTCGCGAGGCGGCTTTTTCGCCGTTCTTGCCGGCGGCTTTTCGAACGGGTTTCACCACGCTTTTCGCGTTGTTCATCGTGCTGTTCTTGCCGCTGCGTTTGCGCAGCTTGCCGAGTAACAGCTGTGCCGCTTTCGCATCGGAAGTGCGGGCGGCGCGTTGCAACTCGGCCAGCAGCGGCGCGAGCATACCGACGGCTTCTGCCGCGCTGCCCTGTGCGTCGAGCAAACGCGCCATGGCCGTCGACGCCCGCAGCTCCCACATCTTCGCACCCTGCGCGTGGGCAAGCTGCAGTGCTTCCGAAAAGCACGCGAACGCGGTCGCGATTTTCGCCGCATAGGCATCGCTGGTTTTCGCGTGCCGCGCTGCGTCGGCTTGGGCCGCGACACCGAGTGCCCGCAAGACTTCCGGCAGGAAAAACAGTTCGCCGTTGCTGCGGCAAAAGTCGCGCGCGTCGTTGAGTTGTGTGGTGGCTTCCGTGACGCGGCCCTGGTCGATCAGCGCCTCGGCGTACGCCACGATAAACGGCGTGATCAGACGCCGGAAACCGCGCGACATCAACGCGTCGAGCCGCGTCTCGAGCACCGGCAGCGCTTGCACGGCGCGTCCTTCGAGAATGTCGCGACAGGCGGCGAGGCAATCGCAATAGTCCAGCCAGTTCGTGAAGCCGTGCAGCGCGGCCTGCGAACGCATGATGTCGATATAGCGCGAGCCGCGCGCCAGATCTCCGGACATCAGCGCGAACGGAATCACCGTTGCACCGAGTACATGCGTGAGCGACGGTTCGAGCGTGTCCGGACGGATCGTCTCGATTACGGTGTCGATCAGCGCCGTGGCTGCGTCGGGGTCGCCTTGCAGCCAGGCGATCCGGCCGAGCGTGCCGTTGCAGTACACCGCGGGATCGACCGCGAAGCAGCCGTCGCTTTGCGCGTCGCGCCGTAACTGCACGATGCGTTGACTGACGCGCTCCAGTCCAGCCTTGGCCTGCGCGTGCTCACCGTGACAATGCTGTGAAATGGCGCCGATCTGGTCGGCGAGAATCTTCTGCCACGGTGTGCCGTGCTGGGCGGCGAGTTGCTGGAACTGCTTCGCCACGTCGATCGATTCATTGATGTCGCCGAGCGACAGCATCGTGTTCCACAAGCCCCATAGCGCGTGTGCCTGGACGGCCTGGTCGCCGGTCGCGGCCGCGCGTGCGCGCACGTCGCGCCAGAGTTGTGCCGCTTTGGCAACCGGTCCGCACACATACGGCAACGCCGACGCCAGTGCCGCGCGCACGCGCATGTCGCTGGCGGTATCGACGGCGCCGGTGGGCAGAGCGTCGAGCACGTCCACGGCCTGCGTGGCGCGGGTGCAGCACTCTTCGATCAGGCCCGCATCGAGCAACGCGGTGACCAGATTCGAGGCCAGTTCGACGCCGACGCGCGCATCGCCCTTGGGCGAGAAGGCCCAGTCGCACGCAACGCGCGCGTCGGCGAGCGTCTGCTGGCGGTCTTGCGGATGGGTGGCGTGGTTGCGCTGGGTCTCGTCCGTTTGTGCCTGGAAGCAACGGGACAGATGACGGGCGTTACGCGAGGTGATGGCCTGCAACTCGCCTTCGGCAACCAGCTTCTCCAACGCATACGCACGGGTGGATTCGGTCAGGCGGTACTTCGCCACCGGGCCGTCGAACTCGACGTTCACGAGCGATTTCGCCACCAGCTCCGTGATCGCGCTGATCGCGTTCGCGACCGAATGCTCCGAGTCGCAGGCAACCGCGCACATCGCTTCGAACGTGAAGCTGCCGCCGAATATCGCCAGACGGCGGAACAGCGTACGCGTGTCGGTGTCGAGTATCGCGAAGCTCCAGTCGAAGGTCGCGCGCAAGGTTTGATGGCGCGGCAGCGCGGTGCGGTAGCCGCCCGCCAGGATCGCCATGCGGTCGTCCAGCCGCCGGTAGACGCCTTCCACGCCAAGCGCGACGACGCGCGCGGCGGCGAGTTCGATCGCGAGCGGAATGCCGTCCAGCCGCCGGCAGATTTCGCCGACGAGACGCAGTTCTTCCGGGTCCGCGCCAATCGCGCCTTGCAGCGAATTGGCGCGCTGCAGGAACAGCTTCACCGCCGAACAGCGCAGAATCTCGGCCGCGCCCGCTTGCGGTAACGGCACGTCGAGCGGATCGACCCGGAAGATCGCCTCGGGCAGAATGCGCAGCGGTTCGCGGCTCGTCACCAGCACGCGCAGCAGGTCGTTGCCGGCCACGATCGCGTCGACGATGGTCGCGATCGCGCCGATCACATGTTCCGCGTTGTCGAGCACCAGCAGCCTGAGTTGCCGGTCGAACGCCGCGGCCAGCTGCGCGACGGTGGGCGGCTCCGGCAGGTCGAGGCCGCAGGCTTCGGCGATTGCGCGGAGCACGTCGCCCTCGGTGCTCAACGTGGCCAGTTCAACGAAACTCACCGGTTCGTTGAAGTCGCCCGCCGTGTGGCGCGCCGCTTCGAGCGCGAGACTCGTCTTGCCGATGCCGCCCGCGCCGACCAGGGTCAGGACGTGCGTTTGCGGCAGCATCGCGCGAATCTGCCGGACTGCGTTGTCACGTCCCTGCAAGCCGGACCTGGACGGCGGCAGACTGCGCGCGTTGCTCACCGGCGCGGCGAACTGGGCGGCGCTCGCGTGCTTGCGCCGTTGCAGAAGCTGGTAGCCGCGCCCGGGCACGGTGAGGATCAGATCGCGGTCCGGGCCGAGGATTTTGCGCAGCGCCGACAGGTGGACCTGAACGTTGTTTTCTTCGACGACCGTGTTCGGCCATACCGTGTCCATCAGCTCGTCTTTCGTGACGAGGCGTCCGCCGGCGGAGGCGACGACCGCGAGAATATCGAAAGCGCGTGACCCGACATGCACGACCTCGCCGTTTTTCCGCAAAGTGCGCATGTCCAGATCAATCTGGAAGCTGCCTATTTCGATCATGATTTTTTTCAGGTTCAGGAATAGGGGGCGTGCATGGGAAACACGGCGGAGCGCCGGTGGAACTGGACGGGCGGGGCGGCTGAGTGTGGCAGGCTCGACGTTACCCTGGCCTAACCTCCACGTCTTGTATGTAAGTACGATGCTTTGTAAGAAAGTCCTGTCCGCGGTCGGCCGCAATCTCGTCTGACTAAAGTCGGTCCGATCGAAGCAGGTCGATCGACGCGTGCCGAAGCGTGCCGCGCGCTACTTGCGGGTCTCGCGGCGCCACGTGCCGGGCGGCGCGCCGATTAGCTGCGAGAAAGTGCGGGTGAAGTGGCTTTGATCGGCGAAGCCGCAAGCAATCGCGATCTCCGACAAGGGCGCGTCGGAATGCTTCAGCAGATCGCGCGCGCGATCGATGCGCCGTTCCAGCAACCACTGATGCGGCGTGCGATCCGTGGTCTCGCGAAACGCGCGAATGAAATAACTGCGCGACAGATTGCACGCGCTGGCGATTTCTTCGAGCGAGATGCTGCCTTGCGTCTTCGCGAGCAGCATGTCTTTCGCGCGGGTTTCCTGCACGCTCGAGAGGCGCCGGTTTTTTTTGTCCGACTCGTTCGCGACCTTGCCATAGCGGTCGATCAGATGCGTGCCGAGCGCCACGCCCAGTTGCTCGACAAACAGCGGACTGGCCTCGCTACGGCGGTCCAGGGTCAGCGCAAGCGCCTGCGCCAGGTGACCGAAGAGCGGATCTTTCTTGCCCAGCAGAGACGAGAAGCCGCTGATCGCCGAACCTCCGCGCTCATAGCAGGTGTTCGTGACGAATGCGTGTGACAGCTCGACCAGCACGAAGTCGAATGCGCCGTGCAGATCGGCTCGATAGTCGTCTTCGAAGTTGCGGACGTAGACCGAGTTTTCTTCGAAGTCGTGGAGGGTCGAACGATTGCCGGACATGATCCGCCGACGGTGGCCGGCCGTCAGCGAAATGCCGATCAGGAAGCCGCGGTCCGACGGTGGCGTGGCGACCTCGCTGGTGTTCTGTTCGCGCCGGCATTTACGATAAAACGTGAACTCGCCCGTGTGCAGTTCCAGGTCTTTATGCAACTGATTTGAAACACATCCGAGCGAGTCCTTTTGCCGGGATGCCGTGGCGGTGAAAATGTCTGCGTTGTTGAGCATGATCCGTCACCTCTGTTTGTCGCGCGGCAGATTGTCAGTTCGCTGCGTCTGGCCAAAATCATGGAGGGTGAAAGTCGGTGTGGTGGCGCGATTATCTCGGAAAAAGACAAATGTTAAATATTTATTTTCGGCGCGCTTCCAGTGTGCAATTCAATAAACCTTTAGTCGGCTTTCAAACGGCGCGCAATGGGCTGTGCAATGCCGCGGATGTCGTTGTTAAGGCCGTCGGTCTTTGCAATGAGCGCCTATCCGCGCCGACGCCCTTGGTCGCGTCATGACGGCGACCCAAGACCGAACGACTCCGCTAGCCGTGGTCCTTTGAGACGCAGTGGTTCGAGCGCCGCGCGCCGTGCCGTGGCCCAGTCGGCGAGCGTCTGGCGTATGTCGGGCGTCGCCGTGGCCGTGGCCGGGTCGAGTGCTTGCGCGAGGCTGACGGCGTCGTCGGCGGCTTTCGAGGTGCCCGAGCCCGTATGCGGCCGCAGCGTGCAGGCCGCGTCGCCGACTAGCGCGACGCGCCCTTGAGCGAACGACGGACTCAGCACGTCGGCGATGGCTTGCAGGAACGGCGCACCAGTGGCGGCGACCAGTTGCGACAGCGCACGCGGCAGATGCGCGGCGGCCGCGTGCCGCAGGTGCGCAAGCGAATGCGCCGACAGTTCGCCGGGCGCGATCGAAGCATGGTGATGCCGGCCTTCGCGGTCCGTCAACAATGAGGCGAGCGTGGCCGCGTCGGGTTCGTTCCGGTACCAGAGCAGTCGAAGCGAAAAGGTATCGGACCGGCTTTGCGCTCACGCGAACTTCAGCGCGTCGGACAGGGTTTTATTTTGTCATCAATGAACTGAAACCGGGGTTAAAACCGCCTGAAAACCCCGCTGGCTCAGGACAATTAATAAAAATTAGCAACGGTTACGGACGCGTCGTCGTATGCTTTTTTCACCGTTGAGACAACCCACAGGAACGTAATGAAGAAGCCGATCCGGCACGCGCGATCGAACCAGGCAAAGGCCTGGTGCCTCGTGATATTGAGCGTGATCGTGAGCGCCTGGCCGCTTGCCGCGTCGGCCGCCGCGCCGCAGGTCCGAAACCAGGCACCGGGCTTTTACCGGATCATGGTCGGCCAGTTTGAAGTGACCGCGTTGCTGGACGGCACGCATCCGTTTCCGATCGATACGGTCGTTGAAGGCGTACCGAAAGCTGAAATTGCCCGTGACCTCCAGCGTGATTTTCTGCATGCGCCCGTGCAAGGTTCGATCAACGCGTTTCTGATCAACACCGGCTCGAAGCTGATTCTGATCGACACCGGCGCGGGCGTGCTGTACGGCGATTGCTGCGACCCTATGCTGGCCAATTTGCGCGCCGCCGGTTATCAACCCGAGCAGGTCGACGAAGTGTTGCTGACGCATCTGCATAAGGACCACGTGGGCGGTATCGTCGCCAACGGCGCGATGGTGTTTCCGAATGCGCTCGTGCGGGTCAGCCAGGCTGAAGCGGACTATTGGCTGAATCCGGCTAACAAACTGACCGCGCCGAGCTTCCTCAGCACCTTTTTCGATGCGGCGGTCGCGTCCGTCGCGCCTTACGTCGCGGCTGGGCGCTTCAAGACCTTCAGCGGCAATACGGATCTCGAACCGGGGATTCACACCATCGCGCTGCCCGGACATACGCCGGGTCATACGGCGTATCTTGTCGACAGCGACGCGAAGGATCTGCTGGTCTGGGGCGATGTGATTCATGTGGCATCGATCCAGTTGCAGAACCCTGCGGCTACCGTCGAGTACGACACTGACGCGGCGTCGGCACAGCGCTCGCGCCGCTACGCGCTCAACCTCGCGGCCGACCGACACTATCTGGTCGGCGCCGCGCACATTGCCTTTCCGGGCTTGGGGCATGTCAGAGAGAACGGCACGACGTACGACTGGGTACCGGTCAACTACGAAGCCGCGCCTGCGCCATGATGGCGGCGTCGGATTCGTCTTTCATCACTTCGAGAGAACGGCAAATGAAAACGGAAACGGTTTCGGTCGCGGTCCGGCAGCAGGCGCTGCAAGCAAATGGTGCCTGCCAGGCAGCGTGCCAGGCCTCTTACGAGCAGAGTGGCGCAGCCTTCCATGACGCTGGCGTGTCGGTATGGAATCACGTGATCCACGCGTTGTGTCGCATCGACCGGAGCGAAGGCGAGGGCGAAGGCGCGGGTGAAGCCTTCCTCCTACGACCGGCTTCGCGGCGCGCGGCTTACGCACTGTCGCCGCACGTTCAGGTGGAAGTGGTGGAGCGTCTGTCCGAGTCGTCCATCGCGGTACTGTGGCAGGACGCGACGCGCTGCCGCTACGCCGACCAGGTGTGGATCAGTTGCCGCGCCCGGCTCAAAGGACGTTGCGCGTTGAGCGGCGCGGTGATTCGCCGCGACGACATGATCTACAAGCCGAGAGTGCGTGCGTCGATTCCGGCCAACGCCGCGGCGATGATTCTCGCCTCGGTGGTCGAGCAACTGCCCGCCATGAAGGTGGCACTGACGAGCGGCGCGCCGGCTAGCGCGTAAGCGGCGCTTCGCAACGTGCTTTCAGCGCGCCTACCGTGCCTCAAGCTTGCTTCACCCACCCGCGTTCGCAATCGATCAACCGCTTCGGGTCCCCGCGTGTCGACCCCCTGCAAGTCGCCCGCGCAGTGCGCGCTTAGTACAAATTTTTTGAATCGTACGTTCAGTTTTTTCCGCGCATCCATTGCAGCCGATGTTCTAGACTTCGGGGACGCAACGCTGAGCGGGCATTCCTCAGTTCTTCCTCCATTCGTTGCGCCAGGGAACTCAGGTAATGATTCGCATAGGTTCGCTTCTGGTCGATCTCGAACGCCGGGAAGTGCTCGCCGATGGTAAGCCCGTCCGGCTGGGCAGCCGCGCGTTCGATATGCTGGCCGTGCTGATCGCCGCGAACGGCGAACTGGTGTCGAAGAACGAGATGCTGAAGGCCGTCTGGCCGAATGCGATCGTCGAGGAAAACAATCTGCAAGTGCATATGTCGGCACTACGCAAGATGCTCGGCGAAAGTCGCGGACTGATTCGCACGGTGTCCGGCCGGGGCTACCGGTTGCTGCAGAGCCGCGCCCCGAAAACGCTCGACGAGGCGAACCACGCAGAACAGGTGGCCGAGCGCGCCACCCCTGATCGCGCCACTCCGCATAACCTGCCCGGCAGCTACTCGCCGCTGATCGGTCGCGACCAAGCGCTCGACGACATTGCGCTCGCGTTGGCAACGGGTCGCCACGTGACGCTGGTCGGCTCGGGCGGCATCGGCAAGACCCGTCTCGCGGTCGAGGTCGCGCGCGGCTTGCTCGCGCTTTTTGCCGATGGCGTCTACCTGATCTCGCTGGCTAGCGCTACCGACGCGAGCGGGGTGCTGGCCGCGTTCGCGGCCAGCGTCGGCGTCACGCCGGCGATGGGTCCCCTGACGCTTGCCACTATCACCCGGCAGATCGCCGGGCGGCGCATGCTGTTCGTGCTCGACAACTGCGAGCATGTGCTCGGGCCGGCCGCGGAACTGGCCGAGACGCTACTGAACGTGAGCCCCACACTGCGCGTGCTGGCGACGAGCCGGGAGCCGCTGCGCGTTGCCGACGAGCATCTTTACTGGGTCGCTTCGCTCGAAGTGCCGGCGCAGGACGATCCCAGTCAGGAGGTGCTGCAATGCAGTGCGGTCGAACTGTTCCTGGCGCGCGCCCGCGCCATCGACACGCGCTTTTCGTCCGACGAGAGAAGCATCCATTTGACCGGCGAGGTATGCCGCCGTCTCGACGGCATACCGCTCGCGATCGAACTGGCGGCGGCGCGCGCGGCGATACTCGGCATCGAGACGCTGGCCGGCCATCTCGACGACCGCTTCAATATGCTGACCGGCGGCAATCGCACGGCATTGCCGCGCCATCAGACCTTGAAAGCGACGCTCGACTGGAGCCATGCGCTGCTCGACGACGCCGAACGCGCCACGCTGCGCCGGCTCGGCATCTTCGTTAACAGCTTCACGATGGAAGCGGCCATCGCGGTAGCCGGCGACGACACGATGCGCGAACTCGACGTGATCGCCGCCGTCTCGGGACTGGTCGAAAAATCGCTGGTGGTCACGCGCGTGGAAGGCGGCCGCGCCAGCTATCGCCTGCTGGAGACCATGCGAGCCTACGCGATACAGAAGCTCGAAGACAACGGCGAGCGGCGCACCGTCACGCTGCAGCATGCGCGTTACTTTCTGAGTTTGCTGGAGCGCGAGGCGCAGGGTCGCGCGGACCTGTCGAACGCGTTCCCGGACGCCTGGTATCAGCGCATGCGGGCGCTGCTCGACGACGTGCGCGCGGCGCTCGGCTGGGCGCTCTCGCCCAAAGGCGATGAAGCACTCGCCGAGACGCTGGCCGTGAAGACTGTCTTTCTGCTTTATGAACTCTCGCTGGTCGACGAATGCTGCATGTGGGCGCGACGGGCGCTCGACGCCGTCACGTCCACGCACTACGGCTCGCGCTCCACCCACCATCTGCGGGTTCGGATGGAACTGCAGGCGGCGCTCGGCGCGGCGCTGGTCTACGTCAACGGACCGAATCGCGAAACGCTCGGTCTCTGGTCCGAGATTCTGGCGTCGGCGATCGCGCTCGGCGATGCGCCGTTCGAGGCGCGGGCCTTGTGGGGCATGTGGAACGCGAGCCAGTCGTCCGGCGCGGCGCGCAATGCGCTGGCGTTCGCGAAGCGCTTCGCATCGCGCGCGGCCGAAACCGGCGACGCGGGCAACGCGGTGCTCGCATACCGGGTGCTGGGTATCGCCTCGCACTATGCGGGCGATCAGCAGCAGGCGCGTGCGTCGATCGAGCAACTGCTGCTGCGCTGCGATAGCGCGCGGCATGGTCTGCCGCTCGGTCGCTCGGTCGATCAAGGCGTTGTCGGCCGCGCGACGCTGGCGCGCGTGCTGTGGTTGCAGGGTTGGCGCGAGCAGGCGTTGCGGCACGCCGAGGCGTGCGTCGTCGATGCGTGCAATCAGCAACAGGCAATCGGCAAATGCTACGTACTGGTCGAGGCGCTGGTGCCGCTCACGCTGCTATCGGGTAAGCGCGAACGCGCAGCGCAGGCGCTCGCGTTGCTGCACGAAGTCGCGACGCACGCGGGCTTGAACGTTGCACAAGTCTGTTGCCGCTGTTTCGGCGAATACCTGCGCTCGCTGGACGACGTCAGCCCCGAGCGTCTGCATGCATTCCGTGTCGCGCTGGAGCATCTCGAGTCGCTCGAATTCGGCGCGCCGCGCGCGATGCTGATCGGCCAGTACAGTCTCGCGCTTGGCCGCGCGGGTCGGCGGGACGAGGGCGTCGCCGCGGTGACCGGCGCGCTGCTGCGCTGCGACGAAGCCGGCGACCACTGGTATGCCGGCGAGCTCAGACGTATTCACGGCGAGTTGCTGCTGATGACGCAGGCGGGCGCGCCGCTGCCGGAGATCGTCGCGCGGGATGCGGAGGACTGTCTGATCGCGGCGCTGGAAGATTCGCTTGCGCAAGGCTGCCGTTCGTTGCAACTGCGCGCGGCGACCAGTCTGGGCGCGCTGTGGCACGCGCAAGGTCGTAGTGCGGAGGCCGCACGGTTGCTGAGTTCGGCGTGTGCGAAGTTGACCGAAGGGCTCGACTGGGACGATTTCAAGGCCGCGACCACGGTGCTGCTGATCGCTTCGGCGGCGGCCGGCGAGCAGGGCGGCGCTTCTGCCTCTGCGGTCTCCAATGCCTCTACCGGCTCGACCCCTTCCGCCAGAATTCCCCGCACCCGAATGGATTCATTCGACGAACCGGCTCGAAGCAACGTTGTAGAGCGCGACTAGGCCGCCTGTTCAGCCGTGCATGGTGCGTTGTTGCGCGACCTCGTCGATCAGGTCCGGCCGGTCCAGTTGCTCGACCCACCAACGCAATGCCTTACCCGTTTCGTCGCCGCGCCACGCAAGATAAAAATGCGTGGTGTGCCGCATGCCAATGACTTCCTTCTGCACCAGTTCACCCCGGCTCAGCGGCTCGGCGGCGAGGCATTCCGGAATCGTGCCGGCCGCCAGACCGCGGATCTGCGCGGCGAGTTTCGCTTCGAGCGTGGGGACCGTCATGACCTCCTGGTTTTCGGCAATCGCGATGGTGCGCGGCGCCAGCTTGCGCGACGTGTCGCCGATCGCCACCACGCGATATTTCGCCACCACCTCTTGCGTTAGCGGGCCCGGCATGGACGCGAGCGGATGATCCGGCGCGACCACGAAGACATGCTTTAACGAGCCGATCGGCTTCGCCATCAGATTGGGAATCGCCGGCGGCTCGCCCGCCGCGCCGACCACCAGGTCCGCGCGACGTGTCAGCAGCGCGTCCCACGAGCCGCCCAGCACTTCTTTCGACAGATGCAGGCGGGTGTCCAGTTTCAGCTTGTAAAAATCGCTGACGTGATCCCACAGCAGGTCGAACGGGATGATTTCGTCGACCGCGATATGCAGTTCGGTTTCCCAGCCGTGCTGGATGCGCTTGGCCTTGCATTCGAGGTCTTCCGCCGCCTGCAGAAGACGGCGCCCTTCCTCGACCACCACGCGCCCGGCATGCGTGAGCATGGCGCGCCTGCCGCTGCGGTCGAACAGCTTGACGCCGAGATCGAGTTCCAGCTTCTGGACCAGATACGTCAACGACGACGGCACCTTGTGCAGCGTTTCGGCCGCACTGGCGAAGGTGCCGGTCCGGTCGATGGCGTCGAGCACCTGCAGCACTTCGAAAGAGAGATTCATGGCAAACGGCGGGAGGGGCGTGAAGTACGCCAGCATACTGGATTCCGGTCGTTTCGCTAATGGCTTCCAACGACCGGCGCGGCTTTTTTATTTGCGCACCGGAGCCCGATTCATTAAGGTCTTTTTAGTCCCGTTCAGGACATTTTTGACGCGCTAGCCTAGCCTTGGCAGATTGCGGCCGCCGGACGGCGCCCGGCTATCTCGCGGACTTCCTGGCCCTCCACCCATGCTCACCCAGCGCTCGACGACTGCCCTATGACCCCGCCCGCGGATGCCGACGGCGCGGTCCCGCCGCGCCTGCGCGGCGAGTGGAAGGCGTACTGGAGCGACGACGCCCCGCGCCTGCTTCACATCGTCAAGGTCGCCCTGGCCGCGACGCTGGCGATGGGTTTGTGCATGCGTTTGGCGCTGCGCACGCCGGGCACGGCGATGGTGTCGTGCGTGATCGTGATGATGCATCAGCAAAGCGGCATGGTCATCGCGCGTGGTTTCTATCGCGGGCTTGGCATGGTGTGCGGCAGTCTGGCGGGGCTCGTGCTGATCGCATTGTTCCCGCAGCAGCCGCTGCTGTTCTTTCTCGCGTTGGCGGCGTGGATCGGCGCCTGCGTGTTCGGCGCGTCGTACTACCGCAATTTCCAGTCGTATGGTTTCGTGCTGGCGGGCTACGGCACCGCGATCACCGCGATGCCCGCGTGGTCGAATCCCTATGGCGTGTTCGACAATGTCGTGTTCACCGTAAGCGAAGTGGTGATCGGCGTGGTCTGCTCGAGCGTGATCAGCGCCGCGGTGTTTCCGCAGCGCGTCACGCCCGCGCTTTACGCATCCAGCCAGCGCAACTTCACGCATCTGTTGAATGCGTTGCATGCCGTGCTCGAACGCACGGCCGCCGTTGCCGGGTTCGACCTGTTTCTCGACCTGATCCGCGAGCGGGCAGGCGTGGAAACGTTGCGCAGC
The DNA here is from genome assembly GCF_003269035.1 of Paraburkholderia bryophila. Taxonomy (GTDB): domain Bacteria; phylum Pseudomonadota; class Gammaproteobacteria; order Burkholderiales; family Burkholderiaceae; genus Paraburkholderia; species Paraburkholderia bryophila. Next base: position 65,818 of record NZ_QLTK01000023.1, on the reverse strand, counting down.
GGCGCGGTTTTCGAAGATCCGTCGATCCGTTTGCACAACCACCTGTTTCTCGATCTCGACCGGAGCTTTCTCGATACCGTGGCGTGGATTCACGCGCTGCATCAGTTGAAGGTCCGGGTCGCCGCCGAAGCCGGTCCGCGCGTGCGGGCGGTCGTCGACCAACTGCTCGGCGACCTGCTCGCCATCGTGCCGGACCAGCGCCTCGCGGAACCGGTCGCGCTCGACCAGGTGCAGACCATGCTGGCCCGTCTCGACGCGTTCGAACAGGCGCTGCCCGCGCACTTGCAGCGCCTGCTTGAGTCGCTGGACGGGCACGCGCCGCAGCAGCGCCAGTTCGCGGCGACCACCGGCGCGGCGCTGTTCTTTTCGATCGCCGATCTGCGCCTGCTGTGCCGCGCTTATGTCGACGCGCGGGTCGAAGACCGCCAGTCGTGGAGCCTGTCGGTGTTTCAGGCGCTCAGCCGGATCGGCCGGACGCGTGCCACGGCCAACCGCACGGCGGCGCTGGTGGCCGGCGCGCGCGCGGCGATCGCCGTACTCGCGGTCGGCGCGGCGTGGCTCGCGTCCGGGTGGGTGAACGGCTCGAGTGCGATCGTCGCGGTGGCGATTACGAGTGCGCTGTTCGCGCTCGTGCCGAACCCGGCGGTGGTGAGCTGGCAGATTTTCGGCGGTTGTATGGCCGGCTGGCTGGCGGGCTTCGGCTTCAACTTTTTTCTGTTGCCGCGCTTCGATAACTTTCCGTTGCTCGCGGCGACCATCGCGATCTTCGTAATGGTCGGCAGCTACGTGAATTCGTTCGCGAGGACGGCGGTGCTCGGGCTCGGCTTCTGCATCTATTTCTGTTTCATCGTCAGCATTTCCAATCCGACGGTTTATAACCCGAGCGCTTACCTCGATACCGGCTTTGCGCTGCTGGTCGGCATCGCCGCTGCAGCGGTCGCGTTCTCGATCATCGTGCCGCGCGCGGGCGACTGGATTTCCGCACAGTACCTGAAGCAGATTCGCGCGCTGGTGGCCGACAGTGCGCGTGACGACGATCTCGACGATCTGCTTTACAGTTTCGAATTGAGTCTGCGCGATTTCATCATCCAGATCGCGGCGGCGCCGGTCGATCCGCGCGTGGATCGCAATCGTCTGATCGGCTGGGCGTTCGCCGCGCTGGAGATTGGCCGCGCGATGATCCAGATGCGGCTGGATACGGAACGACTCGGCGGCACGTTGCCGTCCGCCTGGCCCGCCGCGCAGGACGCGTGGCTGGCGGCGCTCGCCGAGCTATTCTGCAATGCGGCGCCGCCGGCCGCTCAAGCCGCGTTGGCCGCGACGCGGCGCGCGCTGGAGGTGCTGCCGATGGTGCATGCCGACACGGTGGATGCCGCGATGCTCGCGCATTGCCGGATGCGCGCGTTGCTGCACTTCACCGAACTGACCTTGCAGGACGATACTGTGTGGCTGTGGCAAACCGCGGGAGCGGCAGCATGAACACGCGTCGGCTGTTCAACTCGACGAGATGGCGAGCGATCGTGGTAGCGCTCGCGTGTGCGCCGCTGCTCGGCGCGTGCATCGACAGCGGCGGCATCCATCCCCGCGAGTCGCCGATCGACCCGGCGTCGCTCGATGCAGGCGCTGCATTGCGCGCCACCCAGCAGGACGCGAAGTGGCCCACCGACCGCTGGTGGCAACAGTGGCGCGACCCGCAGCTCGACGCACTGGTGCAGGACGCCACCGCCGGCAATCCCGGCTTGCGCGCGGTCGAAGCCCGGATCGACGCGGCGCGCTTCCAGCTACAGATCGCCGGTGCGGCCGAACTGCCGCAACTCGATGCCGACGGCAGTTTCGAACGCCGCCGCTATGCCCGCTACACGACACCCGCGCCGCCGGGCGGCACGACGGTGTGGAGCAACAGCATTCAGGCGGATCTCTCCTACGACCTCGATTTGTGGGGCAAAAACCGCGCGTTTCGCGAAGGCGCGCTCGACAATCTGCATGCGACGGCCGCCGACGCGCGCTTCGCCGAGCTCGAATTGCAGACCGCCGTGGTGCGCAGTTATGTGCAGTTGTCGTTGCAGTACGCGTTGCTGGACGTCTACCGCGCGATGCAGGACGAGCAGCAGCACACCCTCGACATCGCGACGCGCCGCTGGCAAGCGGGCGTGGGCAGTCAGCTCGAAGTCAGCCAGGCCGCCACCCAGTTCGCGACGAGCACGACGCGTGTGCAGCAGGCGCAGCAGCAGCTTGCATTGACCCGTCTTGGCCTCGCCGGGCTGGCCGGCAAAGGACCGGGCTACGGCGACACGCTGCACCGTCCCAGCCTCGCCTTGAGCGTGCCGGTCGCGTTGCCCGCGTCGCTACCGGTGGACCTGCTCGGCCATCGCCCGGACGTGGTGGCGGGGCGCTGGCGTGTGCTCGAAGCGGATAAGGGCATCGATGCCGCGCACGCCAACTTCTATCCGGACATCGACCTGCTGGCCACGGCGTCGCTCGGCTCGGCGGCGACCTTCGGCGGCTTCTTCAATTTTCTGAATAGCGACGGCATGGGACACGGCGTCGGCGCGGCGATCTCGCTGCCGATCTTCGACGGCGGACGACGGCGCGGTCAATACGGCGTAGCGGTTGCCTCGCGCGATGCCGCAGTCGATTCGTACAACCAGAGCGTGGTGAACGCCATGCAGGGCGTGGCGAGTCAGGTGGTGTCGCTACGCTCGCTCGATCAGCAGCAGGCGTCGGTGGAAAGCACGCTCGCGTCGGCGCGCCGCTCGTTCCGGCTGGCCGATACCGGTTATCGCAGCGGCATCACGGAATTTCTGAACGTGCTGGCCGCGCAGAACGAGCAGTTGCAGCAGGAGGAAAGCCTCGCGCAGATTCAGGCGAAACGCCTCGACGCGTGGGCGCTGTTGATGAAAGAGCTGGGCGGCGGGTTCGCGTCCGCAACGACCGACGAGGTGTCGAAAGGAGCCGGCGATGCCGGGCGAAATTGATCTGTTCTCGCTGCTGGTGCCGGGTCTGCTGCCGATTCTGGTCGGCTGCGCGCTGCTGTTCTTCCTGCTCGATCTGGTGCTGGCGCGGCTCGGCGTCTATCGCTATGCGTGGCACCCGGGGCTCTTCCGTATCGCCTTGTTCGCCGCGCTGTTCAGCGGCATCGCGCTGTTATTGCGGCAATAAGCGCGCAACCGAAACGCTTCCGTGAATTCACCGACCGCCTACGTCCGGCCACGATCATGAAAACGCAATCCCTGCTGCGTGCAGCCTTCACGCTTACCCTTCTCGTCGTGGCGATTCTGCTGGTGCGCCTGCTGTGGCTCGACTACATGTTTTCGCCGTGGACGCGCGACGGCCGGGTTCGCGCGCAAGTCGTGCAGGTCGCCACCGACGTATCCGGACTCGTCAGCGAAGTGCGGGTGAAAGACAACCAGTTCGTGCGCAAGGGCGACATTCTGTTCGTGCTCGATCCGGCGCGTTTCCACTACGCGGTGGCGCAGGCCGATGCCGATCTGCTGCGCGCTCAGGCGCAGGTGGCGCAGGCCAAGGCGCAGATGGCCGGCAGCGAATCCGGCTTCGCGATGAAGCGTGCGCAGGCGGCGCGGCGCGCCAATCTGGCGGGCGATGTAATTTCCGACGAAAGCCGTGTCGACGCGGCGTCGCTCGCGAAGCAGTCGGCCGCCGCGTATGCCGCCGACGTCGCCGCTTACAGCGCGGCCCAGGCGCAGGTCAAGACGGCACAGGTCGCGCAGCAGACGGCAGCGCTCAACCTCGCGCGCAGCGAAGTGCACGCGCCGACCGACGGCTACATCACCAATTTGAATCTGTATCCGGGCGATTTCGCCACGGCCGGCAGCGCGCGGATGGCGCTGATCGACTCGCATTCGTTCTGGGTCTACGGTTACTTCGAGGAAACCAAGCTGCCGCACGTGCATGTCGGCGATCGGGCGGTGGTGCGGCTGATGTCGGGCGGCGAAGAGATTCTTGGGCACGTCGATAGCCTGGCGAGCGGGATCGCCGATCGCGACAATCCGACCAGCAATGGCGATCTGCTCGCGGACGTCAATCCGATCTTCACGTGGGTACGGCTTGCGCAACGCGTGCCGGTGCGGGTGCATCTCGACCACATTCCGGCCGGGATGAAACTCGCGATGGGCATGACCTGCACGGTCACGCTGAGGCCGAAAGACGGTCATTCATCGTGAACCTTCGAACGCCCGGCGCCTGATCGATCACGGCCTGAGAAACGATTCAGCACCGCCGGCTGCGGTGCAGCCGAACGGTGCCGAACGATGGTTTAGCCTTGGGCGCTGTCCGGCTGATCGAGCCGTCGGCGTCGGACCTGACCTTAGCCTTGCTGCAGGAACGCCAGCAGATCGGCGTTGACCTTGTCGGCTTCCGTGGTGCACATGCCGTGCGGTGCGCCCGGATAGACCTTCAGCGTGGCGTTCCTGACGATCCTGGCCGACATGCGGCCGGCCTGGTCGATCGGCACGATCTGATCGTCGTCGCCGTGCAGCACCAGCGTCGGCACGTCGATCTTCTTCAGATCGGCCGTGTAGTCCACTTCCGAGAACTCTTTCACGCAATCGTACTGGCCTTTGATCGAACCGAGCATGCCTTCGCGCCAGAACTCGTCGATCGTGCCTTGTTCGATCTTGGCGTTCGGACGGTTGAAGCCGAAGAACGGCACCGCAAGATCTTTATAGAACTGCGAGCGGTTGCTCGCGACACCCGCCCGAATGCCGTCGAACACCGACATCGGCAGACCGTTCGGGTTGCTTTCGGTCTTGACCATGATCGGCGGCACGGCGCCGATCAGCACCATCTTCGCGACACGCGCAGTGCCGTGACGGCCGACGTAATGCGCGATTTCGCCGCCACCCGTCGAGTGGCCTACCAGCATTGCGCCTTTCAGGTCGAGCGCGTCGATCACCGCGGCCAGATCGTCCGCGTACGTGTCCATGTCGTTACCGTGCGACGGCTGGTCCGAGCGGCCGTGACCGCGGCGGTCGTGGGCAATGACGCGATAGCCCTTGTTCACCAGGAACAGCATCTGCGGGTCCCATGCATCGGCGTCGAGCGGCCAGCCGTGCGAGAACACCACCGGCGTGCCGGTGCCCCAGTCCTTGTAAAAGATTCGCGTGCCGTCTTTCGTCGTGACGTAGTTCATGGTGTGACGCTCTCCGTGATGTGAATGGGACGAGTTGCCTGTGTGCGTGTTGCTGACGGATGCCGCTGCCATGGCGGCGCCCGGTGCTGCCATGGCAGCGACGGCGGCACCTGCTGCGCCGGCGCCGGCCATGAGTAGCTGGCGGCGCTGCGCCGACGGCGTGTCGGATGAGTGGCCCAAAGTGATTCTCCAGTCTTGTGTTGTTTCTTGTGTTGTCGATCGGTGTGCCGTTCTGACGTGTGCGTCGTGCGACATCACAGGTTGAATCCTACGGCGCGACTGGCTGTGTTGAACTTCAGAATGCTTAATTCTTCTTAACGGAACTGGAGGCCAGCCTGTGGGGGAATCGGAGCGGAACGACCCCGGCGGCGGGTTGATGGCGAGGCGCGGCCGTGGCTGTGCGAGGCTTGCTGAGGCGGCGCTAAAGTTTGTGCCGCGCGCTGCCGTTATACATTGAGGGGCAGTCCGTCGGGGCTTGCCCATTTCCGACGAATCGACCTGTTTAAAGGAGGTGTGCTGATGCAGATCACCAGCGCGACCAGCCTCAATGCCTGGCAAACCAACGGCGGCGCAACGGCCGCGACGACTACGGCGACTACGGCGAATGCAGATGCATCGGGCTCTGCCGCGGCGGGTTCCGCTTCTACGTCCGCTGCCACGTCCGCTACTTCGTCGGGCTCGTCGGGCTCGTCCGGCTCTCAGTCCGGCAGCGCGACGTCGACTTCGGCGGCATCCGGGTCGTCGGGTAGCGGTGGTAGCAGTTCGACCACACATGCCAAAGGCAAGGGCGGCGGTGGTGGTGGTGGCGGTGGGGCGTCCAGCAGCTCGAGCGCCACGGAATTCGAAATGCAGGAACTCACGCAACTGATCCAGCGGCTGCAGGCGCAACTCGCGGCGGTGGAGTCGCAAATGTCGCAAGCACAGGGATCGCAAACATCGCACGGCTCGCAATCGCAAGGCAGCCAGTCGATCGGGGCGATTCAGTCCGGCGGTGGCGCTTCAGCCGACGCATCCGCGCAAACCGCGCAGACCAGGCATTCGCGCCAATCCGCCAGCTCGACGCAATCGGCTGACAACGACGTTCAGGTCAGCGCTCAGGAAGTTCGTGTGAGCAGCTTGGCAAGTCAGGTGTCGACGATCAATTCCGCCATTGAAATGGCCACCTCCGAGCTCGCCCAACTGATGCTCGCCTCCGGCAAGACAACCGGCATGGTCGACACGCAAGCCTGAGTCGTTCTCTCAAGCCGCGCGCCGCCGCCGCTAACGGCGCTTGCCGACCTGAAAAATCGACAGGGGACGGCGCCGCGCCGTCCAACCGTCAGATATTGATCTGACCGCCCATTTCCACGACGCGATTCGCGGGCAGGCTGTAGTACTCGGCCGCCTGCGCCCCGTTCCTCGCGAGGAACGCAAACAGCTTTTCGCGCCACAACGACATGGCCTTGCTTTCGCCGGTCGCCAGCACCGTATCGCGTGCGAGGAAGAACGACGTGTCGGCGGGCTCGTAGTGCCAGTCCGGAATCTGTTTCTGCGCGATCTCCAGAATCCGCGGCACGTTGGGGATCTCGGTGAAGCCATGACGGACGACGACCGAGTAGCAGCCGTGCCCCAGATCTTCAACCACCGCTTTCTGTTCGTCCGGCACGTGCGGCACGTTGTCGGTCGTTCCGGCCATGAAGATGTTGAACTGATGCATGACGCCGTTGTGTTTCAGGTTGTGCAGAAACGCGCTGGGCGCCATGCCGGCCACGCCGCCGGGAAACACCGCGGTGCCGTTGGTGCGCGGCGGCGCATGGCCGCCGTCGCACAGCGAATGAATCAGGCCGGCGAGCGGCAGGTTGTCGCTTCTCATCCGCTCCATCAGGGTCTCGCGCCCTTTGTGCCAGGTGGTCATCACGGTGAACAGCACGCCGCCCGCCAATAACGGGAACCAGCCGCCTTCCATGACCTTGCTGACGTTACTCGACACGAACACGGCGTCGACCAGCGCGAGCGGCACGATAACCACGGCCGTTTTCAGCGGGCTCCATTTCCACAGGTCGTGGGTAATGAAATACATCAGCAGGGTCGTCAACAGCATGGTCGACGCTACGGCGATTCCGTACGCCGCCGCGAGGTTATCCGACGATTTGAAGAACACGACGAGGAACACCACCGCCGCGTAAAGTGAAATGTTGATGAACGGCACGTACACCTGGCCGATTTCGTGCGACGACGTGTGAACCACCGGAATGCGCGGCAGGAAGCCGAGCTGAACGGCCTGCTTGGTCATCGAGAATGCGCCGGAAATCACCGCCTGCGACGCGATGATGGTGGCCGCCGTGGCCAGCACCACCAGCGGCACCAGCGCCCAACCCGGTGCCGACTGAAAGAACGGTTGCGAGATCGTCGACGGTTTATCGAGCACCAGCGCGGCCTGGCCGAAGTAATTCAGCACGAGGCTCGGCAGCACGAGAAGCAGCCAGGCGAGGTTGATCGGCCGCTTGCCGAAGTGGCCCATGTCCGCGTAAAGCGCTTCACCGCCGGTCAACGCGAGAAACACGGACCCCAGCACGATGAACGCGGTGCCGGGGGCGTGCGTCACGAACGCGAACGCATAGGTCGGCGACACGGCTCGCACAATGCCGATGTGCGGGATGATATGCGACAGGCCGAGCGCGGCCAGCGTGACGAACCAGACGATCATGATCGGCCCGAACACTTTGCCGACCGTGCCGGTGCCGCGTTTCTGAATCTTGAAGAGGCCCGTGAGAATGACGAGCGAGATCGGCACGATCCACTCGGTGAGGTGCGGATCGACCAGCGTCACGCCTTCCACCGCGGAGATCACGGAAATGGCCGGCGTGATCATCGAATCGCCATAGAACATCGCCGCGCCGAACACGCCGAGGGTCAACAGCACCTGCTTCAACCGTTCGGGCGCCACGCGCGAAGCGAGCGCGGTGAGCGCGAGTATGCCGCCTTCGCCGTCGTTATCGGCACGCATCACGAAAGTGACATATTTGAACGTCACCACGACGATGATCGCCCAGAGAATCAGCGACACGATGCCGAACACGTTCGTCTGGGTGATGCCGCCGGCTGCCTTCAGGCATTCGCGAAGCGTGTAGAGCGGGCTGGTGCCGATATCGCCGAACACCACGCCGATGGCGCCCAGTACGAGGCTTGGTGCGGCCGCCTTGACGGTGGCGTTGGGTGAGGAAGTCGCGGAGGAGGACATAGGTCTGTCGTAAGCGGAGTAAAGGCGGCAAGCGTGTCAGCGTGGCGGGACAAGCAATCAATGCCGGTCGATGCAACTTGCGAGCTGATACAAAGGATAGGCCAGGCTCGGGGCGGTCTGTGTGGGCTACGCTACCTCAGCCGCCAGATTCCCCAGATCGCGATGAGTAGTGCGAGTCCGAACCCACCGCCCAGCAGGATATAAGTGCCCATGTGAATCCTCGATGTCTTCGGCGAAGCCTGATTGACGCGTCGCGTCGCGACACGTGCCAGCCCGAATCCTACCGTGGCTTCCTTTCAGTAAACATCGCGATGCCTGCACCCGGCGCGCTGCTTTCTTGGTACCGATTGGTCGGCGCGGATTCGTTATGAATAGCGGTGCGTGAAAAATACCGGCGCCGTTGATTGCGCATTGACACTCGCCCATCAGGTCAATATGATCGAGGTAATTTCAAACGCCCTCCCGGTCCGCCGGGAGGGCGTTTCTTTTTGGTTTTCCAACTCCCAAAAAGGAACGTGTTGAAATGAACCGCTTTATCTCCACCGACGAAAATGCAACCTCAGGCCTCGGTTACGTGCGTCACGGCACGGGTCCCGAGTGTGTGCTGGTCTTACATGACTGGCTTGGCGACCATACGAACTACGAAGCCGTGATTCCTTATCTGGACGGCGCCGCGTTCACCTATGTGTTTGCCGATCTGCGCGGCTATGGATGCTCTATCCAGTTGACCGGCCAATACAGCATTCGGGAGATCGCGGACGACTGCCTCGCATTGGTCGACAGCCTGGGATGGCAGCGCTTTCATCTGCTCGGCCATTCGATGACCGGCATGGCAACGCAGCGAATCGCCGCCGATGCGCCAACCCGTATCAAGAGTGCTATTGCCGTCTGCCCTGTTTCGGCGGCCGGAAATCGTTTGAACGACGAGGCGCTGGCATTCTTCGCGAGCACCACGGAGAACGACGACGCGTTCCGCCGACTGATCAGGTTCGTGACCGGTGGGCTGTCCGACGGCTGGGCCGAGATGAAGTTACGGCAGAACCGGGAAAGGGTTGCTGCAGCATGCCGGTCCGGCTACCTGACCATGTTGACTGGAACGGACTTTGTCGATGACGTTCGCGGACTCGACACGCCGTATCTGATCATCGTCGGCGACAAGGATCCTGGACTCGGCGAAGACGCGATGCAGCAGACGTTCCTTGCATGGCATCCCGATGCGAGGTTGCTGGTCATTCCGAACTGTGGCCACTATCCGATGCAGGAGTGTCCGCCGTACTTCGCGACGGTGATCGAAAGCTTCCTGCGCGAGCACGCCGGTTAAGCGGCGATGCAGCCGTGAGCGAAATTCACGGCTGCATCGCTGCCTGCATTTACGCATGCAGCACCAGCTTCTGCACCCGCCAGTTCAGCAATTCAGCCACGAACAGCACGTTCTCCGACGGGCACGCCATCTGGTGAATCCAGCCGAATTGCTTCAACTGTTTGCCGGATTGACCGAGCACGCCGAGCACCTTGCCGTCGAGCGTCATCTTGTAGATACGGCCCGGATAACCGTCGGCGCTATACAGCACCTGATTCGGTCCCGGCGAAATGCAAATAGCCCACGGTGCGCCCGGCGCGAACGTGCCGGCGGCGAGGGTCGCTTCGTCCGGCATGTTGCCGATCGCCGGTCGCGCGCCCGGCGGCACCGGCACGTCGATCGTGAATTGCCGCAGGAACGTGCCTTCGGTATCGAACACCTGAATGCGGCGGTTGCTGCGATCGGCGACGTAGATGTTGTCGTGCGCGTCGAGCGCGATGCTGTGCGGCGTATGAAACTGTCCCGGACCGGTGCCGCGCTCGCCCCACGACTTGAGCCAGTTGCCGTCGCGATCCACCTTGGCGACGCGCGAGTTGATGTAGCCGTCGCTGATGTACGTATTGCCCGCCACGTCCCACGCAACATCGGTCACCTGGCGGAACCGTCCGTCTTCGGCGGGCAGCGGCGGGTTGGGGTGCTTGAGCGGCGCGGTGTCTTCGTCGGCGGCTTCCTGCTTGCGGCCGAATACCATCGCGACGCGGCCGTCCGGGGTGAATTTGATCACCATGTCGGAGCCTTTGTCCGTCACCCAGATGTTGTCCTGGCGGTCGATCTTGACCGTATGCGCGAACGACCACGCGTACAGATTGCGGCCGATCTCGCGAATGAAACGGCCGTCGGGCGCGAACTCCAGCAATTGCGCCGCGGCCGCGCCATAGGCCGGTCCGTTGGTGTTGCCGCGCGACAGCACGAAGATGTGTCCGTGCGAATTGAGCGCGACGCCGGAGCATTCGCCGAAATACGTGTCTTTAGGCAAATGAACGGGATTGGCAATCGAGTCGTAAGGAATCGAGGGCGCGGCTTGAGCGTCCGCGAAGGCGGATGGTAGGGCGAGACCGGCAGCGGTGCCGGCGATCAGGTTCAGGAACGTACGGCGACTGATTGCGCGATGTTCCGCGCTGCCGCAGCAAGGGCACAACGACCCGTATTGTTCGTTCATCTTCTGTCTCCGGTGGGCACGCTTACCTGGTGCCATGCGCGATAGTTGTATCGGGCACGCGTCACGTGCCGAACGTACAGAAGCAATCCTAGTTCACAAAGCGCTTAATGGCTAAGGCGTCTTTACGCCAAGGTCCCCGCTTGCCGCGCGTCCTTGTTCTGCGCGACGATCAACGCCAGCGACGAAGCCAGAATCGCTTTCGCGAGTTTGTCTTCGTCGACCGCACGCGCCAGCGTGACCGCCCCGACAATCGTCGCGACGATGCCGAGCGCCATGCTCTCGCTGGGACCGGCCAGCGTCCTGGCAATTTGCGACGTTAGCGAGTGGACGTACTGGGTCAAGCGGTCTCTCACTTCCGGACTCGCATGCCGAGCTTCGCCCGCCAGCGAACACAACGCACAACCGTTGCCGGGATCCTTGACGTGGCGATCGCTGAGAAACAACTCCGCCATGGCTTGCAAGGGCTCTTTCGCCTTGGCCCCGCCTTTACCCGAAGCCGTGTTCAGTGCCGCGATGCGTTGCCGGCTCTGAGTGACGGCATATTCCAGCGCCTCGACGATCAACGCGTCGCGCGAAGAAAAATGCCCGTAGAACGCGCCATGCGTGAGCCCGGCGCGCCGCATGCAATCCGCCACGCCGAGCGCGCCGATCCCCTCTTCACGAATTTGCCGCGACGCTGTTTCCAGCACGCGCTGGCGGCTTTCCGCCTTCTGTGCCTGCGAGTAGCCCATTTCGTTCACCGCATCTTGACAATCTGCATGATGAACATAATACTGAAAATGTGCATGACGATCAACATGCAGAATGGCCGAATGGGACATCGCCGGGATGTCTGATTTATGTGGCGGTGTGGGCGGCCGCTTAACCGTTTTCGGGTGTCGCGCAGCCATCGCTTTGGCTGGGCCGGCGGCGCCTTGAAGGAGAAAGATGATGCGTTTCACTGGAAAGACAGCGTTAATCACGGGTGGCAATAGCGGGATTGGTTTCGTCACGGCCAAGCTGATGATTGCCGAAGGCGCACGTGTGGTGATCACCGGCCGCGATCGCGCGAAGCTGGATCAGGCGGTCGCGGAACTAGGCGAAAACGCTCTAGGCGTGCAGGCCAATCTCGACGACGAAGCGGCCATCGGCACGCTATTCGAACGGATCGGCGGCGCGTTCGGTTCGCTCGACATCGTCTTCGCGAACGCCGGCATCTCGGGGCCGACGCCGCTCGGCGGCACATCGGCCGCTGCGTTCGAGGCGATTCTGCGCACCAACCTGACCGCGGTCTTTCTGACGGTGCAGGCCGCACTGCCGCTGATGAGCGCCGGCGGCGCGATCGTCCTGAACGGCTCGGTGATGCGCGAACTCGGCTCGCCGGGTTCGGCAGCTTATTCCGCCACCAAGGCGGGCATTACGGCCATGGCGAAAGTTTTCGCGACCGAACTGGTGCAACGCGGCATTCGCGTGAATACCGTGATTCCGGGCGGCACGCGCACGCCGATCTGGACGCGTGGCGCGCGTGAGGGCGCCACGCTCGACGCTACTGAAGAAGCGCTCGCACCGCGCATTCCGTTTGGCCGCCTGGCCACGCCGGAAGAAGTCGCGGCGGCCGTGCTGTTCCTCGCGTCGAACGACGCTTCGGGAATGACCGGCGCGGAGATCGTCGTGGATGGTGGCACGACCGGCGCACCGTGGGGCTCGGCGCTGTTCCGGCAGGGCTGATGCGCGGCTAGGGGGGGCCGTCTCGCCACGCTGTGATCGGATCAGGAACTCAGGGTGGGGGCGACGCACCGCCTCCGTCTTCGTCCTCGTTCAATAAGTGCCGCGCACCAGGTTGCTCGGCCGCCCATCGACAAAGTTCTCGATGTTATCCATCAACTGATCCGCCAGCCCCTGCTGTGCCTCATCCGACGCCCACGCCACATGTGGCGTCAGAATCACGTTCGGCCGAGCGGCGGCGCGCAACAGCGGGTTGTCCTCGGACGGCGGTTCGCCTGCCGTCACATCGAATCCCGCGCCGCTGATCAGCCCTTCGTCGAGCGCCTGCACGAGCGCGTGTTCATCGACCAGTCCGCCGCGCGCCGTATTGATCAGCAGCGGCCGCCGTTGCATGGCGCGAAACTCGGGCATGGCTAGCATGTTGCGAGTGTGCGGCGTGAGCGGACTGTGCACGGTGATGATGTCGCTGGTCGCCAGTACTTCGTCCCATGGTGTGTACAGCGGGCCGAGTCCGTCGCGGCCCTTGTGCGCGGCGAACATCGGCTGCATGCCGAAAGCCTTGCCAATTTCCGCGACGCGCTGCCCCAACACCCCTTCGCCGATGATGCCGAGTTTCGCGCCGGCAAGATCGTGAATCGCGTGCGTGAAGAAACAGAATTGCCCGGACTTCTGCCACTCGCCGGCGAGCACGTCATCGCGGTAGGCGATCAGATTGCGCCTGAGCGCGAGGATCAACGCGAAGGTATGCTCAGGCACCGTGTTGATCGCATAGCCGCGAATATTGCTGACCGCAATGCCGAGGCGTTCGCACGCCGCTTTATCGACGCAGTCGGTGCCGGTCGCGGCAACCGCGACGAGCTTCAGATCGGGCAACTGCGCGAGCAGGTCTTCGGTCAGCGCGACCTTGTTGGTAATCGCAATCGATGCCCCGGCCAGGCGCTTGAGCACCTGATCCGGCGTGGTGCGATCGTGCTCGATCAGTTGATGATCGAAGCGCGGCTCGCGCAACACGATTTGCGGCGCTAATGTGGCGCGGTCGAGAAAAACGATCTTATGCATGGTCATGTCCCCGATGATTTACAGGTGCCGCTTCGCTTCAGCGACGATACATTCCGCCGTGATGCCGAAGTGTTCATACAGCGTTTCCGCCGACGCCGACGCGCCGAACCCCGTCATGCCGACGAAGCCGCCACGCTCGCCGAGATAGCGATCCCAGCCGAAACGCAACGCCGCTTCGACGCCCACGCGCACCGTGCCGGCCCCGAGCACGGCTGAACGGTAGGCGTCGTCCTGTTCGTCGAAGATCTCCCAGCAGGGCATGGACACCACCGCTGTCGCAATGCCTTCGTCCTGCAAGCGGCGGCGTGCCTGCAACGCCAGTGCCACTTCGGAACCCGTGGCGAGCAGCGTGACGGCGCGCGGTGCGCCGTCCGCCTCGGCCAGCACGTAAGCACCGCGCTTCGACAGCGATTCGGCGCTGTGTTCGCGGCGCACCAGCGGCAGCGTCTGGCGTGCAAACACCAGGGTGCTCGGACCATGCCGGTGTTCCAGTGCGAGCGCCCAGCATTCGGCGGCTTCCACGGCGTCGGCGGGACGCAGCACGCGCATGTTCGGCATCGCGCGCAGCGATGCGAGGATTTCGACGGGCTGATGCGTCGGCCCGTTTTTGCCGACGCCGATCGAGTCGTGGCTGAACACGAAATGCACCGGCAACGCCATTAACGCGGCCATCCGCATGGCCGACCGCTGATAGTCGGAGAACGCCAGATAGGTCACGCTGGTCGCGATCACGCCGCCGTGCGCGGCCATGCCGTTGGCCATCGCGCCCATCAGATGTTCGCGCACACCGCAGTGAACATAGGCGCCGCTGCGGTCCGCGGCGGTGAACGCGTGCAACTGGCGTTTGTGTCCGGTGGGCGCTTCGAGATCGGCGCAGCCGACCATACGTTCCGGCAGCAACGGCGCGAGCAGGTCGCTAATTTCGCCCGATACTGCGATGCCGGGCTGCGCTTCGTCGCGCTCCACGGCGCGCCGGCGATAGTCGTCGAGCACCTCGCGCCAGTCTGGCGGTAAATGGCCACACTGCACCCGCTTGAATTCGGCGCGCTGCGCATCCGGCAATGCGGCAACCCGCGCCTGCCATGCGCGATGCTGCGCATCGCTGCGCTGACCGGCCGCGCGCCATGCGCTCAGAATCTCCGTGGGTACGTCGAACGGCGCGTGCGGCCAGCCGAGTTGCTCGCGTGCCGCGTCGGCGTCGGCCTGGAACAGCTTGCCGCTGTGGCCGCCGCGCTGCCCTTGCAAGCGCGCAATGCCGCGGCCGATCACGGTCTTGCACGCGATCACCGAAGGCCGCGGGTCCGCACGCGCAATCGTCAACGCCGCCGAGACCGCTTCCAGATCGTGCCCGTCCACTTCGATCACCTGCCAGCCGCCGACCCGAAAACGCGCGCAGACGTCTTCGCTGATCGACAGCGAGGTGCTGCCGTCGTCGGTAATCTGGTTGTCGTCCCAGCAGAGAATCAGTTTGCCCAATTGCAGATGCCCCGCCAGCGAAATCATTTCCTGACCGATGCCTTCCTGCAAACAGCCGTCGCCGACAAACGCGTACGTGTAGTGATCGACCAGATCGCTGCCGAACTTCGCCGCGAGATACGCTTCGGCGATCGCCATGCCGAACGCGTTGGCGATGCCCTGACCGAGCGGGCCGGTGGTGGCCTCGATGCCGTGCGCCGGTTCGTACTCCGGGTGGCCCGCGCAATGCGAGCCGAGTTCGCGGAACGATTGGAGTTGCGCGAGGCTAATCGCGCTATAGCCGGTCAGATAGAGCAACGCGTAAAGCAGCAGCGAGCCGTGTCCGTTCGACAGCACGAAGCGGTCGCGATCGGGCCAGGTGGGATCGGCCGGATTGAACTTGAGGTGTCGGGTAAATAGCGCGGTGGCGATTTCGGCCATGCCGAGCGGCACGCCTTGATGGCCCTCGCCGGCGCGCAGGATCGCGTCGATGGAGAGGAAGCGGATGGCATCGGCGAGCGGCGGCGCGGGCGTCGTTTGCGCAAGCGGCGAAGCCGCAGGCGCTGAAGAGGCCGCAGGCGCAATGGCAGCGGGCGAAGCATTAAGCACAGCAGGCTGGGCTTCGGTGGTGGACATGGCAACAGGCTCCTCTACGCCAGCCCGCGAAGCGGGCGGCGGCAATCCGACAGAGTGGAACAAACGGAATGATTCGGCGGCGAAGCAGGTGTGGCGATCTTGCGCGAGGCCACGTTGCGTTATGCGCAGGACCGGCCAGCGGCCAGCGCAGCGCAACCTCGCGCGTCAGCGACTCAATGCAGGAACCCGGTCGAAATCCACGGCACGGCGGCCACCACGATCAGCCCGACCATCAACGCGGCGATATAACCCAGAATCGGCTTCATGCCTTCATCGGGATGAATGCGGCTCACGGCGCACGCCGAGTAATAACCCACACCGAACGGCGGCGCGAACAGGCCCACGCCCATCGACAGGATCACGACCATGGCGTAGTGCACGTCGTGAATGTGCATGGCGCGCGCGATCGGGAACATCAGCGGGCCGAACAGCACGATGGCCGGAATCCCTTCGAGCACGCTGCCGAGAATCACGAACACGCAGATCGACGCCGCCATGAACATCGCCGCGCCGCCCGGCAACGCACCGAGGGTTTGCGCGAGCTGGCCCGAGAAGCCGGACTGGGTCAGCGCCCATGCCATCGCGGTGGCCGCGCCGATGATCAGCAGGATCGCGCCGGACAGCGACGCCGTATCGATCAGCATCGGCTTGAGCCGTCGCCACTCGAAGCGGCGATAGATCAGCAGGCCCGCCAGCACCGCGTACGCAATGCCGATAGTGGACACTTCGGTCGCCGTCGCAATGCCTTCGACAACGGCCGCGCGAATCACGAACGGCAACGCCAGCGCCGGAAACGCGATCACGAGCTTGCGCAGAATCTCGCCGCGCGTCGCGCGCTTCACATTCGACATATCCTCGCGCCGATAGCGCCACTGCACGACGATGCACAACGTGAAGGCGAGCACGATGCCAGGCAGCATGCCGCCCGTGAAGAGTGCCGAGATCGAGATGCCCGTCACCGACCCAAGGGTGATCAGCACGAGGCTCGGTGGAATCGTCTCGGTCTGCGCGCCGGTCGCGGCGAGCAGCGCGACCAGATCGCCGGGTTTCGCGCCGCGCGCTTTCATCTCCGGAAACAGCACCGGCGCGACGGCGGCCATGTCGGCGGCTTTCGAACCCGAGATACCGGACACCAGATACATCGCGCCGACCAGCACATACGACAAACCGCCGCGCACATGGCCGAGCAGGCTGGCGAGAAACGCGATCATCGCGGCGGCCATGCCGGTCATCTCGATCAACTGGCCGAGGAACACGAACAGCGGCACGGAAAGCAGAATCAGATGCGACATGCCTTCGTCCATCCGGCCGACCACCACCGGCATCGGCGTATTCGTGGTGAGCGCGAGGTAGCCGAAGGTGGCGAGCCCGAACGAGAACGCGATCGGCACACCGCTCAACACCCCAAGCGCGACCAGCCCGACGAAAAAAATCAGCAGGTTGAGATTGCCGAGGTCGCGCAACATCGGTCCGAGCAGAATGAACACGCCGACCAGCGCGCCGACCGTGGCGAGTGCGGCCAGAATCAACCGCCAGTGGCCTATGCGCGCGAGTCGCACCACCGCGACCAGCAGCATCAGCGCCGAGCCGATCGGCAACGCGGCCGCGCGCCACGAATTCGACAGTTCGAGCGCGGGCGTGGTGATGAACGACTCGTCCTGCGCGAAGCTGATCGCGGGGCCGACCACCATCGCGAGAAACGCGATCGGCGCCGCGATCGCCACTACGTCGAGAAATGCCCGCACGCCCGGCGACGCCATGCCGACCAGCGCGGTCATCCGCATATGTTCGCCGCGCCGCAACGCGATCACGGCGCCGAGCATGGCGAGCCACAGAAACAGCATCGACGCGAGTTCGTCGGACCAGACGAGCGGCGCATGCAGCAGGTAGCGGCTCGTCACGCCGGCCAGCAGCACGCCGATTTCCGCCAGCACCAGCAACGCGGCGGGAATTTCCACCAGATGCCCGAGCGCGGAATCGAGCGCGCAGGCGAAACGATGCTGCGCGTCGTGCGAATAGAAGATCGTGGTCATCGCATTACCCCAGTTTTCCGACGGACTTCTCCAGCAGGCCCCAGGCTTCGTCGCCGTATTTGCCCTTCCAGTCGTGGTAGAAGCTGGTCTTGGCCAGCGCGGCGCGGAACGCCTCACGATCCACGTCGACGAAGGTAATGCCCTTCGACTTCAGATCGTCGCGCAGCGAATTGCTGAGCTTCGCGATATCCGCGCGTTGCAGCATCGCGGCTTTCTCGAACTCGCGTGTGACGATTGTGCGGATGTCGGCCGGCAGACGTTCCCACGCGGCGCGGTTGCCGAGAATCCAGTAGCCGTCCCACACGTGCGAGGTCAGGCTGATGTACTTCTGCACTTCGTACAGCTTGGCGGTGGCGATGATCGGCAGCGGATTTTCCTGGCCTTCCACCACGCCCGTCTGCAACGCCGAATACAGTTCGTTGAAGTTGATCGGCGCCGGCCCAGCGTCGAGCGCCTTGAACAGCGAGGTCAGCATCGGCGCCTGCGGCACGCGAATCTTGAAGCCCTTCAGATCGGCGGGCGCACGCAATGCACGCGTGGAGGAACTGATCTGCCGGAAGCCGTTGTCCCACACCTTGCTGACCGACACGATGCCGGACTTGGCGATCTGCGCGCGAATGTAATTGCCGAGGTCGCCGTCCATCGCTTTCCAGACCGCGTCGTAATCCTTGAACGCGAAACCGGTATTGACGATGCCTGCTGCCGGCGTGAGCGTCGCCAGAATCGACGAGGCCTGATTGAAAAACTCCACGCCGCCGTTGCGTACCTGCGAGAGCAGGTCGGTGTCGGAGCCGAGCTGATTCTGCGGAAACAGCTTGATGTCGAGGCGGCCGTTGGTCGCGTCGCGAATGTGATTGATCGCTTCCTGCGCGCGGATGTTGACCGGATGGGTCGGGTCCTGGCCGGTGGCGAGCTTGTACGAAAACTCGGGCGCGGCCAGCGCGCGGCGCGACACGCTCCATAACGGCGCGGCGGCGGTCAAGCTCGCGCCGGCCTTCAGAAAGGTGCGGCGACTGATGCCCTGCGGGGCGTTCGAACGGGTAGTCATGGTGTCTTCCTCCAATTCCGGATCGCGCGTCGTTATGGTTTTTTGCCTTCGAGGCGCGGTGGCTGCACGTATGGCTCGCCGCGCCCGTTCCCGTCTACCGCCTGTGCGTCATCAACAACTCTTGAATCGATCGCGAATCAACCGTGAATCAGCATGCCGCCGTTCACGTCGATCACCGCGCCGGTGATATACGACGACAGCGGCGACGCGAGAAACAGGAACGCGCCGGCCACGTCGTCGGGCACACCCAGACGATCGAGCGGAATGCCGGCGAGAATCTCGCCGCGTTTGTCGTCGCTGATCTTGCCGGCGTTGATATCCGTTTGAATCAGACCCGGCGTCACGCAGTTCACCCGAATGCCGTCGATACCGAGTTCACGCGCCATCGCCTTGGCGAGACCGAGCACGCCCGCCTTCGCCGCCGAGTAGTGCGGGCCGCCGAGAATGCCGCCGCCGCGTTGCGCCGACACCGACGACATGCAGCCGATCGAGCCGCTCTTCTGCTTTTTCATTTGCGGCACGACTGCTTGCGACAGGTACAACACGCCGCGCAGATTGACGTCGAGAATCCGGTCCCAGCCTGCCGCGTCGATATCGAGCAGTTTGGCGGCCTGGGTAATGCCGGCGTTGTTGATCAGCACGTCGATCGCGCCGAAGTCGGCGACCGTGCGTTCGACGGCGGCCTGACACGCGCCGCGATCGGTCACGTCGCACGCATAGCCGCGATGCGCGCTGCCGATCGACGCGGCGGCCTCCATCGCGGCGTTTTCGTCGAGATCGAAAATCGCGACGCGCGCACCGTGCGCGGCGAACATGCGGGCGGTCGCCATGCCGATACCGCGCGGCGACGCACCCCCGGAAATGACAGCGACTTTACCGTCGAGAAGACGTGACTCGGACATGATGCGGATCTCCTGAATGGAATGCTTATGGATTGCTACGTTGCTGGCTATTGGTGACTACGCGGTGACTACGCGGTGACTACGCGGTGACTACGCCTGCCGCTTCTCGAAGCGGTTCAGCGCAGCCAGCCTTTGATCGTGTCGCACATGGCCGCGGTGGAAATGCCGTAGCGGTCGTGCAACGTGGGCAGCGCGCCCGCGTCGAGAAAGGCATCGGGCAGCCCGATCTGGCGGAATGGCGGGGTGACGCCGTTGGTCAGCAGCACATTGGCCACCGCTTCGCCGAGCCCGCCGATCACCGTGTGGTTCTCCGCGACGACCACCAGCCGCCCTGGCCGGCGCGCTTCGCGCAGCAGCGTGACCGAATCGAGCGGCTTGATGGTCGGCACATGCAGGACACCCACGTCGATGCGGTCGGCGGCGAGCTCTTTGGCGGTTTCGAGCGCGCGCATCGTCATGATTCCGGACGAGACGATCAGCACTTCGGCGCCGTCGCGCAGCAGCTTCGCCTTGCCGAGTTCGAAGCGGTAGCCGTATTCGTCGAGCACGACGGGTACGTTGCCGCGCAACAGGCGTGCGTAGACCGGGCCGCGATGATCGGCGATGGCGGGCACCATCTGTTCGATTTCCAGCGCGTCGCACGGGTCGATCACCGTGAGGTTCGGCATCGCGCGGAACAGCGCGAGGTCTTCGGCTGCCTGGTGGCTCGGGCCGTAACCGGTCGTGAGACCCGGCAGCGCGCAGACCAGCTTGACGTCGAGATTGTCTTCGGCGATGGCCTGGTGGATGAAGTCGTACGCACGGCGCGCGGCGAATACCGCGTAGGTGGTGACGAACGGCTGCGCGCCTTCGTGCGCCATGCCGGCCGCGGCGCCCATCAGCAGTTGCTCGGCCATGCCCATCTGATAGAAGCGTTCGGGGTATTCCTTGGCGAACAGATGCAGGTCGGTGTATTTGCCGAGGTCGGCGGTCATGCCGACCACCTCGGGCCGGTTGCGCGCCAGTTCGACCAGCGCGTGACCGAACGGCGCCGAGCGCGTGATCTGGCCTTCACCGGCGATCGACGCGATCATCGCCGAAGTCTTCAGGCGAGCTTTCGGGGCGGTGGCGCTCATACGTTTCTCCCGGCTTCCAGCGCCTGCAGCGCGAGTTGCCACTCGTGCGCGTCGACGCGGATAAAGTGGTTTTTTTCGCGGGCTTCGAGGAACGGCACGCCACAGCCCATCCTCGTATCGCAGACGATAATGCGCGGCTGCGCCTCCGGGTGCGCGCGCGCCGCGTCGAAGGCGGCGACCACGGCGGCCAGATCGTTGCCGTCCACGCGCTGTACGAACCAGCCGAACGCCTGCAACTTGTCGACCAGCGGTTCGAACGCCATCACGTTCGACGAGGGTCCGTCGGCCTGCTGGTTATTCACGTCGACCATCGCGATCAGGTTGTCGAGTTGCCAGTGCGCAGCGGACATGAGGCCTTCCCAGACCGCGCCTTCGTCGAGTTCGCCGTCGGAGAACAGCGTGTAGACGAAGGCGTCCGATTGCTTGCGCTTCAGGCCGAGGCAGCGGCCCACCGCAATCGTCAGCCCCTGGCCGAGCGAGCCGCCGGACATCTCCATGCCGGGCGTGTAGCTCGCCATGCCGGACATCGGCAGACGGCTGTCGTCGCTGCCGTAGGTCTCCAGTTCTTCATCGGCGATGATGCCGGCTTCGATCAGCGCCGCGTAGAGCGCGATCGCGTAGTGGCCGTTGGACAGCAGGAAGCGGTCGCGGCCTTCCCAGTCGGGGTCGTCGGCGCGATAACGCAGCGCCCGGAAATAGGCGACCGCCAGCACGTCGGCAATGTCGAGCGCCTGGCCGATATAGCCCTGGCCTTGCACTTCGCCCATTCGCAAAGCGTTGCGGCGGATCTGGTACGCGTGTTCGGCTAGCTCGGTGTAAGGGGCGATTTCGCTGGGGTTCACTGCGCGTCTCCTTGGTTTTTCGTGGTCCGCATCGACACCGCGGCCAGTGATTCAAGCGTAATCTCGCACCCGCCTGCGCTCAAACGAATTAAGATGGCCGATAGATGAATTGAATTCACGTTGGTGCTGCCATGCACAATCGGGTTACGCTCAAGTCGATACAAGCCTTCGAAGCCGCCGCACGGCTTTCTTCGTTTGCGCTCGCAGCAGAAGAACTGTTCGTCACGCCGTCCGCGATCAGCCATCAAATCAAGCTGCTCGAAGAGCAATTGAGCATTCGTCTGTTCCATCGGCTGCATCGCACGGTGCTGCTGACCGACTCCGGGCGGCAATACGCCGAGGAAATCACCTCCGCGTTCGCGCGGATCGACGCGGCCACGCGCGAGATCGGCCGCGTGGCGAAAAGCGACATCCTGACGATTCACTGCACGCCGAGCTTCGCGACGCAATGGCTGATGCCGCGCATCGCGCGATTCAGCGCGACGCATCCGGATATCGACGTGCGTTTGAATGCGTCGTCGGAAGCAGTGGATCTGATTTCAGGCGCGGTCGATATCGATATCCGCTACGGGCCGCGCAAACTGCAACCGGCCGGTACGCTGGTGCTCGAACTGCCGCCGGAGACGATCGTGCCGCTCTGTTCGCCCGCGTTGATGAGCGGCGACTATCCGCTGCTGGGTGTCGCGGATCTGCAGCACCACCCGTTGATTCATAGCGAAGGCTGTCTGGTCGGCTGGCGTGACTGGATGCGTTTGCATCGAAAGACGCGAGTCGATATTGGCCGTGGGCCGCGTTTCGATCGCTCGTTCATGGCGTTGAGCGCCGCGGTGGACGGACTCGGCGTGTGCCTCGAAAGTCTGCTGCTTGCGCAGCGCGAACTGGAAACGGGGCGGTTGGTGGCGCCGTTCGGGCTGGAAGGACTGGAGGTGCGGGGGTATACGCTGAATCTGTTGAAGTCGCGGGCCGATTTGCCGAAGCTGCGCAGCTTTCAGGATTGGTTGTTTGCGGAACTGGAGCGTTAGGCCGCCTTGTTCACCGGTATGCCGATGACCGGACCGAGCCGGCGTGCCGTTAGGAGAGCATTTTTAACCAAGACGCCCGCCCCCGACACTCAGTATCCTTGCCCCTATTCGTCATCTCATACGGGAACCTCACCGTGGCGCACTACCTTTGCCATGAACAGCCGGATCTGCTGGATTTCGACACGACGGTACTCGCCGCACGACCCGGCGCGGTCGTGCTGGGCCGTTCCGCGCTGCATCCGGGCGGCGGCGGCCAGGTCTCGGACGCGGCCACGCTGACGCACGCGCACGGCGCCGCGCGCATTACCGGCGTCGCGGCGGAGGGCGGGTTGCTATGGCATCTGCTCGACGAACCGCTCGAACTGAGCGGCGACGTGCATGTCGCCATCGACGCCGCGCGCCGCGCCACCGTCGCGCAACTGCATACCGGTACGCATATTCTCCACGCGCTGGTGTACCAGCGGTTCGCCGGCGCGCTCGTGACCGGCGCGCAGATCAATGCCGACGGCACGGCGCGCATGGACTTCGATTTGCCCGACGCGGACAACGACGCGCTGCGCGCGCTCGAAGAACCCGTCAACGACGTGATCCGCCGTGCCATGGACGTGCGCATCTATTACGTCAGCGCAGCCGAAGCGCAATCCACCGAAGGCCTGATCCGCAGCCTGTCGGTCGCGCCGCCGCCTACGTCGGACGGCCGCGTGCGGATCGTCGAGATCGGCGATCTGGACCGGCAGGCTTGCGGCGGCACGCATCTGAGTAACACGGCTCAGTCGCGTCAGATCCGCATCGGCAAGATCGAAAACAAGGGCCGCCGTAATCGCCGTGTCATAATCGAACTGGTTTGACGAACACCGCGAGGACACGCCATGCAAACGTCGGATAAAAGCGAACCGGAAGTGGTCTGCTGGCGCGACGGCGCGCTCGACGGCGCATGCCTCGCGACCGCCCGTTACGGCGACCACAAGTTCGACCGGCATCTGCACGACGAACTCGTCATTGTCATGACCGAGAGTGGCGCGGGACAATGCCACACGCGCGCCGGCAGCGACGTCGCCGGGCCCGGCAGCGTGCTGGAGTTCGGACCCGGCGAGTATCACAGCGGCGAAGTGTGGGAAGGCCGCGAATGGATTTACCGGGCCATTTATCTCGACATGGAAGGGCTGGGTGCGCTGAGCGCCGTGTTTTCACCGGAGTCGCGCGCCGACAGTCCGCTGCTGATTCCGCCGGGGCTCTATCAGGACCCGCATCTGGCGGGTCTACTGGTGAAAGCGCATGCGAGCCTCGACGAACAGCGCGCGGTTTCTCTGATGGAGCGTCAGGCCAACTGGTGGGGCGCGATGGGCATGCTGGTCGGCCGATATGGCGAATCCGCGCAGACCTTTGGCGAGGCGCGCCGCGAAGCGCACAAGATGGCGCAGGTGCGCGAGTATCTGGAGGCCCACTACGAGCGCGATATCCCGGTCGATGAACTCGCGGAACTGGTGGGCTTGAGCCGCTATTACCTGACGCGTGCGTTCTGCAAGGAGTTCGGTTTGCCGCCGCATGCCTATGCGACGCAAGTACGGTTGCTAGCCGCAAAACGGCTGCTTGCAACCGGGCACAATGCGGCGAGCGCCGCAGCGGCGGTTGGCTTTTACGATCAGAGCCATTTGAATCGTCTGTTCAAGCGGGCGTACGGAGTGACGCCGGGGAAGTACGCGGCGATGAAGCCGGGGCATTAGTTTTTCGAGGGCGCGTGGGGTCGTTTTTCAACGCACCGCACCGCACTGCATTGCTTGCCCTGAAACTCACTCTGGTAGCGCCACATCCTCGATCAACGCCGCTTGCAATAAACGCATGCGCCGGTCGACAAAATAGCCACCGCCCTCGGTATAGCGCAAATAAAGGCGGCGGCACAGCGAACATTGCCAGACGGCGCAGCGGTTATACGGGAAGTAACGCGGCGCGATCGGCGCGTCGGCCGCCCAGTAATTCGTCTTGCCCGGCAGATATTCGCTGAAGGTCGGCTCCGGATCGTCTTCCGGCGTCAGCGTGCCGACTTCCTCGAACTGGGTTTCGTCGAGCGACAACGGCTGCGATTGCCAGCCGTCGAGCGGCGTTTTAGTGCATGAGCAAGGCGTGGCAACGAGCGCTTGCGCTTCACGCGCGAGGTCGAGCAGCGTCGCCGCGTTCAGATAGTCCGTCATAACGGCTCGGGTTCCTGCAGGGTGTTTAAAAACGCCGCGAGCGCGGACAACCAATCCAGCGCGCGTTGCACCGCTGCTATCATGCCCGCGCTCGCGCCTCTGGGAAAGTCAGTTGTTCATCATCCGTTCGCGTTGCGGCACGACCCACGAGCGGTCGAAGCGTCCTTCGGCGATGGCCTTGAGCGACGCCGTTTCCTTCGCGTGCTGGCGGCGCGCGCCTTCGATCACGGCTTCGACATCGGCGGGCGCGATCGCTAGAAGGCCATCTTCGTCGCCAACGATGATGTCGCCCGGATGCACCGCCATGCCGCCCACCGTCACCGGCACGTTGATCTCGCCGGGTCCGTTCTTGTACGGCCCGCGATGCGTCACGCCCCGCGCGTACACCGGAAAATCGCGCAGGCGCAACGCGCCGACGTCGCGAATCGCGCCGTCGATCACCAGGCCTTGCACGCCGAGACTTTCCGCGAAGCTCGCCATGATTTCGCCCATCAGCGCCTGCGTCAGATCACCCGCGCCATCGATCACCAGCACGTCACCCGGCCGGCAAAAATCGAACGCGCGATGAATCGCCAGGTTGTCGCCCGGCCGCGTATGGACCGTGACCGCGGTGCCGGCCATTGGCCGGGGTTGATGGTACGGGCGCAAGCCGACCATGCCGCTCGAACGCGCCATATTGTCGCTGAGCAGCGACACCGCCAGTTCCCGCAATGCGTCGAGTGTGGCCGCGCGGGCCTGAGGCGCGGACTCGTATTCGCGCCAGCCGATTGGATTCATACCGTTGCCCCTTGTGTAGCGAATTGACGATCGAGTTGCCGCGATAAACGCGGATAGACGCTGCGTGCGTTGTCTTCGTAGATACATTGCCGATCCGCGGCGCTCAACCAGTCGATCGCGTCGATATAGCGGCGCGTGTCGTCGTAGTAGTGGCCGGTTTCCGGATCGATACCCTGGACCGCGCCGATCGTTTCCGACGCGAACAGAATGTTCTGCACCGGAATGACCTTGGCGAGCAATTCGGCGCCGGGCTGGTGATAGACACAGGTGTCGAAGAACACGTTATTCAGCAGATACTCGCTGAGCAGCGGGCGTTGCATGTCCTGCGCGAGGCCGCGATAGCGTCCCCAGTGATACGGCACCGCGCCGCCGCCGTGCGGAATGATCAGACGCAGCGTGGGGAAGTCGGCGAACAGATCGCCTTGCAGCAACTGCATGAACGCCGAGGTATCGCCGTTGATGTAATGCGCGCCCGTGGCGTGAAAATTCGCATTGCACGACGACGACACGTGAATCATGGCCGGCACGTCGAGTTCGACCATTGCTTCGTAGAGCGGATACCAGCTTCGATCGGTGATCGGCAAACCGGACCAGTGTCCGCCGGACGGATCCGGATTCAGATTGCAGCCGATAAACCCGAGCTCTTCGACACAGCGCCGCAATTCGGCAATGCACTTGGCAGGCGGCACGCCCGGCGCCTGCGGCAATTGGCACACGCCGACGAAGTTGCGCGGAAACAGTCCGCACACACGATGTATGAGATCGTTGGACTCGCGGGACCACGTCGCGTTGGCTTCGGCGGAGGCGAGGTGATGCCCCATGCCGGCGGCGCGCGGCGAGAAAATCGTCAGATCGGTGCCGCGTTCGCGCTGAATGCGCAACTGACCGTTGTCGATGCTTTCGCGAATCTCGTCGTCGCTAATCGTGGGGCGGGGCGGCGGCGTGCCGCCGTCTTTCAGCGCGGCGATCTGCTGCGCGCGCCAGACTTCGTGCTGGCGAGGCGCGGTCGTATAGTGACCGTGGCAATCGATGATCATGGTATGCAATACCCTTCTGTTGTGTTCGTGCTGACGCTTTTGCCTGCGTGCGCCGGATTTGCGATAGTCGATCCGGCGCGCGCGGTTGTCAGGTTCGTGGCGCCGCGTCGCCATGGGCGAGCGAGGCGGACTCGTCGTCGGCTGGCGTCACGCGCATGACCAGCGCGATGATCGTCGCGACGATCAGGAACGCCGCGATGGTCAGCAGCGCCAGTTTGAAATTGCCGGTCGCGTTGCGCACGAGCCCGATGCTCCACGGACCGACCAACCCGCCGAACTGCGCAATCGTATTGATCAGCGCAATCGTCGCCGCGCCCGCCGCGCCGGTTCTGAACGACGACGCCAAACTCCAGAACAGGGGATTGCCCGCATAGATGAACAAACCGGTCACACACAGCAACGCATAAGCGATCACCGGAGTCGGCGCATACGCGCTACCGGCAATAGCCAGCGCGCTCATGCCATACACGAACGCGAGGTGTTTCTTGCGGTCGCCGGTGCGGTCCGAACTGCGGCTGATCAGGAAAGTGCCCAGCACGCCGAGCAAGGGTGGCGCGGCCGAAAGAAAACCGACTTCGAGATTGCTCAGATGGCCGAGGCTTTTGACGATCTGCGGCAGCCACAGAAACAGTCCGTAAATGCCGACCAGCGCGCAACCGAACAGGCAGGCAAGACTCCACACACGAATGTCGCCGGCCACCCGCAGGAGCGGAAAGTGCGTGTTGCCGCCCAGCGCTTCGCGTTCCGTGGCGAGCGTGGTTTCGAGCCAGCGTTTTTCGTCGGCGGAAAGCCAGTCGGCGTCGGCGGGGCGTTCGGTCATGATGCGCAGGGTCACGAGGCCGAGCAGCATGGCGGGCACGCCTTCGAGAATGAACATCCATTGCCAGCCCTGCAAACCGAGCACGCCGTTCGCGTAGGTCATCAGCGCGGTCGAGATCGGTCCGCCCAGCACCGCGGAAAACGATCCCGCGATGATGTAGCCGCCCACCGCGCGCGCCCGGTAGCGCACCGGAAACCATTTGGTCAGATACACCGCGACGCCCGGCAGAAAACCCGCTTCCATCACGCCGAGCAGAAAGCGCAGCACGTAGAAGCTCGAATCGTTGAACACGAATGCGGTGGCCGCCGCGACCGCGCCCCACGTAAGCAGGATGCGTGCGATCCAGCGGCGTGCGCCGAGGCGATGCAGCAGAAGATTGCTCGGCACTTCCAGCAGCATGTAGCCGAAGAAAAAGATGCTGCCCGCAAAGCCGAACACCGCCGGGCTGAAACCCAACTGTTTGTTCATGTCGAGCGCGGCGAAACCGATGTTGATCCGGTCGAGATAATTAAAGAACATCATCGCGAAGAGCAGGGGCATCAGGCGCCCATACACTTTGCGCATGGTTGCGGCTTCATCGATCGAGGGCATTGACGTGTCTCCGTGTGGCGACAGTCGTTGCTGCCGCTGCGTTCTTTATCATGTGTGAGGCCATGATAAGAACGCGCGGAGCAGGCGTCCAAGACCGCTTACTTATGCTTGTATAGGTTTTTGCTTATAGTGCAGCGTCGGCAACGGGCGCCGGCAGGCAGTCGAGAAACGCACGCAGGTGCGGCGATGCATCGTCGGTGCGGAAGGTGGCCGCGAGGGTCGAACGATACGACGAACCCGGTCCCGCGAGATGACGGAACACGACGTCATGACGCCCATGCCGTGCCACCGATTCGCCGATGAACGTGACGCCCAGGCCGGCGGCCACCAGCGCAATGGCGGTTTGAATTTCATACGCCTCGTGCGCGACGAAGGGCGTCACGCCCGCATCGCGATACAGCGACAGCACCGAGCGTTTGAACTGCGCGTTCTGGTGCTTCGGATACAGAATCAGCGGTGTGTCGGCGAGCTCCGCGATCTGCACGCTTTGGTGCGCGGCAAGCGGATGATTCGGCTCGAGCGCCGCCATCACGCGTTCGCGCATCAGCGGATACGACGTGCAGCCTTCCACGGCAACGGGCTGCCGGCCAATGCCGATATGAATGCGCAGATCGCGCAGCGCATCGGTCTGTTCTTCGGTGAGCATTTCGAACAGTTTCAGTTCGACCTGCGGGTACGCGCGATGAAACGCCTTGAGCGCGGGCGGCAGCACGCTATACATCGACGAGCGGGTGAAGCCGACGCTGAGCCAGCCGCGCCGGCCCACGCCGATTTCCTGCGCCGCACGCGTCACCTGTTCCACCGAACCGAGAATCTGCCGCGCCTCGCTACACAGATAATGGCCGGCTTCGGTCAACACCAGCGGGCGTCTCGCCCGGTCCACCAGTTGCGTGCCGAGCCGTTCCTCGAGTGAACGGATCTGCTGGCTCAGCGCCGGTTGCGCGATATGCAGGCGCTCGGCGGCACGGCTGAAATTGAGTTCCTCGGCGAGAATCACAAAGCACTGCAAGGCCCTAAGGTTCATCACGCTCGTCCTGATACCTGATCTCCGGTAGGCACAGGATAGCCGGTCGGCGGCGCTCGGGGGCGTTTCGGCGGAGAGAAGCGCGCCCGGGCGTGGCGGATGAAACAGGCCGCTTAGCGATCGAAGCCGCCCTGGCACAGGTACTTGATGGACAGGTAATCGTCGAGCCCGTACTTCGAACCTTCGCGGCCGTAGCCCGATTCCTTCACACCACCGAACGGCGCCGCTTCGCTGGAGACGGCGCCTTCGTTGATGCCGATCACGCCCGCTTCGAGTCCACTCGCCACACGATCTATACGCCCAATGTCCCGCGTATAAAAGTAGGCGGCGAGGCCGAACGGCGTGTCGTTCGCCAGACGCAGCGCTTCGGCTTCGTCGGTGAAACGGAACAGCGGCGCGACCGGGCCGAAGGTTTCCTCGCAACACACCATCATGTCGTCCTGCGCGCCGGTCAGGACGGTCGGCGCGTAGTAGTTCGGGCCGAGTTCGGTCAGGCGCTTGCCGCCCGTCAATACTTTGGCGCCGTGCGCGACGGCGTCTTCCACGTGGCGGGCGATCTTGTCGATGGCGCGCGCGTTGATCATCGGGCCGATCTGCGCGTCCGGGTCGGTTGCGGGTGCAACCTTCAAGGCCGCGACGCGGGTTGCGAGCAGATCGGCGAAACGCTCGTAAACGCCGGCCTGCACGTAGACGCGGTTCGGACACACGCAGGTCTGCCCGCCGTTGCGGAATTTCGACGCCATCAGGCCGGTCACGGCCGCGTCGAGATCGGCGTCGTCGAACACGATGAAGGGCGCGTTGCCGCCCAGTTCCAGCGAGAGTTTTTTCAACGTGCCGGCCGATTCACGCGCCAGATGCTTGCCGACCGGCGTCGAGCCGGTGAACGTGATCTTGCGCACGCGCGCGTCGGCGAGCCAGTCGGCGACCGCGGCAATGCCCTGTTCGCGCGACGCCGACAGCATGTTCAACACGCCGTCCGGCAAACCGGCGTCCTGAGCGAGCGCGGCGAGCGCGAGGGCGGTGAGCGGCGTATCTTCGGCGGGCTTGGCGACCACGGTGCAACCGGCCGCGAGCGCGGGCGCGATCTTGCGGGCGATCATGGCGAGCGGGAAATTCCACGGCGTGATCGCCGCGACCACGCCGAGCGGTTCCTTCACGGCGCTCATGCGCTTGCCGCGTTGTTGCTGCGGAATCAGATCGCCGTAGATGCGGGTCGCCTCGTCGGCGAACCACGCGACGTACGACGCGCCGTACGCGACTTCGCCGCGGCTTTCGGCGAGCGGTTTACCTTGCTCCATCGACATCAGCTTCGCGAGGTCGTCGGTATTGGCGACGATCAAGGCGTGCCAGCGGCGCAGCAATTCGGCGCGCTCGCGCGGCAGCTTGTCGCGCCATGCGGGGAACGCGCGGGCGGCGGCATCCGTGGCGGCGCGGGCGTCCGCCGCGCCGCTGTTCGCGACTTCGGCGATCCGCTCGCCGGTGGCCGGATTGGTGACCGGGAAGCGCGCGCCGTCGGCGGCATCGGTCCATTGGCCGTCGATCAGATTGTGCGTGCGGATCAGTTCGTCGCGCGTCAAGGCGAGAGACATGAGGTGACTCCTTGAGGGTTGCCCTGGATGAGATCAAGGCATGCGGCAGCGCTCGCGTACCTTCGATCGATGCCTCGATGCTACGCCCGCGCGGCCGTGGATGACGTTGCCAAAAACGGCGCTGACGGCGTAGCGCGCGTTTTTTTCTTAGCGTGACGGCATTTTCTGCTGAATCGGTTTGACATGGCACGCCGAAGGCAACGGGGCCGCGCGTTCAGCGCGTTCGCCGGGGTCCGGTCGATGCGCGCACCACCAGTTCGGGCGGCGGCGCGAGCACCATCGACGGTTGCTGATGGGGCGTCTGGATCAGCCGGATCAAACTCGCAATCGACAACTCCGCAATGGCCGCGGTCTGGATCGCGACCGTGGTCAACGCGGGATGCACCTGATGCGCGAGCTGAATGTCGGTGATACCGATCACCGACACATCCGCCGGCACCGCGCGGCCCAGCGTGATCAACGCCTGCGCCGCACCGATCGCGAGCAGGTCGTTGGTGGCGAAAATCGCGGTGAGCTGCGGCCGGTTCGACATCAACTGCATACAGGCCGCGTAACCGGCGTCGATCGAATCGCGAATCTGCAGCACCGCGGCGGCATCGGCCTCGATGCCGGATGCCCGCATCGCCGCGCGAAAGCCGTTCGATCGCGCGTCCTGCAAACCGCCGCAACCGTCGCCGATCAACAGGCCGATATCGCGGTGCCCCAGTTCGAGCAGATGCCGCGCGGCCAGCTCGCCCGCGCGGGCGAAATCCACCGCGACGCACGGCAGCGCGGGCGGCGCCTCGGGGTGTTCCCACATGGCGAGCAGAATCGGTGCGCTGTGCGTGGCGGACGCGCAGAGGTCGTTGATCGTGATGTCCGTGTTCATGACGAGCACGCCGTCCGCGAGCGTGCCCGCGATCTGGTTCAGATACGCGCGGCCGATTTCGGCGTCGTCGTCGGTATTGCAGACCATCAGGAAGTGGCCGGCTTTGCGCGCCGCGCGTTCGGCGGCCAGCACGAACTCGGGGTAGAACGGGTTCGAGATGTTCGACAGCATCAACGCCAACGTGGACGAGCGGCCCTCGGCCAGCGCGCGTGCATTCAGATTCGGCCGGTAGCCGAGATCGGCGATCGCCTTCAGCACGCGCTCGGCGGTTTCCGGGCGGACTTTGTCGCGATTGCGCAGCACATTGGAAACGGTGGCGGCGGTAACGTGCGCGCGCTTCGCCACTTCGGACAGGGTGACCATGGTTGTTATCCCAAATTCAGGGAATGCGATTCAAATGTTGCGGGCCGAGGGCGACGTTGATAACTTTGCAAAAAACCCAGCGGAGACACTCATCATGACTTTTTCCCTCGAATCCGAATTTAAGCGATTAAATGCCTGCCGCACAAGGTCTGGCCGTTTATTTTTTGCAAAAATTTAAGCGGTTAAATCCAAGGGGGCCAGCATGGCGGCAATTCGTTTGACGGACGTGCAGAAGTCGTACGGTGAGCATGCGCCGGTGATCCGGCGCGTGAATCTGGAGATCGCGCAGCACGAGTTTTGTGTGTTTCTCGGACCTTCGGGTTGCGGCAAGTCGACCTTGCTGAGAATGATCGCCGGTCTCGAAGATTTGAGCGAAGGCGAGTTGCATATCGGCGGCCGTCTGATGAACGACGTGCCTTCCGCGGCGCGCGGCGTGGCGATGGTATTTCAGAGCTACGCGCTATTCCCGCACATGACCGTGTTCGACAACATGGCGTTCGGCCTGAAGCTCGCGAAGCAACCGAAGGACGTGATCGACAGCAAGGTGCGGGAGGCCGCGCGCATTCTGCAACTCGACGCTTTTCTGGAGCGTTATCCGAAAGCGTTGTCGGGCGGCCAGCGTCAGCGCGTGGCGATCGGCCGCGCGATTGTGCGCGAGCCCGGCGTGTTTCTGTTCGACGAACCGCTGTCGAATCTCGACGCCGCGTTGCGAGGCCAGACACGGATCGAGATCGCCCGTTTGCATCAGCGCTTTGCCAACGCGAGCGTGGTGTACGTGACGCACGATCAGGTCGAGGCGATGACGCTCGCCGACCGCATCGTGTTGTTGCACGCTGGGGCGGACGCGGAGCGTTTGGGCAGCGTCGCGCAAAGCGGCGCACCGCTCGAGTTGTATCACCATCCCAGGTCGCGCTTCGTGGCGGGCTTCATCGGCTCGCCGCGAATGAATTTCATCGACGCGGTGGTCGAGTCGATCGGGCCGGGCCGTGTGAGCGTCACGCTCGCGCAAAGCGGCGAGCAGTTGATCGCGCAGGTAGACGGCCGGCGTTTGCAGCGCGGGCAGCCGGTCACGCTCGGCGTGCGACCCGAGCATGTGGGCCTCGACGGCGACGAGCAATCGATTCAATGCACGACCGTCCTGTCCGAGCGTCTCGGCGAGCACAGCTATATTCACGCGGATCACGCGGGCGGCGCGCTGGTCGCGAAGGCGCCGGGCGATACGCCGATCGGCTCCGGCGAGCGTATTTGCATTCACATTCCGTCCGCCGCGTGTCATCTGTTCGATGCGGACGGCGTCGCCTTGCGGCGCAGTAGCTTCGAACCCGAACGGGTCGCCGCCTGAGGCCGCGCTAGCGAAGCGCGACGTTTGCCGAACCGGATTCCGCCACAGAGCGGGTTACATCGCTGTCAGCCGCTTGCTGTCAGCCAACAAGGTAGTCAAGGAGACACAAGATGATTGCTCTACGCCTTCGCCGTCTTGCGCAACTGTCGATCGCAGCCGCCCTGGTTGTCGGCGCACTCGGTTGCGCCACAGCCGGCGCCGCCACGCTCAACGTCAACGTCTCGGCGCGCGGCAACCAGCGTTCGACCTGGCAAGACGCGTTCGACAAGTTCAAGAAAGCCAATCCCGACGTCGATCTCAAGGTCACCTACATCACCGAGGAAGCGTACAAGGTACAGATGGGCGGCTGGCTCGCCACCGATCCGCCCGACGTCGTGTCATGGCACGACGGTGAACGGATGGCCTATTACGCGCAACGTGGCCTGCTCGAAGACCTGTCGCCGGACTGGACGAAGAACGGCTGGTCGCAGCAATACGCGTCGGTCAAGGAAGCGTCCACCTTCAAGGGCAAACAGTACGCGGCGCCGCTCGGCTACGACGCGTATGGGTTCTTCTATCGCAAGGACCTGTTCGACAAAGCGGGTATTAAAGGCGAGCCAAAAACCTGGGACGAGTTTCTCGACGCCTGCAAGAAGTTGAAAGCGAGCGGCGTGGCCCCGATTGCCGTGGCCGCGCGCGACAGCTGGACACTCGCCGCCTGGTTCGATTACCTCGATCTGCGGATCAACGGCAATGCGTTCCATCAGCAATTGATGGCGGGTGAAATTCCGTACACCGACGCGCGCGTGAAGAAGGTCTACGCCGCGTGGAAAACGCTGATCGACGACCACTATTTCATCGATAACGCGCTCTCGTACGACCTCGATTCAATCGCGCCGTTTCTCGTGAACGGCAAGGCGTCGATGATGCTGATGGGCACGTTCTTCTCGGCGAGCATTCCACCGTCGATCAAACCGCAAACCGGTTTCTTCCGTTTCCCGGTGATCGACGCCAATGTGCCGATGGCCGAAGACGGTCCGGTCAACGTGCTGCTGATCCCTGCCAAAGCCAGGAACAAGGCCGATGCCCGCAAGCTGCTGGCCTTCATGGAACAGCCGCAGATCAACGCGGATCTCGCGAAGGGCTGGGGTCAACTGCCGTCGAACAGTCAGTCGGCTGAACCGGAAGACGCGATCTCCAGGGTCGGCTTCCAGACGTTGGCCAACACGAAGGGCGGCATCGCGCAGTTCTACGATCGCGACATGCAGAAGGAAATGGCCGACGAAGGCATGAAAGCGATGCAGCAGTTCTACAGCGATCCGTCGCAACTCGACGCCGTACTGGCGCGCCTCGAAGCGACCCGCAAACGCATCTATCAGAAGTAAGTTCCTAAAGCGCCGGCGGCGCAGCAACAGCCGGCGCTTGCCTTCGATCTTCGACGAGGCCCGACCCATGTCTCAATCCGCAGCGCGCCGCTTACCCGCGGCGCAGCACCGTCACGTCTCGACCACGCGCCGTCACCAGCATCGGGCCGCGTTTTTCTTCCTGTTGCCGGGTTGCGCGTTGTTTTGCCTATGCGTGGTTTATCCGATCTTCAGCAGCATCTCGCTCAGCTTTTATCACTGGGACGGCATGACGCCGAAGACCTTCGCGGGGCTGGACAACTACATCGAACTGTTCCAGGCCGACACGTTCTACACGGCGCTGAAAAACAATCTGACCTGGCTCGGGCTGTTCCTGCTCGCGCCGCCGCTCGGCCTGCTTTTCGCGTTGTATCTGAACCAGCACCTGCGCGGCATGCGGGTCGTGAAGTCGCTGTTTTTCGCGCCGTTCGTGCTTTCGGGTGTGGTTGTGGGGCTCGTATTCAGCTGGTTCTACGACCCGGGGTTCGGCCTGCTGCGCCTGATTGTCGGCCACGGCATTCCGGTGCTCGGCGATCCGCATACGGTGACCTTCGGCATTATCTTCGCCGCGCTATGGCCGCAAACGCCGTTCTGCATGGTGCTGTATCTCACTGGTCTCACCGGCATCAATCCGGAAGTGGTCGAGGCGGCGCGCATGGAAGGGGCGAAGGGCGTGCGGCTGCTCTGGCACGTGATCCTGCCGCAATTGCGGCCCGCCACGTTCATGGCCGTCGTGCTGACCGTGATCGGCGCGCTGCGCAGTTTCGACCTGATCGCGGTGATGAGCGGCGGCGGCCCGTTCGACAGCTCCACGGTGCTCGCCTATTACATGTACGACCAGGCCATCAAGTACTACCGCGAAGGCTACTCCGCGGCGATTGCCGTCGTGCTGTTCGCCATCATGCTCGTCTACATCGTGTTCCATCTGCGCCGCATGCTGCGCGAGGAACGCTGATATTCAGGAGGTTCGTGTCATGTATCCGCTTCCCGTCGAACGCTGGAAACCGTTCAATCGCACGCTCTATAAGGTGTCGTTGCCGATCGCGTTGCTGATCTGGCTGCTGCCCATGCTGGCCGTACTCGTCACGTCGATCCGCTCGTCCGATGAATTGTCGCAAGGCGATTACTGGGGCTGGCCGAAACATTTTGCGTTGATCGAAAACTACGGCACGGCGCTCACGCAGACGCCGATGCTGCATTACTTCGCCAATAGCGTGCTGATTACCGTGCCTTCGGTGCTCGGCGCAATCGTGCTGGCCTCCATGGCGGGTTTCGCTCTCGCGACCTATCGCTTTCCCGGCAATACGGCGGTGCTGTTCGCGTTCGTCGCGGGCAATTTCGTGCCGATCCAGATCCTGATGATTCCGGTGCGCGATATGGCGTTGAAAGTAGGCCTGTTCAATAGCGTCTGGGCGCTGGTGATTTTTCACGTGTCCTTTCAAACCGGCTTCTGCACGCTGTTTCTCCGCAATTTCATCAAGCAGTTGCCGTTCGAAATGATCGAGGCCGCGCGCGTGGAGGGCGCGAGCGAATGGACCATCTACTGGCGCATCGTGCTGCCGCTGATCCGGCCGGCGCTCGCCGCGCTCGGCATTCTCGTCTTCACGTTTGTCTGGAACGACTACTTCTGGGCGTTGTGCCTGACGCAAGGTGACGACGCCGCGCCGATCACCGTCGGCGTCGCCGCGCTCAAGGGGCAATGGACGACAGCATGGAATCTGGTCGCCGCCGGTTCGGTACTGGCCGCGCTGCCTTCCGTGCTGATGTTCTTCCTGATGCAGAGGCACTTCGTCGCCGGCTTGACGTTCGGTGCGAGCAAAGGCTGAACGCCGATCCGTCTTCAACTACTCAAGAGATACGTTCATGCAACTTGGTGTCTGCTATTACCCGGAACAATGGCCCCGCTCGATGTGGGCCGACGACGCAAAGCGGATGGTCGAACTCGGCATCACGCACGTGCGGATCGCCGAATTCGCGTGGAGCCGGATGGAGCCGCGCGCCGGCGAATTCGAGTGGGAGTGGCTCGACGAAGCGGTCGCCGTGCTGGCCGCCGCGGGACTGAAACTGGTGCTCGGTACGCCGACCGCCTCGCCGCCGAAGTGGCTGATCGACGCGCATCCGGATGTGCTGCCGGTGCGGGCCGACGGCACGCGCTGGAACTTCGGCTCGCGCCGTCATTACGACCTTTCAAGCGACACGTACCGGCGCGAATGCGTGCGGATCGTCAGCGCGATGGCGGCGCGCTATGGGCGTCATGCTTCTATCGTGGCGTGGCAGACCGATAACGAACTCGGCTGTCACGACACCGTGCCGAGTTATTCCGCCGCCGCGCTGGCGCGTTTTCATCGCTGGCTGCATCTGCGTTATGGCACCGTCGGCGCATTGAACGACGCCTGGGGCAATGTGTTCTGGAGCATGGAGTATCCGTCGTTCGAAGCGATCGAATTGCCGACCCTCACGCCCACCGACGCCAATCCGATTCATCTGCTCGAGTACCGCCGCTTCATGTCCGACGAAGTGGCGAGCTTCCATTGCGAGCAGGTCGACGTGTTGCGGCGGCATGCGCCCGAAGCGGACGTGCTGCACAACTTCATGGGTTTTTTTACGACTTTCGATCACTACCGTTTTGCCGAAGGCGATGCGCTCGACGTGGCCGCGTGGGACAGCTATCCGATTGCCCGTACCGAGTCGATCGCCCTGCCCGACGAGCAGAAGGCACGCTACGCGCGCACGGCGCATCCCGATGTGTCGGCATTCGATCACGACCGCTATCGGGCCATCGGCCGGGGGCGTTTCTGGGTGATGGAGCAGCAGGCGGGGCCGGTCAACTGGGCGTCGTGGAATCCCGTGCCGGCGAAGGGCATGGTCCGGCTCTGGGCGTATGAGGCGTTCGCGCACGGCGCCGAACTGGTGTCGTATTTCCGCTGGCGTCAGTGTCCGTATGCGCAGGAGCAGATGCATTCGGGCCTCAATCTGCCCAATGACGAATTGTCGCCGGGCGGCCTGGAAGTGCAGCAGGCGGCGCGCGAGATTGCGGCGAGCCCGGTGTTGTCGGCTCCCGGTGCGGCTGCGCGCGCCGCCGTTGCCGTGGTATTCGACTACGAGACGCAATGGATGTTCGAGATTCAGCGTCATGGCAAAGGCTTCGATTACCAGACGCTGGCGTTCGACTACTACGAGTCGTTGCGCGAGTTGGGACTCGACGTCGATATCGTGCCGCGCAACGCGGGCCTTTCTGCCTATCGCCTCGTGGTCGTGCCGAGCCTTGCGGTGATCGACGACGTGCTGGTCCGACAGATCGAACGCAGCACGGCGCAATGGGTTTTCGGGCCGCGTAGCGGCTCGAAAACCGACCTGTTCGCGATTCCGTCGACCCTGCCGCCCGGTGCGCTGCAACGCGTGCTGCCGATCCAGGTGCTCGAAGTCGAGACGCTGCGTCCCACGCTCACGCCGGCGCTGTCGATCGGCGCGACGGATGGCGTGGCGCTGCATTGGCGCGAGCACGTTCGCGCCAACGGCGAGACTCGCGTCGAAGCCCGATTCGACGACGCATGGCCGGCGATTCTCTCGCACGGCAACGTGCGCTACATCGCGGGCTGGTTGTCGCACGCCTTGCATCGTCAGGTTTTGGCCAATGCGGCGCGCCAAGCCGGTATCGCAACACAACAGTTGCCCGACGGCGTGCGGATTCGTCGCCGTGGCGAGTTGACCTTCGCGTTCAACTTCGGCCCCGAACCCGCCCAAGCGCCCGCACCCGCCAACGCTGATTTCGTACTCGGCCACGCCCGGATAAAAGCCGGCGACGTCTGTGCATGGCGAACCGTCGCCGATTGAGATTCAAGCGCTTCAACCTGGAGCAGGCGGCCTCATAAGAACCGCCGTTCAATCAATGGAGGGTGACCGATGAACCGAAGAGAAATGCTCGGCTGGCTAGCGTCGGCTGCGGCGGCGACCGGTGTGGGCGCAACGGCCGGCCTGCCGGCTTTCGCAGCTGAAACTGGTCTGAGCGTACCTGGCAGCCGTTTTGCGAAAGGCGCGGACGTATCCACGTTGCTCGAACTTGAAGCCAACGGCGCGACGTTTTATGAGCATGGCAAGCCGCTCGATTGCCTGTTCATTTTGCGCAGCCACGGCGTCGATTCGATTCGAATCAAGGTCTGGAACGACCCCGGCAATCCGAACTTTTTCCCGTCCGATCAAAGCCCCGCGACGGGCTATAACAATGCCGGGCATGTGCGTATCCTGGCGCGCCGGGCCGCCGCATTGGGCATGCGGGTGTTGATCGACTTCCACTACAGCGACTGGTGGGCCGATCCCGGCAAACAGTATCCGCCGCATGCGTGGGCCGGCAAGGATCTCGCGCAGACCTGCGCGCTGTTATCCGGCTACACGTCGCACGTTTTGAATCTGCTCAAACGCGACGGTGTGCGGCCCGAGTGGGTGCAAGTGGGCAATGAGATCACCGGCGGCATGCTCTGGCCGCTCGGCAAGTACGACCAGTGGGACAATCTCGCGCAATTGCTGAAGGCGGGGCACGATGCGGTCAAATCCGTCGACGACCGGATCAAGGTCATGTTGCATCTCGACAGCGGCGGCAACAACGCGACCAGCCGCTGGTGGTTCGACAGTGCGACGCAGCGCGGCGTCACGTTCGACGTGATCGGCCTGTCCTACTACCCGCAATGGCAAGGCTCGCTCGGCGATCTGCAGAACAACGCGAACGATCTGGCGGCACGCTACGACAAGGATGTGATGGTGGTCGAGACCGCATACCCGTGGACCACGAGCGACGGCGATTCCGAACCCAACTCCATGACCAGCACCGGGTCCACGACGTTTCCGCAGACGCCCGCAGGCCAGGCGCAGTTTCTCGAAGCGGTGACGGATATCGTCAAGGCGATACCGGGTGGTCGCGGCAAGGGCGTCTTCTGGTGGGAGCCGGAGTGGATCCCGACGCCGAATGTCGGATGGAAAGTCGGCGCGGGCGATCAGTGGGACAACAACACGTTGTTCGATTTCCACGGCAACGCGCTGAGTTCGCTGGACGCGTTTCGCAAGCGCTAGTTCCAACGCTTGCGCGGCAAGGTAGCCGAGCGAAAGCAGGCGCTATTTCGCGGGCGCCTGCGCTTTGTTCTGGTTCGCGCAGTCCGACGTGAACACCATACTCGCCTGATCAGGCGTCATATGCGGTGCGTTCGGTGCGTAGATTTTCTCGATGATCGCGTCGACCGCTTGCCGGTCGGACGGATCCTTGTAGTATTTGGCCGCCTGATCGAGCGCTTGCGCCTTGGTCTTTTTGTGCGAGCGCCACGACGCGACCTGGCCGGCAATATCGCCGAGCGCGAAACATTGATTGCTGACCGTCTGGGCAACGGCCTGTGCCGCCGGTTGGGCAAGACACGCCGCTGCCAGCAGGGCGGAGACGACTACGCGTTTCATGACCGGAATCCTGTCATTAGATGAGCGCGGTATGAAAGCGATGGCATGCGCCACCGCAGCGACCGCGCGAACAAAGAACCGCGTAGTTTATCGGTAAGTGGCGCGTGAGGTTTTTTTGCGCACGCGGATCAATGTCCAAACGATTCCGCATTCGAAGCCGTCGGCGTCGCGACATGGGGCCGTGCCGCCTGCTTGATCAGCAGCGCCACGCAGGCAATCAGCCCCGCGACAGCCACCATCGCGAAGATCCCGCCGAACGAGAAATGGCGCCGCGTCAGTTCCGCGACCAGGAACGACCCGGCGATTCCGCCAAAGCGCCCGATCCCGAGCATCCATGCCACACCCGTGCCGCGTCCTTCGGTTGGATAGAACGCGGCGGCGAGCGCGGGCATCGACGATTGCGCGGTATTCATCAGCACCCCCGCGACGAACACGATAAACACCAGCGCGCCGACATTGCCCACCGCCTGGCCGATGAAGTACACGCTCACGGCCGTCAACGCATAGCACGCGGCGATGATCCGGTTCGCGTTGAACTTGTCCATCAGCACGCCGCACAGCACGGCGCCCACGCCGCCGAGCGGGAACAGCGCCGAAATCAGCGTTGCGCGTTGCGGCGTGAGGCCGGCGTCTTTCAGCAGAATCGGCATCCAGTTGATCGACGCGTAAAAGATCACGAGACCCATGAAGTACGCGACCCACAACATCACCGAGCCGACGATATACGAGCGCGACAGCACCACGCCCACGCCCTTGCTACCGGTTTGCGGCGCGCTTTCGGTCATGGTGAACGAGCCGGCCTGCGCGGCTTCGTCCGAAATGCGCGCGAGCGCCGCACGAATGCGCTCGACCGGCGCGCTATTGGCGACCATGTAGCGGACCGACTCCGGCATCTTGATCAGCAGCAGGACCAGCAGCAACAGCGGCGTGATACCGCCGAGCAGCAACACACTGCGCCAGCCGAGATGCGGAATCATCCATGCGGCGAGAAAACCGCCGAACGCAGCGCCCAGCGGGAAGCCGCAGAACATCAGATTGATCAGCGTCGCGCGACGGCGATCGGGGCAGTATTCACCCATCATCGTCACGGCGTTCGGCATGGCCGCGCCGAGTCCGACACCGGTCACGAAGCGCAGCACCGTGAGTTGCTCGATGTTGGTCGAGAAGGCCGACGCGAGGCACGCCACGCCGAACAGCAGCACCGAACCAAGCAGCAGCGAGCGTCGCCCGAGGCGGTCGGACAGCGGTCCCGAGCCGAGCGCGCCGCAGGCGAGGCCGAACAGCGCTGCGCTCAGCACCGGCGCGAGCGCCGGTTTCGTGATGCCCCATTCGGCGATCAGCGAAGGCGCAATGAAGCCGATCGCGGCCGTGTCGAAACCGTCCAGCAGGACGATCACGAAACACATGAAGAAGATGAGCCACTGGAACGGCGAGAATGGGTGTTCGTTGATGAAGGTTTGAACGTTCACAGCGGTACTGCGGCTCATGATGGTCTCCTGACTGCGAAAAGCGCGAAGGCTCGTGATCACGAGCCTTTCTTTCTTCTACGATCGTGTGCCGTTCAGAAGCGGTGCACGATGCCTACGCCCGCGGCGAACTGGCTGCGCGACGACGAGGGCGCGCTCTGGAACCCGTCGCCGATCGTGGCGGTGGCGCTGATGATATGCCCCGAGCCGGCGGTGCCGAGCGTGTTGCCGTTAGTGCGCTGGAATGCCTGCAACGCATAGAGGCCGGTGCGCTTCGACAATGCATAGTACTCGGACAGGTTGACCTGCTGGTACTGCGCCGA
This sequence comes from Paraburkholderia bryophila, assembly GCF_003269035.1. GTDB lineage: Bacteria > Pseudomonadota > Gammaproteobacteria > Burkholderiales > Burkholderiaceae > Paraburkholderia > Paraburkholderia bryophila. The sequence continues at coordinate 23,904 of NZ_QLTK01000023.1, read as the reverse complement.
ACTCGTGATGCCGTTCGCTTTGGTCGCACGCGTGTAGCTGTAGCCGGTGGCGAAGTCCCACGCGACACTCGGCTTCCAGTGCAGCACCGCGCCGGCCGTGTTGAAGATGGCGGTGTCGCGGAAGCTCGAACCGACGCCCGGAATGTACTGCACGTTCGAGTAAGCCGCCGACACGTCCCAGCCATTGCCGAAGTTATACCCGCCGGTCACGGCGAAGCGCTGCTGCGCCTGGGCGGTCTGATAGCCGTTGGTCACCGCCGACACGCCCGGCTGCGCGCCGTTGTTCGATACGGTCGAATCCGCGCCATACGCGCCGCCGCCCACCGTCGAATTGTTGATGCGCATGAAGCCGACCGCGATGCCGACCGGGCCGTTGAGGTACTGCACCGCGCCGCTCCATGTCGAGCCGCGGTTGAAGCTGCCCGGCACGCCGCCCACCGCGTAGGAGCCGCTGAACGTGAAGCCATACAGCTTCGGCGACGTATAGACCAGCGAGTTATTGGCGCGGTAGATCGTGTCGAGTGCGTCGACGTCGCCCGGATGCGCGCCGTAGTAGCCGGTGAGCCATGTGGTCGGGCTATAAGGCGACAGCAGCGAGTAGTACGCGGTGTACTGGCGGCCCGCCTGGAACGTGCCGTAGGTCGGATTCGTGACGCCGACCCAGGCCTGGCGGCCGAACATCGCGTTCGTGTATTGCTGGCCGCCGGTGGCGGAATTGAAGCCGGACTCCAACTGGAAGATCGCCTTGGTGTTGCCGCCCAGGTCTTCCGCGCCCTTCAGGCCGAAGCGGCTGCCGGCCCACACGCCGTTGATCATCTTGACGTTCGATTTGCCGCCCGAGGTCGAGCCGAGCGAAGGCGCCTGGCTGCTCTGATAGCCGATACCCGTGTCGACGATACCGTACAGCGTGACGCTGCTTTGGGCGAAAGCGGGCGCGCTGGCCAATGCGGCCATCGCGCAGGCGAGCCGGGTCAGGGTGAGGTTGCGATTCATGCGGATGTTCTCCAAGGCGACCTGCTCCGGCTTGCTGCCAGGCCGGGCAATCCGGTCGTCGATCAATTTTTGTGATTTGTTCGCATATAGAACCGTGATTCTTTGTGCGAACAGGCGTCACTGTAAGTAAATCGACAACGAAGGGTCAACGCGGGATTACCCGAGCGTGTTGCAGCGGTGCGTCGGAAAGGAGCGTGCGCTGGACAGCGCGGATGACTGCTGAGGCCGCGGCGCGCGTCGGCGTGCCGGGAAAATACCGGGATGGCCGCGCCGGCCTGAAAGGCCTGGCGCGGCGCTCAATGCAACACGTAACGCGCTATTCAGAAGATCACATAGACCTTGCGCATCGTCTCTTCGACTTCCCAGAGGCCTTCCGTATTGGCCTCGAAGAACAGGGTGTCGCCGCTCGCGAAATGGATGGTCTCCTCGTTGTCCGGCGTGAAGCGCCCGCGGCCCGCGATAAAGTGCATCACCTCGGCCTGCTTGATCGAGCGGCGATAGGTGCCCGCCGTGCATTCGAAGATACCGGTATCGACCGCCTCGCTGCCTTCGATCACGCGCTGCACGCCGGACACCTGAATCGGTGTCGTGCCGGGCAAGCCGACCGTGCCCCAGTCCTCCAGATTCCGCAGATTCACGCTTTGTTTGAGCTGCTGTACCTTCATCTTCGCCTTACCTTTTGAATGTGCTGAAACCGATCACCGGCCTGTGGTGTCGGCACGCGTAACGGTCTGTTCGATCTTGCCCAGCCGCACGACCGTGACGCCCGGCCGCAATTGCCGCAGCGAAGGCATGACGAGCATGCAGTTGTCGTAAGGCGTGAGCACCGCCTCGCCGTTCGACCAGCCGATCACGGCGCCGGCCTTCTCGAAGATTTCCAGACCCGTGTACGGCGCGGCGAAACGGAAGTCCATGCTGGTCGCCACGACCGGTTGCGTCACACGCACGATGTGCTGCGCAGCCGGCACCGGCGCGAGCCAGCCCGGCGGCAGATCCGTTTCGTCGATCACACCGGCCAGCATCAGAAAACGCGCGGTGGTATCGCGCGCCACGCCGACCGCGCCGCGTTCCCAGTGCTGTCCGCATTCGATCAGCAACGCGTTCTTCGCGCTGGCCGGATCGCCGAAGCCTTCGTAATCGCGCATACGACGGCCTTCGGGATGGCCTTCGTCGCAGATCACCGTGGCCGGCGTGCCGAGCTTCACGGCCAGCTCGCTGCCTTTTTGCAGCGGTCCCGCGACGATCAGCGGCTTGCTCTTTTCGTGCATGGAATGCAGATCGAGCAGGGCGTCGACCGTGTCGATCAGCGGCCGCATCGCGCGGGCGCGCGCCAGTTCGCTGGAGGTGCGCGAGGTGTCGTCGAGCGTCGCGGCGGTCCATACGCGGTTGAAGTCCTGATCGACGAAACGTGCGGCGTCGGGCTTCGCGGGATCGAAGCTCAGGTAAGCGGCAACGTTCGCGAACCCCAGCGTAAGGCGCCCGCGCCGCGGCCGCAGTTGGCGGCGCAGCAGTTCGTCGACGACGATCGCGCCGCACACTTCGTTGCCGTGCGTGAGCGCATTGATCATCACATGCGGTCCGGGCACGCCGGAGTCGAACGTATGGACGTACGCGATTCCCGACGGCGAGTGTTCATGCACCGAGATGTCGGGGAAGTCGACTTCGATCGGATAGGCTTCGATGCTCATACGTAGGTGTCCTGGCAAGGAGTGGGACGGGGGGCTCGGGTGACCTCAGGCAAGTTTAGCCGCGATCGCCTGGCCGACGTCGGTCGTGTTCGCCTTGCCGCCCAGGTCGCCGGTATGCGGGCCTGACACCAGCGTGGCCTCGATCGCCGCGAGAATCGCGTCGTGCGCCTCGCGCTCCTTGCCTGCGTGATTGCCGAGGAAATCGAGCATCATCGCGGCCGACCAGATCATCGCGATCGGATTGGCGATGTTCTTGCCGGCAATGTCGGGCGCCGACCCGTGCACCGGCTCGAACAGCGACGGAAACTTGCGGTCCGGATTCAGATTGGCCGAGGGCGCGAGGCCGATCGTGCCGGTACAGGCGGGGCCGAGATCGGACAAAATGTCGCCGAACAGATTGGTGGCGACCACCACGTCGAAGCGATCGGGGTTCAGCACGAAGCGCGCGCACAGAATGTCGATATGCTGCTTGTCCCACGTCACGTCGGGATACTGCGCCGCGATGCCGGCCGCGCATTTGTCCCACCACGGCATGCTGATCGCAATGCCGTTGCTCTTGGTGGCGACCGTGATCTTCTTGCGCTCGCGGCGCTGCGCGAGGTCGAACGCGAACTTCAGCACGCGCTCGCTGCCGTGCCGCGTGAAGACCGATTCCTGCAGCACGAATTCGCGCTCGGTGCCTTCGAACATCACGCCGCCCACCGACGAATACTCGCCCTCGGTGTTCTCGCGCACGATCCAGAAGTCGATGTCGCCGGCCTTGCGGCCCGCGAGCGGCGACGGCACGCCGGCAAACAGGCGCGCCGGCCGCAGGTTGATGTACTGGTCGAATTCGCGGCGGAACTTGAGCAGCGAACCCCACAGCGAAACGTGGTCAGGCACCGTGTCGGGCCAGCCCACCGCGCCGAACAGAATCGCATCGGCGGATTGCAAGTGCGCTTTCCAGTCGTCCGGCATCATCTGGCCGTGCTTTGCGTAGTAGTCGCAGCTCGCCCATTCAATGTGCTGATACTCGAAGTCGAGTCCGAAGCGGTTTTTCACCGCGTCCAGCACGCGTAACGCCTCGGGCATCACTTCGACACCAATGCCGTCGCCGGGAATGACCGCGATCCGATATTTCTTCGACATGTTGCTGCTCCTCCATTAGGACGTTCGACGCTTCAAGCGGATTCAGGGTTTATTTTATTCCTGCTGTTTGAGCCTAAAATGGTCGCTTTAGTTAAGCCACTGTGCACGATTCGTGTACAAACGCATGGACCGCCGAGCGACCTATGAACTCCGTCCCTTCACCCGATCTCGGCGATTTGCGCGTGTTCTGCGAAGTGGCGCGCAAGTCCAGTTTCAGTGCCGCGGCGGAGGCCTTGTCGGTGTCGGCGGCCTACGTCAGCAAACGGATCAATGTGCTCGAGACTACGCTCGGCACGCGTTTATTGCATCGGTCCACACGGCGGGTCGCGATTACGGAAGCCGGCGAACGCGTCTACGCGTGGGCCGAGAAGATTCTCGACGACGTCGATCAACTGGTGGAAGACGTCTCCACCACGCGCCGCATTCCCGGCGGCAAGTTGCGCATTTCCAGCAGCTTCGGTTTTGGGCGACGTTTCGTGGCGCCCGCGCTGGCGCGTTTTTCAGAGCGTTATCCGCAACTGAGCGTGCGGCTCGATCTGTTCGATCGTCTCGTGGACGTGGCCGGCGAAGGCTTCGACCTCGACATTCGCATCGGCGACGAGATCGCGCCGCATCTGATCGCGCGGCGGCTTGCGTCGAATCATCGCGTGCTGTGCGCGTCGCCGGGCTATATCGCGCGGCATGGCGCGCCGCGGCAACTCGCCGAGCTGTCCTCGCATGCGTGTCTGGCGATCAAGGAGCGCGATCATCCGTTCGGTTTGTGGCGCTTGACGGTGCGCGGCGAAGCGGTCTCGATCAAGGTCACCGGACCGTTGTCGACCAATCACGGCGAAGTGGCGGTGCAATGGGCACTGGCCGGTCGCGGCATCGTGCTGCGTTCCATGTGGGACGTGCGGCCCCTGCTCGACAGCGGCCAGTTGCAGCAGGTGCTGCCCGAGGTCACGCAACCGGCGAATCTGTGGGCGGTGTATCCGGCGAGGCTCGCGCAGTCGGCGAAGGTGCGGGTATGCGTCGACTTTCTGAGCGAGGAGTTCGCGCAATGGAGTCCGCCGGCCGAAGGCGCGGCGCTGGAGCAAGCCGCCGAACCCTGACATGAGGGCCCGGCGCTATCGACACGCCTAGTTGTGGTTCTGCGAGAACAGGGTTTCGAGCGGGTAATGGCTCTTCACGAACGGCGACTTGATGATCACGTAGCTGAAGTATTTCTCGATGCCGATATCGCGTTCGAGCAGGCCTTCGACAATGCTCTGATAGTGGCTCACGCTGCGCGTGACGAACTTCAGCAGGTAGTCGTAACCGCCGCTTGCAAGATGGCATTCGACGATCTCGTCGACGTCGCGGATCGCATTCACGAACTTGATGAAGTCTTCCCGCCGGTGGTCGGCGAGCGTGACTTCAGTGAACACGATCTGCACGTCGCCGAGCTTTTCGAGCTGGATCTGCGCACCGTAGCCGATGATGTAGCCGGCCTTCTCCAGACGTTTGACGCGAATCAGGCAAGGGCTGGGCGAAAGGCCGACCGCGTCGGCAAGCTCGACGTTGGTGATGCGGCCTTTCTTCTGCAGCTGTGAGAGTATCCGCAGGTCGATCCGGTCAAGCTTGCAGTCGCTGCTCATCGTAACGTTGTCGCTCCGGCGGTTGGGTGACAGGCTGAGGGTGCCTCTACTCTAGCATGCAGCGGCGTGAGTTTTGACCTTCAGCGCGGCCCTGACGTCGGCTTGTGCGAGCACGTCGTCGAGGGTTTTTTCGAGGCGTTCGAACATCAGGTCGAAGTCGGCCTCGGTGTACGACAAGGCCGGCGCGAAGCCGAGAATGTTGTCACCGAATGCACGGAAAATCAGGCGGTTTTCATACGCGGCGGCAGCGATCCGCTCGGACAGTTTCAGCGCCGGGTCGAAGCCCGCCCGGGTCTCTTTGTCGGCGACCAGTTCGAGTGCGCCGAGCAGGCCGCGATGGCGCGAATCGCCCACCAGCGGATGCGCGAGCAGCGCATCGAGACCGCGCGCGAAGCGCGGCGCCCGCGCCACGCCGTTCGCCAGCAGCCCGCCTTCGTGATACAGGCGCAGCACTTCGAGGCCGATCGCCGCACTCACCGGATGCGCCGAATACGTGTGACCGTGGCCGACCACGGCTTCGGCGTCGCCATCGGCAATGCCCTGGTAAATTTCATCGGACATCAGCACCGCGCCCATCGGCGCATAACCGGCGGTGAGGCCTTTCGCCACCGTCATCAGATCCGGTTCGACGCCTTCGCCTTGGCAGGCGAACAGCGGACCCGTGCGGCCGAAACCGGTAATGACTTCGTCCGCGACGAACAGGATGCCGAGCCGACGGCAAGCGTCGCGCATGGCTTTGAGCCAGCCGAACGGCGGCACGATCACGCCGCCCGACCCCTGGATCGGCTCGCAGAAGAACGCCGCGACGTTGTCCGCGCCGAGTTCGGCGACCTTCGCTTCGAGCGCGGCGACCGAGGCGGCGATCAGGGCGGCGTCGTCGGCGAAATCGTTGCGGTACGCATACGGCGACGGCAGATGATGCTGGTTGGGCAGCGGCAGATCGAAGTTGCGATGGAACGCGGGCAACGCGGTGAGACCCGCGCCGGTGGTCGACGAACCGTGATAGCCGCGTTGCAGCGCGATGATGTGCTTCTTCGACGGGTGGCCCGTGGCGTTGAAGTAATGCGTGATGAAGCGCAGCGCGGAGTCGACCGCGTCGGAGCCGCCGAGCGTGAAATACACGTGCTGCAGCGAAGCGGGCGACAGCTCGACCAGCTTCTGCGCCAACTCGATGGCCGGCTCCGAGCCGAAGTGGAAATAGCCGGTCGCGTAGGGCAGTTTCTGCATCTGCGCGGTGGCCGCGTCGACGATGCTCTGCTGGCCATAGCCGGTGTTCACGCACCACAGCCCGGAAAAGGCGTCGAGCAGTTCGTTGCCGGCCGCGTCGCGCAGAAATGCCCCGCTGGCGGATTCGAGGATGGTGACGCCGCGGGCTTCGTGCGCGCGGTAGTTGATGACCGGATGGATCAGATGCTTGCGGTCGGCTTCAATGAGCGAATGAATCGGCATGATGGGTTCTCGTCGCGGAAAAAGGCTGTTGACCGTTCCATACTACTGACCCGCGACGATTCACCGCTTGCCTAAACAATTGCCTGAAAAGCGCGCGCGACGCGTTTTGATACATGAACTCGGCATTTTCTGCTGCGGGTGTTGAAAAGCCGTGCCGCGCGGATGTTTTGCGTCCGGCAGCGTGCTCAATAACCCTGGGTCCGGTCGATCTGGCCGAGCATCGGCAAGCCTTCGCGATGACGGCGCAGGTTGTCGAGCACGACGTCGACGGCCGTGTCGGGCCGCGTCGCGCTGGCGATATGCGGCGTGATGCGCACGCGCGGGTGCGTCCACAGCGGATGACCGGCGGGCAGCGGTTCGGGATCGGTGACGTCGAGAATCGCGTTGTGCAACTGGCCGCTATCCAGCGCAGCGAGCAGATCCTGCTGATTCAGATGCGGTCCGCGCCCCGTTTGAATCAGCGACGCGCCGCGCGGCAGCTTCGCGAACAACGCCGCGTCGAGCAGGCCGCGGGTCGCGGGCGTCAGCGGCAACAGACAGATCAGAACGTCGGTGCGCGTCAGAAACGTATCTAACTCCTCTTCGCCCGCATAACAGGCCACGCCCTCGATCTCGCGTGCCGAGCGGCTCCATCCCGCGCAGTCGAAGCCAAACAGCCGCAAGCGCTCCAGAACGGCCGTGCCCAGCACGCCGAGTCCGAGCACGCCGACGCGCCGCTGGCCGGCCGGTTTGAGCGGCAGTTCGCGCCACACCTGCTGCTGTTGCTGCAAGCCGTAGTCGAACAGGTCGCGATGAATCGTCAGCACGGCCTGCGTGACGTATTCCACCATGCCTTCGACAATCCCCGGTTCGATCATGCGCACCACCGGCACATGCGCCGGTACGCTCGACAGGTCGAACTGATCGATACCCGCGCCAACCGAGAACACGACTTCCAGATTCGGAAAGGTGCGGGTGGGATGCTCAGGCGGCTGCCAGGCAGCGAGATAACGGATCGCGGCCGGATTGCCGTGGTCGGGCCAGATATGAAAGGGCAGGTCCGGCGCTTTCTGTGCGAAGAGTTTCGCCCACTGGGCGCCGCGCGCCGGGTCGGCTTTGTAGAGAAAGGCCATGGTCGGTTAGAGGATTGCCTGGTTGATGATGCCGTATTGGAGGCAGGTGGCGTGTGCGGCGGCAGTGCTTGCAGACGCAACCGTATTTGCGTGGGAGGCGTCGCTGCCGACGTCCGCTTCGCTGCGCACCATCTTCACCACGGTATCCACGCGTGGTAACCCCAACTGTTCCAGCCATTCGGTCAGTCCGCTGTCGCCCGGCGTATCGATCCGCACGAATACGCCTTCATTCAGCGCGAGCCAGTGGCTGATCAGCGCCTTGGCGCGGCTTGCATCGTGGGAGGCGGGCGCCACTACCGGCCCGATCGCGAAGCCCCGCCCGAAGCGGCGAAACAGCGCGAAGCCGACCAGTTCGCCGTCGCGGTCGAGCGCGATGCCGTCGGCGGCGCTCATCAACGCCGGTAGTACCTCGCCGCGATCCAGGCCGCTGGCCCGCGAAGCCAGTTCGACCAGCCGAGCCGTATCGCTGGAGCCGAGCGGACGCAGACGCTCGCCGGGCGGCAAGGACACCAGCGGCGGCTGGAACGCCGCGCCCTGATGTTGATCGAGCGTGCCGGCCGCGCGAAAGCCGAGCCTTTCATAGAGCGGCTGACCGGCGGGTGTGGCGTGAAGAAACGTGACGCGGCCCGCGAGTTCCGCCAGCACGCATTCCATCAGCTTCCTGCCGATGCCACGCCCCTGCCGCGCCGGCGACACGATCACCATGCCGAGCGACGCGCGATCCGCGCCGTACTTCCAGCACAGCGCGGTGCCGATCACGCCGCTCGCGTCTTCCGCGACGAAACCCACGCCCAGTTGCGCGACGAAGCGCCAGTCGTCCGCGCGATGCGGCCACTTGAGTTCGACGGTCAGCGCGTGCGCGGCGGCGATGTCGTCGAGGGTGAAGCGTCTATAGGTAATCGAATCGCTCATCGAATCGGACACGCGGGACTCCCTGAATGGCTGAAGGCTTACGCCGTCACTGTGTCATTCGCTGCGCGATGTGACTAGGACGATCTTTTTATCCGGGGCGCCGGAACGGGCAACGGTGCAAATCGATGCAAAACGCCCAGTCTGGACCCGCATTACCAGCGCGTTCTGCTGTGCGGCGATTTTTGTCGGCGACATATGCCAGGCGCGCGGCTCTACGATTTTGTCATGGCGGCGGTGCGGTGAAAGCCGGCGCGCGGACCCTCCAGTCAGTCACACAGGAACTCTCTCTCATGGACAGCTTCAATCCGAACGACGTCGCGATTCGCAGTGGGCATTTCATCGGCGGCGAGTACGTGGATGGCAACGAGCACGGCGGCGCGCACCGGCTGGACGTATCACGCCCGTCGGACGGCGTGACCTACGCCTCCATTCCGGTTGCCGATGCCGCGCTCGTGGACCACGCGGTCGAGAACGCCTGGCAGGCCTTCCGGCACAGCGGCTGGGCGCGCATGGCGCCGCGCGACCGCGCCAGAATCCTGCGCCGTTTCGCCGACCTGGTCGAAGCCGACGCGCCGGCGCTCGGCCGCCTCGAAGCGCTCGGTTCGACGCGGCCGATCGCTCAGGCGGTCGGCTGGGACGTGCCGTTCACCGCCGAAGGCATCCGCTTCTACGCGGAGTTCGCCGACAAGCTGGGCGGCGAAGTGGCCGCCACCGATCACGATCATCTGGGCATGACGATCGCCGAACCCTACGGCGTGATCGGTGCGATCGCGCCATGGAATTTCCCGCTGGTGATGGCGTCGTGGAAGATCGCCCCTGCGCTGGCGGCGGGCAACGCGGTGGTGCTGAAACCGTCGGAGATGACGCCGTTCTCGGTGCTGCGTCTGGCCGAACTGGCGGTCCAGGCGGGCGTGCCTGCCGGCATCTTCAACGTGATTCAGGGCGACGGCCGGGTCACCGGCGACGCACTCGTGCGCCACCCGCGGATCGGCAAGGTCACGTTCACGGGTTCCACGCGCACCGGCGCCGCGATCATGGCGGCCTGCGCCCAAAGCGGCACCAAGCCGGTCACGCTCGAACTGGGCGGCAAGAGCCCGCAAATCGTTTTCGCCGACGCCCCGCGTCTGGACGAGGTCGCGCGCCGCATTGCCGGCTCGATTACCGGCAATGCCGGTCAGGTTTGCGTGACGGGGTCGCGCCTGCTGGTTCAACGCGGCCTCGCCGACGAGCTGAGCGAGCGCATCGGCAAGCTCTTCGCCGAACTGAAACCCGGCGCGACCTGGGCCGCGGATACCACGCTCTCGCCGATCATCTCCGCGCCGCAGGCGGCGCGCATCGAGGCAATCGTCGGACGGACGCTGGAAGCGGGCGCGACGCTGCGCCATGGCGGCACGCGTGTCGACGGCGGCGCGCACGGCGCGTTCTACTCGCCGACCTTGCTCGCAGACGTCACGCCGCATTCCGAGGCCGTGCGCGAGGAAATCTTCGGCCCCGTGCTGACGCTGCAAACCTTCGACACCGAAGAGGAAGCGCTCGTGCTCGCCCAGCACCCGGACTACGGGCTCGCGGCCGGCGTGCATACGGCAGACCTCGGCCGGGCGCTGCGCTTCGTGCGCGGTCTCGAAACGGGCACGGTGTGGGTCAACCGGTACGGCCGCACGTCCGATTTCATGATTCCGACGGGCGGCTACAAGCGCTCGGGCATCGGCAAGGACCTCGGCCGCCAGGCGTATGAGGCCAACCTGCGTTTTAAAAGCGTGCTCATCGACCTGCGTCCTTGAATGCGCTGGTGCGACGGCCGCAAACCCTTAGCCAGAAAGGCTTGCAGCCCGATCACCGCATTCTGTGCTGTCCGGTGGCCCCAAAACGCATGGTTTGTGTCACCAGCACCACCCGAATCAGGAACATCTATGTTTTTGCGCTGATTAAATCTTTTATAGCGCTGAGCTTTCCACTGTTTTCGTCAATGAGCTCGCTGCGAGTTCACCACCTCGATAGGACTGCATCATCATGATCGAATTCGAACCGAAGTACATCACCTTCGACTGCTACGGCACGCTGACCAAATTCCGCATGGCCGACATGACGCGCGAAATGTTCGGCCATCTGCTAAGCGGCGACGACCTTGAAAAACTCATCGCCTTCTACGCGGGTTATCGCCGCGACGAAGTGCTCGGCGCATGGAAGCCGTATCGCGACGTGGTCGTCAACGCGTTGCGCCGTGCCTGCAAACGGATGAACGTCGAGTTCAACGAAGTGGAAGCCGAGAAAATCTACACGGCCGTGCCGACCTGGGGCCCGCATCCCGACGTGCCGGAAGGCCTCGCGCGTCTGGCGAAGAAGTACAAGCTGGTGATTCTGTCGAACGCGTCGAACAACCAGATTCAAAGCAACGTCGACAAGCTCGGCGCGCCGTTCCACAAGGTCTTCACGGCGGAGCAGGCGCAATCGTACAAGCCGCGCATGCAAGGCTTCGAATACATGTTCGATCAGCTGGACTGCAATCCGGAAGACGTGCTGCATGTGTCGTCGAGCCTGCGCTACGACCTGATGACCGCGCACGACATGGGCATCAAGCACAAGGCCTTCGTCAAGCGCGGCCACGAACCGTCCACGCCGTACTACCAGTACTACGAGGTCAACGACATTCCGCATCTGGCCGCGGAACTCGGTCTGTAAGCGCGGTTGCACGCGCTGAACACGCCAGGCTACCTCGCTCATTGCCTCTCTCAAGGACAGACCGGATGAAGCTCGATTCCTATTGGCTCGACACCGCACCGCCGCTGATGTCGGCGTGTGAAGGCCCGGTCGACGGCCAGGCCGATGTGCTGGTGATCGGCGGCGGCTTTACCGGACTGTCGGCGGCGCAGGCGCTGGGCAAGCGCGGCGCCACGGTGAGCGTGGTGGACGCGGGGCGGATTGGCGGCGGCGCGTCCGGGCGCAACGGCGGGCAGGTCAATACCGGCGTTGCGCAGGACTTCGTCGCGCTGGTCGCGCAACTCGGCGTGGAACGGGCCAGCGCGTGTTATCGCGCGTTTTCGGATGCGGTCGACACGGTCGAGCGGCTGATTCGCGAGGAAGACATCGACTGCGATTACATCGCGACCGGCAAGCTGAAGCTGGCGTCCAAACCGCATCATCTCGCGCATCTGGAGAAGACGGCGGAGCTGATTCGCCGCGAAGTCGATACGGATATCGAACTGATCGGCCGCGAACGGATTCGCGGCGAGGTCCAGTCGGACAGTTTTCACGGCGGCCTGTTGCAGCGGCACGGCGGCCAGATGCATATGGGCCGGTTTGCCGTCGGTCTCGCGGATGCCGCCGTGCGGCGTGGCGCGAAGCTGTACGAGAACGCGGCAGTCAGCGCGATCGTGAAGGACGGCAGCGGCTATCGCGTCACCACCGCGCGCGGCGAAGTGCGCGCCAAGCAGGTGCTGATCGCGACGGGGCCGTCGCGGCACGGACCGTTCGGCTGGTATCGGCGTCGCATCGCCCCGATCGGCTCGTTCATCGTCGTGACGGAGCCGTTGCCGCCTGCCTTGCTTCAGCAGGTGTTGCCGAAGCAGCGCGCGTACACCACCACGCGGCTGATGCACAACTACTTCCGCGTGACGCCCGACTCGCGTCTGCTGTTCGGCGGCCGCGCGCGTTTCACGGCGTCCGAACGACCGTCGGACGCGAAGAGCGGACGGATTCTGCGGGACGGTCTCGTCGCGATGTTTCCGCAACTGGCGGATGCGCGTATCGACTATTGCTGGGGCGGTCTCGTCGACATGAGCGCCGACCGCCTGCCGCATGCCGGCCAGCATGACGGGGTGTATTTTTCGATGGGCTATAGCGGCCACGGTACGCAGATGTCGACTCACATGGGCCAGGTGATGGCCGACGTGATGGACGGCCACGAAGAACAGAACCCGTGGCGCGAGTCCGAATGGCCCGCGATTCCGGGCCACACCGGCAAGCCGTGGTTTCTGCCGCTGGTGGGCACGTACTACCGCATCAAGGATATTTTTTATTGATTTCACGTCGTCGTATCAGGCAATCACAACCACACAGCCGCACCCACAATTCAACCTCGCTTACCCTCGCGGAGATGTTCGATGAATAAGGAAAACTCGCAACACGGCGTGCTTCAACTCGATACGAGTCTGGAGCGATTGACCGCCAGGGGGGCATCGCGGCGCGACGTGCTGCGCGCGATGGCCGCGGCCGGCATGATGTCCGTGACGGGCGCCGGCCTGTTATCCGCGAGCGGCGCGGCCTTCGCGCAAGCAAAGCCGAAGCAGGGCGGCAAGATCCGGGTGGCGACGCAATCGGCCTCCGCCGCCGACACGCTCGATCCCGCGAAGGGCGCGCTTGGTACGGACTATGTGCGTGGCTTCATGTTCTACAACGGTCTGACCGAACTCGATTCGCACCTCGGCGCGAAGATGGCGCTGGCCACCTCGCTGGATACGAAAGACGCGATCGTGTGGGTCGTGAAGCTGCGCACGGGTGTGCAGTTCCACGACGGCAAGTCGCTCGCGCCGGCCGACGTGGTCTATTCGATCATGCGGCACAAGGACCCGGCCACGGCCTCGAAGGCCAAGACGCTCGCCGACCAGATCAAGGACGTGAAGGCCACCGGCCCGAACGAAGTGACCATTACGCTGGAAGGCGCGAATGCCGACCTGCCGGTGATTCTCGCGACCTCGCATTTCCTGATCATCAAGGACGGCACCAGGGATTTCAAAACCGCGATCGGCACCGGACCGTTCAAGGTCAAGGAGTTCTCGCCCGGCGTGCGCACGGTCGGCGTGAAGAACGAGAAGTACTGGAAGCCCGGCATGCCGCATCTGGACGAAGTCGAGCTGATCGGTATCGGCGACGAATCGGCGCGTGTGAACGCGCTGCTGTCCGGCGACGTGCAGTTGATCAACTCGGTGAGCCCGCGTTCGACCGCGCAGATCAAGAGCGCCGGCGGCCACTCGGTGCTGGAGACGAAGACCGGCGAGTACACCGATCTGATCGTGCGCGACGAAAACGGCATGACCGGTAACGACGATTTTCGGCGAGGCATGATGTATCTGCAGAACCGCGATCAGATTCGTCAGGCGATTTTCCAGGGTTACGGCGCGATCGGCAACGATCAGCCGATCGATCCGACCAACAAGTACTACCTGGCGGGCTTGCCGCAACGCGCCTTCGATCCGGACAAGGCGAAGTTTCACTTCCAGAAGGCGAAGGTAGGTAGCGCGCCGATCCAGATTTACGCCTCGCCGGCCGCCGAAGGCTCAGTGGAAATGGCCATGCTGCTTCAGCAGGTCGCGCCGCAAGCGGGCCTGAATCTGCAGGTGACGCGCGTGCCGGCGGACGGCTACTGGTCGAATCACTGGATGAAGCATCCGCTCGGCTACGGCTCGGTGAATGCGCGTCCGAGCGCCGACGTGATCTTCACGCAGTTCTTCAAGTCCGACGCGCCGTGGAACGAAGCGAACTGGAAGAGCGCGAAGTTCGACCAGATGCTGGTGGCCGCGCGCGGCGAGCCCGACGACGCGAAGCGCAAGAAAATTTACGGCGACATGCAGGTGCTGGTCCACGACAACGGCGGCATTGGTATTCCGCTGTTCCAGAGTTCGCTCGACGCGTACACGGACAAGCTCAAGGGTCTCGGTTCGATTCCGCTGGCCGGGTTGATGGGTTTCATGTTCGCGGAAAACGTCTGGCTCGAAAGCTGAGCCTGACAGGTCCTGCTGCCATAGGAGGCGACTTTCAATGAAAGCTCATGCGCAACGTCTCATCGCCGCGCGCCTCGGCCTCGCGCTGCTCACGCTGCTGCTGGTCTCGGCGGTCGTATTCGCCGTGACCGGACTGCTGCCGGGCGACGCGGCCCAGCAGGCGCTCGGTCAGGCGGCGACGCCCGAAGCCGTCGCCGCCCTGCGGCATCAGTTCGGTCTCGATCAGCCGGCGCTGCAACGCTACGTCGAGTGGCTGGTGCAGGTGGTCACCGGCAACTTCGGCACCTCGATGTCGAACAACCTGCCCGTCAGCCAACTGATCGCGACGCGTCTGCCGAACTCGCTGGTGCTTGCCGGTCTCACGGCGCTGGTCTCGGTACCGCTCGCGCTGACGATCGGCATTGCGTCGGCCATGTTTCGCGGCTCGCTGCTCGACCGCACGCTCAACGTGCTGACACTGTCCACGGTGGCGGTGCCGGAGTTCCTGATCGCCACCGTCGCGGTGCTGATCTTCGCCGTGAAGCTGCGCTGGCTGCCGGCGCTGTCGTATCTGTCGGAAGTGCATTCGTTCGGTGCGCTGCTGCGGATCTACGCGATGCCGGTCATGACGCTGTGCTGCGTGCTCGTGGCGCAGATGGCGCGCATGACACGCGCCGCGGTGCTCGATCAGCTCAATTCGTCGTACGTGGAAATGGCGGTGCTCAAGGGTGCCTCGCCGGTGCGCGTGGTGTGGCGGCACGTGTTGCCGAACACCGTCGGGCCGATTGCCAACGCGGTGGCGCTGAGCCTGTCGTATCTGTTCGGCGGCGTGGTGATCGTCGAGTCGATCTTCAACTATCCGGGCCTGGCGAGCCTGATGGTCGACGCGGTCACGAATCGCGACATGCCGCTCGTGCAGGGCTGCGTGATGGTGTTCTGCGCGGCGTATCTCGCCCTCGTGCTGATCGCCGATCTGTGTCAAATCGTCTCCAACCCGAGGCTACGTCGATGATGAGCCAACCTACCAATCCCCACCACGTTCCGCACGCGGGCACGGAACTGTACGACGTGCAGCGCGACGAGGTGGTTGTCGAGCCCGCACCCGTCGAAACGGCGGCGTTGAATCAGGGCGTGTTCAAACGCCTCGTGCAGCGTTTTTCCGTGCTCGGTCTGATCGGCCTGACGATGGTCGCGTTCTGGCTACTGGTCGCATTCGTCGGACCGCTGGTCGCGCCGTACAAAGGCGGCGCGCTGACGTCGACGGAAATTTTCGGCCGGTATAGCGCGGCCTATCCGCTCGGCACCGACTATCTCGGCCGCGACATGCTGAGCCGGATTCTCTACGGCGCGCGCTATACGGTCGGGCTCGCGCTGGCCGCTGCCGTACTCGCCAGCGTGATCGGCACGTTCTTCGGTTTGCTCGCCGCGGTGTCCGGCCGCTGGGTCGATGAAATTATCAGCCGCCTGTTCGACGCGCTGATTTCGATTCCGAGCAAGGTGCTCGCGCTGGTGGTGATCGCCGCGTTCGGTTCGTCGATCACGATGCTGACCACGGTCGCGGCGTTGGCCTACATTCCCGGCGCGTTCCGGATTTCGCGCTCGCTCGCGGTGAACCTGATGGGACTCGAATACGTGCAGGTGGCGCGCGCTCGCGGCGAAGGGATTTTCTATATCGCACGGGTCGAAGTGCTACCGAACATGATTCATCCGATGCTCGCGGATTTCGGTTTGCGCTTCGTGTTCATCGTGCTGCTGTTGAGCGGGCTGAGTTTTCTCGGGCTCGGCGTGCAGCCGCCCAATGCCGATTGGGGATCGCTGGTGCGCGAGAACATCGGTGGTCTATCGGAAGGTGCGCCCGCCGTATTGATGCCGGCTGTCGCGATTGCGACGCTGACGATCGGGATGAATCTGCTGATCGACAATTTGCGGCGTCGCGGCCGTAGTCATGGAGGTGCGTGATGGCCGAGCGGGACATGATTGAAGTACGAGGTCTGCGCGTCGTCGCCGGCGCGGCGCCGGGCGCCGTGACCGAGATCGTCAAGGGCGTCGATTTTTCGGTGAAGCAGGGCGAGGTTCTGGCGCTGATCGGCGAGTCGGGTTCGGGCAAGACAACCATTGCGCTGGCGCTGCTCGGCTATGCGCGGGCGGGCTGCTCGATCAGCGGCGGCTCGGTGTGCATCGGCGGGCTCGACGTGTTGTCGCTCGACGCGAAAGGACGCCGCGCGTTGCGCGCGCGCACGGTGGCCTATGTCGCGCAGAGCGCGGCGGCCGGCTTCAACCCGGCGCGCACCATCATGGATCAGGTCACCGAGCCGGCGCTGCTGCACCGGCTGATGACGAAAGAGGCCGCCAGCGCCAAAGCGATCGGCCTGTTCCGCGCGCTGGCGTTGCCCGCGCCGGAGACGATCGGCGAGCGCTATCCGCACCAGGTGTCGGGCGGGCAGTTGCAGCGCTTGATGGCCGCGATGGCCTTGATCACCGATCCGGCCGTGGTGGTGTTCGACGAGCCGACCACGGCGCTGGATGTGACCACGCAGATCGAAGTGCTCGCGGCCTTCAAAAAGGTGGTGCGCGAGTTGGGCACGACGGCCGTGTACGTCTCGCACGATCTGGCGGTCGTTGCGCAGATGGCGGACCGCATCGTCGTATTGAACGGCGGCGCGGTGAAGGAAAACGGCGCGGTCGCGCAAGTGCTCGACGCGCCCGTGGATGCGTACACGCGCCAGTTGCTGGCCGCGACACGCCGCCCCGAACTCGAACTGGATGCGCCGCTCACCGTCGGCGCACGGGTGCCGCCGTTGCTGGAAATTCGTGGCCTGTCGGCGGGTTATGGGCGCATCGACCGGTTTGGGTCCCCCGCCGTGCGCGTGCTCGACGACGTCAGCCTGTCGATTCCGCGCGGCAGCACGCTCGGCGTGATCGGCGAGTCCGGCTCGGGTAAGACGACGCTGGCGCGAGTGGTGGCCGGGTTGGTCGACCGTGCGAGCGGCGAGGTGCTGTTCAACGGCAAGCCGTTGCCCGCGCAACTGTCGCGGCGCACGCCGGAGCAATACCGGCAGATTCAGATCGTGTTCCAGAACGCCGACACGGCACTGAACCCGAGTCATTCGATCGCCGACATTCTTGGCCGGCCGCTCGCGTTTTATCACCATCTGCGCGGTTCGGACGCGAAGAAGCGCATGCTGGCGCTGCTCGATCTGGTGAAGCTGCCGGCTTCGATCGCCACGCGCACGCCGGCCGGGTTATCGGGCGGTCAGAAGCAGCGCGTGAATCTGGCGCGCGCGCTGGCCGCCGACCCCGCATTGATTCTGTGCGACGAAGTGACCTCCGCGCTCGACACCGTGGTCGGCGCTGCGATTCTCGATCTGCTGGCCGAATTGAGGCGCGAGCTGGGCGTGTCGTACATGTTCATCAGCCACGACATTTCGACGGTGCGCGCGATCTGCGACGACGTGATCGTGCTGTATGCCGGCCATCGCGTGGAAGCGGGACAGCGCAACATGCTCGCGGCGCCGCCTTATCACCCGTATACGGGTTTGCTGGTCGATTCGGTGCCGACGTTGCAACCGGGTTGGCTCGACGCGCGTCGCGGGATCGTCGCCGGCGCGTTACCGGCCATGGGCGAGAGCGCCGATATCGCCGAGCTGTGTGCGTTCCGCGCGCGTTGTCCGGTGCGGATCGACGGCATGTGCAACATGACGCCGCCGTCGCTCAAGAAGCTGCCCTGCGGCGCGGAGATTCTTTGCCACCATCCCGCCGCCGAATTGAACAGCTTGCAAACCCTGGAGACGATTCCGGCATGAACGGACGATTTATACGGCTCGCGGAAACCGGCCGTAACACCTTTGCAATCACCGTGGACGGTGTGGCGCGCGAAGCCGCGGAGGGCGACACGCTGATAGTCGCGCTGTTGACCGGCGCGACCACGTTGCGCGATTCCGAATTCGGCGACGGACGTCGCGCCGGTTTCTGTCTGATGGGCGCGTGCCAGGATTGCTGGGTGTGGACCGCGCAAGGCGAGCGTGTGCGCGCGTGCAGCACGCCCGCCGTGCCGGGTATGGCGATCGTCACGAAGCTGGCGGAAGCCGGGGAGGGCGTATGGCCGCGCGGATAGTCGTGATAGGCAGCGGGCCGGCGGGCGTGCGCGCCGCACAGGCGCTGGTCGAAGCGGGGCTGCGGCCGACCGTGATCGACGAAGGGCGGCGTGACGGCGGGCAGATTTATCGGCGCCAACCGGAAGGCTTTTCTCGCAGCTACGAAACGCTTTACGGCACCGAGGCCGAGCGTGCCGCGTCGCTGCACCGGAGCTTCGATGCGTTGAAGAGCAGGATCGACTATCTGCCGGACACGCTGGTGTGGAATATCTCGCCGAATGCCGTGCATCTGGCGAGCGGCACGCACTACCGGACGCTGCCGTTCGACGCGCTGATCGTTTGCAGCGGCGCAACCGATCGGTTGATGCCGGTGAAGGGCTGGCATCAGGCGGGCACGTATAGCCTCGGCGGCGCGCAGGTGGCGCTGAAATCGCAGGGCTGCGCGATCGGCTCGCGGGTCGTGATGATGGGCAGCGGGCCGTTGCTGTATCTCGTGGCGGCGCAGTACGTGAAGGCCGGCGCGCAGGTGGCGGCGGTGCTGGATACGTCGACCTTCATGCAGCGTGTGGCCGCATTGCCCAAGTTGCTGGCGATTCCCGCCGCGTTGAGGAAAGGCATCGCGTTGACACGCGTGCTCGCCAAGGCACGCGTGCCGGTTCATCGCGGCGTGCAGCCTGTCGAGATCAAAGGCTCGCCGCAAAACGGCGTGAGCGGCGTGGAAGTCGCGCTGCCTGGCGGCGCGCGCCTCGAGTTCGCGTGCGATGCCGTGGCACTCGGTTATCACCTGCGTCCCGAGACGCAACTCGCGGATCTCGCGGGCTGCCGGTTTATTTTCGACGATGCCGCGCAGCAGTGGCTTCCACTGGTCGACGCCGACGGCCGTAGCAGCATTAAAGGCGTTTATCTGGCGGGCGACGGCGCACGGGTGCGCGGCGCCGACGCTGCCGAACGGTCCGGACGTCTGGCTGCGCTGGCGGCGTTGCAGGACCTGGGTACGCCGGTTGACGGCGTGGAGCGCTTGCGTGCCGAACTCGCGCGCTTCACACGCTTCGCCGCCGGGTTGAGAGAAGCGTTTCCGTGGCCGGCGAAATTCGCCGCCTCGTTGCCGGACGAAACGATCGTCTGCCGTTGCGAAGCGATCACGGCCGGCGAATTGCGCCGCGTCGTGCAGGCAACCGGCGCGTGCGAAGCCAATCGCGCGAAGGCGTTTTCGCGCGTCGGCATGGGCCGTTGCCAGGGGCGCTATTGTGGCCATGCGGGCGCCGAGATTATCGCAGCGGCTGCGAGCGTGCCGTTGTCTTCCGTGGGACGGTTACGCGGCCAGGCGCCGGTTAAACCGCTGCCCGTGGCGTTGGTCGAAGAGGTGAGCGAATGAGCGCGACTTCTCCGGTCAAGGGCGGCGAGGCCGATGTCATCGTGATCGGCGGCGGCATCATGGGGACTACGACGGCGTTCTTTCTGCGCCAGCGCAACCGGTCGGTGATTCTGCTCGAACGCGGTCTTACGGGGCAGCAGGCGAGCGGCGTGAATTTCGGCGGGATTCGCCGGCAAGGCCGCGCATTGCCGCAACTCGCGATGTCGAACCGCGCGCTGCGTACGTGGCAGCGTTCGGCGGAACTGCTCGGTGAGGACATCGAGTTTCTGCCGGTGGGGCATACGCGGGTTTGCTATCACCAGAAAGACGTCGAGAACGTCGAACAGTACGCGATCGACGCGCGCGCCCATGGTCTCGATCTCGACGTGCTGCGCGGCGAGGCCGTGTTCGAGCGCTTGCCGTTTCTCGGTCGCGAGGTGCTGGCGGCGTCGATTTCGCCGCTCGACGGCCACGCGAATCCGCGGCTCGCGGCGCCCGCCTTCGGCCGGGCGGCGGCGCGGCTCGGCGCGCGGATCGTGGAGAACACGGAGATCGTTCGGGTCGAGAAAGACGGCGAACGGTTTCGCGTGGAGAGTGCCCGCGGCGACGTGTATTGGGCGGCGCAACTCGTGATCTGCGCCGGCGCGTGGGCCACGCGTCTGACTGAACAATTCGGCGAGACGGTGCCGCTCATCGCGAGCGGCCCGCAAATGTGCGTGACGGAGCCGGTGCCGTATGTGTTCAAGTCGTCGATCGGCGTGTTCACGTCGATCAAGGAGGAGAGCATTTACTTCCGGCAGATTCCGCGCGGCAACATCATCGTGGGTGGCGGCCCGCCCGGGCCGGCGGATGCCGCGACATGCCGCGCTTCGGTGCTGCCGGCCAATACGGTGGGCCAACTCAGGCAATTGCGCCGGCTCGTGCCCGCGCTCGCGCCGCTGCATGTGATTCGCGTGTGGAGCGGCGTGGAAAGCTATCTGCCGGACAGCGAACCGGTGATCGGCCCGAGCAGCAAGGTGGATGGGTTGTTTTACGCGTTCGGTTTTTGCGGGTCGGGTTTCCAGATCGGGCCGGGCGTGGGCGAGACCATGGCGGAGCTCGTCGGAACGGGCCGCACCGAGATTCCGCTCGAGGTGTTTTCCATTCAGCGATTCGCCGCCAGACAGGCGGCGGTCAGTTCAAGCACGGTGATGTCATGAGACAGTCGCTTGGGCTCAACGCCGCGCGAGCGTTTATCGAAGCGCACTTCGACGAACCGGTGACGCTCGCGCAGCTCGCGGCGCTGTCCGCGCTGAGCGTGTCGCGCTTCGCGACGGCGTTCCGGCAGCAGTATGGTTCGTCGCCGTATCGGTATCTGTGCGGTTTGCGGATTCAGCGCGCGCAGATGTTGTTGCTCGAGGGCGTGCCGGGTTCGGTGGTGGCGACCGAGGTCGGCTTCTTCGATCAGAGCCATTTCAGCCGGCATTTCAAGCGCTGCTGCGGGATGACGCCGAGCATGTTTATCGAGCGTGCCGGCGGCCGTGCCGGGAGCGTTACTGCGCCGCGTTCAGCTTCCGCCATAACGTCGTCTTGCTGATACCGAGGTCGGCGCACACCGCGTCGCGGTCGCCGCCGTGCGTGACGAGCGCCGCGCGGATTTCGTCGGCTTCCACGTGACGGCTGCGTTCGCGTAACGTGAGGGCCGATTTTTTCGCGCGTGGTTGAGGATCGAAGCTGATTTCAGGCGCGACGGCGCGCAGAATTTCGCGCGGGAGGGCGGCCTTGACTTGAATCGCGCCGGTGTCTGAATCCATGTCGGCGTCGGCGAGTTCCACCGCGAGCCGTTCGATCACGTTCTGCAATTCACGCACATTGCCGGGCCACGGGTAGTGTCGCAACGCATCGCCGAGACCTTCGAGTAGCCGTTCCGCTGCCGCGGCATCCGGCAGCCGCGCTGCGAGCCTCGGTTCACGCGCGGCGGCCTGCAATAACAGTTCGACGGCGAGTGGCAGCAGGTCGGTGGGACGCTTGCGCAGCGGCGGCAGCGCGATGCTCAGAATGTTGAGCCGATAGTAGAGGTCCGCGCGAAAACGCCCCGCGGCGATGCCCTCCGTCAACGCACGATGCGTCGCCGCGACGACGCGGATATCGACCCGCGTCGGCTCCGTCGAACCCAAACGCACCACCTCGCGTTCCTGCAGCACCCGCAATAGGCGACTCTGCAACGACAGCGGCATTTCGCCGATCTCATCGAGAAACAGCGTGCCGCGGTGCGCCACTTCGATCAGCCCCGCCTTGCCGCCTTTGCGCGCGCCGGTGAATGCGCCTTCCTCGTAGCCGAACAATTCGCTTTCCAGCAACGCCTCGGGAAACGCGCCGCAATTGATCGCGACGAACGCGAAATCGCGCCGCGCGCTCAACTGATGCATGCTCTGCGCAACCATTTCCTTGCCCGTGCCGCTTTCGCCGAGAATCAGAACGGTGGCGTCGGAGCGCGCATAACGCTGAACCAGCGTGCGTACCCGTTCGATCGAGTCGGAAGCGCCGACGATATCGTCGAGCCGGTAACGCGCGCTGAACTGCTGCACGCGCTGGCGCGAGCGTAACGTGCGGTCGAGCCGTTCGACCGCACGCGATTCCTGAAACGTCAGCACCGTGCCGGCCGCCGCGCCACTGCTCGCCAGCGGCCCGCGATGCACGACGTAACTCGCGCCGCGCACCGTGCAGAAAGCGTCGCCGTCCGCCTCCGGCAGACTGCCGGCGAGATCCGGCGCGAGTTCGAGCAACACGCGGCCTACCGCGCGCGCGGCGTCGATGCCGAGCAGGCTGGCGAGCCGTTGGTTCATGGCTTCGACTCGGCCTTGCGCGTCGAGCGCCACCACGCCATCGCGCAGATGTTGCAGCAGGTTGTCGAGCCGTTGACGACGCACCGTTTCGCGCCGAGTGGCTTGCGCGACTTCGAGCGCGGTGTCGAAGGCGGCGCGGATCGACGCGCGCGAGTAGAGAAACACCGCGCCCATGCCGGCGTTCGCCGCGAGATCGGTGGCGAGGCCGGGACCGACCAGCATGTCGATGCCGCGATCGCGCAGATCGAGCACGACGCTTTCCGCGTCCTGCGCGGATTGATACGACGCCAACGTGACGTCGAGCGCGTAGGCAGCCACGAAGCGCCGTACTTCGTCGGGTGTATTGCCGTGCGTGACGAGGGCGACGTTCGCGCCGTCGCGCCGCGCGCGGGCGAGCGCATGCATGACGTCGAAGCCTGTCGGACTGATCTGCACGACCGGAACGGAGACGCGGGTTTTCAGATACGCGCCGTTGGAGCCGCCGGCGATCACGACATCGGGACGCCCCGTGCCTGCCGCTTCGATCTCGCGCACCGCGTCTTCGAAACCGTGCGACACGACGCGCAAATCCGCGCGCTCCACGTATTCGGCGGCGATGTCGAAAAACAGATCGCGCAGGCGGCTGATGCTGAGCGCCCAGATACGAGGGCGCAGACCGGGTTCGAAAAGCGGTGTGCTCAAGATGGGCGCTCGCGGCGTGCGTGTGAGGTCCGGCTATTATGCACCGTTAAATTTCGAATTTGAAATTGTGATTTCAATTATGAAATGAGCGGCTAGCTATGCCGGACAGCGGTCTTTTGTTAAATCAGGCACTTAGATCGATCCGTCACGCCTGGCCCGTTCTTTGCATTTCAGGCTGCAGTCAAAGTCAACAGCACCCCCAATGCATCTGGAGACAAACCCATGAGCGAAGCAGACAACAGCACGCCGGCCGCAGGCGCATTCAAACCGAAGAAATCCGTGGCGCTGTCGGGCGTGACGGCGGGCAATACCGCCCTGTGCACGGTCGGCAAGACCGGCAACGATCTGCATTACCG
>NZ_QLTK01000022.1 GCF_003269035.1 Paraburkholderia bryophila | reverse complement strand
TGAACCAGTTTGCTATCCTGTTTGGCGAGCGCTTCACGCTCGCACGTGGCTAGAAATCTTTAAACCGCCTCGCACACAAAAATGCGGACAGGTTCAAAGTGAGTGCCGCCCCGCACAGGGGCAACGCTAATAGACCACTAACAAAGCAAGGAAAGGCCAACCCCGCAAGCGAGCAACCAAAAGCGCCGCGCAGGAAAAATGGCCCCAACCATCACCCTCCAGCCGCAACAGTCCCCGGCTCAGAGGGACAACCCGGCACAACAACAGCGCCGACAGCGTTCTTACCAGCCCCACGACTCTGCGAAGCAGCAGAACCAGCACCAGAACCAGAAACCGCCACCATACTCCGCACAGCAGCCGCCACCTGCAAAGAAACCTGCATCAAAGCCTTCCGATGCCCATCAACCAGCGAGTCATAGCCCCCGCCAACGGGCTCACTAACAACACTCCGACAGGTCATCACAGCCCCACTCCGCACAGCCCGCACACTCCAGACAGCGTCGATCAGCGCATGCGACCCCGGCCAGGACTCAAATCGCTGCACATTCAAGCTAACCCGATAAACCGCAGCCGAATCCGACCTCGCAGTCCCATACACATCAATCGTATTGAGCTGCTGCGTAAGGCTAGTGGACAAAGCCCGCCGAATTTCATCCCCCGGCAAGGATGCCCACCGCTCATCCTCGAGCACCTTGACCTGAGTCGGCCCGGTCTGCACGACCATCTGATTCTTGGCGACCTGCGGCGGCACATCCACCGGCGCGACCTCGATCAACCAGCCCGGCGCAGCCGAAGAAGTTCGCGCGCTAACCGCCGCGACGTCCCCCGCCGAACCATCCACCCCCAACGTATAAAACCGGCTGGACGGCGACGAACACGCCGCCACCACCATCACGCCGGCCAAAGCGCCGACAAAAACCGCACCGCGCACAAGCCCGCGCGTCGAGCGGGGGAGCCGGGCAAACATCATGGTTTATCTCCTGTTTTACCGCGCAACAGCGACTCGGGATGACGCTCCAGATAATCCGACAGCGCGTTCAGCGACTGCAACGTCCGCGTCAATTCCTGCAACGCCTGATGCACATCCGACTGCAACGGCGAATCCTGCTGCAACGTCGCCTCGGCCGACCCGAAGGTCTGCTTCGCCGCCGCCAACGTATCGCGCGCCTGCGGCACGACTTCCGTGTCGAGTCGCGTGAACAGTTGATCGGCGTTCTTCAGCGCACTGTTCAGGTTGTTGCCGATCTGGTCGAACGGTACCTTGTCGAGCTTCTTCGCGATATCCGCCACCTGCAGTTGCAACTCGTCGAGCGTGTTCGGAATCGTCGGCAGTTCGAGCGGATCGCTTGCCACGTCGACGGTTGCCGGCGCCGCCTTCGGGAAGATATCCAACGCCACGTACAACTGGCTCGTAATCAGATTGCCGGTGCGCAACTGGCCGCGCAAACCATGCTTGACCAATTGTTGCAGCAGCGTCTGACCGGCGAGCGTGCCCGGCGTCGGCGCGGTTTCGCGGAAGCGCTTGCCAAGGCGGTCCGGGTACAGATTCATCGTCACCGGCATCGTGAAGCTACGGGTTTTCGGATCGTAGTCGATGTTGATGTTCGTCACCTGCCCCAGCACGATGCCGCGGAAGTCGACCGGCGCGCCGACCGACAGCCCACGCAGCGACTGGTTGAAGTTCATCACCACACGCAACGGCACGCCGTCCGGTTCACGCATCGCATCCGCTTCGTCGGAGCCGAGGCGGAACGTCATGTTGTTCGGCGCCTGCGCGCCCACCCCCTGGCCAGGCGGCGACTGGAACGACAAACCGCCGACGATCACCGTTGCCAGCGACTGCGTATTCAGCTTGAAACCGCTGGAATCGAGCCGCAGATCGACGCCGCTCGCATGCCACCAGCGCGAGTTGGTGCCGACGTACTGGTCGAACGGCGCGGACACGAACACCTGCATCGTCACGCCGGTGCCGTCCTTGTCGAGCGAGAAGCCGACTACCTGGCCGACCTGCACACGTCGATAGAAAATCGGCGAGCCGATGTCGATCGAGCCGAGCGAGTCGCCGTGCAGGATGAACTGGTGGCCCTTCTGGTCGCCGGTGATTGGCGGCGGCGTTTCAAGACCGACGAAGTTCTTCTCGGTATCGGGCGAATGTCCGGCATCCGCGCCGATATAGGCGCCGGAAAGCAGCGTGGTCAGCCCCGACACCCCGCTCGC
This sequence comes from Paraburkholderia bryophila, assembly GCF_003269035.1. GTDB lineage: Bacteria > Pseudomonadota > Gammaproteobacteria > Burkholderiales > Burkholderiaceae > Paraburkholderia > Paraburkholderia bryophila. The sequence continues at coordinate 132,505 of NZ_QLTK01000022.1, read as the reverse complement.
GCCGACCCGCGGCCGCACCACCCAGAAGCGCGAATCCTTGGCCGCGAAGTCTTCGCCTTCCTTGGTCAACTGCACCTGCACCAGCACGTGCGACAAATCTTTCGACAGCGTGATGGTCTTCACCGAGCCGACATCGACGTCCTTGTACTTGACCTTGGTCTTGCCGGGCTCGAGCCCTTCGGCGCTGATGAAGCTGATCGTGATGGTCGGGCCTTTCTCGGTCACCGACTTGATCACGAGCGCGATGCCGATCAGCGCGGCAATCAGCGGAATCACCCAGACGAGTGATGGCAGCCAGCGGCTGCGCGGCTCGATGTCGGGGTCCGGGAGTTGGGGCGGCAGCTTCGGTCCGTTCGAATCGTTGCGCGGCGCATCATCGGAAGCGGGCGTCGGTCCTTGCGGGCTAGTCATGATCGGGGTCCTGAGGTTTTTTAGTACGGCTTTCCACGTTGTCCCAGATGAGCCGTGGATCGAATTGCATCGACGCCATCATGGTCAGAATCACCACCGAACCGAAAGCGATCGCGCCAGGTCCGGCCGTAATGACGGCAAGCGATTTGAAGCGCACCAGCGCCACGGTCAGCGTGACGACGAACACGTCGAGCATCGACCAGCGGCCGATCCGCTCGACCATCCGGTAAAGCACGGTGCGCTGCTCGGGCCGCCAGCGCGAACGGCGCTGCGCGGTGACAGTGAGCAGCACGAGCACGCTCAGCTTGAGCATCGGCACCATGATGCTGGCGATAAACACGATCACCGCGAGCGGCCAGTCGCCCGATGTCCAGAAGTACACGACACCGCTCATGATGGTGTCGTCCTCGGAACCGAGCAGCGACGCGGTGTGCATGACCGGCAACAGGTTCGCGGGAATATACAGCAGCGCGGCGGCGATCAACAGCGCCCATGTGCGCATCAGGCTGTCCGGGTTGCGCGAATGCAGGCGCGCGCCGCAGCGTCCGCAGTGCTGCGGCGTGACGGAGCGGATGCGCGGCTCGACCCGGCCGCATGCATGGCAACTCACCAGACCCGCGCGTTTCGCGGAGAGGTATTTCATCGCGGGCTCATCCTCGACGCGGCTCAGGCGGCGCGCCTGGCGGCAATCCGGCGCGTGCCGCGGGGTGATCCACGGGGTGATCCGCGTCCCGTATCTCGGGCGGCGCGGGCGGGCCGGCCTGCGCGTTGAGCTGGGCCGCGGCGCTATCGGCGGAAGTGCGCGGCAGCGGACGCTGGCTGCGGTCGCCGAGTTCGTCGGCGAGATCCCACAGAATGCGCGGATCGAACGTGACGACCACCGCGAACATCAACGTCAGCACGCCGAACGCGAACAGCGCGGCTTCGGGAATCACGCGCGCGAGACTCACCATCTTCACGATCGTGATCAATACGCCGAGCATGAACACTTCGATCATGCCCCACGGACGCACGAACTGGATCGCGCGCAGCACCCGGTTGAAGCCGGCGGGCACGTAGCCGGCGCGCAATGGGATCAGCACATAGAGCAGCGCTAGCAACTCGGTGAGTGGAAACAGAATGGTCGAGCAGAACACCATGACCGCGACGATCTGCATGTCCTCGCCCCAGAGCGCCATCAGCGCACCGAACAGCGTGGTCTGCGACGTGATGCCGTTGGTTTCCAGTTCGACGATCGGGAAACCCTGCGCGATCAGGAAAGTGATCAGCGCGGCCAGCGTCATCGCGCTGATTTTGTCGAGCTTGCGTGAGATGCCGCGATACAGCGTCGCGCCGCAGCGCGGACAGCGCGCGGATGTGCGCCCCACAAGCCGTGGCTTGCGGAACAGCGTATCGCATTCATGGCACGCGATCAGATTGTCTTGTTCCATACGGCAGAGGGCTGACGGTGAAGGGGAGCGAGACTATGCCGGGTTTTTATCGCGAGGCGGACAAAATGGGTGCAGCAATAGTACCAAACGCGCTCCCGCGCCGCATCGGCGGTTGCGTGGGAGGCCGCCGGGCGGGCTTTGCAGCGATGTCGGCAGCGGTTTTATTCATGCAGTTTCATATTGAATTCGCATCCTTCTGACACTCTCGGTCCCTTATTGTTCAATACGGGGTGCATCTGCACCGGGAGCCCGGCGCCTTCGCCTGTTCATCGGCCGTTCATTGCCCGCAGCCAGCTTTTTGCGCTTGGGGTAGCATGCGGCCTTGGCATGCGCCGCAGCCGGTTGGTTCGGGCGGTGCGCGCCGATGCCATTCGCAGCGGCGCCGGGAACAACCGGGCGGGTTGCGCCGTTTACCTCTCTTAGCTTGCGTCGACCTGTCATGGCACTCAATCCTTCATTCGCTGGCCGGGAGTCGTACACGCGGACCGCCATCGCCTTTCACTGGCTGATCGCGCTGCTGATCGTATGCGGCTTCGCGCTCGGCTGGGTGATGACCGATATCCCCGGCTTCACGCCCGCCAAGCTGCGCTACTTCTCGTGGCACAAGTGGATCGGCGTGACGGTGTTCGCGCTCGCGGTGCTGCGCATCCTGTGGCGCGCCACTCACGCCGCCCCGCCCATGCCGCGCCGCATGCCGACCTGGCAGCGCGGCGCCGCGAATCTCGTGCATCTGCTGCTGTATGTGCTGATGATCGCGATTCCCGCTTCCGGCTATCTGTACAGCTCGGCCGCCAACGTGCCGGTGGTCTACCTTGGGCTGATCCCGCTGCCGCGTCTGATCGCGCCGGATCCGCATCTGAAGGAACTGCTGAAGACGATCCATATCACGCTGAATTACACCTTGCTCGTGCTGGTCGCGCTGCATGTCGTGGCTGCGCTCAAGCATCAATGGCTGGACCGCGACGGTCTGTTGTCGCGCATGCTCCCTTTCCTCAAATAAGGATAAACATGAAGGTCTCGTTTTATCGCTACATGCTCGCCGCCTTCGCCGCGGCTTCGCTGACCGCGGCCGGCAGCGCGCTCGCCCAGGTCGACGTCGCGAAGAGCACGGTGACGGCCACCTCGAAGCAGATGAACGTGCCGGTGGAAGGCAAGTTCGGTAAATTCACCGCGCAGGTCAAGTTCGACCCGGCCAAACCGGCCGAGGGCAGCGCGCAGTTCACGATCGACGTGGGCAGCTACGATCTCGGCGACGAGAGCTACAACGACCAGGTACGCGGCAAGGACTGGTTCGATGCGAAGACCTATCCGAGCGCCACGTTCGTCTCCAGCGCGATTGCACCGACCGGCGGCAACCAGTTCAAGGTCACCGGCAAGCTGACCATCAAGGGCAAATCGCAGACGGTCGTGGTGCCGGTTACGGTGACGCAGCAAGGCGGCCAGCAGGTCTTCGACGGCTCGCTGCCGATCAGGCGCTCGCAGTTCGACATCGGCACCGGCGAGTGGAAGGACACGTCGGTGGTCGCCGATGACGTGGTCATCAAGTTTCATATCGTTGCGGCACGCAAGTGAGCTCGCTTCGTGAAGTTCACGGTCTAACAAGAACCTGGGAGCATGAATTGAAAACCTCTCTGTTGATCGCCGTCGGCGCGCTGGCTTCTGCTTTCTCGATCGGCGCTTTCGCGGCCGATACCTATCAGCTCGACCCGACGCATACGTATCCGAGCTTCGAGGCCGATCACTTCGGCGGTCTGTCGGTGTGGCGCGGCAAGTTCACCAAGAGCTCGGGCACGGTCACGCTCGACCGCGCGGCGAAAACCGGCACGGTGGACGTGACGGTCGACCCCGCCTCGGTTGAGACCGGCAACACGAAGCTCGACGAGCATCTGAAAACGGACGCATTCTTCGATGTCGCGAAGTATCCGGCAGTGACCTATAAAGGCACGGACATCAAGTTCGACGGCGACAAGCCGGTTCAGGTGATCGGTAGCTTGACGATGCACGGCGTCACCAAGCCGCTGAATCTGACGATCGATTCGTTCAAGTGCATGCAGCATCCGGTGCTCAAGCGCGAAGTGTGCGGCGTGGAGGCGAGCGCGCATTTCAACCGCGCCGATTACGGCATGGATTTCGGCACGAAGTACGGCTTCAATATGGATACGAAGCTGCATATCCAGTCCGAAGGCATCAAGCAGTAACCGGCGAGTTACTCGCCAGCAAATCGCCGCCAACCCGCCAGCAACCCGCCAGCAGTTCGCACTGGCGTCATACCACGCCGTTGCGGCGCAGCAAAAAAACCGCTTCGTTCGCTTCGGCGACGCAGCGGTTTTTTTATTGCCCGCGACGAACGCTGCAAGCCTTATGCGACGGGCATCGGGAAATTGCCGCTCGCCTCGGTTTATTTTTTCGGGTACATAGAGCGCTGGCATCGATTTGGTTGTGCGCGCATCCAGTCGGGCAAGTTCGGGCAAGTTCGGAAATCAGGCCTACATTAATAATATTTCGCGCGAACTGGAGATCTGCATGAACGCAACGACAGCAGCAAGCCTCTCGGGGAGCCGGCAGAATTCGTGGCGCGCGGTGGTCGCCGCCTCGATCGGCAACGCATTGGAATGGTTCGACCTGGTGGTGTACGGTTTCTTCGCGGTGATTATCGCGAAGCTGTTTTTTCCGGCTGGTAACGACACGGTTTCGCTGCTGCTCACGCTCGGCACGTTCGGCGTGTCGTTCTTCATGCGGCCGCTCGGCGCGATCGTGATCGGCGCATACGCCGACCGCGCGGGGCGCAAGGCGGCCCTGACGCTGTCGATCCTGCTGATGATGGGCGGCACGCTGATCATCGCGATTCTGCCGACCTACCAGAGCATTGGTCTGGCCGCGCCGGTGATCCTGGTGCTGGCGCGTCTGATGCAAGGCTTTTCGGCAGGCGGCGAGTTCGGCAGCGCGACAGCCTTTCTCGCGGAACACGTGCCGGGGCGGCGTGGGTTTTTCGCGAGTTGGCAGGTGGCGAGCCAGGGGCTGACCACGTTGCTGGCCGCCGGCTTCGGCGTGCTGTTGACGGGCAAGCTGTCGCCGGACCAGATGGCGTCATGGGGATGGCGCGTGCCGTTCTTCTTCGGCTTGCTGATCGGGCCAGTGGCCTGGTACATCCGCACCAAGCTCGACGAAACGCCGGAGTTTCTCGCGGCGGAAACGACCACGACGCCGCTGCGCGACACCTTCGCGAGTCAGAAACTGCGGCTCCTGATTGCGATCGGCGTGGTGGTGCTCGGCACCGTGTCGACGTATCTGGTGCTGTTCATGCCGACGTTCGGCGTGAAGCAGTTGGGGCTTGCACCATCGGTTGCGTTCTCGGCGATTGCGCTGACCGGCTTGATCCAGATGGTGTTCTCGCCGATGGTCGGGCATCTGTCGGACCGGCATGGGCGCACCACCATCATGCTGACCTCGGCGCTGCTGCTGCTGATCCTGATCAATCCGGCCTTCGTGTATCTGGTCGCGCATCCGACGTTCGGCACCTTGATCGCGATGCAGATCGTGTTCGGCTTCCTGATGACGGGCTACTTTGCGGCGTTGCCGGGTTTGCTGTCGGAGATGTTTCCGGTGCAGACGCGCACGACCGGCATGTCGCTGGCTTATAACGTTGCGGTGACGATCTTCGGCGGCTTTGGACCGTTCATCATCGCGTGGCTGATCAGCGTGACGGGGTCGAAGACGGCCCCTAGCTTCTACATGATTTTTGCCGCGGCGATCAGCCTGGTGGCATTGATGGCGGCGCGTCGCAAGCTGGGTTTCCGCTAGAGCGATGGCGTCGCGATCGGCACGATCGGCACGATCGACAACCCCAGCGCGGTAAACGAAAAAGGCCGGTTCGCGAGAACCGGCCTTCTGCTTTGTACTTCAGCTTTACAACGACAACCCGATCAAACCTGCGCACCCGCGTTCGGGTCGTTCGGATCGGTGCGTTCCTTCTTGTCCTTCAGCAGGTCTTCGCGCTTCACGCCGAACCACATGGCGAGCGCCGCGGCGACGAACACCGACGAGTAGATACCGAACAGAATACCGACCGTCAGCGCGAGGGCGAAGTAGTGCAGCGTCGGGCCGCCGAACAGGAACATCGACAGCACCATCATCTGCGTACAACCGTGCGTGATGATGGTTCGCGACATCGTGCTGGTGATCGCGTGGTTGATCACTTCGATCACGGTCATTTTGCGTTCGCGGCGGAAGGTCTCGCGAATCCGGTCGAAAATAACCACCGATTCGTTCACCGAGTAACCGAGCACGGCAAGCACCGCAGCCAGCACCGACAGCGAGAACTCCCACTGGAAGAACGCGAAGAAGCCGAGAATGATGATCACGTCGTGCAAGTTCGCGATCACGCCGGCGATGGCGTACTTCCATTCGAAGCGGAACGACAGGTAGATCACGATGCCGACCACCACGCACGCGAGCGCGAGCAGGCCGTCGGTGGCGAGTTCCTTGCCGACCTGCGGACCGACGAACTCGACGCGCTGCAACTGCACGTCAGGCGTGTCGGTTTTCAGCGCGCCCATCACCTGATCGCTCTGTTGCGCGGACGTGAAGCCCTGCTTGAGCGGCAGACGGATCAGCACGTCGCGCGAGGTGCCGAAGTTCTGCACCTGCGCGTCGGCATAACCGAGCCTGGCCAGACTGGCGCGCACGGGTTCCAAGGGTGCCGCGCCCGGATACTGCACTTCGACGACTGTACCGCCGGTGAATTCCACCGACAGATGCAGCCCGCGATGCAGCAGGAAAAATACAGCGGCAACGAACGTCAGCAGCGAGATCGCGTTGAAGATCAACGCACGCTGCATGAACGGAACGTCTTTGCGAAAACGGAAAAATTCCATGGTCTAGTTCTCCGGGACTCAGCGGGATGAACCCGGTTTCTGCGGCGTGTTCTGCGTCGCGTTCGAAGCGTCCGCATTGCGGCGGCGCACCGTCGGCTTGCCGGCTGCGCGTGCCTGGGCTGCGGCCGCCTTGCCCTTGGGCCTGGCGGTCACGGCGGCGACGGCTTGCGCGGTGTCGGTGTCGGCGTCTTCGTTACCGAGGTAAGCGCCCGCGGGCGCCGTTTCCGGACGCCACACCTGACCGATGGCCAGCGACTTCAGCTTCTTCTTGCCGCCGTACCACAGGTTCACGAGACCGCGCGAGAAGAACACGGCCGAGAACATCGACGTCAAGATGCCGATACAGTGGACCATCGCGAAGCCGCGCACCGGGCCGGAGCCGAAGGCGAGCAGCGCGAGGCCGGCGATCAGCGTGGTGACGTTCGAGTCGAGAATCGTCGCCCAGGCGTGCGCGTAGCCGTTCTGAATAGCCAGTTGCGGCGGCGCGCCGTGGCGCAGTTCTTCGCGCACGCGCTCGTTGATCAGCACGTTCGAGTCGATCGCCATACCGAGCGCGAGCGCGATAGCGGCGATACCCGGCAAGGTGAGCGTGGCTTGCAGCATGGACAGCACCGCGATCAGCAGCAGCAGGTTGACCGACAGGCCGATCACCGAGATCACGCCGAACAGCATGTAGTACGCGATCATGAAGACGGCGATTGCCGCGAAGCCCCACACGACGGAGTGGAAGCCCTTCTTGATGTTGTCCGCGCCGAGGCTCGGGCCGATGGTGCGTTCTTCGATGATGTCCATCGGCGCGGCCAGCGAACCGGCGCGCAGCAACAGCGCGAGGTCGGCGGCGCCTTGCGGCGTGGCCTGGCCGGTGATCTGGAAGCGGTCGCCCAGTTCCGACTGGATGGTCGCCACCGTCAGCACTTCGCCCTTGCCCTTTTCGAACAGCACCATGGCCATCGGCTTGCCGATGTTATCGCGCGACACGCTACGCACCGCGCGGCCACCCGCCGAATCCAGACGGATGTTGACGGACGGACGCTGATGCTCGTCGAAACCTGCCGACGCGTCGATAATCCGGTCGCCGGTGAAGATGATCTGCTTGCGCAGCAGCACCGGCGTCTGGTTGCCTTGCGTGAACAGCTCGTCGCCCGGCGGCACGGGGTCGCCCGGTTGCGGATGCGTGTTGACCGGATCGGCCAGACGCGCTTCGAGCGTTGCCGTACGGCCGATGATGTCCTTCGCCTTCGCTGTGTCCTGCACGCCCGGCAGTTCGACCACGATGCGGTCGGCGCCTTGCTGCTGGATCACCGGCTCGGCCACGCCGAGTTCGTTCACGCGGTTATGCAGCGTGGTGATGTTCTGCTTGAGCGCGGCGTCCTGCACCGTTTTCTGCACGGCCGGCGTGAACGTGCCGACCAGTTGCACGCTACCGTCGGTGCCGGTTTGCGAGGCCCACTGGAGTTCGCCGATACCGCGGCTCAGTTGCTTGAGCGCGGCGTCCGCCGTGGCCTGGTCGGCGAAATTGATCACCACCGTCTGGTTCACGCGGTTCACACCGCCGTCGCGGATGTTGTTGTCGCGCAGCAGCGTGCGTGCGTCGGACGCGTCGGAGTCGAGCTTCTTGTTCAGCGCACCGGCCATGTCGACTTGCAACAGGAAGTGCACCCCGCCGCGCAGATCGAGACCGAGGTACATCGGCAACGCATGCAGGGCGGTCAGCCAGTGCGGCGACGCGCTTTGCAGATTCAGCGCGACGACGAATTGCGGGTCGGTCGGGTCGGCGTTCAGCGACTTTTGCAGCAGGTCCTTCACGCGCAGTTGCGTGTCGGTGTCCGGCAGACGCACGCGAATGTTCGCGTTGGTCGACGAGTTGTCGAACGTGACGTCGTCAGGCTTGATCTGATTTGCGGCGAGCGCGGCTTCGACAGCCGACAGCGTGGTCGAGTCGAGCTTCACCGTTGCCTTGCCGCTCGACACCTGCACCGCCGGCGCTTCGCCGAACAGGTTGGGCAGCGTGTACACGAGGCCGATGACCAGAGCCACCAGCATCACGGCGTATTTCCAGAGGGGGTAACGATTCATGAGTGGTCCAACGGGAAGGTTGGCTTGGAAGCGATGCGTCCGGCGATGAGCGCGGGCGATTCAGCGGTTGGCATGGATCGCCGGCGAGGCCGCGCCGGACGCGAGAGAGCAGGCCTTACAGCGACTTGATCGTGCCCTTCGGGAGAATCGTCGTTACCGACGCCTTTTGCACGGTGATTTCCGTGCCTTCCGAGATTTCGACGCCGACGTAAGCTTCACCCACCTTGGTGACTTTGCCCACGATGCCGCCGTTCGTCACCACTTCGTCGCCCTTGGCCATCGCAGCGAGCATGTTGCGATGTTCCTTCTGACGCTTCATTTGCGGGCGAATCATGATGAAGTACAGCACGCCGAACATCAGGATCAGCGGCAGGAAGCTCATCAGGTTCGATTCAATGCCACCTGTTGCTGTGCCTTGGGCGAAGGCATTGGAAATGAACGACACGTTGGTCTCTCCGTTATAAATCAAAACGATCAAAAAAATCAGCCGGTTATTCTACCATCCGCCTGACGTGGGTCGGCGCGGCGAATCGGCTTTGCGATCAACCGTTTAAAGCCTTTTTCGAGCGTCGACGAAAGTTGATTGTAAGGTTTTCCGTGCCGTGCCGACGGATTCTTCGGGAGAATCCGCAGCCGGCTCAACCTCAGGGCGCCTGCTCGACGCCGCGCGCACGGTTCTCGTGGAAGCGTTTGCGGAACGGCTCGAACATTTTCGCGTCGATCGAGTCGCGGATTTCCTGCATCAGTTCGAGGTAGTAATGCAGGTTGTGGATCGTGTTCAACTGCGCACCGAGGATTTCCCCGACACGATGCAGATGGTGCAGGTAGCCGCGCGTGAAATTGCGGCAGGTGTAGCAGCCGCATTGTTCGTCGAGCGGGCGCAGCGAATTCTTGTGCGCCGCGTTGCGGATCTTGACGTCGCCGAAACGTGTGAATAGCCAGCCGTTGCGCGCGTTGCGGGTCGGCATCACGCAGTCGAACATGTCGACGCCGGCGGCGACGCCCGCCACCAGGTCTTCCGGCGTGCCGACGCCCATCAGGTAGTGCGGCTTGTCGGCCGGCAGCTTCGGGCCGATGTGGTTCAGCACGCGCATCATGTCTTCTTTCGGTTCGCCGACCGACAGACCGCCGATCGCGAGACCGTGGAAATCCTTCTCCGCGAGACCCGCCAGCGATTCGTCGCGCAAATCTTCGAACATGCCGCCCTGGACGATGCCGAACAACGCGTTCGGATTGCCGAGGCGCTTGAATTCGTCGATCGAGCGCTGGGCCCAGCGCATCGACATGCGCATCGAGTCGGCGGCTTCCTGGTGCGAAGTGGGCACGTTATGGGTGGCGTACGGCGTGCATTCGTCGAACTGCATGACGATGTCCGAGTTCAGCACCTTCTGGATCTGCATCGACACTTCCGGCGACAGGAAGAGCTTGTCGCCGTTGATCGGCGACGCAAACGTGACGCCATCTTCGGTGATCTTTCGCAGATCGCCGAGCGAAAACACCTGAAACCCGCCGGAGTCCGTCAGGATCGGTTTTTTCCAGCCCATGAAGCTGTGCAGGCCGCCGTGCGCTTCGATCGTTTCGAGCCCCGGGCGCAGCCACAGGTGAAACGTGTTGCCGAGGATGATCTGCGCGTGCATTTCCTCCAACTCGCGCGGCTGGACCGCCTTCACCGTGCCGTAAGTGCCGACCGGCATGAAAATCGGCGTTTCGACCACGCCGTGATTCAGCGTGACGCGGCCGCGGCGGGCCTGGCCGTCGGTGCCGAGCAGTTCGAATTTGAGGCCGTTTTCCGGGCGCTCGAAGGTCGCGCCGTGCGACTGATGACCGTCGGTCATGAATAAACTCCTGTTGCTACCGGAAAACAGTCCGGCGCAAATAGATGAATGCCACCGGAAGAATCGCTGCGGCGTAGGGAACTACAAAAACTCTTGAAGCGACTTGAAGACAGCCAGGCAGCGCTAGCTCGTCTCGGCCGTCGGGTCGCGCCGCGTCAGCAGCATCGCGTCGCCGTAACTGAAAAAGCGGTAACGCTGCTCGATCGCGTGACGATACGCCGCGCGAATCGTCTCCACGCCCGAAAACGCCGACACCAGCATCAGCAACGTCGACTTCGGCAAATGAAAATTGGTCACCAGCCGGTCGACCACGCGGAACGGGTAACCCGGTGTGATGAAGATGTCGGTTTCCGTGCTGGCCGCGCCGAGCGGCCGGCCGGCGACGGCGGCGTCGCGGGCGGCGGCTTCGAGCGCGCGCATCGAGGTGGTGCCCACGGCGATCACGCGGTTGCCGCGCGCCCGCGTCGCCGCGATCTTGTCGGCGAGCGACTGCGGCAGGTGGTACCACTCGCTATGCATCTTGTGCTCGGCCAGGTTCTCCACGCGCACCGGCTGGAACGTGCCGGCGCCGACGTGCAGCGTCAGCGTCGCGCGTTCCACGCCGTGAGCGTCGAGGCGCGCGAGCAGCGCGTTGTCGAAATGCAGGCCGGCGGTGGGCGCCGCGACCGCGCCCGGGTTCTGCGCGAACACGGTTTGATAGCGGGTCTCGTCGGTCGAATCGGGGTCGTGCTCGATGTACGGCGGCAGCGGCAAGCGGCCGAACTGCTCGATCAGCGTCAGGCAGTCGTCCGGGAAATGCAGCGTGTAGAACGGCTCGACGCGCTCGCCGAGGGTGACGTCGAATGCGTCGGCAAGACGGATCGTGGTGCCCGGCTGCGGGCTCTTGCTCGCGCGAATCTGCGCGAGCGCCGTGCGCTCGCCGGTGAGGCGTTCCACCAGCACTTCGACCTTGCCGCCACTGGCCTTCTGGCCGAGAAAACGCGCCTTCAGCACTTTGGTGTCGTTGAAGACCAGCAGGTCGCCCGGCGCGATGCACTCGGGCAATTCGGCGAAGCGGCGATCGACCAGACGTGCGTGGTCGGCGTCGGCCGTGTTGTCCACTTCGAGCAGACGGCTGGCGCTGCGCTCGGGCAGCGCGACTTGCGCGATCAGCTCGGGCGGCAGATCGAAATCGAAATCGGAAAGCGTAAACATGCGAACGACTGGAAGCGAATTGAGACTGAATTGAGCCGAAGCCGGAGCCGGGCGGCTATGATTGCGGGACGCCAGAGCGGCCCGCGAGCCCGCGCGCTGTATGGCGGCGTTACCCTTTGACAGCCGATATTGTACTTGCGAAGCAGCCCATGCCTTTGTCCGACCGCCGATTGCCCCAAAACACCGACGAAGCGAGCGCCGAACCCAGGCGCCGCGTGTCGCGCGGCAAGGCGGTAGCGCAGACGGGCGAGGATAGCGCGGGCGTCACGCTGAACAGCGACAGAGCCGCGCACGAAGGCGACACGCCCGGCGCCCAGGCCGCTGATAAACCGGACTCCATCTTCGGCGACCGGCCGGCCGGCAAATCCGCCTTGAAGTCCGCAACTAAACCCGCAGGCAAGTCCACCGCCAAACCTGCCGGCAAGTCCACGCCCAAGCCGGCCGAAAAAACTGCCGACAAGCTCGCCAAACTCGGCCTCACACGCGACATCGACCTCGTGCTGCATCTGCCGATGCGCTACGAGGACGAGACCCAGTTGACCCCAATCGGCCACTTGCTGCCGGGCGGCATCTCGCAAACCGAAGGCGTGGTGTTCGACAACGAGATCGCCTATCGCCCGCGTCGGCAGTTGCTGGTGAAACTGCACGACGATCACGGCGACCAACTCGTGCTGCGCTTCCTGAATTTCTACGGCTCGCAGGTCAAGCAGATGGCGATCGGCGCGCGCTTGCGGGTGCGCGGCGACGTTCGCGGCGGTTTCTTCGGCATGGAGATGGTGCATCCGGCGGTGCGCGTGGTCGACGAAGACACGCCGCTGCCGCAGGCGCTCACGCCCGTCTACCCGAGCACCGCGGGCGTGACGCAAGCCTATCTGCGCAAATCGATCGACAACGCGTTGTCGCGCACCGCGTTGCCCGAATTGCTGCCCGAGCCGATCGCGCAGACCTACATGCGGCCGCTCGGCGTGCCGACGCTGATGGACGCGGTGCGCACGCTGCATCATCCGGGCGTGCAGTCGGACGAGACCGCGCTGATCGACGGCACGCATCCGGCGTGGGTCCGCATCAAGTTCGAGGAACTGCTCGCGCAGCAGATGTCGCTCAAACGGGCACACGACGAGCGCCGCACGCGTGCCGCGCCCGCCATGCCGCGTCGCAAGCTCGGCGACGAGTCCGCGCTGGTCGCGCGTTTGCTGAAGGCGCTGCCGTTTTCGCTGACGGCCGCGCAGGAACGCGTGGGCGGCGAGATCGCGCTCGATCTGACGCAGCCGCATCCGATGCAGCGGCTATTGCAGGGCGACGTCGGCAGCGGCAAGACGATCGTCGCCGCGTTGGCGGCCGCGCAGGCGATCGACGCCGGCTACCAGGCCGCGCTGATGGCGCCGACCGAAATCCTCGCCGAGCAGCACGCGCGCAAATTGCGCGGCTGGCTGGAGCCGCTCGGCGTGAGCGTCGCGTGGCTCGCGGGCAGTTTGAAGACCAAGGAAAAACGCGCCGCAATCGAAGCCGCCGCGCTCGGCACCGCGCAACTCGTGATCGGCACGCACGCGATCATTCAGGACGCGGTCGAGTTCGCGCGCCTCGGCCTCGTGATCGTCGACGAGCAGCACCGATTCGGCGTGGCGCAACGGCTGGCGTTGCGCGCCAAGGCGCAGAAAGCCGCCGACGGCGCGCGCGATTTCCAGCCGCATCAACTGATGATGTCCGCTACGCCGATTCCGCGCACGCTCGCCATGACCTATTACGCCGATCTCGACGTGTCGACCATCGACGAATTGCCGCCCGGGCGCACGCCGATTCTGACCAAGCTGGTGTCCGACGCGCGCCGCGAGGAGGTGATCGGCCGCGTGCGCGAAGCGGCGCTGACGGGGCGTCAGGTGTATTGGGTGTGTCCGCTGATCGAGGAAAGCGAGACGCTGCAATTGCAGACCGCCGTGGAAACCTACGAAACGCTGATCGCCGCGTTGCCCGAATTGAAGGTCGGCCTCGTGCATGGACGCCTGGCGCCGGCCGAGAAAGCCGCGGTGATGGACGAGTTCACGCGCAACGAAGTGCAGTTGCTGGTCGCGACGACGGTGATCGAAGTGGGCGTCGACGTGCCGAATGCGTCGCTGATGGTGATCGAACACGCGGAGCGGTTTGGTCTCGCTCAATTGCACCAGTTGCGCGGACGAGTCGGGCGCGGCAGTGCGGCGTCGGTTTGCGTGCTGCTTTATACCGGTCCCTTGTCGATGACGGCGCGCGCACGCCTGCAGACCATGCGTGAGACGACCGACGGCTTCGAAATCGCTCGCCGCGATCTCGAGATTCGCGGACCGGGAGAGTTTTTAGGTGCGCGGCAATCGGGCGCGGCGATGCTGCGATTCGCGGATCTCCAGAACGATCAGTGGCTCATCGAGCCCGCGCGCGAAGCGGCGGCGGCGTTGCTCGACAAGTACCCGGACGTCGTGATGCAACACCTGGCCCGCTGGCTCGGCGCGCGGGAGCAGTACCTGAAAGCGTGACGCCGGCAGGTCTGCGGAGCGCAGGAGCAAAAAGAAAAACCCCGGGAAAAGCATGCGCTTCTTCCGGGGTTTTTAGCGTTTCAACGCATCAATATCCGACCGCCGACCCCGCCGGGCGTCGCGGATCGTTCGACCCATAAAAGAAGCCCTGCCGAACCTGGCCCGACACCGACGAGTCGTTGCCCGAGCTCACCCGGCTCGCCGCTTCGGTTCCCGGCAACCCCGCCATGATCAACTCCGCCGCGCCCCATGGCGTCTGCTCGACCATTTTGTAGCCCATCTGCTGCAGGATTTTCAGCGTATCCGGCGACAAACCCTGCGTCTCGTAGTCCACCTCGTCCGGCAGCCACTGGTGATGAATCCGCGGCGCGTCGACCGCGTCTTGCGGCACCATGCCGTAGTCGATCACGTTGAGCGCCGTTTGCAGCGTGATCGTGATGATCCGCGAGCCGCCCGGCGAGCCCAGCACCATGAAGACCTTGCCGTCTTTCGTCACGACCGTGGGCGCCATCGACGACAACGGACGCTTGCCCGGTGCGATCGAGTTACGCGAACCCTGTACCAGCCCGAACAGATTCTGCACGCCGACCTTGACGGTGAAATCGTCCATCTCGTCGTTCAGGAAGAAGCCCGTGCCCGGCGCGATCACGACGGCGCCGAAGCGGCCGTTGACCGTATAAGTGGTCGATACCGCGTTGCCGGCCTTGTCGATGATCGAGTAGTGGGTGGTTTCCGGCTTCTCGTGTACGCCGTAACCCGGTTGCACGTCTTTCGATGGCGTCGCGGTGTCGGCGGTAATCAAGGTGCGGATACTCGCCGCGTAGTCCTTGCTCAGCAACTTGTCGACCGGGTTCTTGATGAACGCCGGATCGCCGAGCAGCGTATTGCGATCGAGGTACGCGTGACGCATGGCCTCGGTCATGTAGTGCACGGAGGCGGCCGAGTGGAAGCCGAGGCCGCGCATGTCATAGCCTTCGAGAATGTTCAGCGTCTCGCAGAGCGTGACGCCCCCCGAGCTCGGCGGCGGCGCGGAGATGAAATCGTAGCCGCGATAGTTGCACTTCAGCGGCTCGGTATCTTCGGCCTTGTAGGCGGCGAAATCCGCGGCGGTGATCAGGCCGCCGCTCTTGCTCGACGCGGCTTCGACGATCTGCGGAATGCGTCCGCGATAGAACGCGTCGGGGCCGCGACGGGCGATGTCTTCCAGCGTCCTGGCGAGATCGCGCTGCACCAGACGGTCGCCCGGCTGCAGCGGTGTGCCGTCGCGACGCAGGAAGATTCGCGCGGCGTCCGGATCGGTGCGAAAGCGTTGCACCGTGGTGTCGAGAATGTCGGTGTCCGCGCGGGTCAGAATGAAGCCTTCGCGCGCCAGCTTGATGGCCGGCGCCATGACCTGCTGACGCGTCAGCTTGCCGTATTTGCGTTGCGCGAGATCGAGACCCGCAACCGTGCCGGGCACGCCCACCGCGCGATAGCCGTACAGGCTCTCACCGGGCCGCACTTTGCCGTCGGCGTCCAGATACATGTTCGCGCTGGCCGCGGCCGGCGCGGTTTCGCGGAAGTTGATGAAGCGATCCTGACCGTCCGCGAGATGCAGCGTCATGAAGCCGCCACCGCCGATATTGCCGCAACACGGATTGGTCACGGCCTGCGCGTAGCCCACGGCGACGGCGGCGTCGACCGCGTTGCCGCCTTGTTTCAGCATCGCGATACCGATTTCGGAGGCGAGATTCTGCGACGAAACGACCATGCCGTTTTTGGCCTCGACGGCCGGTTCGGATGCGGCCATCGCATGAAGGTGTACGGCGGAAAGAATAGCGAGGGCAACGATTCGCCTCATCATCGGGTGTCTCCTGCGGGTCGAGTGAAAAAAGTAGGTACGGTGAATCACGCGAGTTTGCCTTCAATCAGGCGCGCCGCCCAGCCCGGCAATCCAAAGAGGTTGGCGAACCGACCCCATAGGGTGTATAACTAGAACCTATCGAACTCACCGCACTGATTGATCCCCCAATGACGCTCACCGAACTGAAATACATCGTCGCGGTGGCCCGCGAGCGGCACTTCGGCCGGGCCGCCGAGGCATGTTTCGTTAGCCAGCCGACCTTGTCGGTGGCCATCAAGAAGCTGGAGGACGAACTGAACGTCCAGATCTTCGAGCGCGGCACCAGCGAGGTCAGCGTCACGCCGATCGGCGAACAGATCGTCACGCAAGCTCAGCGCGTTCTGGAGCAAACCCTCGCCATCAAGGAAATCGCCAAGCAGGGCAAAGACCCGCTGGTCGGGCCGCTGCGCCTTGGCGTGATCTATACGATCGGGCCGTATCTGTTGCCCACGCTGGTCAAGCAGATGATCAAGCGCGTCCCGCAGATGCCGCTGATGCTGCAGGAAAATTACACGCTCAAGCTGATCGAACTGCTCAAGCAGGGGGAGATCGACGTCGCGATCATGGCGCTGCCGTTCCCGGAAACCGGCCTGATGCTGCGCCCGCTGTACGACGAGCCGTTCGTCGTCGCGCTGCCGTCCGGCCATGCGTGGGAAAACCGCGCGAAAATCGACGCCGACGATCTGAAACAGGAAACCATGCTGCTGCTTGGCAGCGGTCACTGCTTCCGCGACCACGTGCTGGGCGTCTGCCCGGAGTTGATGCGGTTCTCGCAGAATGCGGACGGCATCCAGAAGACGTTCGAAGGCTCCTCGCTGGAGACCATTCGGCATATGGTGGCGAGCGGCGTTGGCATTACCGTGCTGCCGCGCATGTCGGTGCACGAGGTCAAGCCACATGCCGGCGGGATCGACGCGGGCCTGCTCAGCTACGTCGCGTTCGACGAACCCGTGCCGGATCGCCGCGTCGTGCTCGCCTGGCGCAAGAGCTTCACGCGCATGCCGGCTATCGACGCCATTTGCGACGCGATCAACGCCTGCGACCTGCCGGGCGTCAAGAAACTGGAATTGCCCGTCGCCGTGAACTGAATGGACGGCGCGAGACGTCAAGGGGCGGCGCTCGCCGCCCTCGCTATCGAATAGATAAAATTAATCAAACACGTCAATTCGATAGCATTGTTATAGTTTCCTCCATGGATCGCCCGATCCCATAAGACCCCGGAGGAAAGCATGTCGTCATCGAACCCGCAGCAAGACCCGACTCTCAATGCTCAATCGGCTGACGCCGCTATCAGCACTTTTGCCGCGTCGGTGCAGAGCATTCGAACCGTTGCGCTGTCCCTGCTGGTCGATCGCGCGCTGTCCGCCTGACGTCTCGGTTTTCCGGCATTCGTGTGCCGCGCCTCTCCCCCACATTCAGTTTCGATAAAAGCTCATCAGGAGTCACGCATGTCCGAAAGTAAGCTCACCAACGCCGCCGGCGCCCCCATTGCCGACAACCAGAATTCGATGACCGCCGGCGCGCGCGGTCCGGTCATGTTGCAAGACGTCTGGCTGCTCGAAAAGCTCGCTCACTTCGATCGCGAAGTGATCCCCGAGCGCCGCGTTCATGCCAAAGGCTCGGGCGCATTCGGCACGCTGAAAGTCACGCACGACATTTCCCGCTTCACGAAGGCCAAGGTGTTCGCCGAAGTCGGCAAGGACACGCCGCTTTTCATGCGCTTTTCGACGGTGGCCGGCGAACGCGGCGCGGCCGATGCGGAACGCGACGTTCGCGGTTTCTCGATCAAGTTCTACACCGAAGAGGGCAACTGGGACGTGGTCGGCAACAACACGCCGGTGTTCTTTATCCGCGATCCGCTGAAGTTTCCGGACTTCATCCACACGCAGAAGCGCGATCCGTACACGAACATGCGCAGCAATGTCGCGGCCTGGGATTTCTGGTCGCGTCATCCGGAGTCGTTACATCAGGTGACGATTCTGATGAGCGACCGTGGTATTCCGCAAAACTTCCGGACCATGCACGGTTTCGGTTCGCACACGTACTCGTTCATCAACGCGAACAACGAGCGGTTCTGGGTGAAGTTCCACTTCAAGTCGCAGCAAGGCGTTGAAAATTTCACCGATGCCGAAGCGGCGCAGGTGGTCGCGCAAGACCGTGAAAGCGCACAACGCGATCTGATCGGCAACATCGACGCGGGCAACTTCCCGACGTGGCGTTTCGCGATCCAGGTGATGCCGGAAGCGGAAGCCGCCACCTACCGCTTCAATCCGTTCGACGTCACGAAGGTGTGGTCGCAGAAGGACTATCCGCTGATCGACGTGGGCACGATCGAGTTGAACCGCAACGCGGCCAATTATTTCGCGGACGTGGAACAGGCGGCGTTCACGCCGGCCAACGTGGTGCCGGGCATCGGTTTCTCGCCGGATCGTCTGTTGCAGGGCCGCTTGTTCTCGTACGGCGACACCCAGCGTTATCGCCTTGGGATCAATCACCATCAGATTCCGGTGAACGCGTCGCGCGTGCCGAGCCCGCATTCGTTCCATCGCGACGGCGCGATGCGCACGGACGGCAACCTCGGCGGTAACGTGAATTACGAGCCGAATCGTTTCGGCGACTTCGCGCAAGACGTGAACGCGGCGGAACCGCCGCTCGCGGCCGGCGCGGTGGATCGCTACGATCATCGTCAGGACGGCGACTACTACACGCAGCCGGGCATGCTGTTCGCGCTCTTCGACGCGGCGCAGCGTCAGCGTCTGTTCGGCAACATCGCGCGTCATATCGACGGTGTGCCGCAGGAGATCGTCGCGCGTCAGATCGAGCATTTCCGCCGGGCCGACCCGGCTTACGCGGAAGGCGTGATCGCCGCGCTGGCGGAGCTCGCGGAAAGCCGCAAGAAGTAAGCGGGCAAGCTTGATTGAAGTGATGCAGCAACGGCGGGGCGCATGGGCGTCCCGCCGGAAACGATACGAATCGACTACGAATCGACGGAGCACGATCATGATCCAGATGATGATGGCCACCATCGGTGGCTCGCCCGCCGCGCGCGGCGGACAGCGGCAACAGGCCGTGCAACAGGCAGCCATGCTGCGGCGCGCGCTGGGTTTCGCGATCGTCTCGAGCGGACTCGCGGTGCTCGTCTCGCAAGCGCTGCAACACGCGCTCGGCGGTTGATCGCGGCGTGGCCGTGGGTGCGGCAGGCGACCACGCGTCACACGAACGCGGCAGTTTTCTACGCTAAACTGTCGGGCGTTCGAAGTGCCGGGTTTGCCGGGTTCGCCATTGGCAGATCGTCACTATGCCGACCGGTTCGTATCACTCTTCAAAGGAGTCATCATGGCCAAGAAAGAAGCCGTACAGCACGTCAATATCGGTATCACCGACAAGGATCGCAAGAAGATCGCCGAAGGTTTGTCGCGTCTGCTCGCCGACACCTACACGCTCTATCTGAAGACTCACAACTTCCACTGGAACGTGACGGGTCCGATGTTCAACACGCTGCACCTGATGTTCGAAACGCAGTACAACGAGCTCGCGCTGGCGGTCGATTCGATCGCTGAACGGATTCGCGCGCTGGGCGTGCATGCGCCGGGCAGCTATAAGGAATTCGCCAAGCTGTCGTCGATTCCGGAAGCGGACGGCGTGCCGGCTGCTGAAGAAATGATCCGCCAGCTGGTGGAAGGCCAGGAAGCCGTGGTGCGCACCGCGCGCGCGATTTTCCCGTCGACGGAAGCCGCGAACGACGAGCCGACCGCCGACCTGCTGACGCAACGCATGCAAACGCACGAAAAGACCGCGTGGATGCTGCGTTCGATGCTGGCTTGATTACGTACGGCCAACGCTTCACATTGAGTTCGTGCGTTGTCGTCGAGCTTGAATAAAAACAAAGCCTCCGTTTGGGAGGCTTTGTTTTTTGCGGCAACGGTTTTCGCTGCAGTTTCATAAAGCAGTCCGGCCCGACTGGCAGCGGCTCGCATTGCGCATCCCGTAAAATAGCGGCACCGTTCTCGCCCTTCACCGAATCGACCCATGTTCGCCCGACTTCCCCTGTTTCTGCGCCTCGTCCGGATGGACAAGCCGATCGGCACGGTGCTGCTGCTGTGGCCGACGCTCAACGCGTTGTGGATCGCTTCGGACGGCCATCCGACGTGGCCGCTGCTGGTGATCTTCTGCGTCGGCACCGTGCTGATGCGCTCGGCCGGTTGCGCGATCAACGACTATGCGGACCGCGATTTCGATCGTCATGTGAAGCGCACTGAAAACCGTCCGGTCACGTCGGGCAAGATCAAGGCGTGGGAAGCGGTGGCCGTGGCGGCCGGGTTGTCGTTGATCGCGTTCCTGCTGATTCTGCCGCTCAACGCGCTGACTAAAGAGCTTTCCGTGGCGGCGTTGTTCGTCGCGGGTTCGTATCCGTTCACCAAGCGGTTTCTGGCGATTCCCCAGGCGTATCTCGGCATCGCGTTCGGCTTCGGTATCCCGATGGCGTTCGCCGCCGTGCAGGGCCACGTGCCGTTGCTCGCGTGGGTGATGCTGCTCGCCAACGTGTTCTGGTCGGTCGCGTACGACACCGAGTATGCGATGGTGGATCGTGACGACGACATCAAGATCGGCATTCGTACTTCGGCGCTGACCTTCGGCCGCTTCGACGTGGCCGCGATCATGCTGTGCTACGCGGTGACGTTGGGGATCTACGTCGGCGTCGGCGTGAAGCTGGGGTTCGGCTGGTTGTACTGGCTGGGATGGGCGGCGGCCTTGGGCTGCGCGATCTATCACTACAGGCTGATCCGCCATCGCGAGCGGATGGCGTGCTTCGCGGCCTTCAGGCACAACAACTGGCTCGGCGGCGTGCTGTTCGTGGGCATTGCCGCGCACTACGCGGCGGCCTCGTTCTAGGTGTTCGGCGCCGGCGTCGCACCGGCGGCTCCGGTTTGGCGGCGCACAGGCCGCAGCGGCTCGAATCGGCGGGTCGCGCTTTACGCTTCGTTCCGGCGTGGTTGACAACGCCCCAGCGTGAACCGGGGCGTTGACCCGCTACAACATCCTTTCCGACACCTCGCTGCGCTTACAGCTTGCCGAACTCGCCGCCCATTTCCTTGGCGCGCGCGTCGGCGGCGAGTACGCCGCGTACGATCGCGTCCTTGATTCCGCTGGCGTCGAACGATGCCAGCGCCGCCGCCGTCGTACCGCCTTTCGACGTCACCCGTTCGCGCAACAGGCTCGGCGCTTCGTCGGAATTCGCCGCCAGTTGCGCCGCGCCGGTGAAAGTGGCGACAGCGAGCGCGCGGCCTTGCGCTTCATCCATGCCGAGCTGGCGCGCGGCTTCCTGCAGCGCCTCAATGAAATAGAACACATAGGCCGGCCCGCTGCCCGAGATCGCGGTGACCGCGTCGATCTTCGCTTCGTCGTCGAACCAGACCGTTTCGCCGACCGCGCCCAGCACCTGCGACGCGAGCGCACGACCCGCTTGGTCGACGCTTGCGGTGGCGACCAACCCGGTCACGCCCATGCCGATCAACGCAGGCGTATTCGGCATCACCCGCACGACCCGCGCATGACCGTTAAGCCAGCGCGACATGTCTTCCATGCGAATCCCGGCGACGATGCTGACCACCAGTTGCGACGCGTTCAGATGCGGCGCCAGCCCTTCGGCGACGCTCTTCAGTATCTGCGGCTTCACGGCCAGCACGACGGCGTCGTACGCGGCGAGCGCAGTATCGGCAGCCGCGCCGGTCTTGATGCCGAACTGCTGCTCATTGCGCTCGCGGGTCGCTTCGTTGGGATCGATCGCGTAGAGGTCGGCCGGCGCGACGCCACGCTTGATAAGACCGCCGATCAACGCGGCGGCCATATTGCCACCGCCGATAAAAGCAATTTTCATGATGTTTAAAGAGTAGTGCCGTGCAGCGCCCAATGAATCGTCAAAGGGCTTGCACGAGTCAGTTGGAGTAATCCCGTGCGCCGAAAATCGCGGTGCCGACGCGCACGATCGTGGCGCCTTCGAGCACCGCGGCTTCGAGGTCGCTCGACATGCCCATCGACAACGTATCGAGTTCGAGTCCGTCGTCGCGCAAACGCTCGAACAACTCGCGCAACCGGCGATGCGGCACACGCTGATCGTCGATGCTGCCGGCTGGCTCCGGAATCGCCATCAGGCCGCGCAAATTCAGCTTCGGCAGCGCGGCGATCGCGGGCGCGACTTCCACGGCCTCGGCCACGCTCACGCCGCTTTTCGACGCCTCGCCGCTGATATTCACCTGCAGGCACACGTTCAGCGGCGGCAGATGATCGGGCCGCTGCTCCGACAGCCGCTGCGCGATTTTCAGCCGGTCGACCGAATGCACCCAGTCGAATTGCTCGGCGACCGGCCGCGTCTTGTTCGACTGCAACGGGCCGATGAAATGCCATTCGAGCGACGCGCGCAGATCGGCGAGCGTGTCGATCTTGGTCAGCGATTCCTGCACGTAGTTTTCACCGAAGGCGCGCTGGCCGGCGGCGTGCGCGGCGCGTACGTCTTCGGCAGGGAAGGTCTTGGACACCGCGAGCAGGGTGATCGAACGCGGGTCGCGTTCGGCCACCTGCGCGGCCGCGGCGATGCGCTGCTGCACCGCTTCGAGGTTGTGAATCAGATCGGGCATGGCGCGTAAGCTGAAACCGGTTAAGGCGATGTCCCGATTATACGGACAGCATGTGTTCGACCAGTTCGATCCAGTGCGCGACCGGCGTCTGCGTGCCGCTTTGCAGATGCGCAATGCAGCCGACGTTCGCCGACACGATGACCTGCGGCTCCTGCGCCTGCAATCGTTCGAGCTTCTGGTCGCGCAGCGCATACGAGAGCTTGGGTTGCGTCAGCGAGTAAGTGCCGGCGGAACCGCAGCAGAGATGACTGTCGGCGGGCAGCCGAACGTCGACGCCGAGTGCGGCGAGCACGTGTTCGACCCGGCCGCGCACCTGCTGACCATGCTGCAACGTGCAAGGCGGATGAAACGCCACCGTATGCACCGCGCGGCGGCGGGTGACGGCGACCAGTGCTTCCTCGAACTCCGGCAGGATTTCCGCGATGTCGCGCGTCAACGCCACGATCCGGGCGGCCTTCTCCGCGTACGCCGGATCGTCGCGCAGCAGGTGCGCGTATTCCTTGACCGTCGCGCCGCAGCCGGACGCGTTCATGACGATCGCTTCCACGCCCTGCTCGACATACGGCCACCATGCGTCGATGTTGGCGCGCAGATCGTCGAGCGCTTCGTCGTTGTAGCCCAGATGCAGGCGGATCGCGCCGCAACAGCCGGCGTCCGGCGCAATCAGCGTTTCCACGCCGAGCGCGTCGAGCACACGGGCGGTCGCGATGTTCACGTTCGGCATCATGGACGGTTGGACGCAGCCTGCCAGCATCAGCATCTTGCGCTCGTGCTTCGCCGTCGGCCATTCGAGCGGACGTTGCCGCGCGGGCACCTTGTCGCGCAGTTTCTTCGGCAGCAGCGCGCGGAAGTGCTGGCCGATCCGCATGGTCGGCGTGAACAGCGCGCTGTTCGGCACGAAGCTCGCGAGCAACCGGCGCACCAGCCGCTGACCGGCCGGTCGCGTAACTTTTTCCTCGGTGATCTTGCGGCCGATTTCCACCAGCCGGCCGTATTGCACGCCGGACGGGCAGGTCGTTTCGCAATTACGGCAGGTCAGGCAGCGGTCCAGGTGAACCTGGGTGCTGCGCGTGACCGGCGCGCCTTCCACCATCTGCTTGATCAGATAGATGCGCCCGCGCGGGCCGTCGAGTTCGTCGCCGAGAATCTGATAGGTGGGGCAGGTGGCCGTGCAGAAACCGCAGTGCACGCAATTGCGCAGGATCGCGTCGGCTTCGTCGCCGTCGGGTGTATTGCGAATGAAGTCCGCGAGGTTGGTTTGCATCGCGTCGCTCAGAAGTCGGGGTAGAGACGGCCGCGATTGAAGATGCGGGCCGGGTCGAAAGCGGTTTTCAGGCCGCGATGGATTTTCATCAACGGCGTGGGGAGCGGCGTGAAGACCCCGGCGCCGCGGTCGTAACCGAGGCCGGTGCGGAAAATCGTGGCGTGGCCGCCGGCCTGCTTGGCGCTGATGCGCACGGTTTGCGCGTCGGTGTCGGTGATCCACCAGCGCTGGCCGCCGCCCCATTCCATCAATTGCGCGCCGGGCAATTGCAGCGGCTCGGTGATCGACGGTAACGCCAGGCGCCACAGCGCGGCTTTCGGCGGAATCGCCGCGAAGAACGAGTCGGTTTGTTCACGCAGACCGGCCCAGAAGCGTTCCGCTTCGACCGCGTCGACGACTTCGCCGCCGAGCGCGGTGCGCGCCGCCTTGACCGCGGATTCCGCGCCGGCCAGGCGCACGGCAAGCGTGCCGTGACGCCATGCGCTCGCGGTAATCGGCAACGGCCGGCCGCCCCATTCGTTGAGCTTGCGGACCGCGTCCGTGCCGTTCATGTCGAACTTGAGGGTGGTTTCGGCCTGCGGCAGCGGCAGGACCTTGATCGACAGTTCGAGGATCAGGCCGAGCGTGCCGAGCGAGCCCGCCATTAGACGCGAGACGTCGTAACCGGCCACGTTCTTCACGACCTGGCCGCCAAAGTGCAGTTTCTGCCCCTGGCCGTTCATGATCACGGCGCCCAGCACGAAGTCGCGCGCCGCACCGGCCGCAGGACGGCGCGGCCCGGCGATGCCGGCCGCGATGCAGCCGCCGAAGGTGGCCTGCGGCCCGAAATGCGGTGGCTCGAAGGCGAGCATCTGATGATGTTCGGCGAGCGCGGCTTCGATCTCCAGCAAGGGCGTGCCCGCGCGCGCGGTGATGACCAGCTCCGCCGGATCGTAAGCAATGATGCCGCGATAAGCGCGCGTATCGAGGATGTCACCTTCCAGCGCCTGGCCGTACCAGTCTTTGGTGCCGCCGCCACGGATGCGCAACGCGCGTCCCTCGGCGCTGGCGGAACGCACGCGTTCCGACCATACGGCGACGATGTCGTCCTCTTCCATGGTGTCCTGCTTCGTTGTGTTTCGATCGATTGTACCGGGCGGGGGCTCGCTGGCAACCAGGAGCGGACCCGCATCGGGTAATCAGGGTAGTGGGTTGAAAGCGCCGCGGTGGCAGGCCAGGCGCGGCGCTGGTCTGGGGCTAGGCCTTGGGTTGTGTCCTCGGTTACGCCCCCTGTGACGCTCTCTGTGACGCAGGCGCTAGAAACGCGGCAGGTCCGGGTGGGGCAGCAAACCGCCCCGCACGTGCATCTTGCCGTACTCCGCGCAGCGCGCCCGGGTGGGAATGCCCTTGTCGGGGTTGAGCAAACCGGGCGCGTCGAAAGCCCGCTTGACCGCGTGGAACGTGTCGCGCTCCTCGGGCGAGAACTGCACGCACATCGAGTTGATCTTCTCGATCCCGACGCCATGCTCGCCGGTCACGGTGCCACCGAGTTCCACGCAGGCTTCGAGGATGTCGCAACCAAACGCCTCGGCCCGGTGCCACTCGTCCTGATCGTTGCCGTTGAAGAGGATCAGCGGATGCATATTGCCGTCGCCAGCATGGAATACGTTGATACAGCGCAAGCCGTACTTCTTCTCCATGTCTTCGATGCGCGCCAGCAGCGGCCCGATACTGCGGCGCGGCACGGTGCCGTCCATGCAGTAGTAGTCGGGTGAAATGCGGCCGGCGGCGGGAAACGCGTTCTTGCGCCCGGACCAGAAGCGCAGCCGTTCGCTTTCCGAGCGCGAAATCTGGATGCGGGTGGCGCCCTGTTCACGCAGCACCGCGGTCATGCGGACGATTTCGTCGGCGACTTCTTCGACCGTGCCGTCCGATTCGCACAGCAGGATCGCCGCCGCGTCGAGGTCGTAGCCGGCCTTGACGAATTCCTCGACGGCGCGCGTGGCCGGCTTGTCCATCATCTCCAGGCCCGCCGGGATGATGCCCGCGGCAATGATGCCGGCAACCGCGTCGCCGCCTTTCACGACGTCGTCGAAACTGGCCATGATGACCTGCGCCAACTGCGGTTTCGGGATCAGCTTGACGGTGACTTCCGTGACGATCGCAAACATCCCCTCGCTGCCGATCAGCACCGCCAGCAGATCGAGACCGGGCGCGTCCGGCGCGAGCGAGCCGAATTCGACGATCTCGCCTTCCATGGTCACCGCGCGCACGCGCAGCACGTTGTGCACGGTAAGGCCATATTTAAGGCAGTGGACGCCGCCGGAATTCTCCGACACGTTGCCGCCGATCGTGCAGGCAATCTGCGACGACGGGTCCGGCGCGTAGTACAAGCCGTACGGCGCGGCGGCTTCGGAGATCGACAGATTGCGCACGCCGGGTTGCACGGTGGCGGTTCGCGCGTAGGAATCGACTTCGACGATTTTCCTGAAGCGGGCGAGCGAGACCACCACGCCGTGCCGGATCGGCATTGCGCCGCCCGACAAACCGGTGCCCGCGCCGCGCGGCACGATCGGCACGTCGAGACGGTGGCAGATCTGCACGATGCGCTGCACCTGCGACTCCGTTTCCGGCAACGCGACCGCGAGCGGCAGACGCCGGTACGCGGCGAGGCCGTCGCATTCGTAAGCGACGGTGTCCTCTTCCCGATACAGCAGACAGTGGGTCGGCAATACGGCCATTAGCGCCTGCACGACTTCGCGCTGGCGCTGGGCGAGTACTTCTGCCGTCAGTTCAGCGGGTGCGTTCATGTTGCTCGTCTCCTCGTGCGTCTCGCCTGGGGTGCTGTGCGGCGTGGGTGCCGCCGTGGTTGCTGCCGCTGCTGCCGTTGTTACTGCTGTTGCCATCTCGTCACGCGACGGCCGGGCCCGCCAACCCGTCAACCCGTCAACCCGTCAAGCCGCCCAGCTAAAAATCTTGCCGGGGTTCATCAGGTTGCGTGGGTCGAGGGCGTGCTTGATCGAGCGCATCGTGTCGACGGCGACGTCGCCGTGTTCCTCGAGCAGAAAGCCCATCTTGTGCAGTCCGACGCCGTGCTCGCCGGTACAGGTGCCGTCCATGCGCAGCGCGCGTTGGACGATCCGATGGTTGAGGCGCTCGGCTTCGGCGAGTTCTTCCGGCTTGTCGGGATCGATCAGGATCACCACGTGGAAATTGCCGTCCCCGACATGGCCGACGATCGGGCAGGGCAACGGCGACGCTTTCAGGTCCAGTTCCGTTTCCTGCACGCATTCCGCGAGGCGTGAGATCGGCACGCAGACGTCGGTGGTCACGGCGCGGCAACCGGGCTTCAGTTGCAGCATCGCGAAATAGGCATTGTGACGGGCGTTCCACAGACGGCTGCGGTCTTCCGGCCGGGTGGCCCATTCGAAGCCTTCACCCGAATTCTGCGCGGCGATTTCCTGCACCAGTTCCGCCTGCTCTTTCACGCCCGCCTGCGTGCCGTGAAATTCGAAGAACAATGTGGGCGCTTCCTGCAGCGTCAGATTCGAATGACGGTTGATCGAGCGGATGGCGAGTGCGTCGACGAACTCGACACGCGCGATCGGCACGCCCATCTGGATCGTTTCGATGACGGCGCGCACTGCGTCGCCCATGGACGGAAACGCGCAAACCGCGGCCGATACGGCTTCCGGTTGCGGATACAGGCGCACGGTGATTTCCGTGATCACGCCGAGCGTGCCCTCGGAGCCGACAAACAGGCGCGTGAGGTCGTACCCTGCGGACGATTTGCGTGCCCGCGTGCCGGTCTTGATGGTGCGGCCGTCGGCCAGCACCACGGTCAGACCGAGTACGTTTTCGCGCATCGTGCCGTAGCGCACGGCGTTGGTGCCCGACGCTCGCGTGGCCGACATGCCGCCGATGCTCGCGTCCGCGCCGGGGTCGATCGGGAAGAACAGGCCGGTGTCGCGCAGTGCCTCGTTCAACTGCTTGCGCGAGATGCCCGGTTCCACGGTGACCGTGAGGTCTTCGGCGTTGATCGACAGGACCCGGTTCATTTCCGACAGATCGATGGAGACGCCGCCATGCACCGCCAGCAAATGTCCTTCGAGCGACGAACCGTTGCCGTACGGAATGATCGGCACGTTATGCTGGCCGCACAGCGTGACGACGGTCTGCACGTCTTCGGTAGTGCGGGCGAAAACGACCGCGTCGGGCAGTTGGGGATCGAACGGCGACTCGTCGCGGCCATGATGGGCGCGTACGGCTTCAGCCACCGACACGCGCTCGCCGAAAGCGGCCCTGAGCGCGCTCAGCAATTCGGCGGGAAACGGCCGGCGCAGCGGGGCCGGCGGCACGGGATGGTTCACGCATGTCTCCTGATCTATGGGGCAAAGCGGTTCTGCAGCATACGCTTCATTTTACGCCGATCGCCCATGGGCCGGCGTTCGGGCCGGCTCGGGCTCCTATAATGGCGGCGACTTCACGATGCGCGCAATATGGATAAACGCGGTGGCCGATGAGCGGTTCTGGAACCGGCCGGCCGCCGCGCATGCACGCATTGCCACTGAATTGCATGGGAGACAGCATGGGTAACCGCTTGAGCAAGATCGCCACCCGCACCGGCGACGACGGCACCACAGGCTTGGGCGACGGCCGCCGCGTAAGCAAGGACAGCGCACGGATCGCCGCGATCGGCGATGTGGACGAACTCAACTCGACTCTCGGCGTGCTGCTTTGCGAAACGCTGCCCGACAAGGTGCGCGTGGCGCTGATCGCGATTCAGCACGATCTGTTCGACCTGGGCGGCGAACTCTGCATTCCCGGCCACACGATGATTACCGACCGGCACCTCGCCCAACTCGACGATTGGCTTGCCGACTACAACGCCAGCTTGCCGCCGCTCAAGGAATTCATTCTGCCCGGCGGCTCGCGCGCGGCGGCGCTCGCTCACGTGAGCCGCACCGTGTGCCGCCGTGCCGAACGGGCGATCGTTACGCTAGGCGAACAGGAGGAGATCAACGCCGCGCCGCGCCAGTATGTGAACCGTTTATCCGATCTGCTGTTCGTGCTCGCACGGGTGCTCAATCGTGCGGACGGTGGTACCGATGTGCTGTGGCAACACGAGCGCGGGGCCCAATAAACACCGGCTGTAAAAACTGGCGAGACGCAATGACAGTTAGCGGCAAGCCGTGCATGAACGCGCGCAAAAGCGTGCGACCCGCGCGCCGCGCGCGTTACCCAACCGCCAACCTGACCGGCTTACCGATCCGGCTCAACATTTCCACCAAGGTGTCGATGGTGAACTTGGTGGTCTTCTTGTTGACCACGTCGGACACACGCGGGCGCGACACCATCAAAACTTCGGCCGCTTCCGCCTGCTTCAAATGATGCTGTTCGATCCAGCTGGACAGTTCTGTCATGAGCTGCTCCTTGAGCAGCCGCGTGTCGTTGATCTGCTTTTGCGACGCGGCATGCAGGCGCTTCGCCTCCTCGACGGAAAAGCCGAGTTCGAGGAACAGATTGGCGCCCGGCTTGGAGACGTGACGAATTTGGGTGTCGATCGTCATTTGTTAAGTTTTCCTATCATTAATAATGGCACGATAACGCGTTTCGGCAATCTTTCTGTCATGCGGCGTGAGCCTTTGCGTTTTCTTCTGCAAACAGTGAAGCACGTATAGCGCATTCACAAACTTGCTCACGTACATGACGCGAAAAATACCGTTAGCCTCTTTGATGCGAATTTCACGCGTGCCCGGTCCGATCGAATCAAACGATTGCCAGTCGTCGGGGTCGAGACCTGCCTGAATTTTGCCAAGCTGAAACCCGGCTTGCCGGCGCGCTTCTTCGGGAAAGGCGAGTAAATCGCGATAGCTGGAGCCCATCCAGCGGAGTTCTTTTTCGCAAGCCATAACCACCTTTCATGTACAAAATATTATACGTAACCTCCCACCCCGTCAAGTCCTCTTCGACCCGGCGATGAATCGTTACGGTACAGAGGTGGCTTGCCGAGCACCATTCGTCCGTTCGGCCAAAAAAAACCCGGCTCGCTTGAGCCGGGTTTTTTCGATGACGCCTTACCGCGATCGCAGCGCGTTTCAGTTGCCGCTGCCGCGTGCCACACGCCGTTGCTTGACCGCGTCGGCGAGACCTTCCAGCACGGCGATGCTTTCGTCCCAACCGATGCAGGCGTCGGTAATGCTCTGGCCGTAAGTGAGCGCACAGCCTTCCTGCAGATCCTGGCGGCCCGCCACGAGATGCGACTCCACCATCACGCCGACGATCCGTTCGTCGCCCGAAGCAATCTGGCGGCCGATATCGGCGCATACCGGAATCTGGTTCTCGTGCTTCTTCGAGCTGTTCGCGTGGCTCGCGTCGATCATCAGACGCGCGGCCAGACCCGCTTTGCCGATGTCCGCGCAGGCGGCGTTCACGCTGTCCGCGTCGTAGTTCGGCGTCTTGCCGCCGCGCAGGATGATGTGGCAATCCTCATTGCCCGCGGTCGACACGATCGCCGAGTGGCCGCCCTTGGTCACCGACAGGAAATGATGCGGCTGCGAGGCGGCCTTGATCGCGTCGACGGCGATCTTGACGTTGCCGTCCGTGCCGTTCTTGAAGCCGACCGGGCACGACAGCCCCGAGGCCAACTCGCGGTGCACCTGCGATTCGGTCGTGCGCGCGCCGATCGCGCCCCACGAGATCAGATCCGCGATGTACTGCGGGCTGATCATGTCGAGGTATTCGGTGCCGGCCGGCAAGCCGAGTTCGTTGATTCGCAACAGCAGCTCGCGCGCGGTGCGCAGGCCGTCGTTGATCTTGAAGCTGTTGTCCATGTGCGGGTCGTTGATGAGACCCTTCCAGCCCACCGTGGTGCGCGGCTTTTCGAAGTACACGCGCATCACGATTTCGAGCTCGCCGGCGAAACGCTTGCGTTGCTCGACGAGGCGGCCGGCGTATTCCATCGCCGCCTTGGTGTCGTGAATCGAGCACGGCCCGATGATGACGATCAGGCGGTCTTCCATGCCATGCAGAATGCGATGCATCGCGTTACGCGAGTGGTAGATCACGTCGGACACCGTTTCGTCGCAGGCGAATTCGCGGATCAGGTGAGCGGGCGGCGTGAGTTCTTTCAATTCGCGGATACGGACATCGTCGGTGTTGTGCGGGGGCATGGTGTTTCTCCTGAATCGGTTCGTAGCGTGTTCGGTTTCAAAGGCGTGAGACGAAAAAAAACCGCCAGACTGGCTGGCGGTTTTTCGGGAATTCTTGGTGTCTTGCGTGCACTAACACCCCTCTCGATCCGCCAGCGGTCTGAGATGCCAAAAAAAGTAAAAGTAAAACTTGGCGGACATGGCGAAATGGGGTGGCTGGTAAAAAGGGTGAGTGACTTTATAACCCGGGCAGACCGTGCGGTGCAAGCCGTGGGGTGCAAAAATGCGGGAAATCCGCATACTTCGTGCTAAATGCTCACGAAGTATGCATTTGCTTCACGATCAGGCCGTGCCGCCCACCGTCATCCGGTCGATCCGCAGCGTCGGCTGGCCGACGCCCACCGGCACGCTCTGGCCTTCCTTGCCGCATACGCCTACGCCCGAATCGAGTTTCATGTCGTTGCCGATCATGCTGACGAATTTCAGCGATTCCGGGCCGCTGCCGATCAGCGTCGCGCCTTTTACCGGGTAGGTGACCTTGCCGTTTTCGATCATGTACGCCTCGGAAGCCGAGAACACGAACTTGCCGTTGGTGATGTCCACCTGACCGCCGCCGAAGTTCACCGCATACAAGCCGTTCTTCACCGACTCGATGATTTCCTTCGGGTCCTTGTCGCCGTTCAGCATGTACGTGTTGGTCATGCGCGGCATCGGCAGCGCGGCGTAAGACTCGCGGCGCGCGTTGCCGGTGACCGGCATCTTCATCAGGCGCGCGTTCAGCGTGTCCTGAATGTAGCCCTTCAGGATGCCGTCTTCGATCAACGTGGTGCACTGGGTCGGATTGCCTTCGTCGTCGATATTCAGCGAGCCGCGGCGGTTCGGCAGCGTGCCGTCGTCGACCACGGTGACGCCCTTGGCGGCGACCTGTTCGCCGATGCGTCCCGCGAATGCCGACGAGCCCTTGCGGTTGAAGTCGCCTTCGAGCCCGTGGCCGATCGCTTCGTGCAGCAGCACGCCGGGCCAGCCCGGTCCGAGCACGACGGTCATCGCGCCGGCCGGCGCCGGACGCGCGTCCAGATTTACCAGCGCGGCGTGAACGGCGTCGTCGACGTAGCCCGACAGCACCTCGTCAGTGAAATAGCCGTAGTCGAAGCGGCCACCGCCGCCGCCACTGCCGATTTCACGCCGGCCGTTCTGCTCGGCGATCACCGTGACCGACACGCGCACCAGCGGCCGGATGTCGGCCGCGAAGCCGCCGTCGCTGCGCGCCACCAGCACCACATCGTATTCACCGGCGAGGCCGGCCATGACCTGCTGAATACGCGGATCGCGGCCACGCGCCATCTGTTCGATGCGTTCGAGCAGTTTGACCTTGGCGGTGGCGTCGAGCGAATGCAGCGGGTCGGACGGCAGATACAGATCGCGCCCGGCAATGCCGACCAGCGACGAAGCCGCCTTGATTTTCTGCTTGCCGCCGCCCACTTTGGCGATCGCACGCGTGGCGAGCGCGGCCTGGCGAATCGCTTCGGGCGACAGGTCGTCCGAATACGCGAACGCCGTGCGGTCGCCCGATACGGCACGCACGCCCACGCCCTGGTCGATACTGAAGCTGCCCGACTTGACGATGCCTTCTTCGAGACTCCACGCCTCGCTGCGCGTGTACTGGAAGTACAGGTCCGCGTAGTCGATCTTGTGCGTGAAGATTTCGGCGAGCGTGCGGGTGAGCAGGGCTTCGTCGAGACCGTAGGGCGTCAGGAGGATGTCCTTGGCGGTGGCGAGATTACGGATACCGGGTTCGATGATGTTCATGCGAAGTATGTTCTGCTCGATACGAAGGATTCGGTTAGCGCCACGCTCACTATATGAGTGGCGGGCGCCGCACTTTCAATGCCGCGCGGGATTCGCCCCAGCAATCAACTGAGCACGCGATGACGCCAGGCGGGCAGGCTCTGTCGGACCTCGTCGATGCGCGCACGCTCCAGATTGCCGGCGACCACGCCGGCGCCCTCGTCGCGCACCGCGACGATTTCACCCCAAGGGTCGATCAGCATGCTGTGGCCCCAGGTCCGGCGGCCATTTTCGTGTTTGCCGCCTTGTGCCGCGGCCAGCACGTAACACTGGTTTTCGACCGCGCGGGCGCGTAGCAGCATTTCCCAATGGGCACGGCCGGTGGTGTACGTGAACGCCGACGGCACCACGATCAGCGCGCAGTCGCCCATGCGCCGGTACAACTCCGGAAAGCGCAGATCGTAGCAGACCGACAGGCCGACGCGGCCGAACGGCGCTTCGAACGTGCGGACTGCGTCGCCGGGACGGATGGTGCGCGCCTCGTCGAACGATTCCTCACCCTTTTCGAAGTTGAACAGATGGATCTTGTCATAGCGGGCGGCCTCGTTGCCCTGCGGGTCGAACACCAGCGTGGTGTTCAGCACGCGCGACGCTTCCGGCGCGGTGAGCGGCAGCGTGCCGCCAATCACCCAGACATTGTGACGGCGCGCGGCGTCGCCGAGAAAACGCTGGATCGGGCCGTCCTGATAGGGTTCGCGCACCGCCAGCTTGTCGGTGTCCTTGAAGCCCATGAAACAGAAGTATTCGGGCAGCAGGACCAGTTGCGCGCCGTCGGCGGCGGCTTCGGCGATCAGGCGTTGCGCTTCGGCGAGATTGCGGTCGCGATCCGGTGTGCTGACCATCTGCAACGCGGCGACGCGAAAGACGCTGTCCAGAGAGCCGCTGGATACGGTTGAAGAGACGTGTGGTTCGCTCATGAGCGTTTCGGAAAACTCCCGGCAGGGCGGCGGCGCGACCCGCTGGCGCCGCCTACGTCGTTCAAGGCTGGCTGGGCCGCCGGTGCGGCACCGCGCGTGTTCGACCGGGCAAAGGGTCGAATAGAGCTCAGTGCGCTTCCACGGTCGAAGCCGGAGCGTCCATCTTACCGCGATCGCCCTTGACCCGCTCAACGTGCGGTTTCGACCACGAACCGGTGATGGCATATTCGCGCGCGAACGCGTGCGAGACGGATTTGCTGAACGCCAGATCGGCCACCAGCGCGCCCACGCCGAGCAGCGGATTGATCACCGCAGCGGCGACCACCGCAGCGCCGGCGCTGACCGTCGGCACGATCTGCACGTGCAGATCCTGGGTTTCCTGCGCGAGATCGAGCGTGCCTTTCATCTCGGCGCGAGCCGGCGCGGTGACCATTTCGAAGTTCTCGGTGCGGCCGATTCCGTCGTGGATCTGCGCGGTGCCGGTCACACGTTCGAACGGCAGCCCTTCACCGATCACGTCGCGGAAGTTCAGCGTGGCGACGCGCGCGAGACTTTGCAGGCTGAGCACGCCGAGCAGCTTGGCGACGCCCGGATCGACCTTGAGAATCTGGCCGTGGCGCAGGTCGACGGCGAGGTTGCCGTTGAGCGTCGGATAGTCGATCGCGGTCGGGCCGCCGCGCCACACCACCTTACCCGACAGCGAACCGGCGCCGGCCTTGAGCGTGCGCGGCTGGCCGAAGCGTTCAAGCAGCGCGCCGGCATCTTTGATGTCGAGCTTGAAATCGAACACGGTGCGGCGCGGCGTCGTTTCGTCGGCGGCGTTGCCGAGGTCGGTCGAGGTGCGCCAGTTCGCGGTGGCGGTCAGAGTCGCTGCGGGGTTGGTGATGTCGAGCTTGTCGAGTTGCCAGACCGGCACGCCGTCTTCGGTGAAATTGTGGGCGTCGACTTCGAGGCGGCCAATATCGCGGTCGCGCACGATCAGATCGTTGACCACCAGATCGATGGACGGCATGTTCTGCGCCGGCGCCGACATCGCCTGGCCGAGCAGATCCTTGTCGGCGGCCGACGGAATCACCACGCGGGCGAAGCGCGCCTGCAGCGTGCCCGGCGATTCCTTGCTGGCGCCCGGCAGCCACGACACATGGCCGGACACCTGGTTCGACGCGATGTTCGCCTGCCATTTACCGTCCGCATGCGAAGCGCCGACGATCACGCTGTCCCAGTGACGCTTGAGCAGCGTCAGCGTGCCGATGTGCAGCGCGAAGCGGTTCGGCAGGAATTGCGCGACGGTCGGCTTCGGCGGCGCGGGTGTAGCGGTAGCGACGGCGGGCGCGGGCGCTTCCTTGCTGCGCAGTTGCGTGACGAGCGCGCGCCATGCGTCGGCGTCGAAGGTGTCGAGATCGACAGCGGCGATCACGCCGTCGGACGGCAGATCGGCCGGCTTGTTGACGCCGATTGCGCCGCGCACCACGGTCGGCGGCGACTTCGGCTCGTATTGCAGCAGATAGGTGGCGGCGACCGGTCCGAAGGTGAGATCGGCGCGCTCCAGACCGGCTTCGCCCGACGCGGCGGACGGATTGACCGCGAAGTGCAGCGGCATCGGCGTGCCGACCGGCTTGCCGAACGGCGCCGGGAAGTCGAGCGCGAGGCCGGTCAGATCGGAGTTCGCCGTCACTTCCGGCAGACGCCCTTTGGCGCCGTGCAGGTTCAGCGCGTAGGGCGCGCTGCCGCTCATGCGCGTCAGCACCTGCGCGGCGGGACCGTGCAGATCGAGGCCGCGCGCGGCATCGACGGCGATATGGCCGTTCAGGTCGAGCGCATACGTGCCGTTCTGCTGCAGGCCGCCGTTCGCATGCACGTCGCCGCCGAGGAACTGGCCGGACAGCCGGTCGACCTGCGCCGTATGTTCGGTGAAGCGCACCTTGCCCTTCAGTTGCGACAGCGGCGGCACGTTGTCCACGCTCAGGCGGTTATTCTGGAAACCGACCGCGCCTTCCACGGCGATGTGCGGCATCGGCGTGCGCGGTACCGTCAGCTTGAGCGCGAGCGACGCGGGTCCTTCCGCGTGCAGCTTGTCGGTCTGGTGTTTGGCCATGATGCCGAGCGAACTCTGGTTCACGTAGTCGAGCATATCGGCGAGCGGGCCGCGCGCGTCGCCGTCGATCACGAGGCTCGACGCCTTGGTGCCGAGATCGTCGATCTTGCCGCTGACGCGTGTCAGCGCCACCCGCTGGTAACGCGCACGGTCGATGTCGAAGCGCAACACGTTCTGCTTCAGCGCGAACACCCCGTCGATGCCGTCCAGCGCCGGCCACACGTTCGGCGTGCCGTTGCGCATCTTGCGCGGCGGGAACGGCGACGGGTCGAACTTGCCGCCTTTGAACGGCGCGACGATCTGAAAAATGCCCGCGCTCGGGTCGCGCGAGTAGGGGAATTTGGTCAGATCGCCATGAATTTCGATCGTCGCGCCGCGCGACATGCCCGCCTGCAGCCCGTGGCCCAGATAGATGCGCAACTTTTCGCTGATGCTGGTGGGCAGATAACGGACGATGCGCGTCACCTGGGCGCGCTCGAAGTTGGCCTTCAGGTCGAGCGAGCCGCGCCCGTGACCGGGATTGCTGTAACTGGCAGTCGCGGTGGCCGCGGTATCGACGTTCGAGATCGCGAAGTCGGCCAGCTTGACGGCAAAGCCAGGATGATTCTCGCCGGGCGCCTTCGGCGTGATGGTCCAGTCGGCGCGGCCATGCAGGCGGTCCAGCTGCAGACGCGGGTCGTCGAACACGCCGGGCAGCGTAATCGCCACATTGGACGTGTCGAGCAGCGCGGTGCCATGTTTCTCGTCGGCGTCGACGCTGCCCCACAGATTTTCGATACCGGGAATGCCGGCGCGCGGGTGATTCAGCGGCGTGAGCCCCGGCGGCGGCTCCTGCGCGGCGAGGCTGATGCCTTGCAAGTCGCCCTTGAACCGATAACGTTCGATCGGTTCGGCGCCGCTCGTCTGATGGTCGCTGCCCGCTTCGCCCGCCTCCGGTTTGCCGCGCTCCACTTCGATTACGTAGTTCGCCACCATGCCGCGCGGATTGAAGCGCACGAGGTTGTTCAGCAGACGCCGCGGTAGCGGCAGCGCGCGGCTGAATTCCGCGAGGATGCCCAGATCGACCCGGTCGCCGCTCACGCTGACCAGTTGTCCGTGCTGCAGCGAAGCCTGCCGGTAGCGGCCGTTCAACGTGGTGAGCGCAAGCGTGCGGGTGAGCGGCGTGCCGTCGTCGAGCGGCGGCTGGCCAAGTTCGGCATGCAGGTGATCCAGTTGCAGCTTGTAGTCGCCCGGTTCGACTTCGACCTGCCATTGGAAATTGGCGACCGGTACCAGCAGCTTCGGCTGGGTGGGACGCACGCGCATCGCGACGTCCGTGCCGGAGAGTTGACCGCGCGCGCGGGTCATGCGGCCGTCGGCGAAGTCGGCCCAGATCGCGTTGTCGATACGGCCCGCGAACATCTCGATCGGCAGATTGATATAGCGCGCAAGCGCCGGCAGATCGACGGGGCCGGTCGACATGTACACCTGCCCGGTCCAGTTGATCGGCTTGCCGATCGCGGAGAGCGGCGTGTGCCGGAAATGCGTGCGGAAATCGAGCGGGCCGTGCAGCACCTGGCCGTCGGCGGGCGCCTGCAGCGCCATGCGGTGTTCGTAGCCGTCGTTGAGAATCGCAATGCGGATGTCGCGCAGCGCGAGTTCCGATGCGTCGTGCGTGGCGTCGCGCCAGCGCAGCACGCCGCCGCGCACCACGATCGCCTGCTGGCGCAGCAGCCAGGTGGAGAGCGTGTCGTTGCCGCTGTGGCGGGTGGGGATCGGCACGCCCGCCACCGACATCACGCCGTCGCCGCTGCGCGATACCAGCACGTCGGGCTGATCGACGATCAGGCTGGACAGCGCAGGATGGAATTGCCACAGCGACTTCCACGACAGCGTCGCGGTGGCGTGCGGAATGGTCAGCGCGGGTTTGCCTTCCTGGTCGCGGATTACCAGATCGGTGACGTCGAGACCCGGTTGAAAGCCGCTCCAGTGTGGCGCCAGTTTGCCGATGGTGAACTGCGTGTGCAGTTTGTCAGAGACGGTCGCTTCGATCCGCGGACGGAACGCGTCCACGCGCGGCAGCAGCACGTAACGCAAGCCGAGAAACAGGCCGGCCGCGATGAAGTAGAGCACGAGCGCGACCGCGAGGACCACGTGAAAGGTCCGACGCAGCACGATGTGGTCGCTTCCGCTCACTGGCCGGACCTGCCCGGTTTCGTGCGGGTCGGCGGATTCGTTTCGCTCGGACATGCTGCGGCGGGTGGGCGTATGGTAGTTTTGCGAATTAACGACGAAATGTAACACACGGGAAAGCGCAGGCGGACCTCCTGCAAACCCTGTCTGCATGCCGC
Organism: Paraburkholderia bryophila; assembly: GCF_003269035.1. Lineage (GTDB taxonomy): Bacteria > Pseudomonadota > Gammaproteobacteria > Burkholderiales > Burkholderiaceae > Paraburkholderia > Paraburkholderia bryophila. The sequence continues at coordinate 94,080 of NZ_QLTK01000022.1, read as the reverse complement.
CTCGCGACTTGCGCGAGGGTGCCGGACCCGGTGTTACCGCGAACTGAACAAGCTGATCAAGCAACGAGCGAGCCAGACCCTTGATGACCGACGCAACTCTCCTGAGTTCCACCTATTCACATTACGCGGCGCGGGCTGCCGCGGCCCGTCCGCAAATCGTGGCGCACGTCGCGGCGCTGGCCGCCGCGCCGCTCACGCGCGAGCGCATCGACGCGCGCTTCGACGCGTTGTGCGGGGAAGCGGCCGGTGCCGGCGCCGATTGGACACTGGGCGCGCCGTTGAGCGAGGATGCACTCAAACGGGCCCTGCGTCAGTTGCGTACCGAGGTGTTTTGCGCCGTGATGGAGCGCGATCTGGCCGGCGAGGCGGACGTCGCCGAAGTCACCGGTGCCATGACCGATCTGGCCGAAACGACGATCCAGCGTGCTCTCTCCGTGTTGTCCGCCGATCTCGAAACGCTCTATGGCGAGCCGCGCGGACCCGAAGGCGAACGGCTCTCGCTCGGCGTGGTCGGCATGGGCAAGCTGGGCGGGCGCGAGCTGAACGTGTCGTCGGATATCGACCTGATCTTTATTTATGAAGAGGACGGCGAGACCTCGGGCGGACAACGTTCGCCGATCGCCACGCAAGACTTTTTTACGCGCCTCGGCAAACGGCTGATCGGCGCGCTGGCCGAAGTCACCGCCGACGGCTACGTGTTCCGGGTCGATATGCGGCTGCGGCCGAACGGCGATTCCGGGCCGCTGGTGTGCAGCCTCGGCATGCTCGAAGAGTATTTCTACGTGCAGGGCCGCGAATGGGAGCGTTACGCGTGGATCAAGGGCCGGCTCGTGTCCGAAGGCGCGAGCGACGCGGCCCAGCGGCTGCAGAAACAGCTCGACGCGATCGTGACGCCGTTCGTCTATCGCCGCTATCTCGACTTCGGCGTGATCAGCGCGATTCGCGCGCTGCATCTGCAGATTCGCCAGGAAGCGCAGCGCCGTGCGTCGATGCGGCCCGACAAAGCCGACGACATCAAGCTCGGGCGCGGCGGCATCCGCGAAATCGAATTTAGCGCGCAGGTGTTCCAGTTGATTCGCGGCGGCCAGGATGCCGGTTTCCGCGTCCGTCCAACGCTGGCCGTGCTGCGGCACGCGGCGACGCATGGACTGATCGACACGACGGTCTGTGTGAAGCTTTCGCAGGCTTATCGTTTTCTGCGTGAACTCGAACATCGGCTGCAGTATCGCAACGACGCGCAAACCCATGCGATGCCGGTCGATCCGGAAGAGCGCGCGGCGCTCGCCCGCGCGATGGGTTGCGACGACTACGCCGTATTGATGGCCCGGCTCGACGCGCATCGCGAGTTCGTCGAGCAGCAGTTCGACCAGATTTTCGCCGACAAGGTGAGCGGCCGCGACGGCTGCGGCGCGCCCGAAGACGGCGCCGCCGCATGGGTCTGGAGCAGCGCGCTCGCCGACGACAGCGCGGACGACGCCTTGCAGGCACGGCTCGTCGAACTCGGCGTGGCCGAACCCGGCGATTTGCTCGCGCGACTGCGCGGCGTGTGGCAGTCGTCGCGCTACGCCGGGTTGGCCGAGCGTAGCCGGCAACGCTTCGACGTCGTCGCGCAGCGGGCATTGGAGGCCGCGCGCACGCTCGAGCCGCCCGAGCGGCGCGGCGATACCGTGGCGCGCTTCTTCGATCTGCTCGAAGCGGTGAGCCGGCGCGGCGCGTATCTGGCGTTGCTGACCGAATATCCGCAGGCGCTGCATCGGGTGCTGTCGGTGCTGGGCGGGTCGCGCTGGGCGGCCGGCTATCTGATCCGCCATCCGCAACTGCTCGACGAACTGCTCGACGACGAAGCGATCAACAGCCCGTTCGACTGGCCCGAATTCAAGCGCACGCTGCGCTTGCGTCTCGCCGCCGCGGACGGCGTCGAACAGCAGATGGACCTGCTGCGCCACGCGCATCAGGCCGAAGTGTTCCGCATCCTGCTGATCGATCTGGCCGGTAAGCTGAGCGTCGAACACGTGAGCGACCGGTTGTCCGAGCTGGCCGACGCCGTGCTCGACGTCACGCTCGAAGCAGTGTGGAAGCAGTTGCCCAAGCGTCATCGCGAGGTGCCGCGCTTCGCGGTGATCGCGTACGGCAAGCTGGGCGGCAAGGAGCTGGGCTACGCGTCCGACCTCGACGTGATCTTCCTCTACGACGACACCGACGATGCCGCCGCCGAGGTTTACTCCACCTACACCCGTCGCCTGATCACCTGGCTGACGACTGCGACCGGCGCGGGCACACTGTTCGACGTCGATCTACGCTTGCGGCCGAACGGCGAATCGGGCCTGCTCGTCACGGACCTCGACGCGTTCCGCCGCTACCAGCTACGCGAGGGCGACGCGGCCAATACCGCATGGGTCTGGGAACACCAGGCGCTGACCCGCGCGCGTTACTGCGCGGGCGACGCCGAGATCGGCGCGAAGTTCGAGGCGATCCGCGAACAGGTGCTGACCACGCCGCGCGAAGCAGCGCCGCTCGCCAGGGAGATCGTCGAGATGCGCGAGCGCGTCGAGGCGGGGCATCCGAACCATACGGCGCTGTTCGACCTGAAGCACGATCGCGGCGGCATGGTCGACATCGAGTTCACCGTGCAGTATTGGGTGCTGCTGCACGCGGCGAGCGATCCCGAGCTGATCCGCAATACCGGCAATATCGCGTTGCTGCGGGAAGTGTCGCGCTTCGGTTTGATGAGCGAGGCGGAAGCGGAGACGGTCGGCGCGGCGTATCGCACTTACCGCAAGTTGCAGCACAAGCTGCGGCTGGACGGGATGGAAAAGGCGCGTGTCGTGCCGGCGCTGGTGGAGACCGAGCGCGAGGCGGTGTTGGGGTTGTGGGAGCGGGTGTTCGGGTGAGGCGGGCAGGGTTTCGCGCCGCGGCCGCCGCAATCCTGCGCGAGTGCGGGGGTGCGCGCGGCATACGGCACCTCGCTGCGTTTGACGGGGCGAGATTTCAGCGTAGCCGCCGGTTCGCGTTCGCGCTGCACGACCGGCCAAAGTGGCTGCCTTGGCCGAGTCCCGCGCCCGGCACTAAGCCGCCAGCATTTCCTTCGCGTGCTTGCGGGTGGTCGGTGTGATCTCCAGACCACCGAGCATGCGCGCGACTTCCTCCACGCGGCTCGCCTTGTCGAGCGATGTGACGCTGCTCACCGTGCCGCCCTTGCCGTTGCCCGCTTTCGCGACCTGGAAGTGATGGTCGCCGCGCGCCGCGACCTGCGGCAGATGAGTCACGCAGAGCACCTGGCGCGCTTGCCCGAGCTGATGCAGCAGCCGTCCGACTACTTCGGCGACGCCGCCGCCGATGCCCGTATCCACCTCGTCGAAAATCAGCGTGGGAGTAGGGCTGGCCGCGCTGGCGATCACGGCGAGCGCCAGACTGATACGCGCCAGTTCACCGCCTGAGGCGACTTTGGCGAGCGGCCGCAGCGGCACGCCCGCGTGACCGGCCACGCGGAATTCGACCTGTTCCAGCCCATGCGCGCCGCCTTCCGGCAGCGGCACCAGCGCGACTTCGAAGCTGCCGCCTTTCATCGACAATTCCTGCATGCCGGTGGTGACCGCCGCGCCCAAGGCCTTGCCGGCCTTGACGCGTGCCTTCGACAGTTTTTTTGCCTCGGCGAGAAAGGTCTCTTTGGCCCTGGCTTCGGCGGCGTGCAGGCTGTCGAGGTCGGCGGCGGCGTCGAGTGCGGCTAGTTGCGCGCGCCGCGCCTCGTGTTCTTCAGGCAGCGTTTCAGGTTTCAGGCGGAATTTGCGCGCCGCCGAATGCAGCGCGTCGAGGCGCTTTTCGACCTGCGCCAGCCGGTCCGGATCGAGTTCGAGCTTTTGCGCGTAATGGCTCAGCGAATACGCGGCTTCCTGCAGCTGGATCTCGGCGGGTTCGAGCGCGGCGAGCACGTCGTTCAACGCCGGATCGATCTCGGCCAGGTCGCGCACTTTCGAAACGATCGATGCCAGATGCGTGATCATCGCCTCGTCCGATTCGGATAGCGCGCCGAGCGCACCTTGCACGCCGTCGATCAGATTCGCCGAGTGCGATAGCCGCCGGTGCTCGCTGTTGACCTCTTCCCATTCGCCCGGCTGCGGCGCGAGTTTGTCCAGTTCGGTGAGCTGCCACGCGAGCCGCTCGCGCTCCAGTTGCAATTCGCGGTCGCGGGTTTGCGCATGTTCGACGGCCTGCACTTTTTCGCGCCACGTGCGCCAGGCGCGCGAGACGGTCGCCGCCGTGTCGGTCAGTCCGGCGTGCGTGTCGAACAGTTCGCGCTGCGCGTCCGGGCGCATCAGCAACTGGTGCGCGTGCTGGCCGTGAATGTCCACCAGCATCTCGCCGAGCTCGCGTAACTGCGTGAGGGTGGCCGCGGTGCCATTGATGAACGCCCGCGAGCGGCCGTTGGCGTCCACCACGCGGCGCAGCATCACCGTGCCGCCGTGCTGGCCGTCGTCGTCGGCTGCACCGAAGGCCTGCTGGTCGAGCCACTGTTCGACCTGCGCATGGATCTCGAACTCCGCAGTGATGTCGGCGCGGCTCTCGCCGGTACGCACGACGTTCGCGTCGGCGCGGGCGCCGAGCGCGAGTGCCAGCGCGTCGATCAGAATCGACTTGCCGGCGCCGGTTTCGCCGGAGAAAACGGTGAAGCCGGTGTCGAATTCGAGGTCGAGCGCGGCGACGATGACGAAGTCGCGTATCGAGAGGTGGCGCAGCATGGAGGTGGTCTGGTGAGCTTGAATTCAGGGTTCGGCAGCGGCGGCGTGGCTTTCCAGAGGCTGCTCGCGGTTCAGGGCTTGGTGTCTTCTTCGTGCGACGGGTATTCGTTCCAGTGCAGCTTCTTGCGCAGCGTCGCGAAGTAGCTGTAGCCGACTGGATGCAGCATGGGCACCGTATGGCGCGAGCGGCGCACTTCGATCGTGTCGCTCAATTCCAGCGACGTGAACGACTGCATGTCGAAGTTCACGTTGACCTCGCGGCCCGACACGATCTGGATGCTCACCTTCGAGTCGTCCGGCAGCACGATCGGCCGGTTGGACAGCGCGTGCGGCGCGATCGGCACCAGCACGATGCCGCCCAATTGCGGATGCAGGATGGGCCCTTGCGAGGAAAGCGCGTAAGCGGTCGAGCCGGTCGGCGTAGCGACGATCAGGCCGTCCGAGCGCTGGTTGTACATGAAACGCCCGTCGACCGAGACATGCAGCTCCGCCATGCCCGAAAAGCCGCTGCGGTTGACCACCACGTCGTTGAAGGCCAGCGCGTGATAGATCGGATTGCCGTTGCGCATGATGCGCGCCTCGAGCAGCACGCGCTCTTCACGCTCGAAATTGCCCGCCAGCATTTGCGGCACGATCTCGCGCATGTCGGAGATCGGAATGTCGGTAATGAAGCCGAGCCGGCCGTGATTGATGCCGATCAGCGGCGTGCGGTAGGGCGCGAGCTGGCGGCCGATGCCCAGCATGGTGCCGTCGCCGCCCAGCACGACGGCCACGTCGGCGCGCGCGCCGATCTCGGCGGGACGCAGCGCCGGGTAGTCGGTGACGCCGATTTCGGCGGCGGTGTCGGCTTCGAACACGACCTCGAAGCCGCGCTTCGCGATGCACGAGGCGAGCGCGGTCAAGGGCTCGACGATGCCCGGCGTATTGTTGCGCCCGACGAGCGCGACGGTCTTGAACTGGCTGGTCACTTGCATGCCGGCATTACACCATAGGTAGGGCTTGAAAAGAACCGCTGACAGACCCGGTAGCGGGCCGGCGCGGGTGGGCTGCCGGCGTATTTCGCGATTATCGTTAGAATGGTGAAGCGTTGATGACATGCGTGCCGGTTAGCGTGCCACGGCGCGCCGTTGTCGAGGTGGCGGTCCGAACCTCGGGCCACGCGCCGGCTCACGCAGTGGATCGAAGACAAAGCGGCGCCCGGGCGAGCCGTGGTGCATTCGTCAACGGTGAGCGCCGTTAGCGCTCGCGATAGCCGTGTCATTAAGCTAAAATTTTCCGTCATGCTAGATCCTCGCGCACAAACCCTCCTCAAAACGCTGATCGAGCGCTACATCGCCGAAGGTCAGCCGGTCGGCTCGCGCACGTTGTCACGTTACTCCGGCCTGGAACTCAGTCCGGCGACGATCCGCAACGTGATGTCCGACCTCGAGGACCTGGGGCTCGTGATCAGTCCGCATACATCCGCCGGGCGCATCCCCACGCCGCGCGGCTATCGCCTTTTCGTGGATACGATGCTGACCGTCGAATCCGCCGCGGACGAAGAAGCGGTCATGCGCGTCGTCAAGACCACGCTGCAGGCGGGTGAACCGCAGAAGATCGTCGCCGCGGCGGCCAGCGTGCTGTCCAATCTGTCGCAGTTCGCCGGCGTGGTGCTTACGCCGCGGCGCAGCCACGTGTTCAAGCAGATCGAGTTCATGCGGCTGTCCGACAAGCGTATTCTGCTGATCATCGTGACGCCGGAAGGCGACGTGCAAAACCGCATCATGGCGACGCAGCGCGACTTTTCGCCGTCGCAACTGGTGGAGGCGTCGAATTACATCAACGCGCATTTCGCCGGCCTCTCGTTCGACGACGTGCGCCGCCGCCTGCGCGAGGAAATCGACGAACTGCGCGGCGACATGACCACGCTGATGCACGCCGCCGTCACGGCCAGCACCGAAGAATCCGACACCGGCGAGAACGTGCTGATTTCCGGCGAGCGCAACCTGCTGGAGGTCGCCGACCTTTCGTCCGACATGGCGCGCCTGCGCAAGCTGTTCGATGTGTTCGACCAAAAGACCAGTCTCCTTCAATTACTCGACGTGTCGAGCCACGCGGCGGGCGTGCAGATTTTCATTGGCGGCGAATCGAATCTCGTGCCGATCGAGGAAATGAGCGTGGTCACCGCGCCGTACGAAGTGAACGGCAAGATCGTCGGCACGCTCGGCGTGATCGGGCCGACCCGCATGGCGTACAACCGCGTGATTCCGATCGTGGATATCACCGCGCGCCTGCTTTCCCTGACCCTCAGCCAGCAGTAGCGGGTTGCCCGGAGGCGGCAACTCACGCGCTCATTTCAAGTCCGGTCATCATGCGCGACGGCGCGCGGCTTGCCAATTGGCCGAATGGCCAGGGGTGTACGGCGGACCGGTCGCCAGACCGCGCCGCTATAATGAAACCCACCTGAATCGACTCTCCGCCTCAAGCGGTTACCTCTGCTGCCTATGCGCTTCGACCTCGAGCGGCCTTCCCAGAACGCCACGTCACACCGTGTCGCCGTACTGCTGATCAATCTCGGCACGCCCGACGCGCCGACGCCGCGCGCGGTCCGCCGCTATCTCTCGCAGTTTCTGTCCGATCCTCGCGTGGTCGAAATTCCGTCGCTGTTGTGGCAGATCATCCTGCGGTTGCTGATCCTGCCGTTCCGCAGTCCGGCGTCGGCGAAAAAGTACGCCGCGGTCTGGATGCCGGAAGGCTCGCCGCTGCGCGTCTATACCGAGAAGCAGGTGGAGGGCTTGCGCCATCTGTTGCAACTGAACGACTACACGGTGCTGGTGGACTACGCGATGCGTTACGGCACGCCGGGCATTCCGGCCATGCTTAATCAGTTGAAGCTGGCGGGCGCCGAGCGTGTGTTGCTGGTGCCCATGTATCCGCAATACTCGTCGTCGACCACGGCCACCGCTTTCGACGACGCCTTTTCAGCGCTCAAGCGCATGCGCAATCAGCCGGAAATCCGCACGGTGCGTCAGTACGCGGACCATCCCGCGTATATTTCGGCGCTGGCCGCGCAGGTGCATCAATACTGGCATCAGCACGGCCGGCCCGACTTCGCGGCGGGCGACAAGCTGGTGTTGAGTTTTCACGGCGTGCCCAAGCGCACCATGGATCTCGGCGACCCCTATCACGAGCAATGCCAGCAGACCGGCGCGCTGCTCATGCAGGCGTTGGAACTGACGTCCGTGGAGTGCCGCATCACGTTCCAGTCGCGCTTTGGCAAAGCCGAATGGTTGCAGCCGTACACGGCGCCTACGCTGAAGGAACTTGGCGCGGCGGGCGTGCGCCGCGCCGACGTTTTCTGCCCGGGCTTTACCGCCGACTGCCTTGAAACCATTGAGGAAATCGGCATGGAAGTGCGCGACGAGTTCCTGCACGCCGGTGGCAAGGAGTTCCATCGGATCGCTTGTGTGAACGCGTCGCCGGCGTGGATTGCCGCGCTCGGCGAAATCGTCGCGCAGAATCTGCAGGGTTGGCCGGTTCAGGTGATGCCGGTGCCGCATTCGACAGAGGCTTGAACGGCAATGAACTACCAGATTTCGACCGAAACGGGTGCGAAGCTACGCATCGACAAATGGCTTTGGGCGGCGCGCTTCTTCAAGACGCGCTCGCTTGCTGCGGATGCCGTCGAGAAAGGTCATGCGCGCATTGGCGGCGTGAGCGTGAAGCCGGCGAAAGACGTGCGTGTCGGCGATCTGGTGGAGATCGAAATCGAGCGGATCGTGTGGCAGGTGGAAGTGCTGGGCGTATGCGACGTGCGCGGCCCGGCAAGCGTCGCGCAGACGCTCTATGCGGAAACCGAGGAAAGCAGGGTGAAGCGGCAGGTCGAGCAGGAACGGCGCAAAACGTATCGCGAGCCGGCGGCCGCGTTGCACGGCCGGCCGACCAAGCGCGACAGGCGCACTATCGACAAACTTTCAGGTGGGGATTGAACAGTTGTTCCATGGTCGCGTGCACACCGCCGTATTCGGTAGTGTGATCGTTGACAGCCCCGGACATGCAGATGGTCGTGGTGCCCAAAATCAGTACCAATGCGACCACCGAGATTGCGAAGGTCAGTTTCACGGTACTCCCCTTGGGAAGATTCAGGACGGAAACAGGCGAATCAGGTGGAATTGCAAACGTCGGTAAGGCTTACGTCAGATTAGGGTTAACGTGTCTTTTTCGACGCTTTAGTGGAGCATAGGCCACTTGTTGGCCGCACTCAATCTCAATCTGATTGCGTCGCAATAATGGTTGTAACCGGGCATTTCGGCCGCACGTCCGTGGTGCGAAAAGTTGCTCGGGACCCGCTTGAAACGGGTCTTTCCGGCCCCATCTGCTGTTCCGTTATGCGGTGGCGCGCCAGCTAGTCTGTCGCTATTTTGCAACGCACAAATCGCGCCCGCATTTGCGCGCTGCCGCCACCGTTGGTTTTTACTTTTTTACGACTTTCAGCGACATGGAAAACACGCAAGAGAACCCGACGAGCCAGAATCCCACGCCCGCGGACCAAGCCGAGCGCCAGGCCGCCGAGGCTGCGGCAGCCCAGCAGGAAGCCGCCGCAGGCGCCGCGACCGAGGCGCCGGCAGGCCTCGAGCAGGCCGCGCTGGCGGAAGCTCACGCCAAAATCGCCGAACTGCAGGAAAGCTTCCTGCGGGCGAAGGCCGAGACGGAAAACGTGCGTCGCCGCGCGCAGGAAGACGTGACCAAGGCGCATAAGTTTGCGATCGAGAGCTTCGCCGAGCATTTGCTGCCGGTGGTGGACAGCCTCGAAGCGGCCGTCGCTCACTCGTCCGACGATCTGCAAAAGGTGCGTGAAGGCGTCGAACTGACGCTGCGTCAATTGAACGGCGCGCTGGAAAAGGGCCGGGTCGTCGCCCTGAATCCGGTCGGCGAGAAGTTCGACCCGCATCGCCACCAGGCTATTTCTATGGTGCCGGCCGATCAGGAGCCGAACACCGTCGTGGCGGTGCTGCAAAAAGGCTTCGTGATCGCCGACCGCGTGTTGCGTCCCGCACTCGTGACCGTCGCGGCGCCGAAGTAAACGTCGCGGCTTGCTGGCGCTTGATCTGTTTGCCGGACGGTCGCCAGCGCGTTAATTAAGTCGGCCTGGCAACCGCCATGGCCAAGCTTCCCGTCGACGCCACCGCGTTCACCGTCTTCGACATGCATGAACTCGACGCTGGGCTGGCGTTAGCCGGCGACGAGCTCGCGGCGGTGTTTTTCTGGGGCAGCAACCGCTTCAACTACGAAGTCGCGACGAAGGCGATGCTGGCACAACCGGAAGCGCTCCGCGCGCCCGGTCTGAGGTGGTTTCATCGCAACGTCTGCGAGCATTGCGGTCTGGGCTGGCGCTTCATGCTTCACGGCGGGCCCGCATGGTTCTTCTTCTGCGCGGCAAAAGTCTCGGCCGGGCGACTGGCTGGCGCGGCCTCGGGCAGTTCGAAGCCGCGGTCGCCGCGGTTTGCGGGAAGGTTCGGACATTCGATTCGGGCGCTTCGACCGGTCGTGCGGCGAGCGGCGGCGAGAAAGCAGTAAAAGAAGCGGAAAAAGTTCGACCGATTGAAAAGAATTAAAGACCGCATCGTAAAAGAGGTCTTGAAAACGATGCGGACGCACTTATGTTGAGTGCAGGTAGGAATTGAGAGCGGATCGCCTTGCCGCCAGATGCCAAACAAGGCGATTTCCGCAGCGATCAAAGTCAGGAGAATAGTAAAAATGGGCAAAATCATCGGTATCGACCTCGGCACGACCAACTCGTGCGTGGCGATCATGGAAGGCAACACGGTTAAGGTGATCGAGAACTCGGAAGGTGCGCGCACCACGCCGTCGATCATCGCTTACATGGAAGACGGCGAGATTCTCGTCGGCGCGCCGGCGAAGCGTCAGTCGGTCACGAACCCGAAGAACACGCTGTACGCGGTCAAGCGCCTGATCGGCCGCCGCTTCGAAGAAAAAGAAGTGCAGAAAGACATCGCTCTGATGCCGTACAAGATCATGAAGGCCGACAACGGCGACGCATGGATCGAAGTGCGCGATCAGAAGCTGGCGCCGCCGCAAATCTCCGCGGAAACGCTGCGCAAGATGAAGAAGACCGCTGAAGACTACCTCGGCGAGCCGGTCACCGAAGCCGTGATCACGGTTCCCGCGTACTTCAACGACAGCCAGCGTCAGGCAACCAAGGACGCCGGCCGCATCGCCGGTCTGGAAGTCAAGCGCATCATCAACGAGCCGACCGCAGCTGCTTTGGCATTCGGTCTGGACAAGGCCGAAAAGGGCGACCGCAAGATCGCGGTGTATGACCTGGGCGGCGGTACGTTCGACGTCTCGATCATCGAAATCGCGGATGTGGACGGTGAAATGCAGTTCGAAGTGCTGTCCACGAACGGCGATACGTTCCTGGGCGGTGAAGACTTCGACCAGCGCATCATCGATTACATCATCGGCGAGTTCAAGAAAGAACAGGGCGTCGATCTGTCGAAAGACGTGCTCGCACTGCAACGCCTGAAGGAATCGGCTGAAAAGGCGAAGATCGAACTGTCGTCGAGCCAGCAAACCGAAATCAACCTGCCGTACATCACGGCCGACGCGTCGGGTCCGAAGCACTTGAACCTGAAGATCACGCGCGCCAAGCTGGAAGCGCTGGTTGAAGAACTGATCGAACGCACCATCGAGCCGTGCCGCATGGCGATCAAGGACGCGGGCGTGAAGGTCGGCGAAATCGACGACGTGATTCTGGTCGGCGGTATGACGCGTATGCCGAAGGTGCAGGAAAAGGTTAAGGAATTCTTCGGCAAGGACCCGCGCCGTGACGTGAACCCGGACGAAGCCGTGGCCGTTGGCGCCGCGATTCAAGGTCAGGTTCTGTCGGGTGACCGCAAGGACGTTCTGCTGCTCGACGTGACCCCGCTGTCGCTCGGCATCGAAACGCTCGGCGGCGTGATGACGAAGATGATCAACAAGAACACCACGATCCCGACCAAGCACGCTCAGGTCTACTCGACGGCCGACGACAATCAGGGCGCCGTGACGATCAAGGTGTTCCAGGGCGAACGCGAAATGGCAGCTGGCAACAAGCTGCTGGGCGAGTTCAACCTCGAAGGCATTCCGCCGGCACCGCGCGGCACGCCGCAGATCGAAGTGAGCTTCGACATCGACGCGAACGGCATTCTCCACGTCGGCGCGAAAGACAAGGCGACCGGCAAGGAAAACCGCATCACGATCAAGGCCAACTCGGGTCTGTCCGAAGCCGAGATCGAAAAGATGGTGAAGGACGCGGAAGCCAACGCCGAAGAAGATCACAAGCTGCGTGAGCTGGCCGACGCCCGCAACCAGGGCGACGCGCTGGTCCACAGCACGAAGAAAGCGCTGACCGAATACGGCGACAAGCTGGACGCGGGCGAGAAGGACAAGATCGAAGCCGCGCTGAAGGACCTCGAAGAAACGCTGAAGAGCGGTTCGAGCGACAAGGCAGAGATCGAAGCCAAGATCGAAGTCGTGGCAACCGCCTCGCAGAAGATGGGCGAGAAGATGTATGCGGACATGCAGGCAGCGCAAGGTGCCGAAGCAGCGGCAGCAGGCGCGGCGGGCGCGGGTGCATCGGCGGGCGGCGCGAGCCAGCAGCAGGACGACGTGGTCGACGCCGAGTTCAAGGAAGTCAAGAAAGACTAAAGCCAGGTCGCATTTCGACCGTAAAGCCGCACACGGCAACGTGTGCGGCCCGGCTGCACAATCCCCTGCACCCATTCGGGCCGCAGCAACGTGCAAGAGCGGTTATCTCGCCTGGCGAGCCTTTTGGGGCTCTCCGGGCACGTTTGTTTTATGGAGGGCGTTGTTTCGAGCCGGTTTCGAGCGGCAAAAAACAGCGGCCGGACGAGTCGTGAGACTCCAGCATTCAAGAGGAGCCACCGCGTTGCATTGCGCGAGTGGCGTTGAACCGATATGGCGAAACGGGATTACTACGAGGTTCTGGGCGTCGCAAAGAACGCGAGCGACGACGAAATCAAGAAGGCTTATCGCAAGCTTGCGATGAAGCACCACCCCGACCGGAATCCGGGCAACAAGGATGCGGAAGAGCATTTCAAAGAGGTGAAGGAAGCCTATGAAATGCTGTCGGACTCGCAAAAGCGTGCCGCGTACGACCAGTACGGCCACGCGGGCGTGGATCCGAACATGGGCGGAGCCGGCGCACAGGGCTTCGGCGGTTTTGCCGATGCATTCGGCGATATTTTCGGCGACATCTTCGGCCAGGCGGCCGGTGGTGCCGCACGCGGCGGCGGCGGTCGTGCCGGCCCGCAGGTGTATCGCGGCGCCGATCTGCGCTACAGCATGGAAATCACGCTGGAACAGGCCGCACACGGCTATGACACGCAAATTCGCGTGCCGAGCTGGGTCTCGTGTGAAATCTGTCACGGTTCGGGCGCCAAGCCCGGCACCAAGCCGGAAACCTGCCCGACCTGTAGCGGTTCGGGTTCGGTGCGGATGTCGCAAGGCTTTTTCAGCATCCAGCAGACCTGCCCGAAGTGCCACGGCACCGGCACCTATATCCCCGACCCTTGCGGCCATTGCCACGGCGCGGGCAAGGTGAAGGAAACCAAGACGCTGGAAGTGAAGATCCCGGCAGGTATCGACGACGGCATGCGCATCCGCTCGGCCGGCAACGGCGAGCCGGGTATCAACGGCGGTCCGTCGGGCGATCTGTACGTCGAGATTCATATCAAGCAGCACTCGGTGTTCGAGCGCGACGGCGACGATCTGCACTGCCAGATGCCGATTCCGTTCACCACCGCAGCGCTCGGCGGCGAAATCGAAGTGCCGACCCTCGCAGGCCGCGCCAGCTTCACCGTTCCGGAAGGCACGCAGTCGGGCAAGACGTTCCGTCTGCGCGGCAAGGGCATCAAGGGGCTGCGTTCGAGCATTGCTGGCGATCTGTACGTGCACGTGCAAGTCGAAACGCCGGTCAAGCTCACCGACTCGCAGCGCGAATTGCTTCAGCAGTTCGAGAAGGCGTTGGTGGAGGGCGGCTCGCGGCATAGCCCGCAAAGCAAGAGCTGGTTCGACCGGGTGAAGAGCTTCTTCGATTAATGGCGGTTTGAAGTTGGCGGTAAGCATGACGGCAGATCAGCGCGGCGCGGTCTTCGCGTTGCTCGACGATTGCGACGCGACGGCGGCGCGCCGTTCGAGTCGTCTGTACACGGGTTTTGTGCGGGAACGGGTGTGCGCGGACGCCGCGCAACTCGAGACCGTATGCGAGTCCGTGGCGGCGGATACCTTGCGTGGGCTGCATGCCGTCGTGCTCGCCGATTATGAGTTTGGGCGCCATCTTCTCGACGGAGATTCGCGCCTGCTTCCGAAAACGCAGCGTGGCCAGGCCACGCTGCGTTTTTTATTGTTCGAACGCTGCGAGAAGCGCTCCCGCGAGGAAGTCGACGCGTGGTTGACCGGGGCCGACGGCGGCGCGATCGAGCCGTCGGTAGCGGGCACGGCGAACGTGTGCGCGAGTGTCGAGCGCGCACAGTTCGACGCGGCGATCGCTGCAATCCACACCGCGCTTGAAGCGGGCGACTCCTACCAGGTCAACTACACGTACCGCCTGGGTTTCGATGTGTTCGGTTCGCCGATCGCGCTCTATCGTCGATTAAGAGCGCGGCAGCCGGTTCCGTACGGGGCCTTGATCGCGTTGCCGGGAAGCCAGTGGGTGCTGTCGTGTTCGCCGGAGCTTTTCATCGAAAAGGACGGGGCGATGTTGCAGGCTCGGCCAATGAAAGGCACCGCACCGCGCTCGGTCGATCCGCAGGCCGATCAGGGCGCAGCCGAGTTTCTCCGTAACGATCCGAAAAACCGCGCCGAGAACGTGATGATCGTGGATTTGTTGCGCAACGATCTGTCGCGAGTCGCGCAAACCGGCTCGGTCAAGGTGCCCGCGCTGTTTTCAGTCGAGCCGTATGCGTCGGTCTGGCAGATGACGTCGACGGTGCAGGCCAGCTTGCGGCCCGGCATGTCGTTCGCCGGCGTTCTGCGCGCGTTGTTTCCGTGCGGGTCGATTACCGGCGCGCCGAAGCATCGGACGATGCAGTTGATCGACGAACTTGAAAGCACGCCGCGCGGGCTTTATACCGGCGCGATTGGCTGGCTCGACGCGCCTTCGGGGGTGGCCGACGGCGCTGCGGAGACAAACTCGGGCGTGTGCGGCGATTTCTGCCTCTCCGTCGCTATTCGAACGTTGACGCTGAGCCATGCCGCACAAACCGGCGAGTTGCGAGGCACCATGGGCGTCGGCGCGGGCATTGTCCTCGACAGCGTGGCCGCCGACGAATTCGCGGAGTGTCAATTGAAGGCCAGTTTTCTAACCGGCGCCGAACCGGGCTTCGATCTGTTCGAAACGATGCTCGCGACGCGCGAGGAGGGCGTGCGGCATCTGTCGCGTCATCTCGAACGGCTGTCGCGCAGCGCGGCAAGCTTGGGTTTCAGTCTCGGCGCAGAAGAGACGATTCGCGCACAGATCGCAGCGACATGTGAGTCGCTGGCGGCGCGCACACCGCATCGCATGCGACTCGCGCTCAGCAAGAACGGCGCGATCCACATCACGGCCGCGGTGCTAACCCCGCTATCGGACCCGACGGTGGGTGTGTTGCTGGCTTCAGACCAGAATTTCCTCGCAACCGAAGCGCACGACCCGCTGCTGCGCCACAAAACCACCCGCCGCGCCGAATACGATCGCGGCTGGCGCGAAGCCGAGGCGAAGGGCGCATTCGACACGCTGTTCTTCAACGAACGAGGCGAGCTGACCGAAGGCGGCCGGTCGAACGTCTTCGTGAAACTGGCGGGGCGGTGGTGGACGCCGCCGCTCGCGTCGGGCGTCTTGCCGGGTGTGATGCGTGGCGCTCTGCTCGAACAGGACGCAGACCTGCAAGCGGCTGAGAAAGTGCTGACGCAAGCGGACTTGCTGAATGCCGAAGCGCTGCTGATCTGCAACGCATTGCGCGGTGCGATGCCGGCGCGGCTTATCCGGTAGACCGCGAGCGGAGCGCTTCGACGAATCTAGAGGTGCCAAAAGCAACGTGCCGGAACGCAAGCCTCGGCTTCGAATCACGTACGGCATACGCGATCCTGAACGCAGCGCATTGAACCGCATCGCATCGAATTGCATAAGCAGCCGCACCGCTCAGCGGTCAAGCCGCCGGCAACTCAAGAAAAATCAGAATTGATGCTCGGCGCCAGGAAACGTCCCATCCTTCACCGCGCGCACATACGCTTCCACTGCAGCCTGAATGTTCGGTTGCCCTTGCATGAAATCCTTCACGAAGCGCGGCCGCTTACCGGGGAAGATCCCCAGCATGTCGTGCAGCACCAGTACCTGACCCGAGCACTCCACACCGGCGCCGATACCAATGGTCGGAATTCGCAACTGCTTGGTGACTTCCGTGCCGAGCAGCGACGGCACGGCTTCGATGACGATCAATTGCGCGCCGGCGGCTTCGACGGCGAGTGAATCGCGCAGCAACTGGCTCGCGCCGGCCTCGGTTTTGCCCTGCACCTTGAAGCCACCGAACGCGTGCACGGATTGCGGCGTCAGCCCGACGTGCGCGCACACGGGGATCGACCGTTCGACCAGAAAGCGCACCGTGTCGGCCAGCCATTCGCCACCCTCGAGCTTCACCATCTGCGCGCCGGCGCGCATCAATTCAACCGAATTCCTGAACGCCTCTTCCGGCGTGCCGTAGGTGCCGAACGGCAAGTCGGCCACCACCAGCGCCGACGGGCGCACACGCGCCACGCATGCCGTGTGATACGCGATGTCGGCGAGCGTGACCGGCAGCGTCGTGGTCTGTCCTTGCAACACGTTGCCGAGCGAGTCGCCGATCAACAGCACGTCGACGCCCGCGCGGTCCAGCAGCGCGGAGAAGCTCGCGTCGTAGCAGGTGAGCATCGCGATTTTTTCACCGGCGTCGCGCATTGCCTGTAGCTTCGGCACGGTGATGGCGTTGCGGCTCGCTTCCTGCAAATAGGTCATGGGTCAATCCGTTGGAAAAGAGAGGGCCGCGTCGCTCAGAGCGACGTGCCTTTGACAAAGAATTCCTTGCGGCCGCGCATGGTTTCGATGCGTTCGGCGAGCAGCGCAAGGTCCGCGTCGGAGTCGAGCGGATTCAGATGTTCGGCATTGACCGTCAGCACGGGGGCGCGGTCGTAATGATAGAAAAACTCGTTGTACGCGTCGCACAGCGCGTGCAGGTAGGCGTCGGAAATCTGCAACTCCATCGGCACCGCGCGTTTCTGGATGCGTGCGAACAGCACTTCGGGACTGGCTTGCAAATAGACCACGAAATCCGGCGCCGGCGCGTTGACTTCAAGCCTGGCGGCGAGCGCGCGATACAGCTGCCACTCGTCTTCCTGCAACGTCAGACGCGCGAAGATGTCGTTCTTCTGCGTCATGAAATCGGCGATTAGCGGGGTGGCGGACACTTGCGCCGCAGCGACTTCCTGCGCCTGTTGCGCGCGTTGCAAGGCGAAGTGCAACTGCGCGGGCAACGCGTAACGTGCGGTGTCGCGGTAAAAGCGTTCAAGGAAAGGATTGTCCTGCGGACGCTCGAACAATTCCTGCATCGACCAGCGTTGCGCAAGGCGCCGCGCCAACGAGGTTTTGCCGACGCCAATCGGTCCTTCGATCGCGAGATAGCCGAACGGCGGCCGCAGTTGCGGCGCGGTGACAGTGAGCGGCGGCGAGTTCATTCGCAGCGGCCTTTGCCGGGTGTACTCTCAGCGGGGGTTAATGCATTGAGCATAGGGCACTGGCACGGTCCCTTCACCTTTTCGATACGTTGATCGCTCACGCCGGGCAGCAGTGCGTCGGCGCGGCCGCGCTGCGGGATGACCAGCGTCGGGTCGATCTCGACCAGCGGCACCAGCACGAAAGCACGCTCGACCAGACGCGGATGCGGCACGATCAGATCGGCTTCGTCGATCGATTGATCGCCGAACAGCAGAATGTCGAGATCGAGCGTGCGCGGTGCATTGCGAAACGGCCGCTCGCGGCCGAACTGATGCTCGATCTTGTGGCACAGCGCCAGCAGATGGCGCACGGGGAGCGTCGTGTCGACCTTCACGACGCAGTTGAAATAATCGTCACCGCCCGCGTCGATCGGGGCGGTGCGATACAGGCTCGACTTGGCGAGCACGGTGATCGTGTGCTGTTGTGCGAGGCACACCACCGCGTCTTTCAGGGTCTGGCGCGCGTCCCCGAGATTCGCGCCGAGGCCGAGATAAGCAACCGTCATGGCATAACTTCCTGCAACTATCGTTCGACGGCTTCAGCGAACGCTCTGTCAGTCTTCGTGCGGGCCGTCGTGGTCCGCGCCGTTATCTGTGCGTTCGGCTGGCGTGCCGCCCTCCATTCCGTCGCCCGGCGCGCGGCTTCTGGCGCCACCGCCGCGCCGCCGTCGTTTTCGAGGGCTCCGGTCCTTCCCGCCTTGCGTGAGCAACGCTTCACGCGCGGCAATGTCTCCTTCAATGAACTCCGTCCACCACGCACCGACCGACTCGTCGAGTTCGCCCGATTGGCAGCGCAACAGGAGGAAATCATACCCCGCTCTAAATCTTTGGTGTTCCAGCAGCTTCAGCGCGCTTCGGCCCGAGCGTTTTTCGAGGCGTAACTGCAGGCCCCAGATCTCGCGCATGTCCGCCGAGAAGCGCTTGTGGATCGCGAGTTTCTCGGTTTGCATGTCGAGCACGTCGTCCATGGCGCGATGCAATGCGGGGACGGGGTACTCGCCGTTCGCTTCGAATTTCTGCCAGCGCTGCTGCACGTCGTGCCACAGCAGCGTGGCGAACAGGAAGCCCGGCGACACCGGTTTGCCGGCGCGCACACGGGCGTCCGTGTTGTTCAACGCCAGCGTAATGAATTTTTCGCCTATCGGCTGTTCCAGTACCACGTCGAGCAACGGCAGCAGGCCGTGATGCAGGCCTTCCTGACGCAGACGTTTCAGGCAGGCGAGCGCGTGGCCCGACAGCATCAGCTTGAGCATTTCGTCGAACAGACGCGCCGCAGGCACGTTGTTGATCAGATCGGCCATCTCGACGATCGGCGCGCGGGTGCTGGTTTCGATCTCGAAGTCGAGCTTCGCGGCGAACCGCACGACGCGCAGCATGCGCACCGGATCTTCGCGATAACGCGTGGCCGGGTCGCCGATCATGCGCAGCAGACGCGCGCGCATGTCGGCCATGCCGTTGTGATAATCCAGCACGGTTTGCGTGGCCGGATCGTAGTACATCGCGTTGATCGTGAAGTCGCGGCGGGTGGCGTCTTCGTGCTGTTCACCCCACACGTTGTCGCGCAACACGCGGCCGCTGGCGTCCACCGCGTGGGTGCGGCGGTCGAGCTCGTCGCGCTTGAGGCGTCGCGCGGGCGGCGCGTCGGCCGCGGGCGGATCGACTAGCGCGCGGAACGTCGACGTCTCGATGATTTCCTGGCCGAACTGCACGTGCACGATCTGAAACCGGCGACCGATAATGCGCGCGCGGCGGAACAGCTTCTGCACCTGCTCGGGGGTGGCGTCGGTCGCGACGTCGAAGTCTTTCGGCTTGATGCCGAGCAGCAGATCGCGCACCGCACCGCCGACGATAAACGCGCGGTGGCCCGCCTGTTGCAGCCCTTCGGTCACGCGAATCGCGTTTCTGGAGATCAGCGACGGGTCGATGCCGTGCACGTCGTGCGGAATGATGACCGGCACGTCGGGATCGCGCACCGCCTTGGCGGCGGACCCGGCGCGTGCGGGTTTGCGGCGGGCCTTGGTGGCGCCGGCCGTATCGGATCGGTTGCGTGCCGGTGCGCTGCCGGATTCGTCTGCTTCGGTGTCGGCGGGCGCAGTGTTGTCAGCGGGCGCCGAGTCCTGGCCGAATAGCTTGCGGATAAGTTTTTTGATCACGTGGCTTGAAAGAGTTCGAGGATGCGCCAGCCTTTGGCCTGCGCATGGGCGCGCAATGTGTCGTCCGGGTTGGTCGCGATGGGATCGGTGACCTTGTCGAGCAGCGGAATGTCGTTGTGCGAGTCGCTATAGAAATAGCTGTGCTCGAAATCGCCCCAGCTCTTGCCGAGCGAGGCGAGCCACGCTTCGGTGCGGACGATCTTGCCTTCCTTATAGCTCGGCGTGCCGGTGGGGCGGCCGGTGTAAGGCGAATGCGGCTGGCCGTCGACGGTTTCCGCTTCGCAGGCGATCAACGCGTCGACACCGAACGCCTGGGCGATCGGGCGGGTGATGAATTCGTTGGTGGCCGTGACCACACAACACAGGTCGCCGGCTTCGCGATGCTGCCTCACCAGTTCCAGCGCGACCGGGAAAATGGCCGGCGTGATCACTTCATGCATGTACTGGGCGTGAAGCTCGGCGAGTTGCGCGCGCGTGTATTTTGCGAGCGGTGTGAGCATGGCGATCAGATAGGCGTGAATGTCGAGCTTGCCGGCTTTGTAGTCGGCGAAAAAGCGGTCGTTTTCACGGGCGAAGTTTTCGGCGTCGACCATGCCTTGCTTCACCATGAAGCGGCCCCATTCGTGGTCGCTGTCGGTGGGAATGAGCGTGTGGTCGAGATCGAAGAGTGCGAGATTAGCCATGGGGGCCTATTTTACTTGAAGCGGATGACGCGGCGTGGGAACCGGTCTCCGGGCCGGTGGCCGGCGTGCCGCGCCGTTCTTCCGCGTCCGGTGAAGCGAGCATGGTGCGCAACAGCGGCAGCGTGACCGCGCGCTTCTGTTCCAGCGAGAAGCGGTCGAGTGCGTCGAGCAGCGCCATCAGGCTCGGCATGTCGCGCCGGAAGTGCGTGAGCAGGTACGCCGGCACGTCGTCGGCGAGCATGATGCCGCGCTCGCGCGCCGCGTGTTTCAGCACCGCGGCCTTGCCTTCGTCCGGCAGCGGCGCGAGATGGAACACGAGACCCCAGCCGAGGCGGGTGCGCAAATCCTCGCGCACCGTCATGCCGATCGGCGGCGCGTTGCCCGCGGCGACCAGCGCGCTGGTGGGATGCGCGCGCACTTCGTTGAACAGGTTGAAGACGGCGATCTGCTGGGCGGCGGACAGGGCGTCGCAATCGTCGATTGCGTACAGCGCGACGCGCGGGTCGAAGCTGAACGCGGCGAGGCTGCTTTGCGGGCCGGCAAAACGCGCGTGACCCGGCGGCGCTTCGTGCACGAGCGCCTGCAACAGATGCGTGCGGCCACTGCCCGACTCGCCCCACACGTAGAAGGTGCGATCGGCGACCGGCCCGGCGGCGAGCGCGTTGTCGAGCTCACGCAGACGCGTGACCAGCTCGGCGTTGGCGCCGGCGAAAAAATTGTCGAATGTCGATGGCGGCGGGGTGCCGAGATCGAGCGTCAGTTGACGAAGCACAGTAGGTCAATGCCGAAAATGAGGCCGGAAATAAGACCGGAAACAAGGCCGAAAATGAGGCCAAAAAACGCAGCCGAAAAACGCTAAACCGCGGATGGCCCGGACTTCCGGGCCAAAATGGGTCAATCAGCCGTTAGTTGTTATACAGCGTGCTCGCCAGATAGCTTTGCCGCAACTCGCGCACCGCCACCGACAGGATCGCGCTCACCGGCAACGCGAGCAGCACGCCGAAAAAGCCGAATAGCTGACCGAACGCGAGCAACGCGAAAATGACCGCGAGCGGGTGCAGGCCGATCCGTTCGCCGACCAGACGCGGCGTCAGATAAAAACTCTCGACGATCTGGCCGAAGCCGTAAATCAGCGCAACCGCGCCGAAACCGTACCAGGTGCCGAACTGTAGCAGCGCCGCAAGCAGCGCCAGCGCGAGGCCCGTCGCAAATCCGATATACGGGATGAACACTGCGATGCCGGTGAAAATGCCGACCGGCAACGCAATCTCGAACCCGGCGATGGTCAGCGCGATCGCGTAATACACGGCCAGCACCGCCATCACGAGCAACTGGCCGCGCAGGTATTGCGACAGCATCTGGTCCATGTCGCGCGCGAGTTGCAGCGTCTTGTCGAGCCAGCGGCGCGGCACCACGCTCTGCAGGCGCACCAGCATGCGGTTCCAGTCGTACAGCAGATAGAACAGCACGAGCGGCACCATCACCAGATTGCCGACCACCGTCATCATCAGATTGCCGCTGGTGCGGATCGAGGTCCACGCGTACAGTGCGACGGTTTGCGCGCTGCCTTCGAGCTGGCCCATCACGAGATCGCGGATGCTGGCGAAATCGAGTGAATCGGCGAGCCCCAGCAGCGCCAGCTTGGGCTGCAGCCATGCGCTCACATGCGCGAACAGCACCGGCACCTGCTGGCGCAATTGCGGCCCTTCCTTCTGGATCACGGCGAGCACCAGCAACACGAGCAGGGTCATCAGCAGCGAGAAGACCAGCATCATCAGCAAGGCGGCGAGGCCGCGCGGCACACGCCGGCGCACCATCCACGCCACGCCCGGTTGCAGAATGTACGCGAGAATCGCGCCGAGCAGAAATGGCGTGAGGACCGGACTCAGCAGCCACAGCAGAATGCCGACGCCCAGCGCGATGGCGAGCCAGACGAAGGCGCGGCGCTGAACGGGCGTCAGAATCGAGGAGTTCTGTTGCAAAGTTTGCTTCCCAGGTGTCGTCGGACCGGATTAATCAAATTCCAGCCAGCCGGCCGGCATCGGGTAAAATCGCATTTTACCGACCTTCGAGCTCTTCCCCATGAATCAACCGAAATCCGCCCCGAATTCAACTGATTCGGCCCAAGGTTTGTCGTATCGCGACGCTGGCGTAGACATGGTCGCAGGCGACGCCCTGGTCGACGCGATCAAGCCCTTTGCCAAGAAGACGATGCGCGACGGCGTGCTGGCAGGCATCGGCGGATTCGGCGCGCTGTTCGAAGTGCCGAAGAAATACAAGGAACCGGTGCTCGTGTCCGGCACCGACGGCGTCGGCACCAAGCTGCGCCTCGCGTTTCAACTGAACAAACACGACACCGTCGGCCAGGATCTGGTGGCGATGAGCGTGAACGACATTCTCGTGCAAGGCGCCGAGCCGTTGTTCTTCCTCGACTACTTCGCGTGCGGCAAGCTGGACGTCGCCACGGCGGCCACCGTCGTGAAGGGTATCGCGCAAGGTTGCGAACTGTCGGGCTGCGCGTTGATCGGCGGTGAAACGGCGGAAATGCCGGGCATGTATCCGGACGGCGAGTACGATCTGGCCGGTTTCGCGGTCGGCGCGGTGGAAAAAAGCAAGATTATCGACGGCAGCACGATCGCCCCGGGCGACGTGGTGCTGGGTCTGGCATCGAGCGGCATTCATTCGAACGGTTTCTCGCTGGTGCGCAAGATCATCGAGCGCGCGCAGCCGGATCTGAACGCGGATTTCGACGGCCGGACGCTGGCCGACGCGCTGATGGCGCCCACGCATATCTACGTGAAGCCGCTGCTGGCGCTGATGCAGCAAATCACGGTGAAGGGCATGGCGCACATTACCGGCGGCGGCCTGGTCGAGAATATTCCGCGCGTGCTGCGTGAAGGTCTGACGGCTGAGCTGGATCATCGCTGCTGGCCAATGCCGCCGCTGTTCTCGTGGCTGCAAAAGCACGGCGGCGTGGCGGATGCGGAAATGCATCGCGTGTTCAACTGCGGGATCGGCATGGCGGTCGTGTTGTCGGCGGCTGACGCCGATGCGGCGATCGGTTTGCTGTCGGCAGCGGGCGAGCAGGTCTGGAAGATCGGCGTGATCCGCGAAAGCGCGGCCGGTGAAGCGCCGACGGTCGTGATTTAAAGGTAGGTAGCCTGCGCGGTGTGTGATGAGCATGCGCCGCGTGGGTTTGAAGTTCCAATGCTTCAATGCTTCGTTGTTTCTACGTTCCGAAGCCCGCAGCGCAACGCGTCAAACACCAACGTTTCAAAGCAACGCTTCAATCGCTTCAAGCACCCGCGCCGTCGCGTGCGGATCACAGCAATCCACCACCACCCGCTCTGTCATGCCGCGTAGCCACGTGAGCTGCCGCTTGCACAACTGCCGGGTCGCAAAGACGCCCTTGTCGCGCATGGTCGGGTAATCGACCGCGCCGTCCAGATATTCCCAGACTTGCCGGTAACCCACGCAGCGCATGGACGGCATCTCGGGCAATAGATCGCCACGTTCGCGCAGCTTCACCACTTCGTCGATGAAACCGCCCGCCAGCATCGCGTCGAAGCGCGTCTCGATGCGCGCATGCAGCCAACTGCGATCCGACGGTTCGAGCGCGATCGGCATGAAGCGCCATTGCGCGGCGGCGTCGTCCACTCGGGCGGGCGCCGTCAGCAAGACCGACATCGGCTGGCCCGTCAGCATGAACACTTCCAGCGCGCGTTGAATCCGCTGCGAGTCGTTCGGCGCGAGGCGTGCGGCCGTTACGGCGTCGACGGCTGCAAGCCGCGCGTGCATGGCCGGCCAGCCTTCGCGGGCAGCGTCGGCGTCGAGCGTGGCACGTACGTCGGTGTCGGCGGCGGGCAGGTCGTTCAGGCCTTGCGTGAGCGCTTTGTAGTACAGCATGGTGCCGCCGACCAGCAACGGCAGCCGCCCGCGCGCGTGGATCTCGCTGGTCAGCCGCAATGCATCGGCGCGAAATTGGGCGGCCGAATAGGCGTCGGTGGGATCGACGATATCGATCAGATGATGCGGCGCCACCGCGCGCTCGTCGGCGGTCGGCTTGGCGGTGCCGATGTTCATCTCGCGATATACCAGCGCCGAATCGACACTGATGATTTCCACTGGCCGCCGCGCGGCCAGCGCCAGCGCGGCGGCGGTTTTGCCGGACGCGGTCGGGCCCAGCAGGCAAGGGATCGGCGTTTGAATGCTGGAAGTCACGGGTGTACCCGCCCGGGTTGCAGCGACATCGTCAAGCGCACGATCATTGCCCGCGCATGAACAGCCGATCGAGATCGGACAGAGTCAGTTGATACCACGTGGGACGCCCGTGATTGCACTGATCGGCGCGCTCGGTCGCTTCCATCTGACGCAGCAGCGCGTTCATTTCGTCGAGCGTGAGACGCCGGTTTGCGCGCACTGCGTGATGGCACGCCAGCGTGCCGAGCAGTTCGTGCTGACGCTCGGTCAAGACGCGTGAACCGCCGAACGCGTGCAGATCGGACAGCACGGCACGGGCCAGCGCGGGCAGGTCGGCATCTTTCAGCAACGCGGGGACGGCGCGGATCGCCAGCGTGGTGGGCGACAGCACGGCGAGGTCGAAGCCGAGGGCGTCGAGCGTGTCGCGTTCTTCTTCGACGGTGCCGATTTCGATCGGATCGGCCTGCATGCTCTGCGGTATCAGCAGCGGTTGCACGGAGATCGAGCGATCGGCCAGCGCGTTCTTGAACTGCTCATACAGAATGCGTTCGTGCGCGGCGTGCATGTCGACGATCACCAGCCCGTGCGTGTTTTGCGCCAGCACGTAGATGCCGTGAATCTGGCCGAGCGCGAAGCCGAGCGGTTGTTCGTCGGCCGCGTTGAAACCGGGTGATGTGTACGCCGACGTGGCGTAGGGCGACGCGGTTTCGTTCGCCGAGTCGCGCGCTTCGAAGAGCGTGGCGCCTTCGGTCGTGCCGACGCTGGGGTCTTTGCGGCCGAACAAGGCGTCGTAGAATGCGAGCGGTTGTGCGACCGGCAATGTGCCTTGCGTCATGCGCGCCTGGCGCATCCATGTGTTGCCGGACTGCGCGGCGCCGAAGCCGCTGCTGCCATTGCCATTGCCGTTAGTGAAACCGCTGCCGCCTGCGCCGCTGCCCGCACTTGCACCCGCGCCAAAACCGCTGCCGGCAAAACCCCCGCCGCCATTTCCAAAACCCGCGCCACCCAGCGGCGTCGCGCCAAACGAAGCCGGTCCGCCCGCCGCCGGCTCCAGATGCGCCGCATGCCCACCCGCGGTGGTTTCCGGCGACGCGCCCGCGTGCCGCGCGAGCGAACGCTGTACGGCATGAAATACGAACTGGTGGATCGAGCGTGAATCGCGAAACCGCACTTCGATCTTGGACGGATGCACGTTCACGTCGACCGCTTCAGGCGGCAAATCGAGAAATAGCACATACGACGGATAGCGATCGCCATGCAGCACGTCTTCATAAGCGGCGCGCACGGCGTGCGTGAGCAGCTTGTCGCGCACGAAGCGCCCGTTCACGAAGAAATACTGCTGATCCGCGCGGCCGCGGCTCGCCGTGGGCAGACCCGCACAGCCGTAGACGGCCAGCGGCCCGGCGGATTCGTCGAGCGGCAGATGCGCCGTCGCGAAGGTCTCGCCGAGAATCTTCGCGACCCGCGCCGGTGGTTCGGTGGCATTCCAGTGTTCGACCGCCTTGCCGTTATGCAACACCGAAATCGCGACGTCCGGCCGCGCCAACGCCGCGCGGCGAATCTGTTCGAGGCAGTGCCCGAGTTCGGTCTGTTCGCTCTTCAGGAATTTGCGGCGTGCGGGCGTGTTGAAGTACAGCTCGCGGACCTCGATCGTGGTGCCCTGCGTGCCGGCGGCGGGGCTCAGCACGCCGGTTTGTGCGTCGACGCGTACGGCATGCGGCGCGTCGGCGGTGCGACTCGTGATCGACATTTGCGCGACCGACGCGATCGACGCCAGTGCTTCGCCACGGAACCCGAGCGTGCAGACCGCTTCGAGTTCGGCCAGCGAGCGGATCTTGCTGGTGGCGTGGCGCATCAGCGCAAGCGCGAGTTCGTTCTCGGGAATGCCGCAGCCGTCGTCGGTGATCGAGATACGTTTGACGCCGCCTTCGTCCAGCAGGATGCGCAGCGTTTGCGCGCCCGCGTCGAGGGCGTTTTCCAGTAACTCCTTGACCACCGACGCCGGCCGTTCGACCACTTCGCCGGCGGCGATCTGGCTGATCAACTGATCGGGCAGGGGCAGGATCGCGCGCAACGGGCGCGGGGCGGGCGTGGCGGCGGCCGTGGCAGCCGCGCTGGCCGCAGCGGCGGCGCCGTCAGGCGTTTCGGAGATTTCGGACATGGCGAAATTATAGCGATTCGACGCGGCGAGCCCCAGACGCGCTGAACTCCCTGAGTTTTTTAATCGCGGCCGGGCACTTTCGGTATCATGACGCGGTCAATTTCCGGCGGTAGGCTCGTGCCTGCCAGCATCGCCTGCGAGGTCGCACGTACGGCCACGCGCTCATTTGCCTGATTCGCTCAGCACGCTTAATACGCTAATACGCTTAGTAAAGGACGCTTCTTGGATACGCTGCTACATTTCGTCGATCTGGTCTTGCACATCGACAAATTCCTGGGACAGTTCATTCACATGTACGGCGCGTGGGTCTACGCCGTGTTGTTCCTGATCGTGTTCTGTGAAACGGGCCTCGTCGTTCTGCCATTTCTGCCGGGCGATTCGCTGCTGTTTATCGGCGGCGCGTTCTGCGCGACCGGCGAGATGAACCTCGGTCTGCTGATCGTGCTGTTGCTGGTCGCGGCGGTGGGCGGCAATACGCTCAACTATATGATCGGACGGGCCATCGGGCCGCGTGTGTTCAATTCGCACATTCCTCTGCTGGAGCGTTTTCTCGATCGCAGCGCGCTGCAGAAAACCCATAACTTCTATGAGAAGCACGGCGGCAAGACGATCGTGCTCGCGCGTTTCATTCCGGTCGTGCGGACTTTCGCGCCGTTCGTTGCGGGCGCATCGGAAATGACGGTGAGCCGGTTTCAGTTCTTCAATGTGGCCGGTGCGTTGTTCTGGGTGCTGTTGCTTGTGTTGCTCGGCTACTTCTTCGGCAACATCGGGTTCATTCGCCAGTATCTGAATGTGATCGTGCTGGTGGGTATCGGCGCGGCCGTGGTGCCGGTCGTGCTCGGTGCGCTGTGGAAGATGTTGCGCAGGAATGGGGCTAAGGCGGGTAGTCGCTGAAACGCATTGCGCGCTTGTATCGGCGCATGAAGAAACGGCGTCGCGAATCGATTCGCGACGCCGTTTTTGTTTGTGCTTTTGAATCGAGCGGATGCGTGCCTCTGGATGCCGGGGCAACGCGACGAACGCTTCGTCCCGGCAGACGCTAAAGTCCCTATGCGCCCGATCAAGTCACCGCGCGCGGCGCGAGCGGCGTTTCCGGCGTCGGATAGCCGGCTTCCTTGAACGTCTGGATGATCGCGCGATTGGTATCGAAATAGACCTGCCAATAATGGGCATTGTTCGTATAGGGCCGCACGCACAGCAACGGACCTTCCGGCGTAAAGCTGAGTACTTCGATGTCCGGCGCGGGGCTCTCGGCAACGTTCGGAATCTGCGAAACGGCGGCCTTCAGGCGATTCATCGCGTCGGTCGGATCGACGCCGTTGGCGATCTTGGCCGTCAGCTCGACGCGCCGGACCGGCAATACGCTGTAGTTCGAAATCGTGGCGGAAAAGATCGTGTTGTTGCCGACGATGGTCGTCACGTTGTCCGGCGTCACGATGGTCGTGCCGAACAGGCCCAATTCCGATACCGTACCGGTCACGCCGCCCGCGGTGACGAAATCGCCGACCTTGAATGGTCGCAGCACTTGCATGAACACGCCCGCCGCGAAGTGCGCGAGCAGGCCGCCCCACGCGGTGCCGATCGCGAGACCCAGACCCGCGAGCAGGGCAGCGAACGACGTGGTCTGCACACCGAACACCTGCAGGATCGCGAGGATCAGCAGCAGGTTCAGCAGCGCACCGAGAATCGAGGCGAGGTAATGCGCGAGCGTGGGATCGACCTTGCCATTGCGCGCCAGCACTTTGCGCAGCAGGCCGGTGATCAGGCCGATGAGCCAGCGTCCGACGATCCACAGGACGATCGCGCCGAGGACCTTGGTGCCGAGGTCGATGCCTCGGGTCATGATGAACACGCGAACGGTTTCGAGATCCAAGATGTGCCTCGTTGGGTAAGTTGCCTTCTACTGATTGGACGGTGGTGGCGCAATACAGCGGCACATGCCCGGCGATGGGCGCGAACGGTAACACGCGATCTTCGGAAGTTATAGGTGACGGCGCGCGCATGCGCAAGGACCGTTCCAGGCGTGTCCGCGACGGCTATGCCTGGTGGCTGGCGGGGAATGCCAGGCATTGAGGCGGTCGCGTGTGAGGATCTCGCGGATTGCAGGTGGAGCCTACTCCGTGCGACGAGACGATCGTGCCGACGCTGCGGCGATTCACATGGGCAGATGCGATTCTGAATACGGCGAAGTGCGGATCACGAGCGTTTTGCCGGTGCGCGTTTTCCTGGAGCGCGTGCGGCGGCACGCGACGTAGTGCCAGCCGAACGCGGCAAGCACGGCGACGCCGTATGTGCCGACGCGCTTGAAGAATGCCGCAGGCGTGCAGAACTGGCCGTAGCGGTTTTGCGCGTCGGCGAAGACCAGGAAAGTTAACGCGGTGTCGAGCAGCAACGCGGCGAACTCCAGCGCGACGAACACGCGTGCGCCATTGAGCGCCGTGCCGGGTGTGAGCCGGTTGTACACGTGGCAAGCGATCAGCACGACCGCCATCAACGCGAGGTTCGAGAGGATACCGAACAGAAAATTGGACATGTCGACGGAATGAAAGCGCAGGGTTTGCGGCATTGCCGAAGTGTTTGCGATCCGGCCCGTAAGCGTGTTTTGCTGGACCGGCGGCGATCATTGCACGTCTTTACGTCTCAATAAATAATTAGGTTCGGGCTTGGCGTTGTTCTGTCAGTGGCGTGGATGTTGTGTGTAGGAAAGTGCTGGGTCCCGGTTCCGGTGTTTAGTCAAAAGTGGTACGAGACGCCGATTTGCAGCGTCGGATACCACCGATAGGAGGATGCCTTATCCCGCAGTTGTTGCAAGCCGGTTGCGGCGATATCCTGGCTCATCGTCGGCCCTGCGGCTTGGGCGAGTGCTGGCGATAACGTGTACGAAGAGCGCGGTAAGCCATAAGCTACGCCCACGTCGACGACCAGGCCGAACCCTTTGGCTGCGGGACGCAAACCATAGCCCACGCCCAGATACGGCATGACGGTCGGGTACTTCACGGTGGCTGTCGCGTATTCGCCTGGGAAGGCCTGCGAGGTCTTGCCTTTGAAGGTGTAAGTGCCGTTGGTGGGAACGGAATTGCCGCTGACTTCGTCGTCGGTGAAGCGAAGGCCGGCGGTGATGCGAAAGCCGCTGGTCGTCCACGGAAAGAGATCGCCATAGATGCCGCCCTGGCGAAGCCGTACACCGTCCTCGTAGCGATTGCCGCCCACCGTGAAGTTGTGCGAGAAGTTGATCGCGTTGAAGTCCGCGTGCACGCCAAACCATGACGTGACGTTCAGCGCCGCGCCGATACCCACGCCGAGCGTGCCGCCTTCGACGAAGACTTGCTGGGCGTGCGCCGTTCCGATCGAGATCGTCAAACCCGTCAAACCTACTACCCAGATTACTTTTGCAGTTTTCATGGGCGCCCCCCTGGGCGGTTGGGCCACGGGTCTTTTGCCCGGGAACCCTGTCGTGTGGTCTTTTTTAGAACGCTCTACAGGCGCCGTGAAGCGATCATGCGAGCGGAGGACTCGCGCGGTCTGTGAGGTGGCGAACTATTCGGGGGAATGAATGGGCGCGCGGGGGTGGGGCAGAGTGAAAGTGCGCGCTAAAGAGAAAAGGGCTTGCACGCTGACGCGTGCAAGCCCTTGAATCTTTTGGTAGGCCGTACGGGATTCGAACCTGTGACCAACGGATTAAAAGTCCGAATAAAAACGTAATAAAAACAAAGTTAATCCATCGAATTTCGCTCCGCAATTATCGCGCATTCGTATTCTGCGCAGCCCCGTCTTGTAAGGGATGTGGCAATCTTTGCGGAGCAATAGATTCGTGGCTCAGACGCATTTTGTTGTTGATTTTCACCAGAATTTGACCCACCGTTTTCATCTAAAACTGACCCACCCTGTAAGCGCACGAGCGCTAATCTGGGGCTTCAATTTCTGTGTTTTCAGTTGTTTTAGGTGAGCTTTTACGGGTTGCAGCCCGCTTTGCGGGCTGCCCCGCCGTGCTGTTTCTGAACCGCCACGAATCGTTGCCGGTTTCCACAATATGACAGTGATGGGTGAGGCGGTCGAGCAGCGCGGTTGTCATCTTTGCGTCCCCAAATACGCTCGACCACTCGGTAAAGCTAAGGTTGGTTGTGACGATGATGCTCGTTCGCTCGTAAAGCTTGGAGAATAGGTGGAAGAGAAGTGCGCCACCGTTTTGAGTGAACGGCAAATATCCCAGTTCGTCCAGGATTACAGCGTCCACATACATCAGACGTGTGGCAAGTTGCCCAGGTTTGCCGGCGACTTGCTCAGCCTCAAGCTGGTTGACCAGTTCCACGGTGGTAAAGAAACGGACGCGCTTTGCATGTCGCTGGATGGCCTCGATTCCGAGCGCTGTTGCGAGATGTGTTTTCCCGGTACCTGGGCCGCCGATGAACACGATGTTCTGTGCTGAATCGCAGAACCGGACAGTGTGGAGTTCACGTACGAGTGCCTCGTCGATGCTTGACTGGGAGAAGTCGAAACCCGCCAGATCCCGATGAGCCGGGAAGCGCGCAGAGCCCATCTGATAGTTGATCGACCTGACTGTGCGTTCCGCAACTTCAGCTTTCAGCAGCGTTTGCATGAACATCTCCGGGTCGAACTCGTTATGTCGGGCCTGCGCTAGCAATTCTGGCCATGTCTGAGCCATGCCGTGGAGTTTGAGTGCTTTCAGCTGTGCTGCGGTCTCATTCGACATGATCATCCTCCTGGCCGGGTTGCAAACGAAGTTGCTCGTAGCGATCGACGTCGGCGAGCGGTTCGATACGAAGCCTGATCGCTGTTTGTACTTTCCCCCCCTGTCGGGTTGCCGGCGATTTCAGGCGGGCCAGTATGTTCAACACATGGTCAGCGCTGGGACGGCCGGATTCCAATGCCAATTCGACGGCAACCAGCACGGCTTCCAAGCCGTGTATGGGGGTGGCTGATAGCACCTGCACCATCACACGATCGCCGCCCTCCTGCCGCAGTAGATGGCGTTGCAGCCGCTGCATCGGTTCCGGCATAGTGAGGAACGGAGCACCGTTGCGCAGCGCTCCAGGCTTTCTCGCAACCAGGCCGATGTAGTGGCGCCAGTCATAGAAGGTCTGGTACCGATCAAAGCTCCTTGAATGTCTTGCGATTTCGCCACCGTCGGCAACGATGCTCAAGAACGCCGGATAGATTCGTAGGCTGACGACGTGATTGGCGTGTTCGGTGGGTACGCTGTATCTATTGCGCTGGAAGTGAATCAGGCTGGTGGACGAAACCCTTACGGGTTGTTCGATATAGCCGTCGAAGGGTTTCGGGTTCTGCATCAGGCGTGGCTGTTCGTCCTGCAATGCATCCGCAACCGTTAGTTCCGGCCATTGCGGATGCCGCAGTTCATGCCATGCCTGATAGCATCGCTCTGACAGCCAGACGTTGAGTACGTCTAGCGACTCCCAGCGGATTCGTAGAGCCTCATACCAGATCTGGCGACGGCGGTCCTGGACGTTCTTTTCGACGATACCTTTTTCCCACCCAGCGGCCCGGTTGCAGAACTCGGGTTCAAACAGGTAGTGATTGCACATTGCATGGAACCGGGCATTGATAGCGCGTTCCTTGCCCGGGCCGACTCTGTCTACCGCGGTTTTCATGTTGTCGTAGATGCCGCGGCGCGGAATGCCTCCAAACGCCGTGAAGGAGCGGGCGTGCGCATCGAACAGCATTTCGTGGCTTTGCATGTGATACGCCACAAGCCAGAACGCACGGCTTGCCGCGAGCTTCATATGGGCGACTTCAATACGTCTACGAAGTCCACTTATGAAGACGTACTCGCAACTCCAGTCGAACTGGAACGCTTCGCCGTATTCGAATGACATGGGCACAAACGCGCCGCGCTGCGGGTTTTGATCGCGTTTGTCTTTCCACTGACGTACAAACGCGCAAACGCGTCCATAGCTCCCGTCATATCCGGAGGCCCGCAAGGCCTCGTACATCTGCATTGCCGTTCGTCGCTCACGTTTTGATCGCCGGGAGTCGGCGACGAGCCACAGACGCAACTGCTCCGACCATGGGTCAACGACGCTCGCGTTGACTCTCTTCGGATAATGCGGGTCTTCATTTGCAGGCTCACGAAGCCATCGTCGGATCGTGTTTCTAGACAACCCGGTGCGTCTAGAAATATCCCTTAGCGGGATGCCATCGCGGAAATGCATCCGCCTGATCTTGGCCAACATGCTCACCGTAATCACTCCGGTTCTCCCGCTTGGCTTCCCAAGCAGGCGTTCGAACATGTGGGTCAATTTTCGATGAAAATTTTCCCTGCATCCGGGTCAATTTTGGGTGGCCGTCAACAGACAGGGCTCGGTCTGACATCGTGCTTGTCCTACAGATCAACAGGATTTGAGGCGGTATGCGGTCCGCTGTCGGTGAAGTTGGCAGATGCCTGGCCGCCGATGTCAGGGCTCGGCGTAGCCGACCGCGCAGCGGCTCGGCCTTGACATCGGTAGTGGACGCGTACGCTATTGGTGTGGGCAGAGGCGGCCGCAGGTCGGCGAAGCCCATGCCAAGCTGCCTGCGGTGGGGTATTAGGGGTGCTTCGTGCGGCCGCCTGCCCGCAGCGGCAGCGAGGACAGCCGGCGCGCGAAGCGCGCCTAGATTTATATCAGGGACACTTAACGTACAAGGCTAAATGATGCGCGAGAGATTGGCGTCAAAGCTAGCCAAAAGGTTTTTCAGTTCGTGGCGGCCCAAGATGGTGAGTGTCGCAGCAGCGAAGGGCTGGCGTTATAAGTTGGTTAAGCGGGTGAAGAGCGGTCGAAGGTTCATCGTTCGATGTCGTCTGAGGCCTATTGACCTTCTGGGTCCGGTGGTATTGCCGGTGCGCGGTAGGCGGCCGCGTTTGCGGGGGCGTCGGTCGTAGGTGGCGCGATGTTTTGTAGGAAACGGCAATAAAAAAAGCCCCGACCGCTGCAACGGTTCGAGGCTCGTACAACAGCATTACAAGGACTAGTTGCAATGCACGACGACAGTATAGGCAATTTCTCGGCGTTTCGCCGCGAATGGGTGGTCCGCGGGCGCAATTTTGGTGATGGTCAGGTGGAGGTAACGGCGACTCGATTCGATCGTTATATGGGTGCTCAGCACCTGAGTACATTGCCTCGGGCTAAACGCGGTGAGTCGGAGAACACAGAGCAGAACCAGATGGATGCAGCTAAGCGCGCGAAGAAGCAGGTGAGGCTTCGTTGCAAAGCGATTCGCGCTGACCGGATGATTACCCTGACTTACCGTGAAAACATGACCGACAAGGACCGGCTGAAAAAGGATTTTGACGCTCTACGCAGACGTCTTGGCCGCCTGGTCGATTTTCAGTATGTTGCCGTCGCTGAACGCCAGAAGCGCGGGGCATGGCATCTGCATGTCGCTGTAAAGGGGCGCCAAAACTATCGGGTCTTGCGTGCAATTTGGCGAAGCGTCGTGGGGCAGGACAATGGAAATATCGACGTACGCAACCCGTTCCGAGAAAAGGGACTGCGCCATAAGTTGGCGTCGTACCTATGCAAGTACATGACGAAGGACTTCGCGGAGCACGCAGTGAACGAGAAGCGATATTGGACGAGCAGAGGCATTGCTGTTCCGGAGGATTTGCCGATTGCGCATCTGTTAGCCGATAGCCCTGTCGATGCGATTAAGCTGGTTTTCGATTCCGCCCTTAGAGTTGGGTCAACTCTCGACAGATGTCAAGCATATTGGAATCAAGAGCTAGGGTGTTTTTGGTTGTCCACTCGGGAAAATTGAGCGATTGCGATATGTTTCTTTCACCACAAGAATTAGTACAACTTACGGGTAGAAAAGTGAAAGCGAAGCAGATACAGGCTTTGCGTTCTATGGCCGTTCCCTTCTTTGTCAATGCGCTGGGGCAGCCAGTTGTCGCACGCGTCGCCGTCGAAGGTAGAACACCGGTCGTAAGCGAACGCGCGCCTCGCGCTGTGTGGCAACCTCGTGTCGTGGTGGGTTGACATGGGCCGTCGTCCGTCGAAGAACCTTAACCTGCCGCCTGGCATGCGTGCTCGCAAGCAACGCAGCGGCGTTGTTTATTACTATTTTGATGTAGGTGGCGTTCCGCGCCGCGAGGTGCCGTTGGGGGCAGATTTTATCGAGGCGGTGAGGAAATGGTCTGAGCTAGAGGCTCAAGGGCGCGACAGGCACTCGGAGCTGGTAACGTTCAGGTATGCGGCCGAGCGTTACGTACGCGAAGTATTGCCCACGAAAGCGCGTCGTACACAGCGGGACAATATGCTTGAGCTAGCGAATCTCTACAGGTTTTTTGACGATCCGCCGGCGCAACTTCATGAAATTAGGCCGGTTCACGTGAAGCAATATCTTGCGTGGCGCGGCGACCAAGCTCGGCAATGGTACGTCGCACAGAACAGGGTGGTTCCGATTCGGCCTGGCCATGTCCGGGGGAATCGAGAGATTGCGTTGTTTTCGCACATCTTTAACTTCGCACGTGAACATGGCATCACGGACGCAGTTAATCCTTGTGTGGGCGTTCGGCGGCATAAAGAGGAAGGGCGGACGGTCTACGTCGAGGACGACATATTTCAGCGTGTGTGGTCCGTGGCGGACCAACCGACGCGTGATGCGATGGATCTAGCCTATCTAACCGGGCAGCGCCCAGCGGATACGTTAAAGTTTGCTGAGAGCGATATACGGGCGGGGGAGCTGTGGGTGGAGCAGGGCAAGCGAGGTAAGAAGCTGCGCATCACAGTCTCGGGCGATCTTGCCGTAGTAATTCAGCGAATCCGCGAGCGCAAGCTGGCGTGCCAATCGAAATGTGACTTCTTTGTCGTGAATGAAACGGGTGAGCGACTGATGCGCGACGCACTACGGTTTCGCTTTGATCGGGCGCGGCTCGCGGCCAACGTGGAGAAAGACCTGTTCCAGTTCCGCGATCTACGTGCAAAGGCTGGGACAGATAAAGCCGAATCGTCGGGCGATATTCGCGCAGCTCAGCGTCAACTTGGCCACAAGTCTTTGCAAATGACTGAACATTACGTGAGGGAGCGTAAAGGAGATAGGGTCGATCCGACAAAATAGCGGCGACGTTCGGCCGCTAAGTCGTGTGGAATCAATCAATATCAATGAAGAATGCCAGTTCGCCCGTCGAAGCGCTGAGATAAACTTGTAGCGGAATTATTTTTCGTATTGCGTAAATCACGGATGAGCGATGATGAGCCCACCCCACAACGAAGCAGAAAACAGTGGCTAAGAAATCGACTGTAGAAAAATGGATGTGTCCGAATGCAGACGTATTGCGCAGACACAGGTACGCGGAAGCATAAATAATCGTCAATCCAAATGAGATGGACATTTCGCAAAGAAGCCTTTTTGATCGGTAGCGCGAAATTCTCTTGTCTAGCTCCTTCGATATCGAATCGTGGACTGACGTTCGCAAGTCTTTGTCGGCTCGGTCCATTGCCGTATTGGATCGCGCCATCCAGCCGTCGATTTTGCTGAGAACTTTGCTTGCGTCATAAGATCGTTTCAGCCCTAGTTTGAAAAGATAATCGTTGAGTAGAGCGAGAAAAAAAGACGCAAGTATATATAGAGCGCCTATCAACCAAAACTGCCCCTTTTCGAAGCCGACGAGTCCTTTAATTCCAAGGTCTTTTAAAGCGAGGATTGGTGAGGCTGCTCCGTTCGCATCTATGCGGAACAGGATTACGGCTGTTGCAAGGACGAAAATAAATTGTCCCATTGGGACGACACTCAGTATCGTCTCTAGGCATTGCTCCTTGATCTTATCGGTTGTTTTTTCGCTCATGGAACAATGCTCAAAAACTGGATATCGCCAGCGTTTGGATCAAAGGCATCGTATTCAATAATTGGGCAGGCGATGATAGTCATTTCTTCTTCGTTCAGATAGGGGACCAGTTGAACCAAGTCTGCTTCCGATTGAATTTGAAGGATCATGTCCTTGTTATTGACAAAGTTAGTAAACTTTCCTTTGAAATTTGATTTTCGGTGTCCGCGATCCAAGGCTCTCAGACTACCTCGAAAGATCACCGGGGCACCGAGTTTGCGGCTGCTGACGATACGGGAGAAGTCACTTGCGATGGCCGGATTAAAATCAAAAGTTTGCGCCCCTTCCTCGTCGCTTGCTTTCATGGTGAGCTTCAGGGTTGCATCCTCGATTTTGCGCACCGGGGTTAACATATGATCGATGTTCTTCGTTATCGATCTATCTCCGTAGGCGCGGGTCGCTTCAGGATCCGGCGCGTTGAGAAAGTCCTCGTAGGCTTGGGGATGCACGATGTTGTTTAGCACCTGACCTTTGACGCCTTCAATCTGCCTCGCAATATCGTGTACTTCCTGATCTGCTCCCGCAACAGCTTGCTCGTACGGATTTTTGATCGCTTCGATCATGCGCCGAACGATCGGTCCGCCGCGATCGGACAGAAAGTCGATTACGAAGCTGCCTTCATACATTTCGCCGACAAGGAAATCGGCATCGGCGTAGTCAACTACTCTGAGCCTCGCATGCTTAAAGACTTGCCCGAAGCGGATATCGAGGAAGGCTCGGTCTACTGCCGCTTGGATACTCGTCATGGACCGACTCAGCGTACGGACCGTAACGTTGTGCGGACCTTGCAGCAGTCCGCCGTCGAGTGTGAGTTGGATGCTCGCAGCCATTTGGAATCGTTCTTTGTTGTCGATTTGTCAGCGAGCTACTGCGATTACGAATGCTCGCGGCGCTTGATTTTTTGTATGAGTCTCGGCGCCGGCCCGGCGCTGATGGTCGGCGCCATTGTAGAACAATCGAAGATTTGCGGAGCAAACCGTGTTTTGCGGAGCAAAGAAAAAGGGCTCAGCTTGCGCTGAGCCCTTCATGTCTTTGGTAGGCCGTACGGGATTCGAACCTGTGACCAACGGATTAAAAGTCCGCTGCTCTACCAGCTGAGCTAACGACCCAAAAGAGAAGCGAGATTATAGCGATAGCCTTTGCGAGCTGTCAACCCACAGTGACTCAATGCATTGCCGGCGCTTCATATAGTGAAAAGCCCGGGTATCGCTACCCGGGCTTTTCAGCGAGAGGCGCGCGTGGCTATGACGTCGGACACTGCGCGTTACTGCCTGCTACTCAGCCATCGCAACCATCGGAACTACTTGATCTGCGACAGCTTGCTCTGAGCCGACTGAGCGACGTCCGAGCCGCTGTATTGCGCGACGATCTGCTCAAGCGTCTTCCTGGCCGCAGCCTTCTGACCTTGCTCGAGCTGATTGTTCGCAATTGCCATCAGTGAATCCGGCGCACGCGGATGCTGCGGGTAGTTCTTCACCACACCTTGCCAGGTCGCCGTCGAGCCCTTGTAATCGCGCAGCGCATACAGCGCGTTGCCGAGCCAGTACTGCGCGGTCGGCTGGTAAGGGCTGTTCGGATACTTGGAGATGAAGGTGCGGAACGACGCCGCCGCATTCTTGAAATCGCCACTGCGGAACTGCTGCGAAGCCGCGTTGAACGAATCGGTTTCACCCGGCTGAACCTCACCCTGGACGCCGTCCACCGTCTGTTGCTGCGGCTCGAATTTCTTCAGACGCGTGTCCAGATCGGTGTAGTAGTCCTTCTGCTGTTTTTGCAGTGTGGTGAGCTGGTTGCCCATGTCCTCGTTCTGCCCACGCAACGTAGCGACCTGCTGGTTGAGCTGGTCGAGACGGTTGGACTGATCGAGGATCGTACGCTGTGCCGCCGACAACTGGCTCGACAGGCTATCGGTCTTCGAACGCAGATCGAGAATGGCCTGACGGGCCTGATCGTCGTCGAAGATGCCCGCATGCGCGGGCACCGTCACGAAGGCGGTGCCTGCGACACAGGCCGCTGCGGCAAACCGCAGCCAGGAGAAACGATGCGTCATTCGGCTCATCACCCGTTACTTACTGTTGGTACACGAGGTCGGCGCGGCGGTTTTGTGCCCACGACGATTCGTCATGACCCGTAGCTTGCGGCTTTTCCTTGCCGAGGCTCACGGCTTCCATTTGCGAGTCCGTCACGCCCATCAGCGACAGCGAACGGCGCACAGCTTCAGCACGCTTCTGGCCGAGTGCCAAGTTGTACTCGCTGGTGCCGCGTTCGTCGGTGTTGCCCTGGATCAGGACGTGACGTTCCGGATGGCTCTTCAGGTATTGCGCGTGTTGTTGCAGCAGCGACTGGTAGTCGTCCTTGACCGAATAGCTGTCGAAGTCGAAGTAAATGCTGCGCTTGGCCAGCGGGCTGTTCGGATCGTTCAGCGGATCGACGTTGACCTGCGCGACATCGGTCGGGTTCGGTTGCGTCGAGACTGCACCACCCTTGTTAGCGTTTTCGTCGAGCTTGACGCCCGAGTGACACGCGGCCAGCGCACCGACCATCAATACGGCAAAGGCGAAACGAAGTTTGGACATCATTTGGTTACTCTCCTTGTGTTATTGCATCAACGTTATTGCATAAACGGGCCCCAGGACGGCTCGCGTACGCTGCCACCCTGAACAGACAGGACCTGCCGAGTGCGACCGTCGGTCGATACTGCGGCCAACACGCCACGGCCGTTCACCTGTGTGGCGTAAAGAATGTACTGACCGTTCGCCGCGAAGCTCGGCGATTCGTCATGTGTCGTGTCCGTCAGGCCCGTGGCGGTATTGCCTTGCAGGTCCTGGATATAAAGCTTGAACCCGCCGCCGACGCGCGAGATATAAGCGAGCTGTTTGCCGTCCGGGCTGACGCGCGGGCTGGTGTTGTAGCTGCCCGTGAACGTGACGCGTTGCGCGGCGCCGGCGTTTTCGCCCGCTGCCGGCATCTTGTAGATCTGCGGCTGACCACCACGGTCGCTCGTGAAATAGATCGACTGGCCGTCGGGCGAGAAGCACGGTTCGGTGTCGATCGAGCTGCCTTGCGTGAGACGGCGCAGGCCGCTGCCATCTGCATTGACGGCGAAAATCTGCGTATTGCCGGTACGCGAGAGCGCCACGGCCAGCGTGCGGCCATCCGGCGACCACGCCGGCGCACTGTTGTTGCCCTTCTGATCCGAGACGACTACACGGCGCCCCGTCGGCAGGTCGTGAATGTAGACGATCGGCTTCTTCTTCTCGAACGATACGTAAGCGACCTTGGTGCCGTCAGGCGACCACGCCGGCGAGATGATCGGCTCGGGGCTCGACAGCGCGATATGCGCGTCCTGGCCGTCCGAATCGGAAATCTGCAGTTGATAACGTCCACCGGTCTTGATCACGTATGACAGGCGTGTAGCGAACACGCCGCGGCCGCCCATCAGCTTGGCGTAGATGTAGTCCGCGACTTTATGCGCGCTCATTCGCAAGCCGCTTTCCGGACTCACGAGCACGAGACCGCCGAGGCTTTCGCCCTTGACCGTGTCGTACAGTTTGAAACGCACTTCGTATTGACCGTTCGGCAGGCGGTTCACGCTGCCCGAGACGAACGCATTGGCGCCCTTGGCCTTCCAGCTGCCGAGGTCGACGGAATCGGTTTCGGCGACGGGCGTGGCGCCGGCGTCGATATTCGTGAACTTGCCGCTGCGTTGCAGATCCTGGCGCACGATCGTGCTGACCTGTTGCGGCGAGTTCGCTTCATTGGCGAAATTCGCCGTTGCGATCGGAAACTGGGTTGACCCGACGCCCGTCACGAGGACGTTGAGTTGTGCGTTGGCGGCACCGCCGACGGCGATCAGGCACGACGCTACCAGTGTCCGCAGGCCTAGCTTGGTCATCAAACTCATGCTGTATGGTTTCCCCAAAAACGGTTTTACTAACACTTCACGACAGCAGACAGACCCGGAAAGCACTAATTCGTTCCCGAGTGGCGCCACGCTGGGCGGGGCGCCGGGTCTGCTGTCAACTGACTGTCATGCTGCTGAAATCAACCTGCCGGCTTCAAGGTAATCAGGAAGCTCGTCGGCGTCTTGCCGTTGATATCCTGAGGCATCGGGTCGGTGCGCTGGACGGCGCGTAAAGCAGCGTCGTCCCACGCCGAGTTTCCGCTGCTGCGCTGGATCGTGGCGTCGAGCAGGGTGCCGGTCGGCGAGCAACGCACGGAAACGACGGTCTCCAGACCGGCCGTTTCACCACCCCACGAAATGTGCGGGCGCACTGCGCGGCGGACCTTGTCCGAGTAACCCGGCGATGTCGCCGTGCCGCCCGAACCCGTACCCGTGCCGCTCTTGCCGAGCCCGTCTGTCGAGCCCGTTCCGCCGGCCGAACCCTGCATCATCTGCGCGAGACGCGCGCGACGTTCCGAATCCACCTTCTTGGCTTGCGCCGCAGCATCGGCCTGCGCCTTGGCCTTTGCCGCCTTCTGCGCGTCGGCTTTCTTCTGCGCCGCTTCAGCATCGGCCTGTTTCTGTTGTTCCTGTTGCTGTTCTTTCAGCTGCTGCTTTTGCTGATCGGCCAGTTGCTGTTGCTTGAGCCTGTCGGCCTGCTGTTGCTGCTGCTTCTGTTTCGCTGCCGCAGCCTTCTGCGCGGCGAGTTGCGCAGCCTGGTCGGCCGCCAGTTGCTGCTGACGTTTCGCCTCGGCTTCCTGTTGGGCCTGCAACTTTTGCTGACGCAACTGCTCGGCCAGTTGCGCCTGACGGGCCGCTTCCTGTTGCTGGCGTTTCTTTTCCTGTAAAGCGATGTCGGCCTGCTCGTCCGGTACCGGCGGGGCAGGGGCGACCGGCACGGGCGGCGGTGGCGGAACGGGACGCGGAATGGCCGTATCCGGCACCTCGGTCCACAACTCGGCTTCCGCGCCTTCCGGCGTGCTGTTTTGCCACTGAATGCCGTGATACAGGAAGAACCCGAGCAGCGCGTGCATCACCAGCGCGAACGCAAAGGCTCGCCCGGTACCGCGTTCACGCGGCGGCTGGAGCGGGTAGTCGGAATTCTTGCGGATCATTGCGATTTGACGAGCAATCCAACGCGTTTGACGCCTTCGCCTTTCAACTCGGACATCACGTTCATTACAACTTCATACTTCACGGTTTTATCGGCGGCGATCACCACGGGCTGATCGGGATGCGCCTGCGCGCGATCGGCGATGAAGCCTTTCAGATCGGCCTTCGACATGTCTTCCTGCTGCTGCGCGCCGGAATCGTCCTTGTATTTGACGCTCATGTTGCCGTCCGCGCGGATGTTCACGATCACAGGAGGCGTTTGCTGTTGCGGCGCGGCGCCGCCGACAGTGGGCAGATTGACGATCGACGGAGCGACCAGCGGCGCGGTCACCATGAAGATCACGAGCAGCACGAGCATCACGTCGATATACGGCACGACGTTGATGTCGGCCATGGCGCGGCGCTGACGGCTGCCGCGCATGCTGGAGGAACGAGAGCCTGCCATCGTGGACTCCTTACTGTGCCTGGCGCTGCAGAATGTTCGAGAATTCTTCGATGAAGGTCTCGAAACGGATCGCCAGACGATCGATGTCGTGCGCGTAGCGGTTGTAGGCGACCACGGCCGGAATCGCGGCGAACAGGCCGATCGCGGTGGCGGTCAGCGCTTCGGCGATACCCGGCGCGACGTTTGCCAGCGTGGCCTGCTGCACGTTGGCGAGGCCGCGGAACGCGTTCATGATCCCCCACACCGTGCCGAACAGACCGATGTACGGGCTGACCGAGCCGACCGACGCGAGAAACGCCAGATTCGCCTCGAGCACGTCCATTTCGCGCTGGAACGCCGCGCGCATGGCGCGGCGGGCGCCGTCGAGAATCGCGCCCGGATCGTTCAGGCGTTTTTCCTTGCCCTTCAGGAATTCGCGCATGCCGGATTCGAAAATGCGTTCCAGCGCGCCGATCGTATGGCGGTTGTTGGCCGCGCTTTGATACAGCGCCTGCAGGTCGCCGCCCGACCAGAAATCGCGTTCGAAGCGTTCAGTTTGCGCGCGCGCCCGGCGGATCGCAAACCACTTGCGGAAAATGAAAGTCCACGACAACAGCGACAGCAACAGCAGCAGCGCCATCACGGCCTGCGCCAGCAGGCTCGCATTGAGTACGAGTGAAACGATCGACAGATCTTGTGTAGTGTTCATAAAGGTTCGTTTTAACGTCCCGGAAGGGGGCGTCCGGCTGCAAGGTCAGTCGAGGCTTGCCGTGAGCAAAACGGAAGCATCGGCGATATTGCAAGCCGAACCATGCTTTGTGTTGCTTGATCGATATGAGTTCACTGGCCCCGTAACAACGGGGTTCAGTCGTTGTCCGTTGACACGCCGCCGCCGTCGGCGCCCGGCCCACGCCGCAAAGCGGCCAGAACCGGCGAAGGAATCGCGGCCGGCCGCAGCGCGATGCGATCGACACAGCCGACCCGGATGGAACCGGTAGCAAGCAGCGTGCCGTCGCGCCACGCCTCCTGCACGAAGTCGACCGATGCCCTGCCTAGCCGTTCGATCCGGCTCACGATGTTGACGATGTCGTCGAGTCGTGCCGGCGCCCGATAGTCGACCGCGGTGCTGCTCACGATAAACATCGCGCCTGTTTCATCGGCGAGCCGGCGCTGGTCGACGCCGCATGCGCGCAGCCATTCGGTGCGCGCCCGCTCGAAAAACTTCAGGTAGTTCGCGTAAAACACGATGCCACCGGCGTCGGTATCTTCGTAGTACACGCGGATAGACCACGTGCCGCCGATTTTGGTGCCGGGCTGGCTGGTCGACTCATTCATGCGGCGCATTTTACCGGAACGCATACCTTGCGGTCTGTTTCAAAGTGTGCGCCTTATCCGGCGGGCCTCAGCCGCGATGAACGCTCAGCGCGGAGAAGGATTGCGCCACCGGCATGAGCTCGATCGTGTTGATGTTGACGTGGGCCGGGCGGGTCGCGATCCAGTAGATCGAGTCGGCGATATCTTCGGGTGTCAGCGGTTGCACGTTTTCGTACATTTTCGCGGCCTTGTCGTCGTCGCCGCGAAAACGCACGTTCGAGAACTCGGTGCCGCCACACAAACCCGGTTCGATGTCGGTCACGCGCAGCGCGGTGCCGGCAAGATCGGCGCGCAGGTTCAGGCTGAACTGGCGCACGAAGGCCTTGGTGGCACCGTAAACGTTACCACCCGCGTATGGCCAGCTGCCCGCCGCGGAGCCCAGGTTGAAGACATGGCCGCGATTGCGCTCAACCATACCGGGTAGTAAGGCGTGCGTAATCTGTACGAGACCCGTGCAATTGGTTTCGATCATGGTGTGCCATGCGTCCAGACTCGCTTTTTGCGCGGGCTCGGTGCCGAGCGCGAGGCCGGCGTTGTTGACGAGCACGTCGATCGCGGCGAAATCGGCCGGCAGCCCGGCGGGCACGGCTTCGACGGCGGCGCGGTCGCGTACGTCGAGTTCGTAGGGCAGAAGCGCGTCGCCGAGTTCGTCGGCGAGCGCCTGAAGGCGGTCCTTCCGGCGCGCGGTGGCGACGACACGGTGGCCGCCCTTGACGAAAGCGCGAGCGATAGCGGCGCCGAATCCCGCGGACGCTCCGGTGACGAACACGATCATTGCAGTTTCCTGGTCGGTAAAGGAGAAAGGTCCCAAGCCTACTTCCAATGCGGCGTTGCGGCAAGGCTGAACCGGCCATATGAGCGGCTGCGGAAGAGCCGAACAGCGGCTTTGCCGTGCGTTTTCGTCAGACCTTCGCAGCTCGCGCCGGGAGGCCTGTGGGGCGGCCTCGCGAGCGTGCCCGG
This sequence comes from Paraburkholderia bryophila, assembly GCF_003269035.1. Classification (GTDB taxonomy): domain Bacteria; phylum Pseudomonadota; class Gammaproteobacteria; order Burkholderiales; family Burkholderiaceae; genus Paraburkholderia; species Paraburkholderia bryophila. Next base: position 49,706 of record NZ_QLTK01000022.1, on the reverse strand, counting down.
CTGCGACGGTGAGCCGGTTGCCTATTCGATCCTCTTCCAATAAACTAACGCGCTCATCCCTGCGTGACTGGCGATAGAACCGGTTCAAGCAATCGGGTTCAAGGTGGAACAACCCACCGTGAAGCGCAGGGTGCCGTTTTGCCGTTCGCCTGGGCAGCCGTGATCCGCGCGCATTGTTCTGCGCTGACGGTGGCTGTCCTGCCTCGCGTGTGCGGCGTCTCTCTGTCCGCCACGTCAGGGCTGGCCCAGCCGCCAGCAGCGCTGCGTACCCTCTACGCAAGATTCGGCGCACGATCCGGTCAACCTGAACACACTCAACGGAATCCGTATGTTTGACAGAGCCCAAAGCACCATCGCCAACGTCGATCCTGAACTCTGGAAGGTCATCGAGCAGGAAAACCGCCGTCAGGAAGAGCACATCGAACTGATCGCGTCGGAAAACTATACGAGCCCAGCCGTGATGGCCGCGCAAGGCTCGCAGCTCACCAACAAATACGCCGAAGGGTATCCGGGCAAGCGCTACTACGGCGGCTGCGAATACGTCGACATCGCCGAGCAGCTGGCGATCGACCGCGTGAAGCAGCTGTTTGGCGCAGAAGCGGCCAACGTCCAGCCGAACTCGGGCTCGCAGGCGAACCAGGGCGTGTTCTTCGCCATGCTGAAGCCGGGCGACACGATCATGGGCATGAGCCTCGCGCACGGTGGTCACCTGACGCACGGTTCGCCGGTCAACATGTCGGGCAAATGGTTCAACGTGGTCAGCTACGGCCTGAACGAAGCGGAAGACATCGACTACGACGCGGCTGAGAAGCTCGCCCAGGAACACAAGCCGAAGCTGATCGTGGCCGGTGCCTCGGCATTTGCGCTGCGTATCGATTTCGAGCGCCTGTCGAAGATCGCCAAGTCGGTCGGCGCATACTTCATGGTCGACATGGCGCACTACGCCGGCCTGGTCGCCGCAGGCGTGTACCCGAACCCCGTGCCGTTCGCCGATTTCGTCACGACCACCACGCACAAGAGCCTGCGCGGCCCGCGCGGCGGCGTGATCCTGATGAAGGCCGAGTTCGAAAAGCAGATCAACTCGGCTATCTTCCCGGGCATTCAGGGTGGTCCGCTGATGCACGTGATTGCCGGTAAGGCTGTTGCGTTCAAGGAAGCGCTGTCGCCGGAATTCAAGGTATACCAGCAGCAAGTGGTCGAAAACGCTCGCGTGCTGGCCGAAACGCTGGTCAAGCGCGGTCTGCGTATCGTCTCGGGCCGTACCGAAAGCCATGTCATGCTGGTCGATCTGCGGGCCAAGAAGATCACCGGCAAGGCTGCGGAAGCCGCACTGGGCGCTGCTCACATCACCGTCAACAAGAACGCGATCCCGAACGACCCCGAAAAGCCGTTTGTGACGAGCGGCGTGCGTCTCGGCTCGCCGGCCATGACCACGCGCGGCTTCGGTGTCAAGGAAGCGGAGCAGGTGGGTAACCTGATCGCCGACGTGCTGGACAACCCTGAAGATGCCGCCACGATCGAACGTGTGCGCGGCCAGGTTGCCGAGCTGACCCAACGCTTCCCGGTCTACCGCTAAGCCGTTATGCACTGCCCCTTCTGCCGTCACGCCGATACGCAGGTTGTCGACTCGCGCGTATCCGAAGATGGCGCAACGATTCGCCGGCGCCGCCGCTGCCCGGCCTGCGACAAACGTTTCACAACGTATGAGCGGGTCGAGCTGGCGTTGCCGTCGGTCGTCAAGAAAGACGGCAGTCGCACGGAATTCGATCGCCGCAAGATCGTCGCGAGCATGCAACTGGCGCTGCGCAAGCGCCCGGTTGCAGCGGACGCGATCGACGCGGCCGTCGCCCGCATCGAGGACCAACTGCTCGGTAGCGGCGAGCGCGAGGTGCGCAGCGAGCGCCTCGGCGAACTCGTCATGAACGAGTTGCGCGCACTCGATACGATTGCCTACGTTCGGTTTGCCTCCGTCTACCGGCGCTTTGAAGACGTCTCTGAGTTCGAAGACGTAATCGAAGAATTCCGCCGCGCCTCTTCTCCTCCCAAGCCTTCCCGCAAGCGCTGATCGCGGCCGCGCCGCGTGCTGCGTTCGAGTATCCGGTTTTCTCCGCGTTGATTCGCGCATTGATAGCTCCCGCTCCGTTATGGTTCGACGCGTGCATTTTTGCGCGGGAGAGCGTCTGAGTGCCACCTGGCCATTCGGCCGATTGTTGAGCCGTTTGCGAACCGCTAGATTGGCTGCATTCTTTGCAACGATCAGGGATGCAGATGAAACAGGACGCCGTTTGTCGACCGCCATCCAGCGGGTTTACGCTCGTCGAAACGCTGGCCGTAGTTGCGTTACTAGCTATAGTCGCCGCGCTCACGGCGCCGTCGTTCGCTGTCTGGCAGGCACGGGATCAGATCGACGCACGCACGAAAGCGTTGGCATCGACCTTCGCCTATGCACGCAGTGAGGCGCTACGTCGCGGCACACGTGTCACCGTGTGCCGGGTCGATGCCGCGCGCCGGTGTCTTGCGGCGGGGCAACCCTGCGCGAACGGCATTGCTGACTGGTCTTGCGGCTGGGCCGTCATGGCGGAACGCAGCGGCGCGCTTTCGATCCTGCGCGCACATTCTTCGTTAAGCGCGGTGAGCATCAGCGGGACGCAGACGAATCTCACGTTTACGCCGCCGGCAGGACAATTGATCGGCACGTTTCGCAGCTTCGAGATCGCACCGCGCGTATCTTCAAGAGCGACTCAGGGGAATGCGTGGCGACGCTGTATCCATATCGCCGCTGGGGGACGCGTGCGGATTGTCCAGGGTGCTTGCGGAGCCCTGTCGTGAGGGGGATTTCAGTGAGGCTCCGGCGGCGCCACTGCCTATTCGCGTGCAACGGCAGCTCGCTTATCGAAGTCATGCTGGCGGTCGCGTTGATGGCGGTGACGGCGCTCGGATTGATCGCCGGCCAATTGTGGACCGCTCGCGAAGCGCGTGCGACGGCCCTCCGCGAGCACGCGGCGTGGATAGCCGATTCTGTCGCTGAGGCCATATGCGCGCCGGCCACGAGCGACGCTGCGATCAGGCAATGGAACGCACGAGCAGCGGCGCTGTTGCCGCATGGACAGGCGTCGGTGGAAGCGAGCGGTGGGTTGTCCGCTGCGCGAGTGACGTGGGTGGCCCCGCGCGACATGCCACCCGCCGACAATATCATCGACAAACCCGAATCTTGTGGAGGGGCGGATGTTCCTGCGGGTGTCTCGTGTGTGGCATTGGCGTTCGCGAAATGATGGTGCGTTCGTCTCGCGCGTGCGGCCATACGTTGTTGGAATTCGCAATCGCCGTCGCATTGGGTTTGCTGGTGGTCGCGGGCGCTGTTTCGCTTTACTCGGGGCAGCGGGCCGCGTTCGAACAGGCCAGCGACGCGGCACGGATCCGCGAAGCCGGCTTGACCGCGCTGACCTTGATTGGACAGCAACTGCAAATGGCCGGCTTCGTGCCTGCGGATGTCGTGCGCTACGCTAATCCCCCACCATTGTTCGGATGCTCGGGAGGCCGGCCGACGGGCACTGACGAGAGCCCTGTCTGCGAGACGCTGGCCGGCCGCTCGGACGGCATCGTGGTCCGCTACGTTGGGGACAACATCTCGACGTGGCCATCGACCGCAGGACAAACAACCGACTGCCTCGGACAGGCTGTGACGGCCACCAACGCGGCGCTCGGCGACCGCAGTGTGCCCGTGGTGAACCGGTATTTCGCGCGAGTCAGCGCTTCGACCGGCGAGCCGGAGCTCTATTGCGAGGGCAGTGGCAAGGCGGGGTCCGCGCAACCGCTCGTCGAAGGCATCGAACGCGTGCGAATCAAGTACTGGCTGGCTGACCGATTGGACGCAATTGAAGCGTCATCGGTCATGGCTGACCAATGGGCGAAGATCGTTGCGGTCGATCTCTGCGTCCTCGTTCGAGGCGCGCCGCGGGCGCAACGCGGAAGTTATGTCGATTGCGACGGCATTCGCGCTATGAGCGTCGACTCACGCGCGCGGCAGGCGTTCTGGCGGCGCGTGGCGATTCGTAATTCGGCGGCGGGGGACTCGCTGTGATGGCGCATCGAAAGAGGCGGCCCCTCGGTTGCGTGTCGCGCTCTCGTCATCGCGGCACCGTGCTCCCCATCGTGCTGCTGATTGCCGCCATGATGTTGGGCACGTCCGCGGCGTGGTTCGAAAATTCGCTTGCGTCGGCGCGTGCCGCCGCCAACGCCCGCGATTATCTGCAGGCCTTTCATGCAGCCGATTCCGTGCTGACGCTGTGCGCCCGCTCCGTCGTCACGGCGACGGCAACAGATGATGGTGCTGCCTCCATGCCATCGGCCGCTTCCGGCGAGCCGGCGCAATGGAAGATCGAATCCGCATTCGAAGCTGGCGCCGTCGCACCCGTTTCGCAATGGCCGGGATCGCTGCGACCGCCGCAATGTTTGATCGAAGCGTGGCGTTTGGCCACACGCGCCGACGCGCGAGCATTCCTGCTGACTTCGCGCGGCTTCGGCCGGACTAGAGAGTCGCAGGTGTGGTTGCAGATGGAACTTGTAATCGAGAGCGGAAAAGTCGAGCGCCATTGGCGCCGCGTCGCCGCAAAGCCATTTTGAAGGGAGCTCATGAGAGGCCGACATACATGCGCATTCACGCTGCTCGAATTGATGATCACGCTCGCGATAGCTGCCACGCTTGCCGTCTTCGCCGTCCCGTCATATCGGAGTCACGTCGAGCGCGCACATCGGATCGACGCGGCATCGGCGCTATATCGGGCGGCGCAATTCGTCGAGGGTGCGACAAGCGACAACCCAACGGCCCTGCCTCCGGGTCTGGATCGGGCGCCGCAATTCGGTGTGCAGATCTACAGCCTGCGTGTTCTGCCTGCGGACGACGCCAATGGCGGCTATTCGATAGAGGCCACGCCGACGGAGTCCGGACCCATGCGCGACGACGCCTGCGGCATTTTTACGCTGGATGCGACGGGGCAGCGCGGCAATAGAAGCGGGAGCAGCGGTTCAGCGCCATCAAGCAGCGAATGCTGGAAGACCGGTTAGGCGATTGCAGGCGGAACGAGTGGGGGGACGCAGAGGGTGGGAAGCCTGCGAAGCAGAGGATGGGACCCAAGAAGCGAAGGGCAGAGCGAATGGCAGACGGAAACAGAGTGCAGGAGAAACAGAGCACAGGGAAAACAGCACGCAGGGACGCAGACCGCCCACACCGCCGCCCCCCCCCCAGCCCTCAACCCCCCCCATCCGTCGCATCAACCTTCTCGCGCGAAGGCGCTGCCGAATCGCGTTTCATCTGCTGCCAGATGCGATACGCTTCCCACCCGGCAAGCGCAAGGCTGCCCCACTTGAGTGCGGGCTTGGCACCGGCGGCAAGCGTCGCGCGCAAGGGCTTGGCGAGCACCATCGAAGCGATGGAACTGATCAGCGGATACTCTTTCAGCAATGTGCCGAGATTCGCCGTGTTCAGGAAGCTCGACTTCGAGCCGCGCCCCGGACGCATGTTGCTGAACCCAGGCACGAGGAACTTGAGCCAACTGAAGTGCGTGACTGCCTGACGCAATTCGATGGTTGCCTGAGCGAGCTCCATGCGTTCGACGTCCGCGCGCACCATCAGCAGTTCCTTGCGCAATGCTCGCAGGTGCGGCGCGCTCAGATCTTTTGCCTGATGGCGTTTGTTGCGGAAGGCGGTATCGGAATGGATCTGGCTCATGGCGTGTCGGCGGCAGTGGAGGTGGGGCAATCGGACAATGACAGACAATCGCTAGACAAGCTAAACAAGCTTAACAACAGGGCGATGCGCTGTGCCCATTGAGCGCAGCGCACCCTGCGTCATGGTTTGCGAAACACGTCACGGTCCTTTTCGAATTCGGCGATCGTTGCTTCGAACACCATCGGCGCATTGCGCAGGCCACTGCGCGCTTTCAGCGCACAAGCCAGTCCTGCAATCGCATAGATCGCAGTGATGCCGGCAAGGGCTTGCCACCTGTAAGTGTCCCAGAAGGCGATCGCAACTAGCGCCGTCAACGCGATCAGCGCCATGGTGGCGAGCATCATGGCGGCAAGGCCGAGAAACAGCACGGCGAGCAGACGGTCTTTTTCTTCGGCGAGTTCAATGCCGACCAGTTCCAGCCGTGTCTGCAGAATGGCAAACACGGAACCGATAATGCGGCGCAACGGGCTGTGTTCTCCGCGCTGCGATTGTGTGTCGATCGTCATAACTGTGGGCGTTGCGCTTAAAGGCCTGACCGGCGGGCCTGACCGGCGCGTGCGCGCGCCAGGGAAAGCGGACCGGCCAGACAGCCGCCGGTCAACTCGATTCGCTGATGGGCCGAGACGGAGGCCGGGACGCTGGCGGCCCGGCGCATCAGGGGGTGCTGCTTACTTGCGGTTGATCAGCAAACCCAGCAGCACGCCGGCGCCCGCGGCGATACCAATGGATGCCCACGGATGCTCATGCACGTAGTCGTCGGTGGCGCGGGCAGCTTTCTTGCCTTTTTCGACCACTACGACCTGCACGTCAGCCGCTTTTTCCTTAGCCTGCTTCAGGCGCGTCAGCGCCGTTTCACGCAGTTCCGAAGCGCGCTCGCCTGTGGCGCTCGCGGCCTGTTTCAGCAGATCTTCCGCGTCCGCGAGGACGGTTTTGATATCCGACATCAATCTCTCCTTGTTGACTTCCGACATTGACAGCTCCCTTCGACTTACGCCACGCGTGAATCGTAACCAAAGAAACGGCCGCTGGCGAGCGCAGTGCCCGATTGTTCGAACCAAACGCACGAACCGTTCCCGGTTGAGGAAAGCTTTAAGAACGCTACCACCCACAGCATCATGCAGGAAAGTTTGCCTAAGATGGAGTTGATCTGTCCCGCAAAGTTTCCATTAAAGCGGTGAAAATTACAAAATCGCATAAAGTAGTGACGCGATGTTCGTTAGCGGTGCAGCGGCGCTCCGGTATGCTTTATCTTTGCGGGGCCGCGGGCCCAAGCTCGCGCGGAATGTCCGACCATCTATAGGAGATACATCATGAGTCTACGTCTTGGCGATATCGCACCGGATTTCGAGCAGGAATCGAGTGTGGGTCGTATCAAGTTTCATGATTGGCTGGGTGATAGCTGGGGCGTGCTGTTCTCGCATCCGGCGGACTTCACGCCGGTCTGCACGACCGAACTCGGTCTCACGGCAAAGCTTGCCGGCGAGTTCGAAAAGCGCAATGTGAAGACGATCGCGCTGTCGGTCGACTCGGCAGAGTCGCACAAGGAATGGATCAAGGACATCAACGAAACGCAGGCGGCCAACGTCGGCTTTCCGATTCTCGCGGACGGCGATCGCAAGGTCGCCGAACTGTATGACATGATTCACCCGAACGCCAACGAGACGCTGACAGTTCGTTCGCTGTTCGTGATCGATCCGAAGAAGAAGGTGCGACTCATCATCACCTATCCGGCCAGTACCGGCCGGAACTTCGACGAAGTGCTGCGGGTGATCGACTCGCTGCAACTCACCGACAACCATTCGGTGGCGACGCCCGGCAACTGGAAGCAAGGCGACGACGTGGTGATCGTCCCGTCGCTGAAAGACGAAGAAGTCATCAAGCAGAAATTCCCGAAGGGCTACAAAGCGCTGCGTCCGTATTTGCGTATGACGCCGCAGCCGAACAAGTGAGCGGCTGAGCGACACGGCAAACGCTACAAAGTAAAAGGCCGGTTCTCGCAAGAGAACCGGCCTTTTGTATTCATGCAATCGGCGCCTCACCCACCCATCAGAAAAACGCCTGAATCCCCGTTTGCGCACGGCCCAGAATCAGCGCGTGGATATCGTGCGTGCCTTCATAGGTATTCACCACTTCCAGATTCACCAGATGCCGCGCGATCCCGAACTCGTCCGAAATGCCGTTGCCGCCGAGCATGTCGCGCGCAAGCCGCGCGATGTCCAGTGCCTTGCCGCACGAATTGCGCTTCATGATCGACGTGATCTCGACCGCCGCAGTGCCTTCATCCTTCATGCGGCCCAGGCGCAGCACGCCTTGCAAGCCAAGCGTGATTTCGGTCTGCATGTCGGCGAGCTTCTTCTGGATCAGCTGATTCGCGGCGAGCGGCCGGCCGAACTGTTTGCGGTCCAGCACATACTGACGCGCGGTGTGCCAGCAGGCTTCCGCCGCGCCGAGCGCGCCCCACGCAATGCCGTAGCGCGCGGAGTTCAGGCAGGTGAACGGACCGCGCAAACCGCTGACTTCCGGGAAGCGGTTCTCTTCCGGCACGAACACTTCGTCCATCACGATTTCGCCGGTGATCGACGCGCGCAAGCCGACCTTGCTGTGAATGGTCGGTGTCGACAGCCCCTTCCAGCCCTTCTCGAGAATGAAGCCGCGAATCGAATCCTTGCCGTTTTCCTCGAGCTTCGCCCACACGACGAACACGTCGGCGATGGGTGAATTGGTGATCCACATTTTCGCGCCCGACAGCGAATAGCCGCCGTCCACCTTCTTTGCGCGCGTGATCATGCTGCCCGGGTCGGAGCCGTGGTTCGGCTCGGTCAAGCCAAAGCAGCCAATCCATTCGCCGGTGACGAGCTTCGGCAGGTACTTCTGCTTTTGCGCTTCGGAGCCGAATTCATAAATCGGCACCATGACGAGCGACGACTGCACCGACATCATCGACCGATAGCCGGAATCGACGCGCTCGACCTCGCGCGCGATCAACCCGTACGCCACGTAGTTCAGGCCGGGACCGCCGTATTGCTCGGGAATCGTCGGGCCGAGCAGGCCGAGCTCGCCCATTTCGCGAAAGATCCCGATGTCGGTCTTCTCATGGCGGAAGGCTTCGAGCACGCGCGGTTGCAGCTTGTCCTGCGCGTAAGCCGCGGCGGCGTCGCGCACCATGCGTTCGTCTTCGGTGAGCTGCTGATCCAGCAGCAACGGGTCTTCCCAGTGAAACTGCGCGGCCTCGGCCATGATTGATCTCCTGATTCCTTCTGGACTGAAACGTGTTTGAGCGACATCTTCGGGCTTGACTGGAGTTCCGCTATGCGAAACAATGTTTTGCAAACCACGACCGAGTGTATCACCCCATGCCGCCCACATCTACTCTGTCCGATCCGCTCGACGAGCGTAAATTCGTCGTCGCCCTTGCCCGCGGGCTGGATTTGCTGCGCGCGTTCAAACCGGGCGAAACCATGCTGGGCAATCGCGATTTCGTTGAACGCACGGGTTTGCCAAAGGCCACGGTCAACCGTCTCGCCTATACGCTGACGGTGCTGGGCTATCTGCGGCTCGACGAAACGCTGGGTAAATACGCGCTCGACGCGGGTGTGTTGTCGCTGGGTTTCGCGCTGCTGTCGGGCACCGACACGCTGGAGCTCGCGCGTCCGCATATGCGCACCTTCGCTCGCGAAGTCGGCGCGGCGGTGTCGCTCGGTTGCCGTGACGGGCTCGACATGATTTATCTGGAGACGATCCGCAGCGAAACCGCGTTGACGCTCGGACTGGCCTCCGGCTCGAAACTGTCGATGCTGACGAGTTCGATGGGCCGCGCGTATCTGGCCGTGCAAGCGCCCGATGTGCGCGCGGCGCTGCTGGCGGAACTCAGGAAGGCGGCGGGCAAAGACGCGCCGGCTTTAATCGCCGACGCCGAAACCGAAATCGCCGCGTTCGCCGAGGAACGTTGCTGCTACTCGTTCCGCGCGTGGCACGACGACGTGAATGCGGTTGCGGTGCCGTTTCGCGAGCCGCGCGAAGGGCGCTGGCTCGTGCTCAGTTGCAGCGGGCCGGCGTCGTCGATGGGAGAGGAGGTGTTTCGCGAGACCGTCGGGCCGCGCCTGAAAGCGCTCGCGCGGCGTCTGGGCGACACGAGTTAAAACGGGTTAAAACGGGCTAAAACGGGTTCAAACGCCAGCCGCCCCGTTCAAACCGCCCGGTCGTGATAATGCGCATTGAACAACGGCCCTTGCACGAAGCGCACGTCGTATTGCTGCAGCGCCACGAACTGCGCTTCATCCATCACGCGGTTGAAGATTAGTGGAACCCGCAGACGGCTCGCGTAACCCACTAGCGGTTTCACCATCGCATCGCGCAACGCGACGCCCGCATCCATCTTGATGAAGTCGAGCCGCGCGGTTTCCGACACCGAGAGAATCTGCCCCGCGTTCGACAGATTGCCCGCCACCTTGAAGCCGTAGCGCTGATAGCTCTGGGTCAGGTAGCCGAGAAACGTCTTGTGCGCGACGGCCGCCGCCGGCAACTCGATCACCACTCGCGACGGGTTCAATCCGAACGACACCAGCACCGTCGAAAAATGCCGGCCATGGTCGTACTTCACGCTCTTCAGCAGACGCTCGTGCACGCGCAGAAACAGCAATCCATGCCGTTGCGCGCCAAAGAAATTGATCGCATGGAGCGCCCGCGACATCCGGTCGAGCGCGACCAGTTGCTGGTCGTCGGCAATCCGGTCGAACGGGTCGAACACGTCGAACGGCGGCGCGTCGAGGCGCTGCGTGACCGCCTGAAAACCGAGTTCGTCGCCGAACCGGTCCACGCCCTCGGCGCCCGACGTGAGCGACTGCGCCAGCGAATGCACGCTGATGTCGAAGATCGGCTCGTAACTGCTCGCCAGTTCGTGACCGTCGAAGCGGGCCAGCGCAATGTCGCTGTGCTCGCCGTGTCCCATCGCCAGGTACTCGCCGAGAAACGGGTGGTCGGCGGCGCGGGCGATGAGGTTGGGGATGGTCGGCGGAATCATGTAGGCGGATGGATGGCAAAGGAGGCGCGCTCGGCGCCCGGCAACGCGACGCGTCGCCGCATCCAATGATGGTAGCAGTACAGCCCGTGCTCACATGAACAAAATGCTCATAACGTTATCCGCCGAACGCTTGTGCGCGCGGGCTTCCGGCCGTATTCGCGCGGTGCTTCAGGGTATACGTTAATTTCACTATACGTAATTCGTTTTACTATACGTAAATCGCCGTGTTGACGGTGACGGCGATCGTTCTGCACGGAACGGGGCCGTCGTTGCCATCCACGCGGCCACCAGACAATCCATCAGGATGAGGGGACACCCGAATGAGCGCTAATCCGGCTCCAGCCGCCGCCAACGTGATCGAAGTCGAGCGCGTGCTCGGCGAAACGCATCACCCGGCCTTCCAGTGGATGCTGCTCGCGTTGTGCGGGCTGTGTCTCGTGATCGACGGCTTCGACGCGCAGGCCATGGGCTACGTCGCGCCCAGCGTGATCGGCGAATGGCATGTGTCGAAGGCGGCGCTCGGCCCCGTGTTCAGCGCGAGCCTGTTCGGCATGCTGCTCGGCGCGCTGGGTTTGTCGGTACTGGCGGACCGGATCGGACGCCGGCCGGTGCTGATCGGCGCGACGTTTTTCTTCGCGCTGTCCATGCTGGCCACGGCGTTCGTTTCGACGATTCCTGCGTTGATCGCGCTGCGCTTCGTCACGGGACTCGGGCTCGGCTGCATCATGCCGAACGCGATGGCGCTGGTCGGCGAGTTTGCGTCGCCCGCGCACCGCGTCAAGCGCATGATGCTGGTGTCGTGCGGCTTCACGCTGGGCGCGGCGCTCGGCGGTTTCGTCAGTGCCGCGCTGATTCCGGCCTACGGCTGGCGCGCGGTGTTCTGGGTCGGCGGCGCGGTGCCGCTGCTGCTCGCGTTCGCGATGCTCGCGGCGTTGCCGGAATCGCTGCAATTCCTCGTGCTCAAGGGACGCAGCGAGCGCGCGCTGCGCTGGCTCGCGAAATTCGATCCGACGCTGCGGATCGACGCGAACACCCGCGTCGTCGTGCGTGAGAAGGGCACCGGCGGCGCGCCGGTCGCGGAACTGTTCCGCGCGGGCCGCACGCCGGTCACGCTGATTCTGTGGGCCATCAGTTTCATGAACCTGATCGACCTGTACTTCCTGTCGAACTGGCTGCCCACGGTGATGCGCGACGCCGGCTATTCGCCCTCCACCGCAGTGATCGTCGGTACGGTGCTGCAGACCGGCGGCGTGGTGGGAACGTTGCTGCTCGGCTGGTTTATCGAACGCTTCGGTTTCGTGCGCGTGCTGTTCGTGTGTTTTGCCTGCGCGGCGCTCGCGGTCGGCACCATCGGCACGGTCGCCCATGCGTTGCCGTGGCTGCTGGTCGTGGTGTTCGCGGGCGGCTTCTGCGTGGTCGGCGGACAACCGGCGGTCAACGCGCTGGCCGGCCATTTCTATCCGACCACGCTGCGCTCGACAGGCATCGGCTGGAGTCTCGGCATCGGCCGGATCGGCTCGGTGTTCGGCCCGCTGGTCGGCGGCCAACTGATCGCGATGAACTGGTCGAACGCGTCGCTGTTCCATGCGGCAGCCGTGCCGGTGCTGTGTTCCGCGCTGCTGGTGATCGCGCTCGCCGCGGCGACCCGGCAACGCGGCCGGCCGGCCGAGCCGCAGACCGCTTGAGATGAAACGAACGAGTATCAACGGAGAACCTTGCATGGACACCGCAACACGTCAGCCGAATATCGCGCACTCGCGGCTCGAGATCGAGCCGGGTTATCAGTCGGGCTTCGGCAATGAATTCGCCACCGAGGCGCTGCCGGGCGCGTTGCCCGACGGCCGCAATTCACCGCAGCGCGCGGCCTACGGTCTGTACGCCGAGCAGCTTTCGGGCACCGCGTTCACCGCGCCGCGCGGCCACAATCGCCGCACCTGGACCTACCGGATCCGGCCGGCAGCCGTGCACAAGCCGTTCACGCTACTGCCCCCAGCGCGGTTGGTCGCCAATTTCGCCGACGTCCCGCCGACGCCGCCCAATCAATTACGTTGGGACGCCTTGCCGATGCCGACGGAGCCGACCGATTTCATCGACGGTTGGGTGACGATGGCGGGCAACGGCGCCGCGGAATCGATGAGCGGTTGCGCGATTCATCTGTACGCCGCGAACCGCGCGATGCAGGACCGTTTCTTCTATAGCGCCGACGGCGAATTGCTGATCGTGCCGCAGGAAGGGCGTCTGCACATTGCGACCGAAATGGGCCGGCTCGATATCGAACCGTTCGAGATCGCGGTGATTCCGCGCGGCGTGCGCTTCGCGGTGAGCCTGCCGGACGGCACGGCGCGCGGCTATATCTGCGAGAACTTCGGCGCGCTGCTGCGCTTGCCGGATCTCGGCCCGATCGGCTCCAACGGTCTCGCGAATCCGCGCGATTTCCTCACGCCGCACGCGGCCTACGAAGACCGCGAAGGCGACTTCGAACTCGTCGCCAAGCTGAACGGCAATCTGTGGCGCGCGGATATCGGCCATTCGCCGCTCGACGTGGTGGCATGGCACGGCAACTACGCGCCGTACAAGTACGATTTGCGCCGCTTCAACACGATCGGCTCGATCAGCTTCGACCATCCGGACCCGTCGATTTTCCTGGTGCTGCAATCGCAAAGCGACACGCCGGGCGTCGATACGATCGACTTCGTGATCTTCCCGCCGCGCTGGCTCGCCGCCGAAGATACCTTCCGCCCGCCCTGGTTCCATCGCAACGTGGCGAGCGAATTCATGGGCCTCGTGCATGGCGTGTACGACGCCAAGGCCGAGGGCTTCGTGCCCGGCGGCGGCAGTCTGCACAACTGCATGTCGGGTCATGGCCCGGACGCGGACACGTTCGAAAAGGCCTCGCACAGCGATACGTCCAAACCGCATAAAGTGAGCGACACGATGGCCTTCATGTTCGAAACGCGCACGCTGCTCAAGCCGACCCGCTTCGCGCTCGAAACCGCGCAATTGCAGGCCCATTACTACGAGTGCTGGCAAGGCCTCAAGAAACATTTCAACCCGGAGCAACGATGAGCGCGTTCAGCGATTTTCAGGCGACGCTCGATCCGTCGCGCAAGAGCTGGATCGAATCGGCCAACGACCCGACCAGCGATTTTTCGATCCAGAATCTGCCGTTCGGCGTGTTTAGCGACCCGCGTGACGGGCTGAACGGGGCGCGGCGCGTGGGCGTGGCGATCGGCGACGAGATCGTCGATCTGGCCGCGTTGCAGACCGCGGGCCTGCTCAAGGTATCGTCGAAAGCAGACGTGTTTGCACGCGAGACGTTGAACGACTTCATCGCACTCGGACGCGACGCATGGCGCAGTGTCCGTGTCCAATTAAGCGATCTGCTGGCACGCGAGAGCGCGGCCTTGCGCGACGACAGCGCGCTACGTGCGAAGGCGCTGGTGCGTCAGGCCGACGCGCAATTGCATCTGCCGGTGCAGATTCCGGGCTACACCGATTTTTATTCGTCGAAAGAACACGCGACGAATGTCGGTTCGATGTTCCGCGATCCGAAGAACGCGTTGCTGCCGAACTGGTCGGAAATGCCGATCGGCTACAACGGACGGGCGTCGTCGGTGGTGGTGAGCGGGACGCCGGTGCGTCGGCCCAAGGGTCAACTGAAGCTGCCGGATCAGGAGCGTCCTGTGTTCGGCGCGTGCCGCAAGCTGGATATCGAACTGGAAACGGGTTTCGTGATCGGCGCAGGCAATGCGCTAGGTGAGCCGGTGGCCTGCGCGGATGCCGAGGCGCATATCTTCGGCATGGTGCTGCTGAACGACTGGAGCGCGCGCGACATCCAGCAATGGGAATACGTGCCGCTCGGTCCGTTCAACGCGAAGAGCTTCGCGACCACGATCTCGTCGTGGATCGTGACGCTCGACGCGCTCGAACCGTTCCGCGTCGCGCAACCGGTGCAGGAGCCGCAGCCGCTGGCTTATCTGCGTCACGACGGCGCGCACGCTTTCGACATCCATCTGGAAGTGACCTTGCGTCCGCACCAGGCCACCCAGGCGAGCACGATCGCGCGGACCAATTTCAGGCATATGTACTGGACGATGGCGCAGCAGCTCGCGCATCACACGGTGTCGGGGTGCAACACGCGGGTGGGCGATCTGATGGGTTCCGGCACGATCAGCGGGCCGAGCGAGGATTCGTTCGGCAGCCTGCTGGAACTGACGTGGAACGGCAAGAAGCCGGTGGAGTTGCAGCAGGGCGGCACGCGCAGTTTTATCGAAGACGGCGACGAACTGACGTTGGCGGGCTGGTGCCAGGGAGAGGGTTATCGGGTCGGCTTCGGGGTGTGCGCGGGGCAGATTTTGCCGGCGCGGCAATAAGCTTTGAATCGATGATGAAGCGAGGTCGGCGCAATGGCGCCGACCTTTTTTGTTTCCGCTTTTGCCGCCGAGCGGAAATCGGCGCGATCCGGTTACCGGACGTACCACAGGCCATGATCGTACAGAATCGAAAGGACCTTATGCTCGCGCGTTGCGTTGCGCGCCAACCCATGTGCGACGCTCAGGCAAGCGGCTGTGGTATTGCCCACCAGAAAGCCGCTCGTGCACGCGAACGTTCTGCGTGTACTGAGCACCTGCTCGTACGACACGGTCCTCACCTCGTCGATCAGATCCCAGCCGAGAAAAGGCGGCGCCGCGCCGACCGACATGCCTTCGAGCTTGTGGTCCGTAAAGACGCCGTTGCGCGAGTCGCACCCCTGCGGCTCCACCAGCACGACGTGGACCCGATAGCCCGCTGACTTCAACGCTTTGGCAATGCCAACGAGGCTTGCACCCGTGCCGGCGCACGCGACAAAGGTCAATTGGCGAACGTGGGGCCACGCCTGGAGTTGCGCCGCGATCTCCGGCCCGGTTTCGATTTCGTGCGCGATTACGCTGCCCGCGTTGCGGAACTGATCCGTGTAGAAGTAGTTGCGCTCGTGTTCCGCCTGATGAGTCAGATGCGATTCCACCACCTCGCGCGGCGTTGCGCCACGTTCGAGCATATCGAGGCCGATGAGCTGCGCGCCGAACAGTTCGAGGCAGCGGCGTTTGACCGCGCTGAATCCGAGGCCCACGGCGAGGTGGACCGGTACTCCGTGCGCGTGACAGGCGATGGCCAGCCCGAAGCCGAAATTGCCGCCGGTCTTTTCAATGACCGTGGTGCGGCCGGGCACGATTTCGCCGCTGGCGATCGCATTTCGCACGATAAAGCGCGCGGCCCGTACTTTGTGGCTACCGCCCGGGTTATCGCATTCGAATTTGAGCAGCAATCCGGGCTGGACCTCGCGAAGTGGGGTCAGCAGGGTGTTGCCCGTATGGGGCGTTTCCTGCTCGACGTTGGCAAGCGGCGTTGGATGAATCGGTTCGAGCGTCATGATGGAAGCGCCTGCGCAATGCGCGGTTGCGTTTCGCGCATCCACACCCAGGTCAGGCCGGCGGCGGCGAGACACAGCACGAGGCAGACCAGGTTGGTGGCCGGCCAACCGATCGCGCTTTGCAGGACGGCCGGGAGAAAGGCGCCCACGGTCGCGCAGATCGCGATCACGCAATCGTTGATACCTTGCATCCGATAGCGATTTGCGTCGGTGAGCGTACAGGCCAGCAACGCGCCGCCGCCCACGTAGCCGAAGTTCCAGCCGACGCCGAGCAGGATCAGACCGGCGACGACCGGCCAGAGACCGACTCCCCAAATGCCCAGCATCGCAGAGCCTGCCAGCAGCAGATAACCGGCGAGCAGCGTATTGCGATGGCCGGCGCGAACCAGAATCGCACCAGTCACGAACGACGGCGCGAACATGGCGACGACATGCCCCTGGATTACGAACGAACTTGTGTCGAAGGACACGCAGAGCGACGCCATGAGCAGCGACGCCTGCACCATCAGCATGTTCATGAGCAGATAGCTCAGCGCGGCGGCAACGATCGCGGCCATGATCGGCGCGCGCGCGGTGACGGCGCCCGCCTGGACGGCGCGTGCCGTGGCCATGGGCGGTCGAGCCGGCCGCCAGAACGCGATCGCCGCGATGGTGGCCAGGCCGAGCAGCACGAACGACGCGTAACACAGCGAAAACGGCGCGAAACCGTCTACGTTTTTCAGCCCCATCGACAGCAGCGGACCGCTGAGCGCGGCAACGATGCCGCCCGCGACCACCAGCGATACGCCCTTAGGCCGCAGCGCCGGCGCGAGGCCGTCGACGGCGGCGAAGCGATAGAAGTTGGCGAACGCCACGTACACGCCGAGCATACCGTGCGCGACGATCAGTTCCGCGAAGCGGGCGCGAACCACGGCGTGGTAGCCCATGCAGCCGGCCGCGATCAGGAACAGCGCGCCGAGCAGGAACCCTGCCTTGCGGCCATGTCGATGCATGAAGCTGGCCGCTGGATACGTGGCGATGGCGACCGCCGCGAACTGGAAACCGTAAGGCACGGTGCCCCATGCCTGGCTCGGCGCGAGCTTGCCGCCGACCAGTGCCGCGATAGTGACGGACACCACGGCGGCGGTCAGGTTGATGGCCTGACAAAGCGTCAGCAGGTAGGTCGTACCAGGCAGTCTCGTCGAAACACTTGCATGGGGCGATGGCGCGTTGCTCACGCGGTTCATGGCTTCGCCTCCGGCGCGACATGGCGGAGGGCGTCGGTATGGAACGATGCGATATCGACGCGCGCACCGTCGAATTGACACGACAGCCGCTCCTTGCCGGCACCCATGCTTTTGCGGCGAACGACGATGCGCCCGATCGGCGCGGTATTGCCGATATGCGTTCCGCCGCAAGGCATGGTGTGGTCTTCGCATTGCCAGTAGCGGGCGTCGCCGTGATCGGCATGCGCGTAGGTCCGCACCGTGCTGCCGCGCGCGACGAAGTCGTTGGCGATCTGCTCGATCGCGTCAATTTCCTGAGCCGTGAAGCGGGTATCGACGCCGAAATCAAAGCGCGCGCCGTCGGGGCGGATATGGCAGCCCAAGGTCCACGCCACGGCGTCGGGCCGGACACTGCCCACGCCGAGATAGAGAAGATGCGACGCAGTGTGGCTCAAGGACAACCGTGCCCGGCGCATCGTGTCGATGCTGATCCGCACTTCGTCACCCGGTTTCAGGTTGGCGAGATGGTGCGTGTCGGCGGGATCCACGACGTGTTCCACCACGCCGCCTAGCTGAATGTCCGGAAAATCGGGAATGTTCGCGCGCTGCCCGTACATCTTGCGGACGTGGATAAAGCGGATGAGCTGGCCATCGGGCAACGTCAACGTACCGACGTCCGCCTGCTGGCCGCCACCTTCCGGATAGGCGATGGTGGCGCTCAATTCGACGAAGTCGGCGCCGACCTTTGAAACAGTCGAGTGAATCTCAGATAGAAAGGTATCCGAATAATAAAGTTTATCGGTAGATCTGGAAAATGGACGCATGGATTGAATGACCTCGTCTGATGCAATGCTGTCAAGCGCGCGCGGAGACGCCGCTGCGGACGACCTGCGTCTGGGAACGGAGTGTGACCACGGAATGTGGCGCGATATCGTGAGTCACGCAGCAGTGCGTGCCGATGAATACGTCGCTGCCGACCCGAATGTCGCCGAACAGGCGCGCGAATGCCCCGATCTGAACGCGGTCTCCCAGCGTGGGGTGGCGCTTGCCCGCCGGATTACCGGCGATGCCCGTGGCGCCCAACGTGACGCCGCCTAGCAAATAACAATCGTTGCCGATCACGCTGGTCTCGCCGATCACCGATCCCCAGCCGTGGTCGAGGATGAACCGCCGGCCGATTGCGCAGCGCGGATGGATTTCCGCGCCGGACAGCAGTTTGCCGCGATTGGCGACGAGCGAGGCATAGGCTTCCATGTCCGCGCGCGCGTGCGGGCCGATGCCCGCCATGGCGATCAGTGCGTGTGCGAGCCGGTAATGGAGGGTGGCCTTGAAGGACGTGGAGCCGACCAGAACGGCGCTCGCCGACCCTTTTTGAGCGGGATCCTTGGAACAGAACGCATGCAGGTCTTCATGGGCGAGCAGGCATGCCTGCGCGAAACAGCCGTGTGCGGTGACGATCCGCGTTACATCGGGCGGTGTGCACTCCATCAGGGCCGCCCGCATCAGATGCGCGATAGCCTGTTCAGACTCGGCGGCGCAGACGGGCTGAGACGCCGTGTGATTTTCCGTCGAAGCGAGCGTGCTGGTGTTCTGCGCGAAACGAACCGCCGGTGGCGGCGCGGAATCTCCGGTTGCAATTAAGAAGTCTCTCATACGTTATTGATGTATATAGGAATACGTATGGATTAGTTTGCCTTAATGCACGGTCGTTCTGTTGTGAGAAATTTCCCAAATTAAAGTGGTCGAAATGCAGGGCGAGAAAAGCCAGATCGCGGTCGATTACCCCACCGCCCGCACCGTCAGCCGCCTCCGTTCCCACCACACCGCCGCCAGAAACGCGAGCGCTGCCACGAGTAACACGCCGACCATTGCATCGTCGCCGACGCCCTTCATCAATGCACCCGCCACCAGCGGCCCGCCGAAACTGGCCGCGCTCCATGAAGCGCCCACCAGCGAACTCGCCGACACCAGCGCGATGCCGCGAAAGCGTTCGCCGCACGCGACCAGCGACAGCGTGTAAATCGCGCCCGCCGCCGCACCGAGCACGTACAGCAAGGGCCAGCACAGCCACGGCGACTTGATTGCCCACGGCAGCAACGGCAATAGCAGCACGACGATCACGCCGCAGCCGATATGCACCCGCTCGCGGCCCAGCCGGTCCGCGAGCCAGCCGATCGGAAACTGCATCGTGGTGTCGCCGAGCAGCAAAGCCGAGGCGGACAACACCGCGACCTCGCTCGTCACGCCGTGCGACATCGCGAAGAGCGGCAGCAGCGACAACGCGATCGTGTCGAACAACGCGAAAAAGCCGGTGCCGACCACCAGCGCCGGCATCTGCGGCAGTACGCGGCGCCAGCTGCCGTGCGCGGCGTGTTCGTCGTCGGCCGCGTGCGGTGTGGTGCGGAGGGTGGCGAGCATCGGCAGCGCCAGTAGAAAGAGCGCGCCGCAGATCAGGAAGCGCGAATGCATGAGGTCCGAGATCTGACTCACCAGCACCGGCCCCGACATCTGGAATAGCGTGAAGTTGGTCGCATAGATGGCGACCACACGGCCGCGGGTGGCGTCGTCGGCGAGCTGGTTGACCCAGGCTTCGCCGATCGTGAAGAGCAGCATTAGCGCCGCGCCGCAGAGCACGCGCAATAGCGCCCAGAGCCACAGGTTTGCGGTGAGTTGCATCAGCGCGGTGGCGATCGCCACCACCAGCACCGCGCCGACGATCACCTGGCGGCCACCGAAGCGCGCCGCGACCCAACCGGCGAACGGCACGACGACGAGGCCGCCGCCCGCTTGCGCGGCGGTCAGCAGGCCGACCACGTCGGTGCCATAGCCGGCTTGCGTCAGGGCGAGCGCGGTCAGCGGAAGGGTCGCGCCGCTGCCGAGCCCGACCACGGCAACACTGAGAATGAGCGCGAGGAAATCGCGAGTGAAGATGACTTTCATCGGCCGAGATGCTACTACGGCCGCTGGTCGTGCGCACGCATCGGCAGGTTCACGCCGCGCGGCGAATCAACACGGCGAATCAACACGGCAATTACCCCGCGGCCATCATCCGCTGTGCGCGACGGTCGATCGATACCGACCACAGCGTCAGCACCAGCGCGCCGATCGAGGTCGCCACACCGACCCATGGCAGCGTGGTGAGCGGCGCGCCCGCGCCGATTGCCATGCCGCCGAGCCAGGCGCCTGTCGCATTGCCGAGATTGAACGCGCCTTGATTCAAGGTCGAAGCCAGATTCGGCGCATGGCTCGCACGGTCCACGATCAGCATTTGCAGCGGCGGCACGATCGCGAAGGCCAGAATGCCCCAGACGAAGATCGTGATCATCGCCGGAATCTGCGCGTGCATCGTGCCCGCGAAGATCGTCAGGATCACGACGATCGCCAGCAGGAATGCCACCAGCGACGGCAACAGCCGCCAGTCGGCGAGCTTGCCGCCGAGCGTGCTGCCCACGGTCAGACCGAGGCCGAACAGCAACAGCACCAGTGTGACCGCATGCGGCGTGAAGCCGGTCACGTCTTCGAGAATCGGGGTGATGTAGGTGAAGGTCGAGAACAGGCTGGCGGACGCGAGCACGCTGATGCCGAGCACCATCAACACCTGGGGATTCTTCAACACGCTGAATTCGTGGATGAGACTGGCCTTCTGCATTTCGATTTTTGCCGGCAGGCAGACGGCGAGCGCGGCCGCCGCGACGATGCCGATGCCGGTCACCGCCCAGAAGGTTGCGCGCCAGCCCACGGCCTGGCCGAGCGCGGTGCCGAGCGGTACGCCGAGCACGTTGGCGAGCGTCAGGCCGGTGAACATCAGCGCGATGGCTTGCGCGCGGCGATTCGGCGCGACCAGGCCCGCGGCCACCACCGAGCCGATACCGAAGAAGGCGCCGTGGCAGAACGCCGTGACGATCCGAGCGGCCATCAGCACCGCGTAGCCCGGCGCGATCGCGCAGAGCAGATTGCCGACGATGAACACGCCGATCAGGCTCATCAACGCTTTCTTGCGCGGCATGTTGGCGACCGCGATCGCGACGATCGGTGCGCCGATCGTGACGCCGAGCGCATACGCCGACACCAGCATGCCGGCGGCCGGAATCGAGACGGACAGATCGCGTGCCACGTCGGGCAGCAGGCCCATGATCACGAATTCGGTGGTACCGATTCCAAAGGCGGCAACGGCAAGGGCTAGCAGGGGTAAAGGCATGGTGGCGGAGCGTGAATCAGCGCGACGGGGAGTGCCGCGCGGCCGGCGCGCGTTTTCGGGGCGAGAACGCGTGCGCCGTGCATGAGGCGAAACAGTAGGGGATTCTACCTAAGTCAAAACACCCGTGCCGAGGCGTAAGGCAAATGTTGTTTTTTGCTGCACACGGCGCGCGGGCTCCTCAAGGACGAGCGTCGCGCCGCCGATATCCTGCTTAACTTCGACGCGCGCATAGCTATTGAAATTTTGCGTGGCTATAGTCGTTACATCGATAGAGGTCAGCGTCTGCCCGTGTGTGCGGGTACTTTTAAAGTGTGTTCATGCCGAGGTGTCCTGGCAGCATGAGCATGCAGTGTGATTAATGCCGTGGTCTGTCATGCTTCTTACACAGTCGACTCGTAGCGTTAGCGCTCTTTTAACGCGCTGGCGGATTTTCGCCAGCTTATCGAGCCTGCCTTTGCCTTCGTCCAATCCATCGTCCGCCGCTTCGCCGGCTTGCGCCGAAACCGTGTGGATCGTGCCGCTCCTCGAGCATGCGTGGTTCGATCATGTGCGCCTGAAACGCGTCTTCGTCACCGACGGCACGCGGCATCAGGTCGTGCTGATCGACGTGCGCAAGCTGCTCGCCTGCGCGGATCGCGACAACACCGACTACGTGCTGAAGCCGGTTGCCGAATGGCATGCCGGCAAGGTGCGCGGCATTCGCGAGTTTCTCGATCCGGACAATCCGCGCATTCCGCAGATGCCCTACGTGACGATCACGACGCGTCGCGCGCCGGGATTGCTCGGCCTGGTGGGGTTGGAGCGCGAAGGCGTGGTGTCGTTTCGCAACGGGCAACATCGCGCGCGCTATCTGGCCGATGCCGGCGCGCGCTGGTTTCCGGTGGAAGTACACGAGCGCGAGGCGGCGATGCTGCGCGAACTGTGCGGTGCGCCGGACGACGCCCGCACCGCGATTCGCGCCACGACGCTGGGCGGGCCGCCTCAGATCGTTCCCCCGCCAGTCGGCAATCCCTAACCCGCCGCCCGCACCAGGTTGCGCGGTGTGCCGCTCTCCCAGGCCGCGACGTTGTCGAGGGTGGTCTGGGCGATCTCGCTCATCGCCTCGCGTGTGAAGAACGCCTGGTGCGCGGTGACGATCACGTTCGGGAACATCAGCAGACGTGCGAGCACGTCGTCCTGCAGCGGCAGGTTCGAGTGATCCTCGAAGAACAGGCCGCCTTCTTCCTCGTACACGTCGAGTCCGAGATGGCCGAGCTGGCCGTCTTTCAACGCCCCGATCAGCGCATTGCTTTCGACCAGGCCGCCGCGGCCGGTGTTGATCAGCATCGCGCCGCGTTTCATCCTGGCGAGCGCGTGGCTGTCGATCAGATGGTAGGTGTCCGGCACTAACGGACAGTGCAGGCTGACCACGTCCGATTCTGCCAGCAACATATCCAGCGGAACATAGCGCGCACCGAGCGCGAGCAGGTCTTCGGCCGGCGTGCCGGGATCGTGCGCGAGCACCTGCATGCCGAAACCCGCCATGATCCGTCCGAAGACGCGGCCGATCATCCCAGTGCCGATCACGCCGACCGTCTTGCCGTGCAGATCGAAGCCGAGCAGCCCGTGCAGCGAAAAGTCGCCCTCGCGCGTCCGTGCGACGGCGCGCGGCAGACGCCGGTTCAACGCCAGAATCAGGCCGACCGCGTGCTCGGCCACCGCGTGCGGCGAATACGCCGGCACGCGCGCGACCGGGATGCCGAGGCGTTCGGCCGCGGCCAGGTCCACATGATTGAAGCCTGCCGAGCGCAACGCGATCAAGCGCGTGCCACCGGCATGAAGCCGCGCCAGCACGGCCGCGTCGACTTTGTCGTTGACGAACGGGCACACCACTTCATAGCCGTGCGCCAGGATCGCGGTTTCGCTATCGAGGTGCGATTCCTGGAAGTGCAGTTCGTAGCAATGCCTGCCGTTGGCTTCGATGAACGTGTCGCGGTCGTATTGACGGCTGCTGAACAGGATCATGCGCATGTCGGGCTCCGAGGATTGCGTGCCGGCGGCAAGGGATTCAAACGTGGCGGACTCGCCGCGCGTCACGCGGATGGGCCAGTATAAAGGCCCGGCTGCCGGTCGCGGCGCACGGTGCCTTTTGCCATTCAGTCTTTGCTAAAGATCATGTTTTGCGAAGGCAATCGGGTCAAGATTGAAAATAATATTGACAGGTGTGAAGAATTTGAATATTTATTAAAAAAGCAGTCTGATAAAAGCATGTTCATTCATGCGGCAAAGTAGAAAAATTAGGCCATCAGAATTGAGTGTCTTTTTCAAGGCATCGAGCGATTTTTGCGAGGACAGTGTGACCGTCGAACTATCACAAGCGCTTTTCCATAACATCGCCGCAGCGCCGCAATTCTCCTCGACGCATGTCGCGTCATCCCATTGCCATAAATAGTGTCATTCAGCTAGCGATGCCGGTTGAATAATTGCTGAGCCGTACCGGGTCTGAGCGAATTATTTGCACTTTTTTTGAGCCATTGTTTTTCAGTCTCCTCCTAATAAACCTGTAAATCGGCGAGCCTACATGATCGGTGAATTGCTGAGGTCTCAACCGGAGATCGCGCTGTTCGCAAGCCTGGCAATCGGATATTTCATTGGCTCTTTTCGTATTGGGCCAATTCAGCTCGGCGGCGTTTGCGGCACGTTGATCGTTGCATTGCTGTTAGGACAGACGGGCGCGCGACTGGCGCCCGATCTGAAGAACATCGCGTTTGCGCTGTTCATTTTTGCGCTGGGCTTTACCGGCGGGCCGCAGTTCTTTGCGAACATCGGACGCGGTTGGCGCTATGGCGTGTTGTCGGTGGTCGAGATCGTTTCGGTGCTGGTGCTGATCCTGATCGCGGTGGTCGTGATGCGGCTCGACGCGGGCACGGCGGCTGGGCTGCTGGCCGGTGCGGCAACCGAATCGGCGGTGATCGGCACGGCGTCGGAGGCGATTGGCAAGCTCGGTTTCGGCGACGCGGACACGCTGCGTCTACAGGCCAATATCGTGACGGCGTACAGCGTGAGCTACCTGTTCGGCCTGATCACCATCGTGCTGTTCACGAGCCAGTTCGCACCGCTGCTGCTGCGCGTCAATTTGCGCGACGAAGCCGAGCGCGTATGGCGCAAGCTCGGCGGCGACGGCGCGTTCGGCGAAGGGCAGCGGGCGGCGGCGCCGGCGCTGGTGGGCCGCGCGTTCCGCGTCGGCGCGGCGGCCGGCACGACGGTCGTGGCGTTCGAGCAGCAGCATGGCTACAACCTGACCATCGAGCAACTGCGGCGTGACGGTGCGGTCGTGCCGGTCGAACCGAAGCTGGTGTTGATGGCCGACGACCTGGTCCTGGTCGGCGGCCGGCGTGCAGCGATCGTGACAGCGTCGGCCAGTCTGGGCGAGGAAATCGACGGTGGCGGTTTCGACCAGATCGTCGCCGCCAGGCTCGACGTGGTGCTGACGCGCCGCGACGCGGAAGGGCTGACGATCGCGCAGGTGCGGGAACGGGCCGATCCGGAACAGGCGCGCGGCGTCTACATCGCGGCGGTCACGCGGCTCGAAACCACGATGCCCGCGTTGCCCGGCACCACATTGAACCGCGGCGACGTGCTGACGCTGGTCGGCGCCAGGGTCGATGTCGAGCGCGGCGCGCGACGGTTGGGCTACGTCCTCGCCGCCACCCAGAAAACCGACTTCGTGTACCTCGCGCTGGGCGTGCTGGTGGGGATGGCGATCGGCCATCTCGGCGGGCGGATCGGCGGCGTCTCGATCGCGCTCGGCACGGGCGGCGGTTGCCTGCTGTCCGGTTTGCTGTTCGGCTGGATCCGCTCGCGCTATCCGTTGATCGGCTCGCTGCCGTCGGCGGCCGCGCAGATTCTCAAGGACTTCGGCCTCGCCACCTTCATCGCCGCGGTCGGTTTGTCGGCGGGACCGGACGCCATCAAGCTGGTGCGCGAATACGGCCTCGCGCTGCCGGTGGTCGGCATTCTGATGGTGCTGGTGCCGGGACTGCTGTCGCTGTGGATCGGCCGTGCGTTTCTCAAGCTCGAAGCGCCCATGCTGCTCGGCGCGATTGCCGGCCAGCAATGCAGCACGCCCGCGATCAGCGCGCTGGTCGGCGTGACCGGCAACTCGACGCCGGTGATCGGCTACACGATCACCTACGCACTTTCGAACGTTCTATTGCCGTTGATGGGACCGATCGTGGTCGGTCTTGCCGGCAAGCTCGGATAGCTAACACCCCATGCGCGGCACGACACGATCCGCTTCGCGCATCGACAGGCGGCATCCCCGCCCGCAGTACCCCAGCAGGCGGCACCCAGTACTCAATATCTCAAACTATCCAGCGAGGGCATGATGGACTGGCTACATCACATTTTTCAGAAATCCCCAGAAATCGCGCTGTTTTTATCGCTAGCAGCCGGTTACTTCATCGGGCAGATCAACTTCGGCAAATTCCAGCTGGGGGGCGTGGGCGGTTCGCTGCTCGCGGCGGTCGTCATCAGCCAGGCGGGCGTCACGATCGACAACGGCGTGAAGTCGGTCATGTTCGCCGTGTTCATCTACGCGGTCGGTTACGACTCCGGCCCGGGCTTCTTCAATTCGCTGAACCGCAAGACGCTGCGTGAAATCGCGATGGCGATCTTCCTCGCCGTCACCGCGTTGATCACCGTGGTGGTGTGCGCGAAGCTGTTCCATCTGAACAAGGGCCTCGCGGCCGGACTCGCCGGCGGCGCGCTGACGCAGTCGGCGATTATCGGCACGGCGGGCGACGCGATCGCGCGGCTCGGGTTGCCGGCCGATCAGGTGAAATCGCTGCAGTCGGACGTGGCGATCGCGTACGCGGTGACCTATGTGTTCGGCTCGTTGGGGGCGATCATCGTCTGCGTGAACATCCTGCCCAAGTTCATGGGGCAAGGCTTGCGGGAGGCGTCGATCGACGCGGAACGCGAGTTGTCGGCGGGCGCGTCGACCTCGCTCGCGGCGGGGCAGATTCGTGCGTTGCCTGAACTGGTGGGACGCGCGTACCGGATCGATGTCAGCGCCGGCAAAACCGTCAAGGCGGTCGAGACCTTGCATCAGGACATGTTGACGGTCGAAAAGATCAGACGCGACGGCAAGAGCCTCGATCCCACGCCGGATCTGACCTTGCAGCTCAACGACGAAGTGCTGGTGGTGGGCCGCCGCGAAGCGGTGGTCGCGTTCGGCGCGAACGGCAACGAAATTGCCAACGTCGACGAGATCGGCGTGGTGATGCAGACCCGCGACGGCGTGTTCACGCGCAAAGGCATGAATCACACGACGATCGCCGCCGCGCGCGAAGTGGTGGACCGCGACCTGCGCCACGGCGTCTACATCCAGCACATTTCACGCGCCGGTCAGCCGCTGCCGATCCTGCCCGAAACCAAACTGGAGCACGGCGACGTCATCACGTTCTACGGCTCGCCGAACGACACCAAACGCGCCGTCGACGCCGCCGGCTACGAATTGCCGAACACCAACAAGACCGACTTCATCTACATGGGCGTCGGCCTCGTGCTCGGCTTGCTGATCGGGCTGATCGTCGTCAACGTGGGCGGTATTCCGCTTACGCTCGGTTCGGGCGGCGGCTGCCTGCTGGCGGGTCTGCTGTTCGGCTGGATGCGCGGCAAGCATCCCATGTACGGCGTGATGCCGTCGGCGGCTTCGCAGTTGCTCAAGGATTTCGGCCTCGCGGCGTTCGTCGCGGTGGTGGGGCTGAACTCCGGCCTGCAAGCCGTGGTGACGGTCAAGCAGAGCGGCATGACGATCTTCCTGCTCGGCGTGTTCGTCACGTTGTTCCCGTTGCTGCTGACCATGCTGTTCGGCCGCTACGTTCTGAAGTACAACAACGCGGCGATTCTGGCCGGTGCGCTGACGGGCTCGCGCAGCGCGAATCCCGCCTTCGGCGGCGTGCTCGACAAGGCGGAAAGCGCGGTGCCGACGGTGCCGTTCGCGATCACGTATGCGATCGCCAACGTTGCGCTGACGCTGCTGGGGCCGCTCGTGGTCGGGCTGGTTTAGGCGCGCGCGTTTTTTCGATCTTTTATCGATCTCTCTCACGCCGGCGGTAAGCGGGCGATCCTCGCGACGCCGGCGTCATTCACCTGCTCATTGGAGAACGCATCATGGCAAAAGAGAAGGGCGACAAGAAACACGCCGATATGGCGCAAGCGGGTCTGTCCGCGCTCAGCCCGTTCGAACTGAAGGACGAACTGATCAAGGCGGCCGGCGGCGCCGCCGTGGAGCGCGCCGCGAATGTCGCGATGCTCAACGCCGGTCGTGGCAATCCGAACTTTCTCGCGACGGTTCCGCGTCACGGCTTCTGGCAACTCGGCCTGTTTGCGATGCGCGAATCGGAGCGCTCGTTCGCGTACATGCCGGAAGGCGTGGGCGGTTTCCCACGGCGCGACGGTCTGGAAGAGCGCTTCGATCTGTTCCTGCGCGAGAACAAGGGCGTGGCGGGCATCGACTTTTTGCGCGGCGCGGTGTCGTACGTGCGCGACCAGCTCGGCTACTCGGCTGGCGACTTCCTGTATGAAATGTGCGAAGGCATTCTCGCGTCGAACTATCCGGTGCCGGACCGCATGCTCAAGATGTCGGAGCTGATCGTCGGTCAGTATCTGCGCCGCGAGATGATCGGCAACCATCCGTTCGTCGGTGAGTTCGACGTGTTCGCGGTGGAGGGCGGCACGGCGGCGATGACGTACATCTTCAACACGATGCGCGAGAACCACCTCATCAAGGAAGGCGACACGATCGCGCTCGGCATGCCGATCTTCACGCCGTACATCGAAATTCCGCGTTTGAACGACTACAAGCTGAACGTCGTCAATCTCGAAGCGGACGTGGAAAGCGGCTGGCAGTATTCGAAGAAGGAACTCGACAAGCTGCGCGATCCGAAGGTGAAGGCGTTCTTCCTCGTGAACCCGAGCAATCCGCCTTCGGTGAAGATCAACGACGAGAGCCTTCAGTACATTGCCGACATCGTCAAGGAACGGCCCGATCTGATTCTGCTGACCGACGACGTGTACGGCACCTTCGCCGACGACTTCGTGTCGCTGTTTGCGCTGGCGCCGAAGAACACGATCCTGGTCTATTCGTACTCGAAGTATTTCGGCGCGACCGGCTGGCGTCTGGGTACGATCGCGACGCATCGCGACAACGTGCTCGACCGTCTGATCGCCGAGTTGCCGAAGGACGCGAAGAAACAGTTGCACGAGCGTTACGAGTCGATCACGACCGAACCGGACAAACTGAAGTTCATCGACCGCCTGGTTGCCGACAGCCGCACCGTCGCGCTGAATCACACGGCGGGTCTGTCGACGCCGCAGCAGGTGCAGATGGTGCTGTTCTCACTGTTCTCGCTAATGGACACGCCGGACGCGTACAAGAACGCGTTGAAGCGTCTGATCCGCAAACGCAAGCAGGCGCTCTACGAAGAAGTGGGCATTTCGTTCGAGGACGACCATCCGAATCAGGTCGACTACTACACGATTCTCGACATCGAGTTCCTCGGCGAGAAGATGTTCGGGCGTGAGTTCGTCGACTGGTTGCTGAAGAACACCGAGCCTTCCGAACTGCTGTTCCGTCTGGCGCGTGAAGCGCGGGTCGTGCTGTTGCCGGGGCGCGGCTTCGGTACGCAGCATCCGTCGGGGCGCGTGTCGCTCGCCAATCTGAACGAGTCGGACTATCGGCAGATCGGCCGCGCGTTGCGCAAACTGATCGAAGAGTACATCGAGCGATTCAACGCGGCGACCGGCAAAAAGCTCGATAAAACGAAGGTGAAATAACACGCGTCCGCGCGTTGTTAATGCAGTAGCAGATGTGCGCGCATTGATTGCATTTAATGCCTGAAAACAG
The DNA here is from genome assembly GCF_003269035.1 of Paraburkholderia bryophila. GTDB lineage: Bacteria > Pseudomonadota > Gammaproteobacteria > Burkholderiales > Burkholderiaceae > Paraburkholderia > Paraburkholderia bryophila. The sequence goes on along the minus strand of NZ_QLTK01000022.1, from coordinate 20,254 downwards.
GGCTTAAAGTCTTGCGCAATCGCGCGGATCAGTGAATGATCGGATCAACGGCCTCGCCAGCATGATTGTTGGCGAGGCCGATTGTTCCTTAGCGTTCTGACATTCACGTACCGATCATGCCGACTTCATCCCTCTCGCCCGTTGCTTCCGCTGTGCCCTGTCCGGTTGTCGAATCGCTCGACGCCATCCTCCCCGAAGAACCGCTGCTGATGATGGGCGCCGGCCCCGTGCCGATTCCCGCCGCCGTCGCCAAGGCCAATACGATCGTGATCAATCACCTGGGCGGCACGATGGTGAAGGTGATCGGCCAGGTGAAGACCATGGCGCGCTACGTGTTCCAGACGAATTCGAAATGGGTGCTGGGTGTGGCGGGACCGGGCTCGGCCGCGATGGAAATGGCGATCTCCAACCTCGCGTGGGAAGGCACGCGCGTGTTGAGTATCAAGAACGGTTTCTTCAGCGAACGGATGGCGGAGATGGGTCGCCGCGTCGGTGCGCGCGTGAGCATGCTCGACGTCGACGATGGCGCGGTGGCGAGTCTCGAACAGGTGGCCGAGGCGATTCGCCGCGAGCGTCCCGAGATCGTGACGGTGGTGCAGGGCGAGACGTCGAACACGGTGTGGAATTACCACCTGAAGGACATCGCTGCATTGGCGAAAGCCGCCGGAGCGCTAGTGATCGTCGACGCGGTTTGTACGTTGAGCACGATGCCGCTGGAGATGGACGCGTGGGGTATCGACGCGGTGATCACCGGCGGGCAGAAGGGCTTGTCGTCGATTCCGGGCGTCTCGCTGATCGCGTTTTCCGACGCGGCCTGGGCGCGCGTCAAAGGACGCACCGCACCGAACGCGCATTGGTGCCTGGATGCGTCGCTCGCGGAAAACTTCTGGCATAACGCGGGCTATCACTACACCGCGCCGGTGTCGGGCGTGCTGGCCTTGCACGAGGCGTTGCGGCTGGTGTGCGCGGAGACGCTGGAGAAGCGCTTCGCACGGCATCTGAAATGTTCGCTGGCCTTGCAGGAAGGGATCGCCGCGTTGGGGCTGAATCTATATGCGCCGCCGGCCTGCCGGTTGAATTCGGTGGTCGGTATCGAGGTGCCGCAAGGCTTGAGTCCCGGCGATATCTGCGGCCACATCTCGCGGCAGCATCAGGTCGAGATTTCCGGCTCGTTCGGTTTGCCGATTGTCCGCATCGGGCAGATGGGCGAGCAATGCCGCGAACACAATCTGTTCAGGACGCTGCACGCGCTGGGTCGGACGATGGTGGATCTCGGCGCGGCGGTGGATTTGCCGGCTGGGGTGGCGGCGCTGGAAAAATCGTTGTCGAGCGGCGCGCGCGTTCTGGCGCGGTAGTCTGGCGCCGACTTGAATGCGGCGCGCTGTGCGTATCCAGCGCGGGCGTGCCGCGCTGGGTAGCGTGGTGAACGATCAGGTCGTTGCGGGCGAAATCGGCGCCCGCGCATTGCGCAGATACATCACCGTCGAGAGCACCACGGCAGCGGCCGACGCCACGGCCGCAAACAGAAACACGGAAGCGTAGCCGAACTCGCCGGCAATGTAGCCGGCCAGCGGCCCGGTGATACCGAGCGAAAGATCGAGAAACACCGAATACGCCGACAACGCCGCGCCACGACTGGCCGGCGGCACGAGGCCGACCGCTTCGACACCGAGCGCGGGGAATACCAGCGCAAAGCCGAAACCGGTCAACGCCGCGCCGGCCAGCGCGATATGCGGCTCCGGCGCGAGCCACAGCATCAACAGCCCGGCGCATTCGAACGAGAACGACACGATCGCGACGCGGAAACCGCCGTAGCTCTTGATGGTGCTCGCGAACAGCAGGCGCGCGCCGATGAACAGCGTGCCGAACACCGTCAGCGACAAGGCCGCATTCGGCCAATGCTTCGCGGCGTAAAACAACGTGATGAAGGTGGCGATCGAGCCAAACCCGGCGGAACCGAGCGCGAGGCCGATACCGTGCGGCAACACGCGCGTGAGCACGCTGCCATACGACATCCGCTCACCGTGGACGATCGGCACCGGCGCGATCGGCCGGGCCAGATAGAAGCCGAGCGCCGCGAGGAAGGTCACGAGTATCCCCAGCGCCGCAAACCCGACCGTGTGCGCGATCGCGACGCCGAGCGGCGCGCCGACGGCCAGCGCGCCGTAAGTGGCGATGCCGTTCCACGAGATCACCCGCGCGTTGTTGCTCGTGCCGACCCGGCCGATACCCCACAGAATCGCGCCGGTGCCGCACAGACTTTCACCGAAACCGAGCACCAGACGGCTGCACACCAGCAAACCGAGGCTCAGCACGGGCCAGCGCCCGCACAGGATGGCCAGCAGCAACAGAATGCCGCTCGCGCCGCACCCCAGCAGACCGATCGACACCGTGCGCTTGGGCCCCAGCGTATCCGCCGAACGACCGGCCAGCGGCCGTGACGCCAGCGTGGCCAGGTATTGCACGCTGATTGCCGCGCCGGCCAGCACGGCGCTGTAGCCGAGGTCGTCGTGGACGTAGCCGGGCAGTACCGCGAGCGGAATACCGATCGTCAGATAGCAAAGAAACGTGAAAAAAACGACCGGAATGATCTGTAAGGTCGTCGCAAATTCGCTGCGCGGTGACGCTGAGTCGGTGGACATGGGGAAAACGAGACTTGAAAACGGCGGGAAGCCGTGATTTTCCCATGGAACCGATTCTCTTGCAGGAGTTGCTTAATAGTTTTACCCATTAAAAACAGTGCCGGATGCATATAGTGGTCCGGTTTTGGCGCATAAGCGCGGGTTTTGCCCCTCGCTCCGGCCGGGTTGACCAATCCCGATGTGTCCGTATTGTCGCAATAAATCATAAAACCAAGCTAAATTGCCACATCAACATAAGCGGACCGACCCTCAAACCTATCTCGTTATCGCCTCGCGGATATGTCCCGCATGCGATCCGAGCTATGGGTTGGTTTTATTGGGAATGATAGTTTTCGAACCATCACGCAGCACGTCCCCACGGACACAGAACATTCGAGAGTAAAGAGACATGACTGAGCCGATTCGCTTCTACCACCGCAACGCGATCCGCGAGATCAAGGACGCGCCCGTCACCCGCACCGTCCTGCAGTATCTGCGCGAAGACGTGCACTGCACCGGCACCAAGGAAGGGTGTGCCGAAGGCGACTGCGGCGCGTGCACGGTCGTGCTCGGCGAGCGTAACGCGGCGGGCGGCGTCGACTTCAAGGCGGTCAACGCCTGTATCCAGTTCGTGCCGACGCTCGACGGCAAGGCGCTCTTCACGGTCGAGGATTTGCGCCAGCCGGACGGCTCGCTGCATCCCGTGCAGGAAGCGATGGTGGAATGCCACGGCTCGCAGTGCGGTTTCTGCACGCCGGGTTTCGTCATGTCGATGTGGTCGCTGTATGAAAAGCACGGCCACGAGCATAGCTGCGCGAACAAAACGGTGCCCTCGCGCGACACGATCAGCAATGCGCTGACCGGCAACCTGTGCCGCTGCACGGGGTATCGCCCGATCGTCGACGCGGCCGTGCGCATGTTCGAAGCGCCGCCGCCCAAAGCGCCGGTCGATGTCGACGCGCTCGCCGCCACGCTCGCCAAGCTCGAGCGCACGGACACGTTCCACTACCAGCACGCCGGCCAGCAATTCGACGCGCCGCGTACGGTCGCCGCGCTCGCGAAAATCAAGGAAGCCGAACCGGCCACGCGGATTCTCGCTGGCAGCACGGACATCGGCCTGTGGGTGACCAAGATGATGCGCGATCTGGGCAACATCGTGTATATCGGGCAGATCGCCGAATTCCAGAAGCTCGAAACGAACGACGACTGGATCGAAATCGGCGCGGGCGTGAGCGTCGAAAAGGCTTACACGGAAATCATCAAGCAGTATCCGGAACTGTTCGAAATGCAGCAGCGCTTCGCGTCGCTGCCCATTCGCAACGCCGGCACGCTCGGCGGCAATATCGCCAACGGTTCGCCGATCGGCGATTCGATGCCCGGCCTGATCGCGCTCGGCGCGCGCGTGATCGTGCGCGGCGGCGAGATCGAACGTGAAATGCCGCTGGAAGATCTGTACCTCGCGTATCAGAAGAAAGACATGGCCGAACACGAATTCGTGGTCGGGCTGAAGGTGCCGACGCGCACCGGTGTGCGCAAGAACTTCCAGTTCCGCACCTACAAACTGTCGAAGCGTTTCGATTCCGACATCTCGGCCGTGTGCGCCGCGTTCTCGTTTATCGCCGATGGCGACGTGATCCGCGAGCCGCGCATCGCGTTCGGCGGCATGGCCGCCACCTCCAAGCGCGCGACGCACGCCGAAGCCGTGCTGCGCGATGCCGACTGGCACGAAGCCACCGCGCAGGCCGCGATGATCGCGCTCGGCAACGACTATGCGCCGCTCTCCGACATGCGGGCTACCAGCAACTACCGGCTCGAAGCCGCGAAAAACACGCTGTACCGTTTCTGGCTCGAAACGCGTCCGAACAATCCGCTGCCGAAGAGCGCGCTCGACGTCCGCGCGGTGGCCGCGGCATGCGCCCCAGCCGGCGCGAATGTCTGAGACGCGGTAAGTACGCGTTCAGTGCGCGGTAAGTACAAGAAGCACGAGAAGCACACGGAGAACACACAATGAATCAGCAAGCCGAACCGTTCCTGAAAGACCTCAAGGAGCTCGACGACTTCACCCAGGTGCATATTTCGCGGCCGCACGAGTCCGCGCATCTGCACGTGAGCGGCCGCGCGACCTACACCGACGACATTCCGACGCTCGCCGGCACGCTGCACGCCGCGCTCGGTCTGTCGCCGAAAGCGCACGCGAAGATCGTTTCGATGTCGCTCGACAAAGTACGCGCCACGCCGGGCGTGGTCGCGATCTTCACCGCCGAGGATTTCCCCGGCGTCAACGACGTCGGCCCGATCATCCATGGCGACGATCCGATTCTGGCCGATGGTCTCGTGCAATACGTCGGTCAGCCGATGTTCATCGTGGTCGCGACGTCGCATGACGTCGCACGGCTCGCCGCGCGTCGCGCCGAAGTCGTCTACGAGGAACTGCCGGCGATTCTGACCGCGCAGCAGGCGCGTGCCGCGAACCAGCACGTGCTGCCGCCGATGAAACTCGCGCGCGGCGAAGCCGACATGAAGATCGCGCGCGCCGCGCGTCGCGAAGCCGGCGAGATGTTGCTCGGCGGGCAGGAGCAGTTCTACCTGGAAGGCCAGATTTCGTACGCCGTGCCGAAGGACGACGACGGCATGCACGTCTACTGTTCGACGCAGCACCCGACCGAAATGCAGCACATGGTCGCGCATGCGTTGGGCGTGGCGTCGCACAACGTGCTGATCGAATGCCGCCGGATGGGCGGGGGGTTCGGCGGCAAGGAATCGCAATCGGGCCTGTTCGCGTGCTGCGCGGCGCTGGCTGCATGGAAGCTGCTGTGCCCGGTGAAGCTGCGTCCGGACCGCGACGACGACATGATGGTCACCGGCAAGCGCCACGATTTTCACTACACGTATGAAGTCGGCTACGACGAGCAAGGTGTGATCGACGGCGTGACCGTGGACATGACCTCGCGCTGCGGTTTTTCCGCCGACCTGTCCGGTCCGGTGATGACGCGCGCGCTGTGCCACTTCGACAACGCGTACTGGCTTTCGGACGTGACGATCGACGGTTTCTGCGGCAAGACCAACACACAGTCGAACACGGCGTTTCGCGGCTTCGGTGGTCCGCAAGGCGCGTTCGCGATCGAATACATCATGGACAACGTCGCGCGCTCGGTCGGCCAGGATTCGCTCGACGTGCGCCGCCGCAATCTGTACGGCAAGACCGAGCGCAACCAGACGCCGTACGGGCAAGTGGTTGAGGACAACGTGATTCACGAGTTGATCGACGAACTCGAAGCGACCAGCGAATACCGCGCACGTCGCGCGTCGATCGACGAATTCAACGCCAGCAACGACGTGCTGAAGAAAGGCATGGCGCTGACGCCGGTCAAGTTCGGCATTGCGTTCAACGTGACTCACTTCAACCAGGCCGGCGCGCTGGTCCACATCTACACCGACGGTTCGGTGCTGGTGAACCACGGCGGCACCGAAATGGGCCAGGGCTTGAACACCAAGGTCGCGCAGGTCGTCGCGCATGAACTGGGGATCGGCTTCAACCGCATTCGCGTGACCGCGACCGATACCAGCAAGATCGCCAATACGTCGGCGACTGCTGCATCGACTGGTTCGGACCTGAACGGCAAAGCCGCGCAGGATGCCGCGCGCCAGTTGCGCGAACGTCTGTCGGCGTTCGCCGCCGAGCGTTTCGGCGCGGGCCAGGTGAGCGCCTCGGAAGTGCGTTTCCTGCACGATCGCGTGGTGGTCGGCGAGATGATCGTGCCGTTCGAGGAGGTGATCGCGAAGGCCTACGTCGCGCGTATTCAGCTCTGGTCGGACGGTTTCTACGCGACGCCGAAGCTCTACTGGGATCAGTCGAAGCTGCAAGGCCGGCCGTTCTATTACTACTCGTACGGCGCGGCCGTGTCGGAAGTGGTGATCGACACGCTGACCGGCGAAATGCGCGTGCTGCGGGCGGATGCGTTGCATGACGTGGGCGCGTCGCTGAATCCGGCGCTCGACGTCGGTCAGGTGGAAGGCGCGTTCATTCAAGGCATGGGCTGGCTCACGACCGAAGAACTGTGGTGGAACGCGGGCGGCAAGCTGATGACGCATGCGCCGTCCACGTACAAGATTCCGACGGTCAACGACACGCCGCCGGACTTCCGTGTGCGCCTGTTCAAGAACCGCAATGCGGAAGACAGCATTCACCGCTCGAAGGCAACCGGCGAGCCGCCGCTGCTGCTGCCGTTCTCGGTGTTCTTCGCGGTGCGCGACGCGGTCTCGGCGGTGGGCGACCACAAGGTCAACCCGCCGCTGAACGCCCCGGCCACCAGCGAGGAAATCCTCAAGGCGGTCGGCGCGGTGCGGGCGGCGACGGCCGCGGCCCGGCAATAAACGTCGCGGCGTCGCTGACGCGTGAATCACTCACTCACTGGAATGATCGCCATGAACGCTTTTTCCTCCGTTCAGATCGGCCGGCGCAGCACGGTCGAAGCGCCGCGTCCGGCGCCGATGCACATCGTGCTGTTCGGCGCGGGTCACGTCGGGCATGCGCTCGTCGAGCTGCTCGGCAGCTTGCCGTGCGTGGTTCAGTGGGTCGACGAACGCGACGATCTGTTCCCCGACGAAACGCCCGCCAACGTGCAGGTCGAAGCGACCGACACGCCGGACGCGATCGTCGACACCGCGCCGCCGGGTGCCTATTTTCTGGTGATGACGCACAACCATGCGCTCGATTTCTCGCTGGCCGCGCGCATCATGCGGCGGCGCGATTTCACGTACTTCGGCATGATCGGCTCGAAGACCAAACGCGTGAAGTTCGAGCGCAGGTTGATCGATCGTGGCGTGGATCTGGACCGGCTGGTCGAGATGACCTGTCCGATTGGTGTGGCAGGGATCGTCGACAAGGCGCCTGCGGCGATTGCCGTGGCGGTGTGTGCGGAGTTGCTGCAGATCCGTTCGCGACAGGCAGCGGCGCAGGCCACGATGCAGAAGCTGTGCGCCAGCGTGTGAACGTGTGAACGTGGGAACGACTAAGAAAGACGCAGCGGGGCGCGAGGCGCCCGCTTCAACGACGACAACGTCAGCCCTACGCGGCTGACGTTTCCTTTTTGGGCGGCCGTTTGGCGCGGCGCATTTTCTGTGCGACCAGGCCATCCGACACTTGCGACATCAGCGTGCGCAGCCAGCCCACATCGCTCGGGCGATCCGGCTGCGGATGCCATAACTGATAGCACTTGATGCGCGGGAACGGAATCGGCACGTCGACCACCGCAAGCGGCAGGATGCTCGCGTAGTGCATCGCGAAGCGGCGCGTGGTCGTGAAGATCAGATCCGATTGCAGCAGCGTTTGCGGCACCAGTCCGAAGTAAGGCAGCGTGGCGACGATGCGCCGGTCGGCACGCGCCCGCGCGAAGCCGATGTCGATCGCCCCGCCGCGCGCGCCGCTATAGGGCGTCGGCGCGAGATGCGGCGCGGCGAGATACGCTTCGCGCGTCAGCGGCATGCGGGTTAGCGGATGGTCGGCGCGCATCAGGCACACCACCGTGTCGGAAAACAGGTCGCTGCGTTCGAAACGCGGGTCCGGTTTCGGCCAGTTGCCGATCACCAGATCGAGTTCGCCGGCGTCGAGCGCGGCGGAATGGTCGAGCATCGGGCTCAACGAATCGATTTCGAGCCGGGCATGCGGCGCCGCTTCGCGGAACTGCGCGATCACGGTCGGCATGAAGAAGTCGTTCAGATAATCCGGCGCGGCGACGCGAAAGGTACGGCGCGAGCGGCCGGCATCGAAATCGCCATGCGGTGTCGCGACAAAATCCACTTCGCGCAGCACGCGTTGTGCGGAGGCGAGCAGCGACTCGCCATATTCGGTCGGCACCATGCCCGACTTGCCGCGCACGAGGATCGGGTCGTTGAGCGTCTCGCGCAGTTTGCGCAGCGCGGTGCTGATGGCAGGTTGAGTTTGATTCAGACGCAGCGCGGTCTGCGTGACGCTGCGCTCGACCAGCAGCGTGCGCAATACGCGCACGAGCCAGATATCGAGGGAGGCGGCGGTGTCGTCCATGTTCGAGGCTAAACGGGGCAGGCGGTTCGGGCCGCAAAAGAGCGTCGGACGCGGGCCGCCCGCGGACCTGCCCGCGCTCCGGGCGCAAAGGTTATAACCTTAGGCCGTTTGCGGAGCCGCAGCATAGCGGGCGCGGTATGGCCGGCATCAGCACGGCCTTTTCGGCGCTGACGCGGCTGTTTTTCGACTGTTTTGAAGCCTCTGCCGAAGCGCACGTGCACGCGCGACCCACTCGAATCGCGCGAAGCTTTCGCGTGCCTTACGCCGGGTTCGGCAGATTCGGCGCTGGGTCGACCAAACCCGAAGCCAGCGCGCTGATTCGCTTTACTTCCTGCGACTCGAGCCAGTTCGGCGTGCGCGCGCAATACAGCACCATCGGCAGCGCGTCTTCGCCCCAGAACAGCTGATCGTTGAGCCGGAAGGTCGGCACGCCGTAGACGCCGAGTCCGATCGCGTCCGCGGTGTTGCGCTGCAATTGCGCCTTGATGTCCGGGCTTCTGATCAGCTCGGGGCCGTCGGGCATCCCGACGCGTTCGCACAGTTCGGCAAACGCGGTGTCACTCGACGGATCGCGGCCTTCGCGCCAGATGAAGCGGAAAATCTCGCGCACGAACTGGACGTCGCCCTTCGCCGCAGTGGCGAGCAGCAGCGGTTTCATCGAATCGAACGGATGAGCCGGCGGCATCTTGTACGGAATGCCGAGTTGCTCCGCGCGAAACAGCGCGTGCCGGTACAGGAAGGTGCGCTTGGCGGGCACACTGTAGGCCGGCCGTTGTCCCCAGTGGCTATACAGGTCGTTCAGGACGACCGGCGTGAAGGCGAAGTCGAAGCCCGGCCATTTGTCGTGTTGCTCGAGCAACAGGTACGTGAACGGCGAGACGAAGTCGTAAAACCAAAGCGGTTGCCTGGCGTCGATGCCAACGGTCATAAGTGTCTCCCGGATTGCCTGTTCCGCACGGCGCCTCTGCTGGACCGTCGGATTTGTAATGATCTTACGCGGTGCGGCGGCCGCTTGCACCCTCGATCAATATGGTTTGCGACCGCCGCTGCCCGGCGTCTCGCCGATCTCGGCGGCTTCGCTGGCGGCGGTTTTGTCGGCGGTGGCTTCGTCGGCAGCGGCGTCGGGCGTGTCGTCCGATTCATCGGCCGTGGCGTCGCGCTGGGCGTCGCGGGACTGCGTGAGTCGCTGACGCACGAAGCCGATATGCTCGCGCAACACATAGAACTGATCCGCGTAGGCTAGCGGCATTTTCAGACCGTTGACGGACTCCTCGATCGCGTCGAGACGTTCGATCAACGATGCGCGTTCCGTTGCCGAATGCTCGCTGAGCGCGCTGCGCTCGATCGCGATCAACGCGCCGTACCACCGATAGATCCGCGACTTCACCCGCCACGCATAGAGCGACGGCACCAGCCGCAGCGCCGGCACCAGCAGCACGATCAGCGGCACCACGACCACCAGCAGCCGGTCGGCGAGGCTCGCGAGCCAGAACGGCAGCACCCGGTAGAGGAAGCTCTTGCCCGACTTGTAGTAGCGCGCGGCGTCGTCGCTGATCGGGAAATCATGCGCGAGCGGCGCGGGGAATTCGCCGGCGCGCTGCAGGATGTTCGCCTTGCCGTGCACCTCGCGCGCGGCTTCGATCAGCAGATCGGAGAGGGCGGGATGCAGCGAGTCGCGCGCCACCAGTTCGGCGGTGGGCGCCACCATGTGAATCGGCGCGGACGGCAGGTTCTTGCCGAGGTCGAACGCGCCCATCGGCATTTCGAGTTGCGTCAGATAGGGGAAGCGGCGGGTGTAGGCGTCGGCCTGGGTGAAGTCGTAGAACTGCACGTTCGGCGTGCGGTACAGCTTGCCCATCACCGCCGGTTGTGCCGAGTCGCCGGCGAGGAACGCCGCGTCGACCTTGCCGGAGACGAGCGCGTCGGCGGCGTCGTCGCCCGACAGCGGCAGTAGTTTGGTCGCGCCGCCCGGCTCGATGCCGTTGGCCTTGAGCAGCGCGAGCGCCAGTTCGCGCGTGCCGCTGCCCTCGGCGCCGACCGCGAGGCGCTGGCCTTTGAATTCGGAGAGCCGGGTGACCGTGGGGCCGTGATAGAAGATCGCCAGCGGCACGTAGGCGACGCTGCCGAGCGACATCAGGCCTGGGTTGGCCGGACCGGGCGCGACGCCATCCTGCACGAAGCCGACATCGACGTTCGAGTTCGGGTCCGAGAGCCGCTTGAGGTTCTGCAGCGAGCCTTCGGAGGCCAGTACGTTCAGCGTGATGCGGTTGCGCGCGAGGATCGTTTTGTACTTCTGCGCCGCGTTCCAGAAGGTGCTGCCCTCGGGGCCGGCGCTGATAGTCAGGGTACTGGGCGGCGCGGGCTGGATCAGCCGCACGGCGACCCAAACCGCCACGGCGGCAATCAGCAGGATCGGGCCGAACGAGACCGCCAGGTCGCGCCAGGAGATCGCGACGAAACGGGCAACGAGTCGGGGAGGGCGTTTGCGGCCGGTAGCAGGCTTCATCGGATGACGTGACGGCGACGCTTGAAGGTGAACGGGACGCGTGGCAGCGTGTGTCGCGCCGATGGTACCTGAGATTCACGCGGCGGCGAAACGCGCGGCGGCGCGCTGTGCAGACAAACCCGTAACAAATCGTGAACGCAGCGTGAACGCAGCGTTCACGCGCGATGGATACAGCGTGCCTACCTTGGTGCGAGGGCGCTGGACCTGAACCTTCGAACACCGCGCCGATGACTAAACCCTTTGCGCTTCTGGCCCGGCTAGATTAAATTGTGCATCGCTGCCGCGAACCGATGTTTGCGCGGCGCGACCCGGCATGACAGACAAGAACCGGGCGCGTCGGCGGACTTCGCGGCTTGCCGGTTTCGACCCGTAGCGCTGGCTTGCCATGCGCACACGGCGCCCGGCCTCTCTCGCCTCTCGCACACCGTGTTGCAGCCTTAGTCGGCCACGCCCCGCCGCGCCTTGTCGCGCGCGCGGCGCGGTCGCGGGTAGTCGTAACGAAGCCGCTTTGATATGCGGTCCAATGTGAAGCTAAGGAGAAGAGAAATATGAAATCGGTCGGTTTTCTGAAAACGCTGGGCTCGGTGGTGGCAATGGTAGTGGCGTGCAATGTGTACGCTCAGGCAAGCGATGCACCGAGCACGACCGCAGCGCCGGCTGCAAGCGCCAAGGCGACCAAGAAGGCCAACGGCCAACTCGGCCGCAAGGTGCGTAGCGCGCTGGCCAAGGCGCAGGGCATCGACGTGTCGAACATCGCCGTGCGTGCCCGTGGCGGCGCGGTGACCCTGACGGGCTCGGTGCCCGACCAAGGCCAGATCGACGCTGCCGGCGAAGCCGCCAAGGGCGTCGCGGGCGTGACGTCGGTGTCGAACAAGCTGACCGTCGTGCAGCAGTAAGCCACGGCCGACAGCCGGTCAGTGCAAAAAGCCCCGGCTCCGGCCGGGGCTTTTTTTTCGCTTTATTTCTCAGCGCGAGGAATTTTTGTGCGGTGAAGATGGTGCGTCGCCGTCGCGTCCCGAACCGCGGGCGAGCGCCACCGCCAGTCTGTGTGCTGCGACACACAATTGCCGTAGGCCCAAGCGTACTGTGATGCATGGGAAACCGGAGTCGATGCGATGGAAATCACGCTATTGCGCTATACGGATCTGCCGATCGGCGATCGGGCGGCTTTCGAACTGGTTTGCGCGCGGCACGGCTTCGCGCCGGCGCATTTCGACATCAGTGCGTGCATGAATCCGGGCGATGCCGCGCAGGAGCGTCTGGTCACGATCCGCCGTGGCGGCTGGGCGCAGTCTTATCATGACCGGCACGGTCAATGGATCAGGCAGTTCGAAGCCGATCTGACGTGCAGGTTCTTCAAGTGAAGATCGGCTGAGAGTTGCGGCGCAGGGCTGACGGCCACTGCCTCAGGCCAGCAACTCAGGCCAGCACCAGCCGTACACCGACCAGCGTCAGCGTGGCCGCGAGCAGGTTACGCAGTAGCTTGTCTGGCGCGCGCGACGACAGATAGCTACCGATCGCGATCCCCGGCAACGATCCCACCAGCAGCGACAGCAGCATCGACCAGTCGATCGAGCCCAGCAGCCAATGGCCGGCGCCCGCCAGCAGCGTGAGCGGCACCGCATGCGCGATATCGGAACCGACGATCCGCGTGGTCGGCAGCAACGGATAGAGCAGCAGCAACACCGTCACGCCGATCGCGCCCGCGCCCACGGAAGTCAACGACACCAGCACGCCGAGCACCGCACCGGTCAGCATGGTCAGCACGAGCGTGCGACTCTGGCGCGGCGGGCGTTGACGGCGCGCGCCGAACGCCGCGAGTTGCGGGCGGAACACCAGCGCCACCGCCGTCACCAGCAACGCGACGCCTAGCACCATCTGAATCAGCCGGCTGGCGCCCGGCGTGTCCATGCCATAGCGATGCAGCAGGATCAGCGTGAGCGTGGCGGCCGGCACGCTGCCGGCGGCGAGCCGCAGTGTGATCTGCCAGTCGACGGAGCCCTTCAGGCCGTGCACGAGCGTGCCGGTCGCCTTGGTGGCGGCCGCGTACAGCAGGTCGGTGCCGACCGCGGTGGCCGGATGCACGTTGAACAGCAGGACCAGGATCGGCGTCATCAGCGAACCGCCGCCGACGCCCGTCAAGCCGACCAGGAAGCCGACGAACAGGCCGGAGACGGAGTACAGCAGATCGATGTGGGGAAGAGCCATTGAGTGGACCGCTGACGGTCGGATGGGGTGAACAGGTTAGGTCACGACGCCGGCACGCGCAGCGGCTTGGGCAGCGTGTCTGCAGTCCGGCGATGGCACCGTTGCCGACGACGCGCCGCCTGGCTGCCCAACAGTCCCGAGACCGACTGCGATTGCAACTGCGAGCGCTGCAGCGGACGCGCTGGCGTGCGGCGAAAGGCGCTATTGTCGCAAAACTGCCGCGTCCGCGTACGGAACGCCCTAACGCGCGCAGGGGCAGCGGCTCGAAGCCGCCCCACACGCTGCCACGCTGCAACACGATGTGTTGGCGCCGCTCGCGTTCAAAGCGCGCGGCGAATCTCGACGATGCCGAATACCGCCAGCGTGATCCCCACCATCCGGTCGATCGCGACGCGCAGCTTGCTGCCGATCGCGTGCCGCGCGAGCGACAACACCGTCACGAGGCAACACCACCACGCGATCGAGCCGCAAAAAACGCCGCCGACCGTGGTCAGCGCAACCGCCGACGAAAACGCGCCGCGCGGCGCGAGCGTGGTGAACAGCGCGGCGAACATGATCACCGTTTGCGGATTGGTCAGCGTGAGCAGAAACGAACTCGCATAGGCACGCAGGGCGCCGGCACGGCCGACTTGCGCGAGCTTGCCGTCGGCGTTGCCGGCACCGTGGGTATCGTCGGCGGGGGCTTTTTGCAGCAGGGCGCGCACGCCCAGATACAGCAGGAACAGACCGGCCAGCAGATGCAACGGGCGGTCATAGGCCAGCATGAACTGCGAAATGCCGACGAGGCCGAGTGCCGCGATCAAGCCGTAGGCGGCGTCGCCGCTCGCAATGCCGAAACCGATCGCGAGGCCCGCGCGCGGGCCGCCGGTCAACGTGCGGCGGATGCACAGCATGCCCATCGGGCCGACCGGCGCGGCAATCGCGAGACCGACGCCCGCAGAGGTGAGGAAGAGGCTGGTGGTGGACATTAAAACCCCTGGTTGATTGTTGTGGTTCGTTACCACGAGGATTGTCGTGTTTCATTCCAGCGCTGCATGGCGGCGCGCTGAAAATGAAGAGCATCCCAGCATAGCGAGACTTAAAAAACCGGGCAAGGTTGTTCACGGCGCGGATGCCCCGTCGCTTCAGGCGAGCCTTCTGATGAGGTGCGATTCGCTACGATGCTGCGTGCGTCCGACCGCCGTGGATACCCTGGGGCCAACTTCAACCGCGCTTTCCTCGGGCATAATTTTCTCACTTCACCTTCTCGGAGCGGGCCCGTTCATGTGGCAAATCGATCAGGTGACCTTGCGCCTGTTCATCGCCGTCTGCGAGGAAGGCACGATCGCGCGCGCGGCCGAACGCGAGTTCATCGCGCCGTCGGCGGTCAGCAAGCGGCTCGCCGATCTGGAGGCGCTGGTCGACGTCGCCCTGCTGTCGCGTAGCCAGCGCGGCGTGCGCGCGACTGCGGCCGGCGAAGCGCTGTTGCGGCACGCAAAGCTCATCATGCGTGGCCATGAGCGCTTGCAGGCCGAACTCAGCGAATACGCCGCCGGTGCGCGCGGGCATGTGCGGGTGCTGGCAAACGTGTCGTCGATGGTGGAGTTTTTGCCCGAGGCGCTGTCGTCGTTTCTGAAGAGCAATCCGCAAATTCGCGTGGATGTCGAGGAGCGCGTGAGCGCGGAGATCGTGCGCGGCCTGGAGGAAGGCGTCGCCGATCTCGGCATCTGTCGCGACGTCGTGGCGATGGGCAATCTCGACGTTTTGCCGTACCGCGCCGATCATCTCGCGCTGATCGTGCCGCGCGCGCATCCGCTCGCGGGAGAGGCCGCTGTCGGCTTCGAGCAGACGCTGGC
Source organism: Paraburkholderia bryophila (assembly GCF_003269035.1). Classification (GTDB taxonomy): domain Bacteria; phylum Pseudomonadota; class Gammaproteobacteria; order Burkholderiales; family Burkholderiaceae; genus Paraburkholderia; species Paraburkholderia bryophila. The sequence goes on along the minus strand of NZ_QLTK01000022.1, from coordinate 5,041 downwards.
GTTCGATCATCTCGGGCTTGCGTCGAATGCGTCGGTGAATGCGTTGATGCAGCGTATCGCCGGGGAGAAGGGCCACGAGTTGAATTATCGAACCTACGTGTCGACGTTCGATGCGGCTTATCGCTTCATCCAGGCGGGTCTCGCGGTGGCGATCTTGCCGCGCGAAGCGCTGCCCCGCCATGCCGCGGACGAATACGGCATCGTCGCCGTGCCGTTGCGCGAAGCGTGGGCCGAGCGGCGGTTCGTGATTTGCGTGCGTGATCGTCAGGCGTTGACGCTGGCGGCTTCGCATTTGCTCGAGCATTTGTTGCGGACGGTTTGAAGCGGGGCGTGGGCGTCGTTTCCGCACCCGCGCCAATTGTTTTTCTCCTTCCCATTCCCCTGACAAGCCCTTAAGGGTTTCCCCTTCGCGACGGCTTATGCCCGTCCCGCCTACCTGCGCGACCATCGCGAGCGGCGATGGAGTGCGTCGTCAACGCAGACTTTTACGCGCGACCCGGCGCGCGCACGCTGTCACCCGGTTGCTTCATTCCCCGCCTTCAACGCGACCTTAAAGATCGGGATTCGACATCATGAGTGATACCAGGGAGCGCGTCGTCGTGACCGAAGTCGGCATGCGCGACGGCCTGCAAAGCATTGCCCGCACGATGCCCACGGAATTCAAACGTCGCTGGATCGACGCCGCATACGCCGCCGGTGTGCGGCATATGGAAGTCGCGTCGTTCGTGCCCGCGAAGCTGCTGCCGCAAATGGCCGATGCCGATGCCGTCATCGCCCACGCACTGACCTACGACGATCTGATCGTGAGCGCGCTGGTGCCCAATTTGAAGGGCGCGCAACGGGCGCTCGAAGCCGGCGTGCACCGCATCGTCGCGCCGATCTCGGTGAGCGCGGCGCATAGTCTTGCCAATGTGCGCAAGACGCCTGCCGAGATGATCGACGCGTTCGCGGCCATGCGCGAGTTGATCGATAGCGCGGCGAGCGATGCTGGGGTACGCACTGACGCAGGCACAGGCACAGGCACAGGCGCTGAAGCTGGCGCTGCCGCCAACGGGCAGATCAATACCCGACCGCGCGGACGCCGTGTCGAACTAGTCGCCGGACTGTCGACGGTGTTCGGCTGCACGCTGCAAGGCGCGGTGCCGTACGCCGATATCGCCGCGATCGCGCGCGCCGCCGCGCAGGCCGGCGCGGATGTGATCGCGCTCGGCGACACCACGGGCGAAGCGACGCCGCGCCAGGTCGGCGAAATCATTGAACGGGTCCGCGACGCGGTGGGCGACACATTGCGCTCACTGCATTTCCACGACACGCGCGGCCTCGGTCTCGCCAACACGCTGATCGCGTTGCAACACGGCATCCGCGAATTCGACGCGTCGCTGGCGGGTCTCGGCGGCTGTCCGCATGCGCCGGGCGCGACCGGCAACGTCAACACCGAAGACCTCGTTTTCATGCTCGACAGCATGGGCTACGACACGGGCATCGACCTCACGCGATTGCTCGCGTCGCGCGCCGTGCTCGCCGACGCGTTGCCCGGCGAACCGCTGTACGGCTATCTCGCACGCGCCGGCTTGCCGACGCAGTTCACCGCTATCGGCGCTGCCACGAGTTCCTCTTTCGACTCTACCGGATCACAGGTGTTGCAATGACCCCGCATTCCTCCACTTCTGCTTCATCTTCTTTTTCGGCTCAGGCTGTGCCGCGGCAAGCGGGCGCGTTGCCGCTCGCCGGCATCCGCGTGATCGAGTTGTCGCATATGGTGATGGGCCCAACCTGCGGGATGATTCTCGGCGACCTCGGCGCCGAAGTGATCAAGGTCGAACCGCCGCGCGGCGACGGCACGCGGCGGTTGCTCGGCACCGGCGCGGGGTTCTTTCGCACCTTCAATCGCAACAAGAAGAGTGTCGCGCTCGACCTCGATAGCGAAGCGGGCTTGGCCGCGCTGCACAAGCTCGTCGACACCGCCGACGTGTTCGTCGAGAACTTCAAGCCCGGTCGCATGGCGAGTCTCGGTCTCGACTACGCGTCGCTGCGCGAGCGCAACACGAAGCTGATCTACGTGTCGCACAAGGGCTTTCTGAACGGCCCTTACGAACACCGCCTCGCGCTCGACGAGGTGGTGCAGATGATGGCCGGCCTCGCGTATATGACGGGTCCGGTGGGCCGTCCGTTGCGCGCGGGCAGTTCGGTCAACGACATCATGGGCGGCATGTTCGGAGCGATCGGCGTGCTCGCCGCGCTGCACGAACGACACGTGAGCGGACGCGGCAAGGAAGTGCAGAGCGCGCTGTTCGAGAACTGCGTGCTGCTGTCCGCGCAGCACATGCAGCAGTACGCCGCGACCGGTGTGCCGGCAGCGCCGATGCCCGAACGTATCAGCGCCTGGGCCGTGTACGACGTGTTCGCGTTGGCCCATGACGAGCAGATGTTTATCGCCGCGACCGGCGACGGTCAGTGGCGCGCGCTCTGCACCATTCTCGGCCGCGCGGATCTGCTGGCCGACCCACGCCTCACGACCAACAACGACCGCGTGCTGGCACGCGAGTGGCTGCTGAAGACGCTCGGCGAAACGCTGCGCGAATGCGAGGGGGCAACGCTCGTGCCGCAGTTCGAACGCGACCATATTCCGTTTGCGTCGATCACGAAACCCGAAGCGTTGTTCGACGATCCGCACCTGAACGCGAGCGGCGGCCTCGCGCGTTTGACGCTCGACGACGGCAGCGAAACGGGCATGCCGCTGCTGCCCATTTCGCTCGATGGCGCGCGTTTGCAGCCGCGTCAGCCGATCGCGAAGATCGGCGAGCACACCGTCGAGGTGCTGCGCGGTTTGGGTTATGACGATGCGCAAATCACGGCGCTGGGTGGTGGCGTGACGCAGGCGCCGCGCGAGGTGGCTTGAAGCGGCTCGAAGCGAATGCACCGCGAGACGCGTCGATGGTAGTCAATCAATTTCACCCGGCGCCAAGACCGGAACTCAGCAACACGTTGCACCGGATCGTAGCCAGAGCGAAAGCGTCAACTCTGGCCGACCGCAACAAAGGAGACAGGCGATGAAGTCGTCGAATCAGGCGGTATATGCGACGGCGCTCGGCGATGCCGGCGCGTTGGGCGGCGTGCCTTCGGGCACGGATGTGTCGAGCGGCGGCCGTGCCGATGGCATGGCGCTGGACGGCGCGCGCATCTCCGCGCGGCTCGACCGTCTACCGGCGACGCGTTCGATCTGGAAGCTGGTGATGCTGCTGAGCCTCGGGCTCTTCTTCGAACTCTACGACCTGATGTTCTCCGGCTATATCGCACCGGGGCTCGTGCGCAGCGGCATTCTCACCGCGACCACGCGTGGGTTGTTCGGCACCAGCGGCGTGGCGAGTTTTATCGCCTCGTTGTTCGCGGGTCTGTTTATCGGCACGGCGGCGTGCGGATTTCTCGCCGACCGCTTCGGCCGACGCGCGATCTTCACGTGGTCGCTGCTGTGGTACACGGCGGCCAACATCGTCATGGCGTTCCAGGACACGGCGGGCGGTCTCAATCTCTGGCGCTTCATTGCAGGGATCGGCATTGGCGTGGAAATCGTGACGATCGGCACGTACATCTCCGAACTGGTGCCGAAGCATGTGCGCGGACGGGCGTCGGCGTGTTCGCAGGCGGTGGGTTTTTGCGCGGTGCCGATCGTCGCGTTTCTGTCGTATCTGCTGGTGCCGCATCGGTACTTCGGAATCGACGGATGGCGGCTTGTCGTGCTGACCGGCGTGGTCGGCGCGATCGTGGTGTGGTGGATCCGGCGGCGATTGCCGGAGAGCCCGCGCTGGCTCGCTCAGAAAGGCCGCATCGACGAAGCGGATGCCGTGATGACGCGTCTCGAAGCACGCGTGGAGCGCGAATATGGCCGACCGTTGCCTGAGCCTGCGATGCCTGAGCCGGTGCGTGCGCGGGCGGCGTTTCGTGATCTGCTGGTGCCGCCGTATCGCAAACGCACGCTGATGCTGATCATCTTCCACGTGTTTCAGACGATGGGGTATTACGGCTTTGCGAACTGGATTCCGACGCTGCTGATCAAGCAGGGGATTACGGTGACGACCAGCCTGATGTACGCGAGCATTATCGCGATTGCCGCGCCGCTTGGGCCGTTGCTGGGGATGTTGATTGCCGACCGCTTCGAACGAAAGACGGTGATTATTTTTATGGCGGCGGTGAACGTGGTGTGCGGGTTGGCCTTTAGTCAGGCGCGGGAGACGGTGTTGCTGGTGAGCCTTGGCGTGTGTCTCGTGCTGGCGGGCAATATTATTTCGTATAGCTATCACGCCTATCAGGCGGAGCTCTTTCCTACGAGTATTCGGGCGCGGGCTGTTGGGTTCGTTTATTCGTGGAGCCGGATTTCGGCGATGTTTTCCGCGTTTGTTATTGCGGGATGTTTGAGCCGGTTTGGGGTGAATGGGGTGTTTGTTTTTATCTCCGGCGCGATGGCGGTGGTGATGGTGGCGATCGGGGTGCTGGGACCTAAGACGCGGGATGTTGCGTTGGAGGATATTTCCAGGTAGCTGGTGGTGATGCTTGTTGCTGGACGCGGGTTAGGGTGCCCGCCAGTGGTGTGGCGGGCGCTCACCTCAATCGTTAATTCTTCTTCGCAGGCGTCGATGCGCTCGGCGTGACCCGGATCGGCGTGCCACCCGATGGGGATGTCGCCGGCTGCGGCTTCTTGTCCTGCTTAGGCTTCTTTACTTCACGGTTGCTGCGCATTTGACCTTTTGCCATGATGGACTCCCCAGGTTGGCGGTTTTTGCTCCTTACTGGAGCTGGGGGGTAGTGTGCGCTTGTTTTGGGTGGTTGGTGGGGTTTATTTGCCTGTTCGGCGGTTTTTTGGTTGTTGTTTTGTCGTGTTGGGGTTTCGTTGCTTTGCTTGTGGTCTATTAGCGTTGCCCCTGTGCGGGGCGGCACTCACTTTCTTTGCGGCCCTCCATGTCAGGCTAGTTGTCGCCTCAGCCGAACCGATTAGTGTAAAGATGGAGGGCGGACAGCGAATGGAAGATGAAACGCTATTCAGCGG